>CAVSDV010000020.1:0-420922 GCA_963726725.1 Candidatus Acidiferrales bacterium
TACAGGGCTACCGTTAAGCAAGATTCCCCTTCCATATCGACGAACGCTGGTCGCTCCATCCAGCCAAGGAGCAAGTTTTATGAGCGACCGGACCTTCTTCAGGCCGATCCAGCGAGCCACAACAACATTCCTTAGTTCCTCAGCGTTTAAGTGGCTGGCTGTTCTGATGGTTTCTATTCTTATCGCCGGAGTGGCGTCGTCACAAACTACTCAACCGTTCGTGTTTACTGCCGCTGCTGTCAACAACGGTCCAGGCATCGCAGCTTTCACCCGAGACGACACCACGGGTGTGCTCACTCCCGTAGCTGGCAGCCCGTTCGTTGTGAGGGACGCGCCTACCGCCCCCATGACCGTAGATGCTCTGGGAAGGTGGATTTTCGCAGGGTGTTCGGGCGGTAGAATTTGTGTGTATTCAGTGAACAGCCAGGGGCAGGTGGCCGAAACACCCAACTCACCGTACAGTTCCAGCCTGACAAATGTGATAACGCTGGGAGCCGAAGCCACAGGGACGTATTTGCTTGTGGTCGACGGTGCAATCTCCGGTCCTAACGGGAGCACGGTATCTGAAGGCGGCGTAGAAAGTTTTCAGATAGTCCCGAATGCGAACGGATCAGCCGACCTCAGCCCAGTCCAGCAAGAGCCTATCTCGGTTCCCAATACTGTAGATGGCGCATATAGTCCAACAAACGGAACACTCTATGCGTACGCTGGTAGCTTTGGTGGTCCACCAACAGAATTGCTTGTTTACACCTCACAAGAAGGCATCTTAAGTCTCAGTCAAACGGTGCAGCTATACAACATCGCCCGTGGACTTGTGATGTCGCCTCAACAAAACTACATCGCGGTCGCTGGCGGTCTTTATACGCAGACGACTTGGATCTATCAGTTGGTCCAACCTCTGACTACGGCGCAAAGTGTCGTTCTGCCAACATTTGAAGGCTTAATCCAAGGTACGTTCAACAATTCTGGTCAGTTGTACTACCGGTCGGATGGAACGAATGTTTACGTCTACCAGTCGAGTACCGGAAACGAGTTACCAACATCGCCTCTGCCTCCAAGCTCGCCGGGATTCAGCAGTTTTCTAGAGCTGGGTGCCATCTCCAAGCAGTCCTTATTTTTACTTCATCACAGGAGATGCACAAAACGGATACGCAATCCAGGCCATCGCAGCAGATCCCAATACCGGCTTGGTCTCCGTAACTCCGGCGATTGCCAATCCGTTTGGCCAAGGTGTCGTAGTTTCGGGACCTATTCTTGTGACGACCACGCCGGACAAATTGCCGCAACCAGTGCCGCAAGGTTATCTTTCTCCAAGCAATCTCGCATTTGGGGGCGTCACTCTGGGCCAGCAGAGCAGTCCGCTGCCCGTAACAATCACATCAAACGGCGCGGTCCCACTGGTCGTTAGCGGAATCACCACTACGGCAAACTTCAGCCTTGTCAGTGGTGGCACTTGTGCAGGAACGACATTTACGTTACCTACGCAAAGTTCCTGCACGGTTGAAATTGCGTTCAGTCCCTCGGCCACAGGCGACACAACCGGTACATTGGCTATCACCGACAATGCAGGGGGCAAACCGACAACGCAGACGGTTTCTCTGAGCGGCCAAGGAAATGCGCCCTCCCCTGCCGTAACGCTTGTTCCGGGTTCGCTCACATTTCCCACAATCACGCAGGGAACTACGGGAACGCCACAGGTCGTGACTCTGACAAGCTCAGGCACCGCTACGCTCCACATAACTGGCGTTTCTTTGAGTGGTGGCAACACTGCGGACTTTTCGCTCACAACGACATGCCAAGGAGCACTAGCCGTGAATGCGACGTGTTCCATCACGGTGAATTTTTCTCCACTCGCTGCAGGAGTGCGTGAAACCACCGTATCGATAACCGATGATGCGGGTAACAACTCTTTCAATGTCAGTGGTACGGCGAATCCCGCTGCCGTGTTAGGTCCATCTGCGAACGGCTCGACAAGCGCATCTGTCTCCGCAGGGCAGACTGCTCAATACAACCTCGCTGCCACACCGGGTGCTGGCTTCAGCGGCACTCTCACGTTTACTTGTTCGGGATTGCCGTTCGGCGCGACGTGCACGGTTCCGCCGAGCGTCACGGTGACGAACGGAGCAGTGACTCCCTTCACCGTGACGGTAGCGACCGTAGGCGCAGGCGCGCTTCGCTCCCACACCGATCACTCGACCCGGCTCACCCAGCAGGCGCAGTCCGATCCTCTTTCTGACGGCGCTCGCGGCAGTGTTGGCGTTCTTCCTCGCCTCCCACGTTAAGCCGAATGCTCTACGGCCCATTCAGTTCGCGGTTTCCGCGCTGCTGGTGGCTCTGCTGGTTTCTTCCGGAATTGGTTGCAACAGTGGCGGCTCGACACAGCCCCCTCCACCTGATACAAAGCGCGGCAACGCCTGCGATCACACCGAATGGCGGAACGTTTTCGACTAGCTACCCGACGGTCACGATCACGGATAGCACTCCCGGGGCAATCATCCACTACACGATAGATGGCTCGACACCCACTTCGGCCTCACCCATGTATTCGACCGCATTCATTCTTAACTCGGCGGCAACAGTGCAAGCTATTGCCACAGCGGCGGGATATTCGACCAGTTCGGTCGCTAGTGCGGCATTCAAACTGCAAACTGCGTCGGGCAATTACACCATCACGGTTACGCCGACGGCGGTGGCGAACTGGATCATCGAAACAACTCCAGATGAATCCCATTCAATTGACGCTGACCGTGAATTAAATAGTCAAGGTAAGCCGAGCCGCCGCTGCCGACGGCCCTCGTTTCTTCGCTACCGACCCCTGCACGTCAAAATAGAACATGGATTTGGCGGTACGTGCCCGGAGTTCGGTCACCCGCCGCCAGCAAGGATTACCTCAATGGGCTGCTCTGTTTGAGGGCACTCGGTCCAGAATCTTGCGCCATTCGTTCTCGAATGGCTCCACATCCGAAATAGCAAGCGCCACGTGAAAGGAACCCGGTGCCCGTGGACGGACGAAGTTATGGTTAGAAAGATATTCCGTATAGTCTCGGACCACAAGATTTTGTTGCTCTTTCCACTCGAGAATGAAAAAGCGGTCCTGCCCCGTCTTTTTTAGGACAACTAGTACACACATTAGTTCTGGAAAGGGCTCCTGTTGCGGTGCCCCGAGAATCTGACGCTTGCCGTCCTCGTCCATTTGGACGTCCAGAAGCTTCCGAATGTCAAACTGCCACGCGTGGCCGTTGATCGCCTTTACCTGAACCGCCACCTGTCCGCCACTCTGACCAGAGGCGATGATGTCGTAATGCGGGACGTTGCCAGCAAAAGGTGTCGCGAGGAGGCCGCGACGGCACAATTCCGCCGCTACTAGAAATTCGCCGACTGCACTCGTCAGTTTGGTGGCTCGGGTGTCGCTGTCATCTCCGTTACTCGTAGTTATTATACGAGCGAGCAATAGCGCGTGCTCGGCAGAACTCAGGCTCGTGCGTCGTCGACATCTACGAAGCGTGGCTCGAAGGCGTTCTGGCGTAGCGAGTAGAACCGCGCGTGTGGAAATCCCATGGGCGGGGCGTTGCTGGATACGCGCGGCGTGCGCAGGGTTCAACGAATTCCAGTTCTGTGACCATGCGTCCGCTCGCGCTGTAGCCGTTTTTATCTAGGTAGCATGTCGTCGAATACGCTTCTCAGCATGCTTACCCTCGACATCAAGCGATCATGGCATTTGTCGCCAAGATTCTACGGCCGGTTGGAGGTCGTGGATATATTCTTCAAGAACTGAAAGATGGTAGTCCACGACTTGTATTTTCGTCTGTCCTAGGTATGCGTTTCTGTGATTTTCTTTTCATACTTGCCTCCAGTGGGGATTTTTACTGCTGCGAGAACACGCCACCGCGCGAAGTGGGAGTGTATGCAAACCATATTTAGCTATGCACGCTGCTATGTTGCTGACTCTGTTCGCACAGACTCAGGCTCAGAGCGTGTTCTGACACAGTACTGACACAACTAATTTCACTTTGTGTCTTAAAGTAGCTTGTCTTCTGGAAGGTGCTTAAACATTGAGTGTTTTGGTGATCCGGGCAGGACTCGAACCTGCAACCCGCTGATTAAGAGTCAGCTGCTCTACCATTGAGCTACCGGACCACGGAACAATTCTATATTTTACATAGTTCTGAAATTCTTGTCGACACTTCTCGCCGAATTTATTGCCCGCCAGATATCAGTAAAGCTGGCGCTGAGGCGTGCTTGAATGCCCCGCGCGCTCTCGCCCGCTCACTTCTTTCGCAATACAGTCGCAAGGTCGCGGGCCACTTCTCGCGCACGTTCCAGATCATGCGGTTCAAACGAGATGGCGGAAACGCGTGGATGCCCCCCGCCGCCATATTTTTCCGCAAGTGAAGCTAAATTCTGGTCAGCTGTGGTTTGGTTCCATGGATTGGTGCCCAGCGAAACCTTAGCACGCACTGCCGATGTGCTGACACTCACCGAATAAACGCACTCCGGGTGCAGCAGATAAGGAATGAATTTATTGTATCCCTCGAGGTCCAGATCGCTAACGTCAAAAAAGATCACTCCATCTTTCGCCTCGCATCTCTGCCGCAAGATCTCAATCGACTTCCGGTGCCGCTCAAGCAAAGGTCCCAGATGTTTCGCCACCAGCGGCAATTTCACCATCTCCGCCACCGATTTGTACGCCAGATCCGGAATCAGCTGGGCGGGAATGCCGTCCTCTGGCGCGGCCTCAATCACCAGCGCGAGTCGTGTTGCGGGATCGGCCAATTCTGTCGCTGATTGTGGCGTTGGAAACTGGGCGCCATCTATGATATCGCCCCAGTGAATCAATTCTTCCAGTGGCTTGGTGTTGAATCCAAACTTTTCTCTGGTTATATCCGCAATTAACTTCGTGCAGGATTTGTATTCCGGCTGATAAAACATCTGCTTCCCGGGGAAGCGTTTGAAATATTCTGCGTCGGCGGGTGTCAGGAAAGCGCTCTGATGGTGATCAAACCACCAGGTCACCTTGGGCGAATTGGAATATTTGAAGTCGACAATCGCATTCTCGTCGCCATCAAACAGTCCTTCTTCCCACGGGTGCTTGGCCTTGTGGGTCATCCCGCTAAAGTGGAATTCTGCCTTTTCGTCGTAGCACTCTCTGTAAAAACGGTAAAAAAGCGCCGCCGAGGCGGTTCCATCGAAACAGCGATCGTGAAAGCAGAGTCGGACTTTGGTCATAGGTCGTGTTGGTGTTCCCTCCCCTTCTCTAGTGAGCGTGGAAGAAGGAGCAAAGCTTTAAAAGATGAATGGCTTGTCGAAGAATGTCAAGCACAAATTGGCGCCGAAGTATTTCGACGGCAGCACCCCGGCCGCAAATCATTCTTCATCACATCATGTACCCGCTCAATCGTCCCTGCTTTTTCTCGATGCCACTCGATCAGCTTCACCGCTTCCCAATCCCAGATGTTGCTCAGCACTGCGAAGTGTCGCACGCTACTGCCGTCGGCAAACAACCCTCCCTGCCGTTGGCGCAGTCGGATGGCGATGTAGCGCAGCGGCTTGCTGTCCTTCGGCTCTGCTTGCTGGTTCGACACGAATACTACTTCGGCGCACTCCCGATCGATACCCGGCTCGGGCTCCCCGTACGACTTCCACTCCTTTTCAGGAACCTCTCGAATCGCCTCGCGCAACGCTTCACTCATCCGTACGCTAATCGCGAAACCAATGCATGCCTGCGGCCCTCCTTCTCGTCTCTCGTTCGGCAGCCAGCGCAATAACTCCCTCTCATGACAGGCCGAATCACCGCGATAGTAATAGGTGGTCACTGTCTTGGGCAGGGCGGCGAACGCTGCTTTCGCCACCGTCAACGGAGCCATCTGCGCCGGTACGTTTCCATCTCGAAACTCATCGGCCAGCACCGCGTCCATCTCTGCCCACACCGCCAGCATCGGCTGATAGCCTCGCGGCCCTTCGTAGGTGTGCAGCGCTTCTTGTTTGCGGCTCTCGATAATCGTGGTGTCCTGATCCACCGTGGCGATCGTCTGCTGCGGACATCGTTCTCCAAAGCGCCGGATCAGATCTTGGTTCACTTTTCCTAACCCCTCCAGCGCTTCACTCTCTGAGGGAATGTACGCAATTTGCTCCGGCAGTCGCTGCTGCTTGGCTTGCTGAATCTTTTCTTCTTCATGGAACGCATACAGGAACTTGCGAGCGGCTTCCGGAGAAGGCACTTCGTGCCCGATCAGTTGCTCTAGCCCGGGGTCCGCCCGCAGGCGCTCAAAATCGTCCAGAGGGATTGGCAACGACTGTCTCTCGTTGACTTGTGCTCGCTGCTATCCTAACATTCGCCGTACTCTTTCATTTTCTCCAGATTCGCGAAACACCGCGAGGTGGTTACGCATGAGCGATTGGCAGTATGTTCAGGAAAACCCAGCAGAACAGTTGGCCATGCTCCATCATTTCTCCATCGTCAAGCGGCAACAGGGCGCGGAGATTCCATTCGTGATCACTGTTAAGGAGTTTGCCGTTCCTCCTCCAGGCCAACATGTGAAGTTCTTCGCGGAAGCGGACAAAGCGTTGAACCAGAAGACTGCCCCGTTCACGCCATGTGGCTGGGGAAGTTCGCTCTACGGAGCGCTGGGAGATTGCGTGAGACTGATCCGGCAATTCCCTTACGAAGGTGACGCATGATTCTGCATCTGGCAAACCGTCAGGTCAAACCAGGAATCGTGGCAATCGAAATGAAGGGCAGCATTCACGCGGGAACGGATTGCCGTCGACTGGAACTGGAAGTAGAACAGCAGATCGCGGCGAAAACGGCGCTGGTGATTTTTGATTTCACGGAAATTGCTCATATTGATAGTTCAGCGATTGGGTCCGTGGTGCGCAGCTACACGCAAATGAAAAAGTCTGGCGGAATGCTGCGGCTCGCGGGCGTCAAAGGGATGCTGGAAGGCACGTTAAAGCTGACAAAAGTGGATAAGTTGGTGGAGATTTTTCCGACGGCGAAGGCTGCAGCCGACAATTTTGTTGTGCCCAGTTGATCTGGCGACTCTAACTTTTGCAAAAAATCTAGGATTGAGCTCATCCGCAAATTATGCGCCTGCCGCGTAGGACTGCCCGCTTGCGGCTCCGGAACGCAGCCGGAAATTCATGTTGAAATATTGGGCTTCGGAAAGCGCCTTTTGCAGATCGGCGTCATCGGTGTAGCGCATCTTGGGAATGCGCCGCCCAAGAATTGCAAATTCCAACGGGTCGCGCCGGAAGGGATAGGGGGCCAGCGTAAATTCGTTGCCGCCGGCGGAGCGCAATTCCCAATCCACTTCCCCGCCCTGATCGTCCACGGGCACGGCCTCAATGGAGATATCGTGGCGCGAAGCCATGCAGAAATACAGAGATAGACGGTCGAGCGCTTCCAGCCGCTGTTGATTGGCCTTAATTACTTTTTCGTCGGTGTAGGGCTTCATCGCGGGATCGCTACGCAAATCCACTTTCAGGCGCAGTTGCTGGAGCCGGAGCCGTTGAATGAAATCATTGGCAGCGTGTTGCTCTTCGCTTTTTACATACTTCGCGGAATATCCGGGCATGGTGGCGTGTGCGCGATCGTAAAGTCCCATGCAGTGTCCGGCAACGAGCAGGCCCGCGTAGAGATCGGCCTTGACCATGCGCTCGATGCCACGCTGATAAAGCTCAACGTGTTCAGCAGTCGGGACACTCATGAACGTATAGGGATTGAAGGATTTCGGGTCGATGCCGGGTGCCAGTTCCCACTCCTGCCAGCCGTTGTCGTGTTCGGCGGCGGCCAAGCAGAAGGAAGCGAATGGCTCAGGCTTCTGGAAAGCCTCATTGCCGAGTTCACGGGCAAAAAAGCCTGCGAGATAGGCGTGGTCGGTTTGCCGGACGACTATGAGGGGATCGGTTTGCTGGACGATCATTCCAAGAGTGCCTCGAACCGTACACGCGGCGGGGGTGGCGCATGTGGGTGTATTATCCACGTTTGAAAGGAGATATGCCAGAAAAACAGAATTGGCGGAGCTGCGGTAAGGGGAGAGTGTGGAGGGGAGAACAAGGGCGACACCCCACCCCCACTGTTTTTCGTAAGAGTGGCATCCAAAGGACTTACAGGCGGGCGAAAACGGTGAGGAATTGCAGAACGATAACTAGAATGATACTAAGGTACTCCCTCCCCCGGGATGTTTGCGGAAGTATGTCAAAGGAGAGAGTTTGCGGGAATGAGTGTGCGCAAGTCTATGAAAACAAAGGGGTGGAAAAGTGGATAGTTTGTGGACTATGGGCGCGGGGAGATGGCTGTGAGGAGTATTCGAACAGGGACGGACAATACATGCGCAATGATATTACTATAAATATAACTTGTCAATAAGTATTTTATTCCGAATGGAGAGTGGTGTAAAAAGAAAGGAGGAATCCAAGACCCGGGTTCATACACCGAACCACGGGGCACCCTTCGCGTTTCTGCGGTTCTGGAGGAGCTTTTGAAATGGTGGCACCATCATGCACGAATGGGTTAGGAAGATTCAAAGTGCCAGCTAACTGCTGAGAATCTTCAAGAGTGTATACAAGTGAACAGACAGTTGCGCCTATAGGCCGTATTATCGAGTAGTAGTAAAGGGACTGATTTGTTGGCCAGTCCATCCCCTTCCGCTTAATACCCATCACCCGCAAGAGCGCTGAGGACTTCGAACAACAATTGAATCGAAAAGACTGAATGGATCATTGAATCGAATCGATTCAATCCCTGTTGTGTACCAGCCTATGCAGGGAACGATCCGGGAAATGGTCCGAGTCTTGCAGTTGGAAAGGAAAAAACATGCCTTTGCTTCAGATCATATTGGGCCTTGGTTGTGGTGGGCGTCTTGTTGTGGTTGGTAAATCGGTTTATCCCCATGGCAGGAAGCATCAAGTCTATCTTGAACGCAGTGGTCGTAATTTTCGTGGTGTTGTGGCTGCTGAATGTGTTCGGACTATTTCATTCTCTCGCTCGCATCCACGTTGGGTGACGGACACAAACTGTAGATCCAGAACGCGATTGAGGTACGCAGGTATAGGCCTGAACGTGCAGGCGCCTGAATTGAGGAATGCCCGGCGCACAGTAGATGCAATGGAGGCAACACGTGAAAGCAGTGAGAATCATGAGTACAACGGCAGTCCTTGTGCTGCTCGGAATCGGTTTGCCGGCTTACGCATGCCAGGATAAGCAAGACAAACCTCAACAACAGGAACAGCCGGCTAAGCCCGAAAAGCAACAGGCGAAGCCTCAACAGAAAGAACAGGAGCCGCCGCAAGCTAAGGAGCAGCACCCGCAACCACAAAAACAGACGCAACCGGCTCAAGCTGAAAAACAGCAACAGCAGCATGAACAGCAACAGGCCAAGAGCCAGCAGGATCAACAACAGAAACAGCAGCGCGCGCAAGGCAATACCGTGAATCAAGAACAAGCCCGAGGCCAGCAACAACAGACCTCAACGCAGCAGTACCACCCTCAAAACGTGAAAATGCAGACCCAGCAACAGCAGCACCAGCAGCAGGGAGAGCAGCGAGATGTTTGGCAACAACATCGCGCCACGAACTGGCAGTCTGAGCACCGCGATTGGCAACAGCGCGGAGGATACAACGGATATCGTATTCCCCAGGATCGCTACAATTCGTACTTCGGTCCCAGTCATAGTTTCCGCATTTATAGTTACCCGGTGATGATTGTGGGTGGATCCCCCCGCTTCCAGTACGGTGGATTCTGGTTCAGCATAATGGACCCCTGGCCGGAATACTGGTCCAACGACTGGTACGACAACGACGACGTTTATGTGGACTATTCGGGAGACGGCTATTACATGTACAACCGCCGGTATCCCCGAGATCGAATCGCCATCAACGTGTACGTAAACTGAACGCTCAGCAATCGTTTCAAATGAACTCATCCCTTACCCGGCGGCTACCGGTTTCGAATATCTGGATAGCCGCTGGGGCAGAGGGCGCCCGAATTACCCAACAGAATTCAGTTCAGAAAGAGTGCAAAATGCTTGGAACCATCGTGATCGTCATCCTAATCCTGGCGCTGCTAGGAGCTTTTCCCCGCTGGTCCCACAGCCGCGACTGGGGCTACATTCCGACAGGTGGAATCGGGCTCGTACTTCTCATCGTCGTCGTGCTCGTCCTACTTGGCCGAATTTAGTTTGTTTACCGTGAGGATGGGATGCCGCATTCCCTCCAATTGACCTATCAGATCGGAGTTGCGTTTTGGATGAGTCCAGGCGACGTGCAGCCATTTTCCTCGAGAAAGAAATCAAGACCTACAAAGCTCTCTCGCTATTCCTTGTGAAGAAAGGGATCAAGGAACATGTGCGTGTGGGAGATAAGAAAGTGTTGATCAGCCCGGCCTTTTATAAAGAAAGAATGAAAGAAGCGAAGAAACTTGTCTGCGAACTCAGGAAACCAAATTAGCATGCAGTCTCCTCACCTGGCAGTTTCTTGGGCACTGCGTTCATGGCGTGTGCGTGTGACCGCAGTCATTCTTGTTTTGCTTCTATCCACCTGCGAGTCATTTGGATACTCCGTGCTGGCCCACGAAGAGATCGTGGACCTGGTGTGGAGCGATGAACTTCGCCCGTTACTCCTGAAACGATTTCCAACGCTTACCGAGGACCAATTAAAGGAAGCGCACAGTTACGCCTATGGCGGCGCGGTGATTCAAGACCTCGGCTACTACCCTTTCGGGAGTGTGGAGTTCAGCAATCTGGTGCACTACGTTCGTAGCGGTGACTTCGTTCTGGAACTGCTGTTGCAGAGCCAGGACGCAAACGAGTATGCCTTCGCGCTGGGCGCGCTGGCGCACTATGCCTCGGATATAGCTGGCCACCCCGCCGTCAATTCGGCCGTTTCCATTCAATATCCCAAGCTGCGGGCGAAGTATGGGAATTCGGTTCGATACGCCGAAGACCACACCGCGCATTTGAAGACGGAATTTGGATTTGACATGGTACAAGTGGCGAAGAATCGCTATGCCTCGCAGCAATACCACGATTTCATCGGATTCCAGGTTTCCAAGAGTTTGCTGGAACGGACCTTCCCGATTGTTTATGGGGTTGAGTTGAAAGACGTGTTGACCCACGAAGACATGGCAATCGGCTCGTATCGTTTTGCGGTTAGCCGAATGATTCCGCAGATGACTCAGATCGCGTTGCGGACGCACAAGAAAGAGATAGTCAA
Organism: Candidatus Acidiferrales bacterium; assembly: GCA_963726725.1. Taxonomy (GTDB): domain Bacteria; phylum Acidobacteriota; class Terriglobia; order Acidiferrales; family UBA7541; genus Acidiferrum. The sequence goes on from CAVSDV010000020.1 coordinate 11,212, forward strand.
AGAAACGCCAGATTTTGCGAAAAAGAAATTTCTGTACAGCTTGTCACGGTCCGAATATGAAAAAGAGTGGGGAAAGGACTATACCAAGCCCGACTTCGGCACGCGCTTCTGGTCTGTGATCTTGATCTACATGCCCAAGATCGGGCCATTCAAGGCGCTGGCATTCAACAATCCAACGCTGAAGACGGAGGACCTGTACTTCAAAAGCATCAACACTACTGTCGATCAGTATCGCAACTATCTTCACCAAGTTTCCGCCGACAAACTGATGCTTACCAATTATGATTTTGATACGGGTAAGGAAACTAAGGCAGCTGAATACTCGTTGACCGATGAATCCTATGCAAAGTTGCTGGGTCAGCTAACGAGCCGGAAATTCGATCTTACTTCACAGGAACTGCGTGACAACATCCTGAGTTTCTATTCAGACCTCTCTCTACCGCTTCAGACCAAGGCGGACGCCGCGCATTGGCAAAGTGTATTGTCGTCCCTGGAACAATTGAAGCTGTTTGCCCCACCACCGTTGCTCGCCGCGAGCCCGGCCAAATGAATCACTTCGTGTCTCCCCAACCATCTTCAAGACAATCAATGAGAACGGAAAAGTGTGCCCAAGTGAACAGACACAAATCGGTAACAGGTCTACGATGAACCATCTGGAAAGTAGCAAAACTCATCTCCAGGTGCGTCACAAGCGCCAGAAGTGTGATTTTCTTGTGAGATTGGAATAGCAATGCTTTGGACAATACTCGCGGTGTTGTGTGTATTGTGGCTGCTGGGCGTGGTTACCTCCTACACATTTGGAGGATTCATTCACATTCTGTTACTCGTGGCTTTGGCCATCTTCGTAATCAATTTGATTCAAGGACGAAGAGGAACGGTGTAGTTCAGGAAGCAGGAAATATGAAATCGACAAACTTGATGGGAATTATCCTGATTGTTCTGGGTGCACTGGCCCTTGCCTATCAGGGATTTACCTATACCCGGCAGGAAAAAGTTCTTGATGTCGGGCCGATCCACGCGACCGCTGAAAAACACGAACATGTATCAATTCCACCAATTCTTGGTGGGTTGGCTCTGATTGGCGGGATTGCCATTCTCTTCGTGGGCGCCAGGAAGAATTCTTAGTTCCACATTTTCAAAGTGTCCCGCCTGAGAGTCGGGCAACGCATGGCCCTCTCGCGACCCATACGTGTTGAAAGCATTTCAGCCGAACATCCTTGTAAATCCTAAGACTCACAAACGAAGTTTTGACCATGGAGGTCAATAATGAAGAAATATCTAGTCGCCGCAGCGTGTCTCACACTGGTAGCAGGAGTAGTGTACGCGAAGAAATTAAACAAGGAACAAAAACGCCTGGAGGAATGCGGCGTAGTTATGCAAGAAGTGTTGAACGTGCCGGAAAATATTCCACACGAGCTTCTGGAAAAGGCCGAGTGCGTCATCGTATTTCCATCCGTGAAGAAACTGGCGTTTGGAGTCGGCGCAGACTATGGACGCGGAGCAATGGTATGCCGGACGGGTGCGGAATTCCGAGGCCCGTGGGGCTCACCCGCGATGTACGCCCTGGAAGGTGGAAGCATTGGATTCCAAATCGGTGGCGAAGCGACAGACCTTATCTTGCTCGTGATGAATAATCGCGGCATGGATTCCATCTTGAGCAGCAAGGTGAAATTGGGCGGAGATGCATCGATTGCCGGCGGCCCCAAGGGACGGACAGCTACAGCAGCCACAGACGCCTGGATGCGAGCTGAAATTCTGAGCTACTCGCGATCCCAGGGATTGTTTGCGGGAATTTCTCTAGAAGGTTCTACGATCCGCCCCGACGACGACGCAAGCGCGGATGTGTATGGTCACGCAGTGAAGGCGAAGAACATCGTGCGAGGAACAAGCGTGCATGTGCCTAGTTCAGGTCGCGCCCTCGTGAACGTCTTGCAGAAGAGCGCCCCGCGCAATGAATCTGAACAGGCGGCGAGCCGGTAGAGATGAACCAACAATCTGCCAGGAAGAATGTTTCCGGGCGAGTTGCCAATCTTCAGTAAGGTGATATGGCGGAACGTTTCGCCATACCGCCAAAGAAGCCAAGCTGCGAAGGTCGCTACACCTGACCAACTCTTCGCAGTTTGGCTTTTTCCTTTTGCCGGGATAAAGGTCAAGAACAAATCGAGTTGGAAACTGGAGCCCGAATCGGGCGCTAGTTTTTCGGGCAGATCGGCATAGCTTTAATCGTGCAGAACAACGGTTAACAGAGACTTGTTAACCTTAATTTTGCCGTTGTATTCGATGAAACCCATTTTCCTGAATTTGTTCATAAAGAAATTGACGCGCGAACGGGTGGTTCCCACCATTTTCGCCAAGGTCTCTTGCGAGACATTCGGCAATAGACCGTCAGGCTGTTCTTGTGTGCCATAACGTGCGAGGAGCAGTAGGGTACGTGCGAGGCGTTTCTCGCTCGAGTTGAAGAGTTGATCGATCAGATCTTCTTCGACACGGATGTTGTGAGCAAGCATGTACGCAATGAAATGGTCTGATAGCTCCTGCTCCGCATGGAGCACGCGCAGCATCTCTTTTTTCTGGATGACCAGAATGGTGGTGGGCGTTACGGCGGTTGCACTACCCATGCGAATTGTCTGGCCCGCCATGCAACCTTCGCCAAAAAAGTCAGTCGGTCCAAACATCGCGACAACTGCTTCCTTGCCAGATTCATTCACAACGGCCAACTTCACTCCGCCTTTCTGGATATACATGACACTTTCCGCAGCGTCGCCCTGGTTGTAAATCGACTCATTCCTGCGAAAGTCGGCAATTTTTCTGGACAGTCCAGCCGTATCGAGAAAGGCCTGTGGGTTGAAAGGAACGACTTTTCCATTTCCATTGTTCTTGAGTTTCTTTGGTTTCATAGTAGGACCGAAACGCCATGCTGCTTCAGGCGTTGTACGCCCACCTTTACATTAGCAAGATGCCCTCCAAAATGCTGTACAAATGAGGACAGTGAGGGGGCGCACGGAGGAGCTGAGGTATATGCACGAGATACGGGATTCACCCTAGATTCTTTCGTGCGTTCGAGAACTATTTTGTTACGGAGAATTTTCGCCCGACCAATCTGGAAAACGGTATTAACCTATTTCGTTAGTTGGAAAGGGCACGACGCCGGAAGGAAATTGGGATGGCGTACCAGCCGATCGAGGATTACGGAATCATCGGGAACATGCGCACGGTGGCGCTGGTGGGCATGAACGGTTCGATTGATTGGCATTGCTCGCCCAATTTTGATTCTCCCAGCGTTTTTGGCGCGTTGCTGGACGATGCCAAGGGCGGGCGATTCAAAATCGCACCGATCGCGGATGATGTGCGGCGCAAACAATTTTACTGGCCCTCGACAAATATTCTGGTCACGCGCTTTTCACACGAGGACGGCATTGTCGAATTGGAAGATTTTATGCCGGTGGGGTTTGTGGCCGACCCCACGTCGTATCATCAACTGCACCGTCGAGTGCGTTGCGTGCGTGGAACGGTGCGACTTTCGGTGGTGTGCTGCCCGTCGTTCGACTACGGGCGTCAGAGTCATCAGGTCCAAATGATTGAAGGCGGTGTGAGTTTTCGCTCGGAGAATTTCCACTTCAGCCTGTCCACGCAGGTTCCTCTTACTGTCGATAACCAGGGAGGAGTTACGGCCGATTTTGTTCTCGAGGAGGGTCAATCGAGATCGTTCGTCTTTCAGCACGACGGTCAGGCCACGCCGCCGCCCGCGCCGACGTCGGAACGGGAAGCGGAAGAGCCGTTCCAACGCACGGTGAAATATTGGCAGGACTGGCTGGCCAACTGCACGTATCGCGGGCGGTGGCGGGAGCGCGTCGAACGTGCTGCGCTGGTGCTGAAACTGCTGACGTTTGAGCCTACAGGTGCGATCATTGCTGCGCCCACAACCAGCTTGCCCGAAGTGATAGGCGGGTCTCGCAATTGGGATTATCGCTTCGCGTGGATTCGTGACGCGGCTTTCACGGTCTATGCATTTGTACGACTCGGCTTTACGGAAGAGGCCGCCGGCTTCGTGAACTGGCTGCAGCATTATGTGGCCAAGCACCCGCGGACAGGACTCCCGCTGCCCACCGTTTTCACCATCTATGGCGAACCGGTTCCGGACGAACAATCTCTTGATCATTGGGAGGGCTACTTTGGGTCTGCGCCGCTGCGAATCGGCAACGCCGCAGTGGGGCAATACCAAGCCGACATTTACGGCGAAATGATGGATTCGCTTTATCTCTACAACAAATATGTCGGTCCGATTGCGTACGATTTCTGGGTTCGCATCCGGCGGCGGCTGGATTGGATTTGCGACAACTGGCAGGCGCCCGACGAAGGCATCTGGGAGATGCGCAGCGGGAAACAAAATTTTGTGTACTCGAAATTAATGAATTGGGTGGCGCTCGATCGTGGCATACGGCTGGCGAACCAGCGCGCGTTCCCCGGCGACCTGCAGAAGTGGCATCACGAACGGGATGCCATCTACGAAGAAGTCATGACCCGCGGCTGGAACGAAACGCGCCGCGCTTTCACGCAGTATTATGGCAGCGAAGACCTCGACGCTTCTGTGCTGATCATGCCACTGGTTTTTTTCATGGCGCCCACGGATCCGCGCATGACGGACACGCTGAAAGCCATTCTCAAAAATCCGCGCCAGGGTGGGCTGGTCAGCGACGGGCTGGTCTATCGTTACCCGCCGCAACCCGGCGCTGACGGTTTGCCGGGAGAAGAGGGCACCTTCAACATGTGCTCATTCTGGCTGGTAGAAGCGCTGACGCGGGCGAGGCGGGCAAATTCGGAGTGGCTCGACGAAGCACGACTGCTGTTCGAACGCATGCTGGGCTATGCCAATCACCTTGGGCTCTACGCAGAACAAACCAGTGCGCAAGGCCGGGCGCTGGGGAATTTTCCGCAGGCGTTCACACACCTTGCGCTGATCAGCGCCGCATTTAATTTGGATCGCACACTTGGGAGCAAGTAGAACGGGTTGAGTCGAAGCCAGCGAGCGCAGCTACTTCGTTTGGAGCGTGTGATTTTCTACGATTTTATGGGCGAGGCATGACTTGCTACGCACTGCCACTTTCCGCCTGGCATTTTGACCCACGTGTCGGTCCAGCGCTCGTCGATGGAATACGGTTTGCCCGAACCATCGGTGCCCTCCCCTTTAAAGCGTCCGGTCGCAATGGCGGTATCACCGAAAACGGAGACCTTCACATCGGAGTATTCAGCACTCGTGAATTTGGTTGATTTCACAATTGACAACGTCTCGGTCTTGGCGGTGACCTTCCCTTCACTGCCGGTATTCACGAACTTGTCGGCGAGTAGAGGAGCGAGTAGATCAGGATTGCTGGTCTTCTGTCCCTGAAGCCACTGATTCTCGAGCGCGGCAACGGCTTTCTCTGTGTCGCCGGTTTGTTGGGCTTGCGAGCGTGTAGCGATCTCCAGGGAAAGCAAACCGATGAAACACCACATCAACATTTTCTTCATGGACTGCTCCTAAGATTTTTGCAGGTTCGATTGTTTTGGGAGACCCGTGGCCGATGTTCGCGATGATTGAATACCGAAGCCAGGAGGAAGTCAAACTGGATTGTTCGGGGCTGAAAAAGGAGCGAATGCCGAGGATGCCTGTCGGGGCTTTGCATGCGCCAGTGGTCTAGGTGGGGCCGGATTGTGCCACGACCCCTCGATTGCGCTCGGGATGACAGTGTTTGTGGCGGCTTCAGCGTTGGCGTCGAGGTGGCGGGAAAGTGGGGCCTACTGTCGCACCTGCTGCGCTCGCTCTGCAATTTTCCACGCCTTGAGCCCGGGGCTATCTTGTGTCGCGCCGCCGACACTTGGTGGGCGATGTCTTCGATTGATTTAGAGACTTTGGGATTTAAACCCGCACTCTGAACTGCGCAGGGTGCGGCACCCGGCGTGGAGCGGCGGGTTGGAAGCGAGAGGAGTTATTCGTAGCGAAGGGCTACGGTGGGATCGATGCGGGTGACGCGGCGGGCGGGGAGATAGGCGGCGAGTAAGGCTACGGCGAGGAGGAGTGCGACGGCTGAAGCGAACAGAGTGGGATCGTGGGTGTGAACGCTGAAGAGTAGGGATTCGAGGAGACGCGCGGAAAACCAGGCGCCGAGCAAACCAAGGAGAATGCCGACGATGAGCCAGCGGGCTACGTGAGAGAGAACTAGATTTAGGACAGAACGCTGGGTGGCGCCCAGGGCTATGCGAATGCCGATTTCCTGGGTCCGTTGCGCGACGAGGAAACCGACTACACCGTAGATGCCGATGGCCGCAAGGAGTACGCCCAGCGACGCGAAGATGGTGAGTAGAACGGCGTTGAATTTGGGACGGCTGACGAGTTTGCTGACGCGATGCGTCATGGCTTCAATATTGACGGGAACGGTGGGATCGAGGGCGGAAGATTCGGAGCGAATCCATTTGGCGACGGCGTCGGGCGCAAGCGGCGAACGGACGATAACGTGGGCGGTGTGGAAGTAGCCGTCGCGATCTTGTTTCCAAGGTAGATAGAATTCCGGGCCGGCAGGAACGGTGAGGCCATTGTTTTTGACGTCGGCAGCGACGCCGACAATGGTGTGCCAGGGGCCGTTGGGGCTGCCAAAGCGAAATTGCTTGCCGAGGGGATCGGAGGAAGGGAAAAGGAGTATTGCGAGAGAAGCGCTGAGAATAACGGGGCGTTCGGAGGGGTAGAGATCCGCGGATGTGAATGCTCGACCGCGCCTGACTGGGATGGAGAGGGCCGAAAAATAATCGGAAGAAACGAACCGGTAGTTGATCATGCCGCCGGTACCCTGCGCGAGATTGGGCTGGCCGGGGATTGCGATAGAAGAAAGAAAGGTGGCCTGCGAGCCGCCGGAAGGAGGAAGGGTGTCGCTGAGAGCGAGCGAGGTGAAACCCGGAGCGTGCTGGAGTCGAGACTGTAGATCGCGGAAGAACTCGAGCTGGCGAGGCGAGTCTGGATAGCGGTACTCGGTGAGATCAATTTGTGCGGAGATGACGTGCTGCGCGTCGAGACCGAGAGGAACTGATTGGAGATTCCAGAGGCTGCGGAGGAGAAGCCCGGCAGCGGCTAGAAGAACTAAGGATGCGGCGATTTGCGCGGTGACGAGAGAGTGGCGCAGGAAAGAGCGCGCGGTGGTGTGAACCGTTTTGCCGAGGAGAGACTCGGCAGCGGGCGAGTGGAGCGTGGGAGCCAGTCCAAACAGAATTCCGGAGAAACAAGAGATGGCCAGTGCAAAGAGGAGGACGCGAAGATCGACGGAGGCTTGATCGAGGCGCGGAATGCCTTCGGGAGCGATGGAAATAAAAAAGCGGATGAGTACGGTGGCGAACAGACAGCCGAGAGCACCGCCGAGTAAGGAGAGGAGGAGGGATTCGGTGATGGCCTGACGAGCCAAGCGAACACGGGAAGCGCCAAGAACAGCGCGCACGGCGAGTTCGCGTTGACGTCCGGAAGCGCGTGCGAGGAGAAGATTCGCGACATTGGTACAGGCTAGGAGGAGAACTGCCAGGACGGCGGCGAAGAGCATCCAGGAGGAAGTGCGGGCGTCGCTGACTTGACGGTCGCGTAGGGAGCGAAGGCGGAAGGAAACTTCCTTGCGAAACTGCGGAGGGACATAGTTGAGAGAATCCTGAAAGAGAGGCTGCATGGCGGCGGTGGCTTGCGAGAGAGAGAGGCCGGGCTTCAGGCGAGCGAAGGCGCGGAGAATGAGTTGCGCAGCCTCCGGGCCGCGGTCGGGAACATCGGGCAATGGGAGAGGAACGAGCAGGTCGGCGGGCGATAACGTGGGCATCTCGAATTGCGGCGGAAGAATACCGATAATAGTGGCGGGGCGGCCGTCGAGCGAAATCGTTTTGTCGATGACAGTGGGATCGGCAGCGAAACGCGAGCGCCAGAATCCGTAGGAGAGGAGAACGGTGCGCGGGCAGTTGGGGCGCGTTTCTTCGCGAGAGAAATTGCGCCCGTGGATCGGTTGCAGGCGCAGAGTGGGAAGGAGTTGCGCGTCGACCTGACCGCAGTGGAGGCGAATGGGATTTTGCTCGGTGAGGTCGCAATCGATGCTGCCAGGATAGACGGCGGTGATGGACTCGAAGGGAATGATGCGATGGCTCCAGTCGACATAGTCGGGGCCAAGGACAAATTCGCGGGAATCGAAGGGCGCCATTACGCCGAAGGAAACGAGGCGGTCGTCCTGGGGATAAGGAAGGCTGCGGAAGAGCAAGCGATCGACGACGCTGAAGATCGCCGTGGAAGCGCCGATGCCAAGAGCTAGCGTGAGGATGGCAATTACGGTGAACGTGGGCGAGTTGCGGAGTGTGCGAGCGCCGTAGCGCAGGTCTTGGAGGAAGGAATCTATGAGCGTGGCGGAGCGGGCGTCGCGACACTCGTCTTTGGTGAGTTCGACGCCGCCGAATTCGATGCGGGCCTGACGGAGAGCTTCTGCGCGAGAGAGGCCGGAGCGGACTAAATCTTCGGCGCGTGATTCGAGATGAAAGCGGAGTTCGGCCGCCATGTCGGATTCGCTGCGTGAGCGAAAGAGAGTGACGCGAAGCCAGGAGCGGAAACGGGAATAGAATGCCATACATCCTCGGGAGTGCCAGCTGGCCTCTCCTAGATAGGCTAGGAGGCTAGCGCTAGACTCTTAGGCTGTCAAGGAGAAAGAGAAGGTAGGCGAGTGTTGGGGCGCCTGCAAATGGGGCGGGGATGGAAGGAGGAGCCTGGCTGGCCGAATTCTGGCCGTTTGGCCAGCTTGTAGGAGGGGGCGGGTGGACCTATGCTTTGCGGTTAAACACGTGTGTTTGTATGACTTACCGGGAGCTTTGCCATGACCCCACATTGGCGATTTGGGAACCGAGTGCTCTCGCTGTTGATAATAGCGCCGTTGCTGCTGATGGTTGCGTGCATTAGTGGACCAAGCGGAAATGGGGGAGGAGGAGGAGATTCCACTGTGCCGGGAGTACCGACGGGAGTAGTGGCTGCGGCGGAAAATGCTCAGGTGAGTTTGACCTGGGTGGCTAGCAGTGGGGCGACGAGTTATCACGTGAAGCGCAGTACGGTGAGTGACGGGCGGTACACACAGGTAGGCGCGCCTGCGGGGGCGGCTTACACGGATACGGGACTGACGAACGGCACTACTTATTATTACGTGGTGGGTGCGGCGAACACAGCTGGAGAGAGTGCAAACTCTACGGAAACGAGTGCAAAGCCGGTTGCCCCCGCGCAGATTCCGGCGGTGCCGACGGGAGTTGTCGCTAGTGCAGGAAATGCGCATGTTGCGTTGATGTGGACGGCTAGCAGCGGAGCTATGAGCTACCATGTGAAGCGGGCCACGACGAGCGGTGGGCCGTACACACAAGTTGGCGCGCCTACGGCGGCTTCGTACACGGATACGGGACTGACTAACGGGACAACTTACTACTACGTGGCGAGTGCAGCGAATAAAGCGGGAGAAAGCGCGGACTCATCGCAGGTAAGCGCGAAGCCGGTTCCGCCCACGCGAATTCCAGCGGTGCCGACGGGAATTGTGGCTACAGCGGGGAATGCGCAAGTTAGTTTGGCGTGGACGGCGAGCATCGGAGCGACAAGTTATCACGTGAAACGCGCGACAACGAGCGGGGGGCCGTACACGCACGTTGGCGCGCCTACGACGGCTTCCTACACGGATACGGGACTGACGAATGGCACACCTTACTACTACGTGATGTCCGCGCTGAACACGACGGGGGAGAGTGGCAACTCTGCGCAAGTGACCTCGACACCGACTTCGGGGACGAATCCGGATGTGACGATTACGGTTGATCCGACAAATAAGCATGCGATCTCTCCGTACATTTACGGATTGAATTTTTATTCGGGCAACGCTGGAGCACCCCCGCATTTGACGTTTGATCGCGACGGTGGGAATCGCTGGACGGCGTACAACTGGGAAACGAATGCTTCGAATGCGGGGAGCGACTATCTCTACGAGAACGACAACTATTTGAGCAGCAGCACCATGCCAGCGGAGGCGGTGCGGAGTTTCATCGCGAGCGATCAAGCGGGCGGAATGGCCAGCTTGATTACCGTGCAGATGCAAGGACTGGTGGCGGGAGATGAAAACGGGCCGGTCAGCACGACCAATCCACCGGACCTGACGCGCTTTAAGCAAGTGGTATTCAAGAAGAGCATGCAGTCTGCGGTGCCGTTTACGGTGACACCGCCGACGAGCGACAACTTCGTTTACATGGACGAGTTTTGTACGCACTTGATCAGAAGTTTACGGGGCAATCCATTTTCGGGACGAATCCGACGACGCATCCGGTGTTTGTGCAGCTCGATAACGAGCCGGAATTGTGGAACTCCACGCACCTCGAAGTACAGGGAGTAAGGGCGGTAACTTCAGACAACTACATCAGCAAGACCATTTCGTTGACGAAAGCGTTGAAGGATCAATTCCCTAACATGGTGATTTTTGGGCCGGTGCATTATGGATTTGAGGGAATATTCAACTGGCAGGGGGAATTGAGTGCGACGCCATCGGGGAACAACTGGTTCCCGGACAAATATCTGCCGGCGATCAAGACGGCTTCGACGTCGTATGGTAAGCCACTGGTGGATGTGTACGACTTCCACTGGTATTCTGAGGCGACGGATGGTACCACGCGCGTGACGAATCTGACGGGAGCGACGCTGACGGACACACAGGTGCAGGCGGTCGTGCAGAGTCCACGCAGGTTGTGGGACTCGACGTACACGGAAAATTCGTGGATTACCGCCGTTGTGCTGGGCGGGCCGATCTATATTCTTGGCCGATTGCAGTCGCGGATTGCGGCAGAAAATCCCGGGATGCAGATTTCCATCACGGAGTACAACAATGGCAGTGCGCTGCACATCGCGGGAACGATTGCGCAAGCCGACAACCTGGGGATATTCGGGGCGCAGGGAGTGTTTGCGGCGAACCTGTGGCCATTGAATAACAGCGATTCATACATACTGGCGGGATTTCGCGCGTTCCGCGATTTCGACGGAGCAAATTCGAGCTTCGGGGACACGTCGGTAAAGACCACGTCGAACAACGTGCAGAATGTGGTGGTTTACACGAGCACGGATAGAAGTACTCCGGGACGCGTGGTGTTTGTGGCAATCAATCGATCGACGTCGACGCAAGTTACGGCGATCACCGGGCAGGCGCTCTCGGGGACGGCGCATGTGTATCACATGACCGCCGGCACGGCGTCGGGGCAGAGTCCGGTGCAGCCAGTAGCGGCGGGGACGATGGCGGTGTCGGGAACATCGATGACGGTGAAGCCGCCGGCATTGAGCGTGACGACGATCGACGTGTTCTAGGAAATGCTTGGAGAACGTGGCGGCTCACCAGAAGACGGCCAGCGGCGGTTACATAACAAAGAGAAACGGGCCGACCTGAAGATCGGCCACTACACTTTTACGGTTTTACCGGATTTGGCTGCTTCGTAAATGGCGGTTATGAGTTTTAGATCGCGAAGTCCCTCTTCGCCGGGCGTGAGTGGTTCCTTATTTTCCATGACGCATTGCGACATGTGGTCCATCTCCGCGGCAAAGTGGTCAACGACGGGAAGTTCTCTTTCTTCGATACTATGATTGCGGCCCACTCTCATGTGGAGGCCGTCGTACCAGGTGGCGGGGTCCATCTCTAGCCAGCCCTGCGTCCCAATGACGCGATATTGGCTCTGCGGAAAGTAACCGTAGCTGGAGGTGCAGTTCGCAAGAACGCCGCTGGGAAAACGAAGCTGGAAATTTATGGTCTCTTCCACTTCTTTGAAGCGCGGGTCTCCCGGCGAGCTGTAAAGCATGGCATTGATTTCCGTGGGCTCTTCACCAGTCAAATAGCGCGAGTCGTTGAGCGCGTAAATACCGATGTCCATAAGCGAGCCCCCACCGGCAAGAGATCTTGTCAGGCGCCATTGATCGGGATTGGAGATGGGCCAGCCGGCGTTGGTAACAATCACTTGGGTTGGGCCTAGCTCACCGGAACGCGCAATGCGAATGGCTTCCTGATTGTAGGGTTCATAGCGGCAGCGATACGCGACCATGAGTTTTTTGTTGTTCTTATGCGCAGCGTCGATCATGTGTTGACAATCGGAAGGTGTGTTGGCCATGGGCTTTTCGCACAGGACATGTTTTCCGGCCTGGAGGCCGCGGATGGTGTACTCGGCGTGCATGCCATTTGGCAGAACAATGTAGATGACATCCACTTCAGGATTGTCCCTGATGGAATCGTAATTCTGGTAGTTGTAGATACCTTTTGGATTGACGCCATAGCGCAGCGCCAGCTTGTTTGCCTTTTCCGGATGGCCGCTGACAAAAGCCACGACTTTTGACTTCTCCGATTGCGCGAAGGCGGGGAGAATTTGATGGATTGAAAGGCTGCCCAGGCCGACGATGGCCCAGCCGAGTTTCTTGCCAGGCGGATCGGGGACAGTTGGTGGCTGCTGGGCAATCGTGTCTTTCAGAAACGTTCCGGCGACGCCAGTCACGGCCAAGCCTTGACTAACCCTGCTGAGGAACCCCCGGCGAGTGATTTCTTTTACGGGCGAATCCGGCATTGCGCACCTCTTGTATTAATCGTGTTTGGAACTTCGCTGCTTCTGGATTTCCGCCAACCGCTGCTTCAAATAGTCCTGGTATTCCTTCAGCAGTTTGGGATCGCTGGGCGTGCCATAAATCTCACTGGACTTGTATTTTCCTTCATCGAACTTCTTCTTGGTCCACTCGTCGTGAATGTGAATCTCGTCTGCGTGGTCAAGAACTTCCTTCACGAGTTGCGGGGGAATAAAGTAAACGCCTTCGAGGTCGCCAACAGCGAGGTCTCCTGGCATGACGGTCACGTCCCGAATACGCACGGGAACGTTGATGCCGGTGAGCATGACATTGCCGATGGGAGTGGGATCGGCGTAGAGAAAATAGCCGGGCATGTCGATTGCGGAGAGCCCATCGAGGTCACGGATGCTGCCATCGACGACGAGTCCTCCTTTATGCGTGGCGGTCATGACGTAATAGAAGAGATTGTCACCGACGATGGTTCCGTTCACTTTTTTTCCGAAAAGGTCCACGACGAGCACATCGCCGGGTTGGAGCATGTCAATTGCAGTTTGATTGGTGAGGCGTGGAAGGCCGCGCTCTTTGGCCTTCTTCGCCGCAACGACTTCGACGTCTGAGCGCTCGGGCATAAACTGCACAGTAAAAACGCGTCCAACCATGGTCTTGCCAGGATGGAGGACTTGAAATCCGTCGGCGTATTGATTATTGAGACCCTTAGCCTGGAGTGTGGACCACACATCTTCCGAGGAGAGACCGCGGGCTCTTTCGATGAGTTCATCTGGGACTTTGGGCCTGCCATCGGGGAGGCGATCGAAAGGATTCTCAGCGGTGTAATCGATGAGATCTTGCTTTGAAAAGTTAAGTAATTGTGCGTGTGCAGAGCAAGGAAACGGAAGAACAATCGAGAATGCAACCAGGCAGAAGATAAAAGCGTGTGGTGCAGGATGACAGCTCGTTTCGTTGGTCATGGGGAAACCCCCGGCGTGGAAAAGAATGGTTGTGATTGGGAAACTCGGTCTTGCCGCGACAATGGTACGATACATTCGGAATTTCGGCATAACGATTTTCTTTGTGCTTTGCGCGATGGTAATTCCAAGAGTTTTCCCAGAAATTGGCAAAGCAAATCGGGTAGTAACAGAATGAACTGGGCGAAAAGAAAAGATTGGGGGAGTGATCTTCCGTGAACAAAAAAAATGAGAGCTTGATTGGTCGCCGTGATGTTTTGAAGACTTCAGCTCTGGCGCTGGGGGGTAGCCTGGTCCTGGGAGAAGCGAACAACGCTTATCCGAAAGGCGTGAATACCAACTCAAGCCCATCGACGCTGAAGATCACGGATCTGCGCGTGGCCACGGTGGTGAAGCCGGGACCGAGTCCTTGCCCGATTATCCGGATCGACACCAATCAAGGGGTGTACGGGCTGGGCGAGGTGCGTGACGGCGCAAGCCCTACGTATGCACTTTTTCTGAAAAGCCGAATTGTGGGAGAGAATCCCCTGCAATTAGACAAAATTTTTCGCAGGATCAAACAGTTTGGCGGCCACGCGCGGCAGGGCGGTGGCGTATCCGCCATTGAGATGGCGCTGTGGGACATAGCGGGGAAGGTTTACAACGCACCGGTGTATGCGATGGTTGGCGGCGGCAAATTTCGCGAGAAGATTCGAATTTATGCTGACACCGAGGAGTCTAAGGATCCGAAGACATACGCGCAGCGAATGAAAGAACGCAAAGAAGTGATGGGACTGACCTGGCTGAAGATGGATTTGGGAATTGAGATGGTTGCGGATACGCCAAATACGGTGACGAATCCGACGGATATACAGCAATGGCGGCCGGATCAGTTGCCGCATCCTTTGCTGGGAATGGAAGTGACGGACAAAGGGATTGCCCTGCTGGAACAGTATGTTGCCGCGGTACGCGATGCCGTGGGCATGGAGATCCCGCTTTCGATGGATCACTTAGGGCACGTGGGAGTGAAGTCGATCATCCGGCTTGGAAAGGCTTACGCGAAGTACAACCTCTCGTGGATGGAAGATGTGATTCCCTGGACTTATACCGACCTGCTCAAGCAGATATCAGATGAAAGTCCAACTCCGATTCTCACGGGGGAAGACATCTATCTGAAAGAACCATTCCGGTTGCTCTGTGAGAATCATGCCATAGGTAAAATTCAGCCGGACCTGGCCACGTCGGGCGGCATTCTCGAGACCCACAAGATCGGAGACATGGCTGAGGACTATGGCGTGCCGATGGCCATGCACTTTGCGGGAACTCCGGTGAGTTGCATGGCGAATGTTCATTGCGCCGCGGCGACACAGAATTTTCTCGCGCTCGAAAACCACTCGCTGGATGTGGCGTGGTGGTCATCGCTGGTGGAGGAAGGTGTTAAGACTCCTATCGTGAATCATGGGTGGATCGAAGTGCCGGACCGACCTGGCCTTGGTGTGACGCTCAACGAGGACGTTGTGAGACTACACCTGGCTCCGGGTTCGGGTTACTTTGAGCCGACGCCGCAATGGGATCAGGAACGCTCGTGGGATCGGTTGTGGAGTTAGGAAGAGTAAAGGAAGCGGTGTGGGGACCGGCCAGCCCATAAGAAGAAAAATAAGGCCGGGCCAAAGCCCGGCACCTACACGAGAAAAATAAAAAGGCAGCAGGAAGCCGCCACTCCAAAAAGAAAATGCGCTGGCATTAAAGCCATCGTTGCGGAAGAAGGCGTAAAAACTGCGTATTAGAAAAAAGTGGCGGATGAGCTTGTAAGCCGGATTCTGTAAGCTGCGGGGCCTTGCGGCTTTGCAGCGTGACAATCATTCCTCTAGCCCCGGCCTCGCGACCGGGATCGAGCGACCTACCCGAGGGTTCTCATTGAGCGGCAGACCGAAGCCTGTCGATCAAGCCCCTGCACGCTTACGCGTACAGAGTAGTGAGCCGGGCCAGCTCTCCCCTCCTATTTGGTCTTGCACCACGCGGGGTTTGCCATGCCTCCAACATTGCTGCTGGAGCGGTGGGCTCTTACCCCACCTTTTCACCCTTACCGGAGAAGTGAAACGAAGGAAGATGTCTCGCAGGTTTTCCTGCGAGCTATCACCGGTCGCACGACCCAGGCGGTATATTCTCTGTGGCACTGTCCGTGACCCTAGTTGCGGGCACAGCCACGAATGACCGTGCTGCAAAAAGCGCCCCCTGGCGTTACCAGGCGCATTGCCCTTCTCTGCTTGCGCAGATGAGGTGTCCGGACTTTCCTCTCGTTCCGAAGCTTGTGCAAAGGAACCAGCGATTGTCCAGCCCACCCGCCAAGATAATTATAACGCGAGAAGGGGTGCGGTAGCGTTGTTGTTCCTTGAGTAGCAAAAGGCATAGAATCCCGGCATGGAAGTACAACAGGCGAAAGACTTTCTCGTTCAAGAAACTTTGCAACAGGCCATGATGGACGGCGTCACACTTTCCGATCTTGAGAAACGGATGATGTATTTCACCGAGGGCGGGGATGCGGTCGAAGATCCTGCCAAACTGAATGACGAGTTCGGAACGGAATTTGACAATTCGGAATACGAATCGAAGATCTCTGACCTGCTGCGTCATGCTTACGATCGAATCAAGAAAGAGAATCCTGAAAAAGCTCGTGAGTGGAACGAGGCTGTGGGCAAACTTCGCAAAGGCGACCATTACATCTTAGTGCTTGTGGACCTGAAATCGGTCGTGGGGCGGCCTCACTACGATCGCCTGAAACTCATCGGAGCATCACTGCTCGTTGTTGTGGTCGGTATGGCTCTCGTGTTTGCGACGTTCGTTCTCGCAGATCATTACCACATCCATTGGAGTCCAGGACCAAATACAGAGAGATCCGTCCCGGGTGGATTCAATGACTCTTGTTAGCATCGATCGTCGGTGGGTAGGTGTACTACGTCGTGATGCCTCTAATGACAAAGAGGCCTGCCGTTGGAATTGGCCAGTTTATTTTGAGAGTCCTTCGCGCTAAATCTAAAGAATCTACTGAAAAATAAGTGCACTGGCACAAAAACCAGCGCTACGTTGAATTACTTCAGGCCTAGGAGTTTTTCGAAATCGGATTCGGAGAGGATGGTTACGCCTAGTTCTTTGGCTTTGTCCTGCTTGGAACCGGGGTCGGTGCCGACTACTACGTAGTGGGTCTTTTTGCTTACGGAGCCGGACACTTTGCCGCCGTGCTGGAGGACGAGTTCACCGGCTTCTTCGCGAGAGCGGTGGTCGAGGCCGCCAGTGAAGACGAAGGATTTGCCGGCTAGTTTCTGGCTTTTGATTTCACGTTTTTCGGCGGTGGGGCGCACGCCAGCTTTGTTGAGCTTCTTCAGGATGTTGCGGTTGCCGGGTTCGGAGAAAAATTCGACGATGCTTTCGGAAACTTTGGGTCCGATTTCATGGATACCTTCGAGATCTTCGGTCTTAGCGGCATCTAGATCTTCAATGGAGGAAAACTGTTCGGCTAGAAGTTGGCCGGTGCGTTCGCCTACGAATTGAATGCCGAGGGCGTAGATGAGACGCGAGAGAGGGTTCTTTTTGCTGGCTTCGATTTCGTCTAGAAGATTCTGGGCGGATTTTTCGGCCATGCGGTCGAGATTGGCGACTTCGTCGAGTTTGAGGGAATAGAGATCGGCGACATCTTTCACCAAACCTTTGTCGACGAGTTGATCGACGATCTTATCGCCCAGTCCATCGATGTTCATGGCGTGGCGGCCGGCGTAGTGCAGGAGAGATTCCTTGCGCTTGGCGGGGCAGGCGGCGTTGATGCAGCGGTAGGCCACTTCTCCTTCGACTTTGTGGATGGCGCTCCCACATTCGGGGCATTCCTTGGGCATGCGGAAGGCTTTGTGCGGCTTCCCTTCCTTGACGACTTTGAGGATGTGCGGGATAACTTCGCCGGCACGTTCGATGAGCACAGTGTCGTTGATGTGCAGGCCGAGGCGATCGATTTCGTCCATGTTGTGGAGCGTGGAGCGGCTGACGGTGACGCAGCCGACCTGTACGGGCTGAAGGACAGCGACAGGCGTGAGCGTTCCGGTGCGGCCTACCTGGACTATGATGTCGTTGACGACGGTGGTTTCCTGGCGCGCGGGATATTTGTAGGCGATGGCCCAGCGCGGGGCTTTCGCGGTGAAACCGAGTTCGTTCTGGAGCGCGGTGGCGTTGACTTTGATGACGACGCCATCGATGTCGTAAGGAAGCTTTTCGCGTCGGGAGTCCCAGGCTTCGCAGTAGGAGTTGACGGCTTCGATGCCGTCGCAAAGTTTCCAGTCATCGGAGGCGCGAAATTGCATTTGTTTTAGCGCGAGTAAAGAGTCGGAATGCTTGGGAAACGGGACGTTGCCGTTGACGAAGAGATAGTAGGCAAAGAAGTCGAGGCGACGATTCGCGGTAATGGAGGGATCGAGGACACGGACGGCTCCCGCGGCGGCGTTACGCGGATTGACAAAGAGTTTGCCGCCAGATTGCTCCTGCTGGCGATTGAGGGCGTCGAAGGATTTGCGGGTCATCATGACTTCGCCACGGACTTCAAAGCGGGCGGGGAGCTTCACCTTTTTGAGGGCGGCGGCATCGACACGGAGAGGAATGGAGCGAATGGTCTTCACATTGGGCGTGACTTCTTCGCCGGTGGTGCCATCGCCGCGGGTTACGCCACGAACGAGAAGGCCGTTTTCATATTGGAGAGAGATGCTGAGGCCGTCGAATTTGTGTTCGGCAATGTATTCGATGTCGTCGCGGCCGGAGCCTTCGCGGACGCGGCGGTCCCAATCGCGGAGCGCCTGGTTGGAAAAGGCGTTGTCGAGACTGAGCATGGGGCGGGCATGGCGCACGGTGGTGAAACCTTCGCGGGGCGTGCCGCCGACACGGACGGTGGGAGAATCGGGGGTGACGAGGATGGGATGAGTGGCTTCGAGTTCCTTGAGCCGAAGCATGAGGCGATCAAAGGCGGCGTCGGTGATTTCGGGTTCGTCGACGACGTAATAGAGATATTCGTGGTGGCGAATTTTTTCGCGGAGGTCGGCGATTTCTTTTTTGACGGCGGTGGAAGCCGGTTTCGACATGCGGACCCCTGAGAGTGAGTAGTGCGACGGCTTTTGACATTATGACAAACTTCGCAGAATTTCGTGACTACAGTGAGTCGCGTTAGGTTTGGATCATGGCGAGATCCATGGACTGCGCAGCCCGACGCGCCTAGAAACAGCACGAAGAAGGGTCGGGCCGCTCCTCTCAGGATGACAGTTTGGGTGGTCGCAAGCCGGTATCGCGCGAGCCCACGGGACGGAGGTTGCTGAGAGTTAATGATGGGGATGGGGTGGATGGTATATAGATAGGGTGTAGGAAAGATGAGGATGGGCGGGAGTGGATAGCTTGTTTCGGAATGCGTTGCTGATACATAACCCGAACGCGGGAAATGGGGGAAATGCGCGGCGGCGCGTGTTGGACGAGGCGCGCCGCGTGTTATCGGCTAGTGGGATAGAGGCGGAGCTGACGGAAACTACCGGGCCGGGGCATGCAACGGAGATCGCACAGCAGGCCACGCGAGAACGGCGTCAACTGGTGATTGCGTGCGGCGGGGACGGCACGCTGAACGAAGTGCTGAATGGATTGGCGAGTTCGCGGAATGGACATCGCGTGCCGCTGGCGCTGCTTCCGGGAGGCACGGCGAATATTCTGGCGAAGGAGTTAAATTTACCGTGGGATATTCTGAGAGCGGCGAAACGAATGGCGTCGGGCGAGGTGCGGGAGATCGC
Source organism: Candidatus Acidiferrales bacterium (assembly GCA_963726725.1). Classification (GTDB taxonomy): domain Bacteria; phylum Acidobacteriota; class Terriglobia; order Acidiferrales; family UBA7541; genus Acidiferrum. The sequence continues at coordinate 30,549 of CAVSDV010000020.1, forward strand.
GCTGGGGCTGGCTACTCCATTGGAACAGCCCGAGAAGAAACGATATTTTCTTAGTGTTGCGGGAGCAGGACCCGACGGGATGATTGTGTATTCGGTGGATCTGGGATTAAAGGCGCGTCTGGGGATATTGGCGTACTGGTGGCAGGGGGCACGCGAGGTTCTGCGTTATACGTTTCCGCGGTTTCGCGTGCGCACCGGCAGCCGCCAGGTAGAAGGAACGCTTGTAGTTGTGGGGCGGACGAAGAATTATGGCGGGCCGTTCAAGATTACTGATCAGGCGGATCTTTTTTCGGATGAGTTTGAAGTGATGACGCTGGAGACCCAGAGCGGATTGAAATATTTGAGTTATTTGCCGACATTGTGGATGGGCAATTTGCGCAGAGAACAGGGCGTTCATTTCTGGAAGGCGGATACGCTGATCTGTGAGCCGCTCGATGCGAAGCCAGTGTATGCGCAATTGGATGGGGAGCCGTTTGCGCGGTTGCCGGTGGAGTTTACCATGGTACCGAAGGCGTTGCGGTTGTTGGTGCCTCGGGAAGAGAGAAGCGAAGGCGAAGAATAAAGCAGAGGCCCAGAGTAGGGAGTCCCCCAAGAAAAATCCCCACAAGTGAAACCTTCGTGTGGGGTACCCGAAGATTAGGATGACCCCAAGAGCACAGTCAGGAGTGACTGTGCTCTTAGAGAAAAGCGAGCACAATTGGATATCGGGACACATGCGGTGATGTCGTTGGCATTGATGCGGGGATTTTTCCCACGGCGAGGATGGGGTGTGGGCGTCGGGATGGTGGTGGCCGGTACACTGGCGAACGCGGATGGGGTGAGTGCGTTGTTTGGGCCCGGGGCTTATCTGAGTTGGCGTGGGACGTACACGCATTCGCTGGTGGGGACGGTTGTGATTGTGGCGATTGCGAGTGTGCTGGCGCTGCGGCTGAACAAACAAAAAGAGTTGAAGGTGACGGGAATTCCTGTGACGTTGATGGTGGCGGTTTTTGCGCATTTGCTGATGGATTGGTGCGGATCGGGTGGCGTGGCACTGCTGTGGCCGGTGCGTGGGACACGATTTGCGATGGATATTCTTCCCGGGGTTGATGCGTGGATTCTAGTTTTGCTGATACTGGGGATTGTGATGCCAGAGTTATTCCGGTTGGTGGGATCGGAGATTGGAGTGAAAGATAAAGGACCGCGCGGACGGATCGGGGCGATTGCGGCATTGGTGCTGATTTTGGTTTATGTGGGAGTGCGATTCGCTCTACATGCAAATGCGGTAGTGGAATTGGATGCGCATGCCTACAAGGGTGAATCGCCACGACGGGTTGAGGCGTTTGCGGATGCGCTGTCGGTGTTCACGTGGCATGGAATTGTGGAAACGCAAACTGCGATTTGCCAGGTGGAGACAGCGGTGGGGCCAGGGCGCGTGTTTGATGCCGAAGTGGCTAGTTGTCAGCATAAGCCGGAGAGTTCTGCGGAGCTGAACGCGGCACAGAAGACAGAGGCGGCCGAGAAGTTCTTAGGAGTGGCGCGATTTCCGAAAGCTGCTGTGGAGAAAACGCAGGTTGGGTATTCGGTGGTGATTCGCGCGTTGGAAGATGAGGCAGTGCAGTCGAGTTGGCGGCCCGTGGCGGCGCGAGTAACGTTGGATGAACGGGCTAGAGTGTTGGAGGATGAGTTGGTGTGGAGTAGAGAGTTGGTTGGGCGTTAGACGAAGATAGAACCCAACAGATACCGCAAAGGAACAGGGGCCGCGGAGAGCGCAGAGAAAGATAAACCAAAGAAAAACCCCCGCCCTCACAAACCGAGAGTGGGGCACCCATTTCTCGACAGAAGGATTACGGGTTAGTCGCGCCTCTTCCATAGATGCTCGGAATTTCGTCGCACTACACTAGAACTTATCTCATAAATGCTTTGGGGTCGCCAAAGTCCTTGGAAAAGCGGCCGTTTAGATAGGGCCCAACCATTTATGAGATGGCTTCTAGTGTGCTGTCCCGTAAATAACTGGTACATAGTCGTTCGACTTTGGGGAAGATCGAATCCGCTGTGGCGGTGCCAGACGAATGGCAGGGCATGGCGGTTGGAATTCTTGACGGAGCTGATCGAACAGCTGTGACCAGATCTTGGCGCTGCTCACGTTCCTGCGGCGAGGAGCTTTTTGGTGATTCGATTGAACCAGATCTCTACCTGGTTGAGCGCCGGGAAGACGACCGAGAGGTTGCTCCGAGCTGAAGACGACGAGGAACACGTGGGCCGTGTGGCGAACCAGCGTCTAACTCGCAGGTGTTTGTGCGCGGGGTAATTATCCACGATGATGTGGACTTCTAAGTTTTTCGGAACGTTCTTTCAATCCCCGGAGACGCCTCAGATACGCCCGATTAGCGACGAGCGAGCTGCCCGATCAGTTCGCAAGCACGCTGAAGTCGAAACCCAGAGCGGCAACGCACTGGTAGTATCCGTAGACGCCGACGAGATCGGGAGTCACTCCTTCGACATAACCCAATCGACGGGGCAACATCGGCTGGGTGCGTTTAAGGCTTGCAGCCGCATCGTCAAAAACATTCAACGCACGAACCACTGCATTTTTAGGGGGATTCAAAGTACGGGACCTACTGTATCCCGTACTTTGAATCCCCCAGAAAATGGAGTGGTTCGAAAGCTTGAAATGTTTTTGTCGATGCGGACTGCAAGCCTAGAACGCCCTGCCGAGATGCCGGTGGCATCGGGTGATTTCGAAGGAGTGACTCACGATCACGTCGGCATTTGACGGATACTCCAGCGCTGTTTGCGGCACTGGACCGGCAGACGGCAACGTGCTTGACGAACTGTCGCGGCACCTCGACGTCGCTAATCGGGCGGGGGCGCCGGGGGCGTAAACTCCTCGTAGAGTCCTGAAATGCCCCCTGTGCGAGAATTACCGTCGTCGCCACAGGCCCACGCGTGTTAGACCTGGCTCGTCTTCAGCTGCGGAGCCAGTACTCTTCGGTCCGTTCTATGCCCAGCGGGCTCAACAAGAGAGATCTTGGCTCGACGCACCAGTCCCGCGCAAGAGAAGCGTGCGTCGGCCGAAGAACTTTCCAGCTGTTCGCGCAGGCTCCGAGTCCAAAACCACCGCTGCTTTGGGTCGTCCCATCGTCATAGGCCACCGCCATTGTGCACGGGAGATGCCGATATTCCCAAGCGAACGACTAAGTACCAGTTATTTACGGGACAGCACACTAGCAATTGGGTTAGCGGGCCGCCTCAAAAGGCGGTCCCTACAGTTTAGGATTGGGGTGAAGGATCAGGCGGGAGAGCAGGTAGCTGACCAGGACGAAGAGGATTACGAAGATAACTATCTGTAATTTGTGATGGGCCAGGAATGGCAGGGCCTGATCGCCGTGACGGACGGCTAGATAGCCTACGCCGAAATAGCGGATGGCACGGGCTAGAGAGATGGCGGATGTAAAACTCCAGAGCGGAACTTTGAAGACACCGGCAGCAAATACGAAAATTTTGAAGGGAGTAGGTGGCGGCAAGAGGGCAGCTACCAGCATTCCCAGGAAACCGTTGGATTCCACCCATTGACGAATGGAGTGGGCGCGTTCGCCCGCTTTCCGGTGGAAGAGCGCTTCCCCTCCCTTTCGGGCGATGAAATACAAAAGCACGCAACCTAGAACCGAACCTGTGGCAGCCATGAATGCGTACAAAGGCATGCGAAGTGGATGCTGGATGGAGAGCTCGATGAGGAGTAGGTCATTGATAATGGGAAAACTGAGGACGGAGGAATCGAGAAAAGATATTAGAAAGAGGCCGGGAGCGCCCAGTGCACCAGCAAAGGTAATGATTTTTTGTTTCCAGGGAGATGGTGGGTGCTGCAAAAAGAAATCCTCCGTGAATGGTAGGAAATAGTTTAGCAGGGGATGGCGGTGATTTGCGCGTGAGGAGAGGAAAGAAAAATCCCCCCAAGGCGAGTCTGGTCGGAGTGTTGATTGCACGACCGCGATAGCTGCCACGATCCCTCCACTTCGAGCCGCACGGGGCGCGGCTCTCCAGTTGGGATGGCAGGGCGGCAAGTGCTTGCCTGAGGGAACTAGATTGCGCTGGAGGTAGTCAGGTAAGGAGTTTTCACGGGCTAAAGCTCCTCTTGCGCCGAACGTTTAATGTCGGAGCTAAAACTCTGCCCCCAACAGCTTTACAGATGACCTTCGAATATCGGAGGGACAGTTAGAGGAGGGTTTCGATCGCTTCTATGATTACGTCGTAGACGCGGTGGAGTTCTTCGGGAGCAATAACGTAGGGCGGAAGAACATAAACTACGTTGCCGAGAGGGCGGAGAAGAACGCAGCGTTCGAGGAAGAAATTGTAGAGCTTGGGGCGAAGGCCGGAGAGATAGCCAGGATCGTCGACGCGAAGTTCGAGAGCGGCGATAGAGCCGATCTGACGGGTGTCGCCAACTTGACGAAGTTCTCGAAGATGGGAGAGGCGCTCCGCGTGGATGCGAGCAATGGCATGGATGCGGTCGAATACGGGTTCGTCGTCGAAGATTTGCAGATTGGCGTTGGCAGCGGCACAAGCCAGAGCGTTACCGGTGTAGGAATGGCCGTGATAGAAAGTGTGCAAGCGATTTTCGCTGCGAAATGCAGAGGCAACGCGATCGGTGCAGAGCGTTACGCCCATGGTCATGAACCCGCCGGTAATTCCCTTGGAGACGCACATCAGATCGGGAACGATGTTGGCGAGATCGCAGGCAAACATTCTCCCTGTGCGGCCAAAACCAGTGAGGACCTCGTCGGCGATAAGCAGGACGTCGTAGCGGGTACAGAGTTCGCGAATTTTCTGCAGAAATTCTACGGGATGGATGATCATGCCACCGGCGCCTTGCAGCAGCGGCTCGACGATCACGGCGGCGATTTGTTCGCCGCGTTGCTTGAGTAAATCTTCCAACTGGTTCACGCATTCGATGCGGCAGGACACGCGCTTCAGTCCAACCGGGCAGCGGTAGCAATAGGCAGAGTGCACGCGATGCACGGGATAACGCATGGAATCGAAGGGCTTGGTGAAGGGAGATTCGTCGCTGACGGACATCGCGCCGGCGGTATCTCCATGATAGCCGTGAGAAAGAGCAACGATTTCGTGTTTATCGGGACGCGAAAGATTGCCGAAATATTGGATGGCAAGTTTTAGGGCCACTTCGACAGCGGTGGAACCATCGTCGGAGAAGAACATGTGGGTGAGCGGAGGAGCGACCAACTTGCGGAGGCGAGTAGCCAGCTCTTCGGCGGCATCGTGAGTGAAGCCAGCGAGAATGACCTGTTCGAGTTTGCGCGCTTGATCGGCGATTGCGGCGCCGATGCGCGGATTGGCGTGGCCGTGGAGATTGACCCACCAGGAAGAGATAGCATCGATGATTTTGCGGCCGTCGGCGGTGTGGAGGAAGACTCCTTGGGCGTGGGTGACACGAATGGGTGCGGGATCGAGCAACTCGTTGGTGAACGGATGCCAGATGCGAAAAGGACTGCTCATTGTGAAAATGCGGAGCGATCGAAGTGATTCAGGAAGACTTGCATGAGCGCGGTGCGATGGAGATTGGGGAGTCTGGGAATTTCGCCGATGACACGGACATGGCCAAATTTTTCAATAGTGTCGCGATTTTCGCGGTTCTGATCGCCGATGAGCACTACGCCATGAACAGGTAGTTCCGCGGCATGAAGAGCGGCGAGAGTGAGCAAGGTGTGATTGATGGTACCGAGGCCGCTGCGCGCGGCGAGGATTACGGGAAGCTTGAACTTCACCATCATGTCGAGCATGAATTGTTTGGAGTTGATGGGCACAAGGACGCCGCCAGCGCCTTCGACGATGAGCCAATCGTTCATTAGGCTGGTGGGAAGATTGATGCGATTGAGATCGATTTCCACGCCAGCCCAGCGAGCAGCAAGATCTGGCGAGACGGGAGGAACAAACTTGTAGACTTCGTCGAGGGTGCGGTCCGTGCCGATGCCAGCGAGGCGCATGACCGATACGCGGTCAGAACCTTCGAGAGTGCCGGTCTGGATGGGCTTCCAGTAGACGGCATCCAGAGCAGCGCAGAGCAAAGCGGAGAGAGTGGTCTTGCCTACGCCGGTGTCGGTGCCTGTGATAAAAAAGTGGCGTCTCATGCGCGTTTGGCCGCCACGGTGGAGTGCTGGTGAGCGCGCCAGGCAACGAAGGAGTCGACCAGATGCGTCAACTTTTGCTGATCGATCAGCGTGGTCAGCGACAGACGAATTCTGGAACGGCCTTCTGGAACTGTGGGAGGACGAACGGCGCGGACACCAAAACCTTCCTGCTGGAGAAATTCTGCCGCCGCGAGGGTGTCTTCATTACTGCTGAGAACGATGGGAACGATCTGGCTGGCGCTGTCGGCGATATCGAAACCGTGAGCGCGAAGATCGCGAACGAGGCGTGAAGCGTTGCGCATGAGACGTTGGCGATCGAGATCCATTGTGGAAGAAAGATCGAGGGCCGCGGAGATTTGGCGGGCAAAATAGGAAGGCAGAGCGGTACTGAAAATAAAAGGGCGGGCGTGATTGATCAAGTGTTCTTTCAAGACCGCAGGGCCGCAGACGAAAGCGCCTGCGCAGCCAAGCGCTTTTCCACAGGTGTGAATCACAGCAAGAAGTTGGGGAACGACATCGGCTTGCGCGGCGATACCGCGACCACCCGGACCGTGCACGGCAGTAGCGTGCGCTTCGTCAACAATAAGGGCAGCCCCATACTTCTCGGCGAGGGCGGCGATTTCCTTGATTGGCGCAATATCGCCATCCATGCTGAAAACGGTTTCAGTGACGATGACCTTGCGCCAAGGGGCACCAGTTTCCTGGCGAAGCGCGTCTTCAAGAACATTCAGATCGAGATGGGGGTAAATCACCTTGCGCGCGCCGGAGAGACGCATGCCGTCGATCAGACTGGCGTGATTGAGAGCGTCTGAAAAAATCACATCGTCTTTGGTGACAAGCGAGGAAAGCAGCCCAACATTGGCGGAGTAGCCGGTAGTGAAGTAGAGAGCAGATTCGGCGCCAATGAAGGAAGCAAAGCGGAATTCGAGATCTTGCCACTCCTGAGTATGACCGGAGAGCAGGCGCGAACCGGTGCCACCGATGTGCCGCGACTCCTGCACCGCGATGGATACGGCAGCGTGCAGTGTGGGGTGACCGGCAAGACCAAGATAATCGTTTGAGCAAAAATTTACGCCGTGAATTTCGGCAAGAGTGCGGTACTGGTGGCGCTGAATAAGCGCACGAATACCTTTCTGCAAGCCACCTTTCCAAAGAGCTAGAACATCAGACGGCATGCGGCTCCAGGGATTTCATGCCCAGAGACTGGAGGAGGAGATCGTCTTCATCAAGACCAGGATTGGGCGTAGTGAGCAGCTTTTCACCAACAAAAATGGAGTTGGCACCAGCGAGGAAGCAGAGCGTTACGGCTTCCGCGGAAAGTTGTTTACGGCCTGCGGCTAGACGCACGCGAGAAGCAGGCATAAGGATACGCGCAGTGGCGATGGCGCGAACCATTTCGAGAGGATTGAGCGGAGGCAAATTTGCCAGCGGGGTACCTTCGACGCGGACAAGCATGTTGATGGGCACACTTTCGGGATGTTGCGGTAGCGTGGCGAGCTGATGGAGAAGACCAATGCGATCGGATTCTTTTTCCCCCATGCCGAGGATGCCACCGCAACAGACGGTGATGTCCGCTTTGCGAACCGAGGAGAGGGTGCGGAGGCGTTCGTCGTAAACGCGCGTGGTGATGATAGAGCCGTAAAACTCAGGCGAAGTGTCGAGATTGTGATTGTAGGCGGTGAGGCCGGCTTCTTTGAGGCGGACAGCTTGATCGTCAGTCAACATGCCGAGGGTGCAGCAGACTTCCATACCCAAACTGGAGATGCCACGAACCATTTCGAGGACTTGATCGAACTGCGAGTTGTGCGGGGCTTCACGCCAGGCCGCGCCCATGCACATGCGCGTGATTCCGCGAGAAGCAGCTTCGCGCGCGGTGGCGATGACATGAGCGGGATCAAGAAGTCCGTTGCGTTCAATGTCAGCGTCGTAGTGGGCGCTTTGCGGACAATAGGCACAGTCTTCGGGGCATCCGCCGGTCTTGATAGAGATGAGTTGGCAGGTCTGGACGCGATCGGGAGCGTGAAAATTGCGGTGGACGGAAGCGGCGCGGAAGACAAGTTCGGTGAGAGGAGTACGGTAGATGGCCGCGACTTCGTCTCTGGTCCAGTTATGGCGGAGCGTAGCGTCTGCGTTTGATTCCTGTACAGCCAGCGTCAATTGAGTGGTCATTATGAGATTCGCCCGGTTAAGACTAAAAGGAAAGTGGCTTAGGTACTCATCTTATCATTGGTTACTGGAATGGGAACAAGTTCGGTAGGGGAAAGTTTTAAGGGGAGAGACAATGGGGGATTCGCGAGTGGCAGATAAGTTGAGATCCTTCGGGCCGCATGAGGCGCGGGCCTCAGGATGACAACGTGATCGCACAATCGAGTTGCGCGAAACGGTTCGCGATGCGCGAGTAAGTTGAGCTTACGGCACAGTCTTTTTTAGGGATTCGGCGATTCCGGCTTCGGCCAGGGGGGCCATGATTTCGTAGCCGGCTTTGTTGGGATGGACGCCGTCGGGGCTGAGTTCAGCTTTCAGGCCGCCTTCGGCGTTGGCCATGGGGGTGTAGTAGTCAACGTAAACGAGATTATTCTTGGTGGCGTAGTCTTTGAGCCAGGCGTTGAGAGCTTTCACTTTGGGGGCCGGTTCGAGACCGGGGTGCCAGGGGAACGCGCTGGCGGGCAAGACGGAACAAAGGACGACGCGGATGCCGTTGACGCGGGCAATTTCGCTCATGGAGGAAAAATTATCTTCGATAGCTTCGAGGGAGGTTTTTCCAGTGTTTTCGGCAACGTCGTTGATGCCGGCGAGAATGACGACGACTTTGGGTTTGAGATTGACGACGTCCTGACGGAAGCGAACGAGCATTTGCGGAGTGGTCTGGCCAGAGATACCGCGATTGACGTAGGGCTTCCCGGGGAAAAATGCCGGGCGATTGGGAGGAGGAGTGGCACCGGACGGTCCCCAGCCCTCGGTGATGGAATCGCCCATGAAGATAACGCGCGCTTCGTCTACTGCGGAAGGTGGCAAGGCTTTGTTGGCATCGCGGTATTTCGCAAAGAAGGCCCAGTCGAAGTAGGTGCGTTCGAGGTTGGATTTCTGGTAGGGCGTTAAGTTGTCGAAGGCGGCTTGCTCGGGAGATTTGGGGAGTTGGGTGGTGGGAGCGGGAGTTTGGGAGAAGGCTAAGCCGGGAGAGAGGAGGAAGAGGAGAATTGTGAGTGCATACGTGTACAATTTTCTTGGGTGCATGGGTGGTTCCCCTTTTAGCTAACGGTAAGTCGCACAGCGTGCTTTCTCGTGTGCGAAGCTGACATTCTAATGGGAAAGTGCCCAGAGGAAAACGTTAGGTAAGAAGAAAGGCGCCGGTCTGAAGACCGGCCACTACGTAGGCAGGAAAAACCAAGGCGCACAGTTAGGAATGGCTGTGGCACTGGCAGCCGTTAGTGACACACATACTAAAAGTTTGACCGGGGTATAAGTGGAATGATATAAAGCGATGTTTCTTGCTGCCCATCGAAATGGCACAGGGTGAAGTGGGGTGGTTCTGACCCGCAAGGGGTCTGAGGGTGCCATGGAGGCGTGAGCGTTCCGTCCAGTCCATTGCGGGATTATTTCCAAATTGGGGAGTGTTCCGCCTTACAGTAGGCCGTGACAGGTGTGCTTGTTCTAGAGGTAGAAATCGAGTAAGAGTGTGAACGACTTGAATTCCAGGGATCTCGACCAGTGGTCCGTGGTTGATAGCTCCGTTCCCCTAATCGAACAGGATAGTTCAGGAGGTTCCATGCGTATCTTAGGTGCGGCCGCACGAATGTGCGGTCGGATGGCAACAAGGGTTGGAATGAGTTTGTTGGTGGTGCTGGCGGGTGCGGCCGGACTGCTAGCGAAGGCGCCGGAAGAGGCGGTGGGCGGCGAAGCTAATCTGAAACTTCCAGATTTGTCTCAGGTTTCCTTCCTGGGGATCAACGGACATAGTTTGCTGCTGTACGGAATCGTCATCTGCGTATTTGGATTGATCTTCGGGCTGACGATCTACTTGCGTTTGAAGAACATGGAAGTACACAGCTCGATGCGAGAGATTTCCGAGCTGATCTATGAGACTTGCAAGACATATTTGATCACCCAGGGCAAATTCCTGCTGCTGCTGGAAATCTTCATCGCCATCATCATCGTTCTGTATTTCGGCGTGCTGCTGAAATTCGAGTTTCTTCGCGTGGCGATCATTCTGGCGTTCAGCTTGATCGGCATCGGCGGCAGTTTTGGCGTGGCGTGGTTCGGGATTCGCGTAAATACGTTTGCGAATTCGCGGACAGCGTTTGCCAGCCTGCGCGGCAAGCCCTTTCCGTGCTACCACACACCGCTGGAAGCAGGCATGAGCATCGGAATGATGCTGATCAGCGTGGAACTGCTGATGATGCTATTCATTTTGCTGTTTATTCCGGGAGATTATGCTGGACCATGCTTCATCGGGTTTGCGATTGGTGAATCGCTGGGCGCGGCGGCATTGAGAATTGCCGGCGGCATCTTCACAAAAATTGCGGACATCGGCTCTGACTTGATGAAGATCGTGTTCAAAATCAAGGAAGACGATGCACGGAACCCGGGCGTGATTGCGGATTGCACGGGAGACAATGCAGGCGACTCCGTTGGACCAAGCGCGGATGGATTCGAGACCTATGGCGTGACGGGCGTGGCGCTGATCACCTTCATTTTGCTGGCGATCAGTCCAGTGCACTTTTTGCCCGCCGGAGTAACGATGAGCACGGCGTCGGCGGAAGTTGTGGCCATCGCGACAAAAATGGCAAGCACGGTACAGGTGCAATTGCTTGTGTGGATCTTCATCATGCGTATCGTGATGTTAATTGCCAGCGCCGGAGCGTATTTCATCAACGGCGTCATCGCCAAGGCTAGATACGGGAATGCGGACAAAATGAATTACGAAGCGCCGCTAACCTCGCTGGTGTGGATCACCTCGTTTGTGTCGATCGCACTGACCTACGTTGTTTCTTCGCTGATCGTGCCTTCGCTGAACGGAGACACTTCACTGTGGTGGAAGCTGGCGACGATCATTTCCTGCGGCACGTTGGCAGGCGCGCTGATTCCAGAGCTCGTGAAGGTTTTCACCTCCACGGAATCGCGGCACGTGAAGGAAGTAGTCAGTTCCGCAGAAGAAGGCGGAGCATCGCTGGGAATTTTGTCGGGCTTCGTAGCCGGCAATTTTTCGGCGTACTACATCGGGCTGGCCATGGTGCTGCTGATGTCCATCGGCTACCTGATCAGCAATCTGGGATTGGGCGCGATGATGCTGGCGCCGGCGGTGTTTGCGTTTGGACTGGTGGCGTTCGGATTCCTGGGCATGGGCCCGGTAACGATCGCAGTCGATTCTTACGGGCCGGTAACAGACAACTCGCAATCAGTATTTGAACTGTCGCTAATTGAACAGATACCGAACATCAAGGCGGAACTGAAGAAGGATTACAGCATTGACGCAAACTTCGAACGCGCCAAGGAGATGCTGGAAGCGAACGACGGCGCAGGAAATACCTTCAAGGCCACAGCCAAGCCGGTGTTGATCGGCACGGCAGTGGTTGGGGCTACCACGATGATTTTCTCGATTATCATGGGGCTGACCAGCGGGTTGACGGTAAACGTGAACAAACTGTCGCTGCTGCACGCACCGTTTGTGCTTGGACTGATCACCGGCGGCGCGATGATTTACTGGTTTACCGGCGCGTCGACACAGGCAGTTACTACCGGCGCGTATCGCGCGGTGGAATTCATCAAGGCCAACATCAAGCTGGAAGGCGTGACAAAGGCCAGCGTAACGGACAGCAAGAAGGTCGTGGAGATCTGCACGAAGTATGCGCAGAAGGGCATGTTGAATATCTTCATTGCGGTGTTCTTTGCCACACTGGCTTTCTCGTTTCTGGAGCCGTTCTTCTTCATTGGCTACCTGTTCTCGATCGCCATTTTTGGTTTGTATCAGGCGATCTTCATGGCCAATGCAGGCGGCGCTTGGGACAACGCAAAGAAGATCGTGGAAGTGGAGATGAAGCAAAAGGGCACACCGCTGCATGACGCTACCGTAATTGGCGACACTGTTGGCGATCCGTTCAAGGACACTTCTTCAGTCGCGTTGAACCCGGTGATCAAGTTCACCACGCTGTTTGGATTGCTGGCCGTGGAACTGGCAGTGCGGTTGACGACTACGCAGGGCAGCGGATTGACGCACCTCATGTCCGCCGCGTTCTTCGCGGTTTCCTTCGTGTTCGTGTACCGGTCGTTCTACGGGATGCGGATTAAGGAAGCTGCCGGAAAGTAAACTAGCGATTCAACCCAAATTCGGAAGACAGACGGGGCGCCAATCGAGTGCCCCGTTTTTATTGGGTGGAGATGTGAATCGAAGGATCAGGGGGCGTAACCGCCATCGATGACTAGTTCAGTTCCAGTAATAAAACTCGCCGAATCAGAAGCGAGATAAGCGACGGCTTCGGCGATCTCTTCCGGCTTCGCGAGTCTGCCGAGGGGGGCCGCGCGTCCCAACTCTTTCCAGGCGCCTTCTTCACTTCCCTTTTCCTTGACCAAGGTTTCGAAAAAAGGCATTGAGCGCCAGAGTGGCGTTTCGACTCCACCAGGGAGAATGCAATTGACGCGAATATTGCGAGTTGCGGCTTCCAACGCGGCACACTTTGCCAACATAAGAAGAGCGGATTTGCTGGCCGCATAGGCGCTGGCCCCTGCACGGGCTTTAGCGCCAGAGATGGACGAGATCAGAATGACGCAGCCGTTTGCGCGCAATATGGGGAGTGCGTGGTGCAAGCCCAGAAAAGCGCCATCGAGATTTACGGCCATGACTTTGCGCCACTCTTCCAGGGACATCTGCTCGATGGGTTTGGCAAAACTGATTCCAGCGCTGAATACGCAGCAGTCAATGCCATCGGATTGACGCTGGACTTCTGCGATGACGGAGGACCAATTGTTTTGTTGCGTAACGTCAAGGCGGAAGGAAGAGGCAGTTCCTGAAAGCGCGGTGATCTCATCGGCAACTTCCCGCGCGGATTTTTCATTGAAGTCCGTGACATAAACGCGGGCGCCATCTCCGGCAAGTCGAAATGCGGCAGCGCGACCGATTCCCGAGCCTGCGCCCGTTACCAGGGCTGTTTTATTTCTCAGTCGAAACGAAGTCATGGCGGTGACTGCGCCCCCTGTCGCATGCAAGAACCTTCGTACGGAATTGCATCCAATGATAGACTCCGAGTCAAGTTTTGAGGAGAAATCGATGAACCAACAATTTGTTGGAAGAATATTTGGAGTCGCAGTGCTTTTAGGTGTAACGGCATGCCTTGGGCAGGTGCCGACGATCAAGTGGAAGATTCACGATCGAGAGCGACCGCTTCCGCCGGTCGTAGACCCTGGCACGACGAGCACGCAGGACGCACCGGGCAAGCCGCCTTCTGACGCGGTAGTGCTGTTTGACGGGAAGGATTTGTCGAAGTGGGAGACGGGCACGAAAGAACCGGCGAAATGGAAGGTGGAAGGCGGCTACTTCGAGGTGGTGGAGAAGAGCGGGGGCATACAGACGAAGCAGCCGTTCGGCGATTGCCAACTCCATGTGGAATTTCGTGAACCCTCGCCGCCACGGGGAGAAGATCAAGATCGTGGGAACAGCGGCGTGTTTTTGATGAACCAGTTTGAGATTCAGGTACTGGATTCCTACCAAAACAAAACATATGCGGATGGTTCGGCAGCCAGCGTGTATGGACAGTACCCGCCGCTGGTGAATGCGTCAAGGCCGCCGGGACAATGGCAAACGTACACGATTGTGTTCCATGCACCCCGATTTGACAGTGCAGGAAAATTGTCGAAACCGGCGCGCGTGACTGCGTTTCACAATGGAGTGTTGGTGCAAGACAACGTGGAATTGACAGGACCGACGGGGCATAAAGAACGGCCGCCGTATGTACCTGGAGTGGTTAAGGGGCCAGTGGGATTGCAGGATCACGGGCACCCTGTGCGGTATCGGAATATATGGATTCGGGAATTGGTGGAGAGTAATTAGTTTTAGCGTTAGAGAAGGTGCAGACGAGCGGCCTCGCGGACTCTGGGTGCAGGAATGCTACACCCCTACCGAGAGGGGAAAACTTCAGGAGCGAATCAGGCCCAGAGACTTGCTGGGTGCGGCGGTGAATCCGGGGAAGACTGGGGCAAGGTCCTTCACACCCAAATGTTTCGACAGGATTTCGCTTACTACGGAGCGGAAATCGGTGGTGAGGGTTAGGTCGCGGCCTTCGTTGAGTTCATGGTCGTCGAGGCCGGGCCATTTTCCGTAAACGCGGCCGCCCTTCACATCGCCACCCATAACGAACATGCAGTTGGCGTGGCCGTGATCGGTGCCGCGATTGCCGTTTTCTTTTGCGGTGCGGCCGAATTCGCTCATGGTGACGACAACGACGTCGTTCATGCGGTCGCCCAAATCCTGATGGAACGCGGCGAGAGATTGGCCAAGGTCGCGAAGCAGGTTAGAGAGCTGGCCCTGTGCGCCACCTTCGTTTACGTGATTGTCCCACCCACCGCAATCGAGGAATAGAACTTCGACACCGATTCCTGCTTTGAGCATGATGCCAATCTGTTGCATCTTCTGACCGAGCGGAGACTTAGGATAGTTCGCACCATTTTCCGGCAGGAATTGGGTGATGTCGATTTTGCGAAGCATGTCGATGGCTTCGAAGGTTTCCGTACCGGTGCCGTGAAGCGCGTGGTCGACGGACTGCGCATACATAGCTTCAAAACCGCCCTGCGCAACGTTGGCGGAGGAAGCGGATTGCGCCTGCACCTTGAATTGGCGGAGATCTGGGAGAGCGATAGCGCCAGTGCCGCCGCGGAGCATGCGAGGAAGACTAGGGCCCATGGCAACAGCGCGGAAGGGCGAAGCATTTTCTTCGGGTAGGGTGCCGAGTGCGCGATCGAGCCAGCCGTCTTCGGTGGCTTTTACGCCGGGAGTACCGGACTCCATGTAATCCTGGGCATCGAAGTGAGAGCGCGTAGGATCGGGGGAACCAGCGGCGTGGACTATGGCTAGTTGATTTTTTTGGAAAAACGGAACGAGGGGCGAGAGGCTCGGGTGCAGGCCAAAGAAGCCGTCGAGATCGACTGCTGCATCGTTGCCACTGCGCATCGGTTGCGAAATGGCGATGGATGGGCGCAAGCGATAGTAATTCGGTTCAGCAAAAGGAACGACGATATTAAGGCCGTCGGCGGCTCCGCGTTGAAATAGGACGATGAGCTGTTTTTTGCCAGTGGTGGGCGTGGAAGCGATGGCACGTTGCAGAAAGGCCGGGACGGTGCTGAGGCCGATGAGGGCGATGCCGCCTTGCTTCATGAAGTAGCGGCGGGAAAATTTTGTGGGGCGTGGACCTTCGCAGCATGTGTTGGTCATGATGCACTCCTAAAACCTAAAGGCGCCGCTCAGAAGGCGGCCGCTACGGCGGAATAATCCAAGACCGCGGCCTGAAGGCCGCCGCTACAAATTCTTCCTCAGCGGCGCTGGAATTCGGGGGCACCTAGAACCAGACCGGTGACTACTCCCAGATCAACTTGTTTGATCGGATCGTCGAGTTTCGCTTGAACGACCTGCGGATTCTCTAATTGCTTTTGCAGGGTGTCGATCGTAGTAGCGGCAATCTGGCCGTCGAGAAGCAGTTGCACGGCGCGATCCAGAGCAGCTTTGGGATCTTTGCTTGAATCGCTGCCCAGGAATGCGATGACGTCGCTGCGAGAGCCGCGAACTTTGTTGCCCGCCAGGGCGAGAGAAAAGTTCAGGCGATTGAGGAGCGCGCCGGTGTTCACCCAGGTTTCCGCTTTGTCGGAGTAGCCGGTGGGCGGCTGGCACTGGTAGAGAGGCTCGCCAATGCGGCCAACCCACTGAACGAGGGGCATTGGCGTGTCAACATCGGTACCGAGGGCACGAGCGGAGGTGACGACCAGTTCAAACGGCGTTTTCACTTTGGCGCGGTAGGCTTCACGTGACCAAAATTCCGTCGAATAGATCATGGTGCGCATGACTTCGCGGATGTCGCCGTTGCTCTTGAGAAACGTTTTGGACATGCGGTCGACGAGGGCTGGCGGAGGATTGTCTGAAACAAAGCGGCGCGCGAGTTTCGTGGAGATAAACTTGGCAGTGTTTGGCTGCTTCGTGAGGAGTTCGATGACCTGTTCGCCATCCTTCATGCCGCCGGCGTGAATTTTCTTGCCGAGAACGATTTTGGGATCGGGGTCGTGAAGTTCTTCCTCAAATTTGAAGACGGGATACTCTCGAGGTTTTTTGATGGTCCAGCCGGTGAAGCATCGCGCGACTTCGGTAACATCTTTTTGCGTATACCCACCGTCAACACCGAGGGTGTGCAGCTCCATCAATTCCCGGCCGTAGTTTTCGTTTAGGCCGCGCTCCTGCTTTTTGGCGTTTTGTTGCTGACGCGGAGGAGGCGCTCCCCAGCCATACGGATTGCGTCGCATCTGGCGCATGGCACGCTGCTGAGCCTGACGCTGCGCCGCTCTGGGATCGGCGCTGAGATAGTTGTCGAGATAGAAAAGCATGGCCGGGGATTTAGCGGAGGCTATGACCAGATCCTTGAATCTGCCGAGGGCATGCGGCTGGATGACATCACGTTCGTAAGAGGTGAGATACCACTTCACTTCACCTTTGTTCGCGAAGACGTTGAAATGGTTGAACCAGAAATCGTCCAGCACGTGTTGAAGCTGACGCTCGCTGTAGATGGCACGGGTGACCTTTGCCATCGCGAGTTCTTCGACGACGCGTTGGGGGCGCTTGTTGTCGTCGGAGATAGCTTTGGGAACGGCGTTGGGATCGACGCTCAGCGAATCTTTGTGCCCGGCGCCGGGAGTAACCGGATCTAGCTTCATGGGTGACGGCGAATTCGGTGAAGACTTCACGCTTTCAACCGAAGCCTCCTTCGACGGCGTGGCTTTGTCCTGGTCTGGCACGTCGTTGGCCATGGCGGTCACGCCGACGTCAGCTTGCTTCTGTGCAATCTGCTGAGCCTTGTATTCCTCTTTGGAGAGCCCTGCCTGTTTAGCAGCCTGCTTGGGATTGGGATACTCCGCGATTAGTTGCGCGGCGGACATGCCGAGAGTGGGATAGACGTTGAGGCGCGCTTCGACAGCGGAATCGTTGATGGACCCAGGATTGAGCTGCTGATCGATCCACTTTGCCAAACCCATCCGCTTAATGCGGTCAAGATCGCCAGGACGTGGTCCGTAGGCGAGACGGTTCAGCGCGTGAAATATAGCTTCGTCGGTGGAAAGTTCGGTGATGGGAAGGCTTTTGAGCGCGGGATCTGTGTTCTGTTTTTTGTCATTGGAGGGAGGCACAGCGGCAAGCGCGGGGATTTCGCATGGGGAAAGTAGAAAGGAAAAGGCCAGGGCAAAAGCAAGAATTGAACGTAAGTATGCGCGCCACGCGGGGCTTGCTACGGGGCAATGGCGAAACAGGTGCATGTCTGAGATTAACCCTGAGGGTCTGGAAAAGTTGCAGGAAATGGGATGGATGGAC
Source organism: Candidatus Acidiferrales bacterium (assembly GCA_963726725.1). Lineage (GTDB taxonomy): Bacteria > Acidobacteriota > Terriglobia > Acidiferrales > UBA7541 > Acidiferrum. The sequence goes on from CAVSDV010000020.1 coordinate 48,225, forward strand.
ACGCAAGCGCAAACGGTACGGGAGACTATGGTTACAATTCTGTCCAGATTAAGCGAAAGGCAAAAAAGACCCCCACCCTTACAAATCGCAAATGGGGCACCCCAAAGCAATCCAAGAGAAGAAAACTCAGCACTGACTAGAACTTATCTCATAAATGCTTTGTGGTCGCCAAAGTCCTTGAAAAAGCGGCCGTTTAGATAGGGCCCAACCATTTATGAGATGGCTTGCTCTGTTGACATCCTCAGGAAAACGCGGCGATGTTTCAACCGATACAGATTGAAACTCAATCCGAGCAGCAGAGCTTGGCGCATCTGCGTGCGCAACGAGCGGCCCGGGGCACGCGCCGAGAGTTTGCGTTTCACGGAAGAGAACATGCTCTCGATCAGGGCGCGGCGGCGGTAAATCCGTTGTGGGAATGCACGCCGCATCTCGGCGCGCACTCCATGGACCCGCCAGGTTTTCTTTCCGCGCTTGGCGGGAATCACGCTCTGCGCTCCGAGGCGTTGGCGGATGTAGGTATGATTGCGCTCACTGTCGAACTCCGCGTCGGCCAGCACCAGCCCGATGCGGGTTTGCTGGGAAGCCGCTTCAACGACGGCAGGCAAATTCGCGCAGTCGTTCCACGGACCGCGCCGCGCGAGTTGCGACAACACGAACTGCTGATCCAAATCCACGGCCACCACCCACTTCAGCCAGTGCCGCCACGGCAGCGGTTTCTGCCCGTGATGATGCATGCGCCGAACAAAGAACGTGCTCACCGCGCCTTGCGCCAAACCGCTGGCGTCCACGGCGACGCGAGCACGCTTCCGTTTTTGGCGCAGCGAACCGCGCAGCCGGCGCACGGTTTCGCCCACCGCACGGTCGATGGTTTGGTCGTCGAGACGCTGCAAAAAACGATACAATGTCGTGAAATCAGGCACACTCACAAGGCCCAGCACCTGGCGCAATTCGCGATGCTCGCCCAAACGCACCTCGGCTTCACGAAAGGTCCAGTCTTCGTAACGCATCAGGCAGAGAATGGCCAGCAACTGCGGCTGGGTGAATTGATGCTTGCTGAAACGGCTTCGGTAGCGAGGGAGCACCGCCCGGGAAACTTGCAGAGCGATGCGGGCAAAAGGCAGGAGTCCAACTTCGGCCATGGCACCTCCTGCTTTCATAGGAGACCACAAATGCATCCAAAGGCCGGCTCGAATTTCAATGTGGTTGCGAGGATGTCAACAGAGCCAGATGGCTTCTAATTGTGCGGACCTGGGGTACGTCATGCTGCACCCCCACATAAGCGTAGAACTAGTCGGTAACGGCGAATTCCACTTCCCTTTGGTTCGCTGGATTCTTGGCACTGTCAACGGCAAGGAGTACCAGACGGTAAGTGCCAGCCGGCAGATCCTTGATCTGGAGCTTCAGGCCAAACGGTACGACGGTATTTCCCTTCTGCACAAAACCATCGAGCGGTACGGCTCCGGTGAAGACAACTTCCTTGTTGGACTTGTCGAAGATGCGATACCCCGCGCCGACTTGTGGAGGTTTGTCAGTAGCCAGGAGAGGGGCATAGAGTTGGGAATAAAGGATGGCGTTGTCTGATTTCTTGAATTGATATTTTGCCGCCGGCGTGACCTGCATGCCCTGGACGATGAGTGGAGTGCGATCTTCGAGCAGAGTGTTATCGACATCGGTAGAAATCTGATCGACGCGTTGCAGGTTGGTAGACAACACGATGCCACCGAGAGTGAGTTTCTTGCCGTCGTAAGGGTCGATGGTAAGTGGAGTTTCAAATTTGCCAAAGTGATCGCCGCCAGCGCTGAGAACTACGGTAAGTTTGTACGTTCCGGGAGCGGCGTCAAACTGGTTCTGGTAATGGTAGGTATCCGTAGTCAGATCCTTCCACTCGTCTTTTTCAAGGTTAAGGTCGAGAGTGTCACTGAAACGTGCGCCCACTGACCCGTCGGGTCTGTAGGCGATACCGAGCACATTTACATTGGAGTGATACTTCCCTTTTTCCTTGTTGAAGTATAGTGCGCCACCGGGGATATCCATTGCCAGGTTGATTCGGGCAATGTTGGGACCACTGTAGAAATATGGGACCTGCATGGCGCCTTGAATGGAACCGGGCTGATTGCCGGAGGCCTGAATTTCCATTTGTTTTTCAAGAGGTTTGCCGACGAGCGGGTCAACGGGTCGAGCATTGCAGTAGCCGCTGCGCGAGCGTACGTCTGTGCCGCCTCTATTTAATTTCACTTTCAGGGTGTGGCAGGAACCTTCCGCGGAAGGCTGCGGAACATAACCGAGAAGGTAGAATTCGCTTTGTTCCTTGGCTATTCGATCCAATCCGCCAAGAAGATCGTTGGTGTTGTAGATGGCGAAGCCGCCAGTACCTTCCGCCAAAGACTGCAGGATTTGCTGGTTGACGGTTACGGACGGAGACAGGGGTGGAATAATGGTGCGTGGTTGATTAAAGGGATTGTTGTTGTAGTAGTTGCCCACATTGGTCGGACGCCCGCCGCCAGTGCCACCCGTTGTGCCGCCTGTGCCTCCGGTGGTGCCTTTGCCGCCGCCTGTACCGCCTGTCCCACCTTTGCCGCCTGAACCTCCCGTGCCACCGGTGCCGCCACCGGGAGCGCCTCCACCACCGCCGGGACGACCTCCGCCACCGCCGGGACGACCTCCGCCACCGCCACCTGGAGTCCCACCGCCACCACCCGGAGCGCCACCGCCGCCACCTGGTTTCTGTGGCTCACCAAAGGAAGAAGCCAAGGAATAGCGGGCCATCAGCAATCTTGGTTGATTGGGTTTTGCACTCTTGTGCGTGGCAGCGTATTGCTCATTTCGGTGAGCAGGGTCAAGCTGCCGATGGGCACTACCGCCGGGAGCAGTCGCCTGCAATCCACGAACATCGAGGGAATAGATAGCGACGTTGGCCTTGTTGCAGGCATCGATAGTCGCCGTGAGTTCGGACATGCGCTCCGCGTCGAGAGGAAATCCGGCAGAGAAGAGAATGAGCATCTTGCGTCCGGGAACGCTCCGAAGATTCTTGGCGAGGCTGCGGATGGAGAGCAACATCGAACGAACACCAAGGTCGGCTGCAGCGCTCCCGAGGCCGCCGGGAATCATGGGATTGGTAGAGGCCACCAGGGAGGACTGGAGCCCGCTCTGGTTGTTGGTCTCGAGGTTTGGAGTCTGAACGCCGCTGACGGCCGCTTGGAGCACTTCGGCGTTGGCCGTGAAATTCTGTTTGATGCGCAGACTGCCCCCGAACTCGGCGATGGCCATCATGCGTTCAGGAGATGCATTCTTTTCGATAAATTTTTTGGCAGCAGCGCGAGCCTGGATCTGATCGGGCATGCCCATGGAAGAATTGTCGAAGAAAAGAACGAGGTAGTGCCTCTGACCGGCACCCTGCGGGGCGGTGGGATCAGAACCAAAAGAGAAACTGGAGATGGCCTGCTCTTTATTGTCTTCGTACACCTTGAAATCCTGCTGGGTAAGGTCGCGGAGATAGTTGCCCTTTTTATCTTTGACCACGACATCGACCAACACGATGCGCGATTCAGTCTTGATCACAGGAATGGGCGCAGTGGAGGCAGACTGTTCGGTGGCCGTGGGAGGTTTGGGCGGGTCTTGAGCACGGAGGGAAATGCGGGCAAAACAAACTAGAAAAATGAGAGCACCGAGGACAGCGAAGAATTTTCGGCTGGAAATGGAAGAAATCAGAGTGCGCATCGGGGCCTCCTCAATAAGGTATTTCTACAGCACCATTTCGCGCGGCCATCTGAGCTCCTTCGGAATCCCGGACGACCTGGCGAATCATGTACCTGCCAGGCTTAACATCGAAACTGGATTTAACGGTAAGGCCGGAACGAACTAACTTTTCGTAGGTATTGTCGAGCAGTTTCATGGTGACAATTTTCTCGCCACCAGTGACGAAATTGCCGTTGTCATCGAAGATGACGGTAGCGACGACCAGATTGTCGAGATTGCGGCCGTCGGCCTTGCGGAAGTGTATGCCTTTGAGCTCGAGACGGGAAACGACGCTGAGATGTACGGATGATTCGTCCACTTTGAAATATTGAGTCTGGAGTTGTAATGGCAACTCCATAATTTCGTCGCGGGAAAAGACGGCCTCCTGAATTTCTTCGCGTGCTTGTTGAGCGGGATCGTCAACTTTTCTGGGAGCGAAGTAGCCGCGGCGGGATTGAACGGTGTACTTCCCCTTTTGGGCAAGCATGACTTTCAGGGTATGAAACTGACCGTCTATCTTCTGTTTCTGAGGAGAAAAGCCGAGAACGTAAGAAACTTCGGGAGCGGACCCGACCATCTTGAGACCGGCGGTCAGGTCATTGGAATTGTGAAAGAAAGTTCCGCCGGTGCCGTAGGCCCAATCGCCGAGGACGTAGGCTTGTTCGGTTTGCGCAGCAACGCGATAGGAGGTCTTGTAGCCCATGGTGCGATAGGTGTCGGAAGAGCGTTTAGTAATGTCTCCAATAACATCAGGCGCATAAAGGCCACGAGAATCGATGGTGTTGATGACAATGCTGGAGCGATTGGCCTGATCGATTAGCGACGACCTTTCTAAAAACTGGGTTGTCACGAGAAATCCCGGGGAAATCATGACCATAACGCGTTCACCGGGCATGCCTGCCAAACGCCGGAGAATGTCTTCTGAGTAGCTGTAGAGGAATTGGTTTTCGACGTCCGTATCCGTTAGGGCTCGCTGGACGGCGGTCTGAGCCATCATTTGCGCACCAGCCAACTGCCTGGTGTCGCCATTGAAAGCACACTGAAGGGTCTCTTCCACAATGACTTGGAATACCTGGGTATTGCTCTTGTTTTCGACCTGATCAGCTTCGTAAGCAGAGACATCCGGGCATTCCGTATTGGAGTGATCAAATTTGGGTCGCGGCACAAGCCCGAGGAGAGTCTGTTTAAGGGCTGCTTTGTCGCTAGTGAAAGTGTGGGTCAGCTGGCCGGAAGTGGAATAGATCGCAACGCGGTCAGTGGGTGCCAAACCGTCAAGAAACTTGTCGACCTGACTTCGGACGAAGTTGGTTTCGTCCAAAGCCATGTGAACGTCGTCAAACGAAAGAGCGACAAAGCGATCAGGCAAGACAGCGGAAGGAGGTTTGCCAGTTTCCCCAGTGTCGTCCACCTGTGTCTTGGCGGCTTCTTCCGCTTTGGCGAGACGCGTTTGCCTGGTTTCCATAGCAAAGGTAGTGATGGGCTGGAGCTTTCCCTGATCGTAGAGGAGGAAATCTTCCTTTTTGAGATTTTCGACAGGATTGCCCTTGGGATCGCGAACGACGACGTGAACCTGAACGAGATTAACGCGGAGGCGGAATGTAGTCCCGGAATCCTGAATAGCAACCTCTGTTTTTGTGTCACCCTTCGCAACTGGTTTGGCTTCCGTGGGTGAGCTTGGCGATTGACTCGAAGCGGGCTTGGCTGATGAGGAATCGGTGGAGGACATAGCGGGCGCGGCGGGTGGGTTTGCAGAGGCGGGTGCCTGCGAATAAAGAGAAGCCCCGGCAGAACTTACGACCACGATGGCCAGAAGGGCACGCAACAACTGATGAATGTAACTGTGATTGAATACGTTTACGTTCATCAGTACCCCAGGTCCCGACAAAACTATCGATGAGGCGCTCGCACCTTGATATCCGGCCTCAAGAAGCCCGCGTTTCCCTGACTATACGCCATCTAGGAGTATCGCGCACGCTTAGGTCAATCTTTTACATCTGCGAGACATGAGCGTGCTACCGGCAGGGCAGAGGAGAGGAGAGAACTGAAATGCTTCCGCTATCGAAAACTGCGTCGTTCGGTGGCAAGTTCGGCATTCCACGCGGCGCCGACAAAAACTACGATGGCGGAAATTTGCATCCAGACAAGCAGGCCAATGACGGCGGCTAAGCCTCCATAAACAATGCTGTAGGGTACGCGGCGCATATAGAAGCCGAAGATTACATTTACCACCCACCATAGGAGAGTGGCGATCGCGGCCCCTGGCAAGACGTGACGAAGTTTCTGCTCCTTGGGACGAGCGACCCAGTAAAGGAAGGTGAGGGCGGCCATGGCAAGGAGCATCGCGGCCGCGGGAAAGAAGACCAGCCAGGCGAAATGGACATGCATGTCTTTGCCAAACTCTTGTGTAATCCAATGTCGAAGCTGCCTGCCGAAAACACCAAGAATGCCGGCGAGAAGAATGGGAGCCATCGTAATGAGAAGGAGAGTAAGGCCACGCAGTTGCCGATGGAGGAAACCGAGACGCTCTTCGTCTCCGTAGATAAGGTGAATTCCATCCATCAAGAGTTTCATAACCTGTGACCCGCCAACGAGTGTGCCAGCCCAGCCGAGAATGGCGTACTTCCAGATGTCGGGACCACGACGGCTGAGAAACTCGGAAACGATACTTTGACTGCCTGGAGGCAGGAAGCTGATGAAATCCTTGATCGCCTCCATGGTGGCAACTTTGGTGCCAAGCCAACCGGAAGCGAATCCGACGGCAAACAGTAGTGTCGGGAAAAAGGCGAGGAAAAGGTTAAAGGCAATGGCCTGAGAAATCATGCCGCATCGCGGATAGACGCGACGAGAAGAGCGCAGGATCCGCTTGAGCAAGTGACTATCCGAAGCCATCGTAGGTAGTATAGCCGGATAGAGCTTGGGAAATAATTGTCTAGAGGGAAATCAATCGGCGGTGTTCGAGAAAAGAACTGGATTTAAAGTAGACGCGATAACCTCGCCGACAGGGACGCCAGGGCACCAACGTTCGACATCGTTTACTTGATTCTTGTTCTTGGGTTCGGCCAGACGGATGTTCTCGTCCATGTAGATCACGGTCATAACTTCGCGAGGACCGCTGGTGGAATTCGCGCCGGCGCGGTGAAAAGTCCAGCCAGCGTGAAAACTGACGTCGCCGAGATCGAAGGGGCCTTCTTCTATGCGGAAGGATTGCAACGCTTCCTTCAGGGTAATTTCACTTTCGTCGCTAATCTCGAGGTCGCGTCCGATTTGGAAACGATGACTTTTTTCGCAGAAGGCGAGCGGACCCATTTCGAGGGGGGTGTCTTGTAGGGGGACCCATACGGTTATCATCTTGTCGCTCGACACGGGCCAATAATACTGATCGGCGTGCCAAGGAGTGAATCCGCCGCCGGGCTCTTTGTAGAGCGCCTGATCGTGGTATATGCGAACTCCAGTCACTTGAAGCAGATCGGTAGCGATGCGGGCAAGGCGCTTGCCGAAAACGAACTGCTTGACCTCTTCAGCCTGGGTCCAGAGATTCATGATCTGGAGGAAGGCCTTACCGTAGGTATTGCGCTGCTCCATGGGAAGGACATCGATGGAAAGTTCGGCAACGCGAGCGGAGATTGTCCGGCGATAATGCTGCAAGAGGGCCGAGGAGAGCACATGCTTCAGCTTGATGTAGCCGTTCTCACTGTAGAAAGCCACCTGTTCAGGAGTGATGACAAAAGGAGCGTCTAGTTCCTGATGCAGGGTGGTTAGATTGGACGTGGCAATGCTGGCCATGGCGCCTCTCCTGAAAATGCGGTGACTGGATGGGTGAAGTTTCGTGTGGATAGGCAATGCATGTCAAGCGACGGAAATGGGGGTAGCTGAGTGGGCAAATACCTCATCAGCACTCTCCAGCGGATTGAGCGGCTGAGCTATCGTGGGAATGACGAAAGCCGCGGCCTGTTTAGGCCGACACAGAATTGCGGCGAGAAAAGCCGGAATGATTCTAGGAAAAGGAATTAGTTGGAAGAGGCAGGGAATGAAAAAGCGATGGGCCGTTTATCTGGGAATCTTGTCCTTGCTGTTCGGCTTTAGGGTTGCTGCGCAGATCAATCCGGAACGGGAACGTGAAGAGCGGTTGCGGAGAGAAGCGGCGGAGGCGGAGATTCAGCGGGAAGAACTGATCAATCTTCAACAGGAAACTGTGCGCGCGATGCAACTACACAACAGCACATTCTTTAATCGGGTATACAGCGACGATTTTATAGGTACGTCTCCCTCAGGAGCTGCCTTGGATAAGGCGGCATTGGTGTTCGCAGTGCAGGATATGTCGACGCAGTACTCCTCATTCGTGGCAACCGACATCAAGATCCGAGTTTTTCAGAACACAGCGGTGACCATGTGCCTGTGGAGTTCACGTGGGAAGTTGCGGGGAACCCCCTTTTCCCGGCAATCGAGAGTAACGACCGTGTACGTCTATGGCCACCGAGGATGGCAAGTGGTGGCCAGACAGGAAACGCAACTGCCGGGCTGAGGGCAATAATCAGCAGGCAAAGCTGGCGCAACTGGCAATCGCAAATTAGGCATCCCCGCGAGGGGCTGAACAAATCCTGATGAGTGGGCTCAATTCCCCGTAACTATAGGAACCACAGTAAGGCAACATATGTTTTAGTTGCAATCTACTTCCAACCTCATTCAATCGGATCTTCAGCATCCTTTTGGACTCTGGGTGTATCTAAGCCTTTGATTACAAAACAAACGAGGGAACGCATGGCTATACTTCTCCCACCAGGTACTACGGCCCCCAATTTCAGCCTGCTCGTTACGCCGGACCAGAAGCTGTCATTGTCGGAGTTGCGCGGGAAACCGGTTATATTGGCGTTTTACCCAGCCGACTGGAGCCCGGTGTGCGGCGATCAGATGGGGTTGTATAACGAGGTCCTGTCTGACTTCCGCAAATTGGGAGCGGAATTGCTGGGCATCTCCGTGGATGGGGTGTGGTGCCATGAAGCATTTGCGAAGGACCGACGGTTGCACTTCCCCTTGCTGGCAGACTTTGAGCCGAAAGGCGCCGTGGCACAGGCATACGGGGCTTACCGCAAGGAAGAGGGAGTGTGCGACCGGGCGTTGTTTGTGATCGACAAGAATGGAGTGATTGCGTGGAGTTACCGTTCTCCCGTCGCAGTGAATCCGGGAGCTGATGGGATTCTGGAAGCGCTGGAAAATTTGCCGAAATAGGAGAGCGGCGATGAGCCTAAAAGTAGCTGTCGGCGAAAAAGATCATATTCAAGGCGATGCGAACGCGAAGTGCACGCTTGTGGAGTATGGGGATTATGAGTGCCCTCATTGCGGACGGGCCTATCCGATAGTGAAAAGGGTGCAAAAACATTTTGGGAAGAGGATGCGATTTGTGTTTCGAAACTTTCCGTTGAACGAAGCACACCCCCACGCGGAGTCCGCGGCAGAGACGGCAGAGTTTGCCGCCACGAAGGGGAAATTCTGGGAGATGCACGATCTACTGTTCGAGAATCAAGAGCAGTTGGGGGGAGCGCTTTATCTGAAATTGGGCGGGGAGTTGAACCTGTCTCCGCAGGAGTTGCGCAGCGCTTTGGAGAGGAGAGAATTTGCGGTGCATGTGAAAAGCGAGTTCACGGGTGGCGTGCGCAGCGGGGTGAATGGAACGCCAACATTCTTTATCAACGGTGAGCGACACGAAGGGCCGTTCGACTACGAGGACCTGATCGCGGCGGTCCAAAGCACATTTACGTTGACGTAATCCAGGCACAGAGACAAATCTCGGTGCGAGGATTCGAGGTTGCTCGCGGTCTAGCCCCCTACTCCTGCGTATCAAGCTGTCGTACACTTTTCACATATGCTCAAGGTGCGAAGTGTATGAAAACCGTGCTTGCTCCTGGAGCAAAGGTTCCGGTGATGGATTTCAAGAAATCACTACTGGTGAGTTTTGGAGTTAATGAGAAGGCTAATCAACTCTTGTTGAGCAACATCAGTGATGGGGCTTGGCATGCAGAGCTTCCTTCTGGGAAGGGCCGTAATATCGCAGACATTGCGGCGCACATCCATCATGTGCGCCTGATGTGGCTTTCAGCAGCGGACAGAACCGCGAAGGTGCCGGCAAAATTGGCCCCCGAGAAGGCCACACGCGAGCAGGTGCAAGGAGCGCTAAAGGCCAGTGCGGCGGCGATTGAAAAATTGTTAATGAAAGGGTTGGAAGATGCGTCGGGAAAAGTGCCGAACTTCCGACCAGATGTGGTGAGCTTCGTCGGATGCTTGATCGCGCATGACTCTCATCACCGGGGCCAGATTGCCATGCTGGCCCGGCAGGTGGGCCACCCTGTACCACCCAGGGTGTCGTTTGGGCTCTGGGAATGGGGCACGCTTTGGAAAGAGTGCGGGTACGGCGGCGGATCGGCAAAGTGAGAAGAAGCCTTTGGATCGTCGTGGGACTGCTAATGCCGAACGTTTCCCTGTTCTTTGCGGCAAGCGTTGTAGCGCAGACGGAAAGCGGCAAGAAGTCTACATGGCACTCGATCGAGTTTGGAATCGTCAAGTTCAACGATCAGGCGCCAAATTCCTGGAACATCTATCACGGTGAGAAAAAAGGATTGCTGCTGGTGCGTTTGTGGAAGCGATTCTTATTCGTCGATGTGCAGGAAGAAGAGGTGTACGACATCGACCCAAATAAAATTAAAGTAGTTGGGGATGCCGTAGAGTGGTCTCTGGCGGATGTGCCAGACAAGCCGATTGACACGCCAGAGTGGAAATCACGCGATATAGGATTGGTGGAGCGAATACGCTTCCGGCTCGGCAAAGACGGCCATTATTTGGAGTTGCAGATTCCGTTGGCGGCTACTGGGAAACCGCTTTATTAGTTGAGATGGGGATGCGCCCATGGAGTGCGGGTACTTAGGAACATTGTTGGTTGAGATTCTCCACTTCGCTCGGGATGACAGTGTCTGCTTGGGCAGTGCGTCCCTAGAGAAGTCAAGAGCACAGCCAGGATTGGCTGTGACACACAAATGCCACCTGAAGAAATATCCCCACCCTCACAAAGAAGCTGTGAAGAAACCCTCTGAATTTCGGTCTTGCAAAATAGGAAGTCTTTCGTAGTCTCTGGGCATGAGCCAAGAAAATAACTCCAGTAAACAACCGTTGATCCGTCACGTAAACCGGCAGCAGATGAGTTGGCGTGCGGTAGATGTGGAGCGGTTGATTGGCGAAGACCATGCGGCGCGGGCGATCTGGGCACTGGTTGGGCGCTTGGACCTGAGTGGGTTATACCGAACCATTGAGAGCAACGCGGAAGAAGGCAGGCGGCCAGCATTGGATCCGCAACTGCGGATCAGTTTGTGGGTGTACGCCTACAGTCAGGGCCTTGGCTCGGCGCGGGAAGTGGCGCGACGTTGCGAATACGATCGAGCATTCCAGTGGCTGACGGGACTGGACGAGGTGAACTACCACACGCTGGCGGATTTCCGCGTGGAGAAGCAGAAGGAGCTAGAGGAACTGTTCACTCAGGTTTTGGCCGCACTAAGCAAAGAAAGGCTGATCCCCCTGGAACAAGTGATGCAAGACGGCACGAAGATCAAGGCGCTGGCGAGCACTGGAAGTTATCACCACGAAGGAACCATTCGGGAACACCTGGAGGGTGCGCGGCAACGCGTGGCGGAGATGGGTGATCCGCGGAGCGAAGAAAGCAGTCCGAAAACCAGGAAAGCGCAGGAGCGCGCACGGCGAGAGCAGCAAGAGCGACTGGAGAGTGCGCTGGAAGAGTTGCAGAAGTTGCAGGAGCGCAGGAGCGGAGAAAAAGCCAAGAGCAAAACGCGGGTGAGCACCAGCGATCCGCAGGCACGAGTGCTGCACCATTCCGATGGGGGATTATCGCTGAGCTACAACGCGCAGATTTCCACGGATGCCGCGAATGGATTGATTGTGGGGGTGGCGGTGACGCAGGCGGCTGAGGACAGCGCGTAGTTGTTGCCGGCAGTGGACCGCGTGCAAGAACGGCTGAAGGAAAAGCCGCAACAGATGGTGGCCGATGGTGGATACACGAGGCGAGAAAATATCGAGCAGCTGGCCGGGCGGGAAATAGATTTTGTGGGAAGCATGAAGTGGGAAAATGTGCCGAGCGGAACGACTGCACCGGGCCGGCTTCCGCCCAGCACGTTTGTCTACGACCGCGAGCGGAATATTTACGTTTGCCCGGAAGGCAAGTTGTTAGGTTACCACTGCCGGCACACGAAACCAGTGGGTTTCGTGATGTACCGTTATACCGCCGAGAAGCGCGATTGTCAGAGTTGTGCGCGCAAACCGCAATGTTGTCCGGAAAATCAGAAGCCCGGCCGTTCGGTTATGCGCCTGGAGGAAAGCGCGCTGGTGGTGGCGTTCCGGCAGAAGATGGCCACCGACCAGGCCCGGGCGCAATACCGCCGTCGCAGCCAGGTGGCGGAATTCGCCCACGCGTGGATCAAAAGTAAGTTGGGACTGCGGCAGTTTCACGTGCGTGGTTTAGTGAAAGTGCACATGGAGATGCTGTGGGCTTGCTTCACCTACAACTTGCCGCATTGGATCCGCCTAAACAAGCTCCGAACAACAACCGCAGTAACGTGAGGTGAAAACCACAAGACCAGAAATAGCTCCCGGCAAAAACAACCCTACCCGCAAAAATAATCGCTCCCGGTCCATTACTCTTGTCGCCGGAGGGTTTCTTCACAGCTTCAAAGCGAGAGTGGGGCACCCCGAGGAAACTCCAGAATTATTGGCGGTAGACGCCGTAATACCAGGGGATGCCTAGGGCGCCAGGTTCTACGCCGACAACGATTTTGTCGCCCTCACGGAAGCGCTCGAAATCATCCAGGTCGACAGCAAGGCGCTCGTAGTGGCGATCCGGCCGCCAGGAATAGACAAACAATCTGCGCGTGCCGCGGATAATGCCGCGCATCTGATAGCGGCTATCGACCGTGCTGGGGTGGTATTTGATATTGGCTGGCAAATCGAGCCTGCCGTTCAAGAAAAGTGCGGTACAAAAAATAAATGGAATCGGAAGTAGGCCAGTGAAGAGGTGACGGGCAACTTCAATATCTTTGCGGGCACGAGCGCGACGATCCAACAAGACAGCAAGCGCGAGAGCGAGAAAGAAAACCACGCCGAAGAAAACGAGCATGGCGTCGAGATCGAGTGGCGGGTAGATCTGGCTGATGTATGGAAAGAGCAGAGAGCCGGCGAGAAAAACGGTCATCTGGATCAGCAAGCGGCGGCGGAAAACGAGTTCGGCGGCGTCAGAGGTGAGACCGCAGACAAGGCATTGGTCGGTGGTTCGCTGCGAACCACAATCAAGGCAACGGGTCATGAAAAATAGTATACGGCGGGTTTAACCTGGAGAAGAAAGTTTAGAAAGTAAATCCGCAAAGTGTTGTTGGCTCTGATTTTCAGGAAGGGCGATGGTAACACCCATGCCGTGGCCGGGCTCCACGCGCTTGACGGAGCAGTCCAGCCAAAGCGAGCGATCCGCGGCAAGACATGCGCGAAACCCTGCGCCGACCCAGAGCACGTCCTCCGATTCGATGAACATTCCGCCCGCACTGATATCACGGGTGCGCGCTTTCAGGCGAGCGGAACCCCATTCAATTTCGACACTAGCTTCATAACGGTAACGCGGCGCGCGGCGGCGTTCCTGGCCACGCGTGCCGAGATCCTCCGTTTTCATCGACCGAGCGCTCCCCGAGGCCGCGAATTGCGAACGAAAAATCGAGCCCGTGCAACGAGCCTTGCCATGAAGATACGCCGAGAAGCACGACAATGATAGGACACCGGGGACAGATGTTTTGTTCCCGCCATTTTCCACTTGGGCACACAGCACGTAGAGGGATTGAGACCATTTCAAGTGAGATACGCAGCAGTTACCCGAAAGGAAGGAGTTGATACGTTTAGAGTAGAATTCAAAAGCAGCTGAAACAAATTTTGGAGAGAGGGGAGCCGATGTCTGACCAGGGACTATTCACGTATTTGATTGCTGATGATTACACGCCAGAGAGCATTGCGAAGATCTGGGAAGTGGTGGCGGCTCACGGGGTGCATGAAATTCGACCGGTGGCACATGGTTTGTACGCAGCAAGCGGCAGTCAGATGTCAGATTCGGTGACCGGGTATCAAAATGTGTGGGTGCGCGACAACATCATGGTGGCGAATTCGTTGCGGCTGCGGGGGGCGACCAAGCCGGCGATTGCCTGCATGCAGGGGTTGACGGGATTTTTTCAGAAGCAGGTGCCGCGATTCCGCGAAATCATCGACGATCTGGTTCGTGTGCTGAAAGAGGATGCCAACCGGCGGCCGCACATCCGGTTCACAGCGGAAGACCTAAGCGAATTACCAGAAAAGTGGCCGCATGCGCAGAACGATGCGTTGGGGCAGGCTTTGTGGCTCCGCCTGGTGCTGGCAAATACTGGCACACTGGCGATGACTCCGGAAGATTGGAAAATATACTCGTTGTTTCCGGAATATTTCGAGGCCATTGAATACTGGCAGGACAACGATAGCGGGGCGTGGGAAGAGGGCCGCAAGACGAATAATTCTAGCGTGGGCGCGGTAGTCGCAGGTCTTGAGGAATTGCTGAAGTACCTGACCGCGGCGGATGGAGAAAGTTCGGCCGGCGTGGCTTCCCTTCCCGGTGGGGCAATAGGAAAGGTGGAGAAATTGATTGCAGTCGGACGCGAGAGGCTCGAAGAGACACTGCCATTTGAGGCGCCACCTGAGCGACTGGTGGATTCTGCGCTGTTGTTTTTGATTCATCCGCTGGGAACGGTCCGCGCTCGCGGGATGCAGGACGCGATTTTGAATCTGGTACAGGCGCGGCTGAAAGGTGAGCATGGAATCAAACGTTACGCAAACGATTCGTACTTCTGTCAGGACTATGATGAATGGTTTGCGCCGAGTGAGATGAGCAACGACTTCAGTGAACGGAATGATTTCCGCGATGTGCTTTTGCAGCCGGGCTGCGAGGCACAATGGTGCATCTTCGATCCGGTACTTTCGATCATTTACGGCGAGCGATATCTGGCAGACCCGAGTGATGTGGCGAGTTACCAGAAGCAGGTTCACTATTTCAACCGGTCGCTGGGCCAGGTCACAGCGGAAGGACACTGTCCGGAGCTTTACTTCCTGAAGCAGGGGCGCTATGTTGCGAACGCGCATACGCCGCTGGCCTGGACGCAAGCGAACCAGGCGCTAGCCCTGCATTTCATGCAGAAGGCGGTGGCGAAGAAGTGAGCCTAGGAGCGGAATGCTGGCCACCTGAAGGTGTCCGCTACAAAAGAAGCAGCGATGGCCGATCCCGCAGAGCGTGACCGGTTGCGACATTGGAATTGCTGAGGAGTGGGTGATGAATCAAATCCCGAAGATTGCGGTTATGGGTATGTTTGTTTTGGTGGTGCTGGTATTGTCGCCGGCGCTTAGCTTTGGGCAGATTGAGCGGAATTCTTTGGCGCCGACGCCACCGATGGGGTGGAACAGTTGGAATAAGTTTGCGTGCAACGTGAGTGAGGAGTTAATCAAGACGGTGGCAGATGCGATTGCTACGAACGGGATGAAGGACGCGGGCTACGAATATGTGGTGATTGATGATTGCTGGCAGGTGAAGCGGGATGCGGACGGCAATATCGTGGCGGATCCAGAGCACTTTCCAGATGGCATCAAGGGGGTGGCGGATTACGTGCACTCCAAAGGACTGAAATTTGGGGTTTACTCCGATGCAGGGACAAAAACGTGCGCGGGGAAGCCAGCCAGCCAGGGGCATGAGTATCAAGATGCGCTGATGTACGCGAAGTGGGGCGTGGATTATCTGAAATATGATTGGTGCAACACGGGCAAGCGCAATGCGGAAGAGGCCTATGCGACGATGAGCAACGCGCTGCTGTCAACGGGTCGGCCGATCGTGTTCAGCATGTGCGAATGGGGCACAGCAAAACCTTGGCTATGGGCCAAGGGTGTCGGAAACCTGTGGCGAACTACGGGAGACATTGGTGATCGTTTTATCGGAGGCGGAAAATTTCCCGACGGGAGTTGTTGCGAACTGGGCATGGTAGACATCGTGGACTTGCAGGTTGGACTAGAATCCTTCGCTGGACCGGGGCATTGGAACGATCCGGACATGCTGGAAGTGGGCAATGGCGGGATGACCACGCCGGAATATCGTGCACATTTCAGCTTCTGGGCGATGCTGGCCGCTCCGCTGCTGTCGGGGAATGATGTGCGGTCAATGTCAGCCGACACAAAAGAGATTCTGGAGAACAAGGAAGTCATCGCGATCGATCAAGACGCGTTGGGACGACAGGGGCGGCGCATCAAGAAGGAAGGCGATCTGGAAGTGTGGGGGCGGCCGTTGAAAGATGGCGGACGAGCGTTGATTTTCTTCAACCGTGGAAAAACGGATGGCGAAATTGGGGTCACGTGGGAAGAGATTGCGTATCCGGGTCACCTCTCGGCAGAGGTGCGGGATTTGTGGGAACACAAAGACCTGGGCTCGTTCACAGAGAGCTACAAGGCGAAGGTTGCACCGCATTCGGTGGTGATGGTGAAGGTGCTACCCTAAAATAGGGATTGAAGGCGCTGACAAGTTCGCCGGTTTTGGCGATAAACGACCGAGTCTTACAGAGTGCACGAAAGTAGCCGAAACCTCCATGAAGACAATTCCTGCGATGGCAAAAACAGTAGCATATTACGAATTTCTTTAAACGTTGGCGATGGGCCTTGCTACTGTGGTTTTTTCGATATCAGCTAGAAAGCTGCTTTGGCCTTTTGTTTTGTTTCTCCTTCCAGCTATCGTAACTGTTCCTCTCTTATTCCATGCCAGAAAATACGAGGAAAGACCGACGGCGTGTGCCTTCTGGTCGGCAATTGCGTTCTCGGCTTTTGGGCTATTAGTGACTATTGCTACTCCTTGCTCTGCGATTGGGCTGGGGATCTGAAGTGTCGACAGGGCAAAAAGGTTTACCGTTCGTGGCCGCGATTGCGTCTACCTTCTCTTCAGTCAGCATGTATTTCATTAGTTATCGACGACTTGCTGTAAAGTGACCGTTGTCCTGTTGCACTCCCTCCTCCGAGACAGAACCAAGTTCAGAAAAATCACGAATCAAATTCCAAAAAAAGAGAGTTGTTTGGGGGATAGCAGCGTGCTAGTCTGAGCGAACAAAAGGCGAATTACTGGAGAACCCCATCATGGCTGAATCTAGGGCAGTACGCTTTGCTAAGGCTGCTTCCCTTGATGCCCAGCAAGCAGCGAATCGAGGTTCGTCCACGTTGGCGCGGGTGACGCAGGTGCTGGACGGGTTTGCGGCACGGGTTAACGCGAGCGAACTGCTCACGGCGGTGCGGCACTATCCGGCGCGGGCGGCGCAGTGGGCGGAGTTTCCGGAATGGGTGGATGAGGATCTGCGGGCGGCCTATAACGCCAAAGGTATCCGGCAACTGTACACGCACCAAGCGGCGGCCGCGGAAGCCGTACATGCGGACAAGAACGTGGTAATCGTTACGCCGACGGCTTCGGGAAAGACGCTTTGCTACAACCTGCCAGTGCTGAACGCGATCCTGAGCGATGACAATACGCGGGCGATGTATCTGTTTCCTACGAAGGCGCTGGCGCAGGACCAGTTGGCAGAATTGTACGATTTGAATTTGCGGTTGGATGGGGGCAAAGAAAAAGAAGAGCAGGCTGGCCGGGCTAAAGCCAGGGGCCAACATGAGACAGACCAAACCAGCCGGGCTGGTAGCAGGATTGGGGTGTTCACTTATGACGGGGATACGCCCAGCGACGCGCGGAAAGCCATTCGCGAGAAAAGCCACATTGTCCTGAGCAATCCGGACATGCTGCATACGGGGATCTTGCCGCACCACACGCGATGGACACGACTGTTTGAGAATTTGCGCTACATCGTGCTGGATGAACTGCACACCTACCGGGGAGTGTTTGGGAGTCACTTGTGCAATGTGCTGCGACGGCTTCAGCGGATCGCCAAGTTTTATGGCAGCGAGCCGCAGTTCATCTGCTGCTCGGCAACGATTGCGAATCCCGGCGGACTGGCGTCGCGACTGATCGAAGATGACGTGGAAGTGATGGCGGCGAATGGCGCTCCTGCAGCCGAGAAGACCTTTGTGTTCTACAACCCGCCGGTGGTAAATCACACGCTGGGAATTCGGCGAAACTACATCAATGAGAGTTCGAGAGTGGCGCAGGAGTTCCTGAAACATGATTTGCAGACGATGGTGTTTGCCAATTCTCGGCTGCACACGGAGCTGATGCTGACCTATCTGCAGCAGGCGAATCCGCAGATTCCGGGGAACCCAGAGAGCATACGCGGGTATCGCGGCGGATATTTGCCGACGGAGCGGCGCGAGATTGAGCGCGGATTGCGCGACGGAAAAATTCGCGGCGTGGTGACGACTTCGGCGATGGAACTGGGAATCGACGTGGGTTCGCTGGATGCGGTGGTGATGGCAGGGTATCCCGGAACGATTGCGGCTACCTGGCAGAGGGCAGGACGTGCCGGGCGGCGCAGCGGGAGTTCCTGCGCGGTGTTGGTGGCATCTTCGTCTCCGCTGGATCAGTTTATTGTGCGACATCCGGATTATTTTTTCGGGAATACACCGGAGCACGCCTATATTCAGCCGGACAATCTGGAAGTGCTGATCAATCATCTGAAGTGCGCGGCGTTTGAATTGCCGATCGGGCCGACGGAAGCGTTCGGCAAGGTGGACGTGCGCGATTTGTGCGCGCGGCTGGCGGAAGCGGGCTACCTGCATCTGGCGGGAGAGAACTATCACTGGACGCATGAAGCATATCCGGCGGATACGATCAGTCTGCGGTCGGTAACCAGCGACAATTTTGTGATCATCGATGTGACGGGGCAACCGCTGGTGATTGGCGAAGTGGATTTTGTGAGCGCGCTGACCACGGTACACGAAAAGGCCATTTACATTCATGGCGGACAGCAATACCACGTGGAGCACCTGGATTTTAAGGAGCGGAAGGCGTATGTGAAGCAGGTGGACGTGGATTATTACACCGACGCGATTCGCTACACACAGGTACGGGTGTTGGAGATTGCGGAAACGGAACAGCACACGCCAACGGCACTAAGCCATTGGAGATCGCACGGAGATGTACTGGTGCGCTCGCAGGTGGTGGGCTTCAAGAAGATCAAATTTTTCACGAACGAGAATATTGGCGCGGGACAATTGGAACTGCCCGAGAACGAGATGCATACCACGTCGTACTGGATCACTCTCGAACGGGCACTTCTGGATTCACTTCCCTACTCAATCAGCGAGCGACAGTCTGGGATGTTCGGATTGCTGCATGCGTTGGAGTCGGTGGCCACATTGCTGCTTATGTGCGATGGACGGGATTTGGGAACAGCAATCGGAGAAAGGCCTCCGACGTCAGGCGTGGAATCGGGAGAGTTGACGCCGATGCGTTTGGAAGAAGCAGTGGGGCCGAATGCAAGGGAATTTTTTGAACCCAATTTATATTTGTTCGATGCCTATCCTGGTGGGATTGGATTTTCGGAACCGCTGTTCCGCACGCATGAATTGTTGCTGGAGAAAACGCGCGAATTGATTCAGGCGTGCCCATGCGAAGCGGGGTGCCCGTCATGCGTGGGTCCGGCAGGAGATTTGGCACCGAAGGCGAAGGAAGCGGCGTTGGCAATTTTAGGCAGGTTGTGTGGGTAGATTGACCGCAGCCCGAGGAAGAACCAACTGGCCGATCTGAAGATCGGCCACTACAAGAAGCAGTGGTGGAGGCGGGTTGGATAAATTTGCAAGACTGGCCGCATTGAAACCGGCGCGAGCGCTGCCGCAGCGAGAGGCGAAGCTGAGCGATCCCGACGATGCAGATCTGGTGGGGCGTCTGCTCGGTGCAGGAATCGCTCGCAACGATTTTGGAGAGCATCTGGCGATTCGGAACTGGTATTCGACGCCGGAATTTTCGCAGCCATCGGAAGTGGCGCTGGAACTGCTTTCCAGGGTGGCGCGTTCCCCGAATAAGCGAGCGCGATCGAGCAGGCCCACTGTTTCCAAACAACCGGCAAGAGGGTGCCAGCTTGAAAATGCGGGCGGCCTTGGAAAATCCGGAAAAATGGTTGTTCCTAGATACGGAGACAACAGGGCTTGCGGGTGGGACAGGCACGTACGCTTTTCTGGTCGGATTGGCGTGGTGGGATGCGGGCGGCCTGCAGGTAGAGCAGCTATTTCTGCGGGACTTTTCGGAAGAACACTCGATGCTGCACGAACTGTCGATGCGTCTGGCGGAGCGTCCAGTGCTGGTGACGTTCAACGGTAAGTCGTTCGATTGGCCGCTGCTGGAGAATCGGTTCACCTTGACGCGCAAGATCGCCGTGCCAAAACTGATGGCTCACCTGGATTTGTTGCATCCGGCACGGGCGCTTTGGAAACTGCGACTGGGATCGGTGCGACTGGTGGAGTTGGAGCGGCATGTTCTGGATGCCGAAAGGTTGGGATGGCATCGCGACCACGATATCGCGTCTTCTCTGATACCGCAGTATTACTTCGATTATTTGCGAGGAGGAATGCCCGATCCACTCGCAGGCGTGGCAAAACACAACCAGATGGACTTGCGGGGGCTTGCCGCGCTGTATGGAAGGATCAATGCACTTCTGGATGAAGGCGAGGGGAACCTGTCAGAGACGGACTCGCTGGAGCTATTTGGATTGTCGCGCTATCTGAACAGGCGCGGGGAGAAGCTTCGGGCGCATTCCATCTGCACTCGGGCGCTGGATGCGGGATTGCCTGCGGCGTTTCGCCCCCAGGCGACGCGTGAACTGGCGATGATGGCGAAGAGTCGCGGAGACCTGGAAGCGGCAGCGGCGTTGTGGAACGAACTTGCGGAAGACGCGCAGGACGGAATTTTAGCGTGTGAACAACTGGCGATTTACTACGAACGGTACAAGAAAGATCTGGCGCGAGCAGTGGGGTTTACGGAACTGGCACTGGCTAAATTAACTCGGGAACGAAGACTGTCGCACGACCACATTCTCATAGTACGGATGGCTCGAACAGAAGAGAGATTCACGCGACGGCTGGAACGATTGCGGCATCGAATAAGTCTGGGAAAAGTGCCCGGGCCACTGGCTCGGTATACTCCTGGACGGGTAGCCGGCCCAACCGCGCGGCAGGATAGCCGTTAGCCTTCCCTTTTCCTCTCGACGAATTCGTGAGTTTGGAGGTGCAAATCGGATGGACTCTCAAGCAACGAAACGGCAATCTATCAGCGAGGGAATTATGGCCACTTCAGAACTGTCGTATTTCAAGACCGAACTTGAACATCGCCGCCAGCATTTGCTGAGCGCCACTAATACGAATGAGGCGGACGCTAACCTGCGACAGTTGTTGTCCAGTGTGGATGAAGCACTTTCGCGCCTGGAACACGGCACGTTTGGCATCTGTGATGAATGCCACGAGAGTATTGAAGCGGATCGTCTCTTGTGTGATCCACTGCTGCGATTCTGCATTGACCACCTGTCGCAGGCGGAGCAACGTGCACTGGAGGCCGATCTGACTTTGGCAGCAAAAATCCAGCGGGGACTGTTGCCTCGCACAGACTGGGGAGTGGATGGATGGCAAGCACGTTATCACTACCAGCCGGCCGGATTGGTAAGCGGGGACTACTGTGACCTGATCGAAGAAGATGGCGGATTTTTGTTTTTGCTGGGGGACGTCTCAGGGAAAGGTGTGGCTGCGTCAATGCTGATGAGCCATTTGCACGCGACATTCCGGTCTCTGGCGGGGCAGAGACTGCCACTACAGAAGTTGGTCGAGCATGCCAACCGCCTGTTCTGCGACAGCACCATGGCGGGGCAATTCGCTACGTTGGCAGTGGGGCGCGCGATGCCTGATGGAAAGGTGGAGTATGTCAGCGCGGGACATTTGCCGCTGCTGCATATTTCAACCTACGGAGTTTCTTCGCGAGATGCCACCGGCGTGCCGCTGGGAATGTTCTGTACAACAAATTTCCCGGTGTGTGAATTGCGAGTAGCGCCGGGAGACAGCCTGTTTCTTTACACGGATGGCCTGACGGAAATATTCAATTCGGCGGGCGATGAGTATGGAATGCACAGAGCAAAGTCGCTGGCAGCTAAACACAGCGCGGTTTCGCCGGACGACATGCTTTCGGCGTGCCTGGCAGAGATTGGCATATTCTCGCAGGGAGTAAAACGGACGGACGATCTGACGCTACTGGTATTGCGGAGAACGCATTAATCGAAGGCCGTTTGTAACTGCCAAGCTAGCTAATCGAAGCACACACGGAAGATCTTGCGGCCTAGGGGTGCAGCGATGCTGCACCCGTACGGCAGATCAATTGCGTAGGGGTTGAGAACGTTGCGGAATTCCGTGGTCTTGATTACTCGTCGCGGAAGGCTTCTGCGAATCGTCGGAACTGGCAGGCCAGCCCAAGGCTCTTTCCCATTGAAGAAACAGGGCGCGGTCGCCACCTTCGAGAGTAATGCACTCCTTTACGTAGCAACGCAGGAAGACACCGCCTTCTAACGTATTGAAGGAGAAAGAATTGGGTTGTCGCAGAAGATTCTTGCGGTCAGTATGCTTCAGTTCGAGGGCTTCCGAATATTGGCCGAAGAAGCGTGCGGCCGTTTCTGAATTGGCAAGGCGGATGTGCGTAGCTAAGACAGTGCGCTTGCTTAATTTCTGCTCCCAAGTGGCGTAGACGTCGCCATCCCACGAGGCGGAAAGCAGTTTGGCCCGTTCTTCATCCAGAAACTGTTTCAAAATTTCCTTCCAACCGAATTCGCCCATAGAGTTCTCTTCGAGGCGTGTCCAGGAGGCGTCGAGGAAGGTTTCAGGCAGTCCAAGCTTGAGTGGCGCCGGAACGGTGTTAGAGCGATATAGCCCGGGATGGAGAATCTGTTGGGTATTAGCTGGGGGCTTATCAAAAACAGCGGAAAAACCGCGCCAGCCATCTGTTTTGAGAACGGTCATGGAAAATGTAAGGCCATCGAAATAAGGGAACATCAGCGAATCCTTGATGAAAGGCGGCGCCTTTTTAAGCATTGGAGTGTCGCTGAGATCACCGATAAAAAGGGACGGGTCGATGTCGGGAAGATCTCGAAGCTTCAGACCCTTGTCTTTCAAAAGGTATTCGAGCATGGCGGCCATGGCGCTACCTTCGAGAACGGCTTCACGTGCCAGTTCGCCATCATCATTAGGGCGTGCAGCTTTTACCCACGGCTCAATTTGGAAGTGCTGATCTTCCAGGGCGTGGGTCAGCTCATGGGACATCACCATGCGCTGTTCTTCGGGAGCAATCCAATCGGCAATATAGAATTCGTGCGCTTTGGGGTCGTATAGCCCGGCAATCTGCTCGGTAAGCAAATCAACTAGAAAGCTATCCAAGTTGAATCCCCTGGGAATAAGGCCGAAGGCTTCCGCACTGCGCGTAGAAGCGTAGCGCTCTTTGGCGTCTTTTTCGTCGTTCATCTGGCGCAGGACATATGCGTGAATTTCTTCGCGTGATCGGATGGATTTCTTGAGCGGTGATTTGAGCTTCCAACCGGTGATATCACTCATTTCCTTGAGGACCTCGTCGGCCGTGGCTAGAAACTCAGAATTGTTTTTGGAGGGCGGGGGAAGGGCGGACGTAGCGCTTTGTTGAGCCTGCGAGTTGGGGGATAAGGGCAGTAAACCAGTGAACAGAAACGCAAAGCACAAGGAAAAACGGATGAATTGTCGTTCTAAAGCCATAGATAAGCAGGATACCAGATTCGAAGAGAATGCACTTTTAGCCGAAAAAGGAACTCATCAGGATTGAGAATCGCGAATGGGATACTGGCCGGAAAGCAGACGCTGAAGCGTGTCAACCAGGTCGCTGCGATTAAGAACGCCGACGAATTCTTCTCCCTCAACAACCTGGAGGCAGCCAAAGCGAGATTGCTGCATCAGGGTAATGGCGGCGGCCAATGGCAAGTCCCGTGAAACAGAAAGAGGGTCCCGGGTCATAACACGGGCGACCGGCGTCCCCGCAAAGACGGCGTTATAGCCTCCCTCGGTGATAGGAATCAGACGAGTGGGAGCACAGCGTTGGATATCCCGATCAGTGAGCAGTCCTACTAATCGGCCGCTTTCGAGAACAGGAAGATGACGGATGGCGCCGGTGCGAAGAGTAAGGGCGACATCGAGGAGCAACGTGGAAGGCTCTCGGGTGACGGCGGGCCGGGTCATTGAATGGCGCACCAGGCAGGCTTCGAGCAACACCGCTCCCTCATGAGACTAGAAGCTATTTGGCTCTGTTGACATCCTCAGGAAAAGGCGCGATGTTTCAGCCGATACAGATTGAAACTCAGTCCGAGCAGCAGGGCTTGACGCTTCTGCGTGCGCAACGAGCGGCCCGGCGCACGGGCCGAGAGTTTGCGTTTCACCGAACTGAACAGGCTCTCGATCAGGGATCGGCGTCGGTAGAGCCGTTGCGGGAATGCACGTCGCATTTCGGCGCGCACTCCATGAATCCGCCAGGTTTTCTTTCCGCGCTTGGCGGGAATCACGCTCTGCGCTCCGAGTTGTTGGCGGATGTAGGTGTGATTCCTCTCGCTGTCGAACTCGGCGTCGGCCAGCACCAGGCCGATGCGGGTTTGCTGGGAAGCCGCTTCGACGACGGCAGGCAAATTCGCGCAGTCGTTCCACGGACCGCGTCGCGCGAGTTGCGACAACACGAACTGCTGATCCAAATCCACGACCACCACCCACTTCAGCCAGTGCCGCCACGGCAGCGGTTTCTGCCCGTGATGATGCATGCGCCGAACAAAGAACGTGCTCACCGCTCCTTGCGCCAAACCGGTGGCGTCGACGGCGACGCGAGCACGCTTCCGTTTTTGGCGCAGCGAACCGCGCAGCCGACGCACCGTTTCGCCCACCGCACGGTCGATGGTTTGGTCGTCGAGACGCTGCAAAAAACGATACAGTGTCGTGAAATCAGGCACACTCACAAGGCCCAGCACCTGGCGCAATTCGCGATGCTCGCCCAAACGCACCTCGGCTTCACGAAAGGTCCAGTCTTCGTAACGCATCAGGCAGAGAATGGCCAGCAACTGCGGTTGGGTGAATTGATGTTTGCTGAAACGGCTTCGGTAGCGCGGGAGCACCGCCCGGGAAACTTGCAGAGCGATGCGAGCAAACGGCAGGAGTCCGACTTCGGCCATCGCACCTCCTGCCTCCATAGCAAACCGCAAATTCAACCGAGGCCGGCTCGAATTTTCAATGTCGTTGCGAGGATGTCAACAGAGCCAAATAGGCTCTAGAAATGACTGACAAGATAAAGAATTTCACGGGGAGAGCGGAGAGACAAGGTGTAATCAGACGAGGTGCCCGAAAGAAAACCAGCACAGGTGGACAGAAGGGCGTAAGTTTTCCACAGGCGGAAAGTGTTCTGCATTCGTAACATATTTATAGTTTGATATAGTGTACCTATTAGTTGTTATTTGAGCGGTTAGGAGCAGTGCAAGTCCCGCCGGGCTGCGACTAAGGCAAGCGAGAGAGAGACTGGGACTGACGTATCGGGAAGTGGAAAAGGCCAGTGTGGAACTGGCGACGAAGAGGGGTCGATCGGATTTTATGCTGCGTATTAGCCGGCTGGCGGATATTGAGAACCGGAACGTAGTCTCCAAGCTTATACAAGCTGTACTCCGTCTCTGTAATCTATCACTTGAGCGTCGCTGAAATCAGCGGATGGTACGAAGCGCCATTCCCGCAGACGACTTCGAGACGGAGCTAACTTCCCTTCCCCGCGAACACATTTGAGCGAGTTCTTAAGTTCCGCGAGCAACGCCGGCATTTCAAGACGAAAGGCAAGATTCGCAGGATACGGGTCTGCTAAAGGAATTACCGGGAGTTCCGGAGATGCCAGGACTGGAGAGAAAGCCAGTCGGCCCGCTATCGCTACGGATATATAGGATTGTCAGACAGTCGAATGATGCCGATCCTGCGACCGGGAAGCGTAGTGTTGGTAGACACGTCGGTCTGCCGGATAGAGGAACGGATTGGAAGAACGAGTACGACCGGCCAATTTACTTCGTGGAGTTGCACGACGGTTACCGATGCGGATGGTTTCACAAGAACAGAAAGCAACTGACTATGCAGCCTCACACTCTTTCGCATTGCGCGCCGGAGTCGTGGCAAACTCCGGATGACGCAGAAGTAGTAGGAAAAGTGGTAGGAATGGCTACGTATCTAAATGAACCTTGGCTGCGGTTCGCCCAGTAATTCGAGAAGAGCGCGAAGATTAGAGCAGAACAAGTGTTTGAGGTAGTCGGGGGCCTCTGGAGGGATCCAGGATTGCACAGTGTCTTCAAAATATTGCAGTGCCCGTTCCTTCCCGCCCGGCCAGGATTGCAGGCAATTGCAGCCAACTCTCTTTCTTGTTGAGCCAGCGGAAGTTCGAGCAGATTGCTCAAAAAGCTCTCGATGAGATTTGGCGAGAGCTTCGTTGACAGGTTGTTCTCCATAGACTACACCAAGTCGTTCGTGTCGATAGACGCCGGTGGCAGGATCCCGAAGGCCGGCAAGGTACGTCAAGGCGCGCAAAAACTCCATCGAGAGGTTCGAGGTAGTGCGTCGTCAGATTGAGCAAGAATCTGACGATGTAGTTGTAGTTGGTGAAGCATACGTTTTAAAGATTTCCTCTGTTCCGACAACGGAACTTTTTTCCGGATTTGCCCGCCGCATTCCCTCCTTTGGCCGCATTGTGACCGACAGGAGGGTTCAAATGCAAAAGAATCTTATTAGTTCTGTCGCTACGGTTTCACTGAGCCTAATCGTACTGTCGCCGGCGGTGCAGGTCAATCATTCTTCAAAATTACCGAAGTGGAATGGCGGAGTTCAAACAGCGGATGGAATACCGATGCCTCCTCCACAACCACCACCTAAAAAGACACTCGGAGTAAACAGATTGATGGCAGATGGGATACCAATGCCACCACCACAGCCCCCACCGAAGAAAACTGTCGGAGTGAATGGGCAGTGGCAGACGGAATACCGATGCCGCCGCCCCAGCCACCAAAGAAGACGATAAGCGTCGGATGAGAAGAGGGTTGAAAGGTTAAGAGAGCAGCAAGGCCGGCGGTCCAGTTTGGCACAAGCTTTGCCGCTCGTACTGTTTACTTTGACAGTCATATAATGCTAGCTTAAAAGTCAAATGACGGAGCTGCTCACACTCCGCAATGTCCTGTGGCTAGTTACAACCTCTACAGAAGTCATTTTACTGTTGTCTTTATTCTGGCGAAAATTACAGAACACCCAGACGGCCTTCGCCATTTATGTCCTGAGCACGATCGCGCAAAGCGGGCTGGCTGTCTTCTGTTACACCCATTGGGGATTCAATTCGACGCGTACGTCCACCGTAGTCTGGGGAAGCCAGGGAGTCGTAATTTCCTTGAGATTCTTGGCGACCTTTGAGATGGCGCGCAGAATGCTATCGGGATATCAAGGGCTATGGGCACTCGCGAGACGCCTGCTCGCCGCCGTCGCGTTGTGCACCGTGGCCTACTCGCTACTGGTCGCACAAAAAAAAGTCTCCTTGATGGTTTTGAATCTGGATCGCGGAGTGGAACTTAGCGATTGCCACATTCGTAGTGGCCCTGCTGCTGTTCGCGCGCTTTTACATGCTGCCGGTGAAGCCATGGGACCGGGCACTGGCCATCGGTTTCTGCCTTATATTCCTGCTTCTACGTTATCAATGACTCGATTTTTGAGCACTTGCACGACAGTTTTGTAATCATGTGGGGCTATCTGGACGTCCTCATGTTCCTGGCCAGTTTGTTGATTTGGATTCACGCCGTATGGGCTATATTCAGAGGCGACATCCACGGTACGTGACCTCAGAGTAGTGGCAGAGCGCTTGTATGCCACCCTTTCACCGGAACTAAATGTCCGCCTGAAACATCTTAACGACCATGTTGCACAGCTTCTCCATGTGGGGAAACAAAGCACATGACCCTCATCCTTGTATTCTTCATTACCGTCGTAGTACTGCTGATTGGGCTACTGCTGTGGGCTATTCGACCATTAAAAGTAAGGTTCCGCTCGGCGGATGAAGTCTTTGAAGCACTCGCTGGCCCACGGCATTATTACCGGTTGCCTCAGATTCTGCTGGCGCTGCAGGCCAAGGACATCGAGTTTCTAAAGGAGCGGGGACATCCGGAATTACACAGACGGGTACGGTACCGAGCGCAAACGAATCGCGCTGAATTTCTTGGAATTCATCGAGACGGACTACAGAACGTTGATTGAAGCATCTCGCGTATTGGCGGCGATGGCACCAGAGGTGGTGGCTGCTCATGAATGGGAAAGATTCCGGCTGAATGTGGGCTTTAGATGGAACTGCCGGCTGCTTCGTTGGCGGCTGATGACTGGGCTCAAGCCGTGGAGCAATTTTGCCAAGATATCCGAGTTGGCCGGCGAACTTTCCTACCGGCTGGAACAGGCAACGACGCGAATTGGGGAGCGCGCCATGCTGGCGTCAGAACTTCCTTCACTGCTGGAGGAGCGGGGTGGCGAGCGGAGGTAGCTTGTTGTCCCTGGAAGAATGCGTAGTCTCTCTAGGTAGCTCGATGCGGAAAGTAGCGCCGCGCGGAGGAACGTTTTTGACCAGGATTGTTCCGCCATGCTCAGTGACAATTCCGTAGCATATGCTCAATCCCAATCCCGTTCCCTTACCCACAGGCTTTGTGGTGTAAAAGGGATCAAAAACGCGCGAAGAATCCTTGACCCCAGGGCCACTGTCTGTAAATTCCACGAAAATCAAATTGTCTTCGACCCCAGTCTTGACCCACAGGTCGCCTTCTTCATTCTTTTCCAGAATGGCGTCAACGGCATTGTTAATCAGATTCAGGAACACCTGCTGGAATTGGTGAGGGTCCGCAGGAGTTTCCGGCAAGTCTGGAGCAAGATCCAGGTGCACGCGAATCTTGCTCATGCGGAGGTCATAGTCACGCAAGGCAAGGGTATCTTCAATCGCAACATTGAGGCGCACAGGAATGCGTTCTGGCTTATGCTGACGCGCAAAGCTCAGAAGGTTTTGCACGATGCGGTGCGTACGCTGGGCTTGTTTGTAGATTTTTTCCGTGTACGCCAGAGCGAGTGGCCCTACCTGGCCGCTGGACGTCAGCAATTGGCTGTAGCCGAGAATTGCGGTAAGTGGATTATTCAGCTCGTGGGCCACGCCGGAGATCAACTGCCCGACGGCCGCAAGCTTTTCGCTGTGTAGTAATTGCTCCTGCGTGCGGCGCAAGTTGTCGTAGGCTTGTCTCGTTTCCTCGTACAACATCGTTCGCTCTACTGCGCTGGAAATTTGGCCACTGACGGCAATTAAAAGGCTGATATCAGCGCTGGAAAATTCGCGAACAGACCGGCTACCAACAGTAAGTCCACCAATGATCTTGTCTTTGGACCACAGAAGAACCAGATAGGCAGATTCGAGACCTTCTTTCGACTGCACTTCACGGGCAACCGCTGGCAGTGGAAGCCCTTGCGCGGAAAGGAATGTAGCACGAACGGAGCGCAGTTGGTTTAGAAGCTCTGCTGGAACAGTAATTAGCGGGAAGTTGCGTGCGAATTCGGAGCGATGGCCGACGGAAGAGACTCGTCGAAGGGTGATGCCATCAGGATCGAAGAGATAGAGCGAAGCGGCGTCTAGCGCAAATAACTCCAGAATCTGTCTGAGGCTGCGGTGAATGGAATCCTGAAAATCGAGAGTAGAGACCAGGGTTTCGGCAAGTGAATTGAGAACCACCAGTTCGCGGTTGCGACGGCGAATTTCTTGTTCGGCGTGGCGGCGTTCCGTAACGTCCAGAAGAAATCCCTGATACGCCGTGACCATACCCGCGGCGTCGCGAACAGCAGTCGAAGATTCGCTGACGGTACGAATATCCCCGTCTTTGCGGCGGATTTCGTATTCGTAGTCGTTGACCGCGCCATGCTCATGGAGGAGCTTTTTCAGTCGCTCGCGGTCCTGCGGATTAACATACAGTGCCTGAGAGATGTCGATCTGCATCAATTCATCGCGATGCTCGTAACCAGTCATACGCATGAGGGCGTCATTGAAATCGAGGTAGCGGCCCTGCATGGTGGCAATGAAGACGCCTTCCTGGACGCTGGCAACGAGCGTGCGGTATTTCTCCTCTGCTCTTTTGCGCTCAGTGATGTCTTTCAACACGTGGATGGTGCCGAGCTTGCGCCCGCCATGATCAGTAAACGTCGAAGTGGAGGCTAGGAAATAGCCTTGCAACCAGGGATCGGGAGAGTCGGCATCACCGGCGATGCCCTCGCAATAGGGACAAATGCTAAATGGCACGTCGCGAGTACTGAAAAGGTCGTTTACGGAACGGCCCACCAGGCTGGGGTTTTCTCGTCCCAGGAGATTGGAGAAACGGAGGTTTGCGCGAAGGATACGGCCCTGCAGATCGTGAACCAGGATCGGGTCGCCAATGGAATCGAAGGTGTAGGCCCATTGTTGCTGAACGGTTTTTACGCGATCGAAAAGACTGACGTTTTCTACCATGGTGCCCAAAAAATTGGCGACGTTAACGAGGTAGCCGATTTCGTCTTCATGGAATCGCTTGCTGGAAGTTGCGCCAATCTTAAGAATGCCGACCGAGCCTTCCTGGCCGCGGAGTGGAATGGTGATCAATTGGGTGATACTTGCCTCCGCCATGCTACGGCGTATTTTGGTGTCTTTTTCGGTCTCAAATCGAGAGATGCGGTACGGCTCCTGGGAAATTTCGGGAGACCAGATTCCAGAGAGGACATAGTGCTTTAAATAACTGTCTGAGAAGCCGACGGAGGCGCGCACCACAAATTCTTTTGCGTCGCCTTTACCTTCGAGCAGGCGAATCATCCCGTGGCTGGCATTAAGACTGCTGACGATTTGGCCGAGAACCTTTTGAAGAAACTCAGTCAACGAGACGGACTGGCTGCTGGAAGCAGTCAGCATGGTGAATTGCTGCATCTTCTCGCTGATTTCCCTGGAGCGTGTGCGAGCGTTTTCGAGAAGGAAAACGATCATGCCGATACCGAGGCTGGCATTAAGAAAATGGTCGAAAGCAAACCTTAGAAGATGGATTTCCTCGTGCGTCCACATGGGCCGGTCCATGTTGTTGAGCGCGAGCAGTGTGAAGGAACCGGCAAGTAGCTTTGTTCCGTGCCCGGAATCATGTCGTGCCGAACGCAACAGCAGCAGGCCAGATCCGAGACAAATGACGCACTGCAGGATGGCTGTTTCCCATCTGGTGTCGATCCAATGCTCAGCCCGGCTCTCGTAATAGCTGGTGATCAGGCCGAGAAGTCCTGCGAGCCAGATGGTGGGCCAATAGTAGCGAGTGGGGCCGGCCACGAATTGAACGATGGAAGCGAGGAAGAGTACATAGGCGGCCATGTTGGTCCCATCAATTAGAGTGGGGAGCAAGGGGATGTGAGCGAAATAGAGGATTAGTTCACTGGAAGACGACAAAGTCAGAGAAATCCAGCCAAATAACCAGAGCCGGTAGAAAGCAGCGGCATTGTCTTTCTGTAAGTGGATGAACAAAACCAGCAGGGTCAGGCACGCAGTAGCTTCAAAGAACGCGATGCCTTGTAGGCCTTGATTCGGAACCACGGCCGTGCCTCCCGGCAGAATTCAGGGATTGGAAACTAAGGAAAAGAGGGTTCCGTCTGGAGAGACACCTGGGAGCCCTCACCTTCAGTGACGCTAACACGCTATTTTCTGACTGGGCAAGGCTTCACAAATGCAGGTGTGACGTCCTCTATAATAGTGCTTGGGAGAACCTCATCGTGGACCTAGGCAATATACTCGTAGTGGATGACGAAGAAGCCATCCGAGAAGTTGTTTCGACCATGCTGGAGTCCCGCGGCTACCAGTGCACTTCGGTAAGCAATGGACGCGCGGCGCAGGAGTGCGTCCGGAAACAGACGCCGGACCTGGTGCTGAGCGACATGATCATGCCGGAGATGGATGGCATCAAACTGCTGGACTGGCTGCGACAATACGACGCGGACATCCCAGTCATCATGGTCACGGCTATTCACGATATTTCCACCGCCCTGGAAGCGATTCGGCGTGGCGCCTACGATTACATTCTGAAGCCTTTCGAGAAGGACCAACTCTTCCACGGAGTAAAGCGCGCTCTGGATTGGCGCCAAGTGGTGCGGGACAACAAGAATTTTCAGCAGAACCTGGAGCAACTGGTAGAAACGCGCACCGTGCAGTATCAAGAGGCGCTGGCCAAGCTGGAACAATCTTACGACGATACGCTGGAAGCGCTGGGAAGCGCGCTGGACTTGAAAGATGCGGAGACCGAAGGCCACTGCCAGCGCGTAACAGCGTTTACGATTTCGATCGCCAAGGCCGTGCCCGTGCCTATGGATTATTTGCCGGTTCTGGCACGCGCTGCGTTCCTGCACGACATCGGTAAGATGGCCATTCCGGACTCGATTCTGCGCAAACCCGGTCCATTGGATAACGACGAGAAAACCATAATGCGGACGCACTGCGACATCGGATATCAAATGTTGACGCGTATTCCTTTCCTGCGCGATGCAGCGGAAATTGTGCTGGCCCACCAGGAATTCTACGATGGCAGCGGCTACCCACGTGGCCTGCATGGAGACCAGATTCCCTTGGGAGCGCGGATATTCTCGATTGCGGATGCGCTTGACGCGATGATCAGCGATCGGCCTTACCGCAAGGCGCTACCGATGTCACACGCACGCGAAGAGATTAAGCGATGCGCCGGGACGCAGTTCGATGCCAAGGTTGTCGAAGTGTTTATGTCGATCCCCGAGGATCATTGGATGGAATTGCGCGAAAACCTGGGTTCGCCATTTCGACTGACTCATTTGAAGAATTTGTAAACAGGTGAGGCGCAGCGTAGTATCCTACGAGGAGTCAAAGATATGGCACTCGTTCCCATTAAAACAGCCTCGAAAACTGGCTGCTGCGACTGTGTGTGCGGTTGCTACGAACTGGCCAGCCTGCGCGACGAGGATAGCGGTAAGGGCTACTGCCCCGTTTGTGGGAAAGACCACTTGGACTTGAACGTGGGAGTTGGCATCGCGAATCCCGCACCAATAAAGGTAGAACCAAATTCACCTTCGAGCCATCCATTGCAGCCACTGCCCCCATCGTCTGATCCACCAGCGAGATTACGGTAAGGGTACCTCCCAGGCTGTTCTAGGCCAAAAGTTGTAAATAAACTGCAATCTACGTAACCTTTCCTCACCTAGATCATCATTAATTTATATTGAGTGGTAGACTAGCGGAATCGAAATTGTCGAGGGTGCTGTTTTTACCGCGTTGATTGTGCGCGGGTCCTGCCGTACTTGCCCTGTTGCGCGGGTAGAGTATTTCAAAATACGTGGAGGAAAGATGAAGTTAAGAACCCTTTGTCTATGGGCCGCTACCGCAATACTTGTTTGCCTGCTCGTTGGAGGGGTGGCAAGCGCGCAAACATCCAGCGTCGTCGGAACGATCACCGACCCCTCTGGGGCAATCGTCGATGGAGCAAAAATAACAGCCACGAATACACAAACGGGGGCATTACGGGACGTTGTTTCTAACGAGACAGGCCTGTACCGCGTGACTAACCTGGTCCCCGGAATCTACACGCTGACGGCCGAGAAGGACGGGTTTAAGACGTCCAAAGTCGATAACCTCGCGCTGACCGTTAATCAAACCTCGACAATCGACTTTGCGCTGGAAGTCGGCGCGGTTACAACAACCACGGAAGTCAACGGCGCGGAGCTTCCACCGGTTGAGTTGGAAAACGGAGAGATCAGTAATCTGGTGGATTCGAAAAGAATCTCTGAATTGCCGCTACTTACACGCGACCCCTATTCCTTGGTGCTTCTGAGCCCTGGCGTGGTCCAAAGCAATAGTGGATTGGGCGGCTTTTCGGTGAACGGAAGCAGCGAGCGCAGCAACAACTTCATGCTTGATGGCGTAGACAACAACGACACGGAAGTCCCGGGAATCCCCGGCGGACTTAACGCGTTGAACCCGGATTCCACACAGGAATTTCGCGTGATCACCAACAATTTCGCTCCAGAATATGGTCGGAACAACGGAGCGGTGGTTCAAGTCATTACCAAGAGTGGAACTAACGACTTGCATGGGTCAGCCTACTGGTTTGGGCGCTACAACGCACTCGGAGCACGCGACTTTTTCAACCCCGCGGTGAATGGCCCGCAGAACCCCTACGTACGAAATGATTTTGGTGCTTCTGCTGGCGGTAAAATCATCAGAGACAAATTGTTCTGGTTCGGCAACTACGAAGGGCAGCGATTCATTACTACTGTCACCAACCAGAGCACCGTGCCAACGGCGGACTTCAAAACTGGAAAATTCACGGCATCGGGTCAACCGATTGACGTGAGCACACCTGGGAGCATTAACAACGCGCAGGCTCTCCCCCTGGACCCCACGATGCAACAGATATTTGCGCTCTATCCCACGCCCAACGGCCCGGCCGTAAATCCTGGTGTGACCGGAACATTGTTTTTTCCGAGTTCCTCTCGACAGCAAACTGATGATTTCACAATCAAGGTGGACTACAACCTGACGAAGAAACACTCGCTTTCGGTGAGGTACGCCTACAACCGCTTCACGGATCCCAACCCGTTTCATGATGATTTCTTACCGGGGAATCTCGGAGCAGTCAACTCCTATCAACGAACGCAAAACGCGGCCATTGCGCTTACCTCCACTCTGACAGACAGATTCATCAACGAATTCCGCTTCGGCGCGAACCGCACAAATCTCCAGTTCAATTGCACCGGCACAAACACGTTTGACAGCTTCGGCCAGGTCGATTCTTTTGGTGTCGGGCCTGACTATTCCATGCCCGGAGGGATTTCTGGTTTCGGCTGTTTTAATCTGGGAGATTCGAACGGACAGGCTCGTTTCACCGGTACTTACCAGACGCTCGATAACCTGAATTACAGCAGAGGGCGCCACCTGCTTAAGTGGGGAGGTGAGTTCCGTGATTCCTACTCGAATTCATTCGATAATTTCAGTACTCGCGCTTTCCTTGACTTCAACGCTAACCAATTTTTTCAACTCGACTCATTAAAGAATCTACCTAGCGACTCGCCACTCCAAGGCGGAGCCCTGACCGATACACAGGACGCCGTGTTTGGACTTCTTGGTTTCGTGGACTTCCAACAGCAAAACCAGTATTTCAACAAGAATCAGGATCGGACATCTTCCGATTTACGAGGGTTCCGTCAACGCGAATGGGGCGGTTTTATTCAGGACACATTCAAATTCCGATCTAACCTAACGCTGACCTACGGATTGCGTTATGAATACTTTGGCGTTCCTTATGAGGTCAACAACAACCTCTCGAACCTTTTCGCTGATGCAAGCGGGAGTGCTCCATTCACATTTTCCATCGTTGGACCAAACGAGGCCCACAATCTGTACAACAACCAGTACAATAATTTTGAACCGCGTGTTGGATTTGCCTGGGACCCATTTAAGAAAGGCCGGACCTCAGTTCGCGGCGGCTACGGCATCTTCCACGATCGGGTATTCGGCAACCTTGTGGGAAACGCTCGCGGCAATCCGCCATTTACGCAGAGCTACTCGGCACTGCCTTTTGTAGCGCTTCCCGATGTGACGGCGCCAACTACGTTGCCAACCTCTGCCACACTCCAAGACGGTGCGGTCTTCTTTGCGACATTGTTCGATCCGAATTTCAGGACGCCTTATAGTCAGAACTGGAATTTTGGAATTCAGCACCAGATCACGAACACTCTGACTCTGGAAGTGAATTATGTCGGTGTGAAGGCCAACCGTTTGTTCCGCGTAGTAGATGCCAATCCACCTCAACCGAGCTTGGTCAACGAACTTCTCGCAATTTGCGTCCCTGGAAATGAATTCGGTTGCGACACGTCGACGCTGACGTTTGGCAATTTGTGGCTGGGTGCAGGTTCTGCCATACCGTTCAACGCGGTGAATAACAACGCCTTCAGCGGCGGTAGCAGTGGAACCGGATCAGCATTGAACAAGTCCATCGGCAATTCCAATTATCAGGGATTGCAGGTGAACCTGGAGAAGCGCTTTGGGCACGGATTGCAGTTCCAAGGCGCTTACACCTATTCACACGGAATCAGCGATGTGAATGATCCCCTAAACACGGCCGCAGGAAATCGCAGTTTCCCACGTAACTCCTTCGATTTGCGGGCGGAACGCGGAAATTCCGATTTCGACATTCGGCATCGCGGCGTGGTGAACTTCATTTATGAACTGAACGTTGGCCGTGGACACGACCACCTGAGCAACGGCATTATCGGCCGACTGCTGGAAGGGTGGTCAATCAATGGACTCATTCAAGCCCAGACCGGCCATCCGTATGACATTTTTGGAAACCAGGATAGCAACCACACCGGTCTTTCCGCCCGGGGAACGTTCCTGGGAGGCGGGGCACAACCTGCGGGCACGGACAAGACATTCACTGGCCCGGCGCTTAGCGCGTTTGAAATTACTCCGTATGATGTGCAACCTAACATCGGCAAGAACGCGTGGTATGGCCCGAATTACGTAAACGTCGATACCGCCGCGTTGAAAAATACCAGCATAACTGAAAGAACCAAACTGCAATTGCGCGTAGAGGTCTTCAATCTGTTTAACCACGCTCAATTCTCGCAGCCTGACAATCTCTTGCAGGATACAGGGACATTCGGCCAATCGTTAAGCACGATCACTCGTCCGGATGGCACAACTAGCGCGCGACAGATTCAGGTTGCGTTGAAGTTGCTGTTCTAGCTCGTCTGTAAATTAAGCTAACAAAGAAGACGCCCCCGAGAGTTACTTGGGGGCGTTTTTGTTTTTGGGTAACTTCGATTCGGACTTATTTCCCTAGGTACAGAAGGGCGAGCAGGAAAAGCCAGAGGGCATCCATAAAATGCCAGTAGTAAGAGGTGACCTCGGCGGCAACAGAGCGTGTGACTTGCGCCGCGTCGAAATTCCGGTGCGCAACGTAAATTAAGGCGGCAACTCCACCGATCAGGTGCAGCGCATGAGCACCGGTGAAAATGTAGAAAAAGCTACTGGCAGGATTGGTGGCCAGATATATGCCCTGGCTATTCAACTGGCGCCAGGCGACGACTTGTCCAATGAGGAAAAGGATGCCGAGGACGGTTGTTACCAGCCAAAACTTCTTGAAGCCCGCAGAATCTTCATTCGCAAGCCGCTTGCGCGCTACTTCCAACGTGACACTGCTCAGCAACAGGACTGCAGTGTTGAACCACAGCAATGGAGGAATGTGAACCGCTGCCCAATCTCCGCTGGTCCCTTTGCGCACCAGGAACGCGCTGGCCAGGGCCATGAAAAACATCAGGATAGAAACTATGCCGATGGCGATGCCAGTGTAGTACCGATTCGGAGAGGGTTGGCGCTTGTTGCGGTCGGGCTTGCCGTCGCCGTCGCCACCACCATTGCCACCGGCGGGAAGCTGATCCCCTCCCCCACCGCCGCCTACCTTTTCGATGATGAGTTCAATGTCGTTGGTCGGTGTGGCACTAGGCATGTTGTTCTCTTCCCAAGTCCTAAAGAACCTTTTGAACCAGCCGCTCTGGCGAGAGGTGCTGCGGCACGAAATCTGTGGCAAAGCCTTCGTGGAATTCGTAGGCTCCACGATAAACAGTTGGTCGGGTCGCCCCAAAATTCTCCTCTGGCGCAGGAGAGGCGATACTCCATTCGAGTGTGGTGGCATGCCAGGGGTTACTTTCCTCGGCTTTGCTGCGATTGCGTAGAAGGAGAGTGCTGAAAAAATTAAAGACGAAGAGGATTTGCGCAGCCACAGTGGCGATGGTGGCAACAGTAACTAACGTCCGAAAGGAAGAACCAACCGAGGCAAGGGCGATGCGATGCGTATCAGGAAACATCCGAGATTGCGTTAAAAGTCCCAGCCAGTGCAAAGGCATGAAGATGGCGTAGACGCCAGCAAAGGTCACCCAGAAATGGATCTTGCCCAACGTTTCATTCAGTTGGCATCCAAACATTTTGGGGAACCAGAAGAAAAACGCGCCAAGGATAGCGAATGTAGCGGCTACGCCCATCACCAGATGGAAATGGCCAATGACGAAATCTTCACTGACAGCGGCCCGCATGAGTTCATGCTCGCGCGAGAAAAAGTCCTGAAAGTCCGCCGACGACAAATAGTGAAATAAACCCAATGGCAAACAACATTGCGGTGGAGAGTTGAAAGCGCGCGTTCCACAGCGTGCCAAGCCAACTGGCCAACAGTAGTGCGGCGGGAATGCCAAGCGACGAGGCCAGTACGGAAAACACCAAAGGCGCGTAGGGATTCATACCCGTGGCGAACATGTGATAGCCCCATACACAGAATCCGACGACGCCGACGCCACAGAGTGCGAGGACTACCAACCGCTCTTTCCAGACGCGCTTGCGGGAAAAGGTGGCAATCAGATGAGTGGTGAATCCGAAGCAGGGGAGCATAGCCACATATACCTCCGCCTGCGCGAAATACCAGAACAGCCGCTGCCAGAGAATGGGAAGACTTCCCTGCCGCACAAGATTTTGCGGCTGCCTCGCAAGAAAGGAAACGGCAGGGAAAAAATTGGAGCCGAAAAGGCGATCAGAAAGCACCGCGCTGCTCCCCGCCAGCAACACGCTAAAGATCAGCATACTGAGGATGGCGTTGATGAACCAGGCCCAAACAGTGGCAGGCATGCGTGGCAGAGTCATGCCTTCCGCGCGCAGGTCGATGACGGTGGTGGTGAAGTTGATCGCGCTTAGCAGGGCGGCCAGTGAAAAAATTGAAGCGCTGACGAGCCACAAATTAATGCCAGAGTTCAGGGAAAGAAAGAACGAGCCGGTCATCCCCGTTAGAGAAATGAACGTCATCCAAAAGGAAAGCCGGTTGAAAGAGGGAAAGGCCATTTCTCTGGCGCCAATCTGCAGGGGGAGCAGGTAATTGCCGAAGCCCAATTGCGGGGCCGCAGTGAGAACAAAAAACACCATCAGCGAACCATGCAAGAGGCGCATTGCTGCAAATCGTTCCGGGGTAGCACTAAAATTGCTGAGGAACGGAATGGCGGTTGTAGGCCACGAAGCGTGTACGCGCAGGAGCATCGACAGGATCATGCCGACCAGAACGCTGCCGAGCGCTAGCCAGAGGTATTGCAGGCCGATGGTCTTGTGATGGGTGGAGAATATGACGCGGGAGAGGAATCCCGGTCTGGCATGCTCCGGCAGATTGGTGCCATCATCGTAAGTGACCATCTTAGAAGTAGTTCCGCCCCAAGCAGCACCCTAAACCAAATGGTATCTTACCGTCTGCGAATGAAATTGCAACAAAGGCGGGCGTATCGCCGATTGAGGAATCAAACGAGGAGAGAGCGATGACTCACGAGGAAAAACCTGATCCAGCAGCGATGTGGAACGAGCGATTTGGCAGGCCGGAGCCTGTATACGGCGAAGAACCGAACCGATATCTGCGCGACCAGGCGACAAAGAGATTTACCAAAGGCCTGAAGGTGCTGGTTCCCGCGGATGGCTACGGTCGAAACGGGCTGTGGCTGGCGAGGAAGGGGCTTGAAGTGACGACCGTGGACGTCTCGCCAGTGGGGGTCGAGCGCGCTCAAAAGACAGCGGCTGCGGCGGGGGTAAATGCAACGATTCTGCAAGCCGATCTGAACTACTGGAACTGGCCGGTATCGGAATTCGATGTTGTGGCGTCGATTTTCCTGCACTTGGTGCCGGAAGAGCGGTCGAAAATTCATACTCACATGCTGGGAGCGCTGAGGCCGGGTGGAATCATCGTTCTGGAAGCATTCTCACCAGCGCAATTGGCATTTACTTCAGGCGGGCCAAAGCAGATAGACATGTTGTATACAGCAGAAATCTTGCGGGGGGATTTTGCTGGCGCGGAAGTCGAGGAACTGGAAGAGGCAGTAGTGGATTTAGAAGAAGGCAGAATGCATAGCGGAAAAGGCGCGGTTGTGCGAGGCGTGTTCCGAAAGAAATAGGTCAGTTGTTAACTGCAAAAGCCCGGGCCGCGGAACGCGTCCGCTACACAAGCGGGACAATAATTTCTATTGGAATTGTTTCTGAAAGTTTGCGAACTGTTCGCGAAGCGTTTCCAGTTCGCGGCGCAGGGTGTCGACTTCTACTTCCAATTGGGAAATGCGCTCTACGTCGACAGGATGTTTCGCGGGCGCCAATCCGTCCTCGACGTGTTCGGGTTCTGAGTGGATAGCGGGAACATCGTCTCCTGCGAACAGGTGCATGTAGCGTGACTCTTTGGTGCCGGGTTGACGGGGGACCACTTTCACCAGCGGTGGCTCGCGGCGCATGAGCAGGTTCAGCGCGGAATGTACGGCTTCCAGGTCCTCGAAAGGATGCATGCGTTCGGCACGTGTACGCAATTCGCAGGGAGTTTGCGGGCCACGGAGCAACAGCACGCAGAGCACAGCGATTTCGTGACGATGAAAATTATAAAGTTCGTTGACGCGATGCTCGTACTTCGCGACGCGCGAATCGCTGCTGGCAGCGCGCACCAAAGCCTGGTCAGAGAGCGAACGCAGCGCATTGCGCACAGCCGCCTCGTCGAGCGACATGACCGGCTCGCGGTTCGATTTCTGATTGCAGGCGTTCAGTAGAGCCTTCAGTGAAAGTGGATAGTATTCCGGTGTAGTGATCTCTTTTTCGATCAGGCAAGCAAGCACGCGAGTTTCAGCTTCGGAAAATTGCAGGGCCATGCAGAAATAATAGCAGCAGATTCACGCTGAACGAAGACGGCGCCTGTTGGAAAAAAGACGCAGGCGACTCGCATTCAGGCTTTGCCTCGTTTATACTTGTAAAGTTCTGAAACGCGGTCGTGGCGGAACTGGCAGACGCACCAGCTTGAGGGGCTGGCGGTAGCAATACCGTGGTGGTTCGAATCCACTCGGCCGCACCATTCCTAACTCCAATTCCGAATGATTCAAGACAAAGCATGTTCGCAAATTGTGCGGACATGGGGCTCCGCGTGCTGCGCCCTGTACAAAAGAAAACGGCCAGCCTTGTGGGCCGGCCGCGCGAAAACTATTTTCGATTGAGCCGTAAAATCATTTTGGTGTTGGCCCCGCTTTCATCCACAAATACCAGCTGGTTCACAGGCTCGGCAGCCAACGGCTCATGCCAACAAGCTCTTTTTTCGGCCACGTCGGGCCGGTTTTGTTCGCCGGCGAACAGAGTTTTTTTTATACCTCCAGCCCAGTTGCCGCAGCCACAAATCGATGGTGGAAGTGCTAAAAGGGCGATCCATGCGGGCCCCCAACTCGGCTAGGGTGGCGTCCGGGTGCTCGGACAGCAGCTTTTCCAGCCGGTCTTTCCGCCCCGCGGTGAGCAGCGTCTTGCGCCCACACAAATGGGTGCGCGGCTGCAGCGAGCGGCGCTGCCGAAACTGCTGGCGTACGCGCCGCACCGCCGCCACGCAGAATCCCAGAAACTCGGAAATCTCACGCGTGCTTTTGCCGCGTTCATACAGTTGCAGAATGCGCCTGCGCATCGGAAGGGGTATGGCTCGCATAACCATACTCTGCCAAAGAATCTCCCTTTTGCAAATCTGATTACGGCTTCGGCTGAGAGGCCGGAGGTGTCGTTTGCGGTGTTGAAGATTGAGGAGACGTTGGTTGCGGCGTCGGGGCTACCGGAGCCGACTTGGTTGCGGGCTTGGAGAACTTTTCGAGTACAGATCCTCCTTCACCGGCAGTGCGATCCACACGAACCGCCAGCGCAAGGGCGCAGACCATAAACATAATCGCGCACCAGGTAGTGGCTTGAGAAAGTACCGATGCAGCGCCACGCGGACCGAAAGCCGTCTGGCTGCCAGCACCGCCAAACGCGCCGGCGAGATCAGCCGCTTTGCCGCTCTGCAGCAGCACGACGATGATCAGCACCAGGCAGTTCAGCACGAAAAACGCGGAGAGCAGCGGGCCCCACCAGCGAAATCCGATGACAATAATCCCAAAGCCTACGACCAGGGAGAGCACCCATTTCAATCCAGACGGCATTTCATGCACCTCAAACGTTAAGTTGCGTTAGCCGGTTCGTGCCCGGCGGAATTTCCCCGCGTCAGCGAGGCCAATCTTTAACGAGACTGGCAAACGACTTCGGATCCAGGCTCGCTCCACCCACAAGCGCGCCATCCAGTTCTTCCTGAGCCATCAACCCCTTGATATTGTCAGGCTTGACGCTGCCACCGTAGAGAATGCGCAGGGCGGAAGCATGAGCACTGGAGAACTGGGCTGCGACGCAACTGCGCACAAACTTATGCACGGCCGCGGCGATTTCCGGAGTAGCTGTGCGGCCCGTACCTATTGCCCAGACCGGCTCGTAAGCTATTAGAATACGGGAGAATTCCTCGGGGGTCAACGCGCCCACGCTGCCCGTGAATTGCGCGCGGCAAACGTCATCAGTGCGATTTG
Source organism: Candidatus Acidiferrales bacterium (assembly GCA_963726725.1). Taxonomy (GTDB): domain Bacteria; phylum Acidobacteriota; class Terriglobia; order Acidiferrales; family UBA7541; genus Acidiferrum. The sequence continues at coordinate 90,468 of CAVSDV010000020.1, forward strand.
CTTCGCGGTCGGCAAGCATCTCTCCGATACACACGATTGGAGTAAGGCCCGCTGCCAATGCTGCCTTGGTCTTCTTGAACACGGTCTCGTTCGTCTCGCCGAAAAACTGGCGCCGCTCCGAGTGCCCGATGATGGTGTACTTGCAACTCGCTTCGACAAGCATGCTGGTGGAAATTTGCCCGGTAAAGGCGCCTTCCTTCTCCCAGAAGACGTCCTGACCAGAAATGTCGATGTGCGTGCCCTTCGTGGCTTCCACGGCCACAGGAATATTGGTGAATGGTGGCGCGATCACAATGTCGCAATCGTTGATACCAGCCACTAACGGATTGAATCCGGCAAAGAAAGCACGGGTATCCGACTGGGTCTTATACATTTTCCAATTGCCCGCGATGACGCGGCGGCGTTTTGTGGTGCTCATTTGTTGGTGAGGGCCTCCACGCCCGGTAGTTTTGTGCCACCTAGAAATTCGAGAGAAGCTCCGCCGCCAGTGGAGATGTGAGAGATTTGCTTGGAGACACCGGATTGATGAACAGCGGCAACGGAATCGCCTCCACCGACAATTGAGGTTGCGCCTGCCGTGGTTGCGGCAGCGACGGCTTTGGCGACTTCCAGCGTGCCCTTTGCAAACGCTGGCATTTCAAAAACGCCCATGGGGCCGTTCCAGACGATCGTCTTGGCCTTGGCGATTTCTGCGTTGTACGCAGCAACAGTTTTCGGTCCGATGTCGAGACCCATCTGATCTGCCGGAGTTGTGTTGACATCAACAACCTTCGCTGGAGCATCGGCCCTAAACTCGGGCGCGATAACGTGATCGACAGGCAGCAAAAGATTGAAATTTTTCTGCTTGGCTTCCGCAAGCAACTTTTTTGCCAGGTCGAGCTTGTCTACTTCCACAAGTGATTTGCCGATCGGCAAGCCCTGGGCCTTCAGAAATGTGTAGGCCATACCGCCGCCGATGAGCATGGAATCGGCAATCTTCATCAAGTTTTCGACCACTTCAATTTTATCACTCACCTTTGCGCCGCCAAGAATGGCCACGAACGGACGTGCGGGATTCGTGATGGCTTTGCCGATATATGCCAACTCCTTTTCCATTAACAGCCCGGCCGCGGAATGCTTTACAAAACGAGTGATGCCCACAACGGATGCGTGGGCGCGATGTGCGGAACCGAACGCATCACAAACGAAAAGGCCATCGCAGAGTGCGGCAAGCTGTCTGGAGAACTCCTCGCCGTTCTTCTCTTCCTCGGGATGAAAGCGCACATTTTCCAACACAAGTACATCGCCATCTTTCAGCGCCTTGCTCTTGGCTTCCGCTTCCGCGCCAACGCAATCCGACGCGAACGCAACAGGCTTGCCGAGCAATTCTTCCAACTTTTTTGCAGCGGGCTTCAGCGAATACTTGGGATCGGGGCCGCCCTTCGGACGTCCCAGATGCGAGGCCAGCACCAATCGGCCGCCCTTTTCAATGGCCAGTTTCAATGTGGGCAGCGTCTCCCGTATGCGCGTATCGTCGGTGACCACGCCATCCTTCAAAGGTACGTTGAAATCGACACGAATGAATACTCGCTTACCGCGGAGATCGAGATCTTGAATCGTAAGTTTGGTCATGATGGTATTCCGTTCTTGAGTATTGGATATCAGAAATCAGGGATCGGATATCAGGAATCTGTTCAGGACTCGGGACTATGTGTGTGCAGAATCCGAACATCCCGTTCCGCGTCCGTGGACTCGTATGCACGAGCCACGGAGCACGGTCACGAGAGAAACGCCGTTAGGACTTTGACGCCAGCAACTTGATCAGGTCTCGTACGCGGCAGGAATAGCCCCACTCATTGTCGTACCAAGAGAGGACCTTGATGCACTTGTCGCCAACGACCTTGGTGTAGCCGGCATCCACGATCGAGGAATTTGAATTGCCTTTGAAATCGCAGGAAACCAGTTCTTCCTCGGTATAACCCAGAATTCCCTTCAGCGGACCATTTGCGGCGGCTTTCAGAGCGGCGTTAACACTGGCTATCGTAGCTGGCTTCTCGACGAAAACGGTCACGTCCACCACGCTGACATTCGGCGTCGGCACGCGCATGGAGTATCCGTCCAGCTTCCCATCCAATTCCGGGATCACGAGTTTCAGAGCCTTTGCCGCTCCCGTGGTGCTGGGAATCATGTTCAGGGCCGCCGCGCGCGCGCGCCGCAGATCCTTGTGCGGCAGGTCGAGCAATTTCTGGTCATTCGTGTAGGAATGGATCGTTGTCATCGTGCCGCTGATGATCTTGAAAGTGTCATGAAGTACTTTGGCCACCGGCGCCAGGCAGTTCGTAGTACAAGAGGCATTTGAAACCACATGGTGCTTGGCGGGATCGTACGTCTTATCATTTACGCCAAGCACAAACGTGGCATCCGGATCAGTGGCTGGTGCGGAGATAATAACTTTCTTCACGGAACCTCGAATGTGCTTGCGAGCGTCGGCGCCCTTAGTGAACAGGCCGGTAGATTCGACGATGATATCTGCGCCCACGCCGGCCCAGTCTATTTCCGCCGGATCTTTGACCTTAAAAACCTTTATTGGCTTGCCTTCGATGCTGATCGTATCTTCCGTGTGCGTGATATTGTGCGGCAGATTGCCGAGAACTGAATCGTACTTCAGCAGATGCGCGAGAGTCTTCGAATCGGTGATGTCGTTCACGGCGACGAACTGGATGTCCTTGTCGTCAATTGCCGTGCGCACAATATTGCGACCGATTCGGCCGAAGCCGTTGATACCAACCTTAATAGGCATTACTTCCTCCGGTGAGGGATTGTAGGATAGCGGCGAAGAGCTAGCGTGGAAGACGCCGCGAGTAGAACTAAAAATGCTAGGTGTAGTGTAAGGAAAAGTCAACGATTGACGTTGTGCCGTGGGTCACATCGCTGAAGAATCAGCCCAGCAGCGGACTTAAGTGTCGATTCAGCACTCGAACAAGCGTTCGAATCCAATTCTCTAGCGCTTGCTGCTGCCCAACAGAGAGCCGAGCACCCCTCGAATAATTTGTCGCCCCACCGAGCTGCCCATCGCGCGCGCCGCGCTCTTAGCCATCACATCCACAATATTGTCGCCGCGCCGACCTCCCGAAGATCCGCTCATGCCGGGAATGTTTTCGTACCAGGCAGGGGATTTCGACGCTCCAGACGCGCTTGAACTGCCACTCGGTGAAGCGGGCAGCGGGTGTTCGGCACGGCTCTTCAACATCTCGAAGGCGGATTCGCGATCCACTGCGGCTTCATACACCCCCGCCACGATTGATTTCTGAATCAGTTGTTTTCGTTGATCTGGAGAGATCGGGCCGATCTGGCTGTGCGGGGGACAGATTAGCGCGCGCTGCACGATACCGGGGGTGCCGGTGTCATCGAGAAAGGAAAGTAGCGCCTCTCCAACTGCCAATTGTGTGATCACTTCCTGAATATTCAGTTTCGGGTTGGTACGAAACGTATCGGCAGCGGCGCGGACTGCTTTTTGCTCATTGGGAGTGAATGCGCGCAAGGCGTGTTGCACACGGTTGCCCAATTGTCCAAGTACAGTTTCGGGGAGATCCAGAGGATTCTGCGTCACGAAATACACGCCGACCCCCTTCGAACGAATCAGGCGGACCACCTGAACGACCTTATCTTCGATAATTTTGGGCAAATCGGAGAAGAGCAGGTGTGCCTCATCGAAAAAAAAGACCAATTTCGGCTTGTCAGGATCGCCCACTTCCGGCAATCGCTCAAAAAGCGCAGTCAGTAGCCACAACAAAAACGTGGCATAGAGTTTTGGAGATTGGATCAGCTTGTCACCAGCCAGAAGATTGATGATGCCGTGGCCACTCGAATCAGTTTGCATCAGGTCATCTAGATTCAGCGTCGGTTCGCCAAAAAACTTTTCTCCGCCCTGTTGCTGAAGCGCCAGAATTCCTCGTTGGATCGCACCAATGCTAGCCGCGGAAATATTCCCATACTGCGTTTGAAACTGTTTGGCGTTTTCGCCGACATACTGAAGCATGGACTGCAAATCCTTCATGTCCAGCAGGAGCAATCCATTGTCGTCGGCAATCTTGAAGACGAGCGCCAGCACGCTTTCTTGGACGTCATTCAAGTTCAGCAGGCGCGCCATCAACAGCGGGCCCATTTCTGAAATAGTCGCGCGAACCGGATGTCCTTGTTCGCCAAATACGTCCCAGCAGGTCGTGGGGCATCCCGAAAATACAAAATCGGACAACTTCAGCTTCTTCACCCGTTCCGTGATTTTCGGATTTTCGGTTCCCGGTTGGCTGATACCGGAGAGGTCGCCCTTCACGTCCGCGGCAAAAACAGGCACGCCAATCCGGCTGAATGATTCCGCCATCACCTGCAGCGTCACTGTTTTCCCCGTGCCTGTCGCACCCGCCACCAAACCATGGCGGTTGGCCATGCGCGGAAACAGGTACAGCGGGTCAGTGCTTTGGGCAATCAGAAGGGGGTCGGCCATGTGAATTCTTCTCCGAACAAAGAAAGTGGATACACGCGAAACGGGCGGCGGGCGATTTCCGCGGAAACTAAAAGTCGTCTCTTCGCGAGAACGATTGTACGCATTTTTCGACTTCAGGAGAAAGGTTGGAAATTGAACTAGGGACCGGGCGCTACTGAGGAAACTGTTTGATGGCAGAAACTTTGTCGGTAGTGAATCGGACGAAGATCGTTTTGTCGGGAGGATGACCGTAGATCCAGTCTTCGGTGTCGTTGCCATTCGTGTCGCGTTCCCGCACTTTGCGATCGGGCTTCCCCATGGCGGCGATCACTTCGTCGCGGTCCATGCCGATTATGGCGTGCCGTTCGGTGATCGCTTTCTTAGTGGCAGGAGGCAGTGTATCGATCCAGTGAACGGAAGCGCTCCGTTCCCTTGCGAAATCCAAAAACGGAGCAAGTAAGGCCTTCAACTGATCCGGAGTCAGGTCTGGAATGTGTTGCGAGAAATCGATGTATATGGTGCCACCCATTCCGGGTTGGAATCCGGGAGGTCCGCTTTCCTGCTGGGTGGTTTGTTGCCCGCTGGTTTGTGGCATCGGGTTCGAGCCGCCCATACTGACCTGAATGCGGTCGCGCCAATGTTTTTTCGGCCGTCCCCCACCGTTGATGTCCACGACGATGCTGTGTTCGCGGAATTCCAGGCCGGTAATCTGGACATTGTCGCCGGTATTTACCGCGGCGCCATGCGTCGCTACCGCCCGCTCAAGGAATTCCTCGTTCAGCGGTTTGTCCGCTGATATGACGATGCCGTCCTTACCGCCGGGGACCGGTTTACGCGCTTTGGCAAATTCTCCGGACACATAACGAATCAACGCGAGTTTGGAACTCTCCTGTAGCGTCGATCCTTTCTTGGGAGCCGGCGTGGCAGAATTCTCCTGATCAGATGTCTGGTCTGCGAACATGATTGGCAGTACCGGGATGTTCTCTCCCGAAGGGAAAATCTCTGCGGCTCTTGGCTGGGGCGGACGCAAAGAAGACGTATGCGGCACATCTGCCGTGGCTAGGCAGACTAGAACGAGCGAAATGGCGTAGCGATAAAGCATGAACGAAGGGGGTGGCCTTAGCCTACCCCTATCTTAACTTATGATGCCACGAGTGGCGAGAATGCTGCCGAAGAAAATTAGTGAGAAATGACGGTGACACCTTGGCGGTCTATGCGCATGGGCAGGAGCTGGCCGCCCGCATCGAGCACAGCCTTTTCAACCTTTTCGCGGGCATCCGGTTCGATCAACAGGACCAGGCAACCCCCGCCTCCCGCGCCACATACTTTGCCGGCCAGAGCACCTTTGCGCCGGGAACTATCAATAATGCGGTCAATTACTTTCGTCGAAATCGTAGGCAGATTTCGCCGCCGGAACATCCATTCGTCGTGCATCAAGCGCCCGGTCTCCTTCCAGTTGGCAGATTCCAGCGAAGCCCTCATCTTCTGCGCAATCTGCGAGATGCGTTCGATGTTGTTCTGCACCGATTTCTTACCGTCGATATGCGCCTTGAATACCTCCCAGTTATTGATGCCGGATTGCCGAGGCTTGCCCGTATAGCAAACCACCAAGCGCCGCTCTAGTTCATCGAGATTCACGCGCAATTCGATGCGCCGCTCTCCGCCAGGTGCAAGCTCGATTGCGGCAACGCCCCCGAATGCCGGTGGGTAGTGATCTTGAGTGCCGGTTGGTACCCGGATAACAATTCCTTCCGCATCGCGGCTGATGTGAATCCAATCAACCTTGCTCTTCCCCGTTCCGGTAAAGCGATCGAGCGCCGCGCAAATCGCCACAGCCATGGCGCTAGAGCCTCCAATGCCCGCGCCGGCGGGGGCTTCGGAATTCGTGGTAAGCGTGAAGCCACCCATGGGTTTAAAAAATTTCACGATCTCTGCCAGCAGCGGCAGCCGGTACCGTTTTGCATGCACTAATTTTGCGAACGACGGAAAAGATTCCGACCTGCTGGTGTCCAGCGAAACCAATTTTATGCTCTCGTCCCCGTCGGGATGGGTTTCGATAATGCATTTGGCGTACCGCGAAATCGCAACGTTCAGCGTGAGTGCGCCGGGATGAAAAAGGTACAGCGGCCAGATATCCAGTGTGCCGCCCGCCAGATCTACTCGTGTAGGTGCTTTCGATTCGATGCGCATGGCAATCCTGAGAGGAGAGATTTTACCCCGGTCCAAAATGGTGAGCGATAAGCAGAATTCTATCGAGAAAACAGCGAAGTGCTCACGAAGATTCTGGGGAAGTTGCTAAAACGAAGGCTGGAAAAGTAAGAAAATGGAGCGGCCTATCGGAATCGAACCGACACCTGAACCTTGGCAAGGTTCCGTACTACCACTATACTAAGGCCGCTTGACGTCCTCTCTTTTATAGCACGCCCGCACAAAAAACCGCAAACACCTTGAAAAACCTGGTTCCATCGGATGTTCCAGCTAGGAGACTTGCGTGACGCGCGCGGATTTCACCACCGGTGAACGACGCTGCCGTTCTGCAAAACGCGTGGCCTTGTCTTTGTCGGTGTACACACGGCCAAAACTTTCGCCGTCCGCGTAATTTACGGTCACCAGGAAATGATGATGGCGACGACGGCGGTCCTTGCCGAACTGCGATTTTTCGTCCCGAACTGATTTTTTGGGTGATTTCGTCGGTGCTTTTGCCACGATTAGGGGCCTCTGTGTCTGAACATTTCGGAAGGAGCACTATGTCAAGAAACGAAACCTAACGCAAGTAGCTAACGGGATAGTAACTCATATCATATAAGTTTAATATCGATGGGATGACTTTCAATCAGCGGCTACTTACCGACTGCAGAAATCCCCGGCCGGCTCTCACCACATACTGCAGACCACGCAATCCGCTGTTATCGAGCGGGCTCTGCGTCGCTTCCCCTTAGTGTGAACACCATATTTATTCCGGCCAACTGATCCGACGGGGGAGTCCACGTGGCCAGGTGGCCAGATCCAAACATGCTGAGGCTGTGAAGTGTTCCACCTCCCGGCAAACCCAGCACAAAATTTGCCGTAGTGACATCGCTTTCAAATCCAATCAGTTTGATTCGACCGCCCCAAAGCGTGGCAAGCGGCAACCGCACCTGATCTATGAAAGGCGTGTCATTGCAGTAAAAGGCTGCTTCCATGCGACCGATCATGCTTACTGAGTTTTCCCACGAAGGGTTTCGCGCTAAAGGAGAGGACTCCAGTGGACGAGAAAATGAAATATCGCGAAGGTCCCGAGGGGCCACGGAGCGCTGAAAATCCAACGACGATTTTGCCAACTGAGTGTCTGGAATTGAAAATACCACCATGGAGGAATTGCGCGAATACCGCAAATCAGCGAACTGCTGGGCATAGCAGTGAGAGGCGCTCAACGCTAACAGGGCGATTGGAAGCCTCAGTACGACGCGGCTGCGCTTGTCACTAAAGAAAGCCATAAGGCCCCCCTGCTAAGGGGCTGATGAGGCGGAAGATATACGAATGATTGGGGGAAGTCCATAGGGAAAAACGAGGAGCAAGCGAGGAACTTCCACGAGCAAAGTAGTGCAACAATGGCCAGCTAGCGGCACGCACACTAGAGCCAGTCTTCAATTCGCGCTCATTCTCAGATGGCCCAAAGCACAAAAATCAATCTCTTTCTTTGAAACATTTCACTAGATTTTACGTCTTATTAAGTGAGGAACAGATAGGCTGGTTGTGAAGGCAAAGGACAAGTCGATGTTCAATATACAGAAATTGCCGCCAATGGTTGAGGACCTCCGGCACCACTCGCAGGAACAGTTACTGGAATTGCGTTTGTTGCTAAATGCCGGAGTGAAGGGCCGCGAGGATGGCCACCGGCCGGGTTTCTATGAGTTTGATGGCGTCAACAACGTATACTACGTTTTTCGTTATCCAACCGGCCATAAAGTCCTGTTAGTTGCTGCTTGGGACCGGCACAGCGATCCCGTTGCAGATCTTGTAGCCTGCTCCTGCCCTGCCGCTTAATTGCAAATCAACTTACTTCTTGTCCAATTTGAGTGCCAGCGAATTGATGCAATACCGGAGGCCAGTTGGCCCGGGGCCGTCGTCAAACACGTGTCCCAAATGCGCGTCACAACGGCTGCACAATACTTCAGTACGGACCATGCCATGCGAATGATCTTTGTGCTCCTCAACGGCCGCTGAATCCGTGGGCGCGGTGAAACTTGGCCAACCACAGCCAGAGTGGAATTTCGCGTCAGAACCAAACAGCGCCTGCCCGCAACATGTACACTTGTAGGTGCCCGGGGTTTCCGTAGATTCGTATTCGCCTGTAAACGGAGGCTCAGTGCCCTTCTGCCGTGTGACATGATATTGATTCGGCGTAAGTTGTTTCTTCCATTCCGTTTCAGACTTTTGCACTTTATCGCCCATTGGCTCTTTTTCTCCCCTCTCTTAGATGCTGCAGAGTCAATATCCGATTCGGCGCACGCCCTTGACCTTTCCCCCTGAGCGCCCAATCATGGAAGAATGGAATAGTCTAGGTAAGCCATGGCTGAGACGCCAGAACAATTCCCAAATAAACGACGCAGTCGGCGCGCCAAAATCGCGAAACCTCTGCGCGTGCGTCCTTCCGAACCACGAGACGAACATTTTGAAGACATGCCGGTCAGTGTCAATGCCTCGAAAGAAGGCATTTATTTCCACACAAGGCGTGAGAATTACTACAAGGGAATGCGTGTCTTTGTCACTTTCCCGTTTACTTCAACGCATGACCCCCTGAATTGCGAATATGTCGCGGAAGTCGTGCGTGTCGAGAACCTCCCCAACGGCCGGTTTGGCGTGGCTCTTCACCTGATCATGACTATGAACTTCAATTCCGGTGCTCCTCCTAGTACGATCACTCGCGCATAGTATTCAAATTAGTGATACACACAAAGCTCTTTTTCGATTGGATGTAAACTCCTACGTAAGGTAACTTCGTCGGGAAATGATTCTTCGGGCGCATCGACACCATCATCATCACGGCCACTTGCCGCGCCCGTTCTGGACTGTCTAGAGCTTTTCGAATAAAAAGCATGGATAAGCCCGCTGGCGCGAATCGCTCCAGCGGGATTTTTGTTTTTGGGGAGGTTTCGGTGGAACTGGCGTTTGAAAAGATGGGCGGATTGATCCCCGCCGTCATCCAAGATGATAAAAGCAACGCTATCCTCATGCTCGGGTTTGTGAACGAAGAATCGCTTGCGCTGACCCAGAGCAGCGGCGAGGTCCATTTCTTTAGCCGCTCGCGCAATAAATTGTGGAAGAAAGGCGAAACTAGCGGCCACGTCTTGAAAGTAACGGCTGTGCGCATTGATTGCGATGCAGATGCCGTTCTCATCCGCGTGGAGGCTATTGGTCTCGGGGTGTGCCACGAAGGTTATCGCAGCTGTTTCTTCCGCGAGTTGAATAAAGACGGCACTGTTCGTGTTCTTGAGGATCGTCAGTTTGATCCGGAATCCGTTTATCAACAGAAGGGGGCTGAATGAGCCTGCTGAAACTGGGCATTCCGAAAGGCAGCCTGCAGGACGCTACGATTGACTTGCTGGCGCGCGCCGGTTGGAAAGTAACGATAAGTTCGCGAAGCTATGTACCTGCTATCGACGATGACGAAATGGAATGCCTGCTGGTGCGCGCTCAGGAAATGGCCCGCTATGTGGAATCTGGCGCGCTGGACGCGGGGATCACCGGGCACGATTGGGTGGTGGAAACAAAAGCAGATGTCGTCGAATTGGCGGAACTGCTCTACGCCAAGCAACGGCTGTCGCGCGTAAAGTGGGTACTCGCTGTGCCGGAAGATTCGCCCATTCGTTCCCCACGTGACCTCGAAGGTAAGGTAATCGCCACCGAAGTTGTTGGCATCACCAATGAATACCTGGCCCGGCACGGCGTAAAATCGCGCGTTGAGTTTTCCTGGGGCGCCACGGAAGTGAAAGTTCCACAACTGGCGGATGCTATCGTCGAAGTAACCGAAACGGGATCCTCTCTGCGCGCAAATCGCCTGCGCATTCTGGACACGGTGATCGAGTCCGCCACAGTTTTCATCATGAATCGGAAAGCCGCGGAAGACTCAGCGAAGCGCGAGAAGGCCGAGAACATCGTACTGATGCTGCAAGGGGCCATCGACGCAGCCACTCGCGTGGGGCTGATGTTGAATGTGAAACGCGAAGATCTGGCGAGTTTGTTGAATGTCTTGCCGGCGCTGAAAAAACCCACGATTTCGGAGCTAAGCGATTCGGAGTGGGTGGCCGTAAATACCATAATTGAAGAGTCCGTGGTGCGGCAGATTCTTCCAAAACTGAAAGCCGCCAAGGCGCAAGGTATCGTGGAATACCCACTGAACAAGATCGTGCTCTGATGAAAATACTTAAGCTGACTCCAGTCACCGAGAAATTGCTGCTGAAACTGCGCGAGAATGAAGATCATGAAGCGCTACACATCGCTGGTCGTATCGTGCAGGATGTACGGCGTCGCGGCGATCTCGCCGTGAGCTCATGGACGCGAAAGCTAGACGGAATTGATCTTAAGCACACTGGCTTGTGGGTCACGGCAGATGAATTTGCTGCCGCCCGCAAACAGGTCAGTCGCGGTTTTCTTCAGGCAATAAAGCACGCGATTGTGAATGTTCGCCGAGTCGCGGAAAAGCAATTGCCGCTTGCCTGGAATATAGAAGTGGAGCACGGGATCACCATTGGGCAACGCGTCATACCGATCGAATCTATCGGATGTTATATCCCAGGCGGCCGCTTTGCACTTGTCTCCACTCTGGTCATGACTTGCGTGCCTGCACAGGTTGCGGGCGTTCGTCACATCGTGGCGGTTTGTCCGCGCCCAAATGACGAACTGTTGGCTACGGCAGAATTGTTGGGGATTACGCGGCTTGCCCGCATTGGCGGCGCACAGGCTGTAGCTGCGCTGGCTTACGGCACGAGGCATATTCCCCGCGTCGAAAAACTCTTTGGCCCTGGCAATCGCTTTGTGACTGCGGCGAAGCAAATCGTCAGCAATCACTGCGCGATCGATCTTCCCGCCGGGCCCACCGAAGCGGTTGTACTGGCGGATCGGGGCAACGCTCGCTGGATTGCTGCAGACATGTTGGCCCAGGCAGAGCACGCGCATGATGCGGGCAGCTATCTCATAACTTCCTCGCCGAAATTGGCGCGGCAAGTAGCCATTGAGGGGATGCGTCAACTCAAAGACTTGCCGCCCGGCAATCCCGCGCGTGCATCCTTTGCTAAGACCAGCGCAATTTTGCTGACGAATTCCCTTGGGGAATCCATTTCGTTCGTGAATCGCTTCGCACCAGAACATTTGAGTCTCCCTGAGAAAAATGCCAAAGTTCTGGCCAAGATCGAAAGTGCTGGAACAATATTTCTTGGGCCAATCAGTGCCCAACCGTTTGGAGATTACGCCAGCGGGAGCAATCACGTCTTGCCGACAGCAGGATGGGCTCGGCGGCGCGGTGGGTTATCGACAACAGATTTTGTGAAGCGCATCAGCGTCCAGACGATCGACAGGCGAGGTTATGAGCGGCTTTCGAAAGATGTACAGATACTAGCGCGTGCCGAAGGCCTGACGGCTCACGCATATGCAGTTGAGGTGCGTCGATGAAAGTTCGTCTGCCAGTTCGCACCGCGATTCTCAATCGCCGCACCTACGAAGCCCCTTCCGAGGGAAGGCGAGGCAAGATTCGCCTCGATTTCAACGAGAACACCACAGGTTGCAGTGAAGCCGCGCGAAAAGCGTTGGCCCGCATCAGCGCCCAAGAATGGGCAATGTATCCCGAATATGCTTCGCCAACGAGGACATTCGCACGCTACTTTCGCGTTCATCCGGAAGAAATTGCATTGACGAACGGTGGTGATGATGCCCTGCGCGTTTTCTTCGACACCTTTGTCGAGCCCGGCAGCCACATCTTGATCTGCGAGCCCACGTTTCCCATGTATCGCTACTATGCGGAAATTGCCGGAGCGAGTGTCGTGGCACTTCGCTACACAGACCGAATGGAATTTCCCGCAGAAGCGGCGTTGAGAGCCTTGCGGAATAAGCCCCGCCTGTTTTTTCTCGCAAATCCCAACAATCCCACCGGCACTCTTGTTAAAGAAGCGGGGTTGCGGAGTATCTTGCGTGCAGCGGCGGATACCGTCGTCATTCTGGATGAAGCCTACTCTGATTTTTCTGGTCAGACCGGTGTTCGATGGATTCGCCGTTATCCAAATCTATTTGTCGCAAAAACATTTTCCAAGGCAGCAGGCATGGCCGGACTTCGCCTTGGCGCTGTATTAGGACAGCGCAAATCGCTTGCCCTGGTCCGGCGCGCCCTCCCGCCCTATCCGGTAAATTCTGCCGCTCTGGCCGCAGGCGTTGCCTGCATCCAAGAACGAAAAACAATTGCTCGTTATGTCGCCGATGTGAAGCGCTTGCGCGCATGGCTCTCGACGGAATTAGAAAGGCGCGGCGCCGAGGTTTTTCCCAGTGCTGGAAATTTCCTCTTGGCCAACTTTGGCCCACACGCTTCCCAGATTTTCCGATCATTAGAGCGGCACAGGATCCTCGTGCGGGAACGAATAGATGTCGGCCCTGGGTTTGCCAGAGTCACCATCGGAACGGAAGCAGAACTCAAGAAGTTGTTGCACTTTGTGCCGAAATCGCTGAGGACGGCCCATGAGTAGAATTTCTACAATCCAGCGTCACACCAAAGAAACGCAGATTGACTTGCGCCTGAATCTCGATGGCCGAGGAAAATCCGATATCTCCACGGGCATCCGTTTTTTTGACCACATGTTGGATCTGTTGACCCGTCACGGCGGCTTCGATCTTAAACTCACTGCCAAAGGCGACCTCGACGTGGACCAGCACCACACCGTAGAAGACGTTGGAATTGCTCTCGGTGAAGGGGTGAGTGCCGCTGTCGGAAACAAGCGCGGCATTCTGCGCGCTGGATATTTTCTGATGCCGATGGATGAAACCTTGGTCGCAGCCGCCGTTGACCTCAGCGGCCGTGTGTTTTGCGTGATCAAAGGGCACTTCTCTGCGAAGCGTGTCGGTGATTTTCAAACCGAACTCTTAGAAGACTTTTTTCAGGGATTCGCGTTGGCTGCGCGAGCCAACGTCCATCTAAAAGTGCTGTACGGCCGCTCTTCCCATCACCAAATTGAGGCCATCTTCAAAGCGTTCGCACGAGCACTTCGTTTTGCGGTTTCGTGTGATAAACGCCTGCGTCACGTTCTGCCAAGTACAAAGGAACTCTTGTGAATGTCACGGTTATCGACTATGGGGCGGGAAACGTCACGTCCGTCGCGCGAGCATTGCGCAAACTTGGCGCGACCGTTCAGTTGACGAATCGCGCTGAAGACATTCGCGGAGCAATGTGCCTGATTCTTCCGGGCGTAGGGCATTGCAACGCATTGATGAGTGCTCTCAACGCACATCAACTTAGAAAACCGTTGCTAGACGCTATCGACAGTGGAGCGGCCTTCCTCGGAATCTGCCTCGGACTACAGGCACTCTACGAAGGAAGTGACGAGGCACCCGAATTACCGGGCCTGGGATTATTCAGGGGACGCGTGTCGTTGCTCCCCGATGACGTCAAATTGCCGCACATGGGGTGGAACCAACTGCGCGTCGAGCGCAGCACTTCGCTCCTCGAGAATATTTCCCCGGAAGCGTATTTTTACTTTGCGCATTCCTACGCCGCTCCAGCCACGGGTCGCGAGGCCAGTGCGGTCTGCACACACGGTCGCGAATTCATGGCCGTGCTGGAGCACAAGAATATTTGTGGCGTGCAGTTCCACCCGGAAAAAAGTGGCGTACCCGGTGCGAAACTCCTCGAGAACTTTTTGCGGCGGGCGGCATGACTCTCGCGCATCGCATTATTCCCTGCCTCGACACCGACGGCGTTCGCGTCGTTAAGGGTGTTCACTTCCAAGGACTTCGCGATGCCGGCGACCCGGTGGAACTGGCTGCCCGTTACAACGCGGAAGGCGCCGATGAATTGGTCGTGTTGGATATCGCCGCTTCGCGCGACAATCATCCTACCTTCCTCGAAACGATCCGCCGTGTCGCCGCGGAACTTTCCGTACCTCTTGCTGCCGGTGGTGGCATACGCTGTCTGGAAGACGCACGCGCAGTTGTGCGAGCCGGGGCCGACAAGGTTACCGTGAACACTGCTGCCGTCGAACGCCCTGAGCTTATCAGCGAACTTTCAAAGGAATTCGGCGCCCAGGCAGTTGTCTTGGCAATCGATGCCAGGCGCGATGACTGGCAATGGCAGGTTCGCATCCACGGAGGGCGAACAGCGACCAATCTTGACGTGGAGACTTGGGCATTGCACGGCGTTGAACTGGGCGTCGGCGAGATCTTGCTCACTTCCATGGATCGCGATGGAACGCAGTCTGGCTTCGATACTCGGTTCACCTCCGCGATCAGCCGCAGAGTCAGGGTTCCCGTAATCGCGTCTGGTGGTGCGAAATTGCCCGAGCATTTCCTGTCTGTCTTCACAGAGGGAGCGGCCGACGCCGCGCTGGCTGCATCGATTTTTCACGATAAGGTGCAGTCGATTCGTACGCTAAAAGAATACTTGCAGAAAAACGGCGTAGAGGTTCGCTTGCCATGCTAATCCCCTGTATCGATCTGCAAGGCGGCCAGGCCGTCCAACTTGTGCACGGCCGCAAACGCGAACTTGCCATTGCCGACGTCTATGGCTTGTTGGAGCGATTCGCCCACTATCGTTGGCTCCACGTAATCGATCTCGATGCTGCCATGAGAAACGGTCAGAACAATCGGCTTGTGCGCGAACTGTGCAAGCGCGCTAGTCGTAATCAGAACATGCTAGTGCGCGCAGGTGGTGGTATTCGCACTACAAAGCGCGCAGAGTCTCTGCTGCGATGTGGGCGTCGAACAAATCATAGTCGGGAGTGCGACATTTCGCATGGGTCGCCCTAACGTTCGCTTCCTGAGTCAACTCTGCAAGCACATCGGCCGCAAACATATATTGATTGCCCTGGATACCGCCAAAGGGCGCATCGTGACGCACGGTTGGCGCAAAACACTTTCTTCGGCGCCAGCGGAAGTGATGTCGCTGCTGGAGCCCTACTGCGCGGGATTTTTATGTACAGATGTTGATCGCGAAGGAACGATGCGTGGAGCCAATCTGCATTGGTTTCGCGAATTACGATCAGTCACTAAACTTACCATCGTGGCGGCCGGTGGTATTTCCACAAAACGCGAACTTCGGGCGCTTGGAAGAATCGGCATGGATGCCGCAGTCGGCATGGCCCTTTACAAAAACCGCCTAGCTTGATATCGCTACCTCTAAAGTCGTCGTGGCTTTTCAGCATAGCCCTAAAGCAGTACGATATTGGGCGATGCGATTTTTCTCCCAGTTGCTTGGGTTCATTCTACTTTTCGCGGCGGCGACCGCAACACAGGGCACTCCTCCGGCGGAAGCTCAACCTCCTTTTCAACTAAAACTCATCGGGCCAAACATTTGGGCCGCGATTGACGACGCCAAAGGCGATGCAGGAGCCAACGCCGGTTTTGTAATTGGCGATAGCGGCGTGGTGGTGATCGACACCTTCGAGAATGAAACCGCTGCCAAGGCTTTGCTCACCGAAATTCGTAAGCGCACCCACCTGCCCGTAAAATTCGTTGTGAACACGCACTATCATCTTGATCACGTAGCCGGAAATCGCGTTTTCTCCAATGCCGGCGCGGTGATCGTAGCCCATGAGAATCTCCGGGGATGGATCAACACAGAAAATCTGAAATTCTTCGGCGAAAAGATCAAACCCGAGGAAAAGAGCCTGGTCGCACAATTGCTTGGGCCTGAAGTTTCTTACGACTCTGCGGTCACACTTTTTCTCGGTTCTCGCCGCATCAATGTGCAACCCTTTGCCGGCCACACTGGCGGCGATTCCGTTGTGAGCATTCCCGATGCCGGTGTAGTCTTTTGCGGCGATCTCTTCTGGCGCAAAACTCTGCCCAATCTGATTGACGCCACAACCAGTGCCTGGATCAACACCCTAAGCGATCTGGCCGTTCTGCCCGCACAACCTGCGAATAATTCTACATTGACCCGCGCCGAGGTATTCGTTCCCGGTCATGGAGACGTGGGGACTTCCGCGGACGTGCTCGAATTTAAGAAATATCTCGAATATCTCCGCGCGACGGTTAAGGGACCTGCCGACAATGGCAAAACCGGCGACGATCTCGTCAATGCCGTGCTTCCCGATCTCACAAAAACTTACGGTACCTTGGATTTTTTCAAGGATTTTTCTCGCTCCAATATTCTCGACGTAGCGGCCGAACTCCGCGGTCTAAAACGCGTACCGCCACCCGACAAGAAATGAGGATTTATGTTGGTAACATTCCGCCCGTGCAGACCCAAAGACCACACCATTCTGATGAAATTCGTGACCGAGTATTATCGCTTCGACAAAATTCCGTTTGATCGAAGTTCGCTCAGCAAAGGACTTGACACGCTGTTGCGAAACGTCTCTCAGGGCCAGGCATGGTTAATGGAAAGCCACAAGAAGCCCGTTGGATACGCTTTGCTAACCTACAATTTTGATCTGGAGTACGGCGGCATCGAGGGCATGCTGACTGATCTCTATGTGAGCAAGCGGTACCGAAAACAAGGCATCGGCTCACTTGCGCTATATGAAATTGAAGATTTCTGTCGCGAACGTGGCATCCGCGCCATCGAATTGCAGGTCTTACACCATAATCCCGAAGCGGAAACCTTTTACAGCAAGGCCGGTTTCCAAATTCTTCCTCGCAAAGTGATGTTATTCGAAGTGCGGGCGGAGAAAGCCCCTCGCCCTGTTCGCTCTAGCGAAGGTAAGCGTCGGTAATATATTGCTGTACCATGCGTTGTGTATTGAAGAATGAGCCGTTGATGGCGATGGCGTGCTGCATCACTTCCAGATAGCGGTTGCGACTCTCGTAGAACATCGGCAAGATCACGTTCTCCAGCTTTGAGTACAGATTTTCCGCGTCGGCTGTATTGTCGGCAATGGACTCGTGCGAAGGTTCACCACGGTGAGGTTCGCCGATAGACCAACCGGTAATTCCTTCGATATGTCCTTCCACCCACCAACCATCCAGGATGCTCAAGCTCGGTACGCCGTTCAACGCCGCTTTCATTCCGCTTGTGCCCGAAGCCTCAAGGGGATATTGGGGAGTATTCAGCCACAAATCTCCGCCCGAAGTCAGCTTGCCGCCGAGCTCCATGTTGTAATCATCCAGAAAGACAATCGAGACAGCTTTCTTCAGGGCCTTCTTCGCCTTGAATATGCGCTTGATGATATCTTTGCCCCCGCCATCTTTCGGATGCGCTTTCCCGGCATAAACAATTTGGAATGGGCCAACTTTCTTCGCGATCTGCCGCAACCGGTCGAGGTCACTCAAGATGAGGTCGGCCCGTTTGTAGCCCGTGACCCTGCGCGCAAAACCGATTGTGAACGCTTCGGGATCCAGCTTTAGTCCGGTCTTTTTGCGAACCGCCTCCAACAAATCATGCTTGGATAACAGGTGCGCCGCCCATACTTCTTCTGGCGGCAGGCCCAGGGCCCCGCGCAGACTGTAATTGTCTTCGCGCCACGAAGTGATGTAGCGGTCAAATAAATCGCGAAAGGCGGGAGAGGTCCACGTGGCCGCGTGCACGCCGTTGGTGATCGCTTCAATGTGAACATTGGGGAACATTCGCCGCGAAACTTCGCCGTGCAATTTGGCCACGCCGTTCACAAAGTTACTCAGGCTCAGCGCCAAGTACGTCATGTTGACCGAGGCACCTCGTCGTGCCGCTTCCTGAAAGTCTGGATAGTTCTGCTCCACCTGCATGATGTTCCTAATCAAGTCCGCCGATGAGGCGTCCTTCACGTCGAAGAAGCGCATCTGATCTGGAAACAGCCGGGTCATAAATTCTACGGGAAATTTGTCATGGCCTGCGGGCACGGGAGTATGCGTCGTGAATATGCACTTGCTTCTCACTTTTTCGATGTCCTCGCCCTTGATGGAAGCGCGGCCCGCTCGTTTCGTTTCCTCGTCCAGCAATTCCATGGTGAGCAGAGCGGCGTGCCCCTCATTCATGTGGTAACGCATCAATTCTGTATGGCCCAACGCGCGGAGCATCCGCACGCCACCAATGCCCAGCAGAACTTCTTGCGATAAACGGTAGTAGGGATCGCCGCCATACAGAGCGCCGGTCAATTCGCGGTCTCGCGGATCATTTCCAGGTAGATCTGCATCCAGGAAGTAGATCGGCACTTCGTACCCACGCACGCCGATCGCGGTATAGCGCCACGCACGTAATTCGACCGGACGGTTCTCCAGATTTACCGTCACACGGGGCGTTTCTTCCGCCAGAAACTCTTCCACGTTCCATTCGACGGGCTCTTCGGTCTGCATCCCTTCTTCGGACAGTCGCTGCCGAAAGAACCCCTTTCGGTACAGCAGAGAGACCGCAACCATGGGCAGCCGTATATCCGCCGCAGCACGAATGGTATCTCCCGCCAACACTCCCAGCCCTCCGCTGTAACTGGGCATGTCATTTTCCAAGGCGATTTCCATGGAAAAATAGGCGACAAAGCGCTTTGGTGGGTGGGCAACTTGCGACATCGTTCTAGGGCTCCGTCAGACGCAGCAATGGCGTCTCAGCGAATTAGGGTGCGGCTTTGTTAGCCCTCTATTGTCCGAAAACCCCGTCCGGCAAGCAAGAGAGTAGCTGCCTTCCGTTTCCCAGTCGGGTGGCCTAACTCCTTTATCCCGAGTTCGCTATAATCTTTCCATATGCACAGCGTGCTGGACAGTATACGGGTAGTTGAACTCACTGAAGCACTTGCTGGTCCCTACGGTGCCATGCTGTTGGCGGATTTAGGCGCTGATGTGATCAAGGTCGAACGACCGGGTCTTGGTGACCAATCTCGAGCTTGGGGGCCACCCTTCGTCGGTACCGAATCCGCCTACTTCCTCGCCACCAATCGCAATAAGCGCTCGATTGCCCTTGATTACAACGATGCCCAGGGTCTGGATGTTCTTAGACGTCTGCTAACATCTGCCGATGTATTCCTCTGCAATCAGCCCTCCCTGGATTCACTGCAGCGACGCGGGCTTGACTCCGACACTCTTCGCGCAAGGCATCCTCGCCTAATCTATTGCAGCATCACTGGCTACGGCTTCACGGGACCAAAATCAGGCCTGCCGGGGTACGACATTCTCGCTCAAGCAGAAGCGGGTGTGATGAGTTTCACAGGCGAGCCTGACGGCGGCCCCATGCGCTTTCCCATTGCTATCGCGGATATGACCACGGGCATTTACGCGGCGATGGGGATTCTTGGCGCCCTGTTTGCCCGTGAACGCAACGGCGGCCAAGGCGATTTTCTGGACATGTCCCTGTTCGATTCCCAACTCAGTTGGCTGGCCAACGCCGGCAGTAGTTATTTAAACGCCGGTGTTTCGCCCAAGCGCTGGGGCAACGCGCATCCCAACATAGTTCCCTATCAGCCATTCCGAGGCAGCGATGGCCGCTTGTTCGTGGTTGGAATCGGCACGCAGCCGGCTTGGCACAGGCTGCTGGCGTTGCTTCGATGCGAAAAACAGTTAGGCGAAGATCTGCGATTTAAAGACAATGGCGCCCGGGTACAAAATCGAGAACATCTGATTCCCCTCCTGCAAAAGCTGTTTGACACCCGACCTGCCACCGCATGGCTGGCCCAGTTGGTAGAAGCGGATATTCCTGCAGCCGCAATTCAAACCGTCGGAGAGGCACTGTCAGATCCGCAAAGCATTGCTCGAGGCCTGATCGTAGAAATCGAGCATCCCACGCTGCAAATGGTCCGCAGTATTGCCAATCCGATTCGCTACCAGCAGCAAGCCATCCAATACCGTCTACCTCCTCCTCTACTTGGCGAGCATTCCCGCCAGATACTGATGGAATTGGGCTTCTCTGGAGGCGAACTCGAAGGTACATGTGTCGAGAAAAATCGCATCTAGCCAACCACGTCTGCGGACTCGCCAGCTCATTGATTTCTTACTAATTAGTTTGGCTTAATTATAACTTTGTACTATCTATCACCTCGCCAAGCCCCCTTCCCACGTGGATAACCCCGTGGCTGTCTTTATAGATGTTTGCCAATTAGCAGGCTGGTCAGTAATCCCGCAACTCGAGTCTATCCCCACAACTGCTTTCCGCAATTTCAATCTCTGTCCCCACTGTGAATCCCGCAGCCAAGAAGGGCTCCTTCGACGAATGCGCGAAGGCGTACCAATGATCTCGCGGTCCGACGGGAACTATTTTCACTTGCTCCTGGCAGATCAACCACTAGCGTATCCTGCCGAGAAATGGGCCAAGCGCACCGGTTTGGTTTCCGCGTGCTTCTGGTATGCCCACGCCGGGAATGGACACACTACGCTCACTTCAGTCGTAGGGTTCCCTGGAAAGCAGCATGGTTATGCTGCTTTCTTTCGAAATGTCGAACTTGCCGCCGACTTGCTGGCAGAGAAACTTCAAGCAGGTTCGCATTTGTCCACATTGTGCGAACTGCAAGCAGAATCCTTTGTCGAAGCTATTATGTGAATAAAACTCAACGATAAGAGTTGCGGTTATTGCGACTTCGTTGGACTGTGTACCTCCAGAACAACGACCAGAGTCCACCGTTGAGTTTCAATGTCACGTCGGAAGCGGCATTAGCGCTTGCGCAGCGGTGTCCACACCGTCTCTTGCTTCCCGTCACATGGTTAGTTAGCGTCAAATAGACGGGGTGCCTCTCCACCCCGCCTTTAAAAGCACTTCAATCCACCCAAGGAGAGAGCGCTTTGACGAATCCAATCATCACCCTAACCACGGATTACGGTCTTAATGATCACCTTGTTGGCGTCATGAAAGGCGCCATCCTGAAGATTAATCCCGAGGCGCAGATTGTCGACATCACTCACCAGATCGCGCCGTTTGACCTGCTAGATGGCGCACTAGCCATTGCGTCGGCTTATCCGTATTTCCCGGCTCGCACCATTCATGTAGTCGTTGTAGACCCAGGCGTCGGTACGGAACGCCGTCCGTTGCTGGTCAGCGGACAAAATCAGTATTTTCTTGCGCCTGACAATGGCGTGCTCTCTGGCATTTACGAAAGAGAACATCCTGTCATCGTCCGCAACATCACTAGCGAGCATTACTTCTCCCAGCCCGTCAGCAAGACCTTCCACGGCCGCGATATCTTTGCCCCCGTGGCCGCGTGGCTTTCGAAGAGTTGGCAGCCGGGAAGCATGGGGGAGGAGATTACCGATTTCAAGAAATTCGCTATGCCCAAGCCCAAACAAGCGGATGGTCTGTTGAAAGGGGTAGTGCTAAAAGTCGATGCTTTCGGCAACCTGATCACCAATTTCCGCACAGAAGATTTGACCCCCGAATGTTTGGAAAAAGGCGAGATCAGTCTGCAGGTGGGAACGCACCCGGTGACCCGCCTTGTACCCACATTTGCTCATGGCAATGCCGGAGAAGTTATCGCTTACCTCGGCTCAAGCGGATATCTGGAAATAGGGGTGAACAAAGGAAGCGCGACGAAAACCCTGGGCATAGGCCGTGGCGCCTCGGTGTTGCTGGCCGCAACCTAGTTTAATCTCCTCTGCAAGAAACTCTCAGCACTTAACGGCTATGTTCCAGTGCATCCATTTGCGAACGCGTGCGCGGATCCAGCCAATCGCGCCACGCATCACCCAATAGATTGAACGCCAGCACCGCAAGCATCACCGCGAGCGCAGGAAAGATGACCATATGCGGCGCATCAAACAGATGGTTGCGCGCGTCATTCAACATCGCGCCCCAACTTGGCAGCGGAGCAAGCACGCCCAATCCTAGAAAGCTTAGCGTAGCTTCCGCAAGAATAGCTCCTGCCATGCCGATCGTCGCCTGAATCAGAACCGGTTGCAGGATATTTGGCAGCAAATGATGCCACAGAATGCGCAGCGACGTTGCTCCCAATGAGCGAGCGGCGAGAACGTATTCTAGTTCTTTCACCTTCAGCACTTGCGCTCGAGCTAGGCGCGCATACCCTGCCCACCCGGTAATGACCAGCGCAAGAATGACTTTGCCAATTCCCGGACCAAAAAACGCCGCGAACGCAATGGCTAGAAGAATCCCAGGGAAAGATAAAAATGCATTGATGACTAGGAGATTTACGACACGGTCAAAAGTTCCTCCCAGATAACCCGCCAGCATACCAATGGTCAGACCAATGCTGCCGCAACCAAGGACCACAGAGATTGATACCATCAACGAAATCCTTGCGCCGTAGAGCGTACGGGAGAGGATATCTCGCCCAAGTTCGTCGGTCCCCATCCAGTGAGAGTGAGACGGCGGCTGCAAGCGAGCCGCCAGGTTTTGCGCTGCAGGATCATTTGGCGCGATCCAAGGGGCGAACAGGGCGAGCAGAACTAACATGGATGCAATAACGAATCCGATTTTCGCCAGCATGCTCCGTCGCAGAAACTCTCCCAGCGGATTTTTTCCGCTCATGACAGGCGCACCCTGGGATCGATAAACGCGTAGAGAAAGTCCGTCAGCAGATTTACGAGCACGTAGGAAAGTGCAATTACCAGAATACATCCCTGTAGCAGAGGGTAATCTCTTGCAGAAATGGCTTGGACTGTGAGCCGCCCTATGCCGGGCCAGGAAAAAATTGTTTCGGTCACGATGGTCCCCGCCAGTAGCGTTCCAAATTGCAATCCGAGAATCGTGATGATCGGAATCAAGGCATTCCGCAAAGCGTGGCGTACCAGCACGGTGGATTCTGAAAGCCCTTTCGCACGAGCGGTCCGGACATAATCGCTGGACAATTCTTCAAGCATCGCTCCGCGTACCATGCGCGTCAGAATTGCCGCCAGCGCTGCTCCTAATGTGGCTGCGGGCAGAATGTAATTCAGTGGGCCACCACGTCCGGAGACTGGTAGCCACCCAAATTCTATGGAGAACAATGTGATTAGCAACGGCCCCAAGGCGAAATTTGGCATCGCCAATCCGAACAACGTGAGCACACTTATGGCGCGGTCTGACGTCCGGCCTCTTCGTGAAGCAGCGACGACTCCCGCGGGAATCGCAATGGCCATGCAAACAATCAGCGCTAAGAAAGCCAACTGCAACGTAGCTGGATAGCGCTCGAAGATGATGCGCCGCACCGGGGCCTGAAACTTAAAAGACTGCCCCAGATCGCCTCTCGCGATCTGCCACAAATAATTTCCATATTGCACGAGGAGCGGTTTGTCGAGACCGAGGGTATGGCGTAGTTGTTCAATTTGGCCCGGAGCAGCGCCTTCTCCCAGCATCTGCTCTACCGGATCTCCCGGCACGATATGGATCAAAAGAAAAACCAGCGTCAGCACCAGCCACAATGCCGGCAGGGTTAGCAGGAAGCGATGGAGTATTTGGCGCGCCATTCTTAGCTGATTCTATGTTCCTTTCCCGCCATTTTTCTTTCTTTTGCTTTTTGCTTTTCCATCGAGATGCCGGCTTCCGGCTCCTCACCTTTAGCCTCAACCTCTCCTGCCGACCTACGCAATCTCTGAATCTTTACGCGCGCAACGCGCCGGCCATCCATTTCGACGACCGTAAACCGATAGGCGCCAAATTCAAAGCTCTCCCCTCCGCGCGGGATAAATCCCAATTGGTCTAGCACAAACCCACCAACCGTTGCATACGCCGGATCTTCAGGCAACACAATGTTGTATTGACTGTCCAAATTCCGAACATTCAGTGCAGCATCGAAAACCACAGCTCCATCCGCAAGCGTCAGCGGCCGTTCCACCACATCGAATTCGTCGTGAATTTCCCCAATCAGTTGCTCAATCACATCTTCCATTGTGACCAGGCCGAGCACACTCCCGAATTCATCCACGACGATGGCCATCCCAATGTGTCGAGAACGCAATTCAGAGAGAAGCTCGCTTGCAGGTTTTGTCTCCGGCACCATCAGGATTTCTCGCAACACACGTCGAAGATCAAATGGTGGCGGAGGAGGAAGTTTCTCTTCTAGTCGCCGCTCCGTGTCCAGCAGCGCCCACATCATGTCTTTTACGTGCACGAATCCAAGAACGTGGTCTTCGTTGCCGCGGTACACGGGGACGCGCGACCGTTGCGTCGTGGCGAACATGCTCATTACCTGGTCTAGCGTGGATTCCACCGGGAGCATAAACATATCAGGGCGAGAGACCATGATTTCTCTCACCTGTAATTGCCCTAGTTCGATCGCACTTAGAATAAACTTTTCTTCGCCAACCGCCAGCAAACCGCGCTCACGCGCCTGCTGTATTTGTATCTGCAACTCTTCCGTGGTGTGAGCTTGGCCGTGACTGACGGGCGCGGCGAGTCCCAGCGCTTTGACCAGGACCCCTGAAATTCCGTCCAATAGATCGATTGCCCAGCGAAACGTATTCAGGAACCACTGAAAAGGCCGTGCCACCATCAGCGCCACGCGTTCCGCCCGAACCAGACTGATGGTCTTCGGAACAAGTTCGCCGAATACCACATGCAACGCGCTCAGCATGATGAACGCAATCGTTAACGCCACTGCATGAACCAAAAGCAGTGTCCGTGCGCTTCCCTGCGCAGGCATAATCTGCTGCACCAGAATCACCAGCGTGGCCTCGCCGAGAGCTCCCAGTGCCAGGCTTGCAAGAGTGATTCCGACTTGCACGCCCGACACAACGCGGTGAAGATCGCCCAGCAGTTGCTCGACAATTCTGGCTTGCGCGTTCCCCTTCGCAACCAATTGCCGCACCCGCGACAATCGCACGGCCACCAATGAGAACTCCACGGCGGCGAAAAACCCGTTTAGCGCCACCAGCAGCAGCACACCGATCAGTCGCAGCAGGATCATCCTGTTCCACAATCCTCAAGGGGGATTGTAGCAGTAGACGGAACCAGTGCGGCGGCTTTGCGTTCCACCCGAATTCGACCAGCCTCCGCATACCCTTTCGGTCAGTTGCGCACTACGCCTGCCTCCACTAGACTTTTACTCTTCAGCTTGAGGTTGGTGAAGCTTGCGGACTCTGCTGCGTGCAATTCTCTGGATCGCTGGAATTCTGCTCATGGTGTTCGCGGTCGCCGTCTGGTGGCTTGTCTATCGGCCGTTGCCTCAACTTGACGGCAATATCAGTGTCGCAGGTCTCAGTCAGCAGGTTTCGGTCGAGCGTGACAATTGGGGGGTTCCGCACATTCGCGCCTCTTCCGTAGAAGATATGGCCGAAGCGCAAGGTTACGTCCTTGCCCAGGATCGCCTCTGGCAGATGGATCTGCTCCGTCGTGTGGCCCGCGGCCGCTTGTCCGAAATACTCGGCTCGGCCACAGTGGAAATCGACAAAGAGTTTCGCACTTTCAACTTCAGCCGCACCGCCGATCGCGAAGTCGATCAGATGGATCCCGAATCGCGCAGACTTATGGAAGCATACGCACGGGGGGTGAATCACTTCATCGAGCAGCACTCCTCCAGGCTTCCGATGGAGTTTACGCTGCTGAAATACAAGCCCGAGCCTTGGAAAGTTTCGGATTCTCTCGTGATCGCCGGCTATATGTACCGCACCTTGACAGACACCCGTCATGCGGAGTTGCACCGGGCCGCTGTTTTGGCCAAGGTGAGTCCCGACCTTGCGAAAGACCTATACAACGAAGAAGCGTCCATGGATCATTTTGTCGTCGGAGATCCCAACGTCGAGAAGAATCCGCACGTCTTGTCTCAGGCGGATTCGGACGATGATGACGACGATGAAATGGATTACGACGATGTATTAAAGGCCAACCGTAGCATGCCAGACAAACCTGAATTCAGGGTCGGCCCTGACGTCACCAGTGCCATGGCCGCCAACGTCACCGATTGGCTGGAAGTCGGCCAACGCGACGTTCGACGCATGTTGGGAAGCAACAATTGGGTCGTAAACGGCGCACATACCGCGACGGGCAAACCGCTGCTCGCCAATGACACGCACCTGGAGTTGACGATTCCCCCTATCTGGTACGAAGTCCACTTGACCGCGTCTGGCTGGAACGTAAAAGGTTTTACTTTGCCGGGCGCGCCGATGGTCGTTATTGGGCACAACGATCGCATCGCCTGGGGCTTCACCAATAACGGCGCGGATGTACTTGACCTCTACATCGAAACGTTTAATCCTGCCAATCCCGATGAATATCGCGTCAACGGTCAGTGGAAAAAGGCGGATGTCTTCGATGAAGTTATCCATGTCAAAGGCGCGACCGACGAGCACATGAAACTCGTTGTGACTCGCCACGGCCCGGTGGTCGAACGCGAAGGTGACAAGTCTTACACTATGCGGTGGACCGCTCTTGAACCTGGTGGTCTGTCGAATACCTACAATTGGCTCGGCAAGGCGCAAAACTGGAAGGAATTTCGCGAAATTCTCAGCCACGTCTGGGGTCCCGGCCAAAACGTTGTTTATGCCGATGTCGACGGAAACATCGGTTACACCGTTGCCTCTCGCGTTCCCATTCGCAAGAAGGGTCACGGCACGATTCCTGTCCCCGGCGATACTGATGAGTATGAGTGGACCGGCTATATTCCGTTTGAACAAATGCCGTGGAGTTTTAATCCCGAGGACGGCTTGATTGTCACGGCTAACGCGCGTGTTGCCGGGCCAGAGTATAAACCGTATCTGACCGACGATTGGGAGGAGCCCTACCGCACCGCGCGGATCTATGACTTGCTGCACGACAAACACGATTTGCGTCCCGAGGACATGATGAAGGTTCAAACAGACACCTACAGCTATCCGCACGTGTTTATCGCAGAGCAATTAACAGCCGCGGCAAGAGTGGCGCCTCCGAAGGAAGCGCGCGCGACAAAACTGATTCAGGAAGCCAAGGAGTGGAATGGCATCGCCGACGCAAACTCCACTGTCGTTCCCTTCCTTAACTCAGCTCTCTATCGAGCCCTCGACCTGATTCTCGAACCCCATATCGGGAAAGATACCGAACTGTACGACTGGCGCAAAGTAGCATTTCTGCAGCGAATCCTGACGGAGCGCCCCGCGCGTTGGCTGCCCGCGGAGTTCAAAGACTACGACGAACTTCTTTCCGCCGCCGCTGACCAGGCGGTTAAACGCCTTGAGCAACGAACGAAAGACCCCAACCCCGAAGATTGGACTTGGAAGCGATTCAATTATCTCGACATGCTGCACCCGATCGGCCAGCAAGGCATTTTGAAAAAATTGTTGAGCCTCACCGATCAGCCGCAGTCCGGCACATCCTTCAGTCCTCGCGCAGCGTCTCGGCATCATGGGCCTTCCGAGCGCTTTGTCGCCAATCTCGCGGACTGGGATCAGTCGATTATTCTCATCACTGCGGGACAGTCTGGCCAGCCCGGAAGCGAGCATTACAAGGATCAATTCCACTATTGGTTTGAAGGCAAGCCAATCTACGGCCCATTCAGCGACGTCGCGGAAGCAAAATCGAAAAAGCACACGCTGATTCTGAAGCCCGCAAATTGATTTCGGGAATCGAAACATTTAGACGCATACTTCCGTTCGCGAATCGCCAATCTGAATACTATCTGGGAATCTATGCCTGAACTTCCCGAAGTTGAAGCTATTGCCCGGACTCTACGCCCGCTCGTGTGCAATCGAAAAATCCAATGCGTGCACGTCTTTCATCCTGTGCTCATCCAGCCGCAACCGATTGGCCAATTCAATCAATTGGCGCAGGGAGCGTGCATTGAAAATGTCTTCCGCCGTGGCAAATATCTGTTCCTGAAATCAAATCGAGGGCTGATTGAAATTCACTTCCGCTTCGATGGCCAACTCCTGTGGTTTCCGAACGCCCGCCAATTACTGAAAAAGGCTAATCGCAAGCCAGATGGTACGCACGTCGATGTAGCCTTCGAACTGGATTCCGGCGTTCTCGGTGTCATAGATCCCCGGCATCTTGCGCGGGTCCACGTGTGGCAAGATGAGCCGGATTGTCGTCCGCTGAACATTCTCGGCATCGACGCGCTCTCTAATGAGTTCACGCGGCCCGCATTGCGCCTGGCCCTTTCTAAATCCAGACAATCGCTGAAGAAGTTTCTTCTGAACCAGACCCACTTCGCCGGAATCGGAAACATCTATTCCTGCGAATCCTTATGGCATGCGCGGCTTGATCCGCGTCGTCGCGCTGATTCACTTACGCCGGTTGAATCTGAAAAACTTCATAAAGCGATTGTGTCCGTTCTCCGCCGTGCTTTAGAATGCTGTTTGGATCCAGCACCCGAGTTTGTAGACGCGCACTGGTGGTTTCAAGGCCTGGAACGCATCTTGCGCGCCTATCAACGCGAGGGCTCACCTTGCCGGCGTTGTGGCAAAGCAATTCAGCGCATAAAGCAAGATGGGCGTTCCACATATTGTTGTTTGCATTGTCAGAAATAGCTTTTGGAAAGATTAGGCGGTTAGCGTGAATTTACCTGCTCAGAAAAAATTAGAGCCTCCCAAAAAGCCGGATTTCGAGCGCTCTTTGGCACGACTGGAAGAAGTTGTTAGAAAACTCGAGAGCCCGCAGCTTTCCCTCGACGAAGCCATGAAACTCTTCGAAGAAGGCGTTGGACTTTCCCGCGAGTGCCAGAAGCAGCTGGAAGAAGCGGAAGGGCGCGTGGAAATTCTCCTGAAAAAGGCCGATGGGAAAATGATTGCCGAACCCTTTGAGGCAGAAGGCGAGTAAGCTGATGGCCGAGCCATGCTCCATTCCACTGCTCCGCACGCCCAGCCGATGAAACTGCCCGAATTTTTTGAAGAAGATCGCATCGCGGTAGACGCCTCTCTAGAACGCCTAATGCCCGCCGCTAGCGTTCCCCCGGTTTCGATTCACACCGCCATGCGCTATTCGGTTTTTGCGGGTGGCAAGCGCATCCGTCCGATTCTCTGCCTGGAGACGGCGCGTATTTTTTCTGAAGACCTCGCCCACGCCCATTTCCCGGCCTGCGCTATCGAATTCATACATACCTATTCTCTGATCCACGATGATTTGCCCGCGCTCGACAACGACGACCTTCGCCGTGGCAAGCCCACCAGTCATAAGAAATTTGGTGAAGCCGCCGCTATTCTGGCTGGCGACGCTCTGTTGACCTTGGCTTTTGAAACCATTGGAAAATCAGCTGTCTCCCCTGATCGCCGTGTCGGCATGCTCACCGAAATCTCCACTGCCGCGGGAACCGTAAACGGCATGGTCGGTGGCCAGGTTGCCGATATTGAAGCCGAAGGCCGCACGGTCGGCCCGGAAATGCTCGAGTACATTCATCGTTCCAAAACGGCCGCGCTGATTCGCGCTTCTATTACGGCAGGAGCCATTTCCGCGGGGGCCCCGCCCCACGATGTGGCTCGTCTGCGCAGTTTCGGCGATACGATCGGATTGGCCTTTCAGGTTACTGACGACATCCTTGACGTAACAGAGTCCTCCGCCGCTCTTGGCAAAACTGCGGGCAAAGACATCACGCAGCAGAAAGCCACTTATCCTTCCGTATTCGGACTGGAGCGTTCGAAACAGATCGCCAACGAACTAGCCACCAAGGCCATTGCCGAGTTGGCAAGCTATGACCAGAAGGCCGAACGTTTGCGCTCCATCGCTGAATTTCTGGTTCTTCGACGCACTTAGATTTCCCAGCGAATTAAACACAGATGAATCCTAAACCCTTACGCAAGCGCCTGGATGTTCTGCTGGTGGAACGAGGCCTTGCGGAATCTCGACAGAAAGCGCAAGCGATGATTCTGGCAGGCGAGGTGGAAATCGACGGTAGACGAGCCGACAAAGCCGGAATGAACACTGTGGAAAACGCACGCGTTGAAGTCCATAGCCGTCTACAGAAATACGCCAGTCGCGGCGGCTTCAAGCTCGAGGGCGCACTCGAAGATTTTCAAGTTTCGGCTGAGGGAAAGATTTGCCTCGATGTGGGCGCGTCTAACGGCGGCTTCACAGATTGCCTGCTGCAGAATGGTGCCGTGCGCGTTTATGCCGTGGATGTAAACACCGACCAGTTGGCCTGGAAGCTTCGCGAAGATGCCCGTGTCGTTCCGATCAAGAAGAATGCGCGTGAACTATCGGCCGCGGATCTTCCGCAACAAGCGGACTTAATTGTTGCCGATGTCTCCTTCATCTCCGTGAAGAAAGTTCTGCCCGGTGCAGTGCAATGCGCAAACGCACGCGCCGACTTTCTCATCCTGATCAAGCCACAATTTGAACTCGAGCGCGAGGAAGTGGGTAATGGTGGCATTGTGCGTGAGGCCGACCTTCACCAAAAAGCTATTGAAAGCGTCCGTAGCGCTGCGCAAGCCCTCGGCTTGGTCTCCCTGCGGATCTCACCCAGCAAGTTGATTGGCGCGGAAGGCAACCAGGAGTATTTCCTTCACGCCAGAAAAGGCCCTGAGGTAGAATCGCACTAATCCATGCAACCCACACCCGCGTTCAAGACCATCGGTATCATCTCTCGCCCTAGGCGCTCGAATCTCGCCGAGGTTGTACCTGCACTTTTGCGTTGGTTGCAGGAACGCGGTGTGAATGCTGTCTACGATGCAGAAACGGCCACGTGCCTAAAGGGCAACGGCACTGGCAAGACGCGCCACCAGATTTCCGAAGAAGCCGATCTTTTCCTCGTGCTGGGTGGAGATGGTACCTTGTTGGCCGCATCGCGCGAAGCCGCCACCTGCGGGATTCCGATTTTGCCGATCAATATGGGCAGCCTGGGATTTCTCACCAGCTTCACCGTTGAAGAGTTGTATCCTGCGCTGGAAGCCGCGCTCTTCGGTAGCTACACCATTGACGAACGCGTGCTCCTACTCGTTGAACGCATCAACGGAGATCAGATCCTCACACAGCAGCGAGTATTGAACGACGCCGTTGTGCACAAGGGCACTCTCGCACGCATGATTGAGTTAGAGTTGTACATCGATGGTGGATTCGTCTGCCGTTATCGCGCCGATGGTCTCATCGTTGCCACGCCAACCGGTTCGACCGCGTATTCCATGTCCGCCGGTGGCCCCATCGTCCATCCCGCTGTGGAATCTATCTTGATTACTCCGATTTGCCCACACACGCTCAGCGACCGGCCAGTTGTCGTTCGCGACACGTCTAATATTGAGTTGCGACTTGCGGAAAGCTCCGACTCCATATTTCTGACGCTGGATGGCCAGACCGGTTTACCAACCCAGGTGGGGGATCGCATTCGAATTACGCGCGCGCCGGAACGCCTTAAATTGATTCATCCACCCAACAAGACTTATTTTGAAATTTTGCGGAATAAACTGAAGTGGGGCGAGACCTGATACCTCATCCAAGGACATCGGTGCTCAACAGATCGTCTTGCGTTTCACGGCGTCGAATCAGCTTGGCGCGTGCTCCTTCTACAAGAATTTCTGCAGGCCGGCGGCGCGCGTTGTAATTCGAAGCCTGCGACATTCCGTACGCGCCCGCCGCCCAGATCGCCACCAGATCGCCGGGTTGCGCGTCGCCCAAAGGCCAGCCTTCCAAAAACCGATCACCCGTTTCGCAAACCTGCCCCACAATATCGATTCGTTTTTGCGCCTTCGGGCTTGGTCTTCCCCGCTGCACAATCTTTGTAATCGGGTGCGGTGCATCGTAGAGCACAGGTCTCATCAAATCGTTCATCGCCGCATCAATGATCAAAAATCCCTTTTTCGCATTGTGTTTTGCGTAGATTACTCGCGACAACAAAACCCCTGCGGGCGCGATGATCGAGCGGCCCGGTTCCAACAGCAGCTTCACACCCAAGGGGCTTACCACTTCGGCCACCATCTGGGCGTAGACTCTTCTCGACGCGGGCTGCTCCTTCGTGTAGCGCACTCCCAGCCCGCCGCCAAAATCGAGAAAATTGAGGTTCACACCCTCCTTACGCAACTCCAGCAAATAGCCTGCCAGCCGCTGCAGTGCTTGCCGAAATGGATCCAACGAAACGATTTGCGACCCAATGTGCGCGCTGATGCCTTGCCAGCAGATATGTTTCGAATTGCGATGGGCAAGGTACAACGCCCGCGCAGCCGGCCAACCCAAACCGAATTTGTGCTCGTACAATCCCGTCGAGATGTGCGGATGACCACCGGCCTTCACATCCGGGTTTACGCGAATGGATACTCCGGGTACTCTCCCCGTTTTCAATCGGGATCGCCCGGCTTCCTCCAATAGAATTTCTAGCTCCGCTTCAGACTCGACGTTGAATTGAAGAATTCCCTGACCGGATTTTCTGCCAGCGGCATAGCGCAGGCCTTCGCGAATTTCTTCGCGGGTCTTGCCAACGCCCGAAAAAACGATGCGATCGCCTTCCACGTCGATTCGACAAAGGTGCTCGAGCTCTCCACCTGAAACAATATCGAATCCGCATCCACGTTGCGCCAGCAATT
Organism: Candidatus Acidiferrales bacterium; assembly: GCA_963726725.1. Taxonomy (GTDB): domain Bacteria; phylum Acidobacteriota; class Terriglobia; order Acidiferrales; family UBA7541; genus Acidiferrum. The sequence goes on from CAVSDV010000020.1 coordinate 123,343, forward strand.
TCAGGATGGAAAGGTTGCCGTTAGCCTTTACCGCGAAGCAGAGTAGATGCGGCAGCTTGCCAAGTCCTACTTTTAATTCATTCAGCGAAGTTTCGATTGCCTTGCGGCTGTATACGTAGGTGGGTGTGCCAAAATCGTTGGCGATTCGTTCCAGTGCAACGCCTTCGCAATAAACCTCGCGCGAAGAATCCGTTTTTCCTGTTCTCCATGCAAACTGAGGCGTAAACGTGGCCGGGTCTACGTATTCCAGATTCTTCCGGGCTTTGGTGTGGATGCTCATTTCACTTTGACGATGACCAGCGTGCGGTCGTCGGAAAGCGGCGCGTTTTGCGAGAACCAATCCACTTCATTCAGCAGCACATCGGCAAGTTCCGCGGCCGTTCGCTCGTGATTTTTTTCGATCAGCGCGCGCAGGCGTTCCATACCGAATAATTGGCCCTCATTATTCGCGGTTTCCGCCAGCCCGTCAGAGTGAAACACCAGAATATTCCCCACGTCGAGTGTGACACCCCACTCGTCATACTGAACTTCCTCGAAAATACCCAGAGGGAAGCCAGTCAATTCAATCTTGTCGCACCGCCCATCCTTATAAAGTAATGGCTGAGACTGCCCGGCATTCGCCACTCTCAATTTCTGGCGCCCTTTTTGCCATGTTGCATAACAGGCGGTCATGAAGCGACCTTCAATTCGGCGCTCACTCACCAGATGATTCATCTGCTTCAGCATCTCGGCCGGCTGCAACTTTTGCGGCGCAAGACTGCGCATAATGCCGATCGCCACGGCGCCATACAGCGCTGCCGCGGTTCCTTTCCCGCTCACATCCCCCAGTGCTATCCCTAATTGCTGAGGTCCGTAGCGCAGGAATTCGTAAAGGTCGCCGCACACTTCTCGCGCAGACAAATATCGCGCCGCTACATCTAGCCCGTAATCATCCGTCGGCACCGGCCTTAACAACGCGCCTTGGATTCGTTTCGCAGCTTGCAGGTCGCGGTCCAGCCGCGCTTCATCCTTCGCTACTTGTTCATAGAGCCGCGCATTTTCCAGCGATACCGCCAGGTTCGCAGCCAGAATCGAGAGTGTCTGCACATGGTCACTCGTAAAGTAGTTCAATTGCGGGCTCTCCAGATCGAGCACACCGATCACTTTGCCCTTGTGCATCATTGGAATCGCCATCTCAGAGCGCGTTTCCGGATTCACCATCAAGTAGCGCGGATCTGCCGTGACGTCTGGCACGATCACTGGCTCTTTCAGTGTCGCCGCAGCTCCGACAATTCCCTCCGTGGCCGCAACGCGTAATTTCCCCTGCACGCGTTGGCCGTGCTTTACGTCAATTCGATGGCGAAAGATCTGGTGCTCTTCATCGAACAGCATCAGGCTCAATATCTGATAATCGATCACACGTTTCACGGCTTCCGCCGCGCGCCGCAACAATTCTTCGACGTCCAGGATTGAACTCATTTCGCGGCTGACTTCGTTCAACACCAGCAACGTTTCCGCCTGGTTGCTAACCTGCTGAAATAGCCGCGCGTTTTCAATCGATACAGCCAATCGGCTCGCCAACAGAGTAAGTATGTGTTGCTGATCCTTCGTGAAGTAACCCAGATGCCGGCTCTGAATATCCAGAACGCCCGTGCATTTGCCTCGCAGCACTAGCGGCACTGCCAATTCCGAACGGACAGCTTCAATGGCATTGATGTAACGGGGGTCTTGCGAAACGTCGCTGACCCGCACGGAGTGCCCCGTAGCCGCGGCTGTTCCTGTGATGCCCTGTCCGATGGGCACACGCAAGTTTTCAGCTAGTCCCGGCGGGTACCCAATCGCGAAGCGGTGCTGCAGATATAATCCGTCGTTATCCACCATCAGCACGCCAAACATCTCATAATCGATATGGCGCTTGATCAGCACCGCTGTATGCGCCAGCACTTCGTCCAGGTTCAGCGATGCATTTACCTCTTCACCGATTTCTGTAAGCGTTGCAAGCACTTCCGCCGGAACTTCCGAACCGTCGCTCGTGAGCTTGATTGCTGTTTTAGGTTCTGTCGATTCCATGAAGTCCAATTATTATAGCAGGCGGCTTCGCACTCTCGCGGCCGATGTTACTGCTCTTTGGGCTTTTTGTTGGAAGAGGGTCGGAGAATGCACACGGCGGGGAGGTTCCGATATCGCTGGTCGAAGTCGAGGCCGTAGCCCACCACGAATTCATTTGCTATTTGAAAACCAGTGTAATCCGCTTTCACGTCCGCAATTCGTCGCTCTACCTTGTCGAATAGAACCACCGAACGCAGATGTTTTGGCCTCCGCTCTTCAAATAGGCGGAGCAAATACTTCAACGTGAGCCCAGTATCTAGAATGTCTTCGACCAGTATCACCGTTCGCGATTCAATGCTCACGTCCAGGTCCTTGGTCAACTTTACTTCCCCTGTGGAATCCGTGCTGGAGCCATAGCTGGAAACTCCGATGAAATCAAACGAGACTTCGCCACGTAATTCTCGCGCCAGATCGGCAAGAAAGAATACTGAACCCTTCAACACTCCAACCAGGTGAAGTTCACTTTTCGGAAAATCACGGCGGATCTCTCTCGCAAGCTGTTTCACTCGCCGCCGCAGTCGCGTTTCTGAGATCAGTACGCGCAGTGATTCCCCGTTCCTGTGGCCAGGCTTTTCGTCACCACGCCGCGTTTTCCTTTTCAAAACCAATTACCCTCGCCCTAAATCAATCTACCCAATCCGCCAGGAAGACGTTGGTCTCGTGTGGAACTTTCCCATTCCGATTCGAAGCCCACACCAGTCGCTTGCCATTGGATGTGAACATGGGGAATCCATCGAAATCCGGATGAAATGTAATCCGCTCCTGTCCCGAACCATCCTCATTGATCACGTACAAATCAAAGTCGCGTCCATTTTTGGGGTCCGCCTGATTCGATGCAAAAATGATCCTCTTTCCGTCAGGCAGCCAGTAGGGGCCAAAATTGGCCGCACCATTGTGGGTCACCTGATGCTTGTTTGAGCCGTCCGCATTCATCACCCAGATTTCCAGATTGCCGGGACGAATCAGGCCTTGATTGAATAATTCTCTGTAATCCTTTATTTCCTCTACAGTTTTAGGATGTTCCGCGCGGTAAACAATCTTGCTTCCATCGTAGGACCAGAAAGGCCCCCCGTCGTATCCCAGTTCATTTGTCAGTTGTTTTACATTGCCGCCGTCGGCATCCATTGTGTAGATATCCAGATCTCCATTACGTGTGGATGTGAACACAATGTGCTTCCCGTCGCGAGTGATCGTCGCTTCCGCGTTGTATCCAGCCGAATGAGTCAGTTGTTTTAGGTCCGTCCCGTCAAGTTTGGCTGTATAGATCTGATAGCTGCTGTAAATCGGCCACACGTATCCGCGTGAATAATCCGGCTTTGGCGGGCATTCCGGGCCGGAAGCGTGTGTCGATGAAAACAGTATTTTGTCTTCCGATGGAAATATATAGCTGCACGTCGTGCGCCCTTTACCGGTGCTCACCAGTTTCGGCGTCGCCGGCTTGCCGTCGGGCATATCTATAATCATGGTGTAGATCTGGTCGCAGGGCACTCCATCACCCTGGTGTTGAAAGATCAGTTGTTTGTCATCCGCCGAGAAATACGCCTCGGCGTTCTGTCCGCCAAAGGTAATCTGGCGGACATTTTTCAAATGCCTTTGTTCTTCGGGCAGCAGCAGTTGATCGACGGATTTTTGCTGTGCGTACAAACCGACTCGCCCCGGTAGATAGAATCCCGCTAACGCCAAAGAGACTGTCACAGCAAAAATAAGACACTTCCCTGTTCTCACGTCACGTCTCCGGACTAGATTAGCAATCAGATGTGAAATTCAAGCCTATCTCCTCTGCTCCAACTTCACATCGACCTTCAATTCCTTGCCGTCCCGTAGCACTGTCACCGGAACTACGTCGCCGACTTTACTGCGCCGCAATGCATCGGTGAAGTCATACAGATTCTTGATTGACTTATCGCCAAATTGCACCAGGACGTCTCCCGCTTTTAGCCCAGCCTTCGCGGCCGGTGATCCGGGTTTGACATCGGAAAATTTCACTCCGTTCTCCGTCTGCCCAAAATCAGGAATCGATCCGAAGTACGGCCCGTATCCACCGCCGCCGCTGACCGAACCGCCATGCGGATTCGATTCGGTCACCACCACAAAAGACGGTTTCTCTGGCTCAGAGGCAAGCTCGAGCGTCGCTTTTGCCACCACATTCACCAATTGCGCGGCCGAATTGCCATTGATCTTCTCCCATGTGTCTGACGGCTTGTGATAGTCCGAGTGCAATCCCGAAAAAAAGAACAAGACCGGTATGCGTTTTGACACGAAAGAAGTGTGATCGCTCGAAGCGTATCCACCCTGCGAAGTCTCAAACTTCAGCGGCGAGTTCGCTTCTGCCAAATTCAAGACCCTCGCAAAGGTTGATCCCGTTCCCACTCCCCCGATGTAAACCTTTTCTCCGTTGATTCGCCCGATCATGTCCATGTTCAGCATGGCCACGGCCTTGTCCAGAGGCTTGGTCGGCTCTTTCACCCACTCCGCCGACCCCAGTAATCCCAGCTCTTCTCCGGCAAACGATGCGAACAAAATACCGCGCTGCATTTGACCCTTCATTGGGGAGAGGAGTCGTGCTAATTCAAGCAATCCTGCGGTCCCGGAGGCATTGTCGTCTGCTCCTGGATGAATCTGCCCAATCTGCGATGGCGCAAGCGAATCAAAATTGCCACGCCCCAAATGATCGTAGTGGGCGCCGAGAATAATGTATTCATCCGTTTTTCCGGGCATGTAGGCTAGAACGTTGTTCACCGTCGCGTGTGTGTTCTCGATCCCAACAGACAGTGAAACGCGCAGTTCATCGGGCAGCGCATACGAAGCCGGCTTCGTCGCGCTGTCGATTTGATCTTCCGCGCCCTTCAACGAACTGCCTGCTGTCCTCAGCCACTCGTCCGCAACTGCGTTTTTCACCTGCAGAAACACGATCCCAACGTTCTCCGGTCCATGGACGCTGCCAAACCGTGTCAACAAATCCTGTTCGCCGACGTTCAATTTCCCGTTGGCCAGGACAATCGCTTTCGCGCCGTGATTTCGCGCATTAATCGCCTTCGTAATGAATTGCGCGTGGTTCGTCAGTCCTTGGTTGCCGCTCTTCGCGGCAAATCCGCCTGGTTCATATCGCAACACCACGACCACTTTGTCTTTCACATCCAGTCCCGCGTAGTCGTCGTAACCAAACTCCTCCGCTGTAACTCCGTACCCCGCGAACACTAGCGGCGCATCAGCTGCGCCCGAGGCCGAAAAACTAAGCGGCACATAATCCACATTCAACTTCAGTTCGGATTTTTCCGTTCCATTTTCAGACACAAAATGGTTTCTACCACGTAACTTGGCCCCAGTAGTAACCGTGAAGGATTGCAGGTAGCCCTGCAGGCCTGCAGGTTCCAGCCCGTAGCTTTTGTAGCGATCGCTCAAGATGTGCTCGGCGCGGACTAATCCTTTCGTGCCATCACCACGGCCTTCCATTTTTGCTTGCGTCAGTGTTTTTACGTCATTGACATACCGCTGCGCATCGGCGGTACCTATCGAAGAGGGATTAATGGCCGCGAATGCAACTCCCGCCAGCCATAACAGCCCAACAGTATATACAATTGGTAAACTCTTTCCCATTCAGAATACCCTTCGGTCGACAGCCTGAATTCCTCGCAACATTGAGTCGACCATCCTAATTCCCGCCCGCGCGGACTGTCAATTCAATCGCATCTCGGCAGGTCAAAACATTCGCCCAGCGCTTGTCCTCAGCTATACTTTCTCCCGGACAAACCTATGTTCCCAACCGCTAAGGCTACATTTCTGATTATTTCCGCACTCTTCCCCATCGTTAATCCGCTTGGCGGCGCTCCTATTTTTCTGTCACTGACCAACTATTACTCAACCGAACAGCGCAAAATATTGTCGCGCCGAATCGCCATCAACAGTTTGCTTTTGCTCGTCGGCTCATTTTTCATTGGCACGCACATCCTGGCCTTCTTTGGCATTTCCATCCCCGTTGTACAGGTTGGGGGAGGGCTTGTAGTGATGTCTGCGGGATGGAAAATGTTGAACCAGAATGAGGAAGACACCTCGCGGCAAGACGTACACCGCACCGTCGACCTGCGCGATCTTTTCAGCCGTGCTTTCTATCCTCTGACCCTGCCGTTAACCGTCGGTCCCGGGTCTATTTCCATTGCCATCACGCTTGGCGCGAACGAGCCACATGACAAGATTCTCTTCTCTATCATCGGCGCACTGATCGGAATGTTCCTGATCGCCATCAGCGTCTATCTTTGTTATGGATTTGCTGATCGCCTGGCCAGCGTCCTCGGTGCCACGGCCATGACCATCATCATGCGCCTCTCTTCTTTCCTGCTTGTCTGTATTGGATTTCAGATTCTTTGGAATGGCTTTTCTGCCCTGCTCAAGACGCTCCCCGTCTTCCATAACTAACTTTCTGGCTAACGATTGCCCCAATTCGGCAACGCGCTTTTTCCCAGTAGCACCTCCGCGGCCCAACTCCCCAGATAGACTGATTGCGCTACTCCGTGTCCCGAGTAGGCCCCCAACACGATGGCATTCTGCGATTTCGGATGGTGCTCGAACACCGGCCTCCATCCTTCCGCAATACAAATCGGCCCTCCCCATCGGTGAGTAATCGATACGTCTCTGAGAGTGCGATGAAGCCCTCGAATCCTTTTTTCCAGCCGCGTAAACATACTCGGCGTTTCCCCGCGATTAATGTCCAGGGTGTTCAAATCGCGCCAGTCAGCAAGGTGAACCAGACCACTTCCGAAAATGATGGCATTACCAAGCATTCGCCCCCACAGATACGGCATGTCCACGGTGTAAAACGGTATTCGTTCCGACAAGCCAAATTCGGAGATCACTTCGTCCGTCAATTCTTGCGTGACCATCGCGAGGGTGAATTTCGACTCGGCACGGTCCCGAAGTCCGTTCAATTCCAAAGCGTAAGCATTGGTGGCGAATAACACTTTTTCCGCCTGGATTGTTCCGCGAATTGTCTGAAGTTCCACAACTTTCGAAAATCTCGCCGACTCGACTCTGCATTGCTCAAATAGCGACACTCCCAGTCTCTCCGCGGCTCTTGCTAATCCGCTAACCACTTTCCCAGGATTGATTGTGCCTCCCGCTACTTTCTTCACCGCACAGAGTTCACCCGAATCGTTCCAACGAATTGGTGTGTCCGGCAACCATGAAGTCCGCCCCAACTCGTAAACTCCGGGAAGCACCATGTCGCCATCCACACTCAGTTCACTCAAAATCCTCTGGTAGCCAGCCAACACGTCGCCGAGTCCCGGCAAATCTCCCGCGGCGCTCTCAGCCAACGCCATCCCGCCTGTATGTCCGCTTGACCCAGCGCCGAATTCGTCCGCTTCCAAAACACATACTGTCGATTCGGGAGAGAATTGTTTCAGCCGCGCGCTTGCCGCCAAACCGGTGAAACCGCCTCCAACCACTGCAAAGTCGACGGCCTCGGGTAGTTCTTGTTTTGTAGCCGCAAAATCGATCGTCCACGGTCGATCACCCCAATTCTTTTTGTCCATGCTTCGGTCCATTCGCCTGTTCCTTGCCATCAAAAGTATTGGATGCGAATTCGCGAGCCTCTGGCAAACTTATTGAAGCAATTTAAGTATGCCTGAGTCCGCTCTCAGACAATGTCTTAATTGGAAATCATATGAAACAAAATAGAATTCCTTCCACTGAACCGTGGCTCAGAGGCACACTCACCGAAGTTCCTGCTGTCCCGCGTGCGGTTCTTCATGCTCTTGAACTGGCCAAGGACGATCTAGGGCGCTGGGCCAGACATTTATCCGACGCTGAATTGCATCAACGCCCGGGGGGCATTCCTTCGGTCGCTTTCCATCTTCGGCACATTGCCAGAAGCCTGGATCGCCTGCTCACCTATGCGGAGGGGCGCACTCTTGTTGCACACCAAATTGAGCTCTTAAGAAATGAGGCGGCGCCTGAAGGAACTCGGAAAGAATTGTTTGATGAACTGACAAATGCACTGGATCTAAGCGCCGCAAGGGTGCGAAAACTGGCGGATTCTGACTTTGGCGCCAGCCGCAAAGTCGGAAACAAACAACTGCCCACAACACTAGGCGGCTTGCTCGTTCATGTAGCCGATCACACGCAACGCCACGTAGGTCAGGCCATCACCACAGCGAGGATTGTAGCGGCCAACCGCCCCAACCACTTCCCGGATACTAGCAGCTAATTTCTGCACTCTTCAGGAAGCCTTGTCAAAAAACAAAAGCCTCGGATCGTTGCCAACGATAGGAGGCCTGATTTCTTCGGCACACTCCTCTTACACCTAGAAAAGAGAAGTCGGCCGTCGCGTCCAGCTCTTCCCTTTCGCTTTGGAAACCTCTTCCACGTCCTTCACGTAAGCGCCAGCCTGCGTCAGCACATGGTGAAGATCATTGCCCAGGCTGATGAAGGGAAATCCCTTTTCCAAAAACTCGCCAACGCGCGCAGTGCCAAAGAGGAATAGTCCCAATATGACCTTGTTTTTGCGCGCCGCCGCCACCAGTTTGTCGGTTGCCGCCGCTAATTCCGGCGACGTGTACATGTGAGGAAACTCATATTTTTCGTATAAGCCCATCGACATGCACAAATCATTTTGTCCAAGAAAGAGAATGTCAATTCCAGGCACTGCGGCAATCTCATCGATATTCTTGATGCAGTCCGCCGTCTCCACTTGCAGCGCAACAATCATGTTCTGGTTTGCATTGCCCGCGTAACCAAGCAATCCGTCTTTGTTCATGCTGCGTTGTGGAAAATATACAGAACGCGTTCCGGCTGTTGGATACTTTGTGCAGCTCACGGCCGCGCGCGCTTCCTCCGCCGTATTGATATAAGGAACGAGCACGCCATCCGCACCAAGGTCCAACGACTGTTGAATTCCCGGTCGATCGCTGTACCCACCAACGCGTACCAATGTTTTCGCTCCGCCGCTCGCTACGCCGCACAGCATCGACGAGAGCTTTTCATAACCCATTGGTCCGTGTTGAGAATCGACCAGCAGCCAGTCGTAGCCACTGTGTGCAAGCTGTTCCGCAATTGTCGGGGAGTGGGAGTTTAGGAAAAGTCCCAATTTTGGTGTGCCCGCCTGCAACTGCTTCTTAAATTCGACTCCACTTAATACGCCAGATGTCATTTGCCGTGCTCCTTAATCGAAAATAAATGCGCAGAGAGTCGAGACAGTGTACTAGAGAACGCTCAAAGCAGGCCAATTCAATTGGAGTTGCCAACAGGAGCCAATAACGTGGGATTAATCTTCAACTCTTAGAGATATTTTACCAGCACGACCGAATTGCGCGATTCGCTGTAGACCAGTTCGTCCACCATCTGTTGCGTCAGCAGCAGCCCTAGCCCGCCTGGCCTTAATCCCTTCTCTTCGCGTACTTTCATGTGCGCAATGGGGTCCTCTTCCGGATTATTCACAGCGGCGTGAGTTAGTTCTTCGATCTTAAATCCGGGACCGGGATCGTCGAGCCGGTACATCAGCATCCTCTTCGTTCGCACGTAGGAGATCCGTACTTTTTGATTGGGATCAAGGTGCCCGCCCCATTCAATTGCATTATTCAGAAGTTCGCGGAAAGCGTATCCCACTTTCTCGATCACATCGGGAGGAAGGTCGTTCTCCATATGCGATAGAAAACTCTGCACCCGGCCCACCACTGATTGTTCGCACGGAACGAGCAATTCAATCCAATGTGGGCTTGCCGAGATAATCTCAATGGGTGGAGCGAAGGGATTTGCGGACAGCGCACTTTCTACGGTCAACAGAAGGGCATCCGCCTCCAGCGGTTTGATTAAAAACTGATATACCCGCCCGCGCAACGCCGTCAGCACCGTCTCCGATGTCTTATCCGTGGTCATCACGATAATCTTCGGGATCTGTTTTTCTGACTGTAGTTTACCTAGCAGTCCCAAGCCCGTCATTTTCGGCATCCAGATGTCCAGCAACACCAGGTCGAATTTCTTTTTCTGAATAGCACGCAAAGCGCTCACGCCGTCGGACGCCATTGAAACCGTATAGTTGTTCTTTTTCAGCACACCACGAATCATCTGCCGCGTCGTGGCATCGTCATCGGCTACCAGGATATGGGACATTGAGCGGCTCCGAAACGTGATCTGTACGTTCGCAATGACGATTCTTTCATCGCTTGCGATTATGGCGCTTCTTGGCTTTCTTCTTTCCCTGCTTGCCAGCTTTCGATTCTCCAGACGGAACTTCTTTCGCGTATCCTCTCAGGTTTTCCTGCAATTTCGCAATCTCTTCCTGTAGCGAGGCGAAAACCTGATTTCCCTCTTGAAAATCAGGGATGCGTCCAAGTACCTGCAGAATTTGCGTACATTGCGCGGCACGCACCGCTCCAAAGATACTCACTGCCCCCTTTAACGCGTGCGCTCTAGCCGAAAGTTCACGTCCATCTTTCTGTCGTAGCGCCTTTTTTAGTGTCTCCATTCGCTTCGGGGTTTCTCGCAGGAAAGTTCGAATCATCTGTCGCAATAGTTTTTCGTCGCCTCCAACCCGTTGCAGCAGATCCTCCAGGCTCGCGCTTTCTTTCAGTACATGCTTCTCTGGCAGTACCTCGAGCGTCCCGATCTTTCCCGGGTTGCGAAGAAAGGCTTCCAGCGACTCCAGTCGGAACGGTTTTCCCAGCACCGAATCAAATCCAGCGGCAATTAGTCGTTCCCGGTCATCGGGCGTATTGTTTCCCGTCAGGGCCACGAGTACGCTGCGATCTTGCTGCTTCCTTTGAAATTCTCGGATCAACTGCGCCGCTTGCACTCCGCTCATCACCGGCATCTCTTCATCGAGAAGAATTACATCGTAGTGCTTGATTCGCTCGGCTTCAATTGCCGCTTTGCCATCAGCTACGGTCACCACCTCGTGGCCGTTTCGTTGCAGTTGATGCGTGGTCAGTGTACGAATATCTTCCTGATCGTCAGCCAGCAGTATGCGCAATGCTCGCGGCTCTTCCCCGCTCTTTGGTTTGGTATCATCCATCGATGTTTTCAGTTTTCCTCGCGCGACAGATTCCCCCGTCGTCACCGCCCGCGGCAAGCGGAACCAAAAGCGTGAGCCCTTTTCTGGCAGTGACGCGCAGCCAATCGAACCTCCCCAACGCTCCACGGTGATCCGGCAAAAATACAACCCAAGTCCTGCCTTCCCACCACTTTCTTTTCCCTTCGCAAAAAGTGCAAAAATCTCGGCGGGCCGAAGATCTTCCGGAAGTCCCGGCCCTTCGTCGTCCACGTAAGCCTTAAGAAACCTTCCATCATCTTCGATTCCGATGGTAACCCTGCTTCCTTTGGGAGTATAGCGAAGAGCGTTTTCCAGCATGTTCGTGAAGACCCGATGTAGGCGCGTCTCTTCGCCGTGGACGAACCATTTCCTCTCCGCACTCGGATTCTCTTCCAACAATAATCGAACGCCCTTGGCTTCGAACGCCGCCCTAAGCCCCGATGCCGCGGTTTGCGCCGCCGCGCGTAAATCTGGCGAACCATTCAGATGCTCTTCGGCGTCCAGAGTAGCCTGCAAGTCCACGGAGAACGCCTGGAGAATCTCGCGGATCATCTTTTCCTGTTGTTCACTGGCGTGCTTTCCCAAGTCGATAAACTTGGCCATCCGTTCCGCGTCGCTCTCCGTCGACAGGCAGTCAAACGAACCCCGCATGGCACTCAACGGCTGCGATAAATCATGTACGATGCAATGCAGCAGAATTTCCTTTTTCTGAATTTCGCTCAGCAATTTCTCGTGCTCTAGGAGAGAGTTACGCGCAGTCTGCAGTATCCGCAATTGTTCAGCATATTGCGGATCGGCCGAATGGAGAGTCAGAATCTCCTTACCTCCCGAGTGTAGCGCTTTCGCCTGAAGAGAAATGTCTTTCCCGGATTTCATTTTTTCAATCCAAGTTCCCGACTCGCAAACGCCAGGTTTTCCCGCCTTCCAATACGCTTCAGCATCCAGCAGGAAATTATCTAGAAACGGTGACACCTCGGCGATCGAACCGTCCTTGCCACCTGATCTAATAGCAGGAAACAGCTGAGCAAACCACCCGGGAGCGTCTGACAACAGTGAAAATATGCCACCGCCGTTGTGTGTCAACACAACATAGCCCAGTTGTCGCAGGACACTAGAGAGTGGCTCGGGCATGATCAGGGCAACATTTTCCGGGCCAGTTGAGTAAAAGCTTCCTCAACGTTTTCTCCAGTTTTCGCGCTGCAGCGAAGCACCTTCCACTTTCGGGCAGCAAACTGTTCTTCCAGCAAATAGTCCACATGCCAGTCCGCAACCAGATCGCTCTTATTGATCAGAAACACAAAAGGAATCGCTCCCACTTCTTGGCGTACTCTATCTTCGAGTAGAAATGCCTTGTCCAGAGTTGCCCGGCGTGTTCCGTCTCCTACCAGAAGATATCCGGCGGATCCGCGGAGATACGACCATCTCATCTTCTGGAATTCGTCTTCGCCATACAGATCCCACAACACTATAGTCATTTCCTTCGATTCCACCTGCACTACCTTCTTATCCACCTTCACTCCGACTGTCGTCTGATACACGTCAGAGTAAATGCTCTCCACGTACCGCCTCACCAGGCTGGTCTTCCCAACCGCAAACGAGCCGAGCATGCAAATTTTTTTCTGTAGCATCGAGGTTAGATGTCCAATGAAAAGACGACTCTAATCGTAACGCTTCGATTCAATTGGCGACCTTCCTCACTGTCTTCGCTGCGCAAAGGTTGAGTGGTCGCAACCCCTTCTGCCTTCAGAAACTTTCCTGGCACTCCCAATTGGATCAACTCTGAAGCCACGCGATCCGCTCGGCGTTGACTCAGCGTTTGATTTGTAGCTTCAGCGCCAGTGCTATCAGAATGGCCAACAATATGAAATTTATAAACACGGTGGTCAAGATTCTCGGAAAGCTTGAGAAACTTTTTGAGGCTTGCAGCGTCAAGTTCCAAATTCTTTCGCTCCTTAGGAGATAACGCCGCAGTCGCAACTGGGAATTTGACGATGGTGGCTTCGATCTCCTTCTTTGCTTCATCAAATGCAATCTCCTCCAGGCTGAATTGCCCGGAAAGACTGCGAATCCCAGGAATTAGCAACGCGCGCGAACGCACATTTTTAAGCCAGGAAAGTACGGCTGGGCCGTCGACCTGAAGAATCCCATTGTTTACCGCAATCGATACTCCTGGCGGCGGCAAAAGTATCCGTTCCGCCCGTTGTTTAATGATCGCGTCATCCAGCGCATAATACGCGCCCCAGTGAAATTCCGCTTTCGCGGGATCCAGACCAGCCCCCTTCACAAATTCCCCCGGGTCGGCCGCCAACGGGTCGCGCATTCCGCGTATCACAAATCTCCCGTGTTCCCGCGTAAGTGACGTAACCACAAGCCCTGGCTGCTCTCGCAACGTCTCCACCAGCCCCGCCCATCGGTAGTGCTGCCACTCCCGCCACCCGATCCAGCCGCCCACCAGTAAGACCAGCAACCCCGCCGTCACCCACGCATACCCAAAACTCTTTCGCTTTCCCAGAGTCTCTTTGTATTGCATCTCCAGGCAGCGTGTCAGTTCCTTGTTCACATGCACAAACGGTGAAGTGTCTCCCGTAAACTGATCGAGTTGCGCCGAACATTCTCGGTGAATATTTTCCAGTACCTCTGCCATTCGATCGCGCAACGCCCTCGGCGCCACACCTCGAATCACCGTGGCCAAAATCGCGTAAGGTCCGGCCTCGACCCACACCTCCAGGTCGCCCACATTCATCCGTTCAATACCCTGCCCTGCGCCCGTGTGAAACGAATCGCGCACAAAATCCTGAATCGCCGAAAGCATTCCGGAGACGATGCTGGGGTCCTGCATCGCTACGGCCGGCGCGGCAACGTGCCCCAACGATAGACCTGTCTTATTATGAATCAGGAAAACCTGTTCTACTCGAAATACCAGGCTGTGCAGCAGCACTACTTCCGTAAACGATCTGCCTGTTCGAATTCCCTCGAATCTCCAATTCAACCCCTGCCATGACAGGCTCTGGTCCATGATCTGGTTGAACGATTCCAGATACGATCGCAATGTCTCCAGAATCGACCTTCGTATCGCCGGTCCCATCACCGGAAACAACGCGTCGGCCATCGTTCCCGGATCTTTGCGCACAGATTCTCGCAACGCCGTTTCAATCGTCGGCGTCAACGCGTCGCTCAATGCTTCATCGCCACCAGCCGCTCGGCGTCGCTGAATTGCCTCCGCCACCACGGAGCTTACGTCTTCCGTCCGCGATTCCGGATTTACCAAGCGATGATGAAGGCGTTCCAACGCCTCCTGTTCGGGTGCCAGAATTAGGTGTCGCAACTCGTCGAGCGCACCTGCACCATTCGCGGTTGCATAGTCCGCTGGATCGAGAGGTACCCGTCTTGTCGGTGTATCAGCCATTGCGTCTGGGTGGGTATTTCGCTAGAAACAATTTGCTAATCGGGCCAAGGAAGGCTTTCCGTCCGGCAGTACTTGCCTACTTTTCCGGCAACTCTAGTTCATCTTTCAGCCGCAACGACAACTCCGTAAACAGATCCGCCAGCATCGCGCGATCCGTCTTGTCGGTCCGCAAAGTCTCCGCTTCGCGATCCAGCGCCGTTTCCAGCTCATCCTTCGCCTTTTGGATCTGGTTGCTCAGTGTCTTGGATTGCTCCAGTATGCGAGCCCGCAAATCCACTTGTGTCGAAGAGAGCTGCTCTTCCAGTTGTGACAGTTTCTTTTCCAGTGATTTCGCGCTATCGCGAGTTTCCCGGGTCAGTTCTTTCAGACCTTCGCTGCGCTCGGCTTTCTCCGCTTTCAGCCTCTGGTTGTTCGATTCCATCTCTTCACGCACATACGATTCAAGCGTGTCGAACCTCTTTTTCAGATCATCCCTCAGCGCGTCTGAGGATTTCGTCAGGCGCTCCTCCAGCCGCGCGAAGCGCTTCTCATATTCGCGCATGTTTGAACCAAACAGAATGTCGCGAATTTTGTCGACGTTTGCGCCCTCTCGCACCTCTCCGTTGGTGGCGTTCTTTTCCTCGTGATCGGCAGACATGGTCGTCCGGACCCCCTTCTTGCGTGTCTTCGGCTTCTTGGCCATTCGGGGACACTACTACGAGTCATTCAATTGGGCAACTCGCTCTTTTGGCGGTTAGGAAGACGTTTCATTAGCAATTCTCAGGTACGCTGATGTAAGTACTGGAACCGGCTTCGGTCCGCCATCAATCAACGAAATATCGGGTTTTCTAAGTTCCTTTTCTGTGGCATGTCTGAGCAGAAATCGACCGTGATGAGTCAGACCCGAGTGCCACACTCGCTTTTCCGGAGACAACCCAAGGGCATTTTCAGAAGTGGGGGCTTTTTCCTAGGTTCTTCGTCAACCATGCATAACGAGTCAAGGTGCGACGGCAGCGCCCACTCCGGCCTCAATACTCACCAACCTTGCCTCACCGCGCTCGTTCCCCGCCGCATCAAACGAAACGACTCCACTGGTCGATCCGCTGCCCCCTCTCGCCGCCAGCCGGTCCCGCACTCGCGCCCTGTTATTGCCTGCGTGCCGAACACCTTCCGCAATCGTACCCACAGCCTCGTTCATCTGCTGCGCTGCCATACCGGGTTGTGCGCCAGTCAAGTCTCGGTACTGTCTCGCAAATTCCTCTCCCTCGATTCCAGTGCCCACCGTAAACACCATTCGGTCATGATGTTTCGCAACTTCGACCCCTGCCCCTGGAAAAAAGTCCGCTGCCTTTTGGCACACATATATGAGCGCCGATGGAATTGTCTCTCGCACACTCGGCAGCAATTGGTGGGCCAGCGTCGAACTTGTCCAGAGCACAACTGCCTCCACTTGCGTCGCGTGAGTTCCTTGGTCCATCGCCACTAGCGAAAAATTCTCTGTATTGATCTCAAAGCGTTCTGGAGGATTTTCGGCCAGCGAAGCCGCCGCCTTCATGAACTCTTCGCCGCCAATCCGACCATCGTGACCTGACTCAGTGATCAGCAACACCTTGTGTAATCCTCTTACTCCATATACGTCCCTTGCAATCGCCCGGACCTGTTCTGTATCGCTCGATCCCACCCGAAATATCCATGGAATGTTTATCTTCGTGGTGGTCGGGTCACTGGCAAGGGTCACCACAGGTATCCCGACTTTATTCGCGAGCTGTTCCGCCTGGTGCGCAATATTCCCATCGGTCGCAGTAATCAGCGCCACGGCTTCATCCTGCATGATCAGCCGGACCATCGCGCTGCTCGCCTGCCCCCATGGCCCGCTTTCGTCCTCCACGGCAAGCTCGAATCGCTGGCCATTTGTTAGTGGCCGAGATTTGTTTTCCTCATCAATCGCTATCTGCGCCGCCTGCAACAACAACTTCCCCTCAGGCGCACGCCTCCCCTGCATCGGCAGCAAAAGCCCGATGTGTACGACTCCATTCTGAATATTGTTGATTTTATCTCTGCCCGGGCCTCGATAGTCGACTTTCTCCGCATCCATCGAGGCGTACGGCTTCACAGCAGTCGTTTCTGTTTGAGCCACCACTGTCGGCACATCTGCGCAAATCAGGAATCCCAGTAGCACTAAAACGTGCTGCGGTCCGCGCCAACGCATCTGACACCGATCTTCCATCAGGGGGCGCCCTCACCCGACGGGCTCTTTAGCGAACTAGTTTTCTTGGAACTCATATAGACAAATTTCCCGTTTTCTACCCGCACCATCGCCACCGGCGCAATATTATTTAGTGTGTGATCAAATTCCGCACGTCCCGTAACTCCCTCATAGCTTTTTTGTTGGTATTCGCGAAACGCATCCATTATCTTCCCGCGGTTCAGTCCCGCCTTTTCGATTGCCGCGATCAGCATGTTCATTCCGTCGTATGCATAGGCTGCGTACGCATCGGGCTGCGTCCCATATTTGTCACTGTATTTCTTCTGGAACTCTTGCCATTTCGCATTCGGCCGGGATTCGTCCAGAGCCGTCGTCGTCACCAATCCTTCCGCGGCAGGCCCCGCCTTTTCCAGCAACAACGGATAATCCATCCGGCTGGCGCCAAACGCCGGTTGCTTCATCCCCATTTCGCGCATCTGCTTCAAGATCAGTCCGGCCTCGCCCGCTTCTCCCCAGATCACCAATCCATCGATGCGCACATTCTCCAGCATGCGCAGTTGCGTCGAGAAATCCTGGTCGCCGCGATCAAATTTCACTTCCAACACCGGAACGTGTCCAAGACGCTTGGCCTCATCAAAAAACTTTGCCACTCCCACGCGTGCATACCGCGACTGCGTCCGAATCACTCCGATTCGCTTCAGGTTGCGTTGCTTGAACACGTAATCAGCCAGTGTGTAGCCCTGTTGCCGGTCGTCCGGGAAATTGTGGATCACCCAGGGAATGCGTGTTTCCGTCACCGTTGGATCCGTTGTGCCCGTATCCATGATCGGAACTTCCAGCTTCAAATTGACGCGCAGCATGATATGCGTCGATGCGCCATCCACGGATCCGAGGACTGCCACCACATGTTCCTTGAACGCCATCTTTACCACTTCCGTCGAAGACGCTCCCCATTGCGCCACGTCATCGTGAATCTTCAGCAGATATGGCTTTCCCGTCACCCGGTTGTTTCCGCCGTATCCGCCCCTTGCATTTGCTTCCTCCAATGCCAGTTGCGCTCCCTTCAACATCGCCTGCCCGTACGACGCTTCCGGATTGTTCTGGAGCGGCCCCAGAAAGCCGATGTTCACGGTAGGTGAGTCTAAAATTTCCGCAATGTTCCGTTCCCTCGCTGCCCCGTTATACGCGAGCGTGTCGTCGCTGATGAACCACTCTTTATACGGTTTAGAGAATTTGCGGTAAGGAACTGCCTCCTCTGGCATATTTGCATACCGCTGCGTGGACGGCGTTGGCTCCCCTGGTTTCGCCATTTCCGGCGCTTGCGCGGAACTTGGAACCGTTGGAACAATCAGTAATGCAATCACTGATATTAGGAATTTAAACCGCATGGGCTGTTACCTCTTCGGACTCAACAGGGCGGGTCCGCACGAACTCCACGATTCGCGACAATGTTGCCGAACCGATGGCCTGCGCTGCATCGCACTTGGGCCTCGCCGCATCTGCTCTGTCGCTGGCAATTTCAATCAGCAACCCGTGCGCGCCAGATTCAATCGCCGCGCGGCTAGCAGGTTCCACCATCGTCGCAACACCCGTCGCATGACTCGGATCCACGATTACCGGCAGAAAGGTTTCCTGCTTCAACGCCGGCAGCACGTTCAAATCCAGAATGAACCGGCAATATTCTCCGGCCGGATAAGCCTTGATCCCCCGCTCGCACAACACAATGTTCAGATTACCTTCTTGTGCGATATATTCCGCTGCTCCGAGCCACTCGCACAAACTTGCCGCCATTCCACGCTTGAGCAAAACCGGTTTCCCGTAACGCCCCACTTCCACCAACAGCGGATAGTTCTGCATGTTGCGCGAACCGATTTGCAGCATATCCGCATACTCACCTACCTTTTCCACCAGCCGCGGGTCCATCACTTCCGTCACAATTGGCAAGCCCGTCTGCCGGCTCGCCTCTTTCAGGATTTGCAGACCTTCAATCCCAATTCCCTGGAAGTCGTGCGGAGACGTTCGCGGCTTAAACGCCCCACCACGCAGCATGTCCCCGCCGCACTGCTTCACAGTATGTGCAAGCTCCAGTGTCTGTTCAAAACTCTCCACCGAGCATGGTCCGGCGATCACCACCGAACGTTGCCCGCCAAAGGCGACGTGCTTCACCGGCACTGTTCGAGTCTCCGTTTCGGCATACTCGTTTGCGTGAGTCCGCCGGCTTACCAACGGACATATCTTTGTAAAATCAGCCGTGGCTGCAGCTCCTGCGATCGCCATCTCAACCTTCCTTGGAGTGCTTCCACTCCCAGGCGAGTGTCGCTCCGTCTCTCAAGCGCACCCGCCTTACCTCTCTACCCAAGGCGCCCTACCTACTTCCGATTTGAATCAAAAATGGCCATTGCTTCCATCTCCACCAGCAAGTCCGGACGGCACAAAATCGCCTGGATTCCTGTGGAAGCCGGCAGTGGGTCCAGTCCTTGTTCCTTGAAGAATTGCGTGCGAACTTCGTTGAATGCTGCGTAATCCCGCTCGATGTCGCGCAAATAGCAAGTGGTGCGCACGATGTCTTTCCATGTTGCGCCTTCCGCAGCTAACAACGCCGTAATGTTCTGATACGTGCGCAGTGTCTGCGCGCGAAAATCGCCTTTATGGATCGTCATCCCTGCTTCATTGATGCTGGCCGTTCCTGAAATCAACAGAATGGTTACGCCCTTGATATCCAGTCTCAATCCGCGCGAAAACGAAGACGGTTTCGGATAATCGTAGGCTTCGTTCAGAACCTGCTTCGCGACGATCGCCTTCTTCTGCACAACCGCCTCCTTCTCCACATCTGCAATCGAATCAACGGCTACTTGTGTTGAGCTCATTTCTTTTCCCTTCCTTAGTTGTATGAGTTTCACGAATCCCATGGCTTAAGCCGGTAGCTGTAGCCACCCAAATGTCTTCACCCTGAAATGCCACGTTCAATATGTAATTGTGTGCAATCGACGTCGGCGTTTCGAATGTCTTGACCTTGTTATCTGGCGTGGTCACCACCACTTCGCCCCCCTTGCCTTTTTTTGCTGAGCGATATGTACTCCAGGTGTTGGTTTTGAAATTTAGATAACTCAGTCCCTTATCCGTACACGCCCACACCTCATCCCCGCGCGATTGCACCGCATTGATGAAGTCCGACGCCACTCCGCTGTCCGTGGAAAGATAGTTGTGCCAGTTGTGTCCGTCGTATCCGCTCAATCCAAAATACGTCGAAGCCCAGATCATCTTCGTTTCCGCGTTGTACGCCACATTGCTAACGATGTCGTGAATCAATCCCTGATTTTGGAAAAGTACGATTTCCATCTCTCCGTCGGGATCGTTGTATGGCTTCCAGTACCCTCCAGCGATGTCGTATTCCAGCAGGCCGCCGCCCCAAACCGCCACGTACACTTTTTTCTCGCTCACCGCGATACCGTAAGACCAAGGCTCATGCAAAGGCGTATTCTTCTCGCTGAAAATCGTCCATTCACCCGTGCGTGTATTCAGACGGCTGATTCCCGCCGTCGTCGCCGCCCAAACAAATTCACCCTGAATTCCAACTCCATACACAATGTCGTTTGCCAATCCACTTGTCAGGTTTGTGTAATTCTTGAACTGTCCACCGCTCAATCGACTCAATCCGCCGAAGGTCGCCACCCACACATCTCCCGTTTCGTGGTCCACCGCCACGCCAGTGACCATCCGATTTACCAGTCCATCTTCCGTCTTGTAGACCTTTTTGATCCGCCCCTTGTTGATCAGCACCAGCCCGTTTTCTGTTCCTGCCCACACGTTCTCGCCGTCCACGGCTACACAAAGCACCTTCTCGTCCGGCATGCCATTTGCCGTTCCAAAATTTTCCCAGCGCAGAGAGATCGTCGGTTTTTGCGCCACGACCGGCATCGCCAGAAACAGGAACGTTGCCACCACCATCAAGCTCTTTCCTGCTCTCTCGAATTTCATGCTCGCCTCACTCATTCCTTCAATTCCGCTTGCTTCACGCTCTTCTTCAGAGCGTTTTCAAAAACTCCACCAGATCGTTCAAATCCTCTTTGGACATGTTGGATGTTACGCCGTGCTTATCGCTCGAGTTGTACATCGTCCATATCTCTTCCAGTGAAAGCGCCTCGCCGCTGTGTAAATAGGGTGGTCGCTCATAAATTCGATCCAATTGCGGAATGTCGAACACTGCCGACGTGTCGTACCTGTTTCCCGTTCCCACATCAAAGCTCGTCTTCGCCGTGTAGTGCGTTTCCGGTGGGTGGCACGTATCACAGTTCTTCCTGAAATAGATTTCTTTTCCGT
This sequence comes from Candidatus Acidiferrales bacterium, assembly GCA_963726725.1. Classification (GTDB taxonomy): domain Bacteria; phylum Acidobacteriota; class Terriglobia; order Acidiferrales; family UBA7541; genus Acidiferrum. The sequence goes on from CAVSDV010000020.1 coordinate 144,364, forward strand.
GCTCTTGCGATGGACTCAACTGTCCATCGGCGGCAAGGTGCCGGTTCGGCGACAGCGGGATCGATTTGATAAATGCCACCAAATCGGCCAACTGTTCCTTGTTAAACCCTTCGGAGTGAAACAGAAATTTCGCAATCCGAGGACCGCACTGCGTCTCCAGGTCCGGGTTATGTCCATTCCACTTATAAGGTGCCGTATCTGCCACCCCGCGCAAAGTGCGATTCGCCACACGGTCTCGTCCTAACTGCGGCGTCTCCAGATTCCAAGCAACTCCGTCAATGTGATTGTCCGGATGGCACGTGATGCACGCGAATTGTTTTTGAAAACAAAAGTTTGCAGAGTGAAACAGTTGTTCTCCCCGGCGCAGTTGTGAAATCTCCTTTGGCCCACCCAGTTCAATCGTTCCGCGAACTCGGCCTCTTGGGATATCCACCACCGTCAAGCTGTCGCCAAGGCGATTCACCACGTATCCAAGCTGTCCATTGGGCGCAATCACGACTCCGCTCGGGTTCGCTCCCGTCGCTAGGCGTCGTTCCACAAACGTTCGCGCCGAATCCAGTCGATTTGCCAGTTGTTCCGCAGGAACCTGGTTCACCCGCCGCATCAGCTTTGCGGTCTCGATCACCGAAACGACGTCCGCTTCCGAAGATGTGACTAGCGCACGCCGACCGTCCGGTGTAAACGCCACTCCATTCACCCCCGCGTAATACGCATCGATGTCGTCCGTCAGCACCTGTTTCGTTTCTTCAACTTCGCTCCCCGCCGGTCCTGGCATCACCATTAGCATTCCGTGCGTCAAAATCCATCCGTCGCTGACTTGAATCAGTGGATTCAAATTCTTTGGTCGCATAAACGGCACTAGCAGATATCCACCCATCGCTGCCGGCGCTTCCGCAACATGCCGCAATTCCAGCACTCCGGGCACCGGCACGCGCTGCGACACCTTCAATGTTTTAGTGTCGATTACCGTCAATTCCGAAACTGGCGGCAGGTTTGGCGGCCCCAGTCGTCCCAGAATATTTGCGACGTACACATGACGCCCATCGCGCGACAGCGCTACATAATGCGGCGAGCGCCACGACGCTAGTCGCTTTACTTCCACGCCCTTCACCAGATCGATCACAGACACGTCGTTGCTGATGCTGTTCGCAATGTATAAGATCTTTCCGCTTCGGTCCGTCGTTACTCCAATCGGACCCCATCCCGTCGGCAGCGTGCGCCGCACCTCGAATTTCGCTGCGTTGATCTCACTTACATTGTCATTCCACTCATTCGTCACATACAAAGTCTTGCCGTCAGGAGAGACCGCTACATCTTTCGGCTTGTGTCCAACTTTGACTCGCGACACGACCTTTTGTGTCTTCGCACTTACCGCAAGCAGCGAGTCACCGTCTTCGCACACCACATAGAGCAACGATCCATCCAGCGAGAATTTCGCCTCCACGGGAGTCAGGTAGTTTTCCGCCGCCGCAGATTCGCTTTTGGTACCGCGACCAACTTGCGCCGCCCTCGTCTCGGCAAACGAAGCCACCAGGGCCATCATCCCGGCGAGCAGTGCCGCAAAGGTGATCGCCTTTCGCGCGCTGATGATGTTCAGGCACTGGCTATTCATGGCTTTCCCAACGCCGGAACACCATTCATTCGCTCACCAGGTTCTGTCACCGTCAAAATTTGATCCGCTTTCACATGCTCCAGCGTTTGCACCGTTCCGCTCGGCCACCGTATCGTCAGCCGATCCACCTCTGCATGTGATCCAAGCCCGAAATGCGGCCGCGGATCATTTTGCGAGAGATACCCCGACTGCGGCGTGTTCTCGGCCACCTGCCGCAGCTCTCCCGCCACTACCTCAACTCGTGCACCAAATCCGTCCCGGTTGCTCTTTGTCCCCGTCACCTTCAGAGTCAGCCAGTGATGCCTCCCATTTCCTGCCGGTGGATTCGCGTGAACTAAAATCCCCTGCCCGCCCAGCACCACGATGAACGCATCGATAAACCCATCGTTGTCGTAGTCCGCAAAGCAGCCGCCACGTCCAACTTTCTTCACCTTGAAGTAACTCCCCGCGTCGCTCGACACATCCGCGAACGTTCCATTCCCGTTATTCCGCAGCAGCGAATCTTCCATCGGCACCAGCCAGTGCAATCCGCCGTTCACTACAAACACGTCTTTCCAGCCGTCATTGTCAAAATCGAACACCACGTCGCCCCATCCCACGTATTGCCCGGCCATCCGCGCGATTCCCGATTCCGCCGTCGTATCGATGAACGATCCATCCTTCAACGAATTCCGGAACATACGGTGATACCGCATGTCCGAAACAAACAGGTCCAGGGCGCCATCGTTGTCGTAGTCCGCAAAAATCGGTCCCATCGCCGATGGCGTGTCCCCGTTCGTTCCATACGCCACGTTCTGTTCCACCCCTACGTTCGTAAAGGTGCCGTCGTGGTTGTTGTGGTACAGGTAGCTTTCCATCTGGTCGTTCGCCACATAAATGTCCGGCCATCCATCGTTGTCAAAATCGCCCACCGTCACGCCCATCGCGCGCCCCGGCACGCTTGCTATGCCAGATTTTTCCGAAACATCCGTGAAGGTGCCATCGCCATTGTTATGGAACAGTCGGCTCAGTTCCCCTTCGTAATCCAGAGGCCCCGCAAACGCGTCTGCGGTGTAATACAGCCGCTTCGCTTGCGGGTCGAACTTCAGATAATTGCCAACGAACAGGTCCAGCCGTCCATCGCGGTCGTAATCCACAAACGCCGCTCCCACTCCAAACTGATTGTTCTGCACGCCTGTCTTTTCCGTAACGTCTGTGAATGTTCCGTCGCCGTTGTTGTGATATAAGATCGCGGAGTTCCAGTTCGTTACGTAGATGTCTTCGTAGCCATCGTTGTCGTAATCACCGACCGTCACTCCCACTCCAAATCCTTTTCCGGCCACGCCAGCCTTATCCGTCACGTCCGTGAACGTTCCATCCCCGTTGTTCTGGTACAGATGATTCGTGGCATCCTTGCCATCTACCTTCGAGTGCTCCGTCACGCCTTCCAGGAATTTGCCGTTCACCACGTACAAATCCAGCAACCCGTCATTGTTGTAGTCGAACCACGCGCAGCCCGTTCCCGTCGACTCTAGAATCGAACTCAACTTCTGCTCACCAAACGATTGGCGAAACCGGATTTTCGACTTTTCCGTCACATCCTCATACGTCGGATAGTGCAATTGAACTGTAGCCGCGGCCGCTGCTGTCTTTGCCGGTCCCACAGCCTTCTGTTGCCCCGAGCTTGCCGCCGCACTCACAAATCCAACGCACACCATCATCGTTATGAAACGGCGCCTATCTGCCCTAATTCGCATGTGCCCCCGCGCTCAGCCCCGGCCTTTCTGCAAATTGCGTGGGCGTATCAAACCTCTTTAAGGTCATCGGCCAGCGATTTTCCGGCGCTACTGCCTTGTCGCTATGGCATCCCGCGCATCCCCGCTGCTCTCCCGCGCGAGACCACACCCACCCGCGCTCCACTCGGATCGTCGCCCCACCCGCATCCAGCAATTCGAAACGCACCGGTTGATCCGCCGGCACTTCCACATAAAACGACCCGTCCGTCTCCACCGGCGCTTCGCCAAGCATCAGTTCATTCTGCGCGCTCGGCTGCAGCGTCCACACGCGCACCTTAGCGATCGGCGTGCCGATCCGCCCACCCTTCTCATCCATAGATGCGTAACTATCCAGCGAGATCAGGTACCCCGCCTTCGATGCACTATTCACCATGCTCCAGTATTTTTTCGGAACGATGTGCTTCGCGACCGGCACCGCCTGAATACTGTTCAGCTTCCGGTCACCGTAAACCTTCTGTCCCACCGTCTTCTGCTTAAGGTCAAACGCATACAGCTCGAATTTAGCCTCCGGACTAGCTGCGGTCTTTACCTTTCGCGCCACAATCAGTTTTTCTGCAGACAGCGGCCACGGCGAGCTATATGTCTCGCCGCGCACTCCCGCCGCGGTCTCAATCAAATTTCCCTGTTCGATTTCCATCAGCGCGCCGCCATACTGCCCTGCCTTCACACCCTCCGTGAAAATAATTGAGCCGTCTACCAATTCGCTGGCATCCCCGCGAAACGCGATATCGTTGTGCTCACACCGCAACGAATCCAGTGCCGTTCCATCCGGCCGCATCGTGTAAAACAGCCTCGTATGCGAATCCGCCGCACCTTCCGTCAGCGGCGATGAGGCCGACGCCACAATTCTTCCGTCGCGCAGCACCGTCTCCATCCACCAATTTCCTGGCCCGAACGTGATCCGGTGCTGGTTCAAGCCATCCCTGTTCATCACCTCTAAGTGGCTCGACCCTCCCGTCCCTTGTGCTCCCGCCACCGTAAACACGATTTCGTCATCCGGCAGGTACGCAGGTCGGAGACAATCCTCCGTGCAATTGGTAATCTGCCGCTTGTCCGTTCCATCCGCGCGCATCTCCCAGATCTGCCAAGGTTCCGTGTTCAACTGCCTCCCGGAAAACACCACGCGCTCCGCATCAAAGCTAATCTGCGGGTCCGCCGCCGCAAACAACTCCACCGTCAGGTTCACCGGCTCGCCCGCACCTGGATTGGTGCCGGCCAGCCGCACCAACCGGCTGCCTTCTGGAAACCGCGCATGCGCCGCATTTCCTTCCACTGTTGTCGCCTGTACAAAAATCAGATCGGGCCGTTCTACGTTTACGACAGTTTTTGTTTTCGAAGTTGTGGCGCTCGATGAGGCGGGGACCTTCCCTGTGGATAGAGGCTTCGAGCCCAAAGCAAAGCCTCGTGAACTGACAATCAATACGACCAATACCCAGCCAATTACCCAAATCTTGGAACCCTGGTGGCGTACTTTCCAAGTCATGAACTAAGAGCGGCGCACTCCCCGCATCCCTTTCTTCGTTGGAAGAGATTCTCGACACAACCATCGGTCCACCCGCACCCAAATGGAACCGACTTACATTTCACTCAGTAAAACGCGGCAAACGCGCACCGACAATAACAGAAAACTACTAGATAACGTAGCCATGTGATTAACATCACAGACAAACGTGCGCCACAACCGTCGTGAATGTGACGGCCGTCACACCGATGACCTCTCTTCGCCGAATTGCTGAGGTTTGTGGTTTTTGGAAGCTCGGAGTTTCCTTGCCTCCATGTATTGGCCGGTCTTTAGACCGGTTCCTTTAGCTTTGCCTTTTAGTGGGATGGAGCTTTCGCTCCGACATCAAGATCCCGGGAAGATTGGAGCTTTAGCTGCTGAGGAATCCGATCTGTTCCCTAACCTCCAGTCTCTTCTACTAAACTGTAGCTCTGCTTGCCACACACAGGGAGGCTTCCATGCAGACGACCCTCATCAGATCCGCTGTTTTAGTCCTCTTCCTTCTTTCCCCCGCCATAGCAGCTCACGCCGACGATTACCCTACTCTCCAGTCCGCAGATTTCACCATCAAAGACTTCCAATTCAAATCCGGCGAGAGACTCTCCGAACTCAAGCTCCACTACTACACTCTGGGCACACCGCAGAAAGACGCCACCGGCAAAGTCCGCAACGCTGTTCTGATCCTTCACGGGACCGGCGGCTCGGGCCGCCAATTCCTCACACCGACCTTCGCTGGAGTTCTCTTCGGTCTCAACCAGCTTCTCGACGCCTCCAAATACTTCCTCATTCTGCCCGACAACATCGGCCACGGTGATTCCAGCAAACCCAGCGATGGCCTCCACATGCGCTTCCCGCACTACGAATATGACGACATGATCGAATTGCAGTATCGTCTGCTCACCGCAAGGCTTAGGGGTCAACCACTTGGGCTTGGTCATGGGCACCTCCATGGGCGGAATGCACACCTGGTTGTGGGCCGAACAGCATCCCGATTTCATCGATGCGGCCATGCCTCTCGCCAGCCAACCGATCGAGATTGCCGGACGCAATCGCATGATGCGCCTCATGATTCTCGACGACATTCGCAACTCGTCCGACTGGAACAATGGCGAATACACGCAACAGCCCCACGGCATGGCCGCCGCTCTCGGCGTCCTTCTCATCATGGGCAGCAGCCCTCTTCAGATGCAGCACCAGGAGCCAACCCGCGAGAAGGCTGACGCCTTTCTTGAAAACTTCATCGCCACCCGCATCAAGACCACCGATGCGAACGACATGCTCTATTATTTTGACGCCTCCAGAAACTACAACCCGGAACCGCAACTCGACAAAATCACCTGTCCCCTGACCGCCATTAACTCCGCCGATGATCAGATCAATCCTCCCGAGCTGAAAATCATCGATGTCGACATTCAGCGCGTCAAGCAAGGCAAGTACGTCCTCTTACCCATCACCGACGCCACCCGCGGTCACGGCACCCACTCCCTCCCCACCATTTGGAGCGTCCATTTGAAAGAGTTATTGGATCGTTCGTCGCCACGCCAATGATCGGGAGCTTGTCTTTGAATTAGGTGCTATGCTTCATGCAACTCAGCGACGCAAGTCCGACTCTGCGTCGGTTCCAAAGCTCTCCCAGGCGCTACCATTTCTTCCCTGCTGCAAACACAGCGCGCAGCCAAGTCTTATCTGAAAAGAGTGCAAGATGATGCCTCTAGCGCACACGTTTTTGTCACAGACCCGGCTCGCCTTCGGAAGATCGTTCTTCCCGCTTTTTGCAATCGCGATCATCGCGGGTGTCGCCCTCTGGGGGCCATGGGTAAGCCTCGCAGTCACTGTCCTGGCAGTCGCGGCTGCATTGAGGTTGATATGAATGCAGAGGCGTGCAATGCCCCCGCGGCCCCGAGCCGTTGGCGCCTTCTCGCCCATCCTCAAGACTGGCACTGCATCCTCTTTCATATCATCTGCCTCACGGCATACGCTTGTGCCTTCTGGCTCTATCAGCACCCCAAGCTAGCCGGCATCACCGGTCCATGGTCCCATATAGCCTTCGTGATCACGGCGGCTGTGATGCTTGGATGGATCTCCGGCATCGATGTTGGCGTTAACTTCCACAACCATTCACATCGACCCATCTTCGTTTCGCACTTTGCCAATCGCTGGTTCGGTAGACTCTGGACATTTTCGGGTGGCTGGCCATCATTCTTTTGGGAGTACTGCCACGTCACCATCCACCACGCCAATCTTCTAACCGAGGCCGATTGGACTCTTCCCAAACAGAACGCTGACGGCTCCTTTGAAAATTTTCAGCGATACCTCTTCACCCATTGGCCGTGGCGTCTCATGCGCCATCTTTGGAAAGACTTGACAGCACGTCAGCGCCTGCGCCGCAGGTCGTTTCGCGAACTCGCCATCTTCCTTGCCCTTTGGTCCATTCCCTTTTTGATCGATCCGGTTATGGCCCTATGGCTGTGGGTGCTGCCCCACTGGATCGCCAACGCCTTCGTGATGAATTCGGGAATGTATGTCCAGCATTCGGGATGCGTTGTGAAGACTCACGCCAAGCCAGTAAGTCACTCCACTGTATTCGTCTCAAACTTTTTCAATCTCACCATGTTCAATATTGGGTTTCACCTCGAACATCACGACCATCCCAGGGTTCATTGGTCGGAATTGCCAGATCTCCATGAGCGCCTCAAGCAAGGCATGATCGATGGCGGGGCGCACGTCGTCCCCTATGGCAACTACCACGCAGCCTTCTTACTCGCCGGTGACGACGATCGCAGAAAACGCTTCGACGAGAAAGACTTCAGATACACAAACACCACATAGTTCTGTGCCACGCCACGTGCGGGCACGACACCGGCTCCCACCTCGTCCTCTGGAGCATTCACCCTAAAATGCCACTCGATCGCTCCACCACGCCGTAACACCGAGTCGCTTGTTTAACTCCAAACTCTCTGGCTGAAACCGGTCCAACCAGATAGCACGAGACAGCATATAGATGGTATTGAGACTCGTCAGGCAAAGTTATGGAAGTGGTCGAAAGATAAAGTGAAAATGCGCTACGTAATGGCGCGGGGCCCCCCATAAAGCTAAAAAATCGACCCTTCACACCCGAGTGATTGTGGACGTTACGAGCGTCGCCCCCTGGCCGGAACAAAAGCACCAGAAATGATCTGGTAACTGCGCTCGGCCAAGCCCCGATTGGGGTGGCAGTCGGAAATCACCCTCTCTAAAGGCTCCGCTCCCCCACTCCCGGCCAGTCTGTGGTATACTTCTTCTGCGCTTAATCCCGCGGTTGTGTTGTGCGGTCCCTCTGCTTCAAAACGAGAATACCCGCCATCAGTTCCCTCCGTAAGTTTTACGCGTAATCTAACTACTAAGTCTGGCTTCGCACCTCGCCACGCTCACTCACACTTCGTGTGTGTCTACGCGGCGACTGCACCAGCAAGAAAGCAAAATGCAAAATTTCTCAGAATTACCGATTTCTCCTTATATCAAGGAGCGGCTCTCGTCCGGCGGGTTCTCTATACCTACTCCGGTGCAAGCTGCGGCCATCCCACAAGCCCTTGAAGGCAAGGATGTGCTTGCTACAGCGCAAACTGGAACCGGCAAGACCCTGGCGTTTCTGGTCCCCATCCTAGAAAAGCTACTGCAGCAGAAATCCAACACCGTGCAGGCCCTCGTGCTCGTTCCTACGCGCGAGCTCGCCATGCAGGTGCTGGATCAATACAACGCCCTTCGTGGCAAACAGCTCTCCCCCGCGGCTTTGGTCGTCGGCGGACTGGCTGAAGGCGGTCAGATCAATGCTATCCGCAAGGGTGCCCGCATGGTCGTCGCAACTCCTGGCCGTCTGCAGGATTTCATCGACCGCAAACACATTAACCTCGGCACTGTCCACACGCTCGTCCTCGACGAAGCCGACCGCATGCTCGACATGGGTTTTCTTCCAGCGATTCGAAAGATCGCTCACATGATCCCCAAGGATCGTCAGACGCTGTGCTTCTCCGCCACCATGGAAGGCTCTGTGGCCAACCTGGTGAAGGATTACACGCGTAACGCCGTCCGTCTTTCCTTCGGTTCCACCCTTAAGCCCGCCGAAAACATTCGCTTGCAGGCTTATGAAGTCACCGTTGACGGCAAAGCCGACATGCTCCACCGTCTGCTCACCAAGGAATCCGGCCGCACCCTCGTTTTCTCTCGCACCAAGCGCGGCACGGAGCGCATTACCAAGAACCTGATTCGTCAGGGCATCCCGGCCACCATGATTCACGGTGATCGTTCGCAATCGCAACGCACCACGGCCCTTACCGCTTTCCAACAGGGACGCTTCCGCGTCTTGGTTGCCACCGACGTCGCTTCGCGCGGCATTCACGTCGAAAACATCGCTCACGTCATCAACTATGACCTGCCCGAAGTGGCAGAGAGCTTTATCCATCGCGTTGGTCGCACCGGCCGCGCAGGTGGACACGGCTCCGCTTCCACTCTCTTCGTGAAAGAGCAACGTACCGAATTGTTCCAATTAGAGCGCACTCTCGGTATCAAAATCGAGAGAATGCGCCCAGACGGCACCAACCATGTGCAGGATGAGCACTCCGCACCCTCAACCGATCGGCACCCATCGACCCAGCACAAGGGCCGAGGCTACATCAGCGCCGAGCACTCTGCCGCTAAAAACGCCGAGCGCGCGCAACGCATGGTCCAACTCCCCGGCGAAGTCCTCCAAGCCCAACTGGAAGGCTAACGCCTCCGATCGAAGTTTGTGTACCGTCCGCTCGCCGTCTTCAGGCGAGCAGGCTCTCTTGCCTAGATGTCGCTCGATCTAAAGGCCGTTTTCTCTGCCTGTGTGGTGGCTGGTCTTTAGACCGGCTCAGTTGCCTTCTAGGGGGTCGGATCTTTAGCTCCGACATTAACTGTCCAAGAAAATTGGGGCTTTAGCCCCTGAGGAATCCGAATTCCCAGCCTGAAGCTGTCTGCTAAGTTCTAGCAACTCCCGACTGCCGCCAGCGAATCTAATGAGCTGGCAGTCTTTTTCATACGAAATAAACCACTTCACCACTCTTTTCTTTCATCCGGTGAAGCTCAAAAAACGCCTGCCTGGTGTACAATAGACATGGTGGGGCATTAACCAGGGCATTCCATTCAGATCTTTCTGTTCGGATACACCGCTGTAGTTTTCGGTAAAACATCTCTCGCCTCTTCACCAAAGCGTCCAGGTGTTTTCTTGGCGTATGAACTTCGGATTGGAATTCTACTTGAATTCCGCTTGTAGATTGCGGGGGAAACTTTGTCACTTCTGCTTCAGGAAAAAGATGATCAGTTCCGTTCACTCCTTACTCTCGGTAAGGAACGCGGTTATTTGCTGATCGACGAAGTCAACGATCTACTTCCCGTCGAAGAGCACACTCCCGAAGAAATCGAGAGCGCCTTTTCCGCCATCCAGCGCGATGGCATCGATATTTATGAAGATCTTGCCGCCGCAGAGACCGGCCGCGCCGCACTGGAAATCGTCGAACCCGGTGAAGCGGACGTCCGCATTGAACCCGCTCACGGCGATGAAGCCGAAGTCGAACATGCGCCCCGGCCAGCCGAAAAAACCAATGATCCCGTTCGCGTATACCTCCGCGAGATGGGCATCGTTCCTCTCCTTACCCGCGAACACGAAGTGGCGATTGCCAAGCGGATCGAACGCGGCCATCTTCGTGTCCTGAAGGCCATTTCCCGCTCTCCGCTGGTTCTCAAGGAACTCTTTTCCGTTGCTGTCGAACTGCGCAGCGGCGACCAGGCCATCAAGAAAATCATTCATTTCGACGACGAAGAACTGACCGAAGACAAGATTGCCGAGAAGACCAAGCAGACTCTCCGCATCATCGACAAAATCGAAGCGCTCTACGCCATCGGCCTCAAGCAGGCTTCCCACCTCGCGGAAATGCCTCGCGCCAACAAGAAGATATATCTCCGCGCCCGCTACAAGCTCTCCCGCACTCGCGTCGAAATGTCGCGCCTGGTCCGCACCATTGAATTCAACGAACGCGAAAAGAAGCGCTTGATCGAAATAATGCGCCACACCGTCGAGCGCCTCCACGCTCTCGACAAGGAAATCAACGCGCTCGAACGCCGCACGGTTACTGCTCGTGGCGAAACCGCTGCCGCTGCCCGCAAGGATCTGCGCGGACGCAAATTGCAGCGCACCCAACTCGAAGAATCCAATGAAGTCACTTCCGCTAGCTTAAAGCGCACCCTCACCGTGATTCTGCGCGGGGAAGCCGACGCCGAACAGGCCAAGCGTGAACTGACCGAAGCCAATCTGCGCCTCGTCGTTTCAATCGCCAAAAAATACACTAACCGCGGCCTGCAATTCCTCGATTTGATCCAGGAAGGCAACATCGGCCTCATGCGTGGCGCCGATAAATTCGAGTGGCGTCGCGGTTACAAATTCTCCACCTATGCGACCTGGTGGATTCGTCAGGCCATCACCCGCGCCATCGCCGATCAGGCACGCACCATTCGCGTTCCCGTTCATATGATTGAAACCATCAACAAGCAAGTGCGCACCAGCCGTCAGATGGTGCAGGAGCTCGGCCGTGAACCGACCGCCGACGAAATTGCTAAGCGCATGGATATTTCTGTCGACCTCGTGCGCAAAGCCAAGAAAATTGCCCAGCAACCCGTGTCCTTTGAAACACCAATCGGTGAAGAAGAAGAAACACACCTCGGCGATTTCATCGAAGACAAGACTGTCGTGCCACCCTCCGAAGCTGTCATCAATCTCAATCTCAAAGAACAGATTGCCTCCATGCTGCGCACACTGACTCCTCGCGAAGAGCGCATCATCAAAATGCGTTTTGGCTTAGACGATGGCAGCGAGCACACCCTGGAAGAAGTTGGCCAGACTTTCGCCGTTACCCGCGAACGCATTCGCCAGATCGAAGCGAAAGCCCTTCGCAAACTGCGCCACCCTTCACGGTCGCGTCGCTTCCGCATTTTCCTGGAAGGGTCGATGTAATTTGGTTTTGCTGCAAAAGTTTATATCGGAAGAGTTTCTCAAAGAGAGGCAGTATGAAGAATCTATTTGTTGGCAACATGAGTTTTCAAACCACGGAGAGCGAACTTACCGAACTGTTTAAACCCTTCGGCCAGATCACTCGCATTCGTGTGGTCATGGATCGCGAAACTGGGCGCGCACGCGGATTCGCGTTCGTCGAAATGCCGAACGACGATGAAGCCACTAAGGCTGTGGCCGCCCTCGACGGAAAATCCCTTGGCGGCCGCAATATCAAAGTAAACGAAGCACGCCCCAAAGAGGCTGGTGGTCCTCGCTTCAGCGGACCTGGCGGAGGCCGCAATAGCGGCAGTGGTGGCGGTAACGGTGGCCGTGGAAAAGGCCGCGGCGGTTTCTCTAATGAAGATTACAGCGAAGCGGCGCGGCAACCTCGCGAACCTCGCTGGTAAAAGTGCGCAGTAGCCCGCCGCTGCTCATCGCGGCAATCCAAATCCAAGGAGGCTTTATGCCAACGACTTTTCAAAAGCGCCAAAAAGAAATGAAGCGCCAGGAAAAACAAAAATTAAAACTGGAACGTCGCGCCCAGAAAAAACTCAACGACGGCGAAACTACGGGTGATCAGGAAGAACTCCAGGTTTTGAACGCGCCGCAAATCCTCGAAGAATTCATGGATTTGCCAAACGATCCTCGCCCAAAACACTGAAATTCCGCTCCCTGCTCCTCAATGCGCAGCCGGCCCGCTTGCATTGAAAGGCGCCCGGGTTTCCGCATCGTGCAGCAGACTCTCGAATCGCGAATCACCTCGCAGGGAATTCAAGTCATCTTCAATCCTGATATGCGCGAAGTCCGTGTATCCATGATCGATGGCCTGCCGGAGGCTTTCCAGGGCTTCGTCCTTTTGTCCCGCCAACGCGGCACCGCAAGCAAAATCGTACCAGGCGTTTCCCAAGTCGCTGGAATCTCCGCTTTTCGTTAAAGCTTCAATTCGCCCGGTGTAATATCTCTTTGCTTCTTCGTATTTTCCGCTGCTGCTGAGAGTCGAAGCCAGTTCTCCGGCGGCTTTTTTTGTCTCGGGATTATCAGCTCCCAGCACGCGTCGTTTTATTTCCAGTGTCTGGCGCTGCAATTTTTCCGCTTCGGCATACCGTCCCTCTTTCCGAAGAGTGTTGGCCAGGTTGCTCTTTGTCATCAACGTGTCGGGATTTTCCGCTCCCAGCACTTGCGTTTGAACTTCAATGGCTTCCAGGTATAGTCGCTCCGCTTCCGGGTAGCGTCCCTCAGAATCGAGTGTGTTCCCCAAGTTCAGTTTGGTCGCCATGGTATCCGGGTGATCTATGCCTAAGATCCGGCTGCGGGCCGCCAGTGTCTCACGCTCCAACCTTTCTGCTTCCTCCAGCCGTCCTTCTTCCTGCAAAGTCCCTGCCAGATTTGAAGCCGTAGTCAATGTGTCCGGATGTTCCGCACCCAGCGTCCGCTGTTGAATCTCCAGTGTCTGACGATAAAGTTGCTCCGCTTCGGGCAGCCGTTTTTCATCATCCAGAATGTTGGCCATCACATTCATCGACAATAAAGTTTCCCAATGTTCTGGTCCCAGGGCTCGGCGAGCTACTTCCAACGATTCTCGCTGCAATTTGTCGGCTTCCGCGTATTTCCCTTGCACTTCTAATGTGTATGCCAGATATCGTGTGACGCTCAAGGTGTCGGGCTTCTCGGCGCCAATCACCCGCCGATCTCCATCTACTGTTTCGCGAAGCAGTTTCTCAGCATCGGCATACTGGCCTTGGCGCAACAGGATAAAGCCCAACAGCCCCATCGAATGGAGTGTCGATCGGCTCGGCGTTCGTTCAACTCGGTGACTGGTGGCAATGGCTTCTTCCAGCACCGCCTTCGCCTGGGGAAACAGTCCTAGCCCGATATAGACCTGTCCCATTGTCGACATTAGTTGCGCTTGCAGTTCTGGATCTTTGGATAAGCCCGTCTCAATTTCTTTAGAGGATTTATCCAGAATTTCCCGCGCCGTAATGCTGTTACCTCTCGCCTCGCTTGGATCGGAAACTTTGAACATGCTGGTCATGAAATCGGTGATGCGATTGGCTCGATCCCGTTCCCGCGTGATTCGCCGGAGTTGTATCCCTTGCGTCACCACAAAAGCCATCAACAGTGCCAGCGCTCCTGAACCCACTGCGACGGCCACGCGATTACGTCGCACATATTTTCGCAAACGGTATCCGGCACTTGCGGGCCGCGCCTGTACCGTCCGGTTTTCTAGATACCGCTCAACATCGCTGGCTAGTTCGTACGGGGAACCATATCTTCGCTCGCGGTCCCGCTCCAGCGCCTTCATGGTTATCCAGTCGAGATCGCCACGCAACAAACTCGCCAACTGCTGCGAATCGACGCCCCGCATTTCCGCGCGCGCTTCGGAATTCTTCCCGTCCGTAGTCACCTTCGTGCTCGGGGTGGGTGGTTCTTCCTCGCGCAACACGCGCAACACTTTGTCCAAGGGTTGCTTCTTCAATTGTTGGGTATCGAATGGGAGCGCCCCAGTAAGCAGTTCGTACAACACTACGCCCAAGGAATATACGTCCGCGCGCGTGTCAATATCCTGAACCGCCGGGTCGGTCTGTTCTGGACTTGTGTATCCCGGCGTGCCCAAAAACGCCCCCGCTTGTGTGAACAATGTCTCTCCCGCTATAACCGGGGCCACGGTTTTTGCCAGACCGAAATCGATAATTTGTGGACGCGGATTTCCGTCTACTTCGATCACCAGAATGTTTGCGGGCTTTATGTCGCGATGGATAATCGCTTTTTGATGCGCATGCTGAATGCCTTCGCACACTTGAATGAACAGTCGTAGTCGATCACGAATGGAGAGTTTCTTCCGGTCGCAGTACTCCGTAATCGGCGGGCCATCCACATACTCCATGACGAAGTAAGGTTGTCCGCTGGCAGTCGCTCCTGCGTCAAATACTTTCGCAATGGCCGGATGCGCCATGATCGCCAGGGCCTGGCGTTCCGATTGAAATCGCTGCAGTACAACGGAATGCAACATGCCTACACGAATCAACTTCAATGCAACTTTCCGATTTACAGGAGAGGTCTGCTCGGCCAGCCACACCTGGCCCATCCCTCCCTCGCCCAGTTTGCGGATTAATCGATATGGACCGACGAATTGTGATTCGGATGGAGTCTCCAGTAACTCTCCAATGGAAGCGGATTGCGAAAGGTCTCCCGCCTTCGCGTGTGCAGAAAGTAGAGATTCCACTTCGCCGCGAATCGATGCGTCCCTGGAGCAGGCGACATCAAGGTACACGGCCCGTTCGCTGGGTGGACGCTCCAGCGCCTCGCCCACAATTTCCTTGATCCTATCCCACCGTTCGGGTTTGGTCATCGCCTGCTCGCGTCATTTCCCGCGTCAACCACGCCTTGGCTACATTCCAATCACGTTTCACAGTGGAAGTGGAAACGCCGAGGACCTGCGCTGTTTCTTCCGTCGTCAGTCCACCGAAAAATCGCAATTCCACGATGCGGCTTTGTTGTTCGTCCACCCGCGCTAAATCCGTCAAAGCGTCATCAAGCGCAATTACGTCTGCACTCTTCGCTTTTGGCAGCGCCAATACCTCTTCCAATTGTACTTTGCAGTCCGGCCCACGCTTCGCGGCGTTACGCGTTCGTGCATAGTCCACCAGAATCTGACGCATCAGGCGCGCCGCAATCCCCACAAAGTGCGCGTGGTTTTCCGTGTCTGCGGGCCCCTGATCCGCCAGTCGCAGATAAGCTTCATGAACCAGTGCAGTGCTCCGCAAGGTGTGGTCGCTGCGCTCGCGTAGCAAGTAGCGATGCGCCAGATCGTGGAGTTCCTTGTAAACAATTGGAATCAGTGCCTTTAGGGCTTCCTGATCCCCCTTCTTCCATCGGGCGAGTAATTCTGTGAATTCTTGCGATTGCATTCGGGAGAGACCTTCGGGATCGTGGGCACCTGGTTGGGTCCAGTGAAAATACCGTCTCCTGCTGCTCAAGTCAACCTGACACGAAGGCCACTTTATTCCGAACTCGGCACGCGAACGGCTGGTCCTGGCCAGGCGTTTAGGCTATGAATCGATGATAATCTTTCGTCTGGATAGATCGCGCATTTCATCCTTAAGAAGGGCGTATTGGCGATTGCCGTACGCGAGGAGGAATATTTGAGAATTCGGGGCAGAGTTCGTTGGATCGTTGGCGCTTTTCTAGCCGGATGCGTTCTCCTTGTTTTCGTTTCCATAGGAATTCCTGCTCAGACGCCAAACTCGACTAATGCCCTGCCTCCCGTCGTGCATTTGACCGCGGAGCAGGATCACCAGCGCATGCTCGATTTGCTGCACATCACTTCCCTTCGACGAGGACCAGACGGCGATCCCAAGTCCCCGAACGCCGCCAACTACGACGAATCCAAAGCCACCACGTACAAAACCATTCCCGATCCGCTGATCTTGAACGACGGCAAGAAAGTCACCACGCCAAAAATCTGGTGGGAAGTACGCCGCCCGGAAATTGTGGAGTATTTCGACCGGGAAATTTACGGGCGCGTTCCGAAACAAACGCCAAAAGTGAATTGGGAGGTAGTCAGTACCACCAATGAAAAAATCGGCGACATCCCCGTCATTACGAAAAAGCTTTTGGGACACATCGACAATTCTCCCTACCCGCTCCTTACTGTGAATATAGATCTGACGCTCACCATTCCCGCAAATGCATCCGGCCCCGTGCCAGTCGTCATGGAATTTTCCTTTGATCCCAAATTCCTGGAAACCCTAAAAAAACGCATGACGGAAGCGCAATGGGCTGCAATGGTGGGCAATGGTATTCCCTGGCAGCAACAAGTCCTGGCGAAGGGATGGGGCTACGCGATTCTGATTCCCACCAGCTATCAGGCCGATAACGGGGCGGGGCTCACCGAGGGAATTATTGGACTGGCCAACATGGGGCAGCCACGAAAACTGGATGATTGGGGCGCGTTGCGCGCGTGGTCGTGGGGAGCCAGCCGCGCACTGGATTATTTTGCGACGGATAAATCCGTTGACGCGAGACAGGTTGGAATCGAAGGGCTATCGCGTTACGGAAAAGCGGCGCTCGTCACCATGGCTGACGATTCACGCTTCGCGATTGCCTTTGTTGGCTCTTCCGGCGCGGGCGGGGCAAAACTGCTGCACCGTACGTTTGGCGAGCAGGTCGAAAATCTGGCAGGCACCGGCGAATACCACTGGATGGCCGGAAATTTTCTGAAGTATGCGGGACCGCTCACGCCCAATGATCTGCCGGTGGATGCGGACGATCTGATCGCCCTGTGCGCTCCCCGGCCGGTATTCATCAGCTCAGGATCGCAAGAAGTGGAGGGTGGCTGGGTGGACGCGAAAGGAATGTTCGTTGCCGAGGTTGCCGCCGGGCCAGTGTACACGCTCCTGGGCAAAAAAGAACTGGGAACCACCGAATTCCCACCGGTGGAGACCGCGCTCGTCAGCGGCGACCTCGCCTTTCGCCAGCACGCCGGTGGACACACAACGGGGCCAAACTGGCCTACGTTTTTGACGTGGGCCAGCCGATATATCAAGACTTCGTCGAACGCACCAGCACGATAGTTTTCCGCAGTGGACCTATTCCATTCTTTCTTTTGGCCACCAGAAGGTCTGAATTAGAAACAGGGGTCCAGAGAAAACCAGCTCACCCGTCAAAGAATCGGTCGCCCGCCTTTCGATCATTGTCCTTTCGCGTTGCAGGTCCTGCACTTCGGACCAGTTGGCTAGGCAGTGACCTTGGGATAGGCTTTGTGCGCTTAGCGGTGTCGTCACTGAGGAAGCGAAGTGGGGTCGCCGTGTATTGTGAACATTGCGGATTAAAGATTTTCCCGGAACGACGCGTCTGCACACGCTGTCACCGGACGCCGTCGCACGAATGGGTCCAGCTCATCAGTCTGGCCTTACTTTTCCTTGCGGTGATTGCGAATTCTGTCGCCGGCCTGTTTTTTCTGCCGAAATTATCCACCCTGCACCCTTCGGTTCTATTTTTTAGAGGCTGGCTGTGGGCCGACCGGGAAAGTTCCCTCTACGGGTGGATACCACTGGCCGTTGGGCTGCTGCTTTGGGAGTACTTTGTATGGCGCAAAATTCGCAAAGCGAAACCCGTGCCCAAAATCAAGAGGTGGGCCAGCCGCAAAATTCTTGCATTTGTGCTGGCTGCTGGTTTTGCACCAATCCTGCCTTGGTGGGTCCCCGCCAGTCAGCCATCAGAGAGAACCCTTGCCGCGATGTCGCAATATCCCGGTTTGCCGTGCGCAATTTCATGGGGCGGGGTGCTGCTCGTGGCGGTTGTTCTGTGCCTCAAAGCCGAGACCCGCGACTGCCTCCTCGGCAACGGGAGAACGCTCTCACTCGTGAGTCTTGGTGTGGTTACACTGTTTCTGGTGCTGACACTCTATGGTTGGTCGCTGATCTGAACCGCAGAAGCAAGGAATCTGCAATCCAAAAACTCCAGTTGAACTCTGCTGGGCAACGCATCCCTTTATGATTCGCTGCGCGAACAAAAAGACAGACTTGAGCTGAAATAGCTCGCTATTGTTTGTTGAACAACGGCCTGGCCAACTCTTCGGGAGACGCGGTCTCTGGATGCTCGGCCTTCCAGCGCATGGCGGCGGTGACGCGAGTGCGCCCGCTGGGATGATCGAAGAAGATGATTTCTTCCACGGGGCCGGGATCGAGTTTGCGATATTCCCCAAGCATCATGTCGATGTTGGCTTCGCCATCGGGTTGACGCGCGGAATTCAGGCCGTACATGTCGGCCTCGAATTCCATGGTGCGAGAGATAGTGTTGTTCACAGGCGTCATGAGAAACAAAAAGAGGGATAGACCGATGACGGCGAGAGGCAACACAGCAACGTCGGAGGTCCCGCGGATCCCCCAGTTCTCTCCCCAGCGGGAGAGCGCGAAGTTGATCCATTTACTTAGGAAGACAAACATGAGTACCACTACGACGCCATATAGGACCAGTCCTTTGTACGCGTGGTTCAAAACGTAATGGCCTATTTCGTGACCCATGGTTGTTTCAATCTCGGGCAAAGTGCAGCGGTTCAGAAGATTGTCATTCAGCGTGATTCGCAGTGTTCCGGCGAACCCACTGACGTTGGCGCTGACACGATTGGATTGGCGCGAGGCGTCATTTTCATATACATCCGTTGCCGGAATTCCGTTCGCACGAGCCATGCTGAGGATGGGGTCTTTGATGCGAGCGTCCTGCAGCCTCGTATATTTGTTGAAGAGCGGAGAGATGTAAACCGGAGCGATGAGACTGACGAGGGTGAGAAAAACAACGCTCACCGCGGCTCCCCACACCCACCAGTTTTTGTCCAGGCGCCGCACCAACCAGAAAAGCGGAATCATCAGAATCCCGCCGAGGACTAGGCTCACCATCAGCATGACCATCTGGTCGCGCAGCCACGGCCCGAACGTCTGATTCAAGAGGCCGTACTTGTGTTCACGGAAATAGCTTTCGTAAACGGTGAGCGGAAAGGTGAGCACGTAGACAGCTATAATGAATTGGAGCCAATAGAACGCGGTCTGGAGAGCTCGAAAGCGTGTGACGCGTTCGGCAAGATCGCGCATGCGCATCGACCAGCGAAACTTGAGCAAGAGCCACATGACCAAAACAGTAAAGAGAAAATCCCACAAGAGCATCCAGTAGCCGCCTTCAAAATACGCGTTGGAACGACCGCGCTGTGCGGGAGGCATCTTGGCGAGATAGCTTTCGACGGCCGCGTTGACGTCGAACGATTGAGGGGTGGTCTGGTGAGTGACAGCAGGCGCGGCTGGGGCTGGGCTGGTACCGGGAGTTTGCGCTATTGCGATGGACGCGAGCATGGTGAACAGCAGAACGAACTGGACCAGATATCCCATCACACGAGTCATCGGTTTGGTCTCCCTCGAACTGGGCGCGACTTTTTGGTGTCCTGAGTTATAACATGAGAACTCTGTTTTTCATTTGGCACGAGGCCTAAAACTGGGCATATCGGGGTAGGAACCTCGATCATCTAAATTCAGCGTAACTTACCGTGAATAAAGCAAAGGAGGCTTCTTTGATCAGGAATCCGAACGCTCTGCTTGCATGGGTATGGGCTGGTTCTGCCTGCGGCGTCCTGGACATCGCCGCCGCGTTAGTGGTCTATGGCTTCTTCGGACTGAAATCATTGCGACTGCTGCAAGGTGTTGCCAGCGGATTATTGGGGCAGAGCGCATTCTCCGGCGGGTTGACGACCGCACTGCTTGGCCTGTTTTGTCATTTCTTCATCGCATTTGGAGCGGCGGGTGTTTACGTTTTGGCCAGCCGGGGGATTGGCTTTCTAATCGAGCATGCGATCGTTTCCGGAGTTTTGTACGGTGCGGCGGTCTATTTCTTCATGCAATATATTGTGTTGCCACTCTCTGCGGCAGCCAAGCGACAGTTTTCTTTGAAAATGATGATCATCGGCATCGCCATACACATTTTCTGTGTCGGGCTGCCGATAGCTCTGAGCGTACGCCGATTCTCTAGCTGATTGAAAACCATTAGCCGGGCCGCGATCAGCTTGTAGTTGAAACTAGCCCCGCACCCTTTGGAAAACCAAATGCCAAAGGACGCGGGACCGCTGGTTGACCACCGCGCCTTTGTTGCTTGCTGATTAGCTAACGGCGGCGTCTGCAGCTTTCCCTGCTTGTGCATCCGATGACACATCGATAGGCTTAGCGGTAATCTCGAGTCCGCTCTTGTTCATATCGAATCGCTGCTTGCGGTCCAAACCCTTAACGAATTCACGGACGGCTTTGCCGACCGCTCCCGGAAGGCTCGATGCATCAACTTTCAGTGTCGACGTAACTGATCCATCTTTGCGATCCTGGTAGCGAAAATCCACTTCAAATCTTTTCATGTTGCGAGCCTCTCTTTTCTTACGATGACAATAGAAACCTATTTGCACCAATCACAATCCATGCGGACCTTAAGACCATGCCCCTTACTTCTTATGATGCTTCTTGCTGGTGGATTTGGTACTGGTATGTTTCTTTTTCAGGGAAGCGAGCTGTGCTTTAAGTGTATCGTTTTCATTCTGCAACTCATCACGAGCCGCAGTCATGGCTTCGAGATCGTTTCCCATTTGCCCGTTTTCTTTCTGGAGTTCCGCCACATGGGCCTTCAACTGCTCGTTCTCTTGTAGAGTTTTTGTGTCTTTGCAGGCGGCCAGCGGCAAACAGAGTAGGACGATCATAGCAAGTCTCGCCCAAGTATTTTTGTGCGTCATACGTAATCCTTCGCGGAGCAAGATTAGATTGCGAATTGAACAATCGAGTGCGGGGAGGAGGGGGCCGCCGCGGGCAACATTTTTAGCGTAATGGAGTTTGAGAGATCACGCAAGAGTGATAAATGTGCGCAACTGAGAAATGGAGGCTGCACATCGGCAGGCATGGATGGACGAAGTTCGCTGACGTGATTGAATACAATCTTAGCTAGCGGAAGGACTGACTAGAATGCGCGCCCGCGACCAGTAATGAGATTCTTCAGATCCTGGGCCAAAGCAGAGAGGGCTTCATCGTAATTGCGGTCGTGGGTTTTCTGGAGATTTGCAGCGGCGATGGATTCGGTGAGAGTCCAGAGGATGTAGTGCGTTTTGCGGTCGAAAATCCTCAGGCGAAACATTGGCAGCGGGTCAGGCGCACCTTTCTGTTTATTGGCGTTTGTGGGACCGTAGGGCGCGATGAGTTGTATTTCCAGAATGAGATTGGCCTCTTGTGGTTCGGGAACAAGCTCATACCGTCCAATCCCCTGCACCGCTGCATAAAATTGGTTATAGGGGCGATTCGGATCGCCGCTGAAGGGATGAGGGAAAAGCCCGCTGTCAGCCCCTGCATTGGAGATGAAGACTTTCTTTGCGACGAGAAGCGCTGGCGGCACGGGTGCCGGGCCGACTTGAGGAGTTTGTTGGGATCTCGCAGAAGGCACTGAAAGAATTGCGATGAAGGTGAGACACACTACACACCACCGGAAAGTCTTCAACATAGAAGCCTCCTAGAAAAGGCTATGGAACTGTTAGCTGTCTTCTAAAGTGAGAGACGTGCGGTGCGAGTGAACGGTTTCAATATCAAGCTTGGAGGGAAGTAGAATGTGCGGAACGCGAAGCGTCCAGGAGAAAGAGCGCTGCGAGGAAAAGGAGTGGCGCACTGTAGACACCGGGCATTAAGCGATGAAAGTAGATGGAGCTGCCGATATGGAGAGCGGCATTGAACACTCCAACGATGAGGGCCAAGGGCCGGGAAGCGACGCGCAGCCAGAGTGCTCCCCGAGACGCAAATGGCGTAAGGCAGAGCAGCAGGAGAATTGCGGCACTTAATCCTGAGAGCCATACCGGAAACGTGAATGTGGGCAGGGGAAGAAATGGCAAGCGGTCGCGTAGGGCGTGGACGCTGGCGTTGTAAGTGGAGAGGAAATCGTGGGTGGCTTCATCAGTGACGTGAAGGGCGAGCGCGAATGCAAACGCCAGCCATGCGGCCTCGAAGCGTCGATTATGATGTGGAGGAAGCATCTGATGCGGTTCTGGTGGGTCTGCCATTGGTAAAGATATACCTCGCAGCTCGAATTCTCAAAAGAAACGCAACTACAAGAGCCAACCCAAGAAGGACACGATGTATCATGCCCCTGCTTGAATGAGGCCAGGGGCCGGGCTGATGCCCAACCCATACAGAGACAACTGGATCAACATGCGCCAGCAAACTCAGCTGTGCGTCGGTACGAATGGGAACATACGCCAGAACCACGCCACCAGGATTCCGTAATAGACGGCTACGATTCCAAGACTAATGGCGAATGTGCTGGCAGACTTGCCTAAGCCCGCATACTCCTTCTGCCAGCGCCGGGCGCAGGCGCCAATCATCAGCAGGCTGAGTATCGCAGACATAGCCGCGACGAAGCTGACTGGATTTGTCATGCCGTGCCCCTGACCAAAGCCCACGATTTGCCGGGCGGCGCTGCCAAGGAGTCCGGTGGAAAAAGTCAACAAGAGCCATACCGCCGGAGCGACCATGCCGATCATGTACGCCCAGCGATCTTCCATGTAGAACAACATGATCATGATCGCAAGGTAGACGATGGTTTGGTAGAAATGGAGCAGGAAGAAATCCGGCTCCAAATGGGTAAGTAGCAAAAAACAGATAACTTGCAGGCTCGCGAGGGCCGCAATTTCCCGATAAGGTTTCATGGCATCCCCCTACGAGGCGGGGCAACCCTAGGGAAGGGACACCAGTCTCGATTCGATAGGGCAGACCACACGCCCGATAGTAAAAGAGCACGCACTGCGCCATGGGGAGTTACGACATTGTATTGAAAATGCGCGGATTAGGAGGACCGAGAGAGATTGTTGCTGCGCGAAAGGAGCCACCCCTCTCCCCGTCGTGCGTTTTAGTGCACACCTTGCCTTACCGCCATCCCAGAGGCAGGTTACGGTACAATGGCCGGGCGGTTTGTGGGTTGGGATTAGACTCCAATAGCTCATGCTCCCGAAAGTTCGAGAAACCCTGTGACCATGCTGAACGAAGACCGACTGTTCCCCGCGGACCCAACGACGCGGGCCATTGCGCGACGGCTCTACACCGGCGTGCGAGATTTACCGATTGTCAGCCCGCATGGGCATACCAATCCGCGATGGTTTGCCAATGATGAAGCGTTTCCGGATCCCGCGCAGTTGTTCATCGTGCCAGATCATTATGTATTCCGAATGCTGTACAGCCACGGAATTTCAATGGAGCGGCTGGGGGTGGGTTGCACTTCGCTGGAGGATCCGCGCGGAGTGTGGAGGATTTTTGCAGAGCACTATTATTTGTTTCGTGGGACACCGACCCGCCTGTGGCTTGATTTCGCATTTCAGGAATTGTTTGGTCTGGAGGAACGGCTAAGCGGCAAGAATGCGGATGAGTTTTACGACCGCATCCAGGAAAGACTGTGCACACCGGAATTTCGACCACGCGCTCTCTACGAGCAATTCAAGATTGAGGTGCTGGCGACAACGGATTCTGCCCTGGATTCTCTGGAACACCACAAAAAAATTCGCGCGTCGGATTTTCGCGGCCGGATTGTGCCGACGTTTCGACCCGATTCCGTCGTGGACCCCGATTTTCCAGGTTTTCGAGAAAATATCGCGCGCCTGGGAGAGATTACCGGCCAGGATGCGGCTCAATGGGAGGGGTATCTTGCGGCTTTGCGTAATAGACGCCAGGATTTCAAAACGCTCGGCTGCACGGCAACGGATCACGGACATCCGTCAGCGCAGACCGCGGACTTGAGCACAGGATCGGCGGAACGGCTGTATCGCAGGATAATCTCCGGAATTGCAGATCCGGAAGAGCAGGAAGAATTTCGCGCGCAGATGTTGACCGAAATGGCGGCGATGAGCCTGGACGACGGACTGGTGCTGCAAATCCATCCAGGAAGTTTCCGCAATCACAATGCTCAAGTGTATGAACGGTTCGGACGCGATGTCGGTGCAGACATTCCGGCAGCGACGGATTACGTAAGAGGCTTGCAGCCGCTGCTGAATCGCTTTGGGAATGAACGCGACCTCACCATCATTCTGTTCACTCTGGATGAGTCTACTTATAGCCGCGAACTGGCGCCGTTGGCAGGACATTACCCGTGCCTGAAGCTTGGACCAGCGTGGTGGTTCCATGACAGCCCCGAGGGCATCATGCGTTTCCGGGAATACACGACGGAAACGGCTGGATTTTACAACACCGTCGGATTCAACGATGATACTCGCGCCTTTCTTTCCATCCCGGCGAGGCACGATGTGGCGCGGCGAGTGGATTGCGCTTTTCTGTCGCGATTGGTTGCGGAGCACCGTTTGGGAGAGGACGAGGCGACGGAAATTGCTTCTGAACTTGCTTACGGACTGGCACGAAAAGTATACAAACTCTAGGTACAGAAAGGTTTCTCCGAATGGCTGGAGAAAATCGTGCCTCAATGCGCGTTATCGCCTCTCCAGGATTCCACGCACCCCGTGCACGCTGGACCATCTGCGCGATGCTTTTTTTCGCCACGTCCATAAATTACGTTGACCGCCAGGTGCTGGGCCTTCTGGAGCCGACGCTACGGCAAAATATCGGATGGAGTGAAGTACAGTACGGATATATCGTTGCGGCATTTCAAGCGGCATACGCGATCGGACTGTTAGGCGCAGGTCGTTTGGTGGACAAACTAGGTAGCCGGGTGGGATTTGCCATCCTGATGGCGTTCTGGAGTCTGGCTTCGATGGCGCACGCGTTTGCGTCCACGGCATTGGGATTTGGCGTCGCACGATTTTTCCTTGGACTGGGTGAATCAGGCAGTTTTCCCGCGGCCATCAAGACCGTCGCAGAATGGTTTTCGCCCAAAGAACGTTCGCTGGCTACGGGAATATTTAATTCTGGCGCAGGTATTGGAGCGATTCTGGCGCCCGCATTGATTCCTTGGATCACGCTGAAGCTCGGATGGCGCGCGGCATTTCTGGCGACAGGAATTTTCGGCGCATTCTGGATCGTATGGTGGCTGGCCATGTACCACCGGCCCGAAGAGCATCCGTCCGTGACAGCGGAGGAGCTCAAATCATTCACCGAGGAAGCAGTAAAAATACCGGCTGAGGCGAAGGCGGAAGTGCCCTGGAGATCGCTGTTGAGTTACCGGCAAACGTGGGCATTCGTTCTTGCGAAATTCCTGACTGATCCCATCTGGTGGTTTTATCTTTATTGGTTACCGAAATTCTTCGACGGAAAATATCACTTGGGACTCAGCAGGATCGGTCCGCCACTTATCGTTGTCTATATGATTTCGATGGTGGGAAGCGTCGGAGGCGGATGGCTGCCGGCTGCGTTTCGCCAGCGCGGACTGAGTATGTCAAAATCACGACTCGCCGCCATGCTAATTTGCGGTTCGCTGGTGCTGCCTATGTTTTTCGCAAGTAGGGCGGCGTCGTTGTGGATCGCGATCGGACTACTAAGTCTCGCAGCGGCGGCACATCAAGGATGGTCGGCGAACTTGTTTACGACGGTGTCTGACATGTTCCCGAAAAGTGTTGTGGGCACAGTCGTTGGAATGGGTGGAACGGCAGGGGCGGTGGGTGGGGTGCTGTTTTCATTGAGCACGGGGTGGGTGCTGCAGGTGACCCAGAGTTACAAGCCGCTTTTTGCGGCGTCAGCGTCGGCTTACTTGATCGGGTGGGCGCTACTGCAATTGCTGGCGCCGGGATTGCGGCCGATTTCCATCGGGCAAGTGGTGAAGGCGAGCGAATGAGCGTTCTTCTTGAACTTGGCGATGAACACACCGAACTTTCTTCCGCCGGTTTGCAGCAAAAACTCGTAGGTGCGCTGGATCGGTTGGGGAAGTGCGAACGCGTGCTAGCGATTCCGCCGGACATAAGCCGATTCCACTCTCGCGCTGGTGAATTAACACAATACACGCACGGGTATTACGGAGAGCGATTGCGCGCCGTGCTCCCTGCGCTGGGCACGCACGCGGCGATGACAGCGGAACAACTTCTTCGGATGTTTGGCGAAATGCCGCAGACTCTATTTCACGTACACGACTGGCGCAAAGATGCCGTCACCCTGGGAGAAGTGCCAGCGGAGTTTATTCACGAGCAGTCTGAAGGAAAGCTGCACTACGCATGGCCAGCGCAGGTGAATCGGCTGGTTGCG
Source organism: Candidatus Acidiferrales bacterium (assembly GCA_963726725.1). GTDB lineage: Bacteria > Acidobacteriota > Terriglobia > Acidiferrales > UBA7541 > Acidiferrum. Next base: position 170,969 of record CAVSDV010000020.1, read on the forward strand.
GAGGGCGACTTCGATTTGATTTTATCGATTGGCCAGGTGGTACCACACGAAGTGATCGGTATGGCCAACTACAACAAAAATATTCTGGTTGGCACAGGAGGGCCGGAAGGCATCAACCGCAGTCATTACCTGGGCGCGGTGTATGGCATGGAACGAATTATGGGGCGCGCGAACAATCCTGTGCGACGTGTGCTGAATTATGCGTCGAACCGTTTCCTGAAGAATCTTCCCATTGTTTATGTGTTGACAGTAGTGGCGGCCGATGAAGCAGGCCGGCTGGTCACGCGCGGGCTTTTTATTGGTGAAGACGAGGAATGTTTTCAGAAGGCGAGCGCGTTGAGCCTGAAGGTCAATTTTGTATTTGTCGAAAAGCCGATTCGCAAGGCAGTTGTTTATCTCACTTCGGAAGAGTTCAAGAGCACGTGGCTGGGAAATAAGGCGATCTACCGCATGCGGATGGCGCTTGCTGATGATGCGGAATTGATTGTGCTTGCGCCGGGAGTGAAAGAGTTTGGCGAAGACCCGCGCATCGATCAATTGATTCGCAAGTACGGATATTTTGGGACGCAGGCGAGCCTTGCGGCAGTGGCAAAGAATGAGGACTTGGCGGGCGACTTAAGCGCGGCGGCACATCTGATTCATGGCTCGTCGGAAGGCCGTTTCAAGATCAGGTACTGTCCCGGCGGGCTGAGCCGGAAAGAAATTGAAAGTGTCGGATACGAGTTCGGGGATTTGAATGAAATGACGAACCGGTTCGATCCCAGCACAATGAAATGCGGACTCAATGTTATGGATGGAGAAGAGATTTTCTTTGTGCCCAATCCTGGCCTAGGTCTGTGGGCGCTTCGAGAGCGTTTTTCGGTCTAGATAATCGAACTATTCGACGTGGCCGATGGTGTTTTCTTTGTAGGCCTTCTGCAAAACATAGAAGGCCTTTTTCTTTTGGCCTTCCGGAGAGATCAGACCTTTGCGATTGAAGTAGTCCTGCATTTCGGGCAAGAGGCGAAGAGGCGAGCGAAAATCCATCAAGATCCACGGACTGATTCCGCGAAGCTGCGGAATTTGATTCAGCATGGTGAGTTGGTGCTCGTAGATGCTGGCCTGGAATTCTTCGGTCCACCGCGTAGTGGCGTCGCCATGATTGCTACCCTTCGCGCTGCCGCCGAATTCGCTCATGATCACGGGTTTTTGAAAGTGAATGTCCCAGCGGAAATAGTCGGCGTCCGGAGGAGTGCGCTCGTACCAGCCGATGTATTCATTGGTGCCAAGCACGTCGAGAACATTGCCGAGCGGGTCATCGACAATCTTAATGTCGCCTTCGCCGTGAACGAGCAGCGCGGCCGTCACCAAGCGGGACGGATCAAGGTCACGCGCATTCTGCACCAGCGTGGTGAGAAATTTCGTGCGCACGGCAGTGCCCGGAGTTTCGTTGGCAACCGACCAGAGAATCACAGAGGCTTTGTCTCGATCGCGGCGAATCATTTCTGACAACTGCGATTGTGCTTTTGCCAGTACCAGCGGATCGCCAAAATGGCACTCCCAATACACAGGAATTTCCGACCACACCAGAATTCCCATTTTGTCGGCAAGACGCGTCATGCGCTCGCTATGAGGATAGTGAGCGAGCCGGACAAAATTGCCGCCAAGTTCACGCACCCATCCAAGCAAAGTTTCTGCATCCTTTTCGCTGTAGGCGCGGCCTGTGCGGATGGGAGCTTCTGCGTGAATGTTAATTCCCTTCAGGAAGATGGGCTGGCCGTTCAGCAGGATTTCCGTGCCGCGCGTTTCAATGGTGCGAAACCCGATGTCATCTTCCAACCTGTCCTCGGTCGCCGACAAAGTAACGTGATAAAGCGTGGGATGGTCCGGTGACCAGAGTTGAAGTTTGTCATCACGCAGATGGATCTCTGCGACGCCATCAGTACCAGTTTTGACAATCAAAGTGGAACTGCTTGCGTTGCTTGCCACCGTGATTTTTATCTCGGCACCCGCAGACACACCCTCCATGTGCGCCCAACCGTCAATCTGGTCCTTTGTTCCGCGCCTAAGATGGAGATCGAAATCGTCGATGAAATGTTCGCTGACTTCGACCAGGGAAACATCGCGAGTCAAACCTCCGTAGTTCCACCAATCCGTCTTTAGTGTGGGAACTCCATCGGCGATGCGTGTATTGTCGACAGCGATGACGGCGAAATTGTCTCCGTCTTTCAGCGCTTGGGTAACTTCGCAATCAAAGCTGGTGAAACCACCTTCGTGGTCGCAAACATGTTCGCCGTTAACCCACAGGTACGCGCGGTAATTCGCGGCACCGACATGCAGAAAGACGCGCTTCCCCACCGGCTTGTAATAAGAAAAGTCCTTCTCGTACCAGAGTGGCCCCTCGTAGAAGAAAAGCGAATCGCGCTGCGTGTTCCAATCGCCGGGAACCTGCAGAGTGGGAGATTTTGCAAAGCTGTATTCGATCAGGCGATTCTTGTCGGTGGATTTCGCATTTTGCGCGAATCCGTTGTCTCGTACTTTGCCTTCTCGATCGTAGAGGCCATTGCCGTAGGGATCGACAATGAAATGCCAGGGGCCGTTGAGGCCGACGGAATGGCGGTGATCCACAGCGACTAGGACGGTCGAAGCATGCGTCTGTGTCTGTTCCGTGGCTGCTCCAATTGCAGTTAGGAGCGAAGTGAAGAGAGAGAAGCCAAAAAGAAACAATGCAATCCTGTGAGTGAGTTGGTTGCGGGGCGATGAAACTCTGGAGATGAAGCACTGCGCAAATTGGGACATGTAAGACTCCTCAACATGGGCAAAAGACGGGCTCAACCCTGGCATCGAACAAAAACAACGCGCAGTTCTGTGGCGAGAGAATCGTACTATGCGTGCAAATTCAAAATCAATCAAGTGCGCCAGTGTGCAGGGGGGATTATCTTCTCCATCGCCCAATCAATCGAGATTTGCTTTTCCTACTCCGCCCGGGAATAATCCGAGACCGTCATGATGTCCCATGTTCGATAGGTACAGTGCAGTAGATTTCCGTTCCGCGTCTCAACTTTGAATTGATCGCAATGGTGCCGTTGACCATTGTGATTCGCTCTCGCATGCTGATTAATCCAAGTCCGCCGGAATTGATCGCAACGTCCGGGTCAAATCCCACACCTTCATCGCAAACGACGAGGTGAACCTCACTAGGCCCACCGGACAATCGCACTTGGTAGCGATCCGCCCCACTATGTTTCACGCAGTTACTCAATGCCTCCTGGACAATTCGAAACAGGCAAATGGAAACATCCTTGGGCAGCGAGTTGGTCAAGTCTTTCTCAATAAAATCTACTTTTACTTTGTGATCCATCGAGAATTGCCTACAAAGGCTTCTGACCGCTGCATTCAAGCCGAGCAAATCTAACTTCGAGGAATGCAGTTCGTGGGAAATTACCTCCACATCGGTGAGGATTTCCGAGACGCTTCTTTTCAATTTGTTAACCTGCTTGCGAATCTGCGGCCGAGAGTCGAAAGGTTTTTCGCCCAGTGCCTCCAGTTCGATCGCCAAAAGAGCGAGTCGTTGACAAACATCGTCGTGGAGATCTCTGGCGATTCGTGTGCGTTCTTTCTCCTGTGCATCAATGAGACGCCCACCCACCTTGGCTAATTCCTGTTGCGCAATTTTGTGATCGGTAAGATCCACAAAGCTCACCAGGTTAGTCTGGCCGAGAGAGGCGAAGTGAAACTCAATGTAGCGGTAGGATCCATCCTTGCAGCAGACGCGTGCCTCCATTGGCGAAATTTCAGAGCGATTCTTCACTGCCTCGGATACGCGCACGCGCCACTCTGCTGCAACTTCCGCTCGATAAATTCCGTCGGGATAGGCTAGCGCCCACCATTTTTCCACGCTGGGGATGTCCTCGATCGAGTAACCAAATAGAGCCGTGAATTTGTCATTGAGGAGTTCGTTCTTTCGTTCGGACTCATCGGTAACAAGCATGGCCACTGGAGATTTCTGCACGATACGCCGGATGCGCTCTTCACTCTCCCGCAGTCTTTCCTCCGCCATCCTGCGCTCGGTGATATCGGCAGTCATTCCGATCAGGCGGATCATTTTGCCGTTTTTGTCGAACGTGGCGCGGCCACTCTCTTGCAGCCACACCAGGCCACCATCCGGTCGGTATCTGCGGTAGTCAGTCCGATAGGCCGGACTCTCCGGCGTCAACGACGTAGCCAAATCCCACAAGCGGGCACGATCTTCGGGATGCACAAAAGTGAAATAACCCTTTGCGGTATCTTCCTGGACGGATTCTTTTAACCCAAGAATATCAGCGCATTCTGCAGATCGCCGCACCACGTCCGTGACGGGATTCCATTCCCAGGCATACATCCTGCCAACTTCTGCAGCGACGCGCAGGCGTTCTTCCCCTTCGCGGATCTCCTGCTGGGCCTGCAAAATTTCAGTGTAGTCGTGTGCCATGCCCTGCACGAAAGGAATTTCTACTCCCTCGGAGCGCAGCGTGCTGGTGTACTTCCAGATGCGTGTTTCCCCACCCTTGGTCCGGAACTCGATGAATCCGGATGCCGTTTTCTGCTCCCTTAGCAAAGCTAGATAGACATCCAGGTCTCCGTGAACACTTGGGTGAAGAAGTTCGCGCAAGCTACGGTTCACCAGTTCGCCCGGATCATAACCGAGAGTCTGCGCGGCGGCGAGATTAACGGTTAGCAGAACACCGTTCAAATCATGCGTACAGATCAGATCGCGGCTGTTCTCAACCAGGCCCCGATAAAGTTGTTCGGTCTCAATCAACCCAGGACTCCCCTCCGTAACCGAGAAAATCGACACCGTACTCAGTGAAATGCAAACTCTGAATTGGAGTTGTTCGTAGAAACCCTTGAAGGTTACATTTAGCGACTGTGGGCCTTGCTGTCAACAGTTAAGCGTTCTTGCCCTCCCCCAGTTTTAGTGTCGTTTTTTCGACGCGCAGTCTTGACAACCAGCTATCTCTTGGTGTTTCATGTTCCTAGATGAAACGAGAGGAAACCATTAAAACGCGCGACCAGCTCGTCCGGCAGCTCCCGGACGCCTCCGAGATCGTGCGGGGTTCGTTGCTACATCGGAAGATTTTTCATCGTCGGGGTTGTCCGAAGTGTCGGCGAGGCGAAGGCCACCTCGTCTGGGTTCTGACGGTCAGCTATCCGGGAGGACGCACACGGCAGTTCAGTATCCGAGCCGAACAGCGGCCACAAGTAGAGAAGTGGCTGGGGAACTACCAGAAGCTGCGGGCCAAGCTGGAGGCCATTTGCGAGCTGAATCACGAATTGTTGCGATCCAAGCGGTAGCTATTTTTTTGACTTGATGGTGTTTCATTTATATAGATGAATCAGAACCTTTCTTCTACCGTCGGCCGATTGATCGAGACCTATTTCCCGCATCTCCGCCGTCCCGTCAGAAAGAATCTCACCCGCCTGACCTGTGCCTTCCTGCGTCTGGCGTTGAGTGTCCGCTTCGGCTATGGCGGTCTCCATCTCAGTTCCATCGCCCGGGTCTTGCCCCAAGGGGTGAACTTCAAAAGTAGCTATAAGTGGCTTTCCCGCTTCCTCAAGTGCAAATACTTTGATCCGTCCAGTCTGGCCGAATGCATGTTGACGCTGATCCTGGGGCGGAAACCGCCTCCTTGGGTGATTGTGCTCGTCGATCAAACGACCATTGACGGCGTCGAAGTCATCAATGCCGCCATCCCTCTGGAAGGTCGGGCCATCCCCGTGGCCTGGATCGATTTCGAATATCCTTGGAAAACGCTGACTCCTCCTTCGCAAAACACCATCGAACGTTATCTGCTCACCTGGTTGGCGGAGGCCGCCCCACCGCGCACGCGTCTCATCCTGGTCTTTGATCGTGGCTATGCCCGCGTGGCGTTGATCAAAGATCTGAATCGAGGTCAGCAACCGTTCCTGATCCGTGCACCCCATAAAGTGATTGTGCAGGCCACCGTCCGAGGCCGCCGACAGCGCCTGAGTTTAGGACGTCTGCCCCACCGCACCAACTGGCCGGTGCGCTATCGCCATGTGCTGTATCACAGCCAGAAGGCAGAACCGGTGGATGTGATCGTCTATCGTGAGACAGGATTTCAACAGCCGTGGTTCTTAGTGGTGCCGCCCGACTCGGAGTCCTGGCTGCCGACCGAAGAAGTAGTCTGCTTGTATCGCCAGCGCATGCGCATTGAACACTGTTTCCGAGATTGGAAGAGCCATCTGGGCCTGCGGGGTTTGCGACTCCAAGTGCAGAAGCCAGAACGCATCTTGCGGCTGTTGATGGGATTTACCTTGGCCTATCTGGTCTTGCTGCTGTTGGGCCAGGATCCGCTCGCCGAGAAGTTGCGTCCTTATTTCGAGCAACCGCGCCGGCGCGACCGCCATGGCACACCGAAAATCCTGAGTGCTCTCTCGATCGCTCTTTATCTGTTGTCCGACCCACGCTGGGAACTACGGGCCAGAGAACGCTGGGTGCAAATTCTTTCCCGTCTGGTGGCCGGTCGTGGGATCGCTACGCTCACTTCCTTCTCGCCCTAAAACACTCCGGCAGCCTTAGAAAATCCCGTGCCTACACTTCTCAAAGGGCAGAGCCTGGCTCATAAGCGGTTTCACTTCCTCGAAGCTAACTTGTTGCTTTGATCGTCGGTACCTCCAAGCAGTTTCGCGCAGTCACTTCCAGAACTCAAAAGAGCAAAAGAAGGTAACCCACAAACTCAAGCAGCGGCGTCAACGTGATCCTACAGCACACGCCGCTCAAACTGGGGGATGGCAAGTTAAGCGTTAGCCGCACGGAATCGGTTCTGCCGCGGGAGAGCGGGGAGAATTCACCAACTACCGGCTCACGTTTCTATAACTCTGGTGAAGCCAGTGTGACGGATGTCATGGTCTGACACTGTATTGTGGTCATATAATTGAAAAATAATGCGTAAACCGATCCTGGGGGGGCTCCTCACAATTTTTCTGCTGATAATCTCAATTACAGTTCCCGTTTTAAGGGCGAATTCCGGCGGCAACTGGAGTGGGACTTTGCGCGACGATGCGGGCTCCCCGATAGTGGACGCCACGATCACTCTGCGCGCGGCCTCGGGCGGAGGCGACTACATCGTGAAAAGCGCCTTGGGCGGCAAATTCACTTTTTCCGATGTTGCGGCAGGCAGCTATGTACTTTCTGTTGAGAAAGACCAGAAGGTCTGGAAGCTCACCGATCGCGTGGTGTTCAAGGAGGGGACCAGCCTTACGGAATCGCTGGAATTGCCTCTCCAAAAACAGGAAATTCTAATTATTCCGAGTGCGGATGAAGCCTCCCCCCAAGCCAGCGGGGGCGAGCATCTTTCCGCTGGAAAAGTTTCCAGCTTGCCATTGAACGCACGCGACTTCAGCAAGCTGTTGCTGTTGGCTGCAGGCACCATGACCGATACAAATGGAGCTGCGAATTTCACCCAACAATATTCTGTGAACGGCCAACGCGGGACGGCCACCGTGTTTGCCATGGATGGGGCGGACACCACCGACCCGGAACTGGGCGGTGCGACATTTTCGAATTTCAACGTGGACGCGATTCAGGAAGTGCAGGCCAGCGCGGGCGTGATGCCGGCGGAAATCGGACACGGAGCCGCAAGCCATAGCAACGTGGTGACCAAGTCCGGCACGGACGAGCTGCATGGCAGCGCCTTTGAATTTGTGCGCAACGCTGCATTTGATGCGCGCAATTTCTTTGACCATTCCACCGCCGAAGACCCGCGCCGCATTCCGCCCTTCATCCGCAATGAATTTGGCTTCACGCTGGGCGGACCAGTGGTGCTACCTAAGATTTACAATGGACGGAACTGGACGTACTTTTTCGGCGAGTATCAGGGCTTTCGCCAGGTATTGGGAACCACACAGGTTTTCGCTGTTCCCACCGTGGCTGAACGCGAAGGAATCGACACCACAACATATCCAGGCGACACGCTTACCGTGCCAGTGAACCCTGGGATCGCGCAACTAATTAATCGTTATCCGTTGCCGAATTTACCAGGCGGCGCCTTTGGCGATCGCACCTTTGCCGGCTCGTCGAAGGTAATCACCAACACGGACCAGTTTTCGATACGGGTCGACCACCGCCTTTCGGATAAAGCGGAATTGCTGACACGATTCAGTCTGAACCAGGTGACCGGACCAGTCACCAATCCGGACCAAATCGCAATTGATCCTTCCTTTGGCGTGCAGTTTTTTGATCACCAAAGAAATGCGGCGGCGCGTTACACCCGAACGGTGACTTCCAATTTCTCGTTTGATCTGGCATTTGGCTACATTCGTAGCACGCCATTTTTCCCTGCTGGAAACCATAGCGACCCTGCGCTGACTTTCGCCGATGGGTTGTATCAATCGTTTAATTCTGCGGGTGGCTCGATCACCGGCTCTTACAGCAATCTCTACCAGATCAAGGCGAATGCAAATTATGTGCACGGCAAGCATACCTTCAGGTGGGGCTACGAATCGCGAGCGAACAAAGACGCGACGATTTTTGGCATCAATACCAATGGGCTGTACAGTTTTGGGGGAGGACGAGCCTACTCACCCGTAGCCATTACTTCAGCTAGCGGCACTCACAACATTGCGCCCAGCGACCCTTTGCCGGATGCGTTGACCGGCCTGCTGACGGCCACGCCCTACGCGTATAACGTGATGGCCGCGGCGAGCGTGACCCCGACAGGTGAAAAATTCGACGAAGCCGCAGTACGCCGTGAAGCCTACAATTTTTATTCTCAGGATAGTTGGAAAGCCACCCCGCGCTTTACCGTCAACTACGGACTACGTTACGAAGTGAACAGCCGAATCCATGAATCTCATTATCGGACTTCATCAGCACAATTCCTGGGACCGGACGGCAAGCCTGCACCCTATTGGGACCACAGCGCTACACAAATTTTCGTGTACAACCCACAACCGCCCTACAACCAGGATTGGTCGGGGTGGGGACCGCGAGCTACGCTGGATTACGCGCTGACCAGCAAGACCGTCCTGCATGTGGGCGGAGCCATCACCACAATTCTTCCCAATCTGTGGCAGGACAATTTTGTGACGGGAGGTCTGCCCCTCGCAACCACGCTCTATTCCACGGCGCTTCAGGGAATTCCACTTCTCTTCAGTCCTACCGTTGTTCCTGTAGTTCTTCCGACACCCTATTCGACAGACGGCCAGGTTCTGTTTCCGAATGGAGACGCAACGAAGGTACCAGCGAATACGCAAGTGGATCTGGTGCGTTATCAAAATGATCTGACAGCGCTGACTCCGGGGCATCAACTGCAACTGCTTTCCGTCGCGGGCATCGCCAGGAATTTCCGCAATGGCTATATCGGCAGTTGGACGGCGGGGATCGATCACGATATTCAAGATTTCCATCTCAGCGTGGCCTATGTAGCCACGGAGGGCATTCACCTGGCGGCCGGCTATTCTCCGAACAGTTATGGTGGCGCTGAACAGGCGTTCGCACCATTTACTCAATTTGACTCGCAGGGGCGAGCCATCGGCGGTTTGGGCCCCGAGGGCATCATGGCCACCAGCGCGCACTCATCCTATAATTCGCTGCAGGCGAGCGTGACAAAAAATTCTCCCCGCGCTGGGTTGGGGTTGCAGGCCAGTTATACGTATGGGAAATCGCTTGACGATACGAGCACCGTGCTTGGCGGAACATTTGGAGCGAGCGGCGTGGTTTTGCAAACGGCACCGCAAAATCCATGGAATCAATCGGTGGAAAAAGGGGGTTCTACCTTTGATGTGCGGCACGTCTTCGCGGTGAGCGTAATCCAGTTGCTGCCGTTCGAACGCATTGAATTTCTGCAACCGTTGAGCAAAACCATAACCGCGGGATGGCAGTTCCTGAACATCACCACGGTGACCAGTGGTTCGCCCTTCACCGTCTATTCTGGAATTCAGCAAACAGGAGTGGGCTCTGGTGGGGCCGATCGTCCTGATCTGGCAGAGGTACCTTCGTTTTCCACCAGCCGCACCGTGCGCGAGGATTACTTTGGTCACGGTGCAAATAACGCTTCTTTCTTCACCATACCGATCAATATCCCGGGAGGCACGGGACCGAACTCCGGAGAATTTGGAACGCTGGGGCGGAATGTGTTTCGCGGACCAGGCTACCTGAATTTTGACATTGCGCTGATCAAGGACACGCCATTCGGGCACCGTGGCAACGGCGAATTGGGCACCCTGGAATTTCGCGCGGAGTTCTTCAATATTTTCAACAAGGTAAATTTTGGCTTGCCGTCGAACGTGGTGCGCGGAAGCGGATTCGGAATCATTAGCAAGACGGCAGGCACATCACGGCAGATTCAATTTTCGTTAAAGTTGATTTTTTAGCGTTAGCCTCTTTCGTCGTAATCAAACAGTGCCATAAACCCGAAATCCATGTGCAACTGCTGATGACAGTGGAACAGCGTAAGACCGGGATTGTCGGCGACAAAGTCCACTTCCACCTCCCGATACCCGCCAACCATCACTACATCTTTCAGACGGATCTTCCTTTTGAGCCCGGGCGGAAATTTGCGGTTAGGAAGTTGATTTGATTGCGGTTGTTGTCGTTTGCGGAGCGCAAACGTCTGTCTACATCTTCCCCGGTAGCGTCACGCCCAGTGCCGTCAGGATTTTTGCCTGGTTGGCTCTCGGCTTCGGCAGTTTGGTCAGTGTCGTTTTTTCATCGACCTGATACTGCATCAGGCACAAACTGGCGAGTGAGGTCAACGCGTCGCGCAGCGTGATGGCGTGGGGGTTGCTGTCGGTCGTTCCGAACTGTTCTCGCAGCCGCCGCTCCATTTCACGACTCAGTTTTAATGCCAACATGCAACAAAACACGTGGCCTCGCGTGCGACTCTCCTTGCGCACGAACAACGGCCGTACTTCCAACAGCCCGGTCTTCATGGCCCGAAAATCACGCTCTACCTTCTGCAAACTGACGTAGCTGTCGTGCACCTCTTGCGTGCTCATGCTCTGGGCTAACACATCGGTAGCCACCACGTAGCAGCCCGCTAATTCCAGAGACGTGGCCATCGCCGCTTCCTGGCGCTCGAGCACCAGCAGGCGGCCCTCGAGCTTCAGTTCCACCAAGCCGTTCAGCTTGTGCTGGGCTGCCCAGGCTTCCAGCTTTCGCTTTCCCGCTTCCGGTTGGCAACGCTGTTTGTTCTTCGTCTCCTCGTTGCGCGCCGCGATCTTTTTTTCCAGCTTCGCCAGTTTGTCCTCCAAGCGATGGCGTTCCCGCGCCGCTTCCGTTTCGTTCTTGCGCAGCACATAGCGCACCCCGTGGTCCTCGACTTCGCAAAGCTGTTCGCTGAATAACTCCAACTGCAAAATCTTTCTCTTCCGCAACCCGCGGATCTGCGGATCGGTCAGCGCGGTGATGTAGCGTAGTTTCGCCTGCTCCAGCGCTTGTTTCCCCTTGCTCTTGACCATCCCGCGATCGCCGACAAAGACCAGCTCTTCTACCTGAAATTGCTCTTTGACAATCTTGATCTGCTCAACCACCGTCGTGGGATCAGAACGGTTGCCTTCAAATACTCGCACCGCCAACGGTTCGCCGGCGGCGTCGGTCAGCAAGCCGATGACAATCTGCAGCTTGCCCTTTTTGCCATCGCGGTTATAGCCAAACTCGCCCAGTTCGTTGCATTCGCCTTCCAGATAGCTACTGGTGACATCGTAGAGAAACAAACGCGGTGGTTGTGTCCCGCAGCGGCGTTGATACTGGCGATAGAGGGCCCGTTCGATCTTTTCCTGGCGGGCACAAAGATCGTCGAGTGCAGCGTAGAGATCGTCTTCGTCGAACGAGTCTAGGCCTAACACTTCGCTGACGGCATGATCTTGCGCCCAGCGCACGGCCGATAAACGAGAACCTTGATGCGCCAGACGAGCCAAGACCAGGAACAAGGCCAGCTTGCCGAAAACGGTGTTGCCGAGAGCGGCAGTGAGGCCCAGGGCATCGGCGATTTGTTTCAGCGCATACAGCAAGCCAAAGACGGGACCGAGGGTGGGTTCGCCGAGCGCCGCATGATCGAACTCCCCGCGGAGGGCGCGACGGAGCGCTTCGATGCGCGCCGGATTCCAGTCGGAGAGATTGGCCAGGGTGCGATTTTTGACTTTGCCGTTTTCGCGGTAGGCCTGACGAAGGAGGATGGCGGGGGGAGACTTGCGGTTGGGGATGGTGGCAATGTACATGTCGACTAGATACAACGAATAATTTATAATGTAAAGACAAATATTAGTATTACATGACTACCACAGGAAGGGGGAAAAGGACTTAACCTGAACACTGAACGCAACTTATTCAAAGATTAGGGGAGGAAGATCCGTCAGAATGCCCCTGGTTGTTTTTCCAGCCACGCTGATTAATTCAAAGCTGTGCCGATGAAGGTGAACAGGATGAATGTCGTCGCTGGCGTTGCGCAGGCGGAAGCGATAGCGACGGTCCTGGTGTAGACGAAACATGGGCGCATGATTTTTCATAGAGAAGGCTACGTCGTTGATGGTCCACTGATTGAAACCATGGTCGGCGGCATTCTTTTTTGCGAATACCATATCGATGCGTTCGTCGAAGGGAGGTGTCGCGGCGTTCGCTATTCCAAAGCGCGCGTAGTTCCAGTGAGATGGTTTCGCCGGAAGCCATTGGGGCTTCCCGTGCTGGCCCGCATACTCGACGACACTGCCCATGCCGTGCACGCGGTCGTCATCCGCGAGATCGCCGAGTATCCACACGCCGGGATTGTTCATTTCGACGATGGCAGAGATGCGTTCCGCAGTGCCAAGCCACAATACAGGAACCTCCTTAGGCGAAGGGACTGGATTGCCGTCGAGCGCGACAACCTTGAAGGTGTGACCGGGCAGGGCGAGGCTGCGAATCTCCGTGGCGCTGCCGTTGAGCACGTGAAATAAAACTCGCTCGCCCGATTTTACCCGGATAGGCTCGCCATGGCCTAACATGCGCCCGTTGATGGTGAAAAATTGGTAGCCAACTTCATAACCGTGCGGATTCCCTTTGGCGAGTGACGCCTTCATCGCGGACTCGCCATTTTCTTTCAATTCCTTCACATGTGTGGCTGGCGCAAGAAAATCCGTGGCCATATCGCCGCCACGGCTGAGCGATGGCTCAAACTCTTTCAGAACGAGAAACACTTCCCTGTCGTAGCTGCCCGGTTCATGTTTCGGCTCGATGTATAAGGGACCGACCTGCCCGCTGTACTGGCCAGCGTGTAGATCGGTGCCGGCGCGATTGTGCGTGTGATAGAAACGAAATCCCGAAGGGCGTGGGGTGAAAACAATGCGGCGCATTCCGTGTGCGGCAATGTAGGGCGTACCTTCTTCAGCGGCTCCATCTACGTCGACGGGAAGGAATTGCCCGTGCCAGTGCAACTGCTCCGGCGTGTCCGTGTCGTTGTGCACGTCCACAATTGCCTGCTGACCTTCTTTGAAGCGCAATGGAGGCCCGGGGAATTGGCCATTGTAGGTGACGCTGGAAACGATGTGCCTAGGCGCAATTTCAATGGGCGCAGCGGCAATGCGGAGTGTGTAGTCGGCAACAGCCTCGTCGGAGACTGCGGAGACGGAGGCGAATGTTCGTGAGACCGCACCAGTGAGAACGGGCGAACAAATACCTGTCCCGGCAACAGTACCCGCTAGCTTCAAAAAATTGCGACGTGAAGTGCACGTGGGTCCCATCGTACCTGCCTATTAGGATCCGCTTGAAATAATTGGATGCAGGATGAACACTCCCCGGTGAAATCGGTTTAGGCAGTTTGGCGGGACGGTTGAGCCAGGAAGAGTCCGATCACTCGGCGAGGGTATATTTAACGTGAATCTGGGTCTCAACCTTGGCAGGCTTTCCATCGACCAAAGTGGGCTTGTAGTGCCATTTATGGACCGAACTCATCGCTCCTTCGACAAGCAGCAGCGGTCCGTTAACCAGTTGTAGATCTTTGATCGATCCGTCTCGATCAATAATTGCATGAAGCACGACGGCGCCTTGGACATGCTTGTGACGTGCCTCGATCGGAAGACTGTCGATCGTTTTGTCAAACTTGGGGTCAACAAGACGTCACATTGAAGATGGAAACGTATTGTTTCCGGTAGTCACGCGCATTTCGCGAGCTTTTTTGACAGCCTGCGTCACTTCCTGTTCCAGATAACGAAATCCACCTTCAACATAAACAACCTGGCCAAGGTATGTAGAGCTACGGCCGTCCCCTAGACCACTGCACGAGTTAGTGCAGAGATGTCCCGCCTGTGCTTCCGAGCACGAGCCAACCTGCAAAGCGGGCATGAGTGTACCGTCAATCGGCTTGAGCGTATTGACAATTATTTCGGACTGGCCAAGTTCCAGGCAAGAGTCCAAGCCTTTCTTAAGCACGTTGTTATTCATCGGCAATGGCTCCGCATATTTGGATTCCAGGCGCCTCCTGTCCGATGGACCGAATTTGTCGAGAAGCCACTTTTCATGATTCGGAATACAGAGAGAGGATCATTCTCGAACGCTCTTTTGCAGGTCGGCGTTTTTCTGGGCTTGCAGTAAATCCATTAGAAGGCATCGCAGTCCGTCTGGAGTTTCAGAAAAAAGCGACTGAGGGTTTCGCGCGACGGCGAATGTCAACGGGAGGCAGGCTGCGCAGGCCGTGACGGTTCGGACAAAAGTTCGTAGCCGCAATTCGGCTCTCCAAAACGCAGCAGGCATTTGCCCGTAGGATATTCCAGTATGTGTTTGAGTTGCGAGTTATCTTCATTATGAAGTTGTTTCGCCCCGCTTGCACCGGATTGAGGCCGGTCGGAGAGCCAGCGCTAGGCAGATCAATCAGCAGCAATACCAATGAAAAAGCCCCACCCTCGAAAGCCGAGAGTGGGGCAGTCGAACTTTAACAAGCTGAAAGCTAGAAGTGATTCCACAGGAACTGGTTGTAAACCTCGTGGTGGTACTGCACTTCGGCTGGCTTCACGAATGTACCAAGCGCGCGAGCGCAACGATCCGCGGAAGCTTGCTTCAGATCCGCGTAACGCCCCTTCACATCGGCACCCAGCAATTCCGTGGTCCACTCTGCCTTCTGGAAATTTTCAAGCGCGGTGTAAATGTTGTCGGGAAGGTAGCGTTCTGCCTGGCGCAGATTCTTCAGCTTGGCGGTTTCTCCGTCGAGCCCGGTCTTGAAGATAGAATGGAGCACGAGGTACGGGTTGGCATCCGGCGCTACGGAACGCACTTCAACGCGCATGCTTTTTTCGTTGCCGATGGGGATGCGGATCATGGAGCCGCGATCGACCGCGGAGGCCTTGATCTGGTTCGGAGCCTCGAAGTGCGGATCAAGTCGGCGATAAGCGTTCACGCTGGGATTCAACAGCAGGCAGATATCGTTCCCGTGCGTAAGAATGCGATCGACGAATGACCAACCTAACTTGCTGAGCTTTTCTTCGCCCTTCGGATCCCAGAACAGATTCTTGCCATCCTTGCTGATGGAAACGTTGGTGTGCATGCCGCTGCCGTTTACGCCAACAACTGGCTTCGGAAGAAACGATGCCGTGAAGCCGAGCTTGTTGGCGACTTGTCGGCAGATCAATTTGTAGAGCTGGATTTGGTCGGCGGCAGCAACGACTTCCCCGTAGCTGTAATTGATTTCAAACTGCGACGGCGCCACTTCCGGATGATCTTTTTCGTTCTGGAAGCCCATGGCACGCTGCACTTCCGCAGTGGTGTCGATAAAGGTTCGCAGCGGGTCGCCGGGAAGCGAGTGATAGTAGCCGCCGGTGTTCACGTAATCGAACTTGCAGGTTTCATGATACCGGCGCTCTGCATCCGGTCCCTGGAACAGGAAGCCTTCGATTTCGTTTGCGGCGTTGAGTGTGTAGCCTTCCTTCTTGTGCAACGCCTCAGCGTAGTGCTTCAGCACGCCGCGAATGTCCGCCGTATAGGGCGAGCCGTCTTTATCGATGACTTCCCCGAACACCAGAACTTTGCCGCCGCCAAAAATATCCGCTGGCGCCCAATAGAAAGAACTCCAATCCATGGCCAGTCGAAGATCGCTCTCGCGCTGCGCCGTGAACCCTCGAATCGACGAGCCATCAAAGGTCAGGTTATCCCAGCTCCTCACCAAAAATTTCTTGTCATAGTCGAGCATGTGCAACCGGCCTTCGAGGTCGCTGAAGAGCACGGTAACGGCTTTGATTCTTTTTTCGTCGGTGAGGTACTTGAGGCGTTTTTCTTGAACTTTACCAATCGGCGTGCGGTTCTTGCGTTGTTCCTTGGCTTCCAGATTCAGATCTTCCAGCTCATCATATGAGAGGGCTAGAAAATTACGAAGTTCAGTCGACATGGATCTCCTTGAAATGGAGCGTTGAAATGAATTGTTTTCATTTCGTTTGGCCACGGCGTGGCCTGTGGAGAGTAAGTTAGCGCGTGGGTATTCCGAGCGTCAATGAGAAAGAGGATTTGGCGTCTGAGGAAAAACTGATAGCTAAGATTGAAAAAGCAAATAGCAGAAGTAGCGAGGAAAGAGGCGGGTAAATGGTGAGAGACCGAAGAATTAGGATTTCCACAAGCACTGTTTCGATTTGGACCGGTGTTTCCTTGCTGATGCAGGAATAGTCTCGGCCTATTTCAGTAAGCCTCGCGTTTGCAGCATTTCTGTTCAACCGGAATTGGCCATGCGACTGCAATCTAAATGGCCAGATATGCTCTAAGGCTTGCGGAACTGCTCGGTTGGCCAGAAGCTAATCGGACCCTGTTTCCAAGCCCTGTTCTCCCCCAAGAGAATTGCCTCGAAACCGCCAGCCAGCATCCCCACTGGCGTCGCGAGTTTCCCCCAATGGACTCGCGGCGCCTTCTTTTTTTTGACCGCCGCAACTTCGATTGATTCCGGGTGCGCCACTCTCGGTTTATGAGGCCGGGGATTTTCCCTGCTTCGTGAGAGCTACTCCGCGGAGACTATCCTTCGGACTTTTCGATTGAGTCCAGCCTCAGAAGACGGTCCCTACAAGGGCAAATGAGCGCTGGCAGTCTCACCAGCACTCCGGGAAAAGCATTTCTCTTAGAATTTTAGTTTGTAGTTGGCATGTAGCTGGCGTTATTCGGACCGTTGTTGGCCGAGAAATTCGGCACGCTCACAGCGTTATCCAACCGAACCAGCATCCCGGTCTGCGCCGGCATTTCCAGTTCCTTGCCTTTGCGCGAAACCACGTAGATCGCGCCGCCGGCCATACCAATTCCAAAGCCGCGCAGCGCATTGCTGAAGATTAGGCCTACCAAGGAGCCTCCACCACCGCCGATGGCCATGCCGATCGCGTCACCCTTGTAGTCGTGCTTCTCCTGCAGCACTTCTCCTTCGGTGATCTTCACGTCTTTGCGTTTCTTCGTTTCGTCGCCCATGCGCGGTTGCGCCAAGCCGATAATGCTCATCTGTACGGGAATCAACCGGCTGTCAATTTCCATGGTCTTGAAGGAAATGTTCATGTACGCCTGGCCACGAAACAGCGAAAAGTTCTTGGCCTTCTGAATTGTGCCAATGACGCCATTGATGCGCGTGCCCGCGGGGATCAGCAACTGGTTACCAAGAAAAACGGGTTCGCCAACGACTGCGACGATGGGATCACCTTCGTGGGCCACGGCCGTGCTGACTCCATTGAGCAGCGTGAGGTGAATCTGGGTTCCTTGCATTACCTGGTGCGGCTCCGCATAAGTGGGCGGGGTAAGGGTGCAGAGCAGCGCAACGATTAGTACGAGAGACAAAAACACCTTCATTTGAATCCTCCAACTGCACAGTCTGTGCAGGCTTAGTCTTCCCCGTAACGTGGGGCGGCCCGCAGTGCGGGCGATGCGCTGGCGCGCGGACCTCGAAGCTGTTGCGAGCAGAACGAGGCAGGTTGAGGAGGAACTTCAACCTGTTATCAGAGTAACGGATGGAAAATTTCGCGTGCAACAATAAATTGCGGAGGGGCGCGAAAAGGTTCACACGGCTAGAAACCAGGTGGACGCTCCCCGACGACGTTGAAGGCTCGCTCTAGCGCGATGCCGACACACACCAGCGTGCCTTCATCAAAAAGGCGGCCGATGAGCGTGACTCCGTGTGGCACCCGGCGCGGCGGAGAAAACCTGGGCAGCGGCCGACTCGGATCGGGCGCCCAGTCCGTACGCGCTTCGGACACTTCCACGAAACCGGCACGCAACGTCAGCGACGGATGGCCCGTAAAATTGGTGATGGTCAGCATTTCATCGCGCAGCGAAGGCACCAGCAGGAGATCGACCTGAGAGAAAACGTGAACCATCTCTTCGGCAACTTTGCGGCGCAGCCGGTCTGTCTGTACGAAATCGACGGCTGAGAGAAAACGTGCCTGCCGGAAAAGATTTGGCCAGGCATCGTGAGTCTGAATCTTCAGTTGATCGACGCCGTGCGAGAGCGTGAGCTCTTCGAATGCTGCCGCCCCTTCGGCAAAAAGAATTAGGTTGAGCGAATCGTAAGGCCAATCGGGAATAGAAACTTCGACGGGAGTCAACCCCAGTTTCTTAACCGTGTCGAGCGCCGCACGATCGACCGGGGTAGCAGGATTCTGATTCATCCACTTGGGAAAATATCCCACGCGCAGGCCGGTGATCGGAGCAATCGCATCGAAATCAAGCTTGCTGGGGACGCTGGAAATATCTCCTTTGTCGGGGCCAGAAATCGCCCTCAGCACGTGGATGGAATCTTCGACACCGCGCGACATGGGCCCCAGTTTGTCGAGCGACCAGCACAGCGTCATGGCACCCGTACGCGGCACGCGGCCAAACGTTGGCCGCAATCCCGTAATGCCGCACCGCATGCTGGGGCTAACGATGCTGCCTCCTGTTTCGCTGCCGATGGCAAAGCCCACCAGACCCGCAGCCGTCGCAGCGCCAGGACCCGCGCTTGAACCCGAAGAGCCTTCTTCCAGCAGCCACGGATTCATGGTTTGTCCGCCAAACCAGATGTCATTCAGCGCCAGCGCGCCTAGACTGAGTTTTGCCACGAGCACAGCGCCGGCTTCGTGGAGGCGGCGAATGACGGCGGCATCTTCCGTGGGAATGCGATTGCGAAACGGTTCAGCACCGTATGTTGTCGGAATGCACGCTGTGTCGAGAAGATCTTTCGCTCCCCAAGGAATGCCGTGAAGTGCGCCGCGATATCTTCCCGCAGCAATTTCTGCGTCAGCTTGCTTTGCTTGGGCAAGAGCTAGTTCGCGTGTGAGAGTAATAACGCAATGCAGCTTGGGGTCAAAACGCTGCAGGCGCTCGAGATAAATATGTGTGAGGCGTTCGGAAGTGAGCTGCCGATTTTGAATCCATTGCGCGAGATGCGTAAGCGGTGCAAACGCTATGTCTTCATCCTTCGCTGGTGGCGGGCCTGCTTCGATCTTGCCGGGATTAAATCGGTTGCGATCCGCAACAAGGGATTGTCCCGTCAAAATCGGATTCCACCGGGAATACGGCGGAAGCGAGGATGGCAAGGCGACTTTCCTCGGACCTGTGCGCCGCTCGTAAATCGGAGCCATGTCGCTCGCCCAAGTGCGCGCGGCCAGTTCCCTTTCCGCAGCCGTCAACTCGACCTGAACAAGTTTCTCCGCTTCCACAAAAGTGCCAGCCGAAACGGCCGGGCCAACCGGTGCGGCGGTTCCAAACGCAGGTGGAGCGCCGGGGGTTTGCTCGACAGGATTTTGCGCAGGCACAGTGGCCGGAGCCGCAGCCGCAGCCAACAAGCTGAGAGAGGTCTTCGTCAGGAATTCACGGCGTGATTTTTGCACTTTGCCTCCAAGGCTTCATCGCAACGGCGCGCGAAGTGAGATGCGTGATCGCCGAAGTAGTGTACGCCGTTGTCGCGAATTAATTGGCGCAAAAATGGAGAGTCGAACTGGCCCTGGAACAGTGCGTCACAGGTGAATTCCGTTGCGACGTCTGATACATTGCGGAATGTCTATGGCGACACGCGTTACGAAATCGGAATCAGATATTCGCGAAGTACTGTTGGAAAATTTCGCGGCGAACAATGCCATGAATCAGTTATTAATGGCACACCTCAACCCTCGCGTTTGGCGCCTCAGTATAACAAATGAAAACGGAAGCGAGGGGCGCACCCTCGCCGACATTTTTGCCCATATGCATAACAACAGGCGGTCCTGGATCAAAAGATCTGCCCCTCATCTAAAGTGTCCTGCGCCGCTTGACCCTGCGCGCTGCACTATCAAGCAAGCTCGCATCGCCCATCGACAAAGCGCGTCGCGATGCCTGGAAATGCTGAGGGACGTTTTCTCTGAATCCAAATCCGGGCGAGTCACGAAATTTTCGCGCGGCAGTTGGGCATCCGATTGGCCTGCTGGCGCAACCATGTTCAGCTACATGTTCGCTCATGACGCACACCATCGCGGGCAGATCATCATGCTCGCGCGCCAACTGGGATATCCGCTGCCTGACGATGCCGCGTATGGCATCTGGCGTTGGGAAGAGCTCTGGAAGGACTGCGGATTCACCACCCATCCGAGATGAGCCACGCGAGAATTAGGCGCCTTCAGACTAAAAGTACGATTAACTCGGCTATCGGGAAGCGAACTGCACTCCGTTGCGGCACCGAAGTGCTTCCCCTCAGTAGGCTGTGCTACCATTGTTAATGCAGTCGCGAAACGTGTTGACTGTCGAAACGTGGAACTTCGGGCTCTGTGCAACGAGGTCCCGCGAACCCCGCCAGGCCCGGAAGGGAGCAACGGTACCGGGTAAGCCAAGTGTGCCGCGGAGTCTCCGAAGTTCCTCGTTTTTTGCATAGAGATCGGCGAACAGATCTCAATTATGAAGCTGCTTCAGTTCGCCACCCTGCTTCTAGGTCGGCTCCACCAAAAATCTCGCTGGGGTAGTCGATTGAGATTCGTCGCTGCGATCTGCAACCGGCGCGGATCTTCGCTCAGACTGACATCGTGTAAAGGTTCGAAACCCTGACAGTACTGGCATAGAAGCGAGCGCTACATCCAGCGAAGGGATGGCCACCTTCCGATGGCCGCCGCAGTTTGATTGATGTTTTGACTTTTTCGTTCTGCCCGCCGAAAATGCAAGGCAGCTATGACCTACCAAGTGATTGCGCGAAAATGGCGCCCGCAAACTTTTTCTGACCTCGTTGGACAGCAGCACGTGACCGAAACGCTGGCGAATGCCATCAAGAAGAATCGTGTGGCGCATTCGTATATTTTTTCGGGTGCCCGTGGCGTGGGGAAAACCACCGCTGCACGCATCCTGGCCAAAGCGCTGAACTGCGTGAAAGGGCCAACGCCGGAACCGTGCGGTGAATGTGGCGCCTGTAACGAAATTGCAGCCGGCAGTTCGCTCGATGTGATTGAAATCGACGCGGCTTCCAACCGCGGTATCGATCAGATTCGCGAACTCCGCGAAATGGTGCGCTACGCACCGGCTGCCGCACGCACAAAGGTCGTTATACTCGACGAAGCGCACATGCTCACCGGCGAAGCTTCCAATGCCTTGCTGAAAACTCTGGAAGAGCCGCCCGAACGAGTCATCTTCGTGATGGCCACCACCGAGCCCGAAAATCTGGTCGACACCATCCGCTCGCGCTCGCAGCACTTTCATTTTCGCGCGTTGACCTTCCTCGAAATCACCGATCGCCTGAAATACATCGCCGAAAAAGAAAATCTTCAGATTGAAGACGGCGCCCTCTCCGTGATTGCGCGCATAGCCGAAGGCAGCATGCGGGATGCACTCTCGCTGCTGGAGCAGGCGCGTGCATATTGCGGCGACGACATCAAAGACAATGCTGTGCGCGAATTACTAGGCGTAGTGCCCGAAGACGCGCTTCAGGAATTGGTGGAAGCAATTGTCGAACAATCCGCGGAACGCGCGCTCGGCCTCGTTCATCGCTTCCAAAAAGAAGGGCGCAACTTGCAACACTTCTGCCGTGAAGCGATACGCCACATACGTAACCTTTTGATTGCTCGCGTGTGCGGCGCGGATTCCGATTTAATCGCCGCAACCGCGGAACAACGCCCGGGACTAGCGAAAGCTGCCGCACTTTTCAGCGAAGAAGACCTGACACGCTATTTTCAAATTTTGTTGCATACCGACGATGATCTGCGCCGAAAGATGGATCCGCGCGTGCACCTCGAAATGGGTTTGCTGCGTTTGGTAAATGCCGCACGGCTTGCTCCTCTCGAAGAATTGCTAGGAGAAACGCGCGGTGGCGGAAAATCGGGATCAGGTGGAGGCGCTACCAGCGGAAATACGAAGTCCACTCCGCCGGGTCCATTCCCTTCTCGCACAGTCTCAGCGTCGGCATCGCCGGTCGGAACTTACACTAACGCCGCTTCAATTGCGGAAGAGAGAAAATCTGCCGGGCCAAAGCCCAGCACTTACATCAAAGAAGCAGCGACTTCGTTTTCCGAAGCTCCTTCTTTTTCCGCGCCGGCCGCGACGCGCGAAGAGATCCACACCGCTCCGCCGACAAATGCCTTTTCTCTCAGCAGCGGCGCTGGTACTTCCGCTGCTGCGGTCGCTCCCGCATTCACTGTAGCAACCAATTCGCCAGTGCCAGCTTCCGAAGGTAAATCGGAGGTTGCGGCGGAAGGAATCGACGTAGCACAAGTAGCGGAAATAAAATCATCCATTCAGGCGCAGCAGAAATTTGTCGGCGAACTGCTGGAGCACGCCACGCGTTGGGAACTGGAGGGCGCCGAATTGCGCATCTGTTTTACTCCGGATAAAAGTTCCTTCGCCGGATTGATTGAGGGGCGCGACACGCTGGAGAAAATCCGTAACGCCGCAAGCAAGGTACTAGGGCGCGCAGTTCGCGTATGTGCTAGACTCGATTCAGGTGCGGCGAGCGGTGGGAATTCATCGACCAATGCATCCAGCGCACTGGAAATGCGCGCCAAGTTTGAGAAAGATCCGGCTGTGAAGTCCATGCTGCAGCGCTTCGGCGGAAGAATTTCCGAGGTGAAGCGGAAAGAGGAGTAAGGGTCACACTGAAAGGTGGGGCTGATCATGAACATGGAAGTCAACGCACTCCAACAAATGCTCTCGCGCTTGCGGCAAGTGCAGGAAGATCTGCAGCAGCAGGTGAATTCCGTTGCGGTAGAAGCCTCGGCCGGCGGCGGAATGGTGACCGTGAAGATGAACGGACAAAAGCAGGTGGTGGACGTTCGCATTGAAAAAGACGTGTTCACAAGCAAGGATCAGGAAATGTTACAGGACTTGGTCCGCGCCGCCGTGAACGAAGCGGGACGGCGTGTGGACGAAGAATTGGCCACACAAATGAAAAGTCTGGCGGGCGGAATGCCGGGAATGGCCGGGCTGAAGATACCCGGTTTGTTCTAATTCGTAAAACTACCCAACAACATCCGCAATCCCCTTAAACAGTTTATTGTCGCAAATCTACGGAATGATCACGTACAGTTGTGAGAATTCGACCTTCACCCGGCGCGGTTCTTCTATCCCTCGCTCCCGTACCAGGTGCTCAAAAGATCGTTGAAGCCAGTGGGGAACGAAGCGATGAGTGAATTGGGCGATGGCATACTGCATCATCAGGAAAGCGAACAACGAATTCGCCAGATAGTCAGTGCCTCTCCGGTGGCGATGCTCGTGTCGCGGGGCAAAGATCAAGTCGTAGAACTGGTGAACGACAAATTTGTCCGTTTGTTCGGCTACACTCCGATAGACATGCCGGATGTGGAGAACTGGTGGCTGCTCGCCTACGCTGAAGAACAATGCCGCGAAGAAATAAAATCCGCCTGGACCGGGCGGATCGAAGAGGCTCTTCGGGACTACACTGAAATCGAGCCGATGACCGCGCGTGTACGATGCAAAAATGGTTTGAAGCGCGTTATCGAGTTTCACCTTTCCATGGTTGGCGATCTATTCTTGGTGAGTTTCGTTGACTTAACGGCGCGCCGGGCCTCCGACGAAGCACTTCGCTTAAGTGAAGAGCGATTTCGACTGGCAGCCAGCGCGGGCCGAATGTATGCGTGCGTCGAGTGGGATGTTGCTACCAATATCGTGGTGCGATCAGCAGAGTGCGCCAATATTCTGGGAACCCCTGTCACTTTGCGAGCGCCCCTGCCGGAGATCACGGCACATATTCATGCCGAGGATCTTCCCAGAGTCCAGGCGGTCATCGCTTCGTTGACACCAGAAAATCCTACATGTCGGGCAAGTTACAGGACGAGTCGCGCCGATGGTGTCCAAATTTGGCTGGAGCAGAGCTATCGGGGACGTTTCGACAAGCAAGGGACTATTACGGGCGTCATCGGTATGGTTGCGGACATCACCGAGCGCAAAGAGGCAGAACAATCTTTAACGGTGCTGGGAGGACGCCTGATTGAAGCGCAGGAGCAGGAGCACCGGCGAATCGCGCGCGATCTGCATGACGACATCAATCAGCGTCTGGCAATCTTAAACATTGAACTGCAAAGCTTGGCCGACCATGCACCGGATTCCGGAACCGCGCTGCGCGAACGGGCCCAAGAACTGTGCAAGAAAGCTTCGGATATTCCCACGGAACTTTCTGCCATCACTCACGAATTGTACTCACCCAAACTTGAATTGCTGGGAATTGTTCCCGCCATGCGCGGATTCTGCGAAGAGTTGAGCAAGCACCAGAACGTTTCCGTGGATTTTCTCGCTTGCGATGTCCCCGCGAATTTTCCGCGCAATATTTCACTGTGCTTATTTCGAATTTTCCAGGAGGCTTTGCGGAACGCCACCAAGCATAGTGGGAAACAGGAGTTCGAAGCGCAACTACGCGGCACTCCCACTGAAATCAAATTAAAGATACGCGATCATGGCGTCGGATTTAATCTGAATAACGCGATGTGTGGCCGCGGACTTGGACTGGTCAGCATGCGCGAACGAGTTAGTATGCTGAAAGGAACGATTCCGATCGATTCCCGGCCGAACAGCGGCACTTTAATCCAGGTCTGGATTCCGTTCAACGCGTAATCTGTGCCTTGGCCTTCACGGGAACCTGGATCGCCTCAAGATGGCTCCGTACTTTCTTCAAGCCAGCCTCGGACGTTAAACCGTATTTCCCCCGCAACTGCTCGGGCTTCCCATGTTCGATAAACTGGTCTGGCCAGCCGATGCACTCCACCGGCGTCGCAATCCCCATATCACTAAGGGCTTCCAACACCGCGCTGCCGACCCCCCCCATCAGGACATGATCCTCTAGTGTAAGAATCACCTCGACGCTGCGTGCGAAAAATTCCAATGTCTGCGCATCAAGTGGTTTTGTGAAGCGCGCATTGATCACCGCTGCGCGAATTCCTTTCTTGCCAAGTTCGACGGCAATTTCCTCGGCAACGGGAACCATCGCTCCCAGGGCAAACAAAGCCACCGCGTCATTATCGGAGTGTTGCAGAATTTCCGCCTTGCCGATGGGAATCTCCTTCGGGAATGGTTTGCACGGCACGCCGCGTCCAACGCCGCGCGGATAGCGCACGGCTACAGGGCCGTCGTGCAACACGGCCGTGTGCAGCATGTCCGCGAGTTCGTCTTCATCACTGGGAACCATGTGCACAATGTTTGGAATCCCGCGCAGATAGCTGATGTCGAACAATCCGTGATGTGTCGGGCCATCATCGCCAGACAGGCCGCCGCGATCCATGCAGAAAACCACCGGAAGATTCTGCAGGCACACGTCGTGGACGATCGGGTCGAAGGCCCGTTGCAGGAACGTCGAATAGATTGCGACCACTGGTTTGTAACCCTGGGTGGCCAGGCCTGCGGCAAAGATCACTGCGTGCTCTTCCGCAATGCCCACGTCGAAATACTTATCGGGATGCTTAGCCTGGAAACGATCCAACGCCGTGCCGTTCGGCATAGCGGCAGTGATGGCCACAATTTTATTGTTCTGTTCCGCAAGTTTGCTCAGCGTGTCGGCAAACACCTCCGAATAGGTAGGCTGCCCTGTCGACTTCGTTTCGCCGGTTTCTGGATCGTAGGGACCCAGTCCGTGAAACTTCTTCTGGCGCTGCATCGCGGGCTCAAAGCCTCTCCCCTTTGTTGTCAGCACATGCAGAATCACGGGCCGCTCCTGCCGCTTAGCTGTCTCAAACGTATGGATCAGCGTGGATATATCGTGTCCGTCGGTCGGGCCGTAATATTTCAGGCCTAACTCCTCGAAGATCACGCTCGGCCACAGCATGCCCTTGGCGGCTTCTTCCGCTTTCTGCGCCACGCGAAACGCGAGGTTGCCGCCAACCATTTTCACAAGTTTTCCCGCACGGTTGTGGAGTACGTCAAAATTTGGATGCGTAACGATGCGGTTGAAATACGCGGCGATGGCCCCTACGTTTTTGTCGATCGACCATTCGTTATCGTTGAGTATTACAATGAGCTTTTTGGTGTGATGTGCGATGTTGTTCAGCGCTTCAAATGTAATGCCGCAGGTAAAAGCAGCGTCTCCGGCCAGCGCAACAACGTGATTTTTGCCACCCCGTTTGTCCCGCGCCACGGCCATCCCCAGCGCCGCAGAAAGTGCCGTACCGGCGTGACCTGCACCGTAGGAATCGTGCTCGCTTTCCGTGCGCAGCATGAAGCCGTTCAGCCCGCCGGGCGTTCGTATGGTGCCAAAACGGTCGCGGCGACCGGTCAAGAGCTTGTGCACGTAGGCCTGGTGGCTTACGTCGAAGACAAAATGATCCTCAGGCGTATTGAAAACGTAGTGCATCGCCAGCGTCAGTTCAACGACGCCAAGGTTGGGGCCCAGGTGGCCGCCCGTTTTGGCGAGAACCGCGATCAGTTCCTCGCGAATTTCAGCGGCGACTTGCTGTAATTGCTGGATGCTTAATTTTTTTACATCTGATGGAGAGCTGATTCCGTCGAGTATGGATGTCATAGTCTGCGAGCAAGCATTTCCTTGCTCACTTGGATGAAGCCATTTTCAAAAAGGATATCTGAGAGACTTGCCCGCGATGGACAAACTGGCACTAATCCTTTGGAGCTTCGGCCCCGGGCATTACTCCCTTGAGGGGCGCGGAGTTTTGCTTTTCCAATTCCGGATGCGGTAACGCTTTGCGGGGTAGCATCAGGTCGCGCATCGCCGCGTTGTAAACGAAGGTGGCTTCGACCAGCGCAGCTTGGGCAAGATCTTCCGGCTGGAGGCGCTCGTAGGTATCCATGTTGGAGTGGTGCGTGCGCGAGCCGTAATCGAGCGGATCCTGGATGAATTGAAAGCCGGGAACGCCCACGGCGTCGAATGCTTCGTGGTCAGTTCCGCCAGTATTACGTAATGTGATCGTGTTGACTCCCAGATCCCTCAGAGGCTCCATCCACTGTGCAAAAATCGGACCCACGGCCGCGTTTTCCTGCAAATAGATGCCATGAATCTTTCCCCCTCCGTTGTCCACGTTGAAATAGCCTGAAATTTTCTGAAACTCCGGTTTGTACTGAATTGGACCGGAGGCATCTCGATCGTACTCGGTCACCTGAAGTTGTTCCGGCTCTGTAGAGCGCGGAATTTCTCCGAAGTGCTGCTTGACGTAGCCGTAGGAACCAAACTCGCCTTGTTCTTCTCCGGTCCACAGGCCTACGCGTATCGTGCGGCGGGGTTTGACGTGTAGCGCGTTGAGAATCCGCATTACTTCCATCGCAACTACCGTTCCCGCGCCATTATCTGTCGCCCCCGTGGCGGAGGCCCAGGAATCCAGGTGGCCCCCGACCATAACGATTTCGTCCTTTAGCTTGGAATCGGTGCCAGAAATTTCGGCAATGGTGTCAAAACCATGCTCATGTTCGCCGGTAAATTTCGTGTCGATGTTTAGTTCCAGAGTTACTGGCACGCTGGCCTTCAACAGTCGATACACTCTGCCGTAATTTTCGATTGCTGTAACCGCCACGGGCAGCGGATTCGCGTGTTCCGACCGATAGATCATCCAGCCAAATCCTGCGCCCGTATCGTCAAAAATCGTGCCGCCTGAACCGCCACCATTTCTGCCGTCGCGGCTGGGAGTGATCACTGCCACAGCCTGCTCCGCAGCCAAAAACTTTCCAACCTTTTCCCGGAAGGCCAGCCGCTTCAGGTAGGTCGCAAAAGAATTGGCAGGGTTTGGCGGGTTAAGAGGATATTCCTGAATCTTCTTCAGGTCGGCCTCGTCATCGCGTGTGAACAGCGCCTTGTCCACCGGCTTTACTTCTCGCATTTCGCCGAACAAAACGATTTTACCGGCAAGCTTGCCTTTGTATTTGTCGAAGTCCTTCTCTTCCTTAATGTCGACCCAGGTGACCGGTCCGGTGACGGTGCCCTTTGTGGCCGGCGACCACGGTGCGGCTTGCGCGATGAACACGGCGGTGTCTGGCGAAGTCATGCGAAATGTTGTGTTCAGCTGTTGCCAGCCCATACCAAATTCGCCCCAGTCCTCCAAATGAGCATTGACGCACCCCATCGCCGTGAATTGGTCGCGAGTCCATTCATTGGCTCGCTTCAGATTGGGCGATCCAGTCAGGCGCGGCCCAATCCCATCCATCAGCGCCGAGGCGTATTCCATGACATGCGTGTGGTTGATAGCTTCTTCGCGAATCCGTTGGTACATGGAAAGATCCAGCGACTCTGTGGCCGGTTGCGGGGATTCATACGAGGGCCGCAGCGTTTCTTTTGGCATATCTTTTTTGGTCTGGGCGAGACTGAGCAGCGGCAAGCAAAATGAAATGAACAGTGCCGTGATCGAGCCCAAGCGTTTTCCTGATCGCATCGCGATCTCCTTTGTTTTTCTAAAAGAGGATGGAAGGAGCATAACAAGGGCTCCAAAAATCGCCAAGTATTCGGAGATGCCAAGAATTTCGTCGCTCACCCTGCCGACCACGATGCGACCTTGGAGAGACATCGCCGCTCTGCGTATATCATCTGACCTCTTACGAAAAAACTGTCTTCACGTTCGCCTTTGCCAAATAAAGAAGCAGTACGCCTGAGATCGTGACGCCCACCGCCCCTTCTACCGTATGGCCCATGAAAATATTGGCCAGATCTCTCTGCAATTGCGTTGCGATTATTCCCGTCGTCAACCGCCAGGCCCAAAGTCGGCAATGGAACCATCCGTAAGAGGCGGCCGCGAGCATCACCGATAGCAGCAAAAAGGGGATCCCCACAAGTCTACCCAGCGGCGCTAGCTCCTGATAGGCACGCGAATTCAATTGCCATATCCGGTCGACAATAGTTCCGCGCCAGGTCAGAGTAATGCCCGCGAGCAGTGCACAAGCTACACCGAAGGCCAGAAATATTCCGACGCCCTTAATTCCCGCGGGCAAACGCTTCTTAGCTGATCCCGAATGATTATCCATCGGCACACCCTATGCGGGAATGTCTTTCCCTAGGCTTTCTCCAATTCCTGTCTCGGAAGCTTCCCTGTCGTATTCTGTCCCCGTTTGCGCGAAGATGCGCGCTTATGCTACACAAGGGACATGCCTGATTTTGCTGCTCCCGTCGAAAGACTGATCGAAGAATTCAAACACCTGCCCGGAATCGGGCAGAAGACCGCTCAACGCCTCGCATTCCACATTTTGCGTGCCGCTCCGGAAGATGCACTGGGATTGGCTGAGGCCATCCGCGATGCCAAGGAAAAGATTCGCACCTGCTCCACCTGCCACAACATCACCGATACCGACCCGTGCCTCTATTGTAGCGGCCCCACACGCAACAAACGCACCATTTGCGTGGTCGAAGAACCGCACAACATCATGGCCGTGGAAAAAACGCGGACGTACGATGGCATGTACCATGTCATGGGCGGCTCGCTATCTCCGTTGCAGGGCCGTGGCCCCGATCAACTGAATATAAAGTCGCTGATCGAGCGTCTGAAAGGTGGCACGGTAGAGGAAATCATCATCGCCACGAATCCCACCGCTGAAGGTGAAGCCACCGCCGTCTATCTCTCAAAATTATTGAAGCCGCTGGGCGTGCGCGTGACGCGCATCGGCGTTGGAATCCCTGTTGGGGCCGACCTCGAGTATGCAGACGAAGTGACCATGTTAAAAGCCATGGAGGGCCGCCGTGAATTGTAGAAAAGAGTTTTGATTTTTAGGCAGCAAGTAGAGAGTTCGTAAATGATCGCATCGCATTCAAAAGCCCTGAGAATTTTTCGGGGCTTTTTTGCAGTAAATTTACGGAAATACTGAAGGAAACTAATGGTACTAGGGGCCTAGGAAGTACAGGATGTTTCTACCTCTAGGCAAGCAGAAGATTTCAGGATACAGTTTGGTTCCCGCGGTGGAAGTCCCCACCATTGGTTCAACGCGAACCAGAGTAGGAGGTGCGCTATGCCCGGGTTGGCGCACTACATGGCGCAGTATGACCATGAACACAAATCGATTTGGAACAAGATGCTCCACGGAATTGGCATCCCCCTGATCTTCGTGGGCCTTGTCTCGGTGGCGCTGATGCACTGGCGCTGGGGCCTGGCAAGTTTTGTCGGCGGTTGGGTCCTGCTGCTTGTGGGTCATCGAATCGAAGGAAACAATCCGGCATTTTTTCAGGGTCCTGTCTATCTGCTGGTCGGGCCAATCTGGGTGCTGAAAGAATTGTGGACTTCGATTAGGGGAACGCCTTCAACGGGTCACGCGGAAAGCGCACCTGCAAACAAATCTGATTTGTCGAAATAGTTAACCAAGGAACAGGCCCCCTTTACGATGCAGAATGACGACCGAGGCCCCGATATTGTCGACGAACCGAGCGCGCAGATGACGGAAAGCGCATTGAACTCCAGCACGGAACTGCGGAAGCGACGTAGCACCAGAATTGTGCAGGCGGTACCCCTGAACGTCACCGGTGTCGACGCACTGGGCCGTCCTTTCACCGAACGCACCTCCACACTGATCATTAATTGCCACGGTTGCCGCTACCAGTCCAAGCACTACGTCCTGAAAAATATGTGGGTGAACCTGGAAGTGCCTTCTCCGGAACCTGGACGAGGCCCGCGGCGGGTGCGTGGCAAGGTCTCCTGGATCCAGCGCCCACGGACGGTTCGCCAGCTTTTTCAAGTCGCACTTGAATTGGAAGTCCCCGGCAACGCCTGGGGCATTGCGTTTCCTCCAGAGGACTGGTTCGCATTTCCCGAGGAGCACGGATTACCTGCTGTCGGCGGCGTACCTTCGGAATTGCCACCGGGTGTTGCGGTACCTCTAGCGGGTGAAGCGACTTTTGCACATGCGGAAGCTGAGCCAATCGGGGGCACACCCGATAATTTGCGCGTTTTCCCTGCTCTGGCCAGTCCCACGGACGCTTCATTGCAGCTGGCGCGGCAAGTGGCGCGACTACTCGCCGAGGCAAAGCAACAAATTCAGACGCTGGTGCATGAAACTGCAACGCAAATGGTTGCTGCAGAGCGGCGCATCGCCGCGGAACAATGGGATCAGAAATACGCATCCTTCCGCGAAGAAGTTGCGCGCGAAACGGCCCACTCGATTGACAAGATTCAGCAAGAGTCCACCTCCTCCGCGCGTACTGCGCAGGCCGCTGCTGCGGAGTCGTTGAAAAATGAACTACCGCGCTGGCTTGCTCCGCAACTGGAGCAGATGACACACGAGTTGACCGCGCACCTTGCCCGCGAAGGCGCCTTGCAACGCGAGCAGCACGAGAAGCAACTTCTGTCAGCACACGAAACTCTGCAGACACTTTGCACGCAAGCGGAAGAAGCCGCGGAAAAGCTGCGCACCCAGGCCGAAATCGCGGAAAACCAGGTGGCCGCACGCATCGAGGAAGCCGCACGCAAGGCCGAAGAGGTGGCGCGTCAGCGGGAACAGACCGCTGGGAGCCAACGCGAAACGCTTGCATCGGGACTAAATCAGATTCAGGAGCGCGTCAGCGGCTCCCTTGCCGAAGCGCAGACCGCACTTCGCGAACAACTGGCACGAGAAGTAGAAGCAGCACTGGCGCGTTGGCAGAGTTCCCTGGATACCGCCATACAGGTAGCAGAAGAGAAAGCCTCCGAGCGCTTGCGCGAAAAGGCAAAGGGTCTGCGTGCGGAATTCCAGGAAGAAACCGAAAAACAAAGCGCGGCCCTGCGGCAATCGCTTGAAGCACGCTCTCAGCAGTTGGAAGAAACTCTGGCGAGGGCGAGCCAGTCGACGGAAAAGCTGAAGCACTACGCGGAGCGCATTGAAACCGTGCAGCAGCAGGCCATCAGCGGTTTTCAATCCCAGTTGGACGATGTGTTAAGCCTGCACCGCAACGAATTGCACCGTCAGTCGGGCAGTTTGTTTGAAGTGATCCAGGAGCGCATCCGCAGCAGCTTCGAAACCGCCAACAGCCAGGCCCTGGAAACCTTTGAAGCGCAGATTCAGTCGCTGGTTCAGCCACATGTCACCAGGGCGGAGGAGGCTGTTCACCGCCTCGCTGGAGGCCGTTCCTTGCTGGACGCGGCCTTAACCATGCAGCAGGATCGCATCCGCAATTCCGCTGATGAAGCGTTTGCCGATTCGCTGGCGCGTTTCCGCGAAAACCTAGGCACTGTGGAACAACTTCTGAACGAGTCCGCGCAAACCATCACTGCACGGAACATGGAAGAATTGGAAAGCAAAGCCGTCGATCTGAAGCACGACACCATGGAAGAGATGTTCAAGTCCGCGGAATGGTACGAAAAGAAGGCTCAGACGCAGGCGCAAACGCACACTGATAAACTAGTCGAGCAGGCCGGAACGCAACTCCGCGAAAAGGCTGGCGAAATTTCCGTGCTTTTCACTAACGATTTAAGTCATGCCAGCCGCAGCTATTTGAGCCAGACACAACAGCAATTGGAAGAATCCGTGCGCGACTCTTTTGAACGTGTGCGCATACTATTTACAGAGGCGGCGGACACCACTTCCGCCGCGTTCACCGACGAAATTCAACGCAACGCCCGTCTGGAACTCGACGGCTTCAACGAATTAATGCAGAAGTCCGTCGAGATTTCCCGCGAGCAACTGGACTCTACCCGCGCCGAGGTCACGCATAAGATCACCGTAGAGCAGGAAGAGTTTTTGCGGCGCTTCCAAGCTTCCATGAGCGGCGCGGTTGAAAATGGTTTGACCAAGGCCCAGCAGCAAGTTGAATCCAGTTTTGCCGCTTTGCTGGACTCCTGGAAATCCATGAGCGAATCGAAGCAAACGGAATTGCGCGGATCATTTGGGAAAATCAGCGACGAATCGGCGGAGCAGTACCGCAACCGGCTCGAAAACATTACCAACTCCTGGATGGTGGCGACTGTGGCGACTCTCGATCATCAATCACGCGACGTTATTGCAAAAATCGCAAGTTCGGCCGAAGAACGCCTTCGCGAGGCCACTTCAGAAGTCTTCGCCAAGTTTGGCGACACTCTCCGCGAACGCCTTCAACAAATCGCGACGGGCTTCGAAGCAGACAAAAGTCCGAAAAACTGACGGAAGAGTCTCGGCCTAAATGTAGGTGCATGGCTTTAGCTATGCCCGAATGAATTGGTCTAAACGCACGGCTGGCCGGGCTGAAGCCCGGCACCTGCCCAATCGGCCCAGTCCTTCGCGTTTACACCAACCGCCCATTGGCGCATCCAATACCTGAACCTGTATAATTCGAAAGTTTACCCATGGCCAATAGAGCATATCTGCACGTCTGGACGCGCGACTTTTCCGAACAAACCATGATCGCCGAATTTGCGCGATTCCTGACCACCGTGCCGCTCGCGGCCACGCGCACAGGGTTCGACCGCCTGATTATCCAGGCCGTAGACGCCACCGAAACTCCCCTTGAAGAGTGGGATCTTCGCGAACAGAAGTACGGTCCCGCTGAAGTCGCCGCGCTTGCAATTCAGCACCTCAATGCAGACACGGCGTATTTCGTCACTGGCCAGTGGGATCTGTGGACCTTTGATATCGACACGTTGAAATGGCAACAAGGCCCGCAACCGCTGGAACTCGTCCTTCACGGAGCGATCTACGACGACGGCATCGCCGCCACCACTGGCCATTTCATGGCCGACCTCGGCTTCGAGCACATGTTCACCGGCCATGGTGGACTTCTCGCGCCGGGACTGGCCACCAATCCCTTCGACACTTCCGACCATCCCTTCGAGAAGACCTTCCGTAACTGGATGTCGATCTCCGAAAATCTGAAGTTCTACCACCAGAAAACCCGTGAAAATGTTCAGAAGCTGTTCGGCTGGGTGGAAGCAATTGAAGCGGCTTTACCGGTAGAACGAAGCGAACTGTGGAGCGAAGGTGAAGAGAATTTCGAGGCGCGCCTGGATGCGATTCTCTCCCAACGCTAATCTCATCCCGTATAGCGGCCGCCTTATGAGGGGCGGTTTTTGTGTGCCGAATAGGGTTTCGGGCCGGGCACTTTTAGGTCTTCTCTTGCTCGCCGCAGGCGCCGCGGCCCAAACCCCAAAACCGGCGCCCAAGAAAGCGATAGCACCAATCCGGGCAAATGAACTTACTTTAGGTGGCCTGCGGCCAGGAAAAGACACGGCTAACCGTGCCTTGGCCTTGCACAAAAACTGGCCTTTCCAAAGTGAACGTCAGGATTCTCAGCTCTCTTGGCACTATCCCTGCATACTTCCCGAGACCCTGACACTTGATATTGATTCGACGAAGAGAATTCAGGTGATTCGGCTGTCGGCAGGAGGCGCGGAGTCAGAGTGTGAACCCCGTGGAACTGCATTAATGCGAAGCAAATGGCAAACTGGCCTGGGACTGCGAATCAGAGATCTTTCCACCCGAGTCGCGCAACTCTATGGCAAGCCCGACTCGCTCAGTCCTAGCACAAGGGACGGACAGCCGTTAGAATTATGGTATTACGCGTTTGATTGGGCGGGCCCCGACGTGCCGCAAGTGATGGAAGTGCTCTGCACCAAGGAAAAAGACGGGAAGCCGGGACAAGTGATCGAAATTACTTTAGCGGCACCCAGTCTTTAATCGGTTTGACCAAGAATATCCTGGTTACGCCCAGCCGCCCGGCGCGTCTATTTTGGAAAGGATTGGAATGATTCGCTCCCTTGTTGCCTCGCTTACTCTGACCATGACCCTCGCATTGGCCGGCTGCGACTCGCAACCCACAAAAACGGTAACTGTCGAGAAAAAGCCCGCGGAGCCCGTCGTGCCCGAAGAATTACAGGACACCGGCAAAGCGTTGCTGGGCAGCGACGCCCAAGTGCTCCTGTTCGGCGACCTGGCTAAAAATGGCAAGCAGGAAATTCTGGTCGCTAACGTTCTGCCGAACACGCCCAAGAGCGTAATCGCCGGCACCGTAGTCACGCGCGCCGTGGTCGCCGAGAATCAAGACGGCAAGTGGGTAGAACTGGTCCGTTGCGACGAATACCTGAAGAATGCCAAAGGTTTTCTCGCTCTCACACCCTTGCAGCCGGTGAACGGCTGGAAATTGCAGTATGAGGAGTCTCCGGAAAAGGGCATGTCTCTTTACTTCACCCCGGTAAAGACCGGTTCCACCGAACGTACCCTGCCTATTGCGGTAAGATGGAATCCCGCCACCAAGCGGTACCAATCCATGGACTCAAGTTATCAAACATTCTTGGGAGAGGCTCCTACACTGGAGAGTCCGAGGGCCACCTTACGATGACCGCTGCGGCAACAGCTACGCAATCCACGGAGCAGAAGAAGAAAGCGCCGAAGGCCTCTTCGTGGAAGAATTTGAGCGGGCTGTTGCCCTATCTCGGCAGGTACAAAGCCGCAATTGCGCTGGGATTACTCACGCTGGCGCTGATGGGAATCATCGGCAACGTCGTTCCGCTCGCTACTGGTATCATCACCGACACTTTATCC
Organism: Candidatus Acidiferrales bacterium; assembly: GCA_963726725.1. Taxonomy (GTDB): domain Bacteria; phylum Acidobacteriota; class Terriglobia; order Acidiferrales; family UBA7541; genus Acidiferrum. The sequence continues at coordinate 206,703 of CAVSDV010000020.1, forward strand.
GGCAGCCCGCGTCCTTTCGCGCACACACACTCTCCCGTGGGATCTATCGGGGCCGACACGCTCGGCAAGTTGGTTCCATATTACGAACCAAGCAGTCGCAAGACACTGCTGATCTATTGTCTGGTTGTTGTTGTCTGTATCGCTCTGAAAGGCCTTCTGTCCTTCGCCACACGCTGGATTCTGATCGGAATTTCTCGCGACATTGAATTCGACATTCGCAATGACCTCCTGGACCGCCTTCTGCTGATGGAGCCGGAGTTCTACGTGCGCAATCGTACCGGCGAACTGATGTCTCGCGCAACGAACGACCTGAACGCCGTGCGCATGGTGCTAGGCCCCGGCATCATGTACAGCGGCACCACCATCGTCACTATGGTGCTGGCGATTGCCTTAATGGTGCGGCTGTCTCCCTCGTTGACTCTGTGGGTATTGTTGCCTGTGCCGGTCGTTGCCATCGTTGTGCGCCACTTCGGGAAAGTGATTCACGAACTCTACGAAAAAATTCAGGCCTCGCTCGCTACTCTTTCTGCCAAGGTACAGGAAAATCTTTCCGGCGTGCGCGTGATTCGCGCTTATGCACAGGAACAAGCCGAAATCCGCGGCTTCGACGAGCCCAACCGCGAGTACGTCGCCAAAAACATGCAGTTGATCCGAACCTGGAGCCTGTTCATGCCGTCGTTGCAGGCCATGATCGGCACCACCTTTCTGATCGTTTTGTGGCAGGGCGGTTACCGCTTCCTGCACGGCCAGCTTTCCCTGGGCGCGCTGATTACCTTTAATACTTATCTCGGCTTTCTGGTCTGGCCGATGATTGCGCTTGGTTGGGTTACCAATATCTTTCAGCGCGGCGCTGCCTCCATGGGCCGTTTGAATTACATCTTGATTGCCCAACCGCAAATCGACGATCGCCACGCCACAGTCGCTCCGGGCACGAATATTGCCGGCACCATTGAATTTCGAAATTTGAATTTTGCCTACCCGACGACCGTGGCAGGAAATGGCGCGAGCAATAACGGCAGCCACAACAGCGAAATCCGGCCGGTTTTGAAAAACATAAATCTGACAATTCCAGCGGGTTCCACCGTCGCAATCATTGGCCCAACCGGGAGCGGAAAGACTACTTTGGCCGCTCTCGTGGCGCGCTTGTGGGAAGCCCCGCGGGGTGAAATCCTGATTGATGGTCATTCGATTGATCAGTGGCCGCTGGAGACTTTGCGCCGCGCCATCGGCTTCGTCCCGCAGGACACCTACTTATTCAGCGAGACCGTCGGCGAAAACATTGCGTTTGGCTTGCCGAAGTTCGATCTGCTGAGCGCGTGCGCGAGGCGGCGGATAGTTGCCAGCCTCGACGGTGACATTCAGGACTTTCCTAAAAAATACGAAACCATGGTCGGCGAGCGCGGCATCACCTTGTCCGGGGGACAAAAACAACGCTCCGCGATTGCCCGCGCCTTGATCCGCGATCCACGGATTCTGATTCTCGACGATTCCCTTTCGGCCGTCGACACGCAGACGGAGGAAAAGATTCTAGGCCGTTTGCGTGGCGTGATGCACGGCAGGACGACCATTCTGATTGCCCACCGAACTTCGACTGTCCGCGAAGCCGACCAGATTGTGGTGTTGAAGGATGGCACGATTTTGGAGCGCGGCACGCACCAGGATTTGCTGGAACGCAACGGCTACTACGCGGATCTATATCAGAAACAGTTACTGGAAGAAGAACTCGAGCGCGCATGAGCAATGTGCAGCAAGAAGAAGAGGCGTTAGGTAAAGCGTACGACTCGCGCCTGATGAAGCGGCTGCTGGAGTACATGCGGCCGTACGCCTCACGTGTGTTTCTGGCCCTCGCGCTTGTTGCAGTGGTCACGCCGCTCGAACTCGCGCCTCCCGCGCTGTTTCAGCGGGCCATCGACAATTTTCTAGTCCCAGGCGTCAACGGAAAACTTGACGAAGCGCTGGCGTGGCGCGGAATACTGTTGATCAGCGCCTTTTACTTTGGTGTGCTGGTCTTCGATTTCCTGGCGCAATACATTCAGATCCGTATCATGCAACGCGTCGGCCAGCAGACCATGTACGACATGCGCAAACAGATTTTCGCCCACCTGCAGCGCCTGCCGATGACCTATTTCGACAAGAATCCCGTCGGACGCCTGATGACGCGCGTCACCACCGACGTTGATGCGTTGAACGATTTGTTTGCCGCCGGCGTCGTTACCATGATCAACGATTTCTTCCTTCTGGTGGTCATGGCGGCGCTGCTCTTCCGCATTGATGCCAAGCTCGCGCTAGCCGCCTTTGCCGTTTTGCCCTTTATCCTCGTGGTCACTCTTGTCTTCCGCAAATTCGTGCGCGACGCGAACCGCCGTATTCGCACCGCGATCGCACGCATCAATTCGTTCCTGCAGGAATACATTTCCGGCATGAGGGTGGTGCAGCTCTTCAACGGGAAAACAAAGCTCGCGCGGAATTTTCCAAGCGCAATCAAGACAACATGCTGGCCTGGCGCGACGCCATTCTCGCCTACGCGCTCTTCTATCCCGCGGTCGAATTTCTCAGCTTCGCGACGATTGCACTCATCTATTGGACCGGCGGCATGCGCATTCTCGGCGACTCTTTGTCCTTGGGCATCCTGATCGCCTTCACCATGTACGCCCAACGCTTTTTCCGCCCTATTCAGGACTTGAGCGAGAAATTCAATATTCTGCAGTCTGCTATGGCCGCGTCAGAACGCATTTTCAAATTGCTCGACGAACCCGTCACCATCGACAGCAATCCCAATGCAACCCGCCTGATATCGCCACGAGGCGCTGTCGAATTCCGAAATGTCTGGTTCAGCTTACCGCAACGTTGCCGAACCGAATGACGAAGACTGGGTCTTGCGCGATGTCTCTTTCCGCATGGAACCCGGACAAACCTTCGCAATCGTCGGCCACACTGGCGCTGGTAAAACCACGCTGATCTCCCTGCTGCTGCGCTTCTACGACATTCAGCGCGGCCAGATCTTGCTGGACGGCATCGACATCCGGCTGCTCGATCTGCAGGAATCTGCGCCAGCAATTCGGCATCGTCCTGCAAGATCCGTTCCTGTTTACCGGTACAATCGAATCGAACGTGCGCCTGGGTACGCCGGGAATTGACCGCCACGACGTGGAACGAGCACTCGACGAAATCGGCCTCGGCGACTTTATTCGTTCATTGCAACGAAGGCGTCGACACCGAACGTAAATGAGCGCGGCTCCACTCTTTCCGTAGGCCAGCGCCAACTGATCAGCTTTGCGCGTGCCCTGGCTCATAATCCGCGCTTCCTGATTCTGGACGAAGCCACATCCAGCGTCGACACCAAGACCGAGCTGCTAATCCGCGAAGCGCTCGAACAGACTTCTCTCTGGTCGTACCGCACTGGTCATCGCCCACCGCTTGAGCACCATTCAATACGCAGACCGCATTCTCGTCTTTCACAAAGGCCGCCTGCGCGAACAGGGCGCTCATCAGGAATTGCTTGCACAGCGCGGTATCTACTACCGCCTCTATCAGCTTGCAGTACAAAGAACAGGAACTTGACACCGGACACCAACGGGATCCCGGCACCTGGCAGATCACCTCGTGGCCTTTCCCGCGCCTCACCCGCCAGTGATTACCGTTTCGACATTTTCATGCCACCCATCCCTCTTACTTCTCTCCGCCGGCGAAGCTTCCGGGGACATGTACGCCGCGCGGCTCGCGACAGGCGCTGCAATCGCGCCTGAATGTGCAAGTGTTCGGCATGGGCGGCCCGCAGATGCGCGCAGCGGGCGTGGAAATCATCACCGACTATTCCGAAGTCTCCGTCGTCGGCATTACCGAAATCCTCAAGCATCTGCCGTCTCTGGTTCGAGCCATGCGCCGCATCGTCAAAGAAGCCGCGCATCGCAAGCCGCCGCTAGCAATCCTGACGGATTTCCCCGGTTTTCATCTTCGGCTGGCTCGCAAACTGCAGCCGCGCGGCATTCGCAATGTTTATTACATCTGCCCGCAATTCTGGGCCTGGCGCCCGTGGCGCGCGAATCTGGTTCGCCGCCGTTTTGCTAAAGCGCTCTGCATCTTTCCATTTGAAGAGCAGTTTTTCCGCGACGCCGGCGTGTCAACGAAATTCATCGGCCATCCGCTGGTCGGCGAAGTTAGCGCCACGAAAGATCGCAAGTCTTTCTGTGTGGGACAAGGACTCGATCCTGCCCGCACTCTAGTGACCATTCTTCCCGGCAGTCGGGCCGGCGAACTGGCCCATCACCTGCCCGTCCTGCAGGAAACCGTCGCACGCATCCACGCTAAAAAGCCTGCACAATTCGTAATCGCTGCCGCGCACCTCAAAGACTTGGAATTTCTGCGCAACGGTTGGCCTTCGGGAATTCCGGTCCACGTTGTTGCGGACGAAACCTACAATGCGCTCGCCGCCGCCGACGCTGCCATCGTTTCTAGCGGCACCGCCACCGTTGAAGCCGCCTTGTTGAATACCCCGATGGTCGTGGTCTACCGGGTTTCGCCGCTCACCGCCGCCCTGGCAAAGCCCTTGGTCAGGACACCTTTTTTCGCCATGGTGAATCTAATCGCCGAAAGACAAGTGGTCCCCGAAATGGTGCAGGATGATTTCACGCCCGAGCGGGTGGCTGCCGAAACGCTCAAGATATTGCAGGACCCCAACACGCGAACGACAATGAGAGAAGGCTTGGCCGATGTACGTAAGCGCCTCGGGCCTCCGGGGGCAGTCGAACGTGCGGCAGACCAGATTGCCCTTTTGCTCGGTAAGGACGCTGGCAACGCTTCCTGAGCCATTGATATCCTATATAAGACGGATACCTGCACGGGTCGGGCGTTTGTTTGGTCCTTGGTTGAGGTTCCCGAAAGGAATGTGATGAAGCGACGCGGTAAGGTTTGGGCTGGAGTTCTGCCAACGCTCTTTTTGTTGATCGCGTTTTTCGGTACGGCGCTACAGGCGCAAACCGCACGCCCTGCCAGTTTTCTCGCGGAGAAGTACGAAGTATCCGCCTATGTGGATACCATCGCCCAGGGCATCAACGCCGTTGCTAAAGTCGACTTTCGCGCGCAAGAAGTTTCCGGAACCGTCCGCGTTGAACTCCACGAAAACCTCGATGTGAAAGAAGTGAAAGGGCCTGATGGAAAGCCGCTCCCCTTCCAACGCGAAAATGATAATCCTCTGTATCTGACTGTAAGTTTGCCGACCCCCGTGGGCGCAAACAAAACAGTTACACTGACTTTTACTTACGGCGGCTACCTGGCTAACGAGGAAAACAGCCCGGTGCCCAACATCCGCGTGGCCTCCATCAATAAAGATTGGGCCTATTTGCTACTGCCTTCGCGCTGGTTTCCGCTGACCAATTTTCCATCGAATCGCTACACCGGCACGTTCCATCTGAACGTGCCCGATTCCATGGCCGTTGCCGGCACTGGCAAAGCGGAGGCGCCGCAACCGCTTCCCGCCCGATCGCCCGCGGAATCTTCGCGCCTGATGTATACCTTCCGTTGCGACCAAGCCGAACCGAACGGCTCCTTCGTAGCTGGCCCGCTGCAACTCAATCCCAAACAGGCAGAAGGTATCAGCGTTGCCGTCTACGCTCCCCGCGCCGATTCCGGCAGGGCGCAGGAATTCGCTAATATCGTTGCCCATCAGGAAATTATTTTCTCCGATTTGTTTGGTTCGTTGCCTGAGCCGGACTTGACTGTCGTGCAACTCCCCGATGGAACCCTGCGCGATTTTGCGGCTCCTGGCGTCATCATGCTCAGCCATCGCATCTGGGACCCCAAAGTGAGTGATCGCACCATGAGCCGTCTGGTGGCCTCGCAATGGTGGGGTAACCAGGTGTTGCCCGCTTCCACCGGCGATGTCTGGATCAGCGATGGTCTCGCGCGCTATTCGGAGGAGTTATACGCCGAGCAGAATTTTGGTAAAGAGGCCGGGCTGAAAGCCATCGACGAATTCGCCGTCGGTTCGCTAATGTACGACAATTCCGCTCCCGTCGCGCAATCAGCGAGGCTTGTTCCCTACTCAAGTGAATATCGCTCTGTGGTCATGAACAAAGGCGCGATGCTCTTCCATATGTTGCGCGTGCAGATGAGCGACCTTACGTTCAAGTCACTGCTCCACGCCTTCTACGCGAAATTCGAGGGAAAAACGGCCACCGTGCAAGAGTTCGAGCAAATGGCCATTGATGCCGCCACAAAAGCTGCCAAGCCCAACGAAGGCGCTCCGAATCTGGCGGGCTTTTTTGCTCAGTGGATGAACTCGACGGGCATTCCGGAATTTGCCGTGGAGTACGTCATCTACCGCACGCGCAAAGGCTTCCGCGTAGTGGGAAAGATTCATCAACCACTCGACACGTTTGAAATGCCCGTCCAGTTGCGCATCGACACCGAAGGCAATCCCGAAATCAAATGGATCGACGCGACCGGACTCGATTCCGAATTCATGGTTGAAACTTTCGGGCGCCCCAAACCGGCCGGCATCAAGGTTGATCCGAACAACTATATCTTGAAAAGCACTCCCGGCCTGCGTGCCCGCGCCGCCATTGCTCGCGGTGAAGAGCTCGCCGAAGTTGGCAAGTATTACGACGCTGTTCAGCAATATCAGAAGGCGCTGAGCATTCAGCCGAATCGATCGCTCGCCAATTTCCGCATGGGCGAAGCGTTTTTCTATCAGAAGAACTACCAAGCCTCCGCCAATGCGTTTCGTGAAGCGCTCCAGACCGTTCCCGAGCCTTCCGAAAAGTGGACCGAGGTCTGGAGCCACATCTATCTCGGGAAAATATTTGATCTGCTTGGCCAGCGAGAGCGCGCCCTCAACGAATACAGCAAGGCACGCCAGACCAACGACAACACCGGCAGCGCGCAGGAAGCGGTCGAGATCCTGGTGAAGAAGCCCTACACCGAAGCAGGCATGCCCACCATAACGCCAGGAACTGCCGCTGATGCCAAGTCCGCACCGGCAAAGGGCAAAACCGCGGATGTCGCGCCACCGGCCACCGGCGACAAACCCACGTTCAAGAAACCCTGAACCTTTCAAAATCCCTCGTGACTATTCTATGGAGTTAAGGAACTAATCGCCCCCGACTTCGTCTATACATGCAGGGTGGGGTGTAGCTCTGCGTGCGATATACCACCACATCTGAACATAAGTTCTCTGTCCACCGGGGGTAGCATGCGATCAATTCTCAAAGCCTTTATCACAGCTGTTGTTCTCTTTCACACGATTCCCTCCAGCCACGGTCAACAACCCAGCCCAATGCTGCCCTCTGCCGGAAAACGTGTGCCAACAACTACGAAAGCACGTTTGGAACAGGCAATCCCCGAACTCATGCGCAAAGGCGCAGTTCCCGGCCTTCAGATAGCGTTAATCGAAAAAGGAAAAACATCCTGGCTTGGCGACTTCGGGATAAAGAACTCTGCCACTAAAGAACCAGTCACCGATAACACCATCTTTGAGGCCGCATCACTCAGCAAAGCAGTCTTTGCCTATGGAGTTCTGAAATTAATGGACCAGGGTAAACTCGATCTGGACGCTCCGCTGACAAATCATCTGCCCAACCCCTACATCGAAGGCGATGATCGGCTAAAACTCATCACCGCACGCATTGTCTTAAGCCACCGCACGGGTTTTCCCAACTGGCGAGGCGATGGCAATGCGCTGACAATTCGATTCACGCCCGGTTCCCGCTTCAGCTATTCAGGTGAAGGATTTGTTTATCTTCAGAAAGTTGTCGAGCAGATCACCGGCAAGCCTTTGAACGAGTATATTACCGAAGCCGTATTTGCACCGCTGGGCATGAAGAGCAGCAGCTACACCTGGCGCGCCGATTTCGACGAGCGGACCGCCACAGGCCACGACGCCGACAGTCAACCGCGCACCAAAAACAAACCAAATGAGGCAAACGCGGCCGCCACCCTGCACACCACTGCGGCCGACTATGCGCGCTTCGTTGAGGCACTCCTGAACGGGACCGGCCTGAAGCCCGCAACGCTGAAAATGATGGAGAGTCCTCAGATTGCTGTGGATCTTGCATGCACAAACTGCACTGCCGAGCCACCGAAGGAACTCTCTCACGAACTTTTCTGGGGGCTGGGGTGGGGAATTGCGCAAACCGATCGCGGAGAGATGCTATGGCACTGGGGCGACGACGGCTCCTTCAAGTGTTTTGTGGCCGCGTATCCAATGCGGAAGATGGGCGTGGTCTTTTTCACAAACAGTGAAAATGGCCTCTCGATCTCGGAGGAAATAGTACGTCTGGCTCTCGCCAGCGATCCACCCATATTCCGCTGGACAAAGTACGACAGCTACGATTCCGTGGCGATGCGATTTTCCACCGCAGTTCGCGACAAAGGCGCGGCGGCCGCAATCGCCGAGTTCGACAAAGACCTTAAATCAGGTGCGATCTCAGAGAACTCCATTAATTCCACCGGTTATCGTTTGCTGGAAAAGAAGAAAGCAGCGGATGCCGTCGCCGTCCTCCAACTGAATGTGCAGCTTCATCCGGATTCCTGGAATGCCTACGACAGTTTGGGCGAGGCGTACATGGACCAGGGCGACACGCAAAAGGCGATCGACAATTACGACAAATCGCTGCAGCTCAATCCGAATAACAGTGGAGCCGCACAAGCACTGAAGAAACTCCGGTCCGAGTAATCAGACTCCCGCAAATGCGGTCAGTTTTGCTTCGCGGACACCCTTTTGCTGAATCAACACCTGAAATCGCTCGCCCATGCCTTCCGGAAAAATCAGCGTTTTCAGTTGCAGCCGCGCGCGCAGACGATCCGTTTCATCCATGCCATCGTCATAAAGATCGTCGAACACATTTCCCTTCCCTAGTGCCAGAAGAAATGCCGTCTGCGAAGTCAGTCCCACCGTTTCGAGGCCAGCGAGCTCGCCCCACTGGCGTAGTGCCGTGAAATTTACGTGTGCCGTCAAATCCTGCTCACCTGGCGCGGCATAAAACTCTTCGTTCGCGTTGTGCCCCCGGTACGCCAGCGCGGTCCCGGCCATGTGGTGAGCGTCGAAGAGATCCGCGGCCTCGTGTCCGTAATCGATTGTCACCACAAAACCACGCTCCAGCCTTCGGGCTATCTCCGTGATCCAATCGCAGGCTTCCAGTCCTGCCTCGGCAAGCTGGCCTTCCTGCAATGCAATTTGCTGGGTCGCAAAATAATCTGTGATAGCACAGGTCGAAAGTAACTGCGGAGTTTCCCCAAAGCCCTCCCCGTCGTGCGTGACAAACAATTCCTGCAATTTTCCGTCTTTTTGCACCACTCGGTGCACCGCCAGGGCATCCAGCAGTTCATTCGAGAAGATGCAGCCCTCTGAAACTCGTGCGGGAATCTCCAGCGCAGCATGGCACTTGCCGAGCTGAATGAACTCTGCCAGGCGATTGGCAAGCTGTTCGTTGCGCAGCGGCGAACGCTCTATTGCGACGTAGTGAAGCATCCCGTAAAAATCAGGCAGTTTTGCCCGCGCAAACTCCAGAATGTGCCGTGCTAAGCGCCCGACACCCGAACCTGCCTCGACCAGGGTGAACTTCTCAGGCCGACCCATCACCTGCCACATTTCCGCAAATTGGCGCGCCAACAATCGCCCAAAGACTGGATGTACATCCACGCTGGTGTAGTAATCGTCGAATCTGGTAGCTTCGGGTTTCGAGTAGTACCCATGCAGAGGGTGATACAGCGCTTCGCGCATATACTCGGCAAACGTGATGGGGCCAAATCGCCGAATGCGTTCCTCGAGAATTGCCGTCAGTGGCGTGGCCGAAGCGGTCACGCTGTCACCGCTCCGGAGGAAAGCTCTTTTTTCAGTTGTCCCCAGGTGATCTGAAAAATATGGAAGGCGGTCGAATCAAAGAGGACGAAGTACACCGTCTCCAGCGACGACCCATTCTTCAGATGTTGAATCGCCTCGAACAGCATGACCTGCGCACATTCATCCATCGGAAAACCGGAAACGCCTGTGCCGATTGCAGGAAACGCGATGGATTTCATTTTGCGCTCGGAAGCCAGCCGCAATGAATGCGCTGTTGAAGTGCGCAACGTCTTAGCCGTGGTCAGAATCCCGCCCAGTCCCATGCTCGCCGCATGAATCACGTGGCGCGCCTTCAACTTTCCCGCGCCTGTAATCGCCGCATAGCCCACCGGTATGCTGCCGATTTCGTTACATTCTTCCTGAATTTCGTACCCGCCCTTGCGAAGGATGGCGCCCGCAACGCCGATTCCTATCATCAGGTCGTTGTTCGCGGCGTTTACAATGGCGTCGACATCCATTTCGGTGATGTCGCCCTGTTGTATCTGTATGCGCTCGGAGATCGGTTTCATCGAGAAATATTCTAGTCCATTTGAGCTGGCAGGAGCGAAAGGAGTTCTACGATTCCTTCTCCGCTTCGTGGTACTCGTAGACACCGCGACCGGTCTTGCGCCCCAACCGGCCTTCCTCCACGTATTTCCGCAACAGATCATTAGGCCGGTATTTTTCTCCCAGCGAATTGTGCAAGTATTCGATAATTTTCAGCCGTACGTCCAGCCCAACAAGGTCGACCATCTCGAACGGTCCCATCGGATGGTTCAACCCAAGCCGCACAGCCTTGTCAATGTCCGGCGCGGTCGCCACACCGGCTTCCAACATCGCGAACGCTTCATTGCCAATCAACGCGTTGATGCGCGACGTTATGAATCCGGGGGCCTCATGCACTATCACCGTCTCTTTGTGCATGCGATGTGCAACTGCGCAGCAAGTTGATACTGTTTGGTCCGACGTGTGCCTGGTGCGCACAATTTCCACCAGCCTCATCTTTGGCACGGGGTTGAAAAAATGCATCCCGATGCACCGATCGCGCGCTACAACGATGTCCGAGAATTCACTGATGGAAAGTGCCGAAGTGTTGCTGGCAAAAATCGCTCCGGGCTTCGCGAATTTATCGAAGATGCTGAAGACCTTCAACTTCAGTTCCAACTCTTCCGGCACAGCCTCGATAATCAACTCAGCGTCAGGGATGGCTTCCTCAACAGACGTTAAGGTCAAAATGCGCGCCAGCGCCGCGTCGCGCACCGCTGGTTCAACCTTGCCGCGCTTTACTCCCTCGTCGAACGCTGTATGAATCCAACCCGTCGCCTTGGTCAGAACCGCGTCCGACACATCTTCCAGTATCGTCTTGTAGCCCCCAAGGCCCGCAGCATAGGCAATCCCGCGGCCCATCGTGCCGGCGCCAATCACCGCGATTGTATTTACGTCCACGCCAGTCTCCGGGAACCTCTACAGTTTCTTATACACTTCCTCATCAAAACCGAAGACAATCTGCGAGCCATGAATCAGCAACGGCCTGCGAATCAGGTTCGGCTCTTTGGCCATCAGTTTAATGGCCTCGGCACGCGTTGGCGGATGCAGCTTCATATTCTGCTTGCGGTACAGTTCGTTCCGCGTATTCAGGAACTCTTTGTAATCGCGCTTGCCAATCAACTCATCCAGCTCTTTCTCACTCAAACGCTGTTTATCCAGATCCCGTGATTCAAATTCAATTCTCTCTTCGAGCAAGAGACCTCTTGCTTTCCGGCAGGTGGTTCAAGTGGGCTTCTGATAGAACGAGATTTTAGCGGCCATCTTTCCCTTTCTGATTTTCGGAGTGTGGCGGCCTTCCCGCCATTTTTTGGTTCATCAAACTAATCGCAGTCAGAATTACAGATCAATACCGCGGCACTTTCGGATCGATTTCCGCGGACCAGCGCTCGATTCCCCCAGACATCGATTTCGCGGAAGCAATTCCCTGGCTGCGCAGCCAATTCGCCACGTCGAGGCTGCGCATGCCGTGGTGGCAATAGCAGATCACGTCCTCATCCGTGTCCAATTGCTGAAGACTCGCGGGAATCGAGCCCATCGGGATGTGCAATGCGTTTTCAAGATGGCAGTGTGCGTATTCCCATGGCTCACGAACATCCACCACCAGCAGTTTTTCGCCGCGGTCCAGGCGCTGCTTCACCTCCGTCGGCGTTATTTCCAGATCGTTCATTACTGCTCCCCATTCAGCAAGCCGCCCAATATCATAAACATCATGAAGATCATGACGCCTACCACCAGGCAACCAAAAATCAGCCCAATCAATTTGCCTCCTCGAAATCTCGCCAAAGAAGTTTCACTCTGCATAAAAATACCATGACCTTCAGCCGCAGCCCGTGCCTCAGCCCAACCACTCCATCCCGCCCAAATACCGCCGCCCAACCTCAACTACTGAATGGCACCCTTCGGCGAAATCCACTGCTTCTCCAGCGATTCGATCTCGCCAACAAGCTGCAGATCTTCCGCCTGCGGGAGCATTTGTTTCATATATTCCGCGTAGTCTTTTTCCGGAAGTAACTCGCCGGTAACGCTATAAGGCTTCCTGGCGTGCTCGCCAATATAGCGATTGAACTTCAAATCCGGAACATACAGCTGCTCGTGCCCCGCAGGTACATTCTTGTTAATCATTTCAACGAGCTTTTTGCACTCCTGGTGATACAGCTCGCGGCTATGCTCGTTCATCCGCTCCAGATTGGCTTCCACCTTGGCATTCGGTTCGTCATAGCGGCCTTTCAATCCCCAAACGTAAAACCAGTGCGCCGAACTCGAACGATCCACGCCGAACAAATCCAAACTGACCGGCACCCATTTATTAATGTATTTCTGAATCACTTTCGTCGGGATCACACCCGCCTTCACAATCCGCTTGATGCCGTCCTGCCCAGTGCCCAGGTGAAACGATTCCTCTTTCAGCATCGGAATCATCGATTGGGCCAGCGGTGCAAATCCAGAGTAACTCAACATCGTGAGCTGGTACTTGCCATCACGATCGACAAAATCCGTGTACACGAAAAAGTCCAGCCAGTTGTTCACGTCCTGATTGAACGCGCCAAGCAGCCGCTTTTGGTCAAAAGCGCGGCGCTCCAGCATCTTCTGCGCCTCCACTTTGCCGCTGTATCCGAACTGGTTCATCAGTAGGTAGCACATTTGCCAGCCATGGCGCATCTCTTCCGTCACCACACGGCAAAGCGATTGCCTGTCGTGCTCGCTAGGCGCCGTCTGAAAAAGCTTCCGTTGTTGCTCGACCGAAGCAAATTCCGTGTCGCCCTGATACACGATCAGATTCAGCAGAGCGTCGCGCATGCGCTGGTCAGGAATCTGCATCACCCGTTCCCACTTGGGACGCCCCTTATACGCGCCAAATTCCACTTCTTTCGACCGCGTCGGTCCGAATTTTGCCTCAAATTGATAATTGGTGATTTCCGGGTAGTCCACTCCAATATCTTTTTGCCACACGCGGAATAGGTCGACCCAGTCATCGAATGTCGATAAACGAGTAGCAGGCATTTTCCTTCCTCCTGTTGTCTGTCAATCCACTGCCTTGTGCACCCGGCACTCGGCAGCCTCAGCGCGAAACTTTTTCAATTCATCTGCCTGCAAACTTCGGTGGCCGCTTCTCGATGAATGCACGGATGCCCTCGCGGCAATCCTCGGAATGAAAACACTTCATCTGGAATTTCACTTCATGTTCCAGCGCCTCAAAGAGCGCTGCCTTATGTTGCGAAAATAGTGTGTGTTTTACTGCACGAATGGCCACTTGCGGCCCTTCCGCAATTTTTCTGGCAAACGTCTGGACTTCCGCCTCAAGGCAATCTGCCGCCACAACATGATTCACCAGCCCCAACTGGTGAGCCGTTTTCGCATCAATCATTTCGCCCGTGTAAAAAAGCTCCGCTGCGATCGACGGGCCCACCAACTCCGGCAGGAAATACGTGCCACCGTAGTCGGGGAACAATCCCACCTTGGCAAAGTTTTGTCCGAACACGGCGTTTTCCGTGGCGATGCGAATATCCGCTGCCAGCGCCAGGTTCATTCCCGCACCGGCCGCGGGACCGTTCACAGCCGCAATCACCGGTTGCGGCATGCTCCGAATATTGAGCACGGCTTGCATCCCCGAACGTAGGATCGGTCCAAGCTCCGCCGTCTCGCCGCGCTCGCGGCCTTTCCCTATCACTCCCAGGTCACCGCCAGCACAGAATGCGCGGCCCGCGCCCGTCAAAATCACCACGTGCACACTCAGATCATTGGCGATGTGCGACAATGCTTCATTCAACGCCGTCGACAATTCGTTGTCGATCGCATTCAACCGGTCCGGCCGGTTCATCGTCAGCGTCACAATGGTCTCGTGTCTCGTCTCCAGCAGGACAGCCGCGGCCGATTGTGGTGATGAATTCATAGCAATTACCTCTTTGCGATTTTGCTCCTAGTGGGCTGGGTTTACTGGTGCTTTTTCAGACTTCGCCACAAGTTGGGCAAGTTTTCGGAAATGTTTTAGGCTCTCCGCTTTTCCGCGGGCGTTCTGCCCCACCGTCGACGGCACCACAAACACCTGCGCTCCATACAGCAGGCCCTTCTGCAATCCATAATTGCATTTTCGTTGTGCAAACTGTTCGTAGGTCAGCTTCCCGTTGAAAGCCACCACGCGGGGCGCAAACTCTTCCAACTTCTGCGACAGCACGATTCGCCCTTCGGCAAAATCTTCACGCTTCAATTCCTCAATGGTCTTTGTAGGCCGCTTCACGAGATCGGTCAGGCCAATCCCAAATTCAATGATTCGCCGGTCATCGGGATAATCGAACGGTTCCGGCACAACTCCACTTTCATAAATGGTTGGCCAAAACGGATTACCGCGCCCCGCGTAATAGTGTCCCGCGCGCACGGAAGATTCCGTCGGGTTACAGCCCACGATGATGAGCTTCATTCCTTTGCGAAGATAGTCTGGCAAGGTTTTCATGCGGTCTTGGTCAATCTCTCCGCCTCTAGTCTACTTCCCTTTGAAATTCGCGGCTCGTTTTTCCACATAAGCCGCCAGCCCTTCCTTGGCATCCTCGCTGGTGAACAGCAATTGCTGCAATTCGCGCTCAATCCCCAATGCTTCCGCAAAAGGAATCTCCATGCCTGTCACCACGGAACGCTTGATGCGGCCCACGGCGCGCGAAGCCTTGTTCGGCGGGCAGAACTGCTTCGCGTAAGCCATCACTTCTTCCCAGAAAGTCTCTTTTTCGTAGATGTACTGGATCAGGTCCATCTCCAACGCTTCTTCAAAGCTGAATGTCCGTCCCGTCACCATTAATTCAATCGAACGCGCTCGCCCTACCGCACGTGCAAACCTCTGCGTGCCTCCGGTACCCGGCAACACTCCCAGATTCACTTCCGGCAACCCAATTTTGCCGCCTTCTTTCTTCGCAATGCGGATGTCGCAGGCCAGCGCGATTTCAAGCCCTCCGCCAACCGTGTGACCATTCAGCGCCGCGATCACCAGCTTCGGGGTCTGCTCCAGCCGGCTCAGCGTTTCGTTCGCGTGCAGACAAAAGTAATATTTGAATTGCGGATCGGCCTTGGTCAGCATCGGAATGCTGGCACCCGCCGAGAAGAACTTCTCATCCGCTCCACGCAGCACGATCACGTGCACCGCTTCGTCCATGCGCGCCTTCAAAATGGCGGTGTCCAACTGCAACATCATTTCGTAGGTGTAAGTATTCGCTGGCGGATCATCCATCTCCACAATTGCCACGCCTTCTTCCACTCGGTACTTGATCAGCTGTTTCACTTCCACGCTCGTTGTCGTCGCCATCACTCACTCTCCTCCCCACATTTGTTGTTTCGCAATTTCGTCAGGTTCTCTCGGAATGGACGGCAGCTGGGACTTTCTCGGAAAAATTGTTTACCTTCGCAGTGTCAGCCACAACTCCGTGCAGAAAAATTCCGACGATCGTGTCCGTCAGTTCCTCCGCACCCGGATCGCTGGCAGGCTTATGCCACTGATAGACCCAGTTCATCATCCCAAACAGGCTCAGGACCGCCACGCGCGCGTTCAATCCCGGAGCTGGAGATTCCGCCACCACGTCGTCAAAAATCTTTCGCGCCAGTGTGAAGTACTTCCTCTTAATCGCTGCAATCTCCTGACGGAACGGTTCGTCTAACGCCTCTTCTTCGTGCGAGAGCACCTTCATCTCATTCGGATGCGCCAGGAAATACTCGATGTGGTTCTGCACCAGAACACGCAACCGAGCCACCGGCGAAGCACAGCCTTCCAGTCGATCCTGCAATCTCTGTACAATGAAACTAAATGTATTATTTTGAATTAGATACAGAAGACGTTGCTTGCTGTCGAAATAGTAGTACAGCCCGGAAAGCGAAATGCCCGTCGCGCGGCTGATATCCCGGATCGAAGTGCCTTCAAT
Source organism: Candidatus Acidiferrales bacterium (assembly GCA_963726725.1). Lineage (GTDB taxonomy): Bacteria > Acidobacteriota > Terriglobia > Acidiferrales > UBA7541 > Acidiferrum. Next base: position 222,966 of record CAVSDV010000020.1, read on the forward strand.
CCATCTTCGGCAAAGATTCGCGCGGAGTGCAGCAATATGTGCTGCAGTTTGGCTTCAGTATCGCGGGGAGTGGGTAAAGCTTGCGCCATTGAGCGCACTCTCGAACGTTCGTTCGATAAATCTAATCCCGCTCCTAACCCAAGTCAAGGTGAGAAATTGCCCGGACGTCCATCGCACCCAAAAAGAAAGGCAAGTTCCTGGCTGAATATTCGCCAAGCCCTTGCCCCTCTTGGAAGAGTTTTGCCGCAATTCTAGTGCGACAATCCGTTCATTTCCTCATGGGTACGGCAAATACCGCCAAAGGTCATTCAGTAGGCCGTTACCATTGTTGGTTGTCGAGTCATTCCCCTCTCCTCCAAACATGAAGAACTGAGGTTGGTTCTTTTGGCTTGTAGGAGGAAGATGGGAATCCCGCACAGGCACATACCAATAAGCTGCACCATACCGAGTGCCGGGCGTATTTGTCACATGAGGCCAGAAGGTTCCGAATTCAGTTGCTGGATTCAGCCCGTACACACCAGCTTGGTTGAAGGAATTAGAACCCTTTACCCACACCCACTGACCCGATGCGGGTAGTCCAGGGCTGGGATCAGCAGGAGTGACCGGCTGGTTAGGATTAAATGCCCATACATCTGCCAGCGAGCCGTTTCCGGCACCATCGAAGCCTTGTCCGCCGAACAGCCAGAGATTCCCCTGTGTGTCAGTCCATGCGGCCGAAGACCAGCGAGAGCCTGGTACGTTCGTTGCAGCGGAAACTCCCTGCGTTCCAAAGACGCCAATCTGGTTGACCGTGTCCGAACCGCTGACCCATGTCCAGTTGCCGCCCTTGTATTCCCATAGATCGTTGAAAGAATTGGGGTCACCCATGGCCGACAGGTTGTAGCCGCCGAATAACCAGAAGTTCCCAGATTTATCTAGCCAAGAGATTGAAGCCTGCCGGCCTCCAGGTACGTTAGTGGCCGCAGGAGTCCCTTGTACACCATAGTTTCCGTTTTGGTTAGTCTGATTGGAACCGTTGACCCAAGTCCACTGTCCGCTGGCAACGTTAAATTCCCAAAGATCGTTCAACAGACCGGGCGTACTGCCTGATGCGTCGTAGCCAAATCCACCGAACAGCCACACGTTGCCACTTGCATCAATCCTGGCCGTGGAGCCCCAGCGTCCACCGGGCAAATTGCTTGTGGTTCCTGTGCCCAGAGTTCCATAAGCACCGTTCTGATTAGCTCCTCCGGACACGTACGTCCAAGTGTTGGTAGTGGTGTTGAACTTCCATAAATCGTTCAGGAATGCCAGCCCGCCAGTTTGCCCGCCGAACAGCCAGAGATTATCGGAAGCATCTGTCCATGTCACAGCCCCCCAACGAGCAGGCGGAGTCGTGACCGTCGGTGCAGGTGGAGGAAGTGGGGAAATGAAATTCCAATAGTCGCCAACTCCCCCGCCATAGTCCAATGCGCCGTTGTACATCCACATTTCATTCAGTAGGAATGGTTGAGGTCCAATTTGTGTGTTGTAAGTGTAGCCCCAGCCCCCAAATAACCACAATCTGCTCTGACTGTCCGTCCAGCTTGATGCGTACTTGCGTCCGCCGGGCGTATTGGGAACGAAAGTAGTAGGCTGCGTAGTAACGGCTGAAAAGGCACCGTTCTGGTTCGAAGAAGCAGAACCGTTGATCCATGCCCAGTCATTGTGACCACAATCCACGGTAACGGTGGTTATCGGACCAAGCGCCTGACCTTGGTGGTCCCAAATGATACAGCCTGGATCTTGCGTTCCAGACGCCACGAACTGAGTGACGTCGAAGCTATTGCCGTACGGGATGTGCGTCACGAAAGTGGAATCTCCGCTGCCAGAGATGGGAAGGTTATCGCCAAGGTTGTTCTGCAGAACCATCTGGGAAGATAGCCCGTTCGGGATTGAGAGGCCGACTACCGTTCCGCCAATTGGTTCAAGAACAACGTCGCAAGTAACCTGAATGGTGTTTACTGTGGCCGTTGCAGTGCCGGAAGCGTTTGTCAGATGACAAGTCTGTGGCGGAGTCGTAGGCTGCTTGAAAATTGTTGCGCTATAAGTTTGGCCGCTGACCAACAGCGTGGGAAAACTAAAAGGGCCATTGGCTGCAATCGTAAGATTATCACCACCATTGTTCTGCAAGACCATGCCCGTGCCTGCCAACCCGGAGACGGAACCTCCAACGGCCAGCGTCCCGATTGAGCAAGTCACTACCGGTGTGCCGACGTTTCCGCTGACGGGGCCAGTTCCACTCGCCACACTACAAACTTGTGAAGGTTTCGTCGGTTGCACAAGGACCGTAATATTGTAACCATCGCCACTTTTTGCGGGCGTCGCAAAGGTAAATGTGCCTTTGGTCGTGACCGTCAGATTGTCCGCGCCGTTGTTCTGCAGAACCAGTCCGGATCCCACCAAGCCGGTTACCTGGCCACCCACCGAGAATGTTCCCGTTGAGCAGTTGACAGCCACGGCGACATTTGTAGTCGCCGTACCCGCCCCGCCGGTTACCGTGCATATCTGCTGCGGATTCGTCGGCTGGGTCAGAACCGTAACGGAATAAGCCGCAACTTTCGTCTTGAATGCGAACGTGCCGTTTGCGCTAACGGCCAGGTTGTCACTGCCATTATTCTGGAGAACCAAACCCGAACCGGACATCTCTCCGAGTAGAGGAGAACTCGGCGTGCGGTAGATCTTCCTTGGCCGTGTCCGCCGTTTCCAGCTTCGTGCCCGTTTAGGTCGACCATGGCAACACCGACGCTCTCCCCCCTCACAGACCCCACCGTGCAGATTTCCACGCAGCGGGTTCCTCAGGCGCTACTCCCCGCACAGTTCCAAGATCGTGTGATCCAAGGAAGCATCAATGGGTGGTGACGGAGGAATTCGGTATATTTCTCCCACGCCATTTCCTTCCCACGAGTTCGGCGACTGAGCCACTTCCGCCAGATTTTGCAGACGGCCCTATAGAACTGCCAGATGCTCCTGGAGTTCGTCGGACGTCCGTAATACTGGTAGTGGCCTCGGAGCTTGGCATTGAGGGTCTTCTGCTGTTGGTCCACAGGCTCATGGCGGTGCTCCCGGCACCATTCGGCTACTGCCGTCAGGCCCCGTCGGAGACGCTTCTTCATCGTCTTCGTATTCACCATGAACTTCCCTCTCCGGCTGCGGGCACCTATGTGCGTGAAGCCGAGGAAATCGAACGTGGCTGGTTTCTTCCCCTGCCGTTTCGAATGTTCCTCCGCGTACCGCCCAAAGTCCACCAGCCGGGTCTTCTCCGGGTGGAGCGCCAGACCGTATTTTGCAAACCTCTTCGGTAAGACCTCCATCACCTTCTCGGCATCCTCCCGATACTGGAAGCACAGCACGGCATCATCAGCGAACCGTATCTCGTGTGCGGTCCCCTTCAAGCGGGGCTTCACTTCGTTCTCGAACCATTCGTCAAGCACGTAGTGCAGGTACACATTGGCGAGAAGCGGACTGATCGTCTGCCCTTGCCCTGTCCCTGTTTCGCTCACGAGTAATCGGCCCTCGTCGATGACTCCGACTTGAATCCACTTCCGTATCAACTGGAGAACGCTGCCATCGCTGATTCGCTTTTCGATCATCTCCATGAGCTGCCCTCTCACGATCGAATCGAAGTACGCGGTGATATCTAATTCCAGGATCCAGCTCGTGGGTTTTGTGCAGATGACTCGTCCCACCTCGTCCAGCGCCTGGTGCGGTCCTCGCCTGGGTCGAAACCCGTACGAGCATTCGAGGAAATCCTGCTCATAGATGGCGTTCAGCACTTCGCCCGTCGCCTTCTGCACGATCTTGTCCTCCAAAGATGGTATGGAGATAGGTCGCTCCTTGCCGTTTTCCTTGGGGATATAGATCCGCCGCAGCGGTTGGGCTCGGTACTTACCCTCTTTGAGCCGCTCATGAAGCTGTTGAATGTTCCTCGCGGCATCCTCTTCATACTTTTGGTATGTGACGCCGTCCATTCCTGCGCTGGCTTTCTTTCTGAGTCCTCGGAAAGCCGCATACAACGCCTCAGGCGTGATCAGATGAGCGATCGAGAAGAATTGTCGCTTCGGATCCTCCTTGGCTAGTTCGGATATTCTGTCGATTTGTGTGGACATAGTGTGTCGAGGTCTGAGCCTCGGCTATGTTTCCTTTCGCCAGATACGTGCACCTGTTCCCCCCTTCCCTCCAGTGGGTTCCGTGGCCACTCCTTTCGGAGCCCTGTGGTTCCCCACCTTCATCGGTACTACGGGGTCGTAAGACTGCTCCTCCATCCGTGGACAGGCGCCTACGGTCTCCCTTGGCGCTTGCGTTACCGCTCTCGCGAGCGAAGATGGTGAGCTCTCCTGGGTTCATGGGGAATCTCTTTGGAAGCATGCCCCGAGCTAGGGACTCCGGCGACCCCGGCGCGACCTCGCAATAGCGGTCGTCCGGATCCTGCCTTCCGCCTTGTTAACAGCGTCGGCATCGCGACAAGCCGAGTTTTCGGAGCTGAATCTTCACGGCCTGCTTCCTTGCTGTGTACGCTTCGCACCCACCAGTCGCCCGGTGAGTGGCAACACTCGCTATCGGCCTGCGTGCTCGCTTTGGCCGTGCGGGACTTACACCCGCTAGACTCCATCAAGGGGTTTCACCGTCTCATCTTCGGTTCCTCCTCTTCCACGCTTTTCCCAGCGCGTGACCTTCGCGCTAATCGTGAAAACTGTGCCCCCTCCACCGCCTCCACCGGTGTTTCCGCCGGGAATACCGCTGCAGGCGACCACCAGCAAACAGACTGCGACGAAGGCTATATAATGCAGAATTTGGTTGACGTGCTTCATGACTGGATCGGCTCCTTTACAATTCCTGCTTGCCTCTCTGGGCAATCCCCGTTGCTTCTACCTCGGCTGCGAGCGTTGCAGGACAAGGCCAGACGCGAGGCTCCAGCTTTGTGCTGACTCAGAAAATCCCGATGTGCCTCGGAAATGGCCGGGCGCTGACCCCGCCACTTGTTCTCTAGAATCTGCAATTCAGACACTAACGGGCTATCGCATGCGTAGCCGCTTAAGTAGGGGATGCCGGTACCCCCCTCTGTCATTTTGCGTCCAGCCTACGATTTTTGGTATTGACTGACCTTAACCTGCATGTGATATAATATGATCGCATGCAGGAACGAAAGCACGACGAAAAACTCAGCCGTTTACGTGTCACATTGCTCGCGCTTTTGGAGCAGCTACGAGAGGTGCTGAACGTGGCGCTTGCCCGCACCCCTTTGGTCAAAGGCAATGTCTACCAGATCGCCCGTCGTTGCAGTACCCCCAACTGCAGTTGCATGCGCGGCCGGTTGCACCGCAACATGGTCCTGACCTGGAGTGAACAGGGGCGGTCCCACATGCGCTCGATTCCCCCGGCCCAGTTAGCGGAGTTACGTAAGAAGAGTGCGGAGTATTTGCGCTTTCGTCGGGCCCGCGCCGAGGTCTCGGTGCTGCACAAGAAGATTCTGAAGGTGCTCGATCAGATCCAGGAATTGCGTCGCGAGGCTCCTTAAGATGAGTGAGTCGGCACTGTCGACATCCGCCGCCATGCTGTTTGAACGCAATGATGCGCGGGTGCTCGAAGCGTTTCGTCGAGGCGAGTTCGATTATGTCGATGCCGTCGGCGAAGTCAGCGAAGTCGAGGACCACGGGGTGCGCTATGTGTTGCGCAAGAACGAAACGGAAGCGGCGCGGGAACGCCATCGCTTGGAGGACAAACTGGCGAAGCTGGAAAAAAAGATCGCGGCGCGCAACGAGGAGACGAAGAACAAACAGCGTTGCCAACCGGAAGCGGGAAAGCGAAAGCTGGAAGCCTGGGCAGCCCAGCACAAGCTGAACGGCTTGGTGGAACTGAAGCTCGAGGGCCGCCTGCTGGTGCTCGAGCGCCAGGAAGCGGCGATGGCCACGTCTCTGGAATTAGCGGGCTGCTACGTGGTGGCTACCGATGTGTTAGCCCAGAGCATGAGCACGCAAGAGGTGCACGACAGCTACGTCAGTTTGCAGAAGGTAGAGCGTGATTTTCGGGCCATGAAGACCGGGCTGTTGGAAGTACGGCCGTTGTTCGTGCGCAAGGAGAGTCGCACGCGAGGCCACGTGTTTTGTTGCATGTTGGCATTAAAACTGAGTCGTGAAATGGAGCGGCGGCTGCGAGAACAGTTCGGAACGACCGACAGCAACCCCCACGCCATCACGCTGCGCGACGCGTTGACCTCACTCGCCAGTTTGTGCCTGATGCAGTATCAGGTCGATGAAAAAACGACACTGACCAAACTGCCGAAGCCGAGAGCCAACCAGGCAAAAATCCTAACGGCACTGGGCGTGACGCTACCGGGGAAGATGTAGACAGACGTTTGCGCTCCGCAAACGACAACAACCGCAATCAAATCAACTTCCTAACCGCAAATTTCCGCCCGGGCTCAAAAGGAAGATCCGTCTGAACTGCAGGTTCTCTAGAATAGGTGGAGTTTTTTGCGATTAGTACTAGAAGTTATAGAACATGTGTTCACCTATGCGCGATATTCATGGGAAACATGTTCACTCGTCACGCCAACGTTATCCCTTGGAGCACGATCCCCTGCTTCACAAACTCGGCTAACCTGCGGGAGGTAAACATTGGTAGCTCTCTGACCAAGCTTCCGTTCGACGGCACTCTGTAGACGAGGATTGCTACGGCCAGGTCCCACGCGGCTATCCCATTGGATTTAAATAGAGTTACTTGTGGCTCGGTAGCGCGGCCTGGCACCTTGCCGGTTACCAAGTCGGCCAGTTCATGCACCTTTCCCCAGCGCTGCGGATGCTGCGCAAAGGGCACGATAAGGTCGCCAGCCTCCTGTTTCGACTGTTCCACTGAATCGACAAAAATCACGTCGGTCCTCGCAATTGCAGCATCATCCAGTTCGCGTTTGTGCGCATGGTTCGCGCCGATCGCATTGATATGCACGCCCGGTGACAAATCTACACCACTCAGCACCGGCTTCGGCGAAGTCGTGGCAGTTGTAACGATATCCGCACCACGGACGGCCTCCGCTGCAGATCCCGCGGCGCTGACCGGAATGCCTAGCCGTTGCGACATCTCCTCGCAGAATCTTCGCGCGGCGCTCTGGATCGCGTCCATAGGCCCGCGCCGATTCCAGTTTGCGCACCGCTGCAATCGCTTCCAATTGCGTCTTGGCCTGGCCACCGCTGCCCAGTATCGCCGCCACTTTCGCCCCGGCACGCGCAAGATACTTTGTTGCCACGCCAGAAGCCGCGCCCGTGCGCAATTGCCCCATATAGTCCGCTTCAATCAACGCCAACAATTCGCCGGTGGCAATCTCATAAAGCGGAACCAGAAATCGCAATTTGCCTTTGACGTAGGTGTACTGCTTCATCGCTAAGTAGCCTGCCTCCAGTGTCCATCGCCGCCATGTAGTGAAAAAATCCGCCACCGGGCAGTTCAAATCGCCGCCGCGGCTGCACCAGCACGGTCCCGGCCGCCTGTTTTCGCGACACCCCTTCGACGGCATCAATCGCCATCTCCATGTTTAGCAATTGCCTTACTTCGGCCTCATTGATATGCAGTGTCATCTTGATAACTCAGTAAAATTCTAATACTCGCTGTCATCCTGAGGCGCGCGCGGGACACGCGCCCGAAGGACCTCAACTGATCCAAGTCGCCAGATTATTTGAATCCCGACTATTTACGTTTCGCCCCGACCGCCGCCTTCTTCACCGAACCCTCTTCGCGCACCCGCCGCACCACGGTCTGGATCAAATGATAGACGCGCTCTTCCTTCCCCGCATCCATCACATGAAATCGAAACTCCGGCTCACTCTTCGGCCCCTTGCCCAGTTGAATCGGCAATGCGCCGCAGAGATCATTCTCAATAAACGCCGTTTCATACCGTGATTTTTTCGGATTCCACGTAAACACGCGCATCGTTGTGAAATCACAAGGCTGACCTTCCGGACCGCGCGTGCCGGCCAGCAGGTATTGCGAATGATCGCCATTCGCATCCGACACGTGATTCAACTCAAACCACGCAATCGGCCGAATGTTTGCCGAACTGGCGCCATCCCGCACAACATCCGGCAAATCCAGCGAAATAAATCGGCCTACCACCCACCCTGCGATGGGAACTGTCTGATCTCCGGGTTGCGTCGTCGTAGTAACCGCCGAATTGCGAACGGTGCCTTCCCCCGGCGGCCGCGTAGCCGTACCTCGCACTAAGAACCAATCTTCTTTCTTGCTCTCTTCCGGTTCACCTGAAGCTTCTTTTTCGTCTGTAACCTGCACCCAGTCCGCCACTGTGCGTCCCACTATTTCCAAGGGCACCCCACGACTGAACTGGTAAATTCGCGCCTCCGTACGGCCGGGATGGGCACGCAAATTTGTTGGCACTTTCGTGCGCCCTCGCGCTTGAACGGGCATAGCCTTGGCCAGCTGCAGCAGTTTTTCGCTGCGCTGCCATAGCTCCGGATCCATCAGGTAACGGCCATCCACCCAGCCAACCACACCGTTGCCGGTCCGGACCTTTACATTTTCGTTCCGTCGCGCCAGCAGCTCTACGTGATCGCCATAAAGCAATACGCCAAGCTGCTCGCGCACCTGCGCTACGCTGCTCCACAGCGTGATACTCCGTTCGCTGACGTACGCTTCGCCAAGTGATTCGTGTTTAGGCCGGAAGAACCAGGCCAGCAGTGCCACCATACAGAGCAGTGGCACAGCGACCAAAAGCTTGCGCTTCATGCGCCATCCCCAAAAGTGGCTCCGACAGCGCGCGCTGCGTGCACAATTTCGTTGCTAGGATCGATGAACTTCATTTTTTCGAGGGCCTCGTCCAGAGATACGGATTCAATTTTCCCAGATTGCAGGCATACCATGCGACCGAATTTTTGCTTCGCGACCAAATCGGTAGCCGTTACACCCAGCCGCGTTCCAAGTATGCGGTCAAATGGCGTAGGTGACCCGCCGCGTTGTACGTGGCCCAGCACTGTAACGCGAATCTCCTTATGCAGCATCTCGCGAAGGTAATCGGCAATCGCGTTGGCCACACCGCCCGGTCCCACCGGTGGAATGAGCTTCCCAGACGGATCTTTCGCAGGCATTTTTACGCCTTCCGCCACGACCACCAGGCTGAATCGCTTGCCACGCAGTTCACGCGCCCGCACCGCGTCGCACACAGCCTCGAAACTGAATGGAATTTCTGGCACAAGAATGATGTGTGCCCCTCCAGCAATTCCAGAGTGCAGCGCAATCCATCCCGCGTCGCGGCCCATCACTTCGATCAGCATCACCCGGTGATGGCTCTCTGCCGTAGTGTGCAGCCGGTCGATGGCTTCCGTGGCGATCACCAGCGCAGTGTCAAAGCCGAACGTCACCTCCGTGGCATCCAGATCATTGTCGATGGTTTTCGGAACGCCCACGATATTCATTCCGAGACGCGCAAAATCGCGTGCGATATGTTGCGTCCCATCTCCACCAATCACGATCAGCGCCTCGATCCCCAGCCGCCGCGCATTTTCCATGCACAGCGTGGAGTAGTCATTGACCACTTCCTTGCTATTCTCGATGGACTTGTACGCAAACGGATTGCCGCGATTCGTCGTTCCCAGAATCGTCCCGCCCCGCGACAAAATTCCGCTGACCGACTTTTCCGTCATTTCGGTCGCGCCTTCCGGCCAAATCAATCCATCGAAGCCATTCCGAATGCCAATCACCCGCATCGCATGCATGTTGATCGCACAACGTACCACCGCGCGAATCACCGCGTTCAGTCCCGGCGCGTCTCCTCCACCGTTTACGATTCCGATTGTGCGTACTGGTTTCATAAGTCCTCACTCTGCAACTGCCCAATGTTACCCGAAGTCAACTCATTACTTCTGTGACAAGGCACACGACAAGCCATCTAGTTACCGTTAGAATCAACAAACTACGAACACACGGGGTACCAAAATGAAACTCTTGAACAGCCTTCAGCCTCTCTCACTCCTCTTTCTCCGCCTCGCTCTGGCTCTGATTTTTATTTATCACGGTTATCCAAAGCTGGTTCACGCCAACGAGGGTTTGCGCGAGTTCTTCATGCTCCACGGCCTTCCGGCTTATTTTGTTTCTGTTGCGGGAATTCTGGAGTGCTTTGGAAGCTTGCTGTTGTCTGTTGGATTATTTACGCGCCCCGCTGCGTTGCTGCTCGCGGCGGAAATGGTCGTGGCCATCTGGAAGGTTCACAGCGTACACGGTGCATTGCTAGTGAAGGAGTACGAATTCCCTCTGACTGTGGCTGTCGCGTGTTTCGCCCTCGCCACTGTGGGAGCAGGTTCGCTCTCCGTCGATCACCTGTTTTTGGGAGACAACGGCAGTAAGCGTCGAAAACCAGCAAAGAGTAGCAAGGACTGACCCGCGACTGCGTCAGACCTGCGCGACGGAACTGGGCACTGCCACTGCCGATGTCAGCGGCGCTTCCGGCAAGACAATCCAAAGTATGAGGTAAACGAGCAGGCCGGTACCGGCAAAGAAAATCGCCAGAAGCCAAACTACCCGCACGATCGTCGGGTCGAGTTCAAAATATTCCGCCAGCCCGGCGCAAACGCCCCCGATTTTCTTGTCGCGGCTCGACCGCATCAACCGCTTCACCGCTGGGGCTGCAGCAACACCTGGTGCCCCTGTGTACCCAGCCTGCTGCGCGCCGCAGTTGTAACAAAACTTGGAACCGTCCGCGATTTCCTTATGGCATTGTTGGCATTGCATGGTATACCCTCCACAGAGCATTCCCCAATCGTGATTCTAACTAAAATACGAACAACGCAAACAGAAAGTTTCGTTTTCCAATAGTGGCCTAGTACTTCAGGCACTCAAACGAAGCTGTTCGCCGCGCCACGATTCGCAATCCGCAATAAACCTCTTGGTATAGGGAGGGCTTTACGGGCTTTCTTGGGCTGGGCTAGCGTAGTGGCCAATCTTCAATTCGGCCCAGTTCTACCTTTTGTAGCGCCCGCATTCTCAGGCGGGGGCCTGCACCAGAAGCTAATACTCCAAAATCTTCTTCACCGCCGCCGCAATATCGTCCGTCTGCGGCAACGTGGCATCCTCTAATTTCGGTTGATATCCACAAAACGTATCTGTAGCCGCAACGCGCTTGATAGGCGCGTCCAACTCGTCGAACAATTCTTCCGCAATCCGCGCGGAAATTTCCGCGCCATATCCCCAGCTCAACATATCCTCATACGCCACGATCACGCGATGCGTCTTGCGCACCGTCGCCGTAATCGCTTCCCAATCATAAGGAGACAGCGACCGCAGGTCGATAATCTCCACCGAAATTCCGTCCCGCTGCAGCGCCGCCGAGGCTACTTCCGCGCGATGTACTACCGCCCCGTACGTGATGATGCTAACGTCGGTGCCTTCCTTCACCACGCGCGCCTTTCCAAACGGCACGGTGTAGTCCGCTCCGGGATACTCCGCGCGATTATACGGCTGGCGGTAAAGATGTTTGTGCTCCAAGAACATCACCGGGTCGTCGCAACGAATAGCCGTGCGCAACAATCCCGCAACATCCAGCGCCGTTGACGGCATCACTACGCGCAATCCCGGGCAATGAGTAAAGATCGATTCGCCACTCTGGCTGTGATACACGCCGCCACCCGTCAGGTATCCGCCAATCGCCACACGAATCACAGCCGGAGCCTTGAACTTGCCGTTCGAGCGCCAACGTATCACGCACAACTCATCGCGGATCTGCATCATCGCCGGCCAGATGTAATCAAAAAACTGAATTTCCGCCACAGGTTTCAGCCCGCGTGTCGCCATTCCGATGGCACGTCCCACGATGCTCGCCTCTGCCAGCGGTGTATTGAACACGCGATCGGAGCCATATTTACGCTGCAATCCGGCGGTCGCTTTGAATACGCCGCCCTTCCCTTTGATCTCGCGCAGATTCTCTTCGCGGCTGGCGTCGGCCACATCTTCGCCGAATACTGTGATGCGTTCATCGCGCGCCATCTCTTCATTCAGCGTGGCCGCCACCATCTCTACCATGGTCTTCGCCGCGCCTTGCACTTTTGGCTCGCTGGCAAACTTCGCAGAGGTCGGATCGATATCCGGCGAGTACACGTTCTCGTATATCGTCGCAGGGCCCGGCACATCCGCTGTCAGCGCGTGGTCCGCCGCTTCACGAACCTGGCGGTCGACTTCCGCCTCCAGCGCTTCAATCTCCTTCTGGTCCAGCAATCCCTCGCGAATTAAGAACAGCGAAAACTTGGAAAGTGGATCGCGTCTCGCTTCCGATTCGCGTTCTTCCGGCATCTTGTAGAGCTTTTCGTCGTCGGAAAGTGAATGCGAATACGGCCGCGTGACGTGCGCATGCACCAACGCCGGTCCGCGACGGTCCCGCACAAATTGAATCGCTTCCTTGCAGGTGGCGTAACTCTCCAGCGGGTCCGTTCCATCGCATTCCGCAATGTGCAGACTCGGAAATCCCTTGGTCAGCTTGGAGATGCTGCCGCCCGCCGTTTGCACTTCAACGGGTACGGAAATCGCGTAGCCGTTATCTTCTACCAAGTAAAAGATCGGCAATTTCTTCGCGCACGCTACGTTTAACGATTCCCAGAATTCCCCTTCGCTCGTTGCGCCATCGCCCGACGAAACGTACACAATCTCTTCCGGTTCGTGACTAACGCATTCGCCCAACGGTGCTTTTTTCGCCTGCGCCAGCGCCTTCGGCCGGTGCTCATAAAATTGCGTCGCTTCCGCCGCGCCAATCGCCTGCACATACTGCGTTCCGGTGCACGAAGACTTGCTCACAATGTTCAATCGGTTGTTGCCCCAGTGCGATGGCATCTGCCGCCCGCCGGAAGCCGGATCGTCTGTCGCTCCCACCGCTTGCAACAACATATCAAGAGGCGAAACGCCCAACATCAGGCATAGCGCGCGGTCGCGGTAATACGGATATATCCAATCGATGCCAGACCGCAGAAGCAACCCCGCAGCGGCCGTAACGGCTTCGTGGCCTGCACTGGAAATCTGGAAGAAAATCTTGTTCTGGCGCTTTAGCTGGATTTCGCGGTCGTCGAGGCGCCGCGAGAGGAACATGATGCGATAAAGACGGATCAGAGACTCACGGTCGAGCCCCTCATATTTCGTGGATTCTGCTCTTGCCGTTTTAACGCGAGTTTGGACCGCCATTCAGTCTGACCTCGAGTTGGAATGGGAGCGATTGCGTCCGCGAGATCCAATTATACCGAAGGAACCCCGCGAATCGAAATAAACCTTCGGTTGCCTGTGCATCAATCTAACGTACTGCTACTCCAGGTCTTCAAAGCGCTTCTCAATTTCCTCAAACTTCGCATCGTCCGTCTTGATGGTCACCGGCGACGCCGAAACAAACGGTTCTTCCGTCGGGATGCGTTCCACCCAGCGATGTTCCGTAATCTTCTCGTGACTCGAAAATCCAAGCCGCACCAGCAGTTGCACGTCCCCAGTAGACTGAGTGGTCTTTTTTGATTCGTCCGCTTTAGTGCCGCCCTTGCCCTTACTCTTTCCTTTAGCCGTAGTGGCTTCCGCTTTGGTTGGCTCGGCTTCCTCGGCCGACGAGGCTTCCAAGCTCCGTTCAAACTTGTAGAGCAGTTTCTTGTCCAGTCGAAACGCCTGCTTCCATGTTTCCAGCTTATGCCGTGCCAACTGCGCTTTTTCTTCGTCGCCGGCAAAATCAAATTGCAGATAGATATGGGCCATACATTCAGTTTGCGTTCTGCCCGCCAGCCAAGTCAAGCGTAGCCGGATCAGTTTTGCGCTACCGGACGTCTCTTCGACGAGATATCGATCCAGCCATTCCAGAATCAGTTTCCTCATCTCTGGCAGTTCCACGTGCGCCCCATCGAACAATTCAATTAGGCAGTCCGACTCCTTGCCGTATTTCCGGTACAGCGGCATTAGTTGATCGCGGATTTTCTCCACACCAAGCGGCGGCGTTAATGGATCTTTCCGGCCGTTCACGCTCAGCCGTGGCCGCGGTACGATCAATTCATTGATATCCACTGTCTGAAAATGTTTTAGCAACGATGGTACGTAGTAATAGATTCCGTGCTCGCTCAGACCCTTCGTTCGGATCAGCTCTTCATAATCCGTCAGGCAGCAAACATCCACGCACAATCTCACTCGCGGATCCAGCGCCGCCAACCACCAAGCCTTCGTCGCGCCCATCGACATCCCCATCGCCCCCAATCGCTTTGGGTCGACTTCTGGACGGCTCGCCAGATAATCCAGCGCTCGGAATTCGTCGTACATCATCATTCCGTACAAAACCTGCCCGTTCCACAGCATCCGCTTGAAGGTGTCTTCTTCGCCTCTTTTCCCATCCGCGTCGTGTTTGCGTTCTCCAAAGCACCAACTGTCAATTGCCAGCGTCACCAATCCCTTCTCCACGCACACCGGCGCATACGCGGGTTCCACTTCCACGCCTCGTAGCAATTGCTCTTTACCCAGGTCGTACATTCCCCCGTGCCAATGGATGTACAAGAGTCCCGGTGCGGGGGACTGCCTTTTATCCGGAATCAATAGCAGCGCGGGAACAGGTTCGATTCCATTCAAGTCAAGCACCAATCTTTCAAGTGTGTATCCCTCGTGCTTTTCCGTGCTCACAACCCGCGGGGCAGTCGGTTTTTTCTGTATCGGCAGATCGCCCAGCAAGCTCCAAAGCTCTTTCCGTCGAAGTTTCTGATGTGCAGTGAATGAGTCGCTCTCCTTAAAATTTCCACTCTCGGCCAATATCCCACGCGCAGCCGAACTAGCGGCGAGCGCCGTAGCGCAATATTGAACGAATTGCCTTCTGGAAGTTGGCGGCATAGTTGCCCCTCAGACACCATCCGACTGAATCGTAGACTGGTTCACCAGCGCAAGTCAGGCTAGATATACCACAGCCACAGGCCACGAAATTGACTTTGCTCTCAATGACCACGGAGGAACAATTATTTAGTACCTTTGCTCAGTTCGAATTTCCATTTGTAAAATTCTCCCCTGCATGTTGGGAATTCCCTGCGACTGCGATATGCTTTCGTCCTACCCAATGAATGCGTCGCTGCACTCTCCTATCGCTCCAGGAAAGAAAATCGCTGCATGTGTGTGCTTGCTTGCCGTGATGCTTCTCTGGGCTCCAATATGGGCCGCCGCCCTCCAAGCGAATGGCATGGCGTGCTGCACCGGCACGATGTGTCCCCTTCACGGCCACTCGCCGAAGAATCACCAACCTGCACGCAATCCTTCGAGTCCGGCCGAACAGCCCATGCACTGCGATCATTCTGAGAATAATTCAACGATGAACTGCGACATGTCTTGCTGCCACGATCAGGGCCAAACCTTCGTCGCCTCCATTTATTTCGTGTTGCCCGCGTTACCCGCTGTCATGCTCCCGCAGCAAGGGTTGGCGTCCGCCCCGGCGGTTGAACCAAATCAGATTCTGCAGTTATCCGATCCCCTCTCTCCCCCTCCTCGAAACAATTCCCTCTAGTCGCACACTCCTTCTCACTCACAACTAACTCATCGCGGATGCTTTTCGTCCGCCGCGGTCAGTCGCCGCATACAAAACTAGGAGAATAAATGTTTCGCAAGGGTTCGCTCATCGTGGCGGCCGCGCTGCTTTCCGCAGGCGCGCTGCTCGCCACTATTTTTGGTTCCGTTCGTGGAATTGTGCACGACCCGCAGCATCGCCCGGTTGCTGGGGCGCAAGTAACGCTGCAAGCCAACAACTCCGCTTTCAAAATGAACTCGACCACCAACGCAGAAGGCATCTTTGAATTTTCGGCCGTGCCCACTGGGTCAATACACAGTCGCAGTGGAGGCCAAAGGCTTCGCGCCACAAGCCCAGGCTCTCGCCGTTGTCGCAGACAGCGCGCCGGTGCTTCACTACCAACTGGTCGTCGCCCAGAATTCTCAACAGGTAAATGTGGTCGCCTCCGCGGATGAAATTGACACAGACTCCCCGCGCCGCGATCTCTTCATCGACCAAACGCAAATATCGCGCTTCGCTGGCGTCGACACCAGCAACAGTTTCAAAATCATCACCGAGTTCGTTCCCGGCTCCTACATGGTTCACGACCAGTTGCACGTGCGCGGCGGGCATCAAGTCACCTGGGCAATCGATGGCGTCCCCATCCCGAACACCAACATCGCCTCGAACGTCGGGCCGCAATTCAATCCCAAAGATGTTTCTTATCTTCAAGCAGAAACCGGCAGCTATGCCGCTGAATATGGCGACCGCATCTACGGCGTCTTCAACGTCGCACCAAAAAATGGATTTGAGCGCGACAAAGAAGCTGAGTTCATCGCCAGTTACGGCAGCTACAACACCACCGACGACTGGCTCAGTTTCGGCGATCACACCGAAAAGTTCGCCTACTACGCCAGCTTCAGCGGAAACAACACGCAGTGGGGCCTCGAACCTCCGGTCTTCGAAAATCTACACAACGACGCCATGGGCGGTGGCGCTTTCACTTCCCTGCTCTACAATCCTTCCGAAAAAGATCAGCTCCGCTTTGCTGGAGGTATGCGCCTCGACTACTACCAGGTGCCTAACGATCCCAACCAAACCACGGTGGGCTACAACGATCGTCAGCGCGAACAAGACATTTTCGCCACCGGTACCTGGGTCCACACTTTCAATCCCAACCTATTGTTCGTGCTTTCGCCATTCTACCACTTCAATCGCGCCGTCTATCAAGGCGGCGCCACGAATCAGCCGCAAGCAGCGGACAATCGCGGCTCAAATTACGAAGGCGGCCAAACCACCATCTCCTGGATCAGTAAGTACCACAATATTCGCGCAGGACTCTACGCTTTTGCACAACAGGACAACTCTCTCTTCTCAATTCTTTCCAATGACGGCTCTGGCAATTTCTTCAGCCAGCGCGTGAATCCCAATGGCAATCTCGAAGCCCTTTTCGCTGAGGATCAATTCAAAGCCACTTCCTGGCTCACCCTTAGCGGCGGCCTGCGCTACACGCACTTTTCTGGTCAGATCAGCGAAAAGGCCACCGACCCGCGCATTGGCGCAGCGATTCAAATTCCCAAACTCAATTGGGTGCTGCGTACCGCGTATTCTCATTTCTATCAGGCGCCGCCACTCGACACCGTCTCTGGCAACTTGATTGACAACACGGGTTGCGATGGCTGCGCATTCCTTCCTCTCTACGGCGAGCGCGACATCCAGCAGGAATACGGCGTCACCATTCCTCTTCGCGGCTGGACGCTCAGCGAAACCTACTTCCACACGTCCGTGAAAAACTTCTTCGACCACGACTCGCTCGGCAATTCCAATATTTTTCTGCCGCTCACCATCCAGGGCGCCGTTATCAAAGGACTCGAAACCGCCGTGCGTTCACCGCTTCTCTTCCGGCACTACCGCGCGCATCTCGTCTACTCCAATCAACGAACACAGGGTGTGGGAGCGATCACTGGCGGTCTCACCGATTTCACTACGCCGCAAGACGGCAACTTCTTCCTCGATCACGACCAGCGCAACTCGTTTTCCGCTGGCATGGAAGGCGATCTTCCTTGGCGTAGCTTCGCCTCTGTCGCCGTCAACTACGGCTCGGGTTTTCTCAGCGGCGACGGGCCCGGCCATCTCCCCAGTTACTACACCATTGATCTTTCTATGGGGAAAAACTTCGGCGAAAACTTTACGGTACGCTTCACCGGCACCAACATCACCAATCAAAGGTATATGCTGGATACCAGCAACACGTTTGGCGGTTCGCACTATGCCGATCCGCGCATGCTCGCCGTTCAAGTCCGCTTTCGATTCCACTATTAAGGAAGGATCATGAAACATTTTTTGTTCGCAATGATATTGGTCATCTCTTTCGTCGGCGCGGGCTGCCAATCTCCACCAGAGAAGCACTACGCCACTCGGGCCGAAGTCATCTCCGCCGAACCGCAGCGTCAGATGATCACCGTCAGGCACGACGACATACCCGGCCTGATGCCCGCCATGACCATGAGCTATATGGTCGCCGATCCCAAACAGATCGAATCGCTCAAACCTGGCGACAAAATCACCGCCGACCTCGTTGTCTCCGACAGCAAGGGCCGCCTGGAGAAGATCACTCTGCTGCCCGCATCGGGGAAGCAAGACGCCAGGAAACCCTCACCCACGAATTGATCGGGCTTGATTCATTTGACCCGCGACCTTTTCTTTATCTTGCGATTCTGCGACGGGCGCGGTTAGACTGTCTTTAAAATTAAAGGCGATGGAGTTCGCCAAAACCGTTTCGGCCATTTCGCCGGATCTGATGACTCCTGGCTGCCAGGCGGCACCAGGAGTTTTTTTGTTAATGCTACCTGCAGCCAGATCGGAGAAAACTTGCGAATCTTGTGGATTGCTGTTTTTGGCGCCATCGGCACTCTGGCTCGTTTTGGCCTGCAGGGCCTGGTGCAAGCAAGAATGGGCAGCACATTTCCCTACGGCACGCTGCTCATCAACCTGACCGGCTGCTTTTTTCTCGGACTCATCGGCCAATTTACTTTGAATCGCATAGTTGTCTCGCCTGAACTACGCATGGCCATCGCCATAGGATTTTTCGGCGGATACACCACGTTTTCCAGTTTTGGCTGGGAAACCGCCAAAATGTTGGAAGCCGGCGAATGGCTCCGCGCCACCACCTACGTCACAGCCAGCGTCGTGTTCGGCCTTATACTCTCGGTTGCAGGCATTCGAATCGCCAGTCGCTTCTAGCTTCCAGGAGGAACGTATGCCCCACCAGAAATTTGTAGGCGAACGAACCCTGATGCGGATCCACATCGGCGAATCCGACAAATGGCACGGCAAGCCGCTCTATGAGGCTATCGTCGAAGAACTGCGCAAAGAAAAATTTTCCGGTGTCACCGTTCTGCGTGGCGTAGGCGGTTATGGCAGCTCGAGCGTCTACCACACCGACAAACTTCTCCGTCTTTCGCAGGATCTCCCTATCGTTCTTGAAGTAATCGAATCTCAGGAGCGCATCGATGAAATTCTCCCCCATCTCGATGAAATGGTCGGCGGCGGCCTGATCACGCTGGAGAAAGTTCGCGTAATTCTCTACCGTCCCGCCTCCCGATAATTTCTCAATCGTGTCATCCTGAGCGAAGTGACCCGACAGTTTCTTCGCGCCGCGGTTTGGCGCGTCGGGTTGCGAAGTCGAATGATCTCACCCCAAATTCCAGCAGCATTGCTCACAGACCGGCTAATTCGTGTCGCAACCCTCTTCGCGCTACGCCCCTCAGTCGTGCAAACTAGGATCATTCTTCGATTTGTGCATCCGCCTTTGCACTTCCGCCTGCAAATATTTCCGCAAATTTTCCGGCACAATCCCGGGCGAAGCCAATTCTCTCAAATCATTCACGGTAAGCTCCGGCAAAAACGCCAAAATCGTGGCCAGCGGCGCCGAAGGATTCCGCACCAGCGCCAGCCGCACGTTGTACATCTGCGACCACTTCGGATGCCTGCATAGTGCCTGCACCGCAGCCACCGGCACCTTTTCGCGCGCCAGCGTCTTTAAAATGTTCGCTTCCGTCAAGAATGGATTCTCCAGTGCCACGCGCAGCACTTCCGGATGTCCTTCCGCGACCAGCGCCCCCGCTACGCGCCCCGGCCCGCGCCGCGCCAGCGCAATCTTCTGCCCAAGCGGTAATTGCGGCATGCGCCCAATGATCTGCGCTTCCGCCTGCAACTTAATTTCTGCGGAAGACGAAGGCGAGAGCGCAAATTGCACCAGGTCCATCAGATATAGGTCCCGCAGCAATCGAAGTCCAATTAGTCGCGGAGTCCGCGGATGGAACATCAGCGCCTTCTTCACCGCGTAGCTCTTGAGCAGGTTCTTTCGCGCGCCAATGTCTTCCAGCACTTCCGTTGGCAGGTCTTTGCGAGCAAGCAACAAGCACAATTTTTGTTCATCGAGCGCCGGATTGTGCACCAATGCCATCAGCACTTCCGGCGCGTGATGGTACATCAGTTCCGTCAGCTCTTCGCCGCTGGCGGCGCGCGCGCGTTCTATCTCTTTCTCAATTTCCGCCAAGTTCGTTTCTCTCGAGATCTTCGTCTTTTAACATTCGCAGCGCAATCCGCGCCGCAGCCTCAGCCGCCGTCATCGCCAGAACACCAAACTCTGCTTGCGGCGCCCCTTCACGCAAGCGTCCGTTCAACTGTTCATCAAAATACCTCGATCGTTGTACCATCCCACCGGTCTTCACCAACAGAAATTTCCGATCCCGCAAATTCAATCGATCCACCAGGTCGTTCGCCAGCCACGCAAGTTCCGTCGCCGCCAATTGCAGCAATTCCTGCGCCCCAATATCCCCTTCATCCGCCGCTTGCGCCACCACGGGAAATATCCGTGGAAACACTTCGTCTGGCACGGCATACACACGCGTTTGAAATTCCTGCCAATTCTCCATTCTCAGCTCTTTCAATATTTTCGTACCAAACATAGAGTTCTTGCCATTGCGATCGAATTCCCTCAATGCTGCAATCGCGGCACGCTTGCCAACATCATATGCGCTTCCTTCATCACCCAGCAGCGGTCCGTGCCCTCCCACCCTAGCAATTTTTCCATCCACATCGCGACCTACCGCGGCCGATCCCGTTCCCGCCACCAGCACGATCGCTGGTCCTTCTCCCGTCGCTTCCAAAGTCAAATCCAAGTCGGTGCATACATGCACGACTCGCCCCGGATATTCTTCGCTCAACAATCTCTTCATCTTCCGTGCCGCTTCCGCTTGCCCCGCTCCTCCCAGCCCCGCGCAAAGTCCGGTAACGTCTTCGAGGGAAACCTTTGCGTTCTGTAGCGCTAATCGACCAGCTTCACTTACTGAAGCCAGCGCCCCTCCAAATCCCACACGCATCGGGTTGGAAGGCCCGCTGCGGCCTTGTGCACAGACGCGATGTTCCTGGTCCATCAGCACGCATTCCGTTTTCGTGCCGCCGCCGTCAAATCCCAACACGTATTTCATGGCTCCAGAATACGCGAGGAATGTCGGAAGCGGCCAATCTCCGCGACTTGCGTGCCGAAAATGCATCTTGTCTTCTTCATCTCGACAGTACTGTTTTCTTGACGCGCCTCTGCTACGCCACTATTCTCAACTCGCCATCCGCTGCATTCGTTTTTGTGCCATGGCGCTGATTCATGCACATTCACCCACTCGATCTCGCCATCGTCGTCGCCTACCTGCTCGGAGTCACCGCTCTCGGTCTCCACTTCCGCCGCAATCAGCACAGCACAACCGATTATTTCCTCGGCGGCCGCACCGCGCCCTGGTGGGCGCTCGCACTGTCCATCGTCGCCACCGAAACTTCCACGCTCACCATCATTGGTGTTCCTGCCATCGCCTACGCCGGAAATCTCACCTTTCTACAACTGGTGTTCGGCTATCTCGTCGGCCGTGTTTTGATTTCCATGGTGTTATTACCCGGCTATTTTCGCGGCGATTTCCTTACCGCCTACGCTCTTATCGAGAAACGCTTTGGCCGCCGCATGCGCTCGATTGCTGCGTTAACGTTTCTCGTCACCCGCACCCTTGCCGAAGGCGTTCGCGTCTCGGCCATCGCTTTAGTCGTCAGCGCTGCGCTCGGTACCACCGAAAGGCTCGCCGTCTTCATTGTCATCGCTCTCACCGTGCTCTACACGTTTGAAGGGGGCATGAAAGCCGTCATCTGGACCGATGTCGCTCAATTCAGTCTTTATCTGGCCGGTAGCATCGTCACGTTCTTTTTCCTGCTCCATCGCATCCCCGGCGGATGGCGCGAACTCACCCAGGTCGCTGCCATCGCTGGCAATAAATTGCAGCTCTTCGATTTCTCCTGGAACCTTGCCACAAAATACACTTTCTGGTCCGGAGTTATTGGCGGGACATTTCTCACCATGGCTACCCACGGTACGGATCAGACCATTGTCCAGCGCCTGCTCGCCGCACGTTCGCAAAAGGACAGCAGTCGCGCGCTGATCGCCAGCGGCTTCATCGTCCTTTTCCAGTTCACCGTGTTCCTGTTGATCGGCGTGCTGCTTTTCGTTTTCTCGCAGCACTTTCCTCTTCTTTTACCCGGAGAAAGTGCCGACCGCATCCTCCCCAATTTCCTCGTTCGCGAAATGCCCACGGGTCTCGCGGGAATTCTTCTCGCCGCCATCATCGCTGTCGCCATGTCCAATGCCAGTGGCGCGCTCAACTCTCTCGCCGCCAGCAGCGTTCTCGACTTTTCCATTCTTCGCCGTGGACCCAACGTCTGTGACGACCCTGCTCGTCTCCTAAAACTCTCCCGTCGCGTCACTCTGTTTTGGGGTGTCACGCTCATCGTTTTCGGGCTCGTTCATTGGGGTCCCGTCCTGGAAGCTGGCCTCACTGTCGCGGCTCTTCCATTCGGCAGCCTTCTCGGCCTTTTTCTCCTTGGAACATTTGACCCGCATTCCAACTCCAACGGCTCGCTCATCGGCATGTTCTCCGGACTCGCCGCCGTTCTTCTCGTTTTCTATTTCACTCCGGTCGCCTTTACCTGGTTTTTCTTTCTCGGGGCCTGCGTCACTTTTGGTGTAGGTGCTATCGCCAGCCGCCTTTGGCCGGAACATTCCCCATCTTCCGGAAAGACGAACGAAGCCTGATGGGGTAAACTCGGCAGCACACTTTTCCATGGAGAGCTATGAACGAGAAACGCCTGGAACTTGTTCGAGGACTCGGCCCCTGGGCCTCGGCCGCCATTGTGGTTGGCACCATGATCGGTACAGGAATTTTCCTGAAGCCCGCGGAAATGGCGCGCGAGGGTCATTCCATCTCCGTCGTCTACGCAGCGTGGGTCATCGGCGGACTTCTCTCTCTCTTCGGGGCGCTCTCCTACGCGGAACTCGGCGCGGCCATTCCCGAAGCGGGCGGCGAGTACGCCTATTTGCGCCGCGGCTTCGGCACCGTCTGGGGATTTCTTTTTGGCTGGATGCACTCCATCGTCGGTCGCCCTTCTTCCGCCGCTTCCATCGCCGCGGGCATGATGCGCTTCCTCAGCTTCTTTGTTCCGGCTGTCGCCACTCCCATTTTCACCTGGCACATCGCCATTCCCGGCCTCACCAACTGGATCCACCCCTACGATTTCGTTTTCACCTGGGCGCAACCCCTCGCGGTTTTCTGGCTGGTTGTCATGACCGCCGTCAACTACATCGGTGTTCGCGTTGGCGGTGGAGTTCAGGTATTCCTCACCATCATTAAAGTAATCAGCGTGATTATTGTCATTGGCGTCGCTTTTTTTCTCAGCGGCAATCTGCCGCACACTGCCAGTCCGGTCTGGCCTTCGCCCGTAAACGCCGGTCTGCTCAGCGCGTTTCTCGCCGCTCTGGCGGCCTCATTGTGGGCTTACGACGGTTGGGAAGATCTCAACCTGGTTGGCTCTGAAGTCAGGGATCCGCAAAAGAATTTTCCCCGCGCACTGATTGGCGGCGTCGCATTCGTTGCGCTCATTTATATTCTCTTCAGCGCGGCCTGCATGAAAGTTCTGCCTTTCGACAAGGTTGCCAGTTCACCCCACATCGCCTCCGATGTTGTCGAAGCAGTAGTCGGTCACGGCGCCGCTTTCTGGATTACTCTCGCCATGATCATTTCGGCCCTAGGCTCGATGAATTCTTCCATACTCAGTGGCGCGCGCGTGGACTACGCCATGGCTCGCGACGGAATCTTTTTCAAAATTGCCGACGGTATTCATCCCAAGTACCGCACCCCAGGCCGCGCGCTCATCTTTCAGGGAGTGCTCGCCAGCATCATGGCCCTCAGCGGCACCTTCGAAGAACTGACCAACCTTTTTATTTTTGCTGGCTGGATTTTCTACGGCCTGGCCGTAGTCGCGCTCTTCCGTCTGCGCAAAACCGAACCCAATCTTCCCCGCCCCTACCGTTGCTGGGGTTATCCTTGGGTTCCTGGCCTGTTCGTCCTCGGCGCTCTTCTGCTTACCATCAACATCTGGATCCAGCGCCCCGGCCGCTCCACCATCGGTCTGCTCCTGATTCTCGCCGGCCTCCCGTTCTACCAGCGCTGGACTCGGCGTGGTGCGCCTCCGCAGGTGTCGCCTCGACTGGAAACTTAGTGAAACTTAGACCCCAATGACGAAAATATCTACAAGAACGCGCTACGCAATTTATGCCATGGTCGCAACAGGATTAATCGCTTCGGTCGTTCTGGGATACTACTTTGTCTTTCGCTACCCTATTTGGACACTTCGAGCATTTGCTGTGCCGTCAGCGTCCATGTGCCCTACTATTTGTGAAAACGAACGCATCATCGCCCAAATTGATCCCGATCAACAATTCGAACCTGTTCGCAATGACGTTATAGTGATGGATCACGATGAAATCACAAAATTTATCAAAGGGGTTGTCGGCCTACCAGGTGACACAATCTCTCCCGGTCCCAAGAACGAGATTTTGATCAATGGAAAACTTCTACAACCAGCGCCGATCTGCGGAACGCCGGGAATCAATCCTGGAATGGATCCGCACGCACCGAACGACATACGATTTGTGCAAGTCAAAGTTCCGGAAGGTTCCTATTTTGTGATTGGAGATAATCTGAACAATAGCCTGGATAGCCGTACCCAAGAATTTGGCCTCATACCTCTTCATCAAATGCGAGGCAAGGGCCTGATGATCTATTACTCGCCGAAGCCGTCTCGCATTGGGTGCCCAGTCCGATAATTCGTTTCGTTCTCTAAGTCGACTGCTTGCAAATCTCGAACATCAATGCCCACCGTCGTAAAGATCGTCTTAGCTACGATCTTCCTGCGCACGCAGCTCCAAGTAATAGCTGTCACCCTGAGCAAAGCGAAGGACCTCAACCGTCCACCCTGCTACAGACAAAACTGTTATTGGTGTCCATACTGGAATTGTGTGTTGCCCAACAATCTACGCCGTAGCAATCTGCGCATTCCGCGCAGCGGGCTTGATCGGCAGCAGCGCTGCTTCCGCTCCCGGCCTCACCTTCACGTACGGATGAATCGCCTTCGCCAGTGCTTCCATTCCCGTCACCAGCCGCGGCCCCGGCCGCGAAACATAACTGTTCGCATCCATCGCATACACTCGGCCGTTGCGCACTGCGGGAATGCTTTCCCACTCCGGTGAAAACAGCAGGGACAAGTACTCTTCGCGCGATTGTTCATTGTTGTAACCGCACGGGGCCACAATAATCACCTCGGGCGCAGCCGCTACAATCTCTTCTTCTGTCACCCGGAAATATGGCGTATCCGCTCTCCCGATGACATCGACGCCACCCGCCCGCTCGATCGTCTCCGGCACCCAGTGTCCGCCTACGTAAAATGGCTGCAGCCATTCCAGCAGCACCACGCGCGGCCGCGACGCGATCGCGTCCATCATAATTTCCAGCTCGCCGATCCGCTCACCGATCATTCCAACAATCTGTTCGGCGCGCGTCGACCGTTTCGTCTCTTCTCCCACCCACAAAATATCTCGCCACACATCGCGCAGGTCTTGCGGATTCAGGCAGAGCACCTCGGGCCGTTGCTCAAATTTTGACAGCGCCATCGCCAGATCGTCCGGCGAAGCCGCACACACGTGGCACAAATCCTGCGTCACAATCAAATCGGGCGCCAGTTCTCGCAAGATTTCCGAATCCACCGCGTCCAGACTTTCTCCGCGGGAAATATATTCCCGTACGATTCGATCGATTTCTCCGGGCGCGGCGTCTTTCGGGATGCGTGAATGGATCACCGCGGTTTTCGTCCGCGCGCGCAGCGGAAAATCACACTCGTGGCTTACGCCCACAATTTCGTGGTCGAACCCCAACGCGAATAAGATTTCAGTGGCCGATGGCAATAGAGACACAAAGCGCATGGTGCGCACTTTACGACAATTATCTGGCAATAGAATCGTGCAAATTAGGTGGAATAGTCAATTTTTCGACGTCTTTAGTACATGTAGTACTTTCGACGCACAACGTCAAACGTGGCCAGGTCTTTCGCCCAACTGGCCACAATCTCATCCGGGGCCGTCCCTGTCTGCAACTGCCGCACTGTTTCGTCGTTCCCCAGCAGGTCTACCATCTTCGCCACATCGAAATGCGTCGGATATTTCTTTTCCAATTGCTCGGCGATCTCCAATCCCATGCGCATCGACTGCACAGACCCCCGATCCGTAACTTTTATTCCCACTCCCCCGCAACGCTGCCCCGCATACAATCCGCTGACGGGAATAAACGGTTGGTTCGCGAAACGCAATCCCGGTAAATTCTTCGCATTGAGCTCCGCGGCTACTTCTTCACCGTTGATCCACGGCGCTCCGAATTCCTCAAATGGCGCTTGTGTTCCCCGTCCCACTGAAACTCCGGCATTCTGCAAAATCTCCAGCCCCGGATAGAGAATTGATCCCTTTAACGTACGCAGATTCGGCGACGGTGGGAGCCAGCGAATTCCCGTGCTCTCGAAAAAATAGTTCCGATGCCAGTTCTTCATTTTGATCACGTGCAGATCCACGTTGATGTGATTTTCTGTGTTGTAAAGTTGCGCCAATTCTCCAATCGTTAATCCATAGCGCACCGGCACGGGAAAATACGCAACAAAGCTGGTCTTCTCCGTATCCAGCATCGGCCCTTCCACTATTTCTCCGTTTAGGGGATTCGGCCGATCCAGCACGTAAAACTTGATTCCGCGCTTCGCTGCTTCTTCCATGCAATAGCCCATCGTCGTGGTGTAGGTGTAAAACCGCACTCCGGCATCCTGCACATCAAACACCAGCGCATCAATTCCTCTCAACATATCGTCCGTCGGCCGCAGGTGCTCCCCATACAGACTGTAAATCGGCAATCCCGTCGAAGTATCTTTTGACGACGAAATCTTTTCATCGGCATGCCCCGCGATTCCGTGTTCCGGACTGAACAAAGCCACCAACTGGACTCCCGGCGCGTGCGCCAGCAATTCCACTGTCGAGCGTCCCTGAAAGTCCTGCCCCGTATGGTTCGAGATCAGCCCCACGCGCTTTCCGCGCAGCGAAGCGTACTTCTCCACTTCCAGAGTTTCCAGCCCTGTCTGTACGCGTCCAACGTGACCTTTCGACGTGCCCGTGGATTTCGTTTTCTTCGCGGGTTTCTGGGCAGCGGAAGCGTCTCCCGAGACCATCATCCATCCAGCCACGATTACGGCCATCCCCAGGTGCATTACGCGTTGAACTGCCATCCACACTCTCCCGCACTGTTTCGTGATTCCCAATGATATTCTGGAACGCGCCGTCCGCACCCTGATTGTTCGTGTAGAGTGTGCGTGTTATATACAGTCAAGCAGCAGCGCAAGCGGCCGCCGGGAGAATTTTCAAAAAATGTACAGGCGTTTTGCCGGTCTATGGCTACTCTGCCCACTTTTCCTTTTGCTTATGACAACGAAACTCGATAGCCGCAACCGCAACGAAAAAGCTTCCAGCGCGACCGCATCCGCGTCGGTACAACTTTCTCCTGAACAGCAGAAATGGGTCGACGTCACCGTCGGCAGCATGTCCCTCGAGGAAAAGGTTGGCCAGCTTATCTTCGCCACCTACCACGGCAGCTTCACATCTTCGGATTCTGTTGCATACACGCAAATGATTCACGCGGTCGACGATCTGCATGTCGGCGGCTTCATCAACATCACGCACGGCTCGCCCCTCGGCATCGTGAAGAGCCAAGCATATCCCACGGCCGTCCTGAACAATCAGTTGCAGGCAAAATCCAGGATACCGCTCTTGATCGGCGCCGATTTCGAACGCGGCACCGCCATGCGTCTGGATGAAGGCACATCCTTCCCCACCGCGATGGCGCTTGCTGCCGCTGGCAATCCCAAAGACGCCTACACCGCAGGAAAAATCACTGCCATGGAGGCGCGCGCCACAGGCATCCATTGGATTTACGCACCCGACTCCGACGTCAACAACAATCCCGGCAATCCCATCATCAACACGCGCTCTTATGGCGAGGATCCCAATCGCGTTGCCGAATTCGTCACCGAATTTATTCATGGCGTGCAGGAAAACGGCGGCATCGCCACCGCAAAACATTTTCCCGGTCACGGAGACACCGCGGCGGATTCGCACATCGATCTTCCCGTCATCAAGGCGGATCACGCTCGCTTGAACAGCCTCGAACTCGTCCCCTTCCGCGCCGCCATCAGTGCTGGCGTCGGCAGTGTCATGACTGGCCATCTGAATGTCCCTGCGCTCGAGCCCGATCCCAACACTCCCGCCACACTTTCTTCCAACATTCTCACCGGAGTTCTTCGCAAAGAACTCGGCTTTCAAGGCCTCATCGTCACCGACGCCATGGACATGGGTGGAATCACGGTGCGCTTCGCGCCGGGTGACGCCGCCGTACGAGCTTTTCTCGCCGGCGCCGATGCACTTTTGATGCCTCCCGTTCCCGACGCCGCGTATGACGCATTGCTGGCTGCCGCAAAATCTGGAAGCATCACACCAGAGCGTTTAGACGCCTCCGTGCGGCGCATCCTCGAAGCCAAAGCGCGCCTCGACTTGAACAACGAGCGTCTCGTTGATCTCAACGCGCTCAACCAGAAATTTGGCCTTGCTGCCTGGCAAGCCGAATCGCAACAAATTTCCGATCGCGGCATCACTTTGCTCCGCGACACCACGCACCGTTTGCCACTCGATGGCACAAAACCCACGCGCGCACTTCTCGTCGCTCTGTACGCCGATCCCGAGCCCTATCCCGGTGAAGATCTCGAACGCGAACTGAAATGGCGCTTTGATTCCCTGAACACCCTTCGCGCCGACACAAAGTTCGTAAAAGCTGACATGCTGAAGCTTCCCTCTCCAGACAGTTACGACGTGGTGATTCTTGCTCTCTTTGTGCGCGTCAGTGATCGCAAGGGTGACATCGACGTTCCCGCCGACCAGATTCCTCTAATCAATCAACTCTACAAAAGCGGCAAGCCGGTAATCACCGCCGCGCTCGGCAGCCCCTATCTCATCGAGCGATTTCCCCAGGCAGAAACCTGGCTATCGGCTTTCGGCATCAGTGACGTCGCGCAAATTTCCATCGCCCGTGCGCTCTTCGGAGAAATTCCCATTCGCGGCCATCTTCCAGTCACGATTCCCAGCATCAATCTCAAGGCCGGCTATGGCATCGAATTGCCCGCCAATCCCATGACCTTGCAGCCTTTGGACGTTCGCGGCGAGGCGCAACTGCAGCCCGCATTTTCCCTGGTCGAAAAAGCCATCGACGATAAAGCATTTCCTGGCGCTACCATCGCCGTAGGCTTTCGCGGCAAAGTCTCCCTCCATTCCTTCGGACATCTCAGTTACGACGTATCTTCGCCCGTCACCAAAATCGATACGATGTATGACATCGCTTCACTCACGAAAGTTGTGGCCACCACCACGCTTGTCGAGAAACTTGTCGAGGGTGATTTCCCTTCACCGCTGAATCTCGACGCCCCCATCGAGCGCTATCTTCCCGAATGGATTAACTCTCCATTGGCGCAGGCTCAGCACGAGGTCAAAGTCCGCAACTTGCGCGAACTTCCCGATCTTTCTGGGGCTGCGCAGTTGGAATGGCGCCACAAAGTCACCGTGCGAAATCTAATGACCCACACGTCCGGCCTTCCTCCCTTCAAGGAATACTGGCGCACCTCCATTGGCAAAGCCGACACGCTCTCTCGCATTTTTGTAGAACCGCTTGAATATGAACCCGGCACAAAAGTTGTCTATTCAGATCTGGGGATTATTTTGATGTCGGAAATTATCCAGCGTTTGACTGGCAAGCCGCTGAACGAACTGGCCCACGATTATCTTTTCAGTCCGCTGGCCATGCAGAACTCCATGTATCTTCCGCCAAAAAATATCTGGCCGGAAATCGCCCCCACGGAATCTGATAACGAATTACGCCACCGCCTGGTGCAAGGCGAAGTCCATGACGAAAATGCCTTCGCCATCGGAGGAGTCTCTGGCCACGCCGGCGTCTTCAGCACTTCGCCCGATCTCGCCGCGTTTTGTCAGATGCTCTTGAACGGCGGCATTTATGCTCATCATCGTATTCTGAAACGCGCCACGATCGCCGAATTTACCGTGCCGCAGGCCCTCGCGAAAAATACCCGCACTCTCGGCTGGGTAGTTCCCACCGAAGGCAGTTCGAGCGGCCACTATTTTTCCGCACACAGTTATGGTCACACCGGATTCACTGGCACGACAATCTGGATCGATCCCGATCGCCAACTCTTCGTCGTACTCCTAACCAACCGGGTCAATCCCACTCGTGAAAATCACAAAATCGCCGATGTCCGTCCGGCCGTCCACGACGCCGTGATGAGAGCCTTAGGTTTCGCCACCACCTCACAAAAGTGACCGCGCTTACGTGGTCGCCGATCTTTAGATCGGCCCCACGCTTTTAGCCAATGTTTTTGGTTTTCTGGGTTAAGCCATTACACAAAGATGCTTGAGGGTGCCCCACCCTTGGTTCGCAAGGGTTGGTTCCGGCGACCTAACGCTACAAACTCTCTTCTCTTGGCTTTTGTCTTGAAAATTGACAGTCCTCGACATCAACCTACGAAATCAAATTCTTCGCGTAATCCTCACCCGCTTGCTCTAAATCGTCCAGCCTTCCCAAATCACGCCAGTAATATTCATCCGCACGAAACGCGCGAATCCTCTCACCTTCTCCCGCCAGCCGAAGATACGTATCAATAATCGAGAGCACGCCCTCTTCCTTCATCTTTCCAATCAATCTCGGCGAAACAATGTGCACTCCGCAGAACGCCAACTGTTGCGTATCTTCAATAGGCCGAACGATCTCCACTTTCTCCCCGCGCACATGCCGCCCGCAAAGCTGCCCCATATCATCAAACAAGAGTTGTCGCGAGCTTTCGCGCTTCGTCACCGCCATCGTGGCTAGCGACTGTTTCTCCGTGTGCATCTGCACCATGCGCGCCAAATCAATCGTGCTTATGACGTCCACATTGTGCAAAACAAACGGTTCGTCGCTTCCCGCACCATCCCGCGTAACAAACCAGCCCGCTTTCTTCAGACCTCCGCCGGTATCAAGAAGCACTTCTTCGCGAGAAACTTCAATCCGCATCCCAAAATTGTTCTTGGCCTTCAGGTAGGCGACAACCATATCTGCAAAATGGTGGACGTTGACGATTACTTCGCGAACCCCAAACGTGCTCAGCCGCGCAAGCGTTATTTCCAGCAGCGTACGCCCGTTAATCTCCACTAATGCCTTGGGCCGATCCGCAGTTAGCGGTCGCAGGCGCGTGCCCAGGCCCGCCGCAAGGATCATCGCTCTCATTTGCCAATCTTTTCCAGTTCGTTGTGCCGCACCACCACTTCCAGCCCGCTGCGCCCACGCAACCGCTTAGCCAGTTGCTCGGCCAAGAAAACTGAACGGTGTTGGCCCCCGGTGCATCCGAACGAAATCATCAGGTTCTTGAATCCGCGCTGCTGATAATTGTTTATGCTGGTATCCACAAGCGTAAGCACGCTTGCCAGATACTGGTGCACGCTGTCCTGCTGGTTAAGATATTCGATCACCGGCGCATCGCGGCCCGTCAGCAGCCTGAATCGTTCCTCTCGCCCGGGATTCGGCAAGCTGCGCCCGTCGAACACAAATCCGCCGCCATTCCCACTTTCATCTTTCGGCAATCCCTGGTGAAACGAAAAACTGAAAATGTGCACCACCAGTTTCTGCGTCTCCGTCGCCAACCCGTTCAACTTTTCCGAAGCCAGCATGCTCCTAAACGCGTCCATCAGCGTGGGCAGCTCGATTGGCAACTTCACGTTGTGCAGCAGCCAGCGCAAATTTTTTAGCGCAAAGGGCACACTCTGCAGGAAGTGTATCTTTCGCTCATAAAATCCGCGAAATCCGTACGCGCCCAACGCCTGCAGAATACGCACATAGACATAGGCATAATAGAAGCGCAGGAATTCTTCGCGATCGAGCTCGATAAATTTCCCAAGGCTGTCCAGGTAATGTTCCAGCAACTGCTGGCGCAATTCAGACGGAAGATCCGCCTTCGCATCAAAGAGCAGCGAAGCAATATCGTATTGCAGCGCCCCTTTGCGCCCACCCTGGTAATCCACAAAGCAGGGTTCGTCTTTCATCAGCATGACGTTGCGCGACTGAAAATCACGATACAGGAAATAATCGTGCGGTGCACTTAGAAGGAAGTCCGTCAGCCGTCCGAAATCGTTTTCCAGCGCCTGTTCGTTGAACGGGATCGCCGCCAGCCGCAAGAAATAGTATTTGAAGTAGTTCAGATCCCAAGTAATCGATTGTCTGTCGAAACTCCCACACGGGTAACACACCGAATAATTCAGATCGCGCCCTGCTTCCACCTGGAAACGCGGCAATACAGCAACAACCTTTCGATACGCTTCAATGGTCAGGGGCGAAATGTCCGCGCCGTTTCTATTTTTCGACAGAAACTCGAACAGCGTGGTGTCGCCAAGATCCTCTTCTAGGTAGGCGCCATGGCCCAGGTCTTCTCCATAAATCTCCGGGACGGGCAGCCCATGACGCCGAAAATGTCTTGAGAATTCCAGGAACGCCGCGTTCTCTTCGCGAACTCCGTACAACACTCCGATGGCGCTTCCCTTTGCGCTCACCAGCCGAATGATCTTGCGGCCTGAACCTCCAAGCTCTCCCTGCAGCGGCTCGATGCGCTCGACAGGAGACTGAAAGTGTTGTTCGAACAGTTTCTTCAGAACGTCCATGTAACTCAGTTCCAGAGGCCCGGTTTATGCAACTTGTTTTTGTACTTCCACTTCATCATAGATGATTCTGGACGCCCCGCATGAGCGGACATCGACATGATGTCGTGGATGTCAATTCGTTGGAAGAAATCTAATGGAAGAAAAGTGCGCCAAGATCCCTGTGCCGTCCTCATTTCTGGGGCAGCATAGGTGTCGCCTTGATTGCTCGAATCTTTTTCAGCAACTCGGCAATCACGGGTGGTGCACTTCCCTCGTTGTAAGATACCGATTTCTTTGTCCCGTCACTAAACTGCACTTCCACCCACCCTATCGGTTGGTCTACACATCCAGGACAGCCAATTGGTCCCACGAAAGCCGCCAGGACACTTGCATCAATAAACAGTTGCAGCGCCTCCCAATCCTGTTTCGTGATTCTGTAGTTCATCTTCATGTCTGGATAATGTCTCTTGTCCCCCCGCGATAGCTGTCTGCTGACCATACTTCCTCGTTCAGCCACGGTTTCGCTTTCATAATAGGGGCCGGTGCACATGCCGCAAGCGTTCCCGATTCTAACCCGCACAAGCTGGGCGCCGGGCGAAGGACTTATCGCAGTTTTTGGCTGCTGCGGGTATGCACTCCCGACAATCACACTGGCAGCCAACAGACACTTGCCGATTTTCCATCGCATCTGCATGGCGCACCTCACTGAACAAATTGAAAAGTGCTGTCTTCAGCCGAGAGTACGGCCAAATTGCTTTCTATAGCAAGCTTGGAGAACGGAATCCCTGCAAGATACTCTTTCCGCGGCTATAATTTAAGAATGCCCTCCCGCAACAGTAGGAGAAAAAACAAAAGGCAGCGCCTGACCGAACAGCGAAATCCCGCGTCGAAGAATCTCGACCGCATGACGGCTCTGCAGATTGTGCGCCTGATGAATCGCGAAGATCACAAAGTCGCCAAAGCCGTTGCGCTCCAATTGCCCGCCATCGCTCGCGCAGTTGACGAAATCGTCGCCCGCCTCCATGTCGGTGGACGCCTGATCTACGTCGGTGCAGGTTCCAGCGGCCGCATCGCTGTGCTTGACGCCTCCGAATGTCCACCAACGTTTGGGACGTCACCGCAACTCGTTCGCGCCTTGATTGCCGGCGGCCGAAAAGCAGTCACCGGCCCGGTGGAGGGCGCGGAAGATCGCTCGCCAGATGCAGTACGCGACCTGGAAAAGTTGAAACTCTCCGCCACTGACGCGGTTGTGGGCATCGCCGCCAGCGGCACCACGCCCTACGTGGTCTCAGCGATCCATTTCGCCAACAAGCGAAAAGCCCTCACCATCGGCGTGGCCTCCAACAAAAATTCCCCTCTGCCCAAAGCCGCCAGAATCGCCATCACCCCCGAAGTCGGTCCTGAAATTTTGACTGGTTCCACCCGGCTGAAGGCCGGCAGCGCGCAAAAAATGGTGCTGAACATGCTCTCTACCACTACGATGGTTAGGCTCGGCTATGTTTACGACAACCTGATGATCGATCTCGGGATGGCAAACACAAAGCTTAGAAACAGGGCCAAGCGAATTCTCGAAGATGCCAGTGCAAAGAACCTGTCCTCCGTGGAACACGCTCTGCGGCAAAGCAAACACGATCTTCGTGTCGCCCTGGTGATGCTGAAGCGCGGAATCACTGCGAAGCAGGCGCAGCACAGACTTGCCGACTCTGGCGGACTTTTACGCAAAGCGTTAGGAGAATAAAGAGCCGGCGGTTCCGGGAAAGAGCGAATGGATAAATTTAGAATACGCGGCGGAAAACCATTGCACGGAACGGTGCGCATCAGCGGCGCGAAAAATTCCGCCCTGCCCATCATGGCTGCGACCTTGTTGACCGCTGAACCCGTCGTTCTCCACGGCCTGCCCATGGTTCGCGACATCATCACCATGGGCAAACTCCTCGCGTTCATGTCCGCCAACGTTTCCACCACGGAATTTCCCGCGTCGGATTACACCATTCAAGCCGCTTCACTCAATGAGGCTATCGCCCCCTACGAACTCGTTAAGACCATGCGCGCATCTATCCTCACCCTCGGCCCTGCCATCGCTCGCGCCGGCGTTGCTCACGTCTCTCTGCCTGGCGGCTGTGCCATCGGTGCGCGCCCGGTCGACCTGCATCTCGATGCGCTGAAGAAAATGGGCGCGGAAATCACCACCGAACACGGTTACATCCAGGCCAAAGTTCCGAACGGCGGACGCCTCCATGGCACGCACATTGTCTTCGAGAAAATTACCGTTACTGGCACGGAGAATATTCTGATGGCCGCCGCGCTTGCCGATGGTGAAACGATTCTAGAAAATTCCGCACGCGAACCGGAAATCACCGACCTTATCCATCTTCTTCGCAAAATGGGTTCAGATATTCAGGGCGACGAATCCTCTACCCTTCACATTCGCGGCGTTTCGAAACTCCATGGCACCGAACACACCGTAATCCCTGACCGCATCGAAGCCGGAACATTCCTCCTCGCCGGCGCCATCACCCGCGGCGATCTGACCATCACCAATTGCCAACCTGCGCATCTCGGCGCGATCATCGCAAAACTCGAAAAGGCAGGCGTGTCCATCGAAGCAATCGACGCCACCACGCTTCGCGTTCATGGCATAGGAAAGCTGATCGCCGCCGACGTTACCACTGAAGAATATCCCGCCTTCCCCACCGACATGCAGGCGCAGTACATGGCCCTCGCCACGCAAGCCGAAGGCACCAGCGTCATCACCGAAACCATTTTCGAGAATCGCTTCCTGCACGCCAGCGAAATGATCCGCATGGGCGCGGACATCGCCATCGATGCCCGCCGCGCCGTCGTCCGCGGCCCGTCGCAACTCTCCGGCACCACCGTGCAGGCTTCGGATCTTCGCGCCAGCGCTGGACTGGTTCTTGCCGCTCTGGTCGCCTCCAGCGAAACCATCATCGAACGCGTGTATCACATCGATCGCGGCTACGAACGCATCGTAGAAAAACTCTCCGCCGTGGGCGCGGACATCGAACGTCTCCACGCCACCACATAGATTCGTAGCAGCCGCCTTCCGTCCGGGATTAGGTTCTTTCGTCCTTTCGTCTCCCGGCAAAATCTCGTGCTTTCTGGTACAGCTCCTTCGGTCGCATCCGAACGCGTTTGTCACGCCTTCGCCTGCAACCGAACCTCAGAGGGGACATTCATGCGCAACACTGAACTTCTTGACAGAATTGATGCCGCCATTGCCGAAAAAAATCTTCTGAAGCATCCCTTTTATCAGGACTGGCAAATGGGCAAGCTGAGCCACGAATCGCTCCAGCTTTATGCCGCGCAATATTATCGCCACGTGGAAGCGTTCCCGAAGCATCTGCGCGTATTGGCCGCCCGTACCGAAGGGCCGCTGCGCGACATCGTCCTCGAAAACCTCTCCGAGGAAGAAAATCCCGTTGCCCCGCACCCTAAACTTTGGCGCGATTTCGCCGCCGCCGTCGGCTTCAGCGAGGATGACGTGACGCGTTGCCCCGCTCTGCCCGGCACGCAAGCCGTTGTTGAAACCTTCCGCGAAATCGTTGGCGATCGCCCCGTGGCAGAAGCCGTAGCCGCGCTCTACGCCTACGAATCGCAGGTTCCCGAAATTGCCGCCACCAAAATCGACGGCCTGAAAAAGTTCTACGGCATCGACAAACCCGCAGGCCTCGCCTATTTCACGGTTCATGAACAGGCCGACCGCGAGCATCGCGCAGCGTGGCGCAGCTGGCTGGAACAACACGCCACCGGCAGCGAAGAAGAAATTCTGGCCACCACCAATCAGGCGCTAGATGCCCTATGGGGTGCGCTCGACGCGGTCCACTGCACTCCCATTCAGTAAATCCGGTTTCCTTTCCACCTGAGAACAAAAAGGCCCTCGAAATCGAGGGCCTTTTTCACTAATTGTTTTGAGCTACGGCTTAGTTGCCTTCGCCGGTCGGCACAGGAGTCGTATCTCCTGCCGGTGGGGCTTCCTTCTTGCCCAATCCCTGCTTCTCGCGAGCTTCCTTGATCAACGCCTTGCGCGACAGCCGGATCTTGTTGCCTTCAATTGCCAGCACTTTCACCAGCACCTGGTCGCCCAGTTTCAATTCATCGCGAACGTCGCGGATGCGATGCTCGCTGATTTCGCTGATGTGTAGCAATCCGTCGGTACCCGGGAAGAGTTCCACGAACGCACCGAATTCGGCGAGCCGCACAACCTTGCCCAGATAGGTCTTGCCGATTTCCGCACTGGCCGTGACGTCGCGCACCATCTGCAGTGCCTGGTCGCCGCCCGCTCCGCTGGTCGAGAAGATGTGCACCGTGCCGTCTTCCAGCACGTCGATCTTTACGCCAGTCTGCTCGATAATCGACTTGATTTTCTTTCCGCCCGGTCCGATCAGGTCTCGGATCTTGTCGGTTGGAATGCTCAGCTTGTACAGACGCGGCGCGTAGGCCGAAATCTGCGTGCGGTGCGCGCTCAGAGTGCCTTCCATGATTTCCAGAATGTGGAGGCGCGCTTTCTTCGCCTGCGCCAGCGCTTCACGCATCATCGCGATGGTGATGCTGGTTACCTTGATGTCCATCTGCAAAGCGGTGATGCCGTCGCGCGTGCCCGCCACTTTAAAGTCCATGTCGCCGTAGTGGTCTTCCGCGCCCGCAATGTCCGTCAGAATCGAGTACGACCTGTCGTCGCCGACCACCAATCCCATCGCGATTCCCGCGACGGGTGATTTCATCGGCACGCCCGCATCCATCATCGCCAGTGAAGCGCCGCAAACGGTGGCCATCGACGAGGAACCGTTCGATTCCAGAATGTCGCTGACAACGCGCATCGCGTACGGGAAATCAACCTCGGGTGGCAGCAGGTTCGCAACCGCGCGTTCCGCCAGCGCTCCGTGTCCGATTTCACGGCGTCCCGCGCCGCGCATCATCTTCACTTCGCCGACGCTGAAGGGTGGGAAATTGTAGTGCAGCATGAAGCGCTTGAATTGGTCTTGCTCGAAGAGCAAGTCCAGCCGCTGCATGTCTTCCTTGGTACCCAGGGTCAATGTCGCCAGAGCTTGCGTTTCGCCGCGAGTGAACAGCGCCGAACCGTGCACGCGTGGCAACAGGCCAACTTCGCAGGTAATCTTACGAACCTGGTCGAATGCGCGTCCATCCGGACGCCGCTTGGCCTTCAGCACGTCGTTACGGAAAATTTCTTCGCGCAGGCGCTCGAAAGCCCGCTTCGTCAAGGTTAGCTTTTCCTCGTCGTCTTCCGGCACGGCCTCGGTAATTTCCGTCAGCAGCGCGTCGACCAGGTTGTAGCTTTCCTTCTTCGGATGCTTTTCGGTGTTCACGGCGTCTTGCAGCTTTGCGCCGTAATTCTTCTTCATGCTGTCGTAAATCGCTTTGTCGAACGGCAGCGGCGCTACTTCCACCTTCTTCGGCTTCAGTTGCGCGTGCAGTTCCTTGATCGCGCCGATGATGCGCTTGATCTGGGCGTGGCCAAATTCCAGTGCGTCGGCAATCTGCTCTTCGGAGACTTCGAACGCGCCGGATTCCACCATCACGATGCCGTTCTCCGCGCCGGCAATGATGATGTTCATCTTGCTGGTCTTCTGTTCGGCAATCGATGGATTCACAACCAGCTTACCATCCAGCAAGCCTACGCGAACCGCCGCGATGGGATCGGTGAATGGCAGGTCCGAAATGTAAGCCGCTGCCGAAGCCGCGGTTACCGCAATGACGTCCGGATCGTTTTCGCTATCCGCCGACAGTACCATCGCAATGATTTGTGTCTCGTTCCTCCAGGAATCGGGGAACAACGGCCGCATCGGCCGGTCAATCAAGCGTGAAACCAGAATTTCGCGCTCCGATGGCCGCCCTTCGCGTTTGAAAAAGCCGCCCGGAATCTTTCCCGCCGAATAGGTATTTTCCCGGTAGTCCACCGTCAACGGCAGAAAGTCCCGGTCGATTGGCTTGGTGGACATGCAGGCCGACACCAGCACCACGGTGTCGCCATATCTTGCCGTCACGGCGCCATTAGCCTGTTTTGCGATTTTCCCGGTTTCCAGAATCAGGTTCCGGCCGCCGAGATCGATAGTTACGCTGTGTGGAGCGGGTGTGTGATTATTCTCTGACATGTTTCTTCCTTTGACTCCCCTTCAGAGGAGTTCTTTTGCAGGGACCTCCCTGCATTGCATGGAAGAAAAGAAGTGGGATTGCCGCAGGAGACAGTTCGCAGCCAGTTACACCAATACAAACGCGCTCATGCCTGTTCGCACAGGCAAAATGCTTCCACGCTCAACCGCTTCAAGGTCAAGGGACAGATTCCGTTGGGAATTTGCGTTTTTCGTGAGTTCGCAAGTGCAGCCGCTACAGCCGGTTACAGAATTACTTGCGGAGGCTAAGGCGTTCAACAATCTGGTGGTACCGATCCGGGTCTCGCCGGTTTAGATAGTCCAGCAGGCGCCGTCGTTTATTCACCATCATAATCAGCCCGCGGCGTGATGCATGGTCTTTCACGTGGGACTTGAGGTGCGATGTCAAATAGCTGATCCGTTCGCTCAAGAGTGCAATCTGCACCTCAGGCGATCCCGTATCTTTAACATGTGTCCGGAATTGTTCGATCAACCCAACTTTAACGTCGCTCAAGTGCCCTCACCGTCGTCCCTTTAAATTTCCTCTTTTCTTCGACTCATTAAAGTTAGCACAGGTCCATTCGCAGTGTAAAGTCTTAGTAACACTGCTCAGCGCGCCGATATTGGCGATTGGCGATACTGTTTGGCCCATTCTTTCACTGACTTGTCGCAGCTCTCTCTGAACGGGTGAAGGCTCAAGCGGCATTGATAGACGCTATGTAAGGGGTCGGAGTCGTATTGCAGAGCATGCCCCAGCATTGGAGGAGCGCAGCGATCACGGTCTCAAAATGGGGAGAGGTTTGTAGGGGGTCGGAGCTTCAGCTCCGGCATTAATCTGCTCTACAAAACAGGGTTTCAGCCCCTGAGGATTCCGTTCCCCACCAAGACTTCTGTCAGAACGACAACTTCCTGCTTCCGAGTTAACCAGCTTAGGAGTACACTCCCCCGATGCCGAAATGGCTCATTCCCATCGGCCGCTGCTTCTACGCCATTGGTCTGATCGGCATCGGCGTCCAGCATTTCATCTTCTCCGACTTCATTCCCGTCATCCTGCCCGCCTGGCCTTCCTGGATTCCTGGAAGCCATGCGATCTTTGCTTACATCATCGGCGGTTTGTTGATGGGAGCGGGCGTAGCCATTCTCTTCGACATCAAAGGCCGCACCGTAGCAGCTATCACCGGAGCTGTGTTTCTCGTGCTCGTCATTGTCGCGCACATTCCCGCCACAATGGCTCTGTACCCGTGGCACCTAGGTTCGTGGACAAACGCATTCAAGCTGCTTAGCATGTGCGGCGGCGCCTGGATGGTTGCCGGTTCGCTCGACGAACACATCACGCGGCGCGTGGGTTTTCTAGAACCCATCATGCCCCTCGGTCGCTACTTTCTTCCCATCACTGTAGTCGCGTTCGGTTACGCCCATTTTCTTTATGTCCAGTTTGTCAAAGACCTCGTCCCTTCCTGGATTCCAGGCCACCTTTTCTGGACCTATTTCGCTGGCGTAGCCCTGATGGCCTCAGGATTGGGAATCATCTTTCGCGTTCAGGCACGGCTCGCCGCATTCCTCCTGGGCCTCATGATTTTTCTCTGGTTCATCATGCTGCACATGCCACGGGCCATCGCCGATCCCCACTCCGGCAAAGGCAACGAATGGACCAGCGTGTTTGAAGCGCTGGCTTTCAGCGGCATCGCCTTCATCATGGCCGCCCTTCCCGCCTCCAACCGCTTCTCCATCTCCAAGTTCGATTGAACGCCGATAGCTCTGCTTCGTCGCCGAGGAGGTACCCAGGCCGGCCGTTACGATAGCTCGCACTTGACTTGTGCTGTGAACACGTTGATCGGCCTTCTCATGGAAGGCACTGAGCCCGAGTCTTGGCTAGGTAGCACCAAACGTGGTGATGCTGGTCGCTGCTAATCGGTTGGCAGGATGGGATAAGACCACCAATGAGATTTCGACTTCTACTCCTCTTTTTCGCAGTATCGTTCTATTCCATTGGCTCCGAAACCGAGATACACGGTCAGACCCCCAATTCGGCAACAAAATGAGAAGTGAAGAGACTTGTATATCAGGCGCAGGAGGTCCGAGACATGAAGTCGCTTCCCGCCCCGGATCTGAAACACTGAGTACGGATGTTGACATCAAGGATGGCCCGAAACTGAACTCTAGCAGGCTGATGAAAAATCTCGAAAATGAAGGGTTATTTCCCCCTTTGACGTGATCTGAGCTGTTTTTCTTGAACACATTTTGCTGCCCTGGTTGTTTTGGCCGCCCGCTTTGAGCCGGGCAGCGACACTTCGCCCTACGCCTTCGCTTGCGCCAACAGATTTCTTGCCCGCACCAGGTTGTACGCCGCCGCGGTAAACGTAAACATCCACTCCACGCGCTCTTCCCCGCGATGCCGTAATTTCCTCATTAGCCCGATGGTCTTCATCCATCCGAAAATTTCTTCCACCCGTTTCCGTTTTCGCTGGCTGATCTGGTAACCCTCGTGTCGTGTCGTCCGTTCATCAATCGCGCTGCCGCCTCTCCGCTCCGCATTCTGTGCCACGTGTGGCGTCACATTCTCTACTCGCAACGCTTCCACCAACTTCTTCTGGTCGTACCCTTTATCTCCGCCTAATGTCACGCGACGTTCCCCGCTCACCTCTTCCGCCATTTCCAGTGCTGCCGTGCACTCCGCTGTCCCCGTCGCTTTCGTCATGCGCGTCTTCACGATTAACCCGTTGCGGTTTTCCATCAGCACATGCCCCGCGTAACTCAACTTGGCTTCCTTGCCCTTGGCCTTCTTCGCCAGCCGCGCATCGGGATCCGTCGTCGACTGATGCGTTTCGTTTGACCGTTTCTCCCCGTGAAAATCCACCGTGGGGTTGCTCCCGCCGTCCTCCGGCGGTTCGCTCTTTCCATCCTTGCGCTTAAAACTCTTCGCTCCCGCCCACGCTTCCAGCAGCGTCCCGTCCACCGTGAAGTGCTCGTCACTCAGCAGCCCCTGCGCCCGAATCTTTTCCACCACCCCTTCGAAAAATGCTGCCGCTATATCCCCTTCCAGCAATCGCTCGCGGTTCTTGCTGAACACCGTCGGCACCCACATCGCATCGTCCATGTTCAGCCCCACAAACCAGCGGAACAGCAGGTTGTAATCCAACTGCTCCATCAGCAGCCGCTCGCTGCGCACCGTGTACAGCACTTGTAGCAGCAGCGCCCGCAGCAGCTTCTCCGGCGCAATCGACGGCCGCCCGTTCGCCGAGTACAACCGCGCAAACTCCGGCGACATCTCTTTCAACACTGCATCCACGATCTCGCGTATCGCTCGCAGCGGATGGTCTTGCGGTACCCGCTGTTCCGGCGACAAATAACTGAACATTGCTCCCTGCTGCTGATCGTCTCCGCGCATCTTCATCCCTCCACTCTTTCTTCGACGCGCGGAACTTCCTCTCCGTATCACCTGACCGGAGACTTTTTCAGCAACCTGCTAGGCGACTGGTTCAGTACGGCCAGGCTCCTGCCTTGTCGTGGAATGGTCAAAGGGTTGCATTCTTTGGCTTCTGTGGAGGCGACGCGGTCGGCTGCTGGCAGATCAATGTGATAAATGCAGATGGCTCGGCGAGAAAACAAATTACCCACGTCCCTTTCGGGATGTTCGGGTTTGCGTGGTCTCCGGTAGACGACACTCTGGCCTACTTTAAGCACCCCAAATTAGATGGTCACGCAATGGCGGTAGTAATAAACGCGGATAATTCCGGGCGAAAAGAACTCACAAGATTGTTAGACCTACGATGCGGTGCTGAGTCGTGGCCAGCAATCGATTGGTCCCCGGACGGGAACACGTTCGCGTTCACGGCCTGCAACGACGGCCAACGTGCGATTGTGACTATGGGTAAGAACGGGAACGATGCAAAAGCCGTCGTTAACGGATATGGCCCCCGCTGGTCTCCGAAGGGGAGGCAGTTTTTGTTTCGTCACGATTCGAGTAGTTCTCCTCATCATACCCTCCATTTGGGTCGCTAACGCTGACGGCACAGTGGCGCGAAGGGTTTTGGACGGCGAGAATGCAATTTACGGACTGACGTGGCTTCCAGATGGAAAGAACATCGCATTCGCTTCGGTGCCTGAAAACAAAAAGCAATCAGAAATTTTCCGCATCAATTTAGATGGAACAG
The DNA here is from genome assembly GCA_963726725.1 of Candidatus Acidiferrales bacterium. Classification (GTDB taxonomy): domain Bacteria; phylum Acidobacteriota; class Terriglobia; order Acidiferrales; family UBA7541; genus Acidiferrum. The sequence goes on from CAVSDV010000020.1 coordinate 265,917, forward strand.
GTCTCGAAAAGATTGTCACGGGAACAGGGGTCTCGTACTCTTCACCAATCATCTCACCGGACGGTTTGCAGTTAGTTGTCGATGCTACGGTCCCTTGGCACTTCATGGATGTCACGGATGATTTCGGCGTTTGGCTATTTGATATTGCTAGTCATCGCCAAGAAAAGCTGGCCAAAGGCAATCACGCGGGAATTTTCTGCAGAAATAAATAGTACAGCTCATTTCTCTAACGTAAAGATGGAAAGCCAACTCCCGAATGGTCTGACAGCCTCAAGGTAGATTGGTTCACGTAAGTTTCCGACAGATGAAGCCGTGCGTTCGTTTGCCCATAAATGAGCAGACACGCTTTTCTGCCACACACAACTTGCCGTTGAGTGAGTTAGCTACTTACCGTAGACGAGCAGCGTAAACGTGTCGGGAATAATGGTTGGACGCGGTCGCGGATTATCTGCCGTCTTTTCAGGAGTCGGCCCAAAATCTGCCGTCACTGTGTAGACCACGTGAGTGGCGTAGTCGATGGCCATCGTGCGCGCACCGCGTTGCGTCTGAATGGTCTCGACGAGAGAAAATTTTGTCGGCGAATCTTCGTGGGCGACGGTAATCGTGCCGTCTCCACAAGAAGCAAACGCCAAGCCCGTGACCGGGTCAAAGCGATTCGCGTCCACGCCCTGGCCGATGGGCACAGTCCCGAGCACTTTCCCCGAATTGCCGTCAACAAATGCCATCATTTTGTTGTGGCAGCCAACCACCAGGATTTCATGCGCGGCGTCGATCGCCAGTCCCGAAGGAGATTCGCAGGGCGCCAGCGGCCAGGTGTTCTCAATCTTCAGCGTCTTCGCGTCAAACTTCACCAGCGAACTCTTGTCCTCAAGATTCACGAACATTTTGCCCTTGCCGTCCGAAGCGCCGAATTCCGGCCCGCCGCTCAGCGCGAACGTGCTGATGGTCTTCCCGCTAACGGCGTCGATGGCCGTCGAAGTGTTCGCGTCTCCATTGAAAGTGAAAACCCGCTTGGAAAATGGATCGTAGATGATCGCGTCCGCATCCTTGTCGGCCTTGGCGTTGCCGGTGGTTTTCAGCGAGGTCAAATCAAAAATCGTGGAATCGCCGGTCTTACCATTTGAGGTGAATCCTTTATTGAATTCGTCGACCGGCGCGATTCCGTGGATTCCCTGCGTATCCGGAATATCGCCAATGATCTTTCCCTGCTCTGGGTCCACAACAATCACATGCGTGGCGCGCGAAATGAATAACCGGTGCGTGGCCGGATCGACTTCCAGATAGTCCCAGCCGCCCGTGCCGCCGAGTTTTATTTTCTTGACGAGATGATAACCGGAGCCACCGGCTGCTTGTGGAGCCGCAAAGAGGTAAGGAACGGCAGCCACGAATAAGAGGAGAAGAGCGAGAGTGGCGCTAACGATTGCATTCTTCTTCGACATGTAAAACCTCCAGGAGTCTTCTGGGAAACTACACGGAACCGGAGAGACGATGTCACACCGCAGATAAACGTAACATAAACGGAACCCGCAAAACACAGCGCTGCCAATCGCTGCAATTCAGCAGTGCCCGCTGAGTCCCTCGCGCAACTTCTCACGCTCTTCGGGAGTCATCTGTGCCATGCGCTCCTTCATTCGTTTCCCAGAGTGCATGGACCGGCCCGAGCGGCCGAACCATCCGAATCCGCCGAACAGCAGCCAGCTCAAGCCCAGCAGTCCCAGCGCCTGCCAATACGTGATCGGGTGTAACCCGAATATGACTGGCATCAGCCAGTTCCACAGGTAATGTACAGCCTGGCCGAATCCCGTGACGACGATCAGAAAGATGATCATGAATCCGACTACTTTCGCGACCACTTTCTGCGTCATTCTTTGCACCATTTCTTGGGTCATTTTTTGTTCATCCTTTCTTGAACTCGTTATGAATCTTCTGCAGACGCCGTCGCAACTGCAGCACTGCATAGTGCTTGCGCGAAATCAACGTGTTAACGGCCTCTCCGGTTTCCGCGGCAATCTCCTTGAAGCTGCGCCCTTCCACTTCATGCGCCAGAAATACTTCTCGCTGCTCGTCTGGCAACTCGCGTAACGCTTCGTCGAGCTCATCTAGCAGCACACCTCTGGCGTAAACTGCTTCGGGGCCTGCATTGGGAGACGGCAGCAGATCCTGCAGTTCCATAAGCCCTCCGCCGTCCGCCGCTTCGATCAGTTCGTTCGTCGATCGCTCCGGCTTTTTCTTGCGGTACAGATCGATAATGCTATTTCGCGCCACGCGAAATAGCCACGGCCCGATATGTTCCACCGGCCGCATCAAGTGAAACGTCTCCACAAGCTCGTAAAATGCATCCTGCAGAATGTCTTCCGCATCTTCGGTATCGGCTACCCGCTTTTGTATGAAGCTGCGAAGCCGAGATCGTTCCTGCACGATCGCTTCAGAGATGCGAGTGTTTTGATCGCTGGTCATTCTGCCCGCGCAAAAACTGCCTTCTATTCTTAGAGACGGGTGAGTGGTCCGGATATTTTAGGTTATTTCGGCAATCTAAATCGGCACCCAAAGTCTCCCTAGATGCCGCTACGCCTTTTGCTTGCAACCACACTCCAAATCCGGTTCAATGCTTGCTGTGGGGTAGTGCTTCGCTCTCGTTATCCTGTCGCAACACTGCTCGGCCGGTACAAAACAAAAGGAGAATTTATGCGCAAAGTTAGCGTTTATGTTGCTGCTTGTTGCCTGGGAATCGCTCTCATCGCCGTGGCTTGCGGCGCGCAAGACAAGTCCAAGCGCCCCAGTCCGCCGGCCACTGCCAGCGTTGACCTCGGCGGCACGAAAATCACCATCGATTATTCCAGCCCGCGCCTGAAGGGCCGCCACGTTGGCGGTGAAGTTGCCACCTTCGGCAAAGTGTGGCGCCTGGGAGCCAATGAAGCCACCACCTTCGTCACCACCGGAAATGTCACAGTGGGCGGCAAAGCGGTTCCCGCTGGCAGCTACACCCTGTTTGCCATTCCCGACAAGGATAAGTGGACGCTGATCATCAGCAAGAAGACCGGCGAATGGGGCACCGACTATCCGGGTGCTGGAGAAGATCTGGCGCGCATCGACGTGAAAGTCTCCACGATTCCTTCCGCCGAAAACTTCACAATCTCGTTCGACAAGTCCGGCGCTGACGCCAATCTGAATTTCGATTGGGACACCACCCGCGCCACCGTAGCGATCACAAAGTAAGCCCAAAATGTGGGGCGGCTTTACGCCGCCCACTTTGCCGTTTTCTTTGTAGTGCCGATCTTTAGATCGGCCACTTTCTGTTTAGATAATGGTTTAACTTGCCTCAGCGCGGATTGCGCTACTTCGACGGCCGCACACCCGCGCCCATCGCATAAATCACCGACTCCGAAATTCCGTCCACGCGCAGTGCCTTTTCAATCGCCGTGTCTTTCATCGCGATGGTGCAAAACGGCGCCAGGCCCAGCCAAGTCGCCGTCAAACAAAATGTCTGACAAAGATGTCCCGCCTCAATAAGGATGGCGCGGTACGCCCGCGCGTAATCATATTTCCATTGCGTGCGCGCGAATATCGCCGTCAGAAATACCACGAAGGCTGCGTCGCGGTACCACCACTGCCCTGCCAGAAATTTCTGCAATTCGCCGGCCTGTGCTCCACGCCGGACTTCCTGCAGCTTTTTGCCAACCGCGTCATAGTGATAGATGCCAGCCGAGATCCCTTTTACTTTTCTCACAAATACATAGACTTCCAGCGGGTGCAGCGATCCTCCCGAAGGCGAAGTCTTCAGGGCCAACTTCCCCGCTTTTGGGATTGTCAGCCATCGCTGCACGGCAAACGAAAGTTCCATCAATGTAGCGAACGATTCGAGACTAACTTTCGCTCCTGAGAATTCACGCCAGGTTCGCCGTTCGCGCAGCAGGCGCGAATATTCCGAAGACACTTTCCTTCCAGGCAACTCACTGGTTCGTGCTCCCGTGTAGCTCTTTGCCGGACGGGGCAGAACGTGTCCCTGCATCAAGCTATCGACGTACTGAATTTCTTCCTTCTCGATTTCGTCTGAATAGGCATCCTTGGTGCTCAGGTGAAAGAATCCGGCGGCCGGATTCCAATTTCGCCACTTCCGCAGCGCTCGCACCTGCTCCGCCTCGCGGGCATGTCTCCGATTCGCGGATTCCAGCAGGGTTTGTTGCACCAATTGCCGCAGTGTGGCGCGCAGGGATTTGTCGGTGTATTGCGGCCATCGACGCCCCATCGCTTCCAGCGTCTGCCATTCATCAAAAAAATCGAGTACCTCCGAAGTTTCGGCAGAGGCGGCCACAACTTTTCCCGTCAAATAGTTTTGGAACAGGATTTGATCGTCTTTCCAGTAGGACACCAGAAAGGGTGAACGCCTGTAAAATCGCTCGCCGGACTTGCGACGATTCACTTTGCCTACACGTCTGCCCATTGCCGCCACGATGGCCCGGCTTCCCGCAAACAGTTACTCAAGCGCCGCGCAGAATCACTTCCCTGTATATTTCGAAGTCATTTTTGCGTTCTTGCATGTCTGGATGATCAAGGCCATTGCCTTAATCTGCAATTCGAGACTGACTCTTCCCGCGAGGTTCACTTTTTTCTGGAGCTTTTCGAGTTCTTTTTTCTTTGTCTTCAGAACTGTATTCACGCCCTTGTAATCAACCAAGTATGTTTTCTCGACAGCTTTCTTGCCCATGTCTTCCTCCACTTGCCTTCAGGCAGGGTTCATCCCAAGTCAGCGGAGTCTATGTGAGGCTTTTGACGGCGTCAAGCTTGCAATTTGCGAATTGCTATTTGCGAAGTGATGTCGAGCTATCTTCTGCGTTTGCGCGATTTTCGCGGGACCTTGGGACGCTTTCTTCCAAAAGACTCAGTCCGCTCTTGAGGGTGTTTACCAATTCTGGGATCCTCGTTGATCACCAACTGACAGATCGAAATCGCTCTCTCTTCAAACATCTCCTCGCCGTCAGGCAGATTCAGCCAGCCCGTAAATCCGCGACGTCCTCGGTCCTGAAAGAGTTCGATGGGCCGCAATTCGGGAAAATCCCGCACGAGCGATTCGTTATGCTCCGGCGACGAGGCGACCCACATGCCATCGTCTCGAATCGTTTTTGCATCGCCTTTCTTTCGGAGGATGAAAACTATCTTGTCTTCGATGTAGACGGCATAGCTCCCAAACATCGGACGCACCTGCAATCTTGGCGAAAGCCTCGAGTTTTCAAGTTCTTCAATGATGAACGGAAATCTCGTTTTGCTTGCTGTACGCATGGGCCATCATCCATTGCATGATCTTTACGCCGCTAATTCTAACTCGCATCTCGATTGGTTCACCGAGGAGATTTCAAGTTCAGGAGGATGCCAAGCCGATTTGTGCTAGTAATTTCTGGAATCGTGGATCGCCATGCAAAAACAAAAATTGCGGATGGACCATCGCGTTAGCCAGACGGGCGTTGCGCTCCTCGTAGCACTGTTCCAGCCATTTCATGGTCTGCGTTTTGTCGCGCTGGCCAGCGAAGATCATGGCCCAGTCGTAACTCGAAATGTAGCGTTGGCCTTCCAGATGCTTGAATTCTTCCACGATTTCTTGCCCTTGCGATTTCTTCCCTGCGCGGAAGTAGGCATTGGCCAGTTCCGCTTTTCTCGAGAGGTTCGCGGGTTCCAGTGAAACATTCTTGCGAAATGCTTCCACCGCCACGTCATACTGCCCTTTTTCAAGGTACGCCTGCCCAAGATAGCCGTAGGCAATTCCAAAACTGGGATCGAGCCGCAAGGTTTCCTTCGCAGCTTCAATGGCCTTGTCGTAATCACCCGCAAGGTAATAGCACCACCCAACATTTGCATTGATGATCAGCGATCTGGGGTCGATTTCCCGCGCCAGTTTAATTTCCGTAAACGATTCATCCTTGCGCCCCATAGCCGCCAGATAGAGCGCATACCAATGCAAGCCCTGCGCGAACCCGGGGTTCAGCGCAATCGCGCGTTGGTATTCGGCTTCCACCCCTTGCGGCTCCAGATTATAAAAGCGAATTGCCGCCAGCACGGAGTGTGCTTCCGCCAATCGTTCGTCCAGCTGCAGCGCTTTCGCCGCGGCCTCTTTCGCCTTCGGGATGATTTCCTTGGCGGGGCGCATCTGGTAAGAACTCATGTTCATGTACGTTTCGGCAAGTCCGGCATACGCACCGGGGAAAGTTGGGTCCCTCTCCATCGCTTTCTTAAAATATTCTTCCGCCGCCAGGAATCCCTCCTGCGTGCGCTTGGCGTTTTCAAATCGCCCCTTCAAATAAGATTCATACGCTTCGGGGACAATGATGCGGTTACGTGCCAGTTCGTTTTGTTCCGTACTGCTCAGTTCCACCTGGATTCCGCGGACAATCGCCGTGGCCACGTCGCTTTGCAGCGCCAACACATCGGAATATTGCCGCTCGAAACTCTCGGCCCAGAGCGATCCCTCAATATTCGTTTGCACAAGTTTGGCCGAGATCCGCACGCGCTCACCGGCGCGAACCACCGAGCCTTCCACAATCGCATCGACGCGCAATTCCCGTGCGATCTGTTGCAGTGGCTTTTGCGCATGCTTGTACTGCATCACCGTGGTGCGCGACATTACACGCAACTTTTTGATCTGCGACAGTTCCGTGATCAACGCATCCGTCATTCCGTCCGCAAAATATTCCTGCGACGGATCGCCCGAAAGATTTTCCAGCGGCAGCACCGCGATGGACTGGATCGCGCCTGGAACAGCAGCCTGCCTGATATTCTTCCGCGCCTGCAGCCAGTAACCCAATCCGATTGCCAGCGCGGTCACCGCGCAGAGCAGCAAAGCATTTTTCCAGTTCCAAAAGCCGGTGGGTGGCGTGACCACGGTCAGAAACTTCTGCGTTCGCGAAGCTGTTCCGGCGGTCTCCAGCGCCGCGCGTACTTCTCCTGCCTGCTGATACCGTTGCCCGGGATCTTTGTTCAGGCATTTGTCGATAACGCTCTGCAGCACCATCGGAATCTTCTGCGCAATCTCTGGTGCTGGCTCGCGCATGATGGCCGCGCCCAATTCGTAAGCGGTGGCTCCGTGAAAGGGGCGCCTCCCGGCAACCATCTCATAAAGCAAAACGCCGAGCGACCAGATATCACTGCGTTCGTCGGCTTCCTGACCTTTGAAAACTTCCGGGGCAACGTAGGGAAGCGTTCCGGTGAAGGTATGCTGCGACTCCCAGGATTTGTCGAAGCGCGTGGTTTCGTCACCGCCGCTTTTGTCGACGCGGCGCGAAATTCCAAAATCCAGCACCTTCAGCAGTCCCAGCGGAGTGATCATCACGTTCGCGGCTTTTAGATCACGGTGAATAATCCCGCGGCTGTGCGCATGGCTGAGGGCGTCGGCCAACTGGATTCCATAGCGTTCCACTTGATCCAGTGGCATCCCCGTCGAGCGAATCTCGGTGCTGAGTTGGCGCCCTTCCACGTATTCCATGGCAATGTAGGGTTTGCCGTCCGCTTCACCCACTTCATAGACTGTGCAGATATTCGGGTGATTGAGCGCGGAAATCGCACGCGCTTCTTCGAGAACTTGTTCATGGCTTGCGGAACTGCCTGAGGGGAGATTGCCGAGGAATTTTAGGGCAACGTCGCGCTGCAGTTTTTCATCGCGGGCGCGGTACACCACACCCATGCCACCTTCACCTAGCTTCTCGACAATTACGTAGTGAGCGACTCTTTGAGCGATCATAAGGGCGGCTTATCGGAAAGTGGAACACACCACGCCTCTCGGTAGCAAGCGCCCGTTTGTCTGATTATCGGTTAGGCCAGGTGATGCAGCTTGCTTGTGCCGCGGTCGACCAGAACCACCGCCCCAACCACCATCGCCGCTGCCAGCGCCACTTTCAGCGTCAATGCCTCATCGGCGTAGGCCCAACCAAGGACCACGGCGACCACCGGGTTTACGTAGGTGTGCGTCGCAACCAGCGTTGGGGAGTAGTGTTCCAGCAACCAGTTGTAGGCGGTGAACGCTACTACGGAGCCGAACAGAATGAGGTAGGCCAGAGCCAGCAAGGATTTTGTCGTGACTTGTGCGAGCGAGAATCCTTTCGCTTCGCCAGCGAGGGTTGCGGTTAACAGCAGCATCGCCGCGCCGGAGAGTAGCGAGAGTGCGGAAAGCAACAGGGGATTGCCGGAGAGATGTGATTTTCGGGAATAGATGATTCCCATAGACCAAGCAAGCGCTCCCACCAGGATGGCAATCGTGCCGAGAGTGCTCCCGGGAGTGGACGCATCGTGCGCGGCGCCCCCGACCAGCACGCCGACACCGGCCAGCCCCAACAAGATTCCGGCTACGAGAAGACCATTCAACTTCCAAACTCTAGCGGCCATGGAGGAGAGCAGGAATACGAAGATTGGCTCGATAGCGACCAGCAGCGAGGCCTGCCCACTGGGAACCACCTGCTCGGCCCAGTGGAGAGAACCGTGACCGATGAGGAAGAAGAAAAAGCCAATTACCAGGCTGGCGCGAATCTGCTCTTTCGTCGGGCGCATCCCTTTTGCCAACGCCCAAACCAATAAAATCGAACCTGCAGTCAGGTGGCGAAAACCCGCAGTGTAGAGGGGAGGTATGGTCTCTACCGCATAGCGAATGGCCAGATAGGTGGAGCCCCAAATCACGTAAATACTGAAGAATGCTAGGATTACGTGGAGCCGGCGGGCACGAGGGTGGGCTAGGGGAGCAGCTTTTTCCAGGGCTGGGACAACGGCTTGTGCGGTGTCACTCAAGAATTCGTGGCTCCCAATGTAATGAGATAAAGCTGTTATACTCATTACCTATAGCGGCTTTGAACCAGACCGTGTAATGAGATAAACTCATTTATCTCATTACACGATATCGTGCCCAATGTAATGGGTCAAGAGGGTTTATCTCATTACAATGAACAAAAATTCCGATCCATTTGCGTCGCGGGGGTTTGGTGGCGGTGCCTCCTGGCTCGACCTGGTGAACAGTGAACTGTGGGACGGCTACGGCAATTTCACCGACATGCTGGAAAGCCGCGCCTGGATGGACTCGTTCTTGAAATACTGGGATTTCCGAGTCCCATTGGAATCGTTCCCACAACAAAAGTTCAAGACCCTTCGGGCGCAATTGCGGCGACTTGTCGAGAAAGCCGATTCGGGCGAGCGATTGGGAGTGAAGCAACTGGAGCCACTAAACGGTTGGCTGAAGGTAGACTTTTACGCGCGGATTGGTGAGGACCAAGGTGGTCTGCACCTGGACTTGATTGCAGTGCGCTCGGGGTGGCCGGTAATTCTGGCGAACCTGGCGTCAGCATTCGTGGATTGCTTGATCGCACACGAACACGATCGGGTGAAGATCTGTCAGAACGAGGATTGCCGGTGGGTATTCATCGACACGACGAGGGGAAACGTGCGCCGGTGGTGTAGTAATGCTACGTGCGGGAATCGGGCGCGGGTGAGGAAAGCGCGCGCGGAAAGTCAGAAGAACCGATAAGTACAGCAAGAAAAACCCCCACCCTCGCAAACCGAGGGTGGGCCACCCGGTTCCTGATAGTCTCAGCGAGTTTAGATCCGGGGAAATCTTGTCACGATCGCTTCACTTCGGTCGGGATGACTTCAAGAAACAGGCTAATGCGCTGGGGCTGAGGCTTTGCGGAAGATTACGCAGTAGTTCTCGTTGGGCCAATCGTTGACAACTTTGTCCACTGTGAAACCTGCGGCGCTCAGTTCATCGATCAGAACTTTTTGGGGAATGCCGTGGCCACCGCGGTTTTTGGGGACACCTTCCACGGGATCACTGCGAGTCAGGTCGGGGCGCGGCGGAAAATCAATGATCGCCAGCTTCCCTTCCGGTTTTAGAGAACGAAGCAGGCTCGCGTCCATTTCGGTTGGGGCGGTCAGATGATGGTAGACGCGGCGAAGCAGGATGGTGTCGCAACAGGCGTCGGGCAGGTTGGTATCTTTTTCGTGGGCGGCCAGGACTACAAAATTGTTCGGGGCGCGATCTTTTGCGTCGCGTTGCAGGGTTGCCAGTTTTTTCTCGTCGAGTTCCGTGGCAAAAACTTTTCCCGTGGGACCGACGTGGGAGAGTGCGGCGATCGCGTAACTGCCATCGCCGGCTCCGATGTCGGCGAACACATCGCCAGACTTCCAACCCATGATTTTGGCCAGGCGGGAGATTTCGTCATTGGGAGAGGCGGAGGCGGTGCTCAGGAAAAGAAAAGCCGCTAGGAGCAGGGCGGCAAATAGTCTCAGGCGCTGAGGTGAATCCACTGCCCCACTGCTGGATGGTCGCTGGAGAAGTGGCATTGGCGAATACCTCCTTCTTATTTTGACGCTGGTGGGTGGCTTTGTGCCGCTGAAAGATGGGGAACTTCAGGGCAAGAAGAGACCCCACCCTCAAAAACCGAGAGTGGGGCACCCGGCTCTGATGGTCTGAGCGAGTAGGGATGCCGGGAAATCGAGCCACGATCCCTCCGCTTCGGTCGGGATGACAAAAGGAACGGGTTAAAACCCTTTTTGTGCTGGCTATTTTGTTGGAGCTAAAGCTCCGACCCCCTAAAAAGAAACCCCAAGGCAAAACGCAAGAGCGCTGGCATGAAAACCAGCGTACCTTTGTCCGAAATAGCAATACGTGAGCAATTAGGATTTCTGGTTGCGGACCAGGGACAGGAATTCGTCGCGGGTCTGTTTGTTGTGGCGGAAGGAGCCGAGCATGGCGCTGGTGACCGCCTGGCCGTGTTGCTTTTCCACGCCGCGCATCTGCATGCAGAGGTGGCGCGCTTCGATGATTACGCCGACTCCTTCGGGGCTGATCTTCTCTTCGATGGCCTGGGCGATCTGGCTGGTCATGCGCTCTTGGATTTGCAGGCGACGCGCAAACATGTTGACCAGTCGCGCGATTTTGCTCAGGCCGAGGACGCGCTTGTTGGGTAGATAGGCGACGTGGGCCTTGCCGAAGAACGGCAACAAGTGGTGCTCGCACAGGCTGAAGAATTCGATGTCCTTGACCACGACCATTTCGTCGTAGGCTACAGAGAATGTGGCTCCGTTCATGACCGAGTCGAGATTCTGGTGATAGCCGCTGGTGAGGAACTTCAGCGCCTTCTCAAAACGCTCCGGCGTCTTGCGCAGGCCTTCGCGATTTGGATCTTCGCCGACTAGCGCGATCATTTTGCGCACCAGATCCGCGATGCTCTCCTGCGGCAGTTCCACCTTGCTTTCGTGCAGCATGATTTCCGTTGGCTTTGTCATTTTTCCCATCCCCGAGTCAGACCGTCCTGCGATCCGCAGGATCTTCCCCGGCATACTCGAAAGCGTTGTTGCCCGTCTCTTCGACGCGCACGCGTTCAAGTTTGGCCAGCGGGAAGTGCTTCAAGCGCTTGAAGATTTCCATGCAAACGTTCTCCGTCGTGGGCACTTGTTCGCGAAAAATGGGAACTTCTTCATTGAGCGAGCGATGATCAAACGGTTCGATCACCTCTCGTTCGACGAAACCATCGAGGTCCGCCAGATTCACGATCATGCCCGTGGCCGGATTCACCGCCCCTGACACGCTGATCTCCACTACGTAGTTATGCCCGTGTCCATGCGGATTATTGCACTTGCCATAGACACGGGAATTTTCCTCGGCGCTCAGCTTTTCGCTGTGCAGCCGGTGCGACGCCGCAAATTTGTAGCGCCGCCCCAATTCGATGTGTAGCCCGTTGCTCACGCGGGTTTCACCCCGTTGCGATAGACATCCGCGAACAGATCCGGCGTTTCGTAGAGCCGCACTTTGTGCAGACGGCCCTGGGTGATTTTCGGCTCCAGCAGATTCCAGATGACGCGCGAAATATTTTCGCACGTGGGAATCTGTCCCGTGAGTTCCGGGACTTCATAGTTCAAGTGGCGATGATCCATGCGCTGGGTGATTTCGCGCTCCAGAATTTCTTTCAGCTCTTTCAGGTCGAGGACCATTCCGGTCGTTGGATCGGGCTCGCCCGCCACCGTGACTTCGAGTGTGTAGTTGTGCCCGTGGCCGTGCGGATTGTTGCACTTGCCAAAGACACGCTTGTTCTCCTCCGGGCTCATGGCCGGGTTGTGATAGAGATGCGAGGCGGAAAACTCGATTTTGCGAGTCAAATAGACCATGTTTTGCTATCTCTTCGATGCATTATTCGATGCATGGGGGGTACCTACAGGATACTCTCTCCCCTTCCAAGCCAAAGTGCCTTTTTGGTGGGAGCGATAGGAGGCCCATAGCACCGCCGCATACAGTAATTTGCCGGGGAGGCCGTACCAGACAAGCTTGCCGGAATACTGGTTATGGCGCAGTTCTATCCTGTACAGCCAGTGCCAGACAGCCACGGCGATGGCGGAGATGAAGAGGGTCATTCGCCAATCTCTGTAGGAGATCGCGAACGCGGTGATTATGAATGCTGAGACAAGGATAGGTACGAGAGCAATGGCGATTTCTGCGGCTGTTGAGGCGGGATCGGCCCCCATCAGGCGATAGAGATTTTTCTTCCAGCCTTCCCACATCGCGGCGAACGCTCGGTACATGCGGACGCGGACGATTCCCTGGCCGCTGCCAAACCAGATGCGGTAGCCAGCTTGTTTCACGCGCTTGGCCAGGGCTAGGTCTTCGAGGACTTCGGCGGCGATAGCGGCGTGGCCGCCCACAGCTTCGTAGGCTTCACGAGAGATGAGGAGGAATTGGCCGTTGGCGGCGGCTGCTCTGTTGTTGGGATCGTTTACTTCGGCGAAATCAAACTTTTTGGCCAGGCGGCAATAGACCACGGGGATCAGGGATTTTTCGTACCAGGTTTCGGTGATTTGTTCGGGAGAGAAGGAGATGAGTTGGGGTGTGGCCTCAGGGGTTGAAACCCCTGAGAGTGGGTTGGCTATTGGCACGGCTGAAGCGGTGCCCTGACGCACGCCGGCAATTTGTAGCGCACGGGCAGCGGAGTTTTTTTCGTGGATTACATCGGCGTCGGTGAGGAGGAGCCAGTCGCCGTTTGCGGCGCGGGCGCCTCGCCAGACGGCGTGGTTCTTGCCTACCCAACCGGGCGACAACGTAGTGGTTTCGAGAAGACGGAGTTGCGGATACTTGCACATCAGATCCCGGACAATACTTGCGGTGAGGTCGGTGGACTGATCGTTCACTACGATAATTTCGGCGATTTCCGGTTGCTGGGCGAGGGATTCTACGCACTGGGCAACGGTGGCTTCTTCATTGCGCGCGGGGACGATAGCGGAAATAGTATGCTGAGAATTGGCAGTGATATTTGTCACGTTTGAGTGTGAGGCGGGGCTTTTCGCGGTCGCTGCTCTACGCTATTATAGCGGTATTATGAAAACACTTTTCCGCAAAATTATGGCGTGGGGGAGCATGGGCTTTGCCGCCGCGATCCTGGCGTTTTTCAGCCTGCCGCATTACCGGCAGGGGGAATCGTCCATCGCCGGGCATACCGCCGAGGATTTTGCGATGGAGTTGAATGGAAAGCCGGCACATCTATCGGACCTGCGCGGAAAAGTGGTGATCCTGAACTTCTGGGCCAGTTGGTGCGGGCCCTGCGTGGAAGAGACTCCCGCGTTGATCACGTTGCAGCAGCGAATTGCTCCACGGAATGGAGTGATTGTGGGCGTGAGCATCGATGAAGATCCGGCGGCGTATGTAAAATTTGTGAAGGATCAGGGGATTAATTTCCCGACGTGGAACGATCCTTCGGCAAAGATTGCCCATGATTACGGCACGTCGATGTGGCCGGAAACGTATGTGATTGACCGCAACGGCAAGATTGCGCGGAAGATCATTGGGCCACAGGACTGGAACTCTCCGGAAATGCTGGCGTACTTCGATAATTTGCTGGCGAAGAATTAAACCCACATCTAGAAGAAATCAGCGAACAGCCTGTTTATGTGGTGCGCGTCGGATTATGGCGTAACGCATTTGCCTGCAATCGAGAAAGCACATACCAATGCACAGAGTGCAGAATTAGGAAAACAAGAAATACGTTGGCGGCCAACGCAAAATAAAGGAAGAAATTTCTCAAAACAAGAATCCCCACTGGAATATTACTTTCACCGGTTCCGAGAGCAAAACGCAAACCAAAGAAGAAAACGAACCCAAACAGACAGAAGGTTGTTCCAAGGAACTGGCGCACGTTGGCAGACCGGGCATGAAGCTCCGCCACAGTGCGCTGCAGCCTACAATCGTCTGGAGTTTGGGGGTGATTTAGGAGGGAGCGATGACGTAACAGGATCACCAATGCCGAATACAATGAGTAAATGCCCACTAGAGTCAGAATCAGTAAGAGCAGTTTATGCATGAATGGAAGATATATCCAAATTGACCAGAGTGAGTATGGTGGATCGCCCATGCTCTATTTGACACCGAAAGACAGCCTCTTGTTCGAACCGTTTCTTTTACAGTGCGGACACTTTGCCGATTAAACGACTATGCAGGGTCTTGCGTCGAGGCTCTGCTTAAGCATTCTCGGTGAATACCTCCGCCTGCCGCGTGAAGATGTCGATTTCAGGACTGCGGGGCGCGGGGTGCGGGCATCTGTTACAATCTTGTTCTGCGATGGATGACTGGCGCTGACCTCCATGATTACGCTTTTCGGAAAACCGGAACCTACACTCCTTGAACGGCTGAAAGAATCCGTTGTAAAGACTAAGGATGCGCTTGCGGATACCCTGGACACGATTACGCAGGGCGGCCGGCAGATCGATCCGACGGTGCTGAAGGAAGTGGAAACGGCGCTGCTTTCCGCGGACCTGGGCGTGAAAACCACCAACGAAATATTGGATTCGGTGCGCGAACAGATGGCGCGGAACGCGCTTTCGGATGGCGCGCAACTGAAGCGCGAGATCAAGGCGCACGTGTTCCGCACGCTGAATGTGTTTGGTAACACTCCCAAGCTGGCGGGCCCGGCGAATGGCAACGACCCGCGCGTGATATTTGTGGTGGGCGTGAATGGCGCGGGGAAAACCACCAGCATCGGAAAGCTGGCGAACCGACTGCGTCAGGATGGCCGAAGCGTGGTGCTGTGCGCGGCGGATACGTTCCGGGCGGCGGCGATCGAGCAACTGGAAATCTGGGCTCAGCGGAACGGGATTGAAGTGATCAAGCAGAAATCGGGGGCTGATCCCGCGGCAGTGGTGTTCGACGCGATGGCGGCGGCAAAGGCGCGCGGAGCCGATGCGGTGATTGTGGATACGGCGGGGCGGCTGCACACGAAATCGAACTTGATGGCGGAACTGGAAAAGATGAAGCGCACGGCGGCGAAAGTGATTCCAGGCGCGCCGCACGATGTGCTGCTGGTGCTGGATGCAACGACCGGACAGAACGGGCTGAACCAGGCGCGGCAATTTACGTCGAGCGTGGGCGTGACGGGGATTATTCTGACGAAGCTCGATGGCACGGCGAAAGGCGGGATTGTGGTGGCGATTTCGCGTGAACTGGGATTGCCGATTCGCTTTGTAGGGACGGGCGAGCAGATCAATGATCTAGTGCCGTTTGACGCGCAAACGTATGCGGATTCGCTGTTCAATTAGGGCAGTTGTCTAGCGGCCGCAATTGAGATTAGAGAACGGATTCCTCAGGGGCTAAAGCTCATTTTTTTGGTAGTCTTAATGTCGGAACTGAAGCTCCGACCCCCTAATAGTCAAATGCAGAACAGCTTCTAGCTCGCACACCATGCCGAATGGCCACGACCTCCACTTCTTGCAGCACGCGCTGGACCTTGCGGGGAAGGGCGTGGCGCTGGCGTCGCCGAATCCTACGGTGGGCTGTGTGATCGTGAAGGATGGCACGATCCTGGGGGAGGGTTTCCACCAATATGAATGGCGTGACCACGCGGAAATTGTGGCGCTGAAGCAGGCGGGCTCGCGCGCGCAGGGAGCGACACTGTACGTAACGCTGGAGCCGTGCAATCACACCGGGCGAACCGGGCCCTGCAGCGAAGCGATTGTGAGGGCGGGAATCGCGCGCGTGGTGGCGTCCATGGAAGATCCGAATCCGAAAACACGCGGCGGCGGATTTGCGACGTTGCGTGCGGCGGGAATCGAAGTTGAATGCGGGCTGATGGAGAGCGAAGCAAAGGCGCTGAATGAGGCGTTTGCGTGCTGGATTACTTCGCACAAGCCGTATGTGACACTTAAGTCGGCGTTGACGCTGGACGGGCAGTTGGCGCTGCGACAATCGAAAAAAGAAAAAAAGCGCGCGTGGATTACCGGCGAGGAGGTTCGCGCGGAAGTGCAACGGATGCGTCATGCGAACGACGCGCTGCTAACCGGGATTGGGACGATCTCGGCGGATGATCCGCTGCTGACGGATCGCAGCGGACTGACGCGGCGGCGGAAATTGTTGCGCGTGATTGTGGATACGAAGCTGCGACTGCCGGTGAAGTCGCGGATTGTAGAGACGACGGATGATGATCTGCTGGTGTTTACGGCGGCTCCGCTGAAATCGGCAAAGGCGCGGGCGCTGCGGAATGCGGGAGTGGAGTTGGTTGGTGTAAAGGCGCGCGAAGGGAAGATTAATCCGGAAGATGTGATGAAGGAATTGGGGCAGCGCGAAATTCTAAGCGTGCTGTTGGAAGCTGGGCCGCGGATGAATGCGGCGGCGCTGGCGGCGGGCGTGGTGCAAAAGCTGGTGATGTTTTATGCGCCGAAATTGGCGGGGGATGTGCGTGTGCCGTTCGTGAGCGGCGAGTTGGTGGAGATGCCGAGGTTGCATTTGCGGACAGTGCGGCAGGTGGGACCGGATGTGGCGATGGAGTTTTTGGTGCAACGGGAGAAGAAAAGGAATTAACACAGAGTACGCGGAAGGCCGAGCACACGAGGGCACGGAGAAGACAGAGGCTTAGAAAAGAGATTTCGTGCCCTTTCCTCGTCGGAACCCACCCTTTGGAAACCAAGGGTGGGGTACCTTCAAGTACATTCGGGTTTCACCGTTGCAGGGAAACAGCGGATCCCTCGCTTTGCTGCGGGATAACACGTATTAGAGTGATCTCCAGTAGCGGGAAAAGATCGAGCGGACGGAAACGGCATCTGCCGGGTATAATTGGCGGAATAGTTCCCACGTGTAAGTAAATCTGACCGGGCCTTTGGCCTGAAAGCTACAACCTAATGTCTGACACAATTCAGAAATACAAAGACTATGTGATGACGGGGTTTGTGAAGAGCGTGGCGCCGATCGTCATTGACCGCGCCAGCGGCGCTACCGTGACGGACGTGGACGGCCGGGAATACTTGGACTGCTTCGCGGGAATTTCCGTGGTGAACGCGGGGCACTGCAATCCACTGGTGGCGGAAGCGGCGAAAAAGCAGATCGACAAGCTGATTCACTGCTCGTCGTACTTGTACCATGTGCAGCCGGTGGCCGACCTGGCCGAAAAGATGGCGGAGATCACGCCGAAGGGCCTGAGCAAGACATTTTTTGGCAATGGCGGAGCGGAAGCGATTGAAGGTGCGCTGAAACTGGCGCGGCTGTACAGCGGGAAGCACGAATTTATTTCGCTGCAATCAAGTTTTCATGGGCGCAGCTTTGGCGCGCTGAGCATCACGGGAAATCACGCGCGGAAAAAGAAGGGCGGACCGTACGCGACGGGAGTTTCATTCGCGCCCGCGCCGTATGCGTACCGCTCGCTGTGGCCGAATGATCCGGACGAATGCGCCCGGCAGTGCGCACGGGCGATTGACGACGTGGTGAAATACGCGACGTCGAACGATGTTGCGGCGTTCATTGCGGAACCCGTAATGGGCGAGGGCGGAATCATTGTGCCGCCGGCGAATTATTTCAAAGAAGTAAAAAAGGTGCTGGACCACTACGGCATCTTGTTCATCGCGGATGAGGTGCAGTGCGGATTTGCGCGATGCGGAAAAATGTTTGCGATCGAATATTACGGCGTGACGCCGGACATCATCGTAACGGCGAAGGGGATCGCGGACGGTTTTCCGTTGAGCGCGTACACGACCAGGCCGGAGATCGCGGCGGCGTATACTCCGGGAGATCATCTCTCCACGTTTGGCGGGAACCCGGTTTCGTGTGCGGCAGCGCTGGCGAATATTGGGTTCATGCAGAAGACGGATTTGCCGGGGCACACGACGGAGGTCGGTAATTATGCGATGACCAAGCTACGCGAACTGGCGAAGACGAATCCGATCATTGGCGACGTGCGTGGGTTGGGCCTGATGATTGGCGTTGAACTGGTGAAGGATGCGCAGAAGACGCCGGCATCCGCGGAAGCCGAAGCGGTGCGCGATTATTGCCTGAAGAACGGAATGCTGATTGGAGTGGGCGGAAGCGGGAATGTGGTTCGATTCCAGCCACCATTGGTCATCACTAAACAGCAGATCGACCAGGCGATCGGGATTTTCAGCAAGGCACTGCAGGAAGTGGCACAACCGGCGCATGCAACGGCGTAGAAGATTCCTCAGGGGCTAAAGACCCGACACCCTAAAATGCATCGCCAGAGAATCAGCCTTTTAGCGAACTAAATAAAACGGCCCGTGGGAGTGGCGGGCCGTTTTTTCTTGCACATCTCTGCGGAAAAATTGCTACTCATTCAGGACATTCTTTGGGACCATTCTCTGCATGCCTGAAGAGACTCCAGCCATTTCCAGCCCCGCAGTGCAATTAGAAACCAAGCCGCGGCCGTGGAGGCTCGGATTCTGGAGCCTGATCGCCACGCAGTTTCAAGGCGCGTTCAACGACAACGCACTGAAATTCCTGGTTATTTTCCTGATCATCGGCAACAACCTCTCACCGGATGAAGAAGAGTTAAAAGTCCTGCTGATCGGCTCGCTGTTTGCGCTGCCGTTCATTTTGTTTTCGATGGTGGGCGGATATTTCGCGGACAAATACAGCAAGCGTTCGGTGACGATCTGGACAAAGGTGTTTGAAATCGGGGCGATGATTTTTGCCATTGCGGGTTTTGCGTTTCACAACCTGACGATGGCGATGATCTCCGTGTTTCTGGCCAGTACACAGGGGGCGCTGTTCGGGCCTTCGAAATATGGCTTGCTGCCAGAGTTGCTGCCGGAGAAACGATTGTCGTGGGGAAACGGGGTGATCGAGCTGGGAACGTTTCTGGCGGCGATTACGGGGACGGTGCTGGGCGGATATCTCTCGGTTGTATTCGCGGGGAGGCAGTACCTGTCGGGCATCGTTTTTCTCGCGTGCTCGGTATTAGGACTGGTGACTAGTTTTGGGATTAGCAAAGTTCCGGCGGCTGATCCGGAGAAGGTGTTTCGCGCCAATTTTCTGGGCGATTTGTGGGGGCAGTGTCAGCTGATTTTGAAGGATCACGTGCTGTACCTAGCGGTCGCGGGCAACACGTATTTCTTCTTTCTCGCTGGATTACTGCAGTTTGCGATCGTGTTTTACGGGCGCGACGTTTTGCACGTGCCGCCTACGCAGAGCGGGTTTCTGCAGGCATCGATTGCGATCGGGATTGGGATCGGCAGCCTTGCGGCGGGGTATCTTTCCGGTGGGAAGATCGAGTACGGCTTGATTCCGCTGGGAGCACTTGGCATCACCACCTTCGGTTTTCTGCTCGCCGCTCCGGGACATACCTTTTTGAGTGTCCTGCTGCTGTTGGCCACGCTTGGTTTCTTTGGTGGATTTTTTATCGTACCGATCAGCGCGCTGCTCCAGCACCGGCCGGAAGAGCAGCATCGAGGCGGAGTGCTGGCGGCAGCGAACCTGCTTTCGTTCGTGGGAATTCTCGGGGCTTCAGGAGTTTTCTACTTTTTTAAACATTTTCTGCATCTTGGCGCCGCATCAATATTTTTGTGGTCATCAATATTGACGCTGGGGGCGCTGGCGTATGTGCTGTGGCTGTTGCCGGATTCGCTGGTGCGTCTGCTCCTGTGGATTGCGGCACACACCGTTTACCGGCTGGATTTGCAGGGTCAGGAAAATATTCCGGCGCGCGGCGGAGCGTTGCTGACGCCGAATCATTCTTCGTGGGTGGATGCGGTGCTGTTGATCGCAGCGACGGATCGCCCGATTCGATTTCTAATGTTCAAGGGCGTTTACGATAACCCCGTTGTGAAGCCATTCGCGAAGATGTTGAAGATCATTCCGATTGCGTCGGACCAAGGACCGCGCGAAATGATTCACTCGCTGCGCGAGGCATCGGAAGCGCTGCGCAACGGAGAGGTGGTTTGCATTTTCCCGGAAGGCGAAATTACGCGGATTGGACAGATGTTGCCGTTCCGTCGCGGATTTGAGCGCATCGTGAAAGGCATCGACGTTCCGATCATTCCCGTGAACATCGATGGCATCTGGGGCTCAATTTTCAGCTTCTCGGGCGGCAGGTTTCTTTGGAAGTGGCCGAGGACGATTCCTTACCCGGTGCGATTGACGTTCGGCAAGGCGTTGCCATCGACTGCGACGGCAACGGATGTACGGCAAGCCGTGCAGCAGCTCAGCGTTGACGCGTTCCAGAGGCGCCGAAGGTATATGAAGCCGCTGACGCGCGCGTTTCTTGAGACAGCGAGGCAGCGTCCACGGAGTTTCGCGATGGCGGATGGACGTACACCGAAACTCTCATTCGGTGATTCGCTGATCAAGACGGTATTTCTAGCGCGGCGGCTTCGGCCACTGTGGCGTGACCAGAAAATGGTTGGGATATTATTGCCGCCGTCGATACCAGGAGCGCTGGCGAATTGGGCCGCGCTGCTACTCGGAAAAGTGCCGATCAACCTGAACTACACGACTTCGAACGAAGCTCTGGCGTCTTGTGCACGGCAATGTGAATTGAAAACGGTGGTGACTTCTAAAGCGTTTCTGGAAAGAGTCCCGCTGCAACCCCCCGGCGAGATTATCTATGCGGAAGACTTGGCGCTAAATCCACGGATTACGGAAAAGCTGGCGGCGCTGTTGTCGGCAAAACTGTTTCCGGCACGATTATTGGAATGGTTCCTGGGCGTACGGCGGCCTGCCTCGCTTGACGATACAGCAACGGTGATTTTTTCCAGCGGCTCGACGGGCGAGCCGAAGGGCGTGGTGCTGTCGCACTTCAATCTGGCATCGAATGTGGAACAGATCGAACAGGTCTTCCATTTGCACGATGGTGATCGGATTCTGGGGATACTTCCCTTCTTTCATTCGTTTGGTTTCACGGGCACATTGTGTCTGCCGGGGCTGACAGGAATTGGTGTGGTGTTTCATGTTAGCCCGCTAGATGCAGGGGCAATCGGGGCGCTAGTCAGCAAATATTCGGTGTCGATGCTGCTGTCGACGCCGACGTTTCTGAATTCGTATGCGCGGCGGTGCCCGCCGGAAGCGTTCGGCAGCCTGCGAATTGTGATGGCGGGAGCGGAGAAATTACCGGAGCGAATTGCGCAGTCATTTGAAGATCATTTCGGGATTCGGCCACTGGAAGGCTACGGCTGCACAGAATGTTCGCCGGTGGTGGCGGTGAACACCTACGATTTTCGCGCTGCTTATTTCCGGCAGGTGGGTGCGAAGCGCGGCACAATTGGACATCCTTTGCCGGGAGTTGGGGTGCGGGTGATCGATCCTGAATCGGGCGAAACGCTGCCGGTGGATAAGCCGGGACTGTTGCTGGTTCGCGGGCCGAACGTGATGGTGGGGTATCTCAATCGACCGGAAAAAACGGCAGAGGTTCTTCGAGACGGCTGGTACAACACGGGAGACATTGCGACCGTGGACGAAGATGGCTTTTTGCGAATTACGGACAGGTTGAGCAGGTTTAGCAAAATCGGTGGCGAGATGGTGCCACACATCAGAGTGGAAGAAAAGCTGCACGAGTTGCTGGCGGCGGATGGGCAGGTGCTGGCGGTGACGGCAATTCCTGATCTGAAGAAGGGAGAACGGTTGGTGGTGGTGCATACGCTGAATGAAGAAACGTTGAAGGATTGTTTGGAAAAGATGGCGAAGAGCGATCTACCCGCGTTGTGGAAGCCGCGGCCGGACCAGTTCGCGCATGTGGAGAAATTGCCTTACCTGGGGACAGGGAAATTGGATTTGCGAAGATTAAAGGAGTTGGCGCTGGAGCATGCGGGGACGGCGCAGGTGTGAGTGGAGAGTATTGAGTTTTAAAAGAAAATCAGGAGGAAGAAGAGGATTCGTGGTTTTAGACCGTAAGAGCCCACCCTTTGAAACCAAGGGTGGGGCACGCTCAAGTTCAGTCGGACGAGTCTTAACTGACAAAACCAAGAGAAATGGCCGGGCTAACGCCCAACATCTAGACGAGCTAATTGTCGGGCTCGATTTCGTGGAGGAGGCAAGTCATGGCGCAGTTTACTTCGCCGTTAGGCATGAAGGAACATTCGATGACGGACCAATCGGAGTCTTCGCCCTGGAGACGCGCGGCAGTAATCTTGGCGACTTTGTCTTTGTTGGGGCAGACTACATTTCGGAAACGGAAACTACATGTTTGAAGAATACGGTCGATCAGTTCAGGATCCGACATTGCCTTCCTCCAAAAAGAAGTTTGCGATTCCAAAGGTCGTCTAAACTAGTCGCCGTCCCAGCTTTCACGTACATAAAACATATACACTTCGTACTCAAGAGTGGCCGATGAGCCATTCGGGACGAATTATTTCGGATCGAGTCTGGCCTGCGACAAACAATCCATACCGCAGGCGACTGCTCCCGGAGGAAGCAGCGAGCAATCAATCACCCGCCAGTCGCTCCAACCCTCCTCACTGAACGGCCAATTGGCCACGACAATCTGAGCATCGCAATTCCGTTGCGTGCAGTGAACCGTCTGAGGGTAGGTTGTTGCGCCTTCGGGATGAAGATCGGGGAGTTTTGGCTCGAACATAGACCACCTCCGTGGACCAGGAGCGTGGCCTGCCCACATCTTACACTTGCGGATGCATGCGTCAAGGACTTAGGGCACGCCCCAGCGGTTTCGGAACTTCGTAGGACGCCAGGAAGGAAGGAGTGGTGGAAGTAGTATTTTTTGCACACCTACGGAGTGTGATGAAACGGGTCTATTTTCAGACAGATGTTCTTGCTCGAGGTGGTGGCCTCCGGATGGACTTAGCGATGGGGCGTGCTCGTATGCGGGCAGTGGGGACATCCAGTTTTTTTCTGCTGGGTGTCAACTGCTGTCGGCGGCACGTGGACGGGAAAGACTGAGCCACAAGAACAGCAGCAGCTGGGCGCTGCTGTGCACCGGATGTTTGCCACGGTGGAGGTACCGGAGTCGGTAAAGTCGTTCGCTGGTCAAGGCCAGCATGGTGAGGAGCCAGCCGATCAGCAGACTGTTGGCATGATGATGGCAGATATGCTCGAGGCCGTGACGACTCTTGGCGTCGTTGAAGCCTTGGTTCTCGATCTCCCAGCGGCTCTTGGCCATGTGGAATAGCGATTGCGAGCCCAGTGTGGAGCAGGGGAAATTCGTCAGCCAGTAGGCTTGCACTACCTTGCCATCCGGCTTGTGCTGACGATAGAAGAACACCCGAACGGTTCCCCACTCGAGCGTTTCCCAAGGATCGAAGTCCTCCGCGTCCCACATCTCCACGCGATCCGCTCCGTGCTGGAAAACCGTGGCCGGAGGCCCAGAAGGAAACCGTTGCTGGGCGGCAGCGAACAACTCCGGCAGGTTGTCTTTCAACCGTGCCACGACCCGGAGACCGAGCTCTCCTGCCGTATGCAGGAACGGTGCGGTGGCAAATTCTCCATCGACGACCACATACTGCGTAAAACGTTTTCCCATGCTCCCCCTCACCCGTCGCAATAACCTCTGGCCAGCGGCGTACTCGCTGTCACCGGGTCCGTAAGGTTCCCCATCGAAGGGCAGAGACAGGCCGGTTCCCACCACGCTCATCATCACGAAAGAATGTTGATAGCCCTGCATCTGTTTCTGAGCATTCCGGCTTGGGCGGCAGAACGAACCGCCCTGCTGGGTCCGCCATCCCGCACCGGTGCCGTCGATGGCCAGACCGATCCAGCGGCAATCGTCGAAAGCCTTGTTGCGCTTGGCGCTGCGGATGAGGGAGAGCAGGGCTTGCCGCGTTGGGCCGGGATCGAGCCGCTCGGTGAAATAGCCCAACGTATCGTCACAGAACGGAGTGGTGATAGAGAGAGTGCGTCGCGCCGAGGAGCGCACCAACGCTTCGACCGCATGAAAACTCGATTTCCGGAGGATCTGCCCGATCAGCAAGGCCCACAGCAGAGTCGTTGCCGGAATCTGGGGTTGCCGCCGGCCATCTCCTGGGTCCGCAAAATAGTCTCGAAGTCGCAGACGCCGCATCAGGAAACTCCACAGGCGACGTGGCGTTGGCCCACTCATCTCTTCTTTTTCTGTTGCTTCTGCTGCTTCTCTTGCTTGCGGGCCAAAACCAAGAGTTTCGCGTTGGCCGCGAGCACTTCGCGAACGGCATCTTGGAACTCCCGTCCGGCGCGCACCCGGCGGCGTACCTGCTGGGCCCACTTCGCGGGAATGCGTTCCACGTGTCGCTCCCCGTTGACCGTGTAGGTCAGGGACCAAGCCAGGTGCCCTTCACCGTTGGCACAACGACAGGTGGGCTTTCCGCAGCGCGTATAACTCCGCGTGAGGGTCCCCGGCAGCTGATCGTCAAGGAGAGGGAGATGTTGAATGAGTTCAAACTTGCGTTGGCGCAAGCGGGAAGCCTGGGGGGTTCGTGGCTCTTTATTCATCTTGGAGCAATACTGCTACAAGATACTCACAAAAGCAACACCTATCATCGAATGCGAAAATAGACCACATCCTTCAAGAATAACCCTACGGCTGGAAATGCTTGATCTTCAAGGACTACCTGTCCAACCCATTCGGAATTTTCCGAAACGCCTGGGCACGAAAGGAGGTATGCTAACGATTCGCTCCAACTAACCGTACGAGTACGCGTCTATTGCGAGGACTTTATGTTTACCGGAATTATTGAGCACCTGGGTACTGTCGATTCGCTCGAACTGCACGCTGACGGAGGGCGATTGACGATTCGCGCGCCGACCGTGGCACCGCATCTGGCGATTGCGAACAGCATTGCGGTGGATGGGTGCTGTCTGACGGTGGTGGCAATGGAAGACGGGCGATTCTCTGCCGACCTCTCCGGAGAAACCATCCGCAAGACTTCGATGGGCGAATGGAAAGAAGGCATGCGCGTAAATTTGGAACAGCCGATGACCGCCGGAAAAGAATTCGGCGGACATTTTGTGCTGGGGCACGTAGACACGGTGGGGAGAGTGACGCGGCTGGAACCCGAGGGAGAGAATTGGTGGTATGGGGTAGAGGTGCCGGAATCGTTCGCGCGGAACATCGTGCCGCAAGGATCGATAGCAATTGATGGAATCAGTCTGACGGTGGCGCGGTGGCATGGACGGATTGCGGAGATTGCGATCATTCCGTTCACGTATGAACACACGAATGTATGCGATAAGAAAATTGGAAGTGCGGTCAACCTGGAAGGCGATGTCTTAGGGAAATACGTGGAGCGATATTTGGAAGCGCGGAGTGGCGCGGCGAAGACGGTATCAAATCTGAATATCGAACAACTTGTCACTCAGGGATTCTGAGAGATCAGAGACCGGCTTTATTTTTGGGTTGAACACCGCACATGGCGCTGCCCTTTTCCAAAAATTTGAGGGAATCGGCATGAAGGGTCTTCGATTTTGTGTCGACGTGGCCGGAAATTTCCACGTAGTCGCCAATGTTATTTTTTCCGATTTCCTGGTTGGCGAGAACCAAAACACGTTTTCCCACGGGGTCGACCAGAACGATTTTCTTGCCTTTAGAAACGCATTCTTTGGCACATTCAGGGTTGGTAGCCGTGAAGGTTCCGGCTTGGGCCCGCCCTTTCGCACAAGTCTCGTCAGAGAGCCAACCCCGTAGTGTTTCGGTCTCGGTGGAATTCTGTGGCGGAGTTGCGAGGACCAACGCAGCACTGCACGAGGCACTCGCCAAACAAAGAATCCGTGCGACGTTCATGTGGACCTCCAGATTGGCATAGTGTAAGTCTACGGCGTGCCAGAGTGAAACTTAAGTGGTCTGTTGCTTGGAACGAGCGCCGCGCCAGTAGAGGATCAGACCCAAGAAAATAGAGGCGAGAGTGCCGCCGACGAGTTTTAGCTCGAAACCGAGTTTGTCTGAGGAATCGCCCGGAGGTACAAGTGAAACAAAAATTCCAAGGAGAACGACAACGAAGCCCAGAATACCGTTGAACCAGACGCCTAGTTTCCCACCAGGAATGAGAACGGCATGGGGATTTTCGGTGCGGTCGCGGCGTCCCGCCAGTTTGATGACACCAGCAAACATGTAGAGGAATGGGATGAAGTACAGAATGATGGCCGCGTCGATTAGGAACTGGTAAGCACCGCGAGTGGTCTCATTGATCTGGCTAATGAGAAGAATCACGCCGGACACGCCCGCTTGCACAAGAATTGAAATGTAGGGTGTCTTCCACTTGGGATGAATCTTGCCAAAGGCAGCGGGAAGGTAACGATCGATGCCGACTACGAAAGGAACGCGCGCGATACCGGCGACAGTGCTGCCCACTCCACCGGCGTTGCCGACGGTGACTAATAGGGCTGCGAGAATTCCGAGGAACCCTAGCTTTAAAGCGACAGCGCCGAGAGTGATGGCGTGGAAGACGCCGCTCTTCGGATCGAGGTCAGCGGCCGGTACGAGCGTGAGAATGGCGAATGTGCCAACGACGTACATGAAGGCGATCATGGCGCCGGCGCCGAAAACGGCGCGTGGCAGGGTGCGGCGCGGGTCGCGCACTTCTTCGCTCATGCAAGAAACAAGTTCCAGTCCAGTGAACGCGAACGCAATTTGCGACCAGAAATTTACGGTGTCCCAGTTCCAGGTGGGCATCATGTTGGCCCAGGTGAATTGGGTCATCGATCCGTGTTTGAAGTAGACGATAAGCGCCACGATGACCAGCATACTGAGAGGCAAGTAGGTGCCAACGCCGCCTGCATTCTGCAGCCATTTGCCAATGTTCAGGCCGATGATGTTCAGGACCACGGCGACGACCAGCAGAGCCAGCGAGATCAGCAGCAAGAAGGTACGGTCTTGCGACAGCGGTGAGCCCTTCTCACCAATGATGTAAGCACTCATGGAAGCACTGGCCAGCAGCAAACCCGGAAAATAAAAGACGGTGTAGATCCAGTAGGTCCAGCCGGCGATAAAACCGTGGAAATCACCGAAGGCTTCCTTGGCCCAGACGTAAAGGCCGCCCTCTACGGGGAAGCGCGAAGACAATTCGTTGATGACGAAAGCGCCGGGTACGAAAAAGAAAAGTGCGGCGATGACCCAAAGACTGATGGAAGAAGTGCCGTTGTGGCCAGCGGCGGCGATCCAGCGAGGGCCAAGGACGGTGGCAATGTTGAAGAGCAAAACGTCCCAGAAACCCATGGTCTTGCGTAATTGCGATTTTGGATCGTGTGCTGACGGAGTCGGAACTGTCACAGAGTTACATCCAGTTCGGGAATGAGTTCGTCTTGCAGAAGGAAATTGCGCAAAAACGGGTCTTTGGAGTTTTCAAATTCAGCCCAGGAAGAGAATACCTGCGCTTTGCCGTCTTGTAGAAAAACTACGGTGTCGGCCAAGCGGCGTGCCAAGTGGGTATCGTGGGTGACAACAATGGAGGTTTTGCGAAATGTTTTCTTGAGGCGCAAGATCAAGTCGCCCATGTGGCCTGCCATGATGGGGTCAACCATGGTAGTGGGCTCGTCGTAGAGAATAGCATCGGGGTTTTGCGCCAAGGTGCGGGCGATGGAAACGGCGCGTTTCATACCGGTAGAGAGCTCGCTGGGCAGACGGTCCAGGACTTCTTCCACCTCAAGCATTTTTGCGTATTTCTGAATGTAGGCGTCGACGTCTTCGGAGGTCAGACCCGGTTGCCTGTCCATGGGGAAGGCAATATTTTCGGCGACGGTGAGCGAATCGAATAGAGCGCCGGATTGAAAGACCATAGTGACTTTTTTGCGGATGGTCTCGAACTGTTTTTCGGAGAAGTCGGTTACATCCTCACCGTCGATGAAGACCCGGCCCGAATCGGCTTTGAGAAATCCCATGATGTGTTTTAGAGAGACGGATTTGCCAACACCGCTGCGGCCCATGATGACGCAGGTTTCGCCGCGTTGGACTTTGAAACTAACATCGATGAGCACTGGGCGGTCGTCAAAACTCTTGCAGACGTCGCGGAACTCAAAAAAGATCGGGCCTGCCTTGGATTCGGGGGAGGAAGGAGCGGTCGTCGTGGGATCTTGGTTGATGGTCATTCGGTTGGCGCTGAATCATCCCTCGTGGATGCGATTCGTCCGCCGGAGATTCTAAACCTGGAAAAACTCTCTTCCGGTATCAAAGCGTTTCTGTGGAGGATCGTCAAGTACTTCTGTGACCGTCGGTGCGAGTCTCGTATCAGGAGAATGTGCCCGGATCGGAAGACTGCTGCCATGAGGGCGAAAGCGCTGGCATGAAAACAAGTGCTACAGGTGCTGATTGATCGAGCGGTTCTTTGATTGACGGACCACCACTGAAGGCGGCCCTACAAAAGCGCTGATGGGAGGTCGAGAGGAAAAACATCCGAGGCAAGAAGTATGGTCGCTGCAGGAACGATCATCACGAAAGACGCCAGAATTGTAAACTTATGATAATAAACGGATTAAATTCACATCTCGAAAGTGAGTCAAAATGTGAGTGGAAGGCACTCAAATCGCAAGAATACCGCTTGACTGTATCGAAAGGATTGCATATATTAGCACTCGGTTGCGAGGAGTGCTAAGTTTCGTACTTCCTCCCAACTGCAGGTTTTCAGTACCAATCATCAGTTCACAATGGAGGTTTTTCGACGATGGCAGTCAATCTGACACCGCTACATGATCGCGTGATTGTGAAGCGAATTGAAGAGAAAGAATCCGTAAAAGGCGGCATCATCATCCCCGACTCCGCAAAAGAAAAGCCGCAGGAAGGCGAAGTAATCGCCGCCGGCGCAGGAAAGCGGGAAAAGGGAGAGCGCGTGCCACTGGACGTTGCAGCAGGCGATCGCGTGCTGTTCGGGAAGTATAGCGGCACGGAAATCAAGATCGAAGGCGAAGAGTATTTGATTCTGCGCGAAGAGGAAATTCTGGCAAAGCTCGGCGGCGCAGCAAAGGCAGCGAAGAAGTAGTTCGGAACTCAGATATCAGATCTCAGAGACCAGATATCAGGAAGGAACAGCCCAGCCTGATGGAACGGTCAAAGTAAGTTCAGAAATTCTGTAGCAAATTCTTAGGAGGAATTCAGAAATGGCGAAACAGATTGTTACCGGAGAAGCATCGCGCCAGGCAATTCTACGTGGCGTGAACGCTCTTGCGGATGCAGTGAAAATCACGCTCGGCCCTAAGGGCCGCAATGCGGTGATCGAAAAGAAGTTCGGCGCCCCCATCATCACCAAGGACGGCGTAACGGTGGCAAAAGAAATCGAATTGCGCGATCCCCTGGAGAACATGGGCGCGCAGATGGTACGCGAAGTGGCCTCGAAGACCAGCGATGTTGCTGGCGACGGCACCACGACGGCGACCGTGTTGGCGCAGGCCATCTTCCGCGAAGGCGTGAAGACGGTGGCGGCAGGCGCGAGCCCGACGGCACTGAAGCGCGGCATCGACAAGGCCGTGGAAGTGGCGATCGAAGAGATCAAGAAGCTGCACCGCGACGTGAAGGGCGACATGATTGCCCAGGTTGGCACGATTTCAGCCAACAACGATCGCCAGATCGGCAGCATCATCGCCGAGGCAATGAAGAAGGTCGGCAAGGATGGCGTAATCACCGTCGAAGAATCGAAGACGATGGAGACCACGCTGGAAGTAGTCGAAGGTATGCAGTTTGACCGCGGCTACCTGTCCCCCTACTTCATCACCGATCCGGAGCGCATGGAATGCGTCCTGGAGAACGTGTTGATCTTGAACCACGAAAAAAAGATCAGCTCGATGAAGGATCTGCTTCCCTTGCTGGAACAGATTGCCAAGCTGGGCAAGCCCCTGCTGATCATCGCGGAAGACGTCGAAGGCGAAGCGTTGGCGACTCTCGTGGTGAACAAGCTGCGTGGTACGCTGCAGTGCGCTGCCGTCAAGGCTCCTGGCTTTGGCGACCGCCGCAAGGCCATGCTGGAAGACATCGCGATTCTGACGGGTGGTAAGGCACTGACTGAGGATCTCGGCATAAAGCTGGAGAACGTGAAGATCGAGGACCTCGGCAAGGCCAAGAAGATCACCATCGACAAGGACAACTGCACGATTGTCGAAGGCGCTGGCAAGGCCGGCGAAATCGAGGGCCGCGTAAAGCAGATCCGCCAACAGGTGGATCTGACCACCAGCGATTACGACCGCGAGAAGTTGCAAGAGCGGTTGGCCAAGCTGGTTGGCGGCGTGGCGGTGATCAAGGTTGGCGCAGCGACCGAAACCGAGCTGAAGGAGAAGAAGGCTCGCGTTGAGGACGCCATGCACGCAACCCGCGCAGCCGTGGAAGAAGGAATCGTTCCCGGCGGCGGCACTGCTCTGCTACGCGCGATTAGCGCAATCGACAAGATCAAGATGGACGGCGACGAACTGGTCGGAGTGGGCATCGTGAAGCGCGCTCTGGAAGAGCCTGCTCGCCAGATCGCATTGAACGCCGGCTTTGAAGGCGCGGTTGTGATTGGCAAGATCCGCGACTCCAAGGACGACAACTTCGGCTTCAACGCGGACACCGGCGAATACGTTGACCTGGTAAAGGCCGGCGTAATCGACCCAGCCAAGGTAACCCGCTTGGCGCTGCAGAACGCGGCGTCGATTGCGGGCTTGATGCTGACCACCGAAGCTCTGGTGGCAGAAATCAAGGAAGAGTCAAAGGCCGCGGCAGGTGCTGGCGGCGGCCCAGGTGGCCCCGGCGGCATGGGCGGCATGTACTAAGATCTGCGTTAACAGAAAACGAATGAACGAAAAGGGCGTCCGATATCGGGCGCCCTTTTTACTTTGGGACAAACAGTCTGAGGAATCGGTGGTATTCGGCCTGGTTGAGGGATATCCAAGTGGGCGGACAGCCTCAGAAGGCGGTTCCTACAAAGACCAAAGTACTGTCATGAAAGCAGTGTCACCGAGCGCAGGAGGGCGGCGTAAATCCGCCCCCACAAAGGCAAAACCAAGGGCACACTCAAAAGTGGCAGTGTTACCGGAGACGAGAAGGCGGCATGAAGCCGCCGCTACATATAAACGGATTAAGACTTAGCGTTCGTGGTAGTCCATCAGGATTAAGCCTACGATGATGAAGCAGATGGGCCAGACCCAGGCTAAATACTTTCGGGCTTGATTGTCTTCGGGTAAGCGAAGTTCGAGCCAGCGGGACCAGCCCGCCATGATGCCGA
Organism: Candidatus Acidiferrales bacterium; assembly: GCA_963726725.1. Classification (GTDB taxonomy): domain Bacteria; phylum Acidobacteriota; class Terriglobia; order Acidiferrales; family UBA7541; genus Acidiferrum. Next base: position 297,237 of record CAVSDV010000020.1, read on the forward strand.
AGAGGGCTAGCGGCGTGTGGCTCAGTTCGACCAGCATTTCTTCCTTGATGTTGCCTAGCGCGTGGGTGTGGGTGAGCAGTACGATGCCACCGATGGCACACACACTGGGAAAGACCAGTGCGGCGGCCATGGATTTTACGCGCTGCGTTTCAACTCGGTATTGGAAAATGGCGAAGACGATGATCAGGATCACGGCTGCGCGGTGTTGCAGCACGTCTACCACTCCGAAGCTTTCCCAGAAGCCGTTGGGACCTAGGGGCCAATTTTCCGGGTCGGCGCGCAGAAAGAGAAAGACAGCCAGGCCCAGGAATGCCAGCGGCCAAGCCTTGGCCCACGGGAAATAGCGGCTGCGCGAGAGTAAAGCCAAAATGCCCATCAGAAAGACGATTACACCGGCCCAATTGTGATTGTATTCGGACCAGGCGATATCACCGGGAGTGTCGGGATGCCAAGTGGATTGGCCGGGGACGTAGGCTGAAGGCAAATTTCGTCCCTCGACTGCGGCTCTCCGGTAGATCTGCTTGGTCGGCTCCGAAAGTGAGTTCAGAGGAGGACTGGTGAGTTGCGGCATGCGCGGGGCAAAACGCGCTGCAATCTCGTGGAGCGTGACGCGATCCTGCGTAAGATCGCTGCCGGGAGGCTGGGACGTGAGCGAAGCCGCGGCAAGAATCACTGTCAAGCCGATGCCAATTTCCGCTTCTCCGAAGCGGACGAGGCTCTTGATGCCGGTGGTTGCAGCCGGTGAGCCAAGGTTTTTCACGATGTAATAGTTGGCGGCACCCAGCAGCAGGAGACAAATGAGCAGGGAGACCTTTGTGGAGACCATAATGCCGTAGGCCGTGCCATAGATTGCGGCGATGGATCCCAGGTAGGCCCAACTCATGCCGACACCCGCGGCGATCAGAAGGCCGACGCTGATTTGTGCCATGAACGAAAAGCGACGCGTGACGGTTGTCTTGGCCTCGCCTTCCGGCAAACGCTTGATGGCCAGCAATAGGAATGGCAGACCGCCGATCCAACTAGCAGTGGTCAGATAGTGGACGACCGTCAGACTGACGAGCACGAGGCGGTCTTCCATGCGAGAGGCGGAGTGGCTGGTCATGACGGAGGCAGCGAGCATCATCGCGGCGGGCAGGACGACGATTGGGTTCATACTCTTGCGCAAGCTCTTTGGCCACAAGAAAACAACAATTCCGGCAATGATACCCATCAGGCCGGCATAGATGAAATTGGCACCGAGAACATCCTGAAGAGGAATCTCCACGGTGGCACGCAGAACGAGCGAATTGGTGGTGACAAAAAGAAGTTGAGATGCGGCCAGGCCAAACGCGCTCCAACGGATTATTTTCCAACCAGAGTGGAGCAGGGCGTCACTCCGCTCGCCGGGACTGCGCGCGATGATCGAGAAAAAGAGAATGCCGCCGATGGCAAGGCTCTGAAAGCACAGCGTGAAAGCCCGCAGCAGGACAACCAGAAAACCGAAAATGCCTAAGAGTTCGACCATGGCACGGCTACGATCCGGTTACAGTAAAAGGAATCTCGCCGCGCGTGATGTGGCCGTCGGGAGCGAGCACTTGCCAGCGCACGGTGTAGGCACCAGCTTTCAATCCAGTAGCTTTCGTCGTCAATGTATCCGCAGAGGTTTGCTTTTCGATGACAAGATCGGAGACAGAATTATCGGGATGCAGGAGCTGCAGTTTGGAGCGTGCTGCGTCAATGCGCACATTGAATTTCAGTTTTACGGGCACGTCCGGACCGGCAACCTTGCTGTTCGCCGCTGGAGAAGTTTCCTTCAGAATGGCGTGCGCGTACACCACGCGCGCCACAACAAGAAGTGCCAGCACGGCCGCGAAACATCCGATGATTCGCATCCCCTGGTTCGATTCCCGCATGGTCGAGCCTCCAGAAAATGTTCTGACTACGTATAGATACAACTATAGCAGCCGGGAAGGGTGGAGCGCAGTGGCGGAAATACAGAGGGAAGACAAACTAATGTTTCTAGAAAGAGGGGCTGAGCATAAAGGGATTGTAATTCTGGCAGTGGATCGGAGAGGAACCGGTTTGAAGACCAGCCACTGACATAACAGGAATGCGCCCACCTGGGAAGGTGGCCTTTACAACAGGTGAGAAGGCGGCGTGAAGCCGCCCTCACATCTCAAGTTGCAGACTATTCGTAGCGGAGAGCCTCTACGGGGTCGAGTTTGGCGGCTTGCATCGCGGGGAGCCAGCCGCTGATTACGCCGACGACCATGAGAATCAATGATGAGAGGATCATGGTGGTCATCGAAAGAGTCAGGTGAATATCTACTTTCCCACTCTCGTCTTCATAGGCGGGACCGAGAAACGGGAGGGTGCCGATCACGGATGTGAGACCCCAGGCGATAAACATGCCGGCAATGCCTGCAACCAGCGTGAGAACCAGAGCCTCCAGCAAAAACTGCCAGCGGATGTGCCACTTGCGAGCACCAAGGGCGCGTCGCAAGCCGATTTCGCGTACGCGTTCGTCTACGGAAACAAGCATGATATTCATGACGCCCACGCCACCGATCCCCAATGTCATCGCGCCCACGATAAAGAGCAGTCCTTCGATTCCCAGAGTGATTCCATCGTAGATTGGTTTGAACTCTTGTCGTCCAAACATGGTGATGGCGCGTTTGTCATTCGGAGAGAATCGCTGGCGGTTTGCCACCGCGGTGCGAAACTGCTGCATCGCTTGCGCTTCAAACTCGGGAGCTACCGGCTCCATGACCATGACGCTGGCAAAGCGAGCATCCCAGATATCTCCCGCCGAAGTGTATGGAATGAAGGCGGACTCATCGTCGCAATTGAAATAGCAACTGTCGGAGAATTTCATGTCCATCGTGCCGATAACCGTGAAGCGCACACCATTGATTCGCACGGTTTCGCCAATGGCAGGCGTGCCGCTGAAGAGTTTCTTCTTGAGGCGGGCGCCCAGGAAAACGACGCGACGGCGTTCAGCGACATCTTCCGCAGTAATCCAACGGCCTTCGGAAGGCACCTCGTTGCGCATTTCGCCGTATTCGGGAAATACGCCGCGGGTAGCGGAGCTAGAGAGACGTTCTTCGTGAGAGATGCCCTTCCAACGGACAGTTTCGAGGGTGATGCGTTTGATTAGCGGAGATTGCGCTTTAGCCCAATCTGCGTCTTCCTGTTGAAAGCGCACTTCTTTACCGGCTCGTTCGCCGCCAGCTTGTTCGCTGGTGGTGCCCGGCCAACAGATGACCGCTGCCTTGCCGAAAGTCTCGAAGGTGTACATCAGCACGTTGCGAAATCCGGAGCCGTAACTCAAGAGGAGTGTAACGGCGACAATTCCCCAAGAGATACCGGTCATCGTCAACAAACTACGCACGCGATTGCGGCCTAAGGCGATCCAGGCTTCTTTGAAGACTTCCAAGAGCATTAGCCACCAGCCTCGAAGCGAAGGGCTTCAATAGGGTCTACGGACGCTGCTTCATTCGCCGGGTAGAGGGCGGAGAGCACAGCAATCAGGCCGAGGAGACTGATGGTGAGTGCTGCGAGCTTCCAACTGGCATCGAGTCCATCAAAATAGGGGAATTTCGGCAGCAGGTTGACAAGGCCGCAGAGTCCGTAGGAAATGAGCAAGCCCGTGCCACCGCTGAGGAATACCACGATGACCGTTTCCAGGAAGAATTGACGAAGGATAGACTTGCGCGTGGCACCCAATGCCTTGCGAACGCCAATTTCACGGGTGCGTTCGCGGACGCTGACGAGCATGACGTTCATGACACCCAGGCCACCGAGGAAAATCGTCGCAACACCGACGGCACCCATGAATATTTCCATGCCCACAAAAATCATGCGGTTTGCCTGAGCATTCTTGACGGTGTCCCAGATGCTGGCGGCTTCTTCATCGCGAGGATCAAAGTTGTGCAGGCGCCCCAAGGTACGGCGAATCTGACGGACACAATCAGGATGCTGCTTGAGCGACCAGGGAGCCGCCAGAAGGCGGTCGACGGAATGTTCCACGGCGGGCGGCTTATTGGGAAAATCCCGCTTCATGGAATTAAAGGGAATGAATATCTTGCGAATATCGACACCGTCGTAGCTGGAGTTCTGATCCTTGGTCTTCATGATGCCGATCACGGAATAGGGAACGCCATTTAGTTCGATGGTCTGACCGATGGCATCACGTTCGGCGAAGAGCTGTTTTTTAGCATCACTTCCGAGAAATGCAACGCGGCGGCCTTCTTCATTGTCCTGATCATTGTAAAAGCGGCCCTGTGCAACCGTGATGCTGCGAATTTCTGTGAAAGGAGGGAGAGAGCCGACGGTATCCAGGTCGCCACTGTTGAACGCACTGTGGACTTTCAGGTTGTTGCCCAATTCAGGCATCACGTACTTACAGGCAGGAGACTCTTTGGCGACCTGGATGTAATCATCTTCCATCCAGTGGATGGCACGGCCGGAACGAGTTCCACCTGCTTGCATGCTGGTGCGGCCGGAGAAAATAATCATCACGTCTTTACCGAAATTTTCTTGTTGTTTCTGGATGCCACGGCCAAGGCCTTCGCCGGCGGCAACCATCAAGGTGATGGAAATAATGCCCCAAGCGATGCCGAACATGGTGAGCAAGGTGCGGCGCTTGTGCGCCCAAAGTGTCGCCAGCGTGTCGCGCAATAGATCCTTGAAGGTCATGCCTGGCGCCCCGTGTATGGATGAAACCTTACTGAAGAACGACTTGTTGTTTTTCGTTCAAGCCGGCGAGGATTTCAGTTTTCACGCCGTTGGAGATTCCGAGTTTCACGTCCACTTTTTTCCGGCCATTGGGTGCCTTCGGGTCCGGTAGTTCCACAGAGGCTTTGCGATCTTTGTCGTATATCAGAGCCGCTTCCTGAACCATGAGAACATCTTTCTTTTCTTCGAGGACCACTTCAGCGTTGGCGCTCATGTTGGCTTTCAGTTCGCCAGTGGGGTTGGAGATTGAGACGCGAACTTCAAAAGTGGTGACGTTGTCTTTTTCTTTTCCGAGTGGCGAGATCTTGGTGACTTTACCGGTAAATTTTTTGTCCTTGAAGGATTCAACCACAATGCGCGCGGGCTGATTCAGATAGACTTTGCCGATGTCCGATTCATCAACTTTGCCCTGCACATAGACTTCGCTGATGTCGCCAAGAGAGAGGAGCAAAGTAGCTTGTGAGCCCAAAACCAGGATGGAGCTGACCGCGTCACCAACGTTCACGTCTTTGGAAAGTACCAGTCCGTCGATGGGACTGACGATGGTGGAATTGCGAAGGTCTTCTTCGGCGTTATCGAGAGCAGCTTTGGCTTGCGCGACTTGCGCTTCGGCCTTGGCAATTTCGGCTTGCGCCACGATAAGGGTGCGTTGCGCACTGACCTGCTTGTTCAGGGCCATCTGGTAATTCTTTTCGGCGTCTTCCACCAGGCTCTTGGACATCACGCCATCTTTGTACATCTGCTGGGCGCGGCCCATGTTGAGCTTCAGGAAGGGCACGTCAGGACCTTCCGCGTCAACCTTGCTGCGCTCGAGAGAAGCAACAGCAGAATCGCGCGCGGCCTGCGCAGCCTGATAATTAGCCTGCGCGGCGTGAAGGCTGGCTTCCAGCTGGACCTTGTCGAGTTCAGCGAGAATCTGTCCCTGTTTCACATGATCGCCATAATCGACATAGAGCTTCTTGACGATGCCGCTGGCCTTGGACTTCACTTCGATCTTGGAGAGCGGTTGAATCTTACCGGTGGCAACGACCACTTTGGCCAAATCGCCACGCTCGACGGTGGTGACTTTGGACGGATCAATTTCGTGATTGGGGCGTAACGCAGCAAAGACGCCGTAGCCACCTCCTACCAGGACTAAGAGGGCGATAGCGCCTATGATGATGCGCCGACGACGTTTTTTAGCTGCTTTGCCGTGCCCATTGGTTAAACCGTTGCCATTGCTTGACATAACGAGCCTCGCTACGGACTTATCCGTGCTCTCCTTATTAAGTACGCACGGTGACCAGAAAAGTTCCCCGCCTGTGGGTATAGACGTAAGAAGTGGCCGAACGGTCAGGCCATGGCAAAAACTCGGCGGGAGCGAAGTAGGGAGAAAAGAGCTCTGGGTAAAGAAGTTACAAATTACTTCGGTGATAGCAGGGGGGCAGTCACGGATCGACCTCTAATGAAGTTATGCGAAAACACCCCAAAGCGAGAGCAGGTCGGGCGATTAAAGCGTTTCGAGCGGTGCTATTGGCAAGCTTCGCAGACGCGTCCTACAGTGCCAAGGCTAAGTAATTCGACCTGGGGGGCGATATAGCCCGGGCGAATCGGTTCTTCCTTAGTGAGGGCAGTGCTGAGATATTTCTTGTTATCGTCGCAGAAAATGGTAACGACGGCGGCTTCTTCATTGAAGGTCTCGAGAACCTGCAAGGCCGCGAGGAAGTTGCAGCCGGAAGAGATGCCCACGGCGAGGCCGAGACTAGCGGCAAGTTTTTGGGCCATCAGGATGGCGTCACCGTCGGAGACGGAGATGACTTTGTCGAGTTCCTTGAGTTGCAGGATCTCTGGGATGAACTCATCGGAGATGCCCTGAATGCGATGATTTCCAACTTTGCAGCCAGTCGTGAGCGTGGGGGACTCGGCAGGCTCGACCGGATGAACGCGAATCGACGGATCGCGATGGCGAAGGAATTGTGCAACGCCCATGACCGTGCCGCCGGTGCCGACGCCGCATACGAAAGCGCGCGGGCGCTTGCCGACAGACATCATCTGTGACCAGATCTCTGGGCCGGTGGTTTCCGCATGGGCTGCGGTATTGCCAGGATTGGAAAATTGCCGCGGCAGAAATACGTCTTTGTTGGAGGCGGCGAAGTCTTCGCACATCTGAATAGAGCCGAGGAAGCCGCCGTCGGCCTTGCTGACAGAGACAATTTCCGCGCCGTAGCTCTTGATGAGTTGGATGCGTTCCTGGCTCATCCAATCGGGCATGAAAATTTTGACGGGATGGCCCAACATACGGCCGAGAGCGGCGAAGGCAATGCCGGTGTTGCCGCTGGTGGCTTCGGCGATGGTGAAGCCGGGCTCGATCGTGTCGTCGGCATAGGCTTTTTGGAGGATACCGAGAGCCATGCGGTCTTTTATGCTACCGGTCAGGCTGAGATACTCGGCCTTGGCGAAGAGGAAACGGTCGCGGCCGTGGTAGCGGAATTGAATACTGAGGAGTGGGGTGTTGCCCACGAGGCGACCGAGGGCTTTAAACTTGGAAATGGAGGCATCTAGGAGTGTAGTCATAGCAATTTGTTTGTCGCACGTTTGGGGCAATTCGGCAAGGGCCCGAAACACACTCCAGATAAGGGGTGTCAGGCGGCCACTTCGATTCCCGCGGGAGAATTGGGTACAATTCTGGGAGTTGTTGGAATAAAGGAATTTAGCGGAATCTGGGAAATAGACAGGCGGAAACGTGATACATCGATATGTATTCCATAACCAGGAATTGCAGCTGGTGGAGAAAACGCGATGGTCTCCTGGACAGGCGGGACTGATCTGCGGCTGGGGACTGTTCACAACGCTGAAGATTGTGCAAGGCGAAGCGTTCGCGTACGAACGCCACTGGCGGCGTGTGGAAAAAGATGCGGGGCTCACGCGGCTGCCGCTGACGTATTCGGGCGCAAAGGTGCGAGTGAATTTGCAGGAAGTGATCCGCGCAAACAAGGTGATTGACGGCTGTGCGCGTATTTACCTGGTGTGGAACGATGTAGGGATGTGGAAGAGCGACGAGAAAATGGCGGAAGTCGATCTGGTTATTACGACGGCGGATTTGCCGGCGCATACGGATTTGGTGCGGTTGACGGTGAGAGAACATGGGAGGCATGCAGCTTCACCGTTGGCGGGCGTAAAAACGATTTCATGGCTGAACAGTGTGTGGGCGGCCAGTGAAGCGCAGAATGCGGGATTCGACGAAGTAGTGATGCTGAATGAGCGTGGGGAAGTGAGCGAGTGCACTTCGGCAAATTTATTCATCGTGAAGAATGATAAGGTGCTGACGCCGCCGCTAAGTTCCGGATGCCTGGAAGGAGTAACACGAGGCGTGCTGATGGAGATTGCTTCGGAAGCGGGGACGAGCGTGGGAGAGCAGACGCTGCGGATGGAAGATTTGTTGGGCGCGGATGAAGTATTTATCACGTCTACGAATCGGAATGTAATTGGCGTGAAGGAAATTGCGGGGCAGACGATTGGGGACGGAAGAGGCGGCGAGTTGACCAAGCGGCTGGACGCGGTGTTTGAAGCATATGTTCAAGAATATGTGAGCCGGCGGTTGGCGGCGAACCGGTAAGGTTTCGAGAAGATTGGCGTGCTGCGGTGGGATCGGTTGAGATCCTGCTGGCGCAAACTGCGCGCCCTGCAGGATAACAAGTTTTAGTGGTGCGCGTTCGCGGTTGCAGGAGAGTCGGCGCCGGCTGGGCCACTGCCTAGCGTGGCGCGAAGGAGGATGGGAGCCAGAACAGTGGTGACCATCACGAGCAGAACTATGGCGGAGAAAAGGCCTTCGTCGACCACGCCAATTCCCTTTCCGATTCCGGCAAAAATCAGACCGACTTCACCGCGCGGCATCATGCCGAAGCCGACGGCGAGGCGATTCATAGTGGGAGGACAACCCCATCCAGCTGCCACTTTGCCAACGATGGCAACGATCGTTAAGAGGAGGCCCGCCATGAGCACATCTTTGTTGGCCATGGTTTCCAGTTTTACCTGAATACCCATCCACACAAAAAACAGAGGAACGACCAGCGATTCCACAGGAGAAAGCAGTTCGTGGAGCGAGGCACCTTCCACTTCGCGATCGAAAAAGCTGTTGAGCACCATTCCGGCTGCGAAAGCGCCAACGATGGGGGCGAGTTCAGAAAAATTTGCAAGCCAGGCCAGAAGAAAGGCAAAGCTGACACCAAAGAGCAGCTTGAGATTTTTGACACCGATGGTGGCGAGTTTGCGGACAAATTTTGGCATAAGCCAAATGCCGATGCCGAGGGAAGCGACCAGAAAGATGGTGGCCTTGGCGGTGGTGAGGGCGATGGAGGCGACGCTGATGGTGCCCGTGACAGCAAGACCGCTGACGACGGCGAGAATAATCAGGCAGAGGACATCGTCGATAACGGCAGCGCCAAGGATCACGCGGGCCTCTTCGGTAGTGTCACGGCCCAGGTCGCGCAGGACCCGCGCGGTAATGCCCACGCTGGTGGCGGTGAGGATACCTCCGATGAAGAGGTCGGCGGCGAGTGTGCCGTTGGGATGCAGGATCTTCATGGTGCCCATGCCCAAAAGCAGTGGAACAACGATTCCGAGGACAGCGACGTAGGTGGCGTACTTGCCGACGCGGCGCATCTCTACGAGGCTGATTTCCAGGCCAACGAGGAAAAGAAGAATCAGAATGGCCATGCGGGAAACGATGTCGATAAAAGAGTAGACGTTCAGATAGCTCAGGCCATCATGCGACGACAGAATGGTGGCGATCAGGTCGGTGTGTGGACCGGGTGGAAGGACTTTGTACGTGGCCTCGGCAACGCTGAGGGGATTGCCAAGGGCCATGTCGGAGATACGAGACAGATTGTCCCCTTCGCGAAGCACGGTGAGGACTGGATTGCCGAAGTAGTAGCCCAGATTGCCAGCCAGGAGGCCGACAAGAAGCTCGCCTAGGACGGAGGGCTGCTTGATCCACTTCATGAGCAGACCGCCAAGAGCCGCGCCCAGAGTGATGAAGATCGAGGCGATCAGGATGGGGACAACGGGGTCGGCGTGAGAAAGGCCGCCGGAAAAGAGCAGACTGGTGTAGCAGAGAAATGGCATTCAGTGGTCCTTGGGCGGCAAAAGCGTGGTGATGGTTGGGAGATATTCTTGAGGAGGAGGCGGGGGGAAGCAAGGGAAAAGTGGAGAGTGGGAGAACCGGGGTAGCTGGCGGCGGAGAGTGCGAAATCGTTGAGAGATAGGCAAGGAAGGGCGAACGCGTGCTACAATGCGCGGTTTAGCGGAGCAATCTAGCATGACGGAAGCGTTGTCGCAAATCGAAGCGGTGCTTGAGGTTATTTCACCGGACGGAGCGCGCAAGTATGTGCGCATCTCGCAAGTTCCCTTTCTGATCGGACGAGGGTCGGAGACGGGAAACCATCTGCAATTGACGGATCGCCGCATATCGCGCAACTGTGGCGCGATCGTGATGGAAGCGAACCGGTACTACATTGAAGACCGTGGGCAGCGCCGCGGCCTGTTCGTGAATGGAGAGAAGGTAGAGAGCCGCGCGCTGAACGATGGCGACGTAATCACGTTTGGGCTGGAAGACTCCTACCAAATGATGTTCCGCTCCGCGACGGGTACTTCAGACGAGTCCATTCCACAACTGTTGACGCGCATCGACCACATGACCAGCGCGGAATCGACGGGCGGCGGTCTGCGCAAACTGAATTTGCTGCTGGAAGCGACTTCCTTGCTGCACTCGCAATTGCCGTTGGATTCCGTACTGGCAAAGATGATCGATCATGCGGTGGCGGTGACGGACGCGGATCGCGGCTTGCTGCTGGAAGCGGAAGACGGCAAGACGGAGAACATGAAGGTGCGGCTGGCTCGACGCACAGGGGCGCAACGACTGCCGCCCGAAAGCATTACGCCGAGCGGAACAGCAATTCAGTTGGCAATCAAACAGCAATCACCCGTGATTACGGAAGACTTGGCGCAGGCGGAAATGAATCTGCAGGCGGCGGCCAGTATCGTGTCGCAAGGATTGCGTGCGGTAGTGGTGATACCGTTGTATGCGACTTCGCGCGCGAGCAGCGAAGGCTCTGCCGTGAACATGAGGCGGGGCGAATTCCTTGGCGTGCTGTATCTGGATTCGAAGCGGCCAACAGCGTTCACAAAACTGGACCGGCAGATTCTAGATGCACTGGCGGCCGACGCGGCAAGCATTCTAGATAATGCGCGACTAGTGGAGAGAGAACGCGAGCGGCAAAGGCTGGAGCAGGAAATTGGAATCGCGCGTGACATTCAACAGGCGCTGTTGCCGAAGAATTTCCGCGACTACCCTCACCTGGCGGTATCCGGCATCAACTTCCCCTGCTTGTCCGTGGGGGGAGATTATTATGATGTGTTTCCGATCGACGACAAGCGCACGGCGTTTTTGCTGGCTGATGTAAGCGGCAAGGGCCTAGGTGCAGCGATTGTGACGACCATGTTGCAGGGCGCGCTTTCCGCCATGAGCTTGGGGACCGATCCGGCGCTAGTGTTCAATCATGTGAACCGTTTCTTGTGCGATCACTCTGAAGTCGGGCGGTACGCAACGATGTTTTTTGGCGTACTGGAAGTGGATGGCAAACTGGAATTTATTAATGCCGGACATCCTTCGCCGATTCTATTGCGCGGAGACAAGGTGGAAGAAGCGTTTACAGAAGGATCGTTTCCGGTGGGACTGGTGCCGGAAGCGGAGTTCACCACCTCCAAGCTGCAACTGGAACCGAGCGACACGCTGGTCCTATTCAGTGACGGCGTGACGGAAGCGATGGACCCGGAAGAGGAATTGTATGGAGTGCCGCGGCTGCGCGAAGTCTTGAAGGGGCACCCGGAGAGCGCACTGGAAGACATCCAAAAAGTGATTCTGGAATCGGTGGAAAACTTCGCGCGAGGAGCACGGCAGGCGGACGATTTGACGTTGCTGGTGGTGCGGTATCGCGGCGCGGGCGCATTGAATGTCGTTGAGACGGACATATCGGCGACGAAAGATGCAGCGGCGGCGAGTTAAAGAATAGCCGCAGGCTTCGGCGCGGATAAGAGTAGCGATTAAGATTGAACCAAGCAGAAGGCGCTCCGAGGGGTGGGGCGCCCTTTTGGTTTTTGCGGGCGGTCAGGAGGCAGCGGATGAATGTGGAGGAAGTGTTCAACTTTTTGGATGGGGAAAAGTTGGGAGTTCTCGCGACGGTGGGTGTCGATGGCAGTCCCGAAGCCGCTCTGATGGGAGTGGTGGCGACGCCAGAGTTAGAATTGATTTTCGACACGGTGAAGAGCTCGCGAAAATATCCAAATTTGAAGAGCAATCCGCGGGTAGCGTGGGTTGTCGGGCGCACGACGGAAGTTACGGTGCAATACGAAGGGATTGCGGAGGAGTTGGAGGGAGAGGCACTGACGAAGTATAAGAAGATCTATTTTGCGAAGTTTACGGATGGGTCGGCGCGCGAAAGCTGGCCCGGGATCGTTTATTTTGTGGTGCGACCAAAGTGGGTGAGGTTCTGCGATTACAATCCGGAGAACCGGCGGATTGAGGAGCAGAAGTTTTAGGTGAGCTGGGTAGTACAGCGCACGGAAAAGAAAGTCAAAAGCCGCACCCTGAAAAACGCAGGGTGCGGCACCCGATGAGCATATCGTCAGTTTCGAGTGAGAGTCAAATTGAGGTTCTTCGGGCATCCTTCTCGGATGCCCTCAGAATGACAAATCACAGAACGATTGCGAGGGTTAGAGTTCGCGGAGAGCGGTGGCTACCGGTAGGCTGGCTGCACGCACGGCGGGGAGCAGGCCACCGATTACGCCCATAACGAGAGCGAAGACAATACCTTTCGCGAGGAGTTCGGGCGTAATTTTGAAAGCGAACGCAAGATTAGAGAAGGTCTGGAAATTCATGGTGCTGGTGGTCAGGCCGTTGAGCGGAAGGACGACCAGGCAGCCGATGATCCCGCCAATCAGCGAAATGAGTAGCGCCTCCACAAGAAAAGAGAAAACTACGGAGGAGGCGTTGAAGCCCAGCGCGCGCATAGTGGCGATTTCGCGGCCACGTTCCGCAACGGCAGAGTACATGGTGTTGAGCGCACCGAAGACCGCGCCAATTGCCATAATGGCAGCGACTAAACCACCGAGAACGGTGATCAACGTGGTCATGGTGGTGGATTGCTTGGCGTAATAGTCGACTTCGCGCGTGACGTCCACATTCAATCGCGGATCGGAAGTCAGCGAGTCTTTGAACGCGCCGAAGGAATCGGGCGAAGAGAGATGAACGGTAACGGATTGAAAGATGTTCGCGGGCCGCTTGAGGATGTCGTTCAGTACGCGGCTGTCGCACCAGACTTCGGAGTCGAACGCAGAGCCACCGGCGTCAAAGATGCCGACAACATGCCAGCGGCCACCGGCCATATCGATGGTATTGCCTAGCGTAAGACCCTGGTAGGTTTTGGACGCGTTCTTACCGGCGAGGAGTTCGGTGACGCCGGGCTGGAACATGCGGCCTTCGGTGATTTTCACGAATTTGCGAATGTCCAGAACATTGGGAGAGACGCCGCGAATCTGGACATTGGCGTCAGTGCCGGTGCTGATCAGAGGAATGGGCATCACGCCAACGACTTCTTGTGTGACGAGCGGACCGTTGGAATCGCGCGCGATACCCGGCGCGTCTTGAATGACCTTAACGGATTCGAGCGTGACACCGCCCATCATTTCCGAGGGAGAGCCGGCACGAAGCACCAAGGCATTGCCGGGAGACCCGGAAGCGATAAGCGTGGCTTTGAATCCACGGGCGAGCGAAAGCATGGCTACGAAAACGCCGACGGTTCCAGCAATGCCGAGGACAGCTACGATGGTGGAAGTCCAGCGGGCTTTAACACTGCGAACGTTATAGATCAGGGGAATAGCCACTGTTAGACCCTCCGCAGCGCGTTGACAACGCGCATGCGCATAGCGCTGAAGCCAGGGAGCAAGCCGCTAATAATGCCGACGGCCACGGCAACGGCCAGACCGAGTCCCAGAATCGAGGGCTTGAGAACGAGATTCGGAAGAATCCCGTTCAAAGCCTTTCCAAGGCCAGGCACAGCGAGAATTGCCAGACCGAGTCCAATCAAGCCGCCAATGACGGCGATGATCAAAGACTCAGCAAGGACGAAGAAGAGTATGGAACGATCGGAGAAACCGATGGCCTTGAAGACGGCGAGTTCAGAAGTGCGTTCGCGGACGGAAATGGCCATGGTGTTGCCGGTAACCAAGAGCAGAGTGAAGAAGACCACGGTGCCGATGGTAATGATGAGAAGTTTTATGTTGCCGAATTGTTTGACCCAACTGGCGGCAAAGGCGGACTCGCTCTGCGTCTTGGTTTCGTACGGGGAATTGGCAAACTCCGCGTCAATGGCTTTCGAAACACGAACAGCATCATCGGGACTGTTGAGTCGGAGGACGTACCAGCCGACTTGACCTTTGATCGTCTGCGGGATTTTTTCTTCGAAATAATCCCACTGGAACCAGAACTGGGTTTCATCGTCGATGGGGCGCTTGCCATGGTAAATGCCGACGAGATTGAATTCCCAGGAGCCACCGCCGTAAAGAGTGGTCTTGATGGGAATGCGGTCGCCGATTTTCCAATGGAAACGCTCCGCGGTGCGTGCTCCGGCGATGGCACCCTGACGATCTTTCAGGAACGCGGCCCATTGGTCGTCGGGAACAACGAGTTCAGGCATGACTTCGCGCTGGGTTTCCGGACTGATCACGAACTGGGGAAAGAAATTCTTTTCGTCCTGATAGACCCCGCCAAACCAGTTGTTGTGGGCAACTGCTTTGACACCGGGGATGCGCTGGATCTTGTCGGCGTAGGAGAGCGGAATCGTGTTGATGATGGAGGTGCGGTTGATGACTACAAGGCGCTCCGCGGAAGCCACTTCCGCGCCCATGTTAAAGGCATTGCTGACCACGGCAAGAAAGGCGAACAAAAACAGAGCGACGGCGAACGAGCCGATGGTGAGAAGCAGGCGAACTTTCTTGCGCAAGAGATTGGCGAAAATGATGCGAGCGAATTTCATGCAAAACTCCCGGCTGGAGCAGCCTGAGACATTTTTCCTTCGACGAGTACGCCTTTGTCGAGATGTAGCGTGGTATTGGCACGAGCGGCAACCAGTGGATCGTGCGTAACCATCAATACGGTTTTGTTGTGATGGGCAACGAGTTCTTCGATAAGAGCCATGATTTCGCCGGCGCTTTTGCGGTCGAGGTCACCAGTGGGCTCGTCGCACAGCAGGAAGGTGGGGTCAGAAACGATAGCGCGGGCAATGGTGACGCGCTGCTCCTGTCCACCAGAGAGCTGGCGAGGATAGTGATTCATGCGATCAGAGAGGCCGACGACGGAAAGAGCGGTCTCCACGTGGGCGCGGCGCTCTGCTTTCGAGAGCTTGGTGAGAAGCAGCGGGAAGCTCGACGTTCTGGAACGCGTTGAGTACGGGGATGAGGTTATACATCTGGAAGATGAACCCAACGTGGCGCGCGCGCCATTGCGTGAGTGTGCTGGCAGACATGTGGGTGACTTCGTCGCCCGCCACGGTGATGCTGCCGCGCGTGGGAACATCCAGGCCACCGAGAAGGTTCAGCAGGGTGGTCTTGCCCGAGCCGCTAGGGCCCATGAAGGCGACGAATTCGCCGGACTCCACGTCGAGGTTCAGACCCTGCAAGACATGGATTTCCTCGCCCGCGCGCTTGTACGTTTTGTCGAGGTCGCGAACTTGAATTAGGCTCTTTGCGCTACCACTGCCGTCGACTTTAACCATTGTTCCACTCCTATTGTTTTAACTGGACTGCCTGACCATCGCTGAGACCGTCTGGGCCTTTAACCAAAACCGATGCGCCGGCTTGAATACCGGCGAGAATTTCGACATCCGTGCCACGCGCTGCACCAAGTGTTACGGCGTGGCGTTCAAGTACCCCGCCCTTGAGGACGAAAACGTATTTCGTGGCGCCATCCGTGCGGATGGCGCTTTGCGGCAGAATCGCCATAACTTCGGGTTCATTCTTCTTTTCGTTTGCACCCGCTTTGACCTTTTTTTCTTCCACCAGGAAGGTTACTTTGACGCCCATATCCGGAAGAATGCGCGGGTCGGTCGCCGGATCGCGGAGTTTGATGTGGTCATCTTCCGTGAACGAGATGCGAACCTTGACGGTGGCCTTCTGGCGGTCGGCCGTCGGGATCACAGTGCGAACTTTGCCAGGGAAAATCACGTCGGGATATGCATCGAGGACGGCATTCACGCCCTGATCCTGCTTGACTTTGGCGATGTAGGATTCGCCGACGTCCACTTCCACTTCGTTAGAGTGCAGATCGACGATCGTAGCGATGCCGGTGCGCGTGAAGCCGCCGCCCGCGGACACGGGCGAGACCATTTCGCCGACCTGAGCGTCCTTGGATACCGCAATGCCCGCGAAGGGTGCGTTGATAACGCAATTGTCCACCATTTGCTGTTGAACACGAATGCGCGAATCGGCGGCAAGCACCTGTTGTTTGGCCAAGGCGATTTTGGCGCGCAGGCTGTCGGCGGTGGTGCGGGCCGCATCGAGATTCTGCTGGGTCTGTACGCCACCCTTGACTAGTTCTTCGGCACGTCGCTGTTCGATCACGGCGTTGCGTAATTGGACCTCGTAGTCCTCGATGGCGGCCTGAGAGGCTTCACGGTCGGCTTTGGCGGATTCCAGTCCACGAAGAGCATCGGAGTCGTCCAATTTGGCAAGCAGTTGGCCTTCTTTAACGCGAGTACCTTCGTCAAAATATACGCCGATGACGCGACCGGTAATTTTCGCGGCAATTGTGGCACGGCGGCGCGGAGTGATGTAGCCGCTGGCGTTAAGGACCCCGGCGGGAGAGTTGGAAGGCTTGATGGCTGTAGTGACTTCCACTTCCGGCTTGCGATTGCGGAAAGCAAATGAGGCAGCCCCCAGTAAAGCCAGAAGAATGATGGGGATAGCGGCCCAAAGTAAGCGCTTGATGGAGCTCGTGCTATTGCGCTTGGCGTCCGTGATGCGCAATGAGGACAAGTCCGGCTTAACAGTTCTTGGTGGTGTCGCCATGGCGGCGGCAACTCCTTCGTAGGGTAGGTCTTCGTCTAGGTATACGCGCCCGTAGCGTTAAAAGTATCGATGATGGGAGGCGCAAAATCGTTACGGCACATTTTAACTGAGGAATGCAATTAATGGCAGAGGAATAAACTGCCGAACGGTTCAGAAGCGCGAGCCATGATAGAAGAACTTCCCCAAGCCAATGGTGAAGATGAAATTGCCGAAGCCAGCGTGCTCCAGACAGGCCAGCATGAGAGATTGCGAAGAATAATAGGTGAAGGCAAAGAGGAGACCAGCGAGGCCACAGAGGAGTACGGCAAGCCAATTCCTAAAGATGATATGGACAAAGCCGAAGGCCAGCGCGCTGACCACGATCATCAGCCAGCCGTGCCCGAAAAGCGGTTCGTAACGCCGAAACAGGAAGGCACGGTAGAGGAGTTCCTGAGGGAAGACGGAAAGCATGGGGTAGAGAAACTGAACCAAGAGCCAGAAGGCGGGGGCACGCTTGACGAAAGAAAAGAGGAGTTCAGGGGCAAAGAACCGAACGGCCACGGTGAGGGCCAGCAAACAGAGAGCGTCGCGCAAAAGGGTGCTGAAAGGCACGGTGAAACATTGGCCAGGGAAAATAGTGCCGAGCTCTGAAAGCCAGGCGCACGCTGGAGTATCAGGAAAGATGCGACGGCAGCGACCGACAAATACGGGATGGGGAGGTTACGGAGAACGCGGTAGTAGATCAGCAGAGGCAAAATCACAAAGAGCGAAGCGAATTCGAAGATGAGCGGAAACTTTCGCATTTCTGGAGATTGGATCAGGCGTCAGTCTTTTTGCCGATAGAAATTGGATGCGGGGCGGAAGGATTGCGAAGCGAATTGCGGAGGCTGTTGACGGCTGCCTGGGCGCGATGAACCTGTTGCTGAATGATTTGCGCGCCTTCGCGATCCGCGGGAGAGAGGGCGGGGATATCTGCGAGTAGTTCCGAATAACCCAGGATCGCGGTGAGTGGATTGCTGATTTCGTGAGTGGCGCCCGCAGCGAGGCGACCCAGCGCAGCAAATTTTTGGGATTGGGTGATGCGATTCTGGACGGATTTAAGATTTTCGATGGAAGCCTGTGTGAGATTTACGAGGTGAACCAATTCGCGAGCAAGGAGATTCAGCTTCCAGAAAGCCAAGGCTCCGAGAATGAACATTGCGCCGAAAACAATGCGCAAGCGGAAGGCCTCTATCGCGGCGGGAACATGATTCTGGTAGAAACCAAGCAAGGCCAGAAGTGGCAGGGAGAAAACGGCAAACATGGCGATACGCGCCGTGTAAATGCTCTGTTTCAATTCGCGGTCCGGGCGCGATTCCTCCACCGGTTGCAACGCCGCGCCGTAACATCCGGCGATTACGAAAAAGACGAGCGAGAGAAAGAAAGGCGTATCGTAAAAACTGCCCGCGTAATAGGTGCCATGGTCAATCGAGATATTGAGAAGCAGATTACCTCCGCCAATCATGATGAAGGCGAATAGCAGGTGTGAGTAAAAAACACGCCAGGTACCATGTTTTCGCAACAAGAGTGTGGCAAGTGCGGCGATAAGCACCAGGTGTTGCACGAATGCTAAAGAGTAGTAAGCGGGATTGTACTTGGAGAAATCAGTGATCGAGATTTGCCAAGGCAAGGCGAAATATCCATAGATGGCCAACCACCAGAGCGAGAGAAGCGCGAAATCCATTCGGCGAATTCGCAAATCGCGCCCGGCCGAAACAGAATGGGGCCGCAACGCCAAAGCAAGGATAAAGAATACATGAGCAAGAAGAAACAAACTATCACCGATAACCGGACTGGGCGAACCAAAGCGGCGCAGCGAATCGTAGTAGAACCAATAAGCCTGAGACAGCAGCATGGTGAACAAACCGGCGGCCGTCAATTTCCAGAACAGGGGAAGAACGCCACGGTTCAAGCGGAAGTTTTCGGCACATGAAAGTACGGCAAGAATGAGTAAGGCGCAAGGAATGGCGTCACCAAAGATGGTGAGAGCAAAAGTGGGCTTGGCCAAGCCGGCCACGGCAAGGTGAATGAGGAAGACAAGGACAGCGAGGAGGAGATAGATTTTTCGACGCAGTGGAAGATTCATGACGCCCCCTCAGCCACAGCGGAAGGTTGCTCAAACTGAAAGTCGGCAGATTTCGGAGCAACGGGCAGAAGCAAGGTGAAGACCGCGCCGCCAATCAGCCGATTGTGACAGGAAATTTCTCCCTGATGTTTCTGGATGATGCCGTAGCAAGTGCTGAGGCCAAGGCCAGTCCCCTTTCCGACAGGTTTCGTAGTGTAAAAAGGTTCGAAGACATGTTCCGGTTCCTTCATACCCTTGCCGGAATCCGAGAACTCGATACGGACGTGAGGGTCGATCGAAGCGATAGTAATCTCCAGGGTTCCGCCGTTGATTTCTTCCAGGGCGTCGACAGCATTGGTGATGATTTGGAGAAAGACGTGGAGCAACTGACTGGAATCACCGAGAACCTGGGGGACATCTCCTTGCTGAGCAATAGAGACTTTGATGTTGGCAAGTTTTGAGGTGCGGCCAAGTTGCAAGGTGCTTTCAAGGAGCGGCTTGATATCCAGTGGCGCGAGCTGGAGTGGTGTTTCCTGCGCAAAACGCAGCATATTTTCGACAAGATCGTCAGTGCGGTGCGCGTATTGGCCAATTTTTCCGGCCATAGATTGGATGCGGGATTCGGAATCGGGGCGGGAAGTCAAAATCTGGGACCGCTCTCGAATGATGGCCATGGCGGTCTTGATTTGGTTGGCGACCAGGGTGACTGACTGCCCGAGAGAAGCAAGCTTTTCATTCTGGGTAAGCTGGTCCTTGTAGCGATTGATACTGGCGTAGGTTTCCGAAAGGTGCTGAAGCAGGCCGATGAGACTAGTGGTGAGCAGGTGCTGCTTGAGGGAAAGCAGCAAAGTCAAAAGGAAGATGGTGAGGAGGGTGATGTCCAGTCGAAACGGATAAATTTGAGGCGCGCTTGAGCCGCGAGTCAACAGCCAAAGGCCGATCGCGGGGGTGGAAAGAGTGACAAGCATGGCGAGGTGCGAAGAAATAAAACTGAACCGCGATTGCGAATCCTGAACGGGAGCTGTCGCATCCTGCTCAGGAGGGGGAGGGTTGAGTAACAACCGGCCCTGCCAAACGAAAGCCACCAGCAACGCGAGAGAAACTGAGAGAGGCACGTCAAAAAGACTTCCACTGTAATAGCGGCCCATATCGATAGCCACGTTGCTGATATCGGACGCCAGGCAATATGCGGCCGCAGCCAAAAAATACCAGCGATAGAGGGAACGCCAAGGCCCGTACGAACGGAGGAGCGCGATGGCCGCGACGAGTGCGAAAATCTGGTTGCCAATCGCGTCGGCAACATTGAAATGAAAATTATAAAGATCCGTGGCGCCAGGCAGCAAGCGGTAGCCGTAAACGAAGAACGCGTAAAGGTACATAACGTATAGTGTAAGGATGGCGACATCGAGCAAACCAAAGGCGCGGAAGCGCGAGTCGCTGGTTTTGTGAGGCTCCAGGGCAAAGGCTGCGGTGAGGGGCACGAGTTTTACGAATAGCAAAATGTCGGCGAAAGGGATGTCTGGCACATCGCGGCGAAACCATAATTCATAGGTAGACCAAAGCGAAAGACTGAGCAGCCACATGGCGGTGCCAAGGAAAACAAGAAGCCAGAATCCGCGAACGTTGGAATGGCTCTGAGCTGCATTGCGAAAAGCAAGGTAACAAGCGGCCGCCACTAACCCCATCTGCAGACCATCGCCAATCAGCGCAAGTGCAAATCCCTTATGAAGCAAGAATGCAGCGAGAAGCGAAAGAACAGCAATGACGATGCAAAAAAGCACGGAGTTCCTCGACGTGCGATTGGAAACAGGCGCAGAGCCAGCAGCCGGAGAATCGGAATTTTGGTCAACGTGCATGATTTGTTTGGCCGTAAACGGATCCGGACCGAATCGTCAGAAGCGCTGCCGAGGTGGAAAGCCACACGAAGGCCCACCGCCCGGGCAACGGCATCTGCCCCTATTTTGTGTGGGAATATGACGGGAACCGCGAAAATCTTGGGGATATGCAGCCAAGGTTATACCGGACGTAAGTACCGGGGGTTAGTAGTTGGGCTACTAAACAAGTCGGCAAAAGAACGTGTCGGGCGTCCTTGCAATATTGCTTGTTTATAGGTGAACCTTTAAAGGAAAGTTCGCGGCATCGCTCTCCGCAGTAATCACTACCTCGCAATGAATGGGGATCCATGGGATACAGAACACCACAGCAGGAATATGCAGCGAAATTGACCACAGCGGCAAAAGCCGTCGAAGGTATCCCGGATGACAGCACCCTGTGCCTGGCCCTGGCCGTGGGCATGCCTGGAGGGTTGGCACACGCGGTTGCAGACCGCATCCTGGCGGGCAACTTGAAAAATCTGAACTTGTACTATCAGCATTCGATGAAATACAGCGAAGAAACCTTGATCAGACCAGAAGTGCTATCAAAGGTGGATGCGCGCTGTTTCTTTATGGGCGATCCCGACCGAAAGATGGTGAAGCTGGGTATTTCCGAGGGAAGAAAGTACCTGAGCTATGTGCCTATAAACTTTTCAAACATTCCCCGCGCGCTGAAGGAAAGCATTCACGTCAATACATTCGTGGTGACGGTGTCGCCGATGGATGCGTCGGGACATTTCAGCCTGGGAACGAATAATGATTATGCTTCGACGGCAGTGCGGAACAGCGATCGCGTCGTCGTTGAGGTGAATCGCAACATGCCGCGCGTGTTTGGCGATTCACTGGTGCATATCTCCGAAGTGGATGTGGTAACTGAGAATCATGCGCCGCTGGTGCAGATCCCGTATAAGAAACCGGACACGGACGCGATGACGATCGGCAAATATATTGCCGACCAGATCCCAGATGGAGCGACGTTGCAGCTGGGAATTGGCAATCTGCCGAATGCGGTGGCGATGCAACTCTCCGACCGCAAGGATCTGGGCATACACTCCGAACTCTTCAGCCATGCGTTTGTCCAGCTGGTCCGCGGCGGCGTGGCCAACGGCCGCAAGAAGACCATTCACCCACGGAAACATGTGTTTACGTTTGCAATTGGAGATGACGAGGTCTATCAATTTATCAACGACAACCCATCGATGGAAAGCTACGCATCAAGTTACGTGAACGATATTCACGTCATTGCTCAGCATGACAATCTGATCAGTGTGAACACGGCAATCGAGATCGATCTATACGGGCAGGTAAACGGTGAGTTTATTAACGGGCACCAGTACAGCGGGTCTGGCGGCCAGTTTGACTTCGTGAAAGGCGCGTCTTTTTCCAAAGGCGGAAAGTCGTTCATTGGACTGAAGTCGGCGGCGAAAAACGGAACGATTTCATCCATCGTGCCACATGTGCAGATGGCTACCGATACGCGCATGGATGTGGAATACATCGTGACGGAATACGGTTGCGTGAATCTGCGCGGGAAGTCCACAAGAGAGCGGGCACTCGCATTGATTAATATTGCTCACCCGAATTTCCGGGAAGAACTATTGAAGCATGCCAAATCGATCAATTTGATCTGATTGATCCGTGCGTACCGTGCAACGTGAAAACTGCCCGCTTCCCCCACGGGGTCAACCAGAAGGCGCCCGCTACAGATATCAACTCCAGACGGCTGCGTAAAGTCGCCCTCCACAAAATAGAACATTCTTCGCAGACATTCGGCTAAACTCATGCAGCACGTTCAGGCAGCAGGAGGATAGTGGATGCGTTGGCAATTGAATGTGGGATTGGTGTTTATCTTGGCGCTGGGCACGGGTACGGTCAGGCCGCAAACCGCTGTACCTTCGGCGTTAACCGTGATCAAAGCCGGCACGGTGATTGATGGACAAAGTGAAACTCCAAAGAAAAACCAACTGATTTTTGTGCGCGGGGAGCGCATCGAGAAGATCGCCGACGGGTCCGTTGGGATTCCTGCGGGCGCAAAAGTAGTGGATCTTTCTTCATTCACGGTCTTGCCGGGATTGATCGATGCACACACACATATTTTTCTTTGGGGAGAAGATCCCGCCAAGGGTGGGTACGACGCGAATATTCTGAAGGCTGGGATTGCGCTGCGTGCGGCTCGCGCGACATATGCGGCAAAGCGGGCACTGGAGCAGGGTTTCACCACCATTCGCGACCTGGAAACGGAAGGCGCAGGTTACGGCGACATCGAAATAAAAGAAGCGATTGAGGAAGGCACGATCCCCGGCCCACACGTATTTGGCGCCACGCGTGGAATCTCTACGAGTGGTGGCTACAATCTGGAGGGGTACGCGCCGGAATTGTCTATGCCCAAGGGCGTGCAGATCATCGACGGACCGGTGGAAGCGAGGAAAGCGGCGCGGGAACAACTAGAGCACGGAGCGGACTGGTTGAAGGTGTACATGACGCACCGCTCGTGGGTGGACAAACAGGGGAAATTTTATTCGCAGCCAACACTGACCGTGGAGGAATTGAAACCGATTGTCGAGGAAGCGCACGGCTGGAACAAGAAAGTTGCGTGCCATGCGTACAGCGGTATTGGTTTGCAGCGAGCGTTGGATGGTGGATGCGATTCGATCGAGCACGGACTGGAAATCAACGACGCGCAGATCGAGCAGATGGCGCGGCAAGGCACGTGGTACTGCCCAACGTTGTCGCCGTATTACGACGATTGGGCGCCGGAAAACACGCTGGAGGGCCAGCGCGATCGCGCAAGGGCCGCGTTGCATGAAGTGAGTTTCAGGAAAGCGCTAAAGGCGCACGTGAAGATTGTGTATGGCACGGATATGGGCGGAATCCCGTGGCAAGAGCCAATGGCGCAGGAATTCGACCGGCTGGTGAAAATGGGCATGTCGCCAATGGATGCCATTCTCTCGGCTACTTCACGGGCGGCCGAACTGCTGGACAGCAAAGGCGAACTTGGCGCTCTGACAACCGGCGCCTATGCTGACATTATTGCGGTGCCGGGCGATCCACTGAAAGATATCAAGCAATTTGAAAATGTGACGTTTGTGATGAAAGAGGGAAAGATCTACAAATCCGAACTGGGAAAATGATTGGTCCAGATTTGTGCGCGGATCTCAGGAAAGCTTTTTCGGGGAGCCGGTCGCACTGCCTTCCTGAATTGGCATGACAGCAGAGAGGAGCTTTTGGATCCAGTTTTGGGATGAAGTTGCGGACAGCGGCAGCAAGGCCGAAAACTGTGACCGGAAGGATGAGGATTGCATCCAGGTTGATACTGTGGAGTCTTCATTGGAGCCATACATGATTCTGGCGAAACTGAGATTGGGCATGACGTTCTCCCGGCAGAGTGTGAATCTGCCTCACTAACATTCTGTGATTGTGCACCAGATTTCCGGGAGCAGGAGAAAGTAGATAAGGCGCGCGGCAAGGTAGTTACTGTACGATGGGGCAGGTTAGACGGGAACGAAGCGGAACTACGGAGGATAGACGATGGCCGAGCAGCAGAGTTTTGCGAGTCATACAAAATGGGTTCCGGGATTTCACTTTTTTATCATGCCGGTGCTATTGCTAAATCTGGTGTGGTCCATTTATCGCTGTTACAAAGGCTTTACGGCTGACACATTCATTGCGGTCCTGACCGCGGCAGCACTCTTCATGCTGATGTTTTATGCGCGATTGTTCGCGCTTACGGTGCAGGACCGGGTTATCCGATTGGAAGAGCGTCTGCGGCTGGAGAAGTTGCTTCCGGAAGATCTTAAACCACGCATCGGTGAATTCACGCGGGAACAATTGGTGGGAATGCGATTTGCGTGCGATGCGGAACTCCCTGCGCTCGCGCGAAAAGTGTTGGCGGACAAGGTAGCGGATCGCAAGTCGGTCAAACAGTTGGTGCAGAACTGGCGCGCCGATCACCTTCGAGCCTAGTTGCAAAGCGACTACCTAGAAGATACTGCGAACTACGCCGCCTTCTGCGCGGACGGCGGAACCATTAATTGTGGCGGCTTGGGTGCTGGCCACGGAGGCGACGACGGCGGCTACTTCCTCGGGCGTCTCGAAACGCTTGAGCAGCGAGCTGGGACGGGCGGTGGCAAAAAATTGTTTTTCAATTTCGGTAGTGCTCATCTTCTGCTGGCGCGCCATGCTCTCCAGAAAAGCGCCTACGCCTTCGGACGCAGTGGGACCGACTAAGACCGAATTGACGGTAACACCGCTGCCGGCCACCGATTCCGCAATGCCGCGCGCAATGGCGACTTGGGCGGTCTTGGTCATTCCGTAGTGAATCATTTCGGCGGGAATCTGCTGGCCAGACTCGCTGGAAATGAAAATAACTCGGCCCCATTTTTTCTCCAGCATGCCGGGCAAGTAGTGGCGGGTCAGGCGCACGCCGCTTATTACGTTGACTTCAAAGAAACGCAACCACTCGGAATCAGGAATCTCGAGAAAGGGTTTGGGATCGAAGATACCCATATTGTTGATGAGAATGTCGACGCGTGGAACTTGTTTTTGGAAGGACTCAACGCCCGCGTGGGTACCTAGGTCCGCGACGATGCCACGAATCGCTTCAGCTTTGGTTTGCGTGGCGATTTGTTCGACAGCAGAATTGACGCAATCGGCCCTGCGACCGTTAATGATGACTTCGGCGCCCTCTCTTGCGAGCGTGGAGGCAATCGCGAATCCGATGCCTGCGGTGGAGCCAGAGACGATAGCTGTCTCGCCTTGGAGTCCCAAGTCCATTTTTATGTCTCCTGATCCTGTTTGGTTGCCTGAGATGGCCGCCTGAAGGTGGCCGCTACAATATCAAGCAGCATTAATCCGCTCCAACCCCGAAACCACATAAGTCGATTGGCTATGAAGTGGCTTTTTTGGCAATACCGAAGGAGGCCGTTTCGATTTCGGCGATTTCGGATTCGGACAAGCGAAAATCCGCTGCGCTCATTACGCCTTCCGCTTGCTTCGCACTGCGTGAGCCCACTATGGCGGCAGTAACAACGGGTTTGCGAAGCGTCCAGGCGATAGCGACTTCGCCAGCGCTGCGATCGTGGCGAGCGCCGATTTCCTTCAATTTGTCTACCAAGGCGAGGTTCTGCGAAAGCTTGGGCTCCTTGTATTCGGGATTGCGGCTGCGAAAATCGTCGGCGGGAAGCGCAGCGGCACGCTCGCGGGTCATGGCACCAGTCAGCATGCCGGAGAACATCGGGGCATAGACAATTACGCCAATTCCCTGCTGCTCGCAGTAAGGAAGAGTTTCCTGTTCAATCTGGCGGCGAAGAATGGAATACGGCGGTTGGAGCGAAGTGACGGGGGCAATTTTCTGTGCGCGCTTGATTTGCGCGGCGTCGAAATTGGAAACGCCGATCCAGCGAACTTTTCCTTCCTTCTGCAGAGCTACGAGTGTCTGCCACACTTCTTCGAGGCCGGGGCCGTTGTCCTGCGGCGGCCAGTGAATTTGATAAAGGTCGATCGCAGAAACCTGCAAACGGCGCAGGCTGTCTTCACACTCTTTGCGGATGGATGCCGCGGAGAAGGTTGGCGAGATTTGTCCGACCTTGTCCCAGGTCAAAACACACTTGGTGAAGACATATGGCTTCGCGCCACGCCAATTCTTTAGGGCACGCGCGACAATTTCTTCGGAGTGTCCTAAGCCGTAGATCGCGGCGGTGTCGATCCAGTTGACGCCGAGCTCGAGCGCGCGATGGATCGCCGCAACGGAATCAGCATCGTTCTGTTCGCCCCAGGAATAGGCCCAGCCGGCACCGCCAATGGCCCAGGCGCCAAAACCAACGGGAGTAATATTCAAATCCGCATTGCCAAGTTTGCGAGTATTCATGATTTCGCTCGACCGCTCCTTCTCGAGGGGAGTCCAATTCTCCAAGGCAGTTTAAGACAGAAAAGGCAAACAATCGCGTCGGTTTATTGGATGAGACAAAGCGGGAAAAAGGTTTAGGGGACTTGGTTATTGGACGAGCAGGGCCGCGTCGAGAGATACGGATTCGCCGTCGGGATTGGTGAGCGTCAATTTTTGCGGGCCGGAGGAAATCGCGGGGGTAGTGAGGGTGAGCGTGTTCATATCTTTGAAAACGACACTAGCTTGCTTTTCGCCCAGAGTGGCGCGTGTGGCCGACTGAATACCACTACCGCGAATCGTGATAGGCGTGTCGCCTGGGCGCTCCCGATGGAAGGTGAAAGGGTGCCGATGCCCAGAGGTACGCTGGCGAGTTGAATGATCGTCAGCCCCGAAGTGGTGACAGCAAAAAGGCGCTGGCCATTTTCGTCGGTGGTCAGAAAACTTCCATGCAGGCCGTCAATATCTGTTGAAAGCATCGCGAGAGGTTCGGGCAAATACACGCGCAGCAGGAGTTTTCCATTGTGTGTATCGCGGATATCGATTGCACCGCGAATTCCCTGGGCGGGCGGTGCGGCGGGCGCGGGCCCATCGAGAAATGGTTCGTAGACTATCGCCCCCGAAGGATGAAGCGCTACGTCGGGGACGGCCACGCGCTGCGGAATTGTTTCGAGTTCGGCGGAAATCGGAGTTGTGATCAAGGTGAGGTCTGGACCACGAATTTCGGTGACGTCCTTGGCACGAAGGGCAAACAGTGTGCCATCGGAGGAGACGGTGAGGTCGGAAGTGGTGTCGTTGGCCGAAGAGATCTGAAAACGTTCGGAGAAGTGGCGGACCAGGCAGCAATAGGACCGCCGGGGAAAGTCCGATAAGCAAAAAAAAACGGTGTCACCGGCGTTGTCGGACTGCAGCAACGGCGCTCCCGTGATGGAAGTGACCGGCGGCTGGGGGGCAGGTTGGAATGTGGGCGGACTGGCCATCAGATTCATCTGGCCGAGGCAGCCGTTGCAACCACTGCCAGAGACGCCTTCACCACTCAAGCCGACGAAGACTGTTTGTGCACTGGTGGCTGGTCGCCGCTGGTGCATCGACGGAAGCGAGGAGGGCTCTAGACGAAATGGCCACTACGTTAACGCGATTCATGGCTTGATTGGCCACAAAGAAACGGTGGCCAGCGGCGTCATACACAATGTCACGGAGGTGGGGCCCACCAGTGGGAGAATCCAGTGCGATGACGGAATCATTTCGGACATAGGTAGAGCGTGAAAGATTCGAGACCACACCGGATTGGATGGTGAGTGCCAAAGGAGCGGAGTGCGATAGAGCGCCGCTGGTGGCCTGGGCGGAAACTGGAAATTGGCCAACAGCGGTGTCAGAAGCGGCACAGAGAATCACAGAGACGGGTTGTCCACTCGGTACGGTAAAAGGATTGTCTGGATTACTGGTAATGCCTGCCGGAATGGCGGAGAGCGTGACAGAAACGCTATCGGAAGAACCGTTTTGAGGAGTGATGGAAATGGAAAGCGGGGCACTGGAGTCGCCCTGCGAAATGGTCAGGGAAGAAGTGGACAGATGAATCGCAAAATCTTGTGTAAGGGGAGGGGGCTGGACCCCACCTCCGGCCCCACCCCCACATCCACCACCACTTCCAGCAAATGTAAACACCAGAGCGATGGTAAGAAGACGATGACGATGCGCGCCACCCCACATGGCGTTACTCCTTCACAGTGCTCAAGGCCGGATAAGGCTGGCTGGGCGACTGCCAGCCCCGGTCACCGCTCCAAGGAGAAACTTGCTACAATAGGTATTCGTTATTGAATTATAAAGTTATTAAATATACATATTCGGTAGTTTACTCATCTTGTTATTTTTGGGTGGCAAGGCGGATCGGGTGAGATCCTTTGCAGGGCAAACGGCGCACCGCCCGGGATGACAATGCAGCGACAGGGTAGATCGGGCGTGGTTCAGCAGAAGAAGATGGGGAGTGAAAACCTGATGGAAAAAGAAAAACGGCGCGGACCGTGGGGATTCGCGCCGTGCTAATTGAAACTTGAATTGAATTGTTAGATCGTTTTGGGACCAACGCCAGCAGCAGCCGGAGTGGAAGCGGTCCGAGAGAACGCGGAGGCGCCAGACTCTTTCTCTGCAGACTTGTCGATCTCGATGGAACCTTTGAAGTACGCGCCGTCTTCGATCATGATGCGCGCGGTGGTCAAGTCGCCATTCACGGATCCATCTTTCTTGATCTCGATGCGATCCTTGGCGCGAAGATTCCCTTTCACGCTGCCATAGACCACCACTTCGCGAGCAATAATATCGGCCGTGAGCTTGGCTGTGGCGCCAACGGTCAATTTGCGCTCGTCCAGTTGCACGAGGCCCTCGACTGATCCTTCGATCAGCAGGTCTTCGTTACCAGAGATTTCGCCTTTCACGTGCAGGCTCGGCCCGAGTCGCGCAGTCGCGCGGTCCGCGGTCGCACCTAACGGTCTCATCGCATCAGTACTCATTGCGGTTGTTCCCTCCCAGGTAGCCGCAGAAGGTTTCGGCGGCGGATTATTCGGCAAAGTTTTTGTTTCCGTTTTTAACTCCGGTTGCGCAGGTTGAGGCGTTTCCGGCTTCTTGTTACCCCACATCGGACCTCCAAAGGGACAGCACACCCCACGCAGATTTCCGGCCCGGGGTAAGCAAAAGATAGTCCGCGGGAGTGAGCCTCGCAAATAGAGTATCCGAAGTGCGTGCTAGAAAGTAACTAGACTGAGGAACAGGTAATGGCCTGTCCTTTGGGACGCTGGCTGTGGAAATCTTCCGGGCTCACGAGGTAGGCTTGTCGGGGACGGGTGCGCGCGCCAGAAAATCCGTGACAAAGCGCTGCTCGTAGGCGGAAAGCAAATCTTCGATACGTTCGGCTGTGGGCGCTTTCAAGACAAATCCCGCGTGATGATATTTCTTCAAGCGATACACGATTTCCGGATCGTCGTACGAGGAAGTGTCCGGCTCTTCCTGCCGCGCCAGCGAAAGAATTACGCCGGCATAATCCTGGCGGGCTCTGCGGCAACTGGTAAGGCTGCTTCCCTGCCCCGACTTCGAGATGGGCCCATTCCCGCCAGAGATTTACTCCGGTGGCGGTTTCGACCACGTTAGAAATGTAGGCACCGCCGACTCGCGCAGCAATTTCGATGAAGTAGAAGCAATTGTCGGCGCTGGCTTTCAAAAATTCAGCGTGGGTTACACCACGAACGAGGCCCAGCCCGCCGACGAGTTTCTGGTGAAGATCCTTGAGCGCACCGACGTCCGCCGAATCGCGCGACATGGTGCGGGTGGTGAAGACTCCGCCGTGGTGCGAAACGTCCAGAGGCGGCGCGCCATACGCATGCGCTTCCGCGAACAGAACTTGACGTTCCGAAACAATCCCGTCGACGTGGTAGACGCGGCCCGGAATGAATTGTTCCAGCAGATAGTGCGATTGCTGGTCGCCAAGCTGATCGAGCCACGGCCACAGTTCGTCCGGGACCTGGATTTTCTTCATGCCGATCCCGGAGGCCTGCGAACGCGGCTTCAAGAGCCAGGGGCCCGGCACACGCGCCATAAATTCGCGCAAATCATCGTAATTAAGGATGTGGATGAATTCGGGTACGAGGACGCCCGCTTCGCGCGCGCGAGCACGCATGGCCAGTTTGTCGCGAAAATGGCGCATGGTGGTCTGACCCATTCCGGGCAAGCGGAGATGCTCGCGGAGGGCAGCCACATTTTCCAGGTCGAATTCATCGAGCGCCACGATGCGGTCGATGTGGCGATGGCGCGCCGCGTAGCTGACCGCGGGGATAAGCTGAGCAAGCGGCATTTCGTTCGGCATGAAAAACATTTCATCGATGCAGTCTCGCGGCCAGTCGGCATTGCGCAGATTTTCGACGGTGAGCAGGAGAACCGTGCAACCCATGTCCTTGCAGGTGCGCAGGAACTCCTGACCCTTTTCATAGGAGCTGACGCAGAGAATCGTGATGGGTCTGCTGGGAGACATTCGCACTCCCCAGGTGTGCCGCGGTGACTCGTCTTCCCTGCGGCGGAGCGAACTGCGCGGATTATACCCGGGTTCACCTCGCAGGAAACAGAAATTGCAGAAAGGGGCCGACGCGCTGCGCCCAGGCTGCCTCGTTGTGCTCCGCGCCTTCCACTCGTTCGTAGTGGAGGTCCTGCTCCCATCGCCAGCCCTTGCGGAGGAGAACGTCGCGGAATCGCTCGACGTCTTCGACGATGCGACCGCCTTCGCGTGTACCGATGTCGAGCCAGACGCGGGGCCGAGGCTCCACGGGCGCGGCATCGGCAAATCGCAGAATGACCCGCTGGTTCCACCAGACGGAAGGAGAGAGTGCGGCAATTTTGCCGAATACTTCCGGCATGCGGAGGCCGACGAAAAGGGAAACAAGTCCACCCAGCGAAGAGCCGCCGATCCCGGTGTTTTCCATACCGCTCATAATTCGATAGTTGAATTGCACAAACGGACTGAGTTCTTCGATCAGAAAGTTTGCGTAGCGAGTGGCGCGGCCGCCGCCCAGCCTCGGCATGCGCGTGGGCGTGTATTCCTGGAGGCGCTGTTTCCCGGCGTTGTAGATTCCAACAATAATCAACGGTTCGACGAGACCCTGCTGAATGCAGTGATCGGCGGTATGACCGACGTGCCAATCCATTCCCGGAATGAATGACGTAGCGCCATCAAAAAGATTTTGTCCGTCGTGAAGATAGAGAACCGGGAATTGCCGTCGCGGCTGCGCGTGGTAGCCGGGCGGAAGATAAATGATGAGGTCGCGCTGATTGCGGAGAAAGCGCGAGGGAAATTGCTGGTGTTTGATGAGATGCGGTCCGCTCACGGAGCAATCGTGACCAACAGATCTTTGGCTTCCACGTGCTGGCCCGGCGTCACCAGGAGTTTGGTGACGCGTCCGGTAATCGGCGCATAGATGTTGGATTGCATCTTCATGGCTTCAAGGGTCAGAAGTTTAGCACCACGCTCGACCGGATGGTTAACCTGCACGGCGATGCTGCTGACCAGTCCGGCGGTTGGTGCGCCGACGTGGCCAGGATCGTCTGGGTTCACCTTGGGATGGCTGCGCTCGACGACGCGCAGGGCGCGATCGCGCACGGTGACTTCGCGCGGCTGGCCGTTCAATTCGAAAAAGAGCGTGCGCGTGCCGTCGGGATGCGCTTCGCCGATGGTCAGAAACTTCACGATCATGGTTTTGCCGGATTCGATCTCGACGGTGATTTCTTCTGCGGGCTTCAAGCCGTAGAAAAACGCGGGCGTGGGCAGGACGCTGACGTCGGAGTAGGTTTGGCGGAACTTGTCGTACTTCAGAAAAACTTCGGGATAGAGCAGGTAGCTCAACATCGCGTCGCGACGGACGGGGTGCCCGGTCTTCTTCTCGAGTTGCGCGCGCTCCTCGTCCCAGTCCACGGGCTTCAGACTGGCGCTGGGTCGGCCTTTCAACGGTGCTTGTCCACGCAGGATGATGCGTTGCAGCTTTTTCGGCCACCCGCCGGGCGGTACGCCAAGTGCGCCAGAAAACATTTCGACGACGGAGTTTGGCAGCGAAATCTCGTGATGCTCGTCCAGCAGGAGCAAGTCGGCGGGCTTCATTTCGTTTGCCAGAAGAAAGAGGGTCATGTCGCCAACAACTTTGCTGGACGGCGTGACTTTCACGATGTCGCCGAAGAGTTGATTCACTTCGGCGTAGGTTTTCTCGACTTCACGCCAGCGATGTCCGAGGCCCATGGACGCGGCCTGCTCGCGCAGATTCGTGAACTGGCCGCCGGGGATTTCGTGCTCGTACAACCGTGCGGAACCGGCCTTCGGTCCGGAATCAAACGGCAGATAGTAGCTGCGGACGGTCTCCCAATAATCGGAGCACTCATTCAGCGCGGCCATATCGAGTTGTGTGTCGCGCGGCGTATGACGCAGCGCTTCGACGGCGGAATTTAGATTGGGCTGGCTGGTGCCACCGCTCATGGCGGCGATCGCGGCGTCGGCAACGTCAACTTCGGCCTCGGCCGCTTTCAACAGTGAAGCAGTGTTGATGCCGCTGGTATCGTGAGTGTGGAAATGAATGGGGATCTCGACTTCTTCGCGCAGGGCCTTTACCAACGTGAAAGCCGCGTAAGGCTTGCACAGTCCCGCCATATCTTTGATGGCCAGAAAATGCGCGCCAAGTTTTTCAAGTTGCCTGGCCATCTGCACGTAATATTTCAAAGAGTATTTCGGGCGACCTTTGTCGAGGATGTCGCCGGTGTAGCAGATCGCAGGCTCGCAGACCGCGCCGGTTTGCAGTACGGCATCAATCGAGACGCGCATATTTTCGATGGAGTTGAGCGAATCGAAGATGCGGAAGATGTCGATGCCCTGCTCGGCGGATTCGCGGACAAAGTCGAAGATCACGTTATCGGGGTACGAGGTGTAGCCGACGGCGTTCGCCCCACGCAACAGCATCTGGAAACAAATGTTGGGTATGCGGTTGCGGAGTTCGCGCAATCGTTGCCAGGGATCTTCGTGCAAGAAGCGCAGCGACGTGTCGAATGTGGCGCCGCCCCACATTTCCAAACTGAACAGGTTAGGCAGTCGTTGAGCGACGGCATCGGCAGTGGCCATCAGGTCGTGAGTGCGGACGCGCGTGGCCATCAGCGATTGGTGAGCGTCGCGGAATGTTGTGTCCGTCAGCAGCAGACGTTTTTCTTTGCGAGCCCATGCTGCGAATTTCTTGGGCCCCCACTTCTGCAGCAGTTGTCGAGAACCTGCTGGCGGTTCAATTCCCGGAACGCGCGGTAGCACGGCCTTCTCAAAACTCTCCGGAGTGTTCTTCCCTTTTACTTCGGGATTGCCATTCAAAATGACTTCGCCGACGTAAGAAAGCAGCTTGGTAGCGCGGTCGGCGCGGCTGGCAAAACGAAAAAGTTCGGGGGAATCATCGAGGAAGGATGTGGTGACTTCTCCAGCACGGAATTGTGGGTGATTGACCACATTCTCGAGGAACGGGATGTTGGTCTTCACGCCGCGGATGCGGAATTCGCGCAACGAGCGGTCCATGCGCTGGCACGCCTCGGTAAGATCGCGTCCCCAGGCCGTAACTTTGACCAGCAATGAATCGTAGTGCGCGGCAAGAACCGCACCAGAGTAGGCGGTGCCGCCATCGAGGCGAATGCCAAAACCTGCCGGGGAGCGATACGTGGAAATTTTTCCGTAATCCGGCGCGAAATGTTTTTCCGGATCTTCGGTGGTGACGCGGCACTGCAGCGCCGCACCGTAGAGCGGCACTTTGTCTTGTTCGGGAAAAGCCAGCGGCTCTCCGTGCAGCTTTTCACCCTGCGCGATCAAGATCTGGGCGCGGACAAGATCCAACCCAGTGACCATTTCGGTTACGGTGTGCTCTACCTGAATGCGCGGGTTGACTTCAATGAAATACCACTTGGTGGAATCAACGTCGTATAAGAATTCTACGGTGCCGGCGTTCTGATAATTTGCTTTGCGCGCGATCTGGACGGCGGCTTCGCAGAGTTCCGCGCGCACCTTTTGCGAAAGGTTGAAGGCGGGAGCAACTTCGACCACTTTCTGGTGGCGCCGCTGCACGGAACAGTCGCGTTCGTGCAGGTGCAATAGATTGCCATGCTCGTCGCCGATTATTTGTACTTCGATGTGGCGCGCACGCGGAAGATATTTTTCCAGGAAGACAGAGGCGTCGCCGAATGCGGATTTGGCTTCGCCCTGCGCTTCTTCCAGCCGGCTGGCCAATTGTTCGGCATCGTGTACCACGCGCATGCCGCGCCCGCCGCCGCCCATGGAGGCCTTTACAATGACCGGATAGCCGATATCGCGCGCGATTCGCAGCGCTTCTTCCGGCGAGCTAGACCGCTTTTTGCGTGCCGGGCAGCACTGGAACGTCGGCATCAATCGCCAGTTGACGCGCGGCGGTCTTGTCGCCCAGCAATTCGAGGAGTTGCGGAGTTGGCCCGACAAATTTCAGTCCTGCTTTTGCGCAGGCTCGCGCGAAGGCCGGATTCTCTGACAGGAAACCGTAACCCGGATGAATGGCGTCGACATCATGTTCCTTCGCGGCGGCGATGATTCCCGGAATGTCCAGATAGGCTTCAACCGGCCCCTTGCCAACGCCAACCTGATAGGCCTCATCCGCCTTAAAACGATGCAGAGCCAGGCGATCCTCTTGCGAATAAATCGCCACGGTGCGCAGGCCAAGTTCGTTGGCGGCCCGAAAGATACGAATGGCAATTTCGCTGCGATTCGCCGCCAACAATTTGCGGATGGGTCGATTCTTCTTCACGTCTCAGCCAACTCCTTGAAGGTGTGAGGTCAACTATTGTTTCACGAAAGCTCGCCGATTCTGAAATTATTGCACGCAAGCGAGGGGTGGTTGGGGCTGGCCATAACGGACCGCGGTCCGGATCGTCTATGGAATATTCCGATAGTTCGGATAAAGTTCTCGATAAGGAAGGATGCCGAGCTCCTGGCGCCTGCGCCGTTGCGCTGATGGGAGTAAAGACCGCATCGAAGTGTATTAGACTGCAAACGCGAGCGAGGTGAGCTGATGAACAAAAAGATTGCGCGGGAGCCGCGATGGCCGGCCTTCATTGCTATGTTGGCGGCCTCCGGAGTCTATCTGGCGATGCCGGAGCCGATGTCCGTCGGCCCAAGTTGGGGGTTGCTAGGAGTCATCACGCTGTTGTTGATTGCCATTACGGTGTCGCATCGGCGCGAGCGATTTGACGTAGCGAAGGTGCTGACTCTCGTTGCGAATGGGCTGATCACCCTGGCAATGATCGCCTCTCTCGTTTTCCTGATTCAAGGCATCCCGAAACACGCCGAGGCTCCGAAAGACTTGCTACGGTCGGCAAGCATGTTATGGATCGCCAACGTTCTCGTGTTCGCGTTGTGGTATTGGAAGCTGGATGCTGGCGGGCCGATGGGCCGCGACAATAAAGACGACGGTCTGAACAGTTCGTTTCTATTTCCACAAATGCTGGAACGCGACGGCGACCCCTCGTGGACGCCGCACTTCATGGATTATCTGTTTCTGTCGTTTAATACCAGCACGGCGTTTTCGCCCACGGATACAGCGGTGCTCTCTCGATGGGCAAAACTGGGCATGATGCTGCAGTCGCTGATTTCGTTATCAATTGTGATTTTGCTGGCAGCGCGTGCAGTGAACATTTTGTGACGCACTGAATCCAGGAGCGCCGTCGAAGGCGACGAAATCAAACGAACACGATCAATACTTGCGGAGAACGCCGATCACACGGCCCTGAATCTTCACGTCGCTGGCAGGCACCATGATTGGCGCCATCTCTGAATTCGCAGGCTGCAAACGAATTTTGCCCGTGCCTTCGCGATAGAAACGCTTCAGGGTGGCTTCTTCGCCTGCAAGAAGTGCGACGACGATATCTCCCGCGTTGGCGACTTGGGTCTGTTCACAAACGACAAAATCGCCATCCATAATGTGGTCTTCAATCATGGAACTGCCCTTGACCTGAAGCACGAATGAATTCCCGCCACGCGCGAAGTCGCCCAGCGAAATAGTCTCGCGCTCTTCCACGGCTTCCAGAGGACGGCCGGCAGCGATTCGCCCAACCAACGGCAATTCCTGAACGCGCCGCTCGATAACCTGTTCCTTCACGGACTTGGGTAGCTGAACAATCTCGATGGAGCGGCTTTGGTTGTAGCCGCGGCGAATGAAACCCTTCTTTTCCAGCGTGCTGATGTGCTTATGCACGGTGGCCAGCGAGGTCAGCTTCATGCCTTTGCCAATTTCTTCAAAGCTGGGGGCATAGCCGTGCCGGGTTTCAAAGGAAACCAGGAAATCGAGCACTTCTTTTTGGCGTTTGGTAAGGGCCATGACAGCCTCCGCGCACTTCCGCTCTCCCGAAAACTGTAGGCGAAAAGAAAGCGAACGTCAAGTATTCTTTTCGCTACGCGCAACCCTTCCGTACTCTACTCATCACAGCTCCGCTGTGCTCTCATCGAAAAGGAATACGGGATAGACCATGAACGAAGCTTTCGCGGCAAAACAAACTGAGGAAATACGGACTGCCGGGGTCACCGCCGCCGCAACTCTGGGTATTTTGGCAGCGTCTCTGCCCTGATTGCGTGGGGATGGTTTTTTCTCGGAATGCTGGGACTTCCGAGAGACAACGACGGGCGACGAGTCTATGAGTCGCACCCTTTGGCCTTCTTTGCGCTCGCGTTGGTGCCGCCTTTTCTTATCGCGCTGGGACTGCGGATAAGCATAGGATTGTTTCAACTCCGACCGTGGGCCCGGCGTGCGGCTCTTCTTTGGGCCGCCATCGCTCTGGCATTTTCCTCCGCGGTCATTGCCTTTCGCCCGTACGAGACTTTCGTGATTAACGGAGAACTTTGTCTCCTCCGAAGCCTCATTCCGGCAATTGCTGGCGGTTTCGTTCGTGATATTTACGTTCCCGTTCGGGGCGTGGTGGCTGGTCTATTTCACGCGACGGCATGTCATCGCACAGTTTGAGACCACCAGCCCGCTTACCGCCCCGCTGAATCTCCCAATCCGTAGTCAAGAGACTCTCCGGAAATTGCCCGACTAGGTATTCGCTGCTAATCACAAACGGCAAGAAGTGGTCTGTGTTAAAACAATGCGGACAGGTGCACACGCAAGACCGCATGCTACACGCCTAAGAGGACACATGGAAACCAATTCAAAGTTTGGCAGAACTAGTTTGGTGATGCTGGCAATCTTGTTGCCGCTCTTCTCGCTCTACGGCGCCGACCTTAAATGGAGCCCGCAGGATACCCTCGAAGCTCACGGATTGACCGTGCTGCTGTTTCATAACGCCTATCACAGCGTGTTTGGCGACCAGAAAATGAGCGGCGTGGAAATTATCTTGCACGAACAGCGCATCGCCACTAACGGAGATGTCCGATTGTCGTCGACACCTGAACAGTGGGATCCCATTCCGGAATTCAAAGAGCGCAAGCGTGGTCCTGCCGAAAACGAATTGACTGCCTATTGTACTTATGCCGGACGCGACTTGAGCTATCACGTCGATATTCGACCGGAAGCAGATGGTTTACGCGTGGCGGTCGAACTGGATCAGCCATTGCCTGCGGCGCTTGCCGGTAAGGCCGGATTCAATCTGGAATTCCTGCCGTCCACTTATTTCGGAAAATCCTACCTGATGGACGATTCGCCAGGCATTTTTCCACGACACCCGGATGGCCCGATGAAACTGGAAGCCGACGGCAGCGCCCAGCCGGTTCCACTCGCGACAGGTCACCGCATCGTACTTTCACCCGAGGCTCCGCTTTCGCGCGTCACTATTGTTTCCGACGATGAACCCGTGATGCTGTTCGACGGCCGCAACAAGGCACAGAACGGATGGTTTGTGGTCCGCAGTTTGATTCCATCGGGCAAAACCAAAAATGTTGTGGTCTGGCACATTCGACCAAACGTGGTTGCCGGATGGACGCGTTCTCCAGTGGTGGCGTACAACCAGGTCGGCTATACACCTGAGCGCAGCAAAGTGGCGGTGCTCGAACTCGACCCGCTTTTCGACGCGCCCAAGACCGCCCGCGTACTGCGGCTCTCTCCCGATGGGGAATATCGCGAAGCGTTTCGCGGCGAAGTGAAGTCGTGGGGCAAATGGCTGCGATACCAGTATGCGCATTTCGATTTTTCAACGGTGCGAGAGCCGGGAATTTATGCGATCGAATATGCGGGCCATAGGAATGGAACTTTCCGAATCGCGCCAAATGTTTATGAAAAAATCTGGCGGCCTTCGATGGATGTTTATCTTGCCGAACAGATGGATCACGTAAAGGTGCGCGAGGGCTATCGCATCTGGCACGCGGCATCGCACATGGACGACGCTCGTCAGGCCCCGCCAAATTACACGCACTTCGACGGCTATGCCATGAGCGCAACGACGGATTCTCCGTTCGCCCCCGGTGAGCATATTCCAGGATTAAATGTTGGTGGCTGGTTCGACGCAGGAGATTTCGACTTGCGCACGCAGACACACAGTCGTGTGATCACCGATCTAACGCTTTCCAAAGAAGTGTTCGGAGTCACCGGCGACGACACTTCCATTGACGAAAAGGCTCGTTACGTCCAGATCCATAAACCGGATGGCGCGCCAGACGTGCTCCAACAAATTCAACACGGCGTAATCCTGCTGCTGGCGGAATACAAAGTGTTCGGTCACGCGATTCCCGGCATCATCGAACCCACTCTGGAGCAATACACGCACCTGGGAGATGCCGCGTCCAAAACCGATGGGCGAATCTATGCAGCTCGCATGGGGGCGCTGGAAAGCGACGGCATTTATTCTGGAGTGCCCGACGATCGTTGGGCTTTTACCACGCATATCACTCCACTGAACTACGACGCCGCTTCAGCTCTTGCCGCCGCCAGCCGTGTTCTTCGCGGCTATGACGACAAGATGGCCAGCGAATGCCTGGAGACTGCAACGCGGGTATGGGACGAAGAGCACAAACACGCACCAGTGCTGTTTCATTCGTTCAACACGACGGGCGGCGATTTGGCAGACGAAGAAACTAAGGCCGCCGTGGAACTACTGCTGGCCACGAATGGCGGGGAGATCTACCGCAAACGGTTGAAGGAGTTGCTGCCGACAATCCAAGACCGCTTCCATTCGCTCGGTTGGGTCGCCGCGCGCGCAATTCCCCTGATGGACGCGGAATACAAGACAGTACTCGCGTCGGCGCTTCACATATACAAAACAAAGGTCGACACAGAGCTCGCCAAGAATCCTTACGGCGTACCAATCGCCACGGGAACCTGGGGTGGTTCCGGGCAAGCGGCGGGTTTCGCCTCGGAAATGTACTTCCTGCACGCGGCGTTTCCAGACATTATCGGGACAGAGTACACACTGCGTGGACTCGACTACGTACTCGGCACGCATCCCGTTTCAAATATTTCCTATGTTTCCGGAGTGGGCACGGAATCAAAGCTGATCGGCTACGGCAACAATCGTGCCGATTTCACGTTTATCCCCGGCGGGATGATCCCCGGCGTGACGATTCTTCAGCCGAACTTCCCGGAACTGGACGACGCGTGGCCATTCTTGTGGTTCGAGCACGAATACGTGGTCGACACTGTCACCTCATTTATCCTGGCGGCCAATGCAGCCAATGCTGTCGCGAAGTAAGGTCCGCAACTACATGAGTGGATGAGGGGTACGGCACTTCGCGCACATTTGGTCTTTGACCTCTTTCGGCACTCACGTGCATTCGAGCTGAAGGGAATTCCATTCCTCATTTCCCCAATTCCTCATTTACTCTTTGCTTCTTCTCGCGGAACAGACTATGCTCCGCACCACACAAGTTAGTCGGCCCCTATTTCCCGCGACACCAGGTTGAACCTTAGGAGAAAACGATTGGGATACGATAGCGTCCGCTCGCGCATATCATTGCTACGTCCGAAGTATCTTCTGTTTGCGTTTATCGGCTTGATGGTTGTTTACGTTCTTGGCCACAGCGAACGATTCCAAATCAATGCAAAGGATCCCATCTGGCAACACTACCAGCCATTCAGGTGGTGGCTGCTGCCTCACGCTCTGGGTGGCGCATGCGCACTACTACTCGCGCCGATGCAGTTCTCAGACCGGCTGCGCAAACGTTTCACCAAGCTTCATCGTGTTGTGGGACGATTTTATGTCGCAGGCGTGCTCATCGGCACTCCGTTAGGCACTTACATTCAGTATTACGAGGAACGAATGGGGGTACCCGCTCATTCAGTTTCGCCGCGGGCGCTGACGCCGGTCTGTGGATACTCACAACGGCCATCGCCATGTTTTTCATTCTTCAGGGAAAAGTCCAACTGCACCGGCAATGGATGGTGCGTAGCTTTGCGGTTGCCTTGGTTTTTCTGGAAGTACACATGGTTGGCGGTGTGACGGGCTGGGACACGATGGGCGAAGGTGTGACTGAAACTATAGTGTGGATGTGCGTGGCCTTCTCGCTGCTTACCGCGAATATAGCTCTGCAATGGCAGGATTTCAGCCGCGTTCAGCCGGTCACGGCGAAGAGGCAAATTCTACTCCGGGAAAGCAAAGGCGAACTCTTGGGCGAGAGCGCTCCTGGTTAATCTGCGCGCTGAGAGTAGTGGCCGAAAATGATTGACTTGTGGTGCGCGGAAGCATACTGTTCCGCAAGTTCGGTTCAGGGCCCACAGTACATTTCCAGAAATACCAAAAGAAAGCCAGAAAAGTCTTCGAATGATTGGACCTAAGGAGGGTCACAAATGAAGCGTGTTTTCATGCTGGTCGCCGTAGCACTACTCGTAGCCGTAGTTTCTTCACCTCTGTTTGCGCAAGGCAATCCATTGGTGGGAACCTGGAAGTTGAACACCGCAAAATCCAAGTTTGATCCCGGACCAGCGCCAAAGAGCTTGACTCGCACGGTTGTAGCGCAAGGCGATGGGGTGAAATATAGCTTCGAAGGCGTTGGCGCGGATGACAAGCCCGTAGCGTACGGTTTCTCCGTGAGCTTCGATGGCAAAGACAATCCGATCATGGGTTCCATGCCTGCGGGCGCGGACACCATTTCTGCCATGCGCAAAGGTGACAGCTCCTTTGAAGCGACGCTGAAGAAGGGTGGCAAGGTGATTGGCACTTCAAAGGTGACCGTGTCGAAGGATGGAACAGTTACCACCGTCGAAACACACGGCACGACCGCTTCCGGCGCAAAGCAGCACGACGTGCAGGTGTACGAGAAGCAGTAGGAATTGCACGCTCGTTTCACGCATTTAACGCCAAACAAAAATCGAGGGCGGCTCTTCATCGGGCGGCCCTTTTTGTTTTTGCGATGGGCAGTGAGCCAGGACTAGAATTTACCCACAGTTTTTGTCTGGTAATAATTACTGGACTGAATGCCAAGGTGATGCGAAAGTTCGTACTAGGCCGGTACTCGAAAATACTCTCAGTTCGATGGTAAGTTCCCCCGCTTCTTTAACTTAATCAAGTTGGCCCGTGTCTTGCTCCTCCCTCAACCTTGGGAGAAGCACATGGTCAGCGAACTCTCTTATAAAACTGCGATTTGCACGGAATACGAACGGCTCCTTTGCGCTTGTGTAACGGCACTGGACACTTGGCAAAACCTGCGCGAAGTGATCGCCGCTTCTCACACGAGAAACAGATCCGAAGGGGATGAACTCCTGCGCCTGCAAGCGGATTACGCCAAGGCCTATTCGCGCCTTGAGCGGCACAAAGACAGCTGCAAGCTTTGCCACTTCGTTTCCAAAATCGCAGGGCAAAACGACACCAGTATTTCAACCGCGGTTATGGACAGAAAAAACTCGGCGTGATTTGCAGCCGGACGCGCTTCGTGTCCCTGATTCTCTCCGAGTCTGAGAAAAGCACTCCGGTCTTGTCTTTGAAGTACGTTTCCTTCAGCCTATCCATACCTTTAGGACCCGGAGTGCGCCATGGCTACTCAGATCTCTCCCATGTTGGCCGTAAGCGATGGAAAAGCGGCCATTGAGTTTTACAAGAAGGCGTTCGGCGCGGAAGTTCTATGGCATCTGGACGGTGGTAACGTCGCTGGCCTCTCGATTGACTGCGCACAGTTTTTCCTGGCGCAAGAGGCCCCGGAGTACGGCACGCGCTCGCCCAATTCCACGGGATTCACCACGGTACGAATTGAACTCTTCGTCGACGATCCGATCAAAGTCCACAATCGCGCTTTGGCCGCAGGAGCCATGGAGCACAGTCCGGTGGTGGAGCACGAGCATGAGACAGCCGGCCCGCACCCGATCAAACGCATGCTCCAGGGCACGCTCGTGGATCCGTTTGGTCATTTGTGGTTAGTCGGAAAGTTCCTGGAATAGCGTTTCAGCCAGCCTACGAAACTATTGACGACCTAACTCCACAGTCGCATAATCCCTCGCCATAGCGCGGGGCTGGGAGAGACCCCGGCACTTTTTTTTCTCGCGGATACTGGGGACCCAATCTTCTATTGCGAATCTGGTGGATTCAGGCGGAGCAGTCCCGCCGATTCTTCGGATTTGCCTGAGGGAGCCAACATGGCCGTCGATATGGACAAACTCAACACGTTTATAGGCCGTTTCGTAGGGGATCTCGGGGCAGCTGTGCATACGGGAATGGTCGTAATCGGAGAGAGGCTCGGATTGTACAAGGCACTGGCGGAGGGTCCGATGACATCGG
The DNA here is from genome assembly GCA_963726725.1 of Candidatus Acidiferrales bacterium. Taxonomy (GTDB): domain Bacteria; phylum Acidobacteriota; class Terriglobia; order Acidiferrales; family UBA7541; genus Acidiferrum. Next base: position 340,093 of record CAVSDV010000020.1, read on the forward strand.
CGGAACTGGCCGCGAAGACGCACACCGATGAGCGCTATCTGCGAGAGTGGCTGTCTTCGCAGGCGGCCGTCGGTTATATCACTTACGATGAGAAGACCCACAAGTTCAGCTTGACGGAAGAACAAGCATTCACGCTGGCGAAAGAAGATAGCCCCGCGTATCTCCCTGGCGCATTTCAACTGGCCCTCGGTGCCCTGGACGCAGTTCCGCGGATCGCAGAGTCTTTCCGCACCGGCGCCGGGATGGGTTGGCATGAGCACGATGACGGCGTGTTTCACGGCTGCGAAAAATTCTTCCGTCCCGGCTATGCGGCGAATCTTGTCAGCTCTTGGATCCCGGTGCTCCACGACGTAAAGCCGAAACTCGAGGCGGGTGCAAGCGTGGCAGATGTGGGCTGCGGGAAAGGCGCGTCCACGATTCTGATGGCCAAGGCGTTTCCCAATTCCAAGTTCTATGGATTCGACTATCACGATAAATCGATTGAAAGTGCGCGAGAGACCGCCAAACGCGAGGGCCTTGCCGACCGCGTGAGGTTCGAAGTGGCCAAAGCCAAGGAATTTCCCGGCAAAGATTATGATTTCGTTGCAGTGTTCGATTGTCTGCACGACATGGGCGATCCTGTCGGCGCGGCCAAGCACGTCCACGAATCATTGAGCAAAGATGGCACGTGGATGATCGTCGAACCATACGCAAACGATGAGTTGAAGGACAATCTGAATCCCGTGGACCGGGTCTACTACTCGTTTTCGACGCTTCTATGCACACCGTGTTCGCGATCGCAAGAAGTGGGACACTGCCTGGGCGCGCAATCCGGTGAGTCGCGCTTGCGCCAGGTCATCACCTCGGCAGGATTCACCCGCTTACGACGAGCCACGGAAACGCTGTTCAACATTGTTTACGAAGCCCGGCCGTAGATCGTCAACTCAAGGAACGCTCTTTTCCCGTTCTTTTGCCGTGAAACAAAGACTGGCAGCTGAAACTGTTTCTCGAGAATTCATCTACACAGAACTAGCTGGAATTTGGCCGTACCTCGCCTAAGCGGAACATTATTCCTCCGCGGAGAACCGCCGATCGAGAGGCAATCGGCTGGTGGAAATATTTTGTAACCTTTCGGGATGAATGAACCGACAGGAATTTGACGCCCTCCTGACACTTCGCCGGTGGCTTCTCGCTACGCTGATCGGGACGTTGCAGTTAAATCAAAAAAACTGAGGGAATAGAATGACTAATAATCGCAATCGGAAGTTTTTGTACGGAAAAGCGGTACAGGACATTGTCCGTGGAGCTGTGGTGGCCTTCGCAATACTCGCCATCTCGGGAATCGCTTCCGCCCAGGTCAGCAAGGAAGAAGGAAATTTCAATCTCCTCGCGATCCTAACGACTCCCGCGGCAATCACGCCACCGGAAGGAAATTCCGTGTTTCTGTCTACCCACGGGGTGGGTACCCAAGGATATGTTTGTTTGCCCAAAGGCACTGGCGCTTCCTGGACGGTTGACGGCGCTCGCCCCGAGGCCACTCTTTTTGTGAGTCTATTCGGAGAACCCACTCAGGTTATCACTCACTTCCTGAGCCCGAACACAAACCCAAATGAGGTCGCTCCAAACCCACTGCCGTTTGCGAACGCGACGTGGCAGAGTTCCTTCGACAGCAGCAGGGTGTGGGCCGCAGCAAGTCCGCAGACAACGATTCCTGCCGGCTCTGACCCGAGTTGCCCGAATGCTGGCTCGATCGGTTGCCTGCTGCTGCAGGTCATCGGCGCGGAACAAGGGCCAGCCAGCGGCAAGATCATGACTAAGACCACTTTCATCCAGCGCTTGAACACGAACGGTGGGTCGGCGCCGGCTGATGGATGCTCCGTGTCCAGCGATGTGGGCAAACAAACGCTTGTTCCCTACTCCGCCGACTACACTTTCTACCGCAAGAGCAACTAAGCAGTTCACTTGGTGCCCAGAAATATGCAGCGTGTGCACGCGAGGTCGCGCCGGTGTTGGTGCGCTTCGCGTGCCGCACCATTTTTCCTCTTGCACGAGAGGGCACGGAGAGAATTACAGTTGGTATACAGCCTACAAAACCTCGATCACTGGAACTTGTCGGGGTCACGCGTCGACTATGGCTGGATGTCCACGGCCGCTAGCGATTGATTTTGCTCATCTGTCGGAACAAGTGGATGGCCTTCACAGTAGTTTTGCTCAGCGAATGATCGGTAGGTTTTCGCGCTTTCCTGCAGCACGTCAGAGTTCTTTGTGTGATGACTCTCTCCAAGCAACTGAACATACTTGCGAAGTTTCTCAACGGCTTGCGCATGATAGGCCACAGGGGTCTCAGTCTCAGATGCTTCCGGCGCTTCCATTCTGAGTTCTAAACTTACCAGCCATTCCAGAACAAGACTTGACGGTTCAAAATCAGGATCCTGCAGTCGTGCGGTCATAAGGCGCAAGACTTCCTGGGGATGGGAGGATTGCTGGATACCATCCCAAATATCGTTTCCTCTTCCGTGATTTCGGCCACCAAACACCTTCACCTGAGTTTCAAGAGACTCGACAGTATCCAGGTACTTTAGGCGTCTAATGGCATCGGAACATTGCGGCGATTTTTGTATTTCGTTGCCATCGTCATTGCAATTTCTTATGTATGCGTCTGCATACAGAAGAGTCGCAGCGTGTGACCAAGCTGGACCGTAGACGATATTCAATGTAAGCAGATCTGATTTGATCAAGAGGATGGGCCGAGGTTCTTGTTCGTGTGAAGCTGTCGTAATTTCCACGGATTCAGCCGCACAGGTATACGTTCCGGGATTGCGGAAACGCACGTAGGTGTTAAGTGGCACACCTGCAAAGGTAAATGGTTTAGGAGTCAGCGGATGGTCGCCATCACAATCGCCGCAACCCCACCCGCTTCCGCTGCCCATACCACCGCAAGGGGCAATCAGCATATTGTTGAAGACTAACGCATCAAGGGACGCGCGTCGCAGATTGTCTATCTCGGCCGCGGGTGAGCACGAAACTTGCAGGGAACGTCCCCCAGACAGCCTGTGGCGAATGCTGACCAGGACATAAACGCCAGGGCCTTCGCGCTGTAGGAGAACGTTGCCGGTATGAGCTCACCAAGATGAAACTGCCGTTGATCTCATTCTGTGCCAAATTCAAGGACGACATCGGAAGGGGCGGGTATCGACTCAGATTCCTGCGCAATCGAGGACAGTGGGAGAATCACGACCACCGCAGCCATCGCTAGCAGTCTTCTCATGTGAGCTGTCAGATGACGCGAACCAAAAATCAGTTTCCCAACCAATGCCGAAGGGTATGCGGTCAGACCAAGTGCTCTGCTGAACTTGGAGAATCTGCCACGCTTGGGCCTTTAGATTCAGCATCCTAGGCAGCCTCTAGCACGAATCGGCGCAGGGTATTGCCTAGTGCCACAACCCGTGTTCGCGCAGTGCTCTGCGTCACTCCCCATCTTTGCGCTTATGCTATTCTTTAGACTGCCGGCATCTGAGCGGCCCGGCCTTTGCTCCGGTTTTTTGTACCTCGAGCCGCATGTCTCTACCGGCCGTAGCTCCTGAAAATGGAACAGTTTCGTATGACGGGGGTCAGGCACCACAATGTCCACACTTACGGATGCACCTGTAGGCAAGATTAAGCGCGAAATCATCGATCAAGCGGTGATTCGCTTCGCTGGAGACTCCGGCGACGGCATGCAGATTACCGGCAGCCAGTTCACCAATACCGTTGCCCTGTATGGCAACGACATCGCAACTTTCCCGGACTATCCCGCGGAAATCCGCGCCCCGGCGGGCACGGAGCCCGGTGTCAGCGGCTACCAGATCAATTTTTCTTCAAATGAAATTCATACTCCCGGTGACTCGGTTGACGTGCTGATCGCCATGAATCCTGCGGCACTGAAGGTCAACGTAGGCGACCTGAAGGCCAACGGAATCCTCATCGTCAATTCCGATGCTTTCCTGGAAGCCGATCTTCGCAAGGCCCGCCTCACCACCAATCCGCTTGAAGATCATTCACTCGATAAGTTCCGCGTATTCCCCGTTGAACTCGAGCGCTTGACGCGCGCAGCCCTGCAACATCTGGGCCTCGACGCCAAAGCCATGGACCGCTGCAAGAACTTCTTCGCGCTGGGCATGTGCTACTGGCTCTACAACCGCTCGATGGCGCCAACGGTCCGCTGGATCGAAGACAAGTTCAAGAAGAAACCGCTGCTAGCCGAGGCCAACGCCCTGGCGATGAAGGCCGGCTACTCCTATTGCGAGGCCACGGAAGCATTCCAAATCAGCTACGAAATTCCACCCGCACAATTGACTCCCGGGGTCTATCGCAATATCAGCGGGAATCAGGCACTGGCGCTGGGTTTTGTTGCGGCTTCCGCCAAGGCTGGCATTAAACTGTTCCTGGGCAGCTATCCGATCACGCCCGCTTCGGACATTTTGCACGAGTTATCTCAATATAAGGACTTCGGCGTTCTGACTTTTCAAGCCGAAGACGAAATCGCCGCTATCACGTCTTCAATCGGCGCATCCTATGCTGGCGCGCTGGCTTTGACCACCACGTCTGGCCCGGGCATGGCGCTGAAAACGGAGGCGCTCGGACTCGCCGTGATGACGGAACTGCCGCTGGTCATTGTTGACGTACAGCGCGGCGGCCCTTCCACGGGTTTGCCAACCAAGACGGAGCAGGCCGATTTGCTGCAGGCTATGTTTGGCCGCAATTCTGAAGCGCCCATCCCGGTACTGGCCGCGGCCACGCCTGGAGATTGCTTCTGGGTAGCAGTGGAAGCCAGCCGCATCGCCCTGAAATACATGGTGCCGGTCATTGTTCTATCTGATGGTTATTTAGCCAACGGCGCGGAGCCCTGGCAGATTCCCAGTGCTGACGAACTTCCCGCTATCCCCGTGAAGTACGCGAAAGACCCGGCAACATATCTTCCCTATAAGCGCGATCCGGACACTCTGGCGCGCCCATGGGCCATCCCCGGAACGCCGGGCCTCGAGCACCGCATCGGCGGGCTGGAGAAGCAGGACGTTACCGGCAACATTAACTATGAACCGTTGAACCACGAAAACATGGTGCGCATCCGCGCGGCGAAGATTCAGGCGATTACGCAGGAGGTACCTTCGGCCGTGCCAGCAGGCGATGCCGAAGGCGACTTGTTGATCGTGTCGTGGGGCTCGACGTACGGTTCTATCACGCAAGCCGTGAAAGCGCAGCGCAACAAGGGCCGCAAGATTGGCCACTTGCACCTGCGCAACCTGAACCCGTTCCCGGAAAATCTGGGCGAAGTCCTGAATCGCTACAAGAAAGTGCTCGTTCCCGAACTCAACATGGGCCAGCTTAGCTGGATGCTGCGCGCCAAATACCTGGTCGACGCCATCGGCCTTAACAAAATTCAGGGCCGCCCCTTTAAGCAGGCCGAACTCGATCAAAAGATCGAGGAAGTCTTGGGACTTTAGGAGACGCGATCATGACCACCGCTGCATTTCCGCCGCTCACAAAGAAGGATTTTCAGACCGACCAGGAAGTTCGCTGGTGTCCGGGTTGCGGCGACTACGCAATCCTTGCCGCCGTGCAAGCCGTGTTTCCGGAACTCGGCATTCGCCGCGAAAATTTCGTCGTAGTTTCGGGCATCGGCTGCTCCAGCCGCTTCCCCTATTACATGAATACCTACGGGTTCCACACGATCCACGGACGGGCCCCGGCCGTTGCGACCGGCATCAAGATCGCCCATCCGGAACTGGAAGTCTGGGTGGCAACGGGTGACGGCGACGCGCTAGCTATCGGCGGCAACCACACCATCCACATGCTGCGCCGCAACGTTGGCATCAAGGTATTGCTCTTCAACAACCGCATTTATGGACTGACCAAAGGCCAGTATTCGCCCACATCTGAATTCCATAAGGTCACGAAATCCACGCCGTACGGCTCGCCGGATCGCCCGTTCAACCCGGTTTCACTGGCCATCGGCGCAGAGGCAACCTTTGTCGCTCGCTCTGTCGACGTGTTCCAGTCGCAATTGAAGGATGTCCTGCGCGCGGCAGCCGTTCACAAGGGTTCCGCGTTCGTGGAAATCCTGCAGAACTGCAACATCTTCAATGATGGCGCGTGGGAAGGCGTGACCGAAAAAGAAGCGCGCAGCGAGCATGTCATTCAACTCGAACATGGCAAACCTCTGATCTTCGGCAAGAACAAAGACAAGGGAATTCGCCGCAAGACCGATGGTGACATCGAAGTCGTACAACTGGGCAACGGCATCACCGAAGCGAATCTGGTTGTCCACGACGCACATCACCCGCGAGCTTCATATGCGTTCTTGCTCTCGCACATGGAGCACCGCCCCGGCTTTCCTACTCCCATTGGCGTTTTCCGCGCGTGGGACGACCTCCCTCGTTTTGAAGATGTGGTCAATGATCAGGTCCGCGACGTCATCGCCAAAAAAGGCCCCGGCGATCTGAATAAATTGCTGCGCGCCGGCGACATCTGGGAAGTGAAGTAACTACACCAGCGCGCTGGGGGATTTCTGCAGATTCGCTCCATTTGGCTGCGTATCGCGCGCGCCGCAGGAATTTTTCTTGGCTACTTGGCAGCAACGCTGCTCACCATCTGGGCTTGTGCCGCATTGTACTTCGACTTTCCGCAGAACACGCTTCCTCTTCTGCTTCCGTGCGTTTACCTCGCCGGGGTCATTTTCCTGGCGAGTCGCGCCAGGGGGACTTATCGCCGCGTCCTGGTCTGTGCCGCGATGTTCGGCCTTGTTTTGGCCTGGTGGCTGTCGCTTAAGCCTTCCAATAACCGCCATTGGCAAGAGGACGTATCTCGCGTGGCGTGGGCGGAGATCGCGGACGATGGCGACACCGTCACCATCCACAACTTTCGGCTTTGCGATTACCGCGCCGAATTTGACTACACCTGCCAGTGGCTGACCAAAACGGTAAAGCTCTCCGACCTGCGGGGGATCGATATCTCTCTAACGCATTGGGGTTCACCTTATATCGCGCACCCTATTGTTAGTTTCTGGTTTGGCGACGATACATTTGTAGCTGCTTCCATCGAAACACGTAAGGAAGTGGGCGAAGGCTACTCCGCCGTGCGTGGCTTTTTTCGCCAATACGAACTGATCTATCTCTTTGCCGACGAACGAGACATCGTGCGTCTGCGCACAAATTTTCGGACTGGCGAGGATGTCTACCTCTATCACACAGTCGCGAAACCAGAGTGGTCTCGCAAGCTATTCCTTGAATATATCCGTCAGGCAAACCTGCTGCGAGAGCATCCCGCCTGGTACAACGCCCTCACCCTCAACTGCACCACCGCCATCTTTACCTCTGTGGCCAAAATTGGCCCACTTCCCAATGGCACTTCCCGCCACGATTGGCGCATTCTGCTGAACGGGAAAAGCGACGAGATGCTCTACGACGGAGGTAATTTCGCCAGTAAACTCCCTTTTCCTCAGTTGAAAGACGCCGTCCATATCAACGACATGGCACGCCAAGCCAATAATTCGCCTGATTTTTCGGTGCTAATCCGCAAGGGCAGACCCGGTTTTGAGGAAATCTCTTCGATTCTAGCCGACCAGCCCATTCATTAGCGTCATCGACCAACCAAATTTTTAATGACCTTGAAACCAACTTCGTTTACCTACATCTAAGAAATAGACGTTAGAATTCTTCCTATGGAACCATCGAAACAACTGATTCCTTTCTCTCTTTTGGGAGACGCGGACCCGGTGCCGCCGTCGTTCTTTGTTTCGGAACCAGAGCAGGCCCGTGCGCTCACCCTGCTGTACGAGGTCAGTCACGAACTAACCTCCACGCTCGATCGCGCCGAGCTTTTGCGCCTCATCGCCCAGCGTGTAAAAAAATTCGTCAACTATGATGTGTTCACCGTCATGCTCTGGAACGAATCCGCACAGGTACTGGAGAGCGTTTTCTCCATGCGCTACGAAAATGCCATCGCCGCTAGGCTGGAAATGCCACTGAACTTGGGCATCACGGGGGCCGCGGCGGCGGAGAAGAGGACCATCCGCGTTAATGATGTGCGAGAAGATCCCCGCTATCTCAACTGTAGCTCCGAGGATGGGGTCGAAGTGCGCTCCGAATTGGTCGTGCCCCTGTTGCGCATTGATCGTCTTGTCGGAGTCCTCGACCTCGAGAGCGCCAAGCCGAATGCCTTTACGGCCGATCATGAACGCTTGCTCAACATCCTTGGTTCATTCGTCGCCGTGGCGCTGGAAAACTCTCGTCTTTTCGAGGAAGGCCGCCAAACTCAGTTGCGCCTGCAGAACGACCTGGAGACCGCGCGCGAAATTCAGCGCCAACTGCTTCCTACAGGTGCGAAAGAGATTCCCGGGCTGGACCTTGCCACGGCGTATATTCCCGCACGCGAATTGGGTGGCGATTTCTACGACCTGCTCCCTTATGGCATCGGCCGCTTGGGCATCGCCATGGGAGACGTTTCCGGCAAAGGGACGGCTGCCGCGCTCTACGGTTCGCTGGCCATCGGAATCCTTCGCGAAGTAGTGAACGAACGTCAGGGCTCGCCCGCGGAAATGTTGGACATTTTGAATAGCCGCCTGCTGGCCGCTCGTCTGGATGCGCGCTTTATTGCCATGCATTTTGCGGTTTACGACGCCGCCCTGCGCGAACTCTCTATCTCCAACGCTGGCGGCACGCTTCCGCTTCTCATCCGCAATGGAGTTGTCACCGAAATCCAGGTGAGCGGTGTGCCGCTCGGTTTACTTCCCGAGGTCGAATACGACGAGGTCACTCTAGTGCTGCTGCCGGGAGACGTGATCGTCCTGGCTTCCGATGGCATTCATGAATCCACCAACAAAGACATGGAAGAATACGGCAGCGACCGCCTGAAGGCGTTACTTGCACAAGTCGCGCCCTTCGATCCCGGCTATACCATCGCGCAACGCATTGTGAAGGCCACCGACGAGCACACTGGGCCCGGGATGCCCCCACATGATGACCGCACGCTGCTGATCCTGCGCGTGACGGAAGACGTCGCGGCAGACTACACGAAACTTCCAATCATCTACTAATTCTCTTTCACGAGTTGCCTTGCTTTCACTTCAGCCGAAGGCGGTACAGACGGTATTCTTCTCCTGTACCAAACCAATCCGGAAAACCCTCAAGAAACTCGGCGCCGAATTTGGCATTCAGCGCCTGGCTTCTTCCCGGCCGTGCGTGTCCATATACGGTGTCAAATCCTTTGCCCGCTACTAGTCCCAGCCAATGAGCCTTCAGAATTTTTCCCAATCCCTGTCCTTGAAAACCGGGCAATATGGTGTTGGAGTAGCAGTGGAACGCGTTCTTCGTTTCGGCTTCTGGCAGATCCACACACCCACCGATCTCGTCAATGTCATTGGCAATCGGCGTGCCGTACGACTCCCCTGTGATTTTTCCATCCACAAACATCCACACAAAAATGGATCCCGGGACATCCCACAGCTCCTTTTTCTCCAATAGCTCGAATTGCAGCGGCTCCGGATAGACCGCTTCAAACATCATGGTCTCCTCAAGTGCAAGGTCGTACCTGAATTTGATTACGCGCAACCTGCCGCCCCCTATTACCCGCTTATAGATTTAGCGCATCCATCTTGGGATTCTCGTATACATCATCTTCGCCTGGGTAGCGAAGCTCTTTCTCGAATTTGCCAGTCTCCTTGGCCAGGGCCCAGATCAGGCTCTCACCCGCAGGCAAAATCTTTGGCTGGCGGTCGTACACCGGATCCGCGTACGCCCACTCGGCATCAATCGTTTTCCATCCTTTTGACGTGAACATCACGATCAGGTCATCGAGAAAAAGCGCATTGAGCGTGCTGTGATGTAGCAGTACCGTATGCCGCACCGGCTTGCCAAGAACGCGCAGACTCAACGAGTCGTAATACTGCGCGCGCTCCCAGATGTGCTGAAGATAGAAATCGCGATAGCCTTTCAGATCTGCTTTGGGATCCTTCTTCAATCGCGCGCGCAGCCGACCATCGATCGCCCAGTCAGACGCATCGATTGTGGCTCGGCCGATGCGATAGCCAAGTTGCTTGAGGAAATCGCGCATACCATCACGCTTCTCCACCGTGTCGCCTTCCTTGAAAAACGGATATCGAAACAGCGGGACAAAACGCGGATAGATTCGAATTAGCGGCTCGACTCTCAGCGCGTCGGCCTCAAACTCTGCCAATCTCACCTTCTCGCAAGCTTGGTCGTTGCCATTGAAATATAGATGCGAATAGGAATGATTGCCGATGCCGTGCCCGGCGTGATCCCACGAAGCGATTAATTCGCCGCCAGCCTTGCTATCGACCCGCTTTCCACAAACAAACAGCACGGCCTTTGTCTTGTGCTTCGCGAGCGCGTTCAGGATGCGCTCATGCAGCTCCTCCCACGCCATTCCCGCGCCGCCGTCGGTGGTCGGGTCGTCAAATGTGAGGGCAATCTGGGGAGTCTCTTGAGCGCCTAAGATCTCTGGAACTCTTGCGAGTGAACCGGCAAGGGCCGCCCCGCGCAGAAATTCTCTGCGATGCATCGTGTGAGCCTCTCTATTTGCGAATGAACAGGCCGAACCAGTGTACACGTCAATTGTCAAACGGACAGCCCGTGCGGTGAGTTACATGCCGGGATATTTCCCAAGGAAAATCAACAGACAATCGATGGAATCTTGAACTCCGTGCGCAATGATCAGTACTGCCAAATTGCGCCCGGTCCTCAAATAAACAATTCCCAACAAAAGTCCCATTAAACCCTCATCGAGAACTCCTGTAATTCCCTGGTAGGCATGGGCTAACCCAAATCCAAGGTGCACAGCAATCAAGCTAATGATCCACGCACGCCGTGTGCGATTGAAAAGATCTGCAACACGATTCATCAAGTAGCCGCGATACACCATTTCTTCTCCAAACGCGGCAACGGTCCATACAAGTGCGAGGAAGAGCAGCGACATTTTCCAATTGCCAGTGAGCGCGCGAAAAAGTTCGAGGTCCGGCTGTTTGTGAAGCACTTTGACAAGGAGGGGCTGGCTTACGAACAATTGGAAGGCTTCGAGCACGAGCCCAACGCCCAACCCTGTAACTATGGTGGTCTTCCAGCCACGGAAGAGAATGAGTCCTAAATCGCGCCATCGGAACTTTCTGGCCCAAAGTGACGCCCACCCGAACAGCAGCAGAAAGGGAGTTTTGCTGAACGGAATCAGATGCTTGAAATCGGCGACAAATATGAGAGCGACTACGACCAATTCTGCAATCGCAAGCCATTTGCTCTCGCGCCAGTCGGCCGCGGCGACTGGAGTTTCGGGGTCCGATGCGACCGCCAGCGCCGTCTTCGAAGCGTCACGGTCCAGGTTTGTACTCATGTCGAACTCCTGCTGTGGCGTTTGCGAATCTTCAGGTCAACTTGGCTGCGACAAGGTTCGGGAGCGACGGACCTGGCGAACGCACCAGCGCGCAAACGACGTGGTCAACAGTAGGCAAACAAATCCCACTCCTAATCCAATCGGCACGATCCACCAGCCGAGCAACTCTTGTCCGTTTTGCGGGGCAGGTCCAAAACCTAATCGCAGTGAAAATTCTGTATCGCCGGTTTTGTCGAGAAATTTCCAGAGCCCGGCAGCTTGCGGATGGAATGGCTTCAACACCGCGATCAGCATGCAGAGAAGCCCAAAACCATAACCTGCCAGCGATCCAACCAGCGCGAAAAATCCGGCAACACTCAAGCTCGCCCAGGAAAACAACCCATCCAGCATTCGCAGCGGCGAGCGACTGGCTTCCATTCGCGACAGCACTTCGTCGGTCATGTATTCCTTCGCGAGATCTCTCGGCGAGCCTAGCGCCTCAATCGCTGAATCGACACTCGCTTCGCTGATTTCACCGGTAGCGCTTGCTTTGTCCGCAATATGGCTGCGGAGCTCTTTCAGAATTTCGTCGGCGTCCGCCTCGTTCAACCCCCGCAAGCCTCCGCGCAAGTTCGCGAGAAAAGTATCGATCCGTTTTTGCGCCTCGTTTGCCATACTCACCTACTTCCCCTTCACCAGCGGATTGGTCAGTTTGTTCATGCTCGACGCGAATCGAGTCCACATTTCAGCCATCTCGCGGGCTCGGCTCTTTCCCATTGGTGTAAGCGCATAATATTTTCGCGGATGACCCGCATCGGACTCCACCCACTCGCTGCGCACCAGTCCCAGCGCCTTCAATCGACTCAGCAATGGATAAACGGTACCTTCAGATACGACCAAGTCGGAGTCGCTCTCCAAACGGCGCAATATCTCCAATCCGTAGAGCTTCCCTTCCCATAACGCCGCTAGAATCGCCAGTTCCAGGCAGCCTTTGCGCAGCTGCACTTCCCACTTATCGGCGGCGTCCTGGTTCTGCGACTCCTTCTCTTTCATGCTAGAATCTTGTTATACAAGGTATCTTGCTGTCAAGTTCCTTTTCTCCTGCCTCGCTCAGACGGATCCCCACAAAAAAACAGCCGCTCGATGTCGCGGCGGCTGTTCTAGCACTCAAATTTGTCTTTGATTTATCGCGTGGTCGCTCTGCCGCTTGAAATCGCTTCTGCCGCTTGCGTCCCCAATCCTATCGGTTTTTCCAGCATCGGCATCCACTGTTCTCGCACGGCCGCAAACTCTGGCATGTTCTTCTTGGCGACTGGATCAGACGGCGGCAATCCCAGTTTCTCGAAATTCTTGAATTGACCTTTTTGCACGATCCGGAAATCCAGGTGTGGCCCCGTTGCCAAGCCAGTGCTTCCCACCATGCCAATGATCTTGCCGATATCCACATGTTCGCCGGCGTGGACAAACATCTTCGACAGGTGCAGGTACATCGTTTCGTAGCCGTTGGTGTGAGCAATGTGGACCATGTTGCCGTCGCCGCCCTTGCGCCCAGCGAAAATCACGCGACCACTGCCGATCGTTTGCACTGGCGTGCCCACTGGCGCTCCATAATCCGTGCCCAAGTGAGGTCGAACCGTCTTCAGAATGGGATGAAACCGCGCCTTGCTGAAGTGCGAAGTCACAGGTGCGCCAAACTTCAACGGCGAACGCAGAAACGCTTTCTGCAGTGATTTTCCGTCGGCTGTGTAATACGCCGGACGACTTTCCGGATCGTGGAACAGCAGCGCCTGGTATTTCTGGCCTGCGTTCACATATTCTGCGGCAAGAATCTTTCCGTATCCGGCCGTTTCGCCGGTGGTGTATCTCTTTTTCTCCATCACCACGCGGAAAGTATCGCCCTTGCGCGGGTCGGTGTAGAAATCCAGGTCGTAGCCGAAAATCTGCGCCAGGCGCATGGCCACATCGGCGCTTTCGCCGGCTGCTTCGACCGCGTTGAACAACGAATCGTCCAGCTTGCCATTCACCACGGTGACTTGCGTGTGCGTGGGGATCTCTTGCACTTCCGCGGTGAATCCAGATGATTGCGGTACGAGACAGAGCATGCGTTCAGAGTCGATCTTGTACTTGATTTCCCGCAGATTTCCTTCAAGCGACCACCCCACCGTCAGCATATTTCCAGCACGCAATTGCCGTAGATTAAACGCACGTTGCGCCGCCGCGGTAGCCTCATTCACTTGCGTTGGCGACAGTCCCAATTTCTGAAGCGCTCCCGCGAAATTCTCGCCCGCGGACATTCTCTGCGCTGTTGGCACAACTACCTGCTCGCGGTATCGCGCGGCATCGCCTTTCGCCAATTCCACTTGTGCGGCAAATTCACGGGCGGTCTCGCCACGTCGGCGCAGCGCATATCCGTTTACAACCACTCCCGCCACCAACAAAACTCCTGCTATAACCAGAAAACGACGATGCACTCTCCCCCCAGTTCTGTTTTCCTGTCGCTAAGTGTTTGTCGAAAAATATCTTCGATTGTCTTTAACAGAATAACCCACGCCTCTCTTGTGACCTAAACCAAAACCTTCGTCAAATCTTTCCGTCACGAGCGAGACCAATTCTCCACGGTGCTTCTGGAAGTTGTGCTCGCGGCACGCCCAATCTCTGGCTCGTTTAGGGACCGCCTTCTGAGGCGGTCCGCCAATCGAACGCCCACCAACAAACTCGCAGGGCTTCTCGGCAGAGGCGTCGTTTCACGAATCACTGCGGGAATTCACCCACTTAGCCTTCCGATTTCTCCTTTAAGTCTTTTATCTTCAATGCTTAATCGCGCTCAAATCTGGCATTTTGCGTGCACTTTGACCCTGCGGGGAGTTTTCATGAATATGCTCGAAGTTCATCCCGAAATCACCGCCCGTGAAGAACAGCTACAACCTGCCTTCTCAACCTGCCACGGATGCCACCGCAGCTTCCACGCCAAGTGCGAAGACCAACTCAGTCTGGAGCTCTGCGACCACTGCTTCGATCTGTTTCGCAATCACCGTGAACCCGTGCTCACTGTCCACGTGAAAGCGCGCCCGCGTCAGACGTCCAACCGCTAAGCGCGTTCCTTTCGACTCCTACAAACGATTCGAATCGATGTAAATGTCCAGCCTTGCAACCCCCATCCACTGTTTATAGCCGCATAGAAATTTTCAGCTTGACTTCTGGTTTCGACCGTACATACTAGCCGGTATGTTAGCAACAAAGAAGCGCACACGGCCTCGCGCCCCTCGACACCGCGACCCCGAACGTACTCGCGAGCGACTGCTGCAAGCAGCCTTCAAAGAAGTTTACAATTCGGGCTTTCAAGGCACCGATCTCGATACCATCCTGGATTCCGCCGGAGTCACCAAGGGCGCGCTCTACCATCACTTTGAAAATAAGGAATCGCTCGGCTATGCCATCGTCGACGAAGTCATCACCGCAATCACGCTGGAGAAATGGGTACGCCCGCTGGCCAATACAAGCGATCCCGTCAAAACGCTGATCGAAATCGTGGATTCGACCTCGGTCGAGCCGACTTACCTGCGCGGGGGCTGCCCTTTGAACAATCTAGCACAGGAAATGTCGCCGCTCGACGAGGGTTTCCGGAAGCGCCTGGCGAAAGTGTTTGCGGATTGGCACGGCGCCATTGCCAATGCGCTGAAGGAAGGCCAGAAACGTGGCACGGTGAAGCGCGACGTCGATGCAGAGGACACCGCAACCTTCATTATCGCCACGTATGAGGGCTATCTATCCATTTCCAAAAACTCGCAGGACCCGCGCATGCTGCAATCGGGAAAGCGCAGTATTGCTCGCTATTTGGAAACGCTTCACGCGGGACGCGAGACTTTAAAGGGAGGAATCTCCGCATGAGCAACAGGGCTATTTGTGTTTTGGAATACATACCAACTGGTTGGTATTATAAATGGTGCATTGCCACAACCATGCTCAACCCCGCCCCTCCCACAAACCCTGTAACAGGCCACTCTATCGCCATTTCGGGAGGTCTCTATGTGCCCAATATGCATCTCTAGCGCGGCCATGTTCATTGCCAGCACCGCGTCCACCGGCGGATTGACGGCCTTGATGGTGAAAAAAGTTCGTCGAGTGTTCAGCTCGAATTCCACGGATCGCTCTAACGACGTCGCGACTCGGCGGGAGTACCCAGTTGAAATTGAACCGCGGCAGACGCGCGAAAGTTTTCCAGTTTACACCAAAGGAGAAAGGCCATGACACAGAGCACGATCGAACAACCGAAAGTCGTTTCGCGAGCGGAATGGCTGGCGGCACGAACAACACATTTGAGAAAGGAGAAAGAGCTCACGCGGCTAACGGACGAACTCAGCCGGGAACTGCGTGAACTCCCCTGGGTAACGGTCGACAAGAACTATGTGTTTGATACGCCCGGTGGACGGAAAACGCTGTCCGATCTCTTTGACGGCCGCAGCCAACTGATCGTCTACCATTTCATGTTCGGCCCCGGCTGGAAAGAAGGTTGCGTGGGCTGCTCTTTGACGATGGACCATGTCGACGGCGCGGTTGTGCAGCTAGAGCATCATGATGTCAGCTTCGTGGCTGTCTCGCGCGCGCCGCTTGCAGAGCTTGTTGCCTACCAGAAGCGCATGGGATGGCATTTTAAGTGGTTCTCTTCCTTCGGCAGCGATTTCAACTATAACTACCACGTGTCTATTCGCCCGGAAGCCGTCGCAAAAGGCCTAGCCGATTACAACTTTGAACAATATCCGCAGAGGGGCGAAGAAATGTCGGGTGTCAGCGTCTTCTACAAGGCTCCCTCAGGCGAGATTTTCCATACCTACTCCACAGATGCGCGCGGGGGCGAAAAAATGCTCGGTACCTATATGCTCCTGGACATGACACCAAGGGACCGCAATGAATCCGGCGCCAACGGGACCCTCGTCGACTGGGTTCGTCACCACGATAACTACGATGGCGTTGGACACGTGGACCGCACTGGCCGTTACGTCGCGCCTGCGCCTAAGGAATCAGGCTGCAATTGCGAGAAGCGCTCCGCATAGATTCCAACGCAGGAACGCAACCGGAGCGGCGATCAAATCTTCATGAATTGGAAGAGGATGCTTGCTCCAGTTAGTTGCCGGAAGAGACTGGCTGAACGTTGGTAATGCGTGAAGGATCCGCAAAATAATTCTGTTCGCGCAACTTGCGGTAAATCCTTCCGGCAACTTCCGCCGCTGTGGGGCCTTTTACGCGCCGCGTGTTGCCGCGCAGCAAAACCGCGAGCGCTATCTTCGGGTGCGTCTCATCTGCATAGCTGACGAACCAGCCGATCCTTGATGGATTGGTGTGATCGTCGCACGTACCCGTCTTGCCCAGCGGGGTTTCTTCGCCGCCCGGGTCATAGCTCAAGCGCCCGGTGCCATAGAGCACTGCCGCCAGCATTCCTTCGCGAACTTCCGGAAGCACGCTGGCGATATTCAGGTCCCGTTTCACCTTTGGCTGGAACGCTTCCACTTCTTCCGCCGTGTGAGGATACTGCAAATAATAAAGTGTTCCGCCATTCGCAAAAGCCGCCGCCAGCGCCGCTAATTGCAGCGGTGTAATCTGGATGCCTTCGCCGAAACTGGACATTCTGGCAACGCCGCCATACGCAGGCGCTGAAGTCGGGAAACTTCCGGGATGCTCATCGCTCAGGTTGTAGCCGGACAATTCGCCGAGTCCCAGCAAGCGTCCGTATTTGGAAACGGTGTCGAATCCCATCCGCCGTCCCAACTCTTCGAAAAACACGTTATTGGAATGCGCCAGAGCCTCCGTCAAATTCATGTACTTGCGGCGTCCCACCTTCAACATGGTGTCGCGGGTAATCACATTTTCAGACAACGCGGCGATCGCAATCGTCGGCTTGATCGTCGAGCACGGAATGTATCCATCACCGAACGCAATCTTCTGATTCACAACCGCCAGAATGCGTCCGCTGTTTGGATCGACAGCAACAACCGATCCGTTGTACTTGCCCAGTCCTTCTACGGCCGCTTGCCGCACCATCGGATCGTCAAATGCCGGATCGTCCGTGCTGAAAGAATCCGCGTACGTCGGCACGCCGCGATGGCGCGAAACGGGATGGCGCGTGTGCGCGGTAGATTTTGTTTTGGATTTTGAAGATTTCGAAGTCGGAGTGGCAACCGCCTTGGATGCGCCTTCTGCCGCGGGCAGAGGTACGCTCATCGTCGCGATCAGCCAAGATGCAATTATTAATTTTCCCAAATTCCTGATCATTAAACCCTTAGCCCTGACATCGAGGTGAGTATTTCTAGGACGACTCGGTGGAAATTTAACCGAAACCAAATCAGCGGTCAATCTGCTTCAACGTAGTTTACCTGAATCAGGTCCGCTCGTCTTGCCCACCAATTAACCGACCCTCGATCTCAACTTCTCTTAGATCCAGAAGCCAAGCGGCGCTTCCAGACTGGCATGAAGTTTCCCATCCCGCCGCTGCCAGAGCAATAGTCATCTGGGCCCAGTACCCAGCTATGTGCTTTATTCTGAACGGCTGACCGCACGGTCAGTACCTGTTCGCCTTGTCGGTGTCGTTGTTTAGATGAGGAATTGACCCTGCCCGTCACCTGAGCTGCACGACGTTGCCATCCGCACAAAAGCAAACCGAGCGAGGTTTGGTTTCGCCTACCCCGCCCGGTTGTCTCTCTTTCCAACTTCTATAGTCCGATCATCTGGCTGGACGCCCTTTCGTATCGGCCGATGCTGCGGCTGCCATCTTCGCCGGAGGCGCTGGCGCCTTGTCTGAGCTGGCTGTTGCGTGTCCACCTGAGCCCGGCATCTCTCCAGCATGGCCCGCAAACGGAACTTCCATTTTTTGGCGTAAGGTATTTTCCAACTTCTCGCGGATGTCTTTGTTTTCTTTCAGGAACACGCGCACATTTTCACGGCCCTGGCCCATGCGCTCGCCACCAAAGCTCATCCACGTTCCCGATTTCTCGATCACGCCCTTGTCGACGCCAAGATCGATCAGGTCGCCTTCACGCGAAATTCCTTCTCCGTAGAGAATGTCGAACTCGGCTTCGCGGAACGGCGCCGCTACCTTGTTCTTCACCACTTTGGCGCGCGTGCGTGAACCCACCACGCGATCGCCTTCCTTGATCGCCTGAATTCGCCGAATATCCACGCGCATCGACGCATAGAACTTCAGCGCGCGTCCGCCCGTCGTGGTTTCCGGATTGCCAAACATCACGCCAATCTTTTCACGGATCTGGTTAATGAAGATCAGGCAGGTCTTCGACTTCGATACGATCGCCGTTAATTTCCGCAACGCCTGCGACATCAACCGCGCCTGCAAGCCCATCTGCGGGTCGCCCATCTCACCTTCCAGCTCCGCTTTCGGCACCAACGCCGCTACGGAGTCCACGACCACCACGTCCACACCGCCCGAACGGATCAGCGTTTCCGCAATCTCTAGGGCTTGTTCGCCGTGGTCTGGCTGCGAAACCAGTAAATTGTCCACATCTACGCCCAATCTCCGCGCGTACGACGGGTCCAGCGCATGTTCCGCATCGATGAACGCCGCCTGCCCGCCCAATTTCTGCGCTTCTGCGATGATGTGCAACGTCATCGTGGTTTTGCCGCCCGATTCCGGCCCGTAAATCTCAACTACGCGGCCGCGCGGAAAGCCGCCAACGCCCAGCGCCGCGTCCAGCGATAAACATCCCGATGGAATCACATTCACAGGCACCAGCACATCTTTACTGCCCAAACGCATGATCGAGCCTTTGCCGTACGACTTTTCGATCTGCGAGATTGCTGCTTCCAACAATTTTGCACGTTCATCTGCCATTTCTCACCTCGGTCGAGGAAATTGGGAATTTTGCGAATGAGGCCACCGGGATCATCGTTTACCGTGGAGCGCCGGGACAGCGCCGCCACTTCTCCAAGGACGTTACGATAGCTTTATATTACCTTTTCGTACTAAATAAAGCTATCTTTACTTCCCTGCCGCCTCACCTAAAAGCCTTCAGCCGTTGCAGCCATGTGCCAGATCATGATCCACCAACTCGGCCAGTGCCTTACTCTCTCGCCGGTCCCACTCCGCCTGCTCCAACCGGCTGAGCGACCGCAATCGCGTAAGGTACCGCCCCCTGGTGCGAACCTCGATCAACTCGAATTCGAGTCTCTCATGTTCGGTGCAGCATAGAACACCGACCTGCGTCTTGGGCATAGGCCACCTGTTGAAAACTTCTAGGCCTACCCTACCCAAAAGGCGAACAAAAAGCAAATAGTATTTTCGCCCCATGTTCGCCTTCCCTAACGTCATCCGTACGGACAAGAGCCCTTTGTCAGTTGCAGCCGGACCGGAACTTGGCCGTCCCGCTCGTACCAAATAATCTGACCAAATAAACCCTGTCCGCAAGCAGAGATGTGAGCGCCAAGCTGAAATTCTGGGGGCCCTTGCTCCGCCTGTCTTCGGAGCACATGTCTTGGAAACACTACGAACCCGTTGGAATCTGTTCGCTCAATATCCACGAGAGTCATCCCCTCTTCAATAGGGTCATACCATTCTTGGTTCACGTTGACGCCAACCACCGGATGACCGGCCTCGTCTACGAGCTGCAGTTTCCATTCCGGGATGACTCCCCACTCGCGTGGATACCACTGCACAACTGCAGCAATCGGCAAAACTAACGAGAATACAAGAAATGCGATCGTCAATTTACTTATCATGCTTCACGATATTCCAGCGGCAGCGGAATGCTAGAAGCCTTTATACACTTCCTTCCCACCCACCACGGTCCACACTACATTCGTGTCCTTCAGCTTGTCAGGCGCTATCGTGAACACATCACCCGTCAGCAGCACCATATCCGCATACTTCCCTACGGTCAGCGAGCCGCGATTGCCTTCCACGAAGTTTGCCCACGCACCATTGATCGTGTAGCCCTTCACCGCGGTATCGATATCTATGGTCTGATCGGGGATCCATCCGCCCTCCGGCTTGCCGTCCAGGCCCTTGCGCGTCAACGCCGTGTACATCCCGATCGCCGGCTCCATCTCCGCCACATTCCAGTCACTGGCGAACGCCAGCGTCGCGCCGCTATTGCGCAAACTGCGAAATGCCCACGCATACTTCCAACGCTTCGACCCGGTAGCTTTCGCCCACTGGCCGGTAATGTCAGGCGCGCAATGCCTCGGTTGCATGCACGCGGTCACGCCCAACCCTTTGAAGCGCGGAATGTCCTGCTCCGTCAAACATTCCACGTGCACAATCTCGTGCCGCGAATCGCGCGCCCCGTTCATCTTGCGTGCGTATTCGTATGCGTCGAGTGCGGTGCGTATGCCCCGATCTCCCGTTGCGTGCGTGAAAATCTGGAAGCCGCGCTTATCCAGCTTCGCCACAACCTGCTTAAATTCCTCCGCGGGATAATCCAGCACGCCGCTCGTGTCGGGCCGGTCAGCATAGGGAGCCAGCATCGCGGCCGTGTGCGGTTCGATCACATCATCTATATAGAGCTTCACGGCCGCCACACGAAACATGTCGTCGTTGTATTCCTTCACCGCTGCCGCAAACTTGTCGATCTCCGCGTCCGTCGTACCGCGCCGGTGGAACAGCGCCACCTGCAACCGCTGCGGCAACTTCCCTTCCTTCTTCAACTGCGCGTACGTCGGCAGGTTCTCCAGGTAGGATTGCGGGTCCACAACGGTAGTAATTCCTGCGCGTGCCGCCTGCTGCAGCAATTGCGCAATATTGTTTGCCGCGTTTGCGTGCGAGTGCGAAGGAAGAATGTTGCTCAGTTCCGCTTCTGCGCTCGCGGACAATCCTGTGCTGCCGAAACCCACCAGAATCCCCGTTGGCTCGCCCGTCTTTTTGTCGTGCTGCACGTCTTCGGCAAACCTGACCGACTTGGTCGCCTTCGAAATCCCAAATGCCTTCAGTGCTTCCTTATTCATCCATATCGTGTGGTAGTCGTACGCCACTAGGAATGCCGGGCGTCCACCGGTCAATCCCTCGAGATCGCGTGCCGTCGGCAACGTCCCATCAGGAAATGCCGAATAGTTCCAGCCATCCATCTCCACCCACTTCAGATCGGGCCGACTGTCCGAAAACGATTTCACCTGCTGCTGAATCTCTTTCAGAGTATTGCCGGTTATGCGCACGACGTTCGGATCGTTTCCCAGCCCAACGTGGAAGTGGCTATCGATGAATCCCGGTAGCAGCAATCGCCCACCTGCATCGACCACTCGCGTCTTTTCGCCAATGTATTTCCCGGCGTCGGCGTCTTCGCCCAGCCACAAAATCTTGTCGCCGCGCACAGCCAACGCCGTCGCTCGCGGCAATTTCTCGTCCATGGTATGTAGGTTGGCGTGCCGCACCACCAGGTCCGCAGCCATTTCAGGTGTCACCTTCTGAGAGCACCCCACTGCAAACACGCATGCCACCGCCAATGCAGCTACTTTCCAAATCTTCATTTTTCCTCTTTCAGGATGCAGAACCTTTTCAATGAGGCTGACTAATTACGGAGATTATACTCACTTGTAGCTGTAAAATCCTCGTCCAGACTTCCGTCCCAGCCATCCCGCCGCGACATATTTTTTCAGCAACGGGCACGCACGGTATTTTGGATCCCCCAACCCATCCAGCAGCACCGCCATGATATCTACGCACACATCCAGCCCAATAAAATCCGCCAGTTCCAGCGGACCCATGGGATGATTCATGCCCAACTTCATCACCGCGTCCACCGCTTCCGGCGTCGCCACGCCTTCCATCACCGTGTACGCCGCTTCGTTAATCAGCGGCATCAGCACGCGGTTGGAGACGAATCCCGGCGCATCATTCACGGCCACCGGCGTCTTTCCCAACTTTTTCGCCAACTCCATCGTCGTGGCAAACGCTTCGTCGCTCGTCTGCAGGGCGCGTATCACTTCAACCAGCACCATCACCGGCACCGGATTCATGAAGTGCATGCCCACGAATTTGTCCGGCCGTGAAGTCATTGCCGCCAGTGTGGTCACAGAGATCGACGAAGTGTTGCTCGCTAGAATCACTTCCGGCCGCAACAGTTTGTCTACTTCCGTCAGCACTGCGCGCTTGATGTCCAATTTTTCTGGCACCGCCTCCACCACAAAGTCCGCTGCCGCCAGTGCGCCGAAATCCGTCACCACTCTCAATCGCGCCAGCACCGCAGGCTTTTCCGCCTCGGTCAGCTTCCCCTTTTTCACTTCACGATCCAGATTCTTTCCAATCGTATCGATCGCCCGGTCTAGGAATCGCTGTTCCACGTCGCGCAAAATCACGCTGTAGCCCGCCCGTGCAAACGCATGCGCAATTCCGTTCCCCATCGTCCCCGCGCCCAACACCCCAACTGTCTTGATTCCATCGACCGTCACAAGTCCTCCGTAAATGGCACAATCTTGCTGAAGCAAACACTATAGTCAAACGTCGGTCAACCAAAAGGCTCAGTTGGCTCGTGTCACCAAACTCGCCCTCTCCAGATCGCGGCTAAAAATCCATACCTCGAATTCAAAATTCGATCGTTGCGGCCCGATAGGAATCCCAAAAACTCGAACTCGAGTAATGGCGTTCACAATTTCCTTAAAGTGACGGGCAATTCCGGCCTCATCAAGGGCACTAAGTATCCGGTCCAGTTTTGCTTGCCGGTCCCCTTTCCACAATCGCACCGGGCTCCTCGATGAGTCGTCCAGTCATGCCACCAGAGGCACGTGGCAATCGCTGCATTGGGAAAATCCATCTCGGAATTCTGTTGTGCAAAGTGGGCAGAACATTTCTTCACTCCGGCGGCTCTGCTTCGACGACCTCTCGGACAATTTCTCGCGCACGATTTTCGTCGCCTGGCAGGACATACAATTCGGCAGCGTTTCCGGCAACATCCAATCGGCAGCGGATTCCATTCTCGTGCATCGCCGCCACCAGGAATTCACTTGTCCGTTTGGTCCAGGCCGCTCCACACCTGCACCGTAGCATCCTCGGCAAACCAGCCATCCTCTTCTCCGGCAGTCGGCGGCCCGGGAATGTTTTCTTCTTCAGGCGGCGTCATCGTGACGGGTAGTTTTCGGATGGATGCCGGTCGTTCTTCCAGAAGCCGCGGTGCATTCAGCGTTTCGCGATCTTCGCCACTTTCTGTTCCGTAGGCTTCCTTCACGGCAAGTTCGGCCTTCTCGAAAAACGAGAAAGGCACGCCAACTTCATAAGAAGGATAATTCCGCAGGTTGAAAAGGTGATCGCGCCGGAAAACTGTATTGTGAGGGATTCCGGCTTCGTCCAGGACTTCGCAAAGATCAGCGTGAATGCGGGGATCTTCTCCTTTCCAGAAAGAGCAGAATGGGTCCTCGTTTGGATCGCCGGGGATCGCCCCGCTCCTCGGAATATTCGACGAATCGGCAGTGGGTCCGTGCACCAACTCCACGCCACAATCCGCGCAGCGCACGAAACCGTCGCGATACTCCGTGTTGCATTGAGGGCAAATCATCTCGCCCGCAGTCTACACCGAGCGCCGAATCCCGTCGAATCCGCGTACAAACAGAAAAGCGCCCTCCCACAGTGACCATCAGCAAGAGGGCGCCAATTGTTTCAGACTGCAGCCAAAACACGATCGTCAATTTAGAAGATCAGCTTCACCACCAATTGCAGGTTCCGCGCTTCTCCCGGACCGATGCCCGGTGCGCCGTTCCAGTCGCCGATGGTGTCACTCACCAAGCCGTTCGAGAGACTTACCGATCCCGGGCCTGTCGCCAGGTTTACGCGGTTAAACAGGTTGTAGTATTCCGCGCGCAGTTGCAGTTTGAACCGCTCCGTGAACTGGAAGTTCTTGAAGATGGAGAAGTCTACATCCGAGTATCCCGGTCCAGGATAGGTGTTTCTCGCAATTCCCAGGCTGCCGGGCGCCGCAGCCGTAAAGCAGGCTGGGTTGACCCAGATCGTTCCACCTTGGGCTGCGGAGAATTTGTGATTAAGGCCCTTAAACGGATCGCAAGTCACATCCAAGCCAGACCGTGTTTCATCATACGGTTGGCCTTTGTGGAAGTTCATCAGGGTACTGAGCTGCCAGCCGTTTACTAACATGTCTTTCCAGCCGGTCACCTGCAGCCTCGGCACGTTATAGATGACGCTGGCGGTAAACAATTGCCGCGTATCGTAATCGCTGTTGCCGTAGTCGTATTTCCGGTTGTAAGCGTTATCCAGAATCACGCCGCGGTATTCGCTGACTTGATCCAGACTGTGCCCCCACGTGTAGCTGATCTGTGAAGTCACGCCATGCCAGTTCCTGACTCTCAGTGTGGTCTGCAGCGCGTTGTAATTTGATGTGCCGGCGCTGTTCAACTGGAGAATGGATCCGTAGGTAACGGCTTCGGTGTTGTAGCGGCCGTCCTGATTGATATTGGAGACGATGTTCAGTTTTCGTCCCTCGCTGCCCACATAGCCGATATCCGAATACCACGGCATTCCCCAAGCTCTTCTCTACCTGCAAGCTGTAATTGTAGAAGTACGGCGCGACGAAGTTCTGGTTTACGGAGAACAGGTTCAATCCCGTCACCGGAGAACTCGTTTGAGTGCAGCCGGCATCAAGGCAAGTGATAACTCCGGGGAACACAGAGCCAACCGGGTTCGTCGCCACTCCGCCTGACGTAACCTGACTGGGCAAACGGCTTGTTGCACCGCATCCCAGTTATAGGAACCATCTGGAAGTGTCCCGCAAGTCGGCGCGCTGAATGTGGAAACCGCTGCGGGCCCGATCGGATTTCCCTGAATACCTCCTGCCGCCGTAATCGGCGGCCTGAAATCCAGGAACGGGTTCATGTTGATCTGGTCATAGAAAACACCGAAGCCGCCGCGAATAACTAGGTCGCCCTTCTGGTTCGCCTGGTAGGCAAAGCCGACCCGCGGCGCAAAATTGTTCGGGTCAGATTGATAAAGCGACAGATAGACCACCCTGTCCAGGGATCAGCAATCCCTTTCCCGGAACGAAGTTGGCGGTATCCGCGCTGTTGCTCTTAAGCACTGCCGAAGTACTCATAGCGCATGCCAAAATCCAGGCTCAAGCGCCGTGTGGCTTTCCAGGAATCGCCCACGAACAAGCTGAAGGCATTAACGGTTACATAGCGCTCTGGATTGCCAACTGCGATTGTGGAACTTGAGACATTCCCGGCAAGATAGTCGGCCAATGAAAGGGCGTTAGTCAAGAGTCCAGATCCGACAGAGCTGCGCATGCGGCGAGTTGGCTCTGCAGAACTGCATCCGATCCGCACTTGCCCACGGTCCTACGCCGCCACTGAACGTGAATTTGCCGGTCCCGCGACGATGATAGAACGCGTTGACGCGCCCTTGCCGGAATTCTCCACCGAAGCGGAACTGGTGAGCGCCGGATGTGTAGGAGAGAATGTCGGTCAGGTGCCAGGTCACGTCGTTACGGCCCGTCTGGTGGCGTAAGTCCAACCTGCTCGAATCCAGTGATCGCAACGTTGGAAGCACCCGAAATCGGCTTCCCGCTGATCGTGGCATCCGGGCTCAGGAACAGCCCCAGCGCCTTCGTATCGAAGCTGTTGTTGAAGTCGTGGAACACCTGATTGAAGTAGTTGACGCCGGTCAACACCTGGTTGGTCAGGCTCGGCGTAATCACCGAATTCCACACGACGGAATAGTTGTAGACATGCAGCGGCGCAACTTCGAAATAGTCCTTCAAGTTCGAGCTTGCCGTGCCCAGCGCCGGGCTGCCGCCGAGCGGTGCTGTCTGGCTGCCTTGTCCAAGAAAGGCGCGCGCATAGATATGGTTTTTTTCGTTGAAATTGTGGTCGATCTTGATTACGCCGTTATAGCTGTAACCGGTCGAGGCCACAGGACTGAAGAAATTGTTCGGTTGTGGCTGGCAAACTCCCGATTACGTCCCGGGGCCAGAAACCGTTTGGTCCAATTAGCGTTGTGGACAATGGACTGGTCGCTACTGGGGCATAGCTTCGTATTTCCGTCGGGAACGTCCAGCAGGTCCTGCGATTGAAACGTAGGCATCTGATGGTTCCGTCGCCAAGCCCGACAGACCCGATCAGGTACTGCTGCTTTTCATAACTCAAGAAGAAGAAGGTCTTGTTCTTGATTATCGGCCCCCCCAAAGAAAAGCCGTAATTTTCATTGCGCAACGGCGGAGCCTTGGTCACCGTGTCGCTCGGCACGAAAAATGGAGACGGATCGCCAAACGCTTCATTGCGGTTGTAGTAGTAAACCGACCCGTGGAACGAGTTTGTTCCTGACTTTATCGACAGGTTGACCGTGCCTCCGGCATTTCGTCCCGCTTCCGCACTGGATTGTGTCTGCGCCGTGAACTCCTCAACCGCATCAACGGGAAAGACAGTTCCCGCGATGCCCGACACACCGCCCTGATTGACGGCCGGAATGTTGTGCCAGAAGTCGTTGTTGTCCACTCCATCGATCTGCCAGTTGATCTGGTTCGGACGTGTGCCATTCAACGAGCCGTAACCGCCGACGGAATATCCTCCGTAGCCCGGCGCCACTGCCACCAATTGCGTAAAATCGCGGCCATTCAGCGGGATGTCCTGCACAGTGTCCGAAGACATTGTGGTGTTCTGCGTAGCGGTTGTGGTGTCTAGCACCAGCGCATCAGCCGCAATTTCCACCGTGGTGGCCTGCGTCTGCAGCTTTAGCTTTACCTCCAGGGTGTAGATCTTGCCGGCACTGACTTCGATCTTGTCCACAACGTAGGGTGGGAATCCTGTCGCGGTTACAGTGACCTTGTACAGTCCCAGTGGCAGGTCCTGAAATGAAAATTGCCCATCAGATGTGGATACTGTGGAGTGTTCGATGCCCGTCGCGGTTTCCAGCGCCTTCACCTGTGCGCCCGCTACCGAAGCGTCGGATGGATCTGTAACTGTTCCGTTGATAGCGCCGCGAAAGGTCTGCGCGCTTGTATTCATTGCCGTTAGGCCAAATAAAATTGCCGTTAGAAACACACTCTTTAGAATGAAGCTGCTCTTGCCTGTCACTTGCCATCGCTTAAGTACACTAATGCTCGAGAATCCCATCCTTACTCCCCCCTAAGATAGGCTTACCAGCCAATTTGGTCCCGTGTTGGTGACGTAGTAGACAACGAGGCAGTCTCGCTGTCAATGCATTTCATTGAATTCACGTAAACGAAATTGTAGATGGGTCTAGGTAGCCTTTCAGTTAACAAAAGTTTTGTTTAACTTCTTCATGGCGGAATCGCCCGGATTTGCCTGTCTACTCGCAGAATCGACCGGGCGTGGGCGACATCCCTCTACCACTTACTCTGCTGATGTCTCAGGAATTGCCACGGGAATCGCTTCGGACCACATACTCTATCCCCTTATTTTTCAGCAACTTTCCCATTCCGCCGAACCCCAACCCGCCCCTGCGTCTTTTTCCATTCTCACCCGTATACAAGGTAGTATGAGCGCACAAGCATTTACGCTAACTGCTTCGAGGTCCACGGTCTTCTTCGCCGCTCTCATGACCGACGACGCCAAATCTATTTCACAGGGACTCTCGCGCCGCGATCCCGATCTGCTCGATCATCTGATCGAGCAATACCAAAATCGTCTGTATCGTTACTTGATTTTTCTGACCAGCAACCCTGCTCTCGCCGAAGATCTTTTTCAGGAAACCTGGATTCGCGTCCTGGAGCGCGGCCACCAATACAACGGCAAATGCAAATTCGAGTCCTGGCTTTTCGCTATCGCCCGCAACCTGGTCATCGACGCTTCGCGCCGCAAAAAGATGGCCAGCCTTGAAGATTTCGCCAACACGGAAACCGAGCAGGCTTATGATCCTCCCGATGAACACGCCGTCTCTGCTCTACAACTGCTGGTCATGCGCGAAAACGAACAAGCCGTGCAGGTCTCGTTGCAGAAGATAGCGCCTTACTATCGCGAAGTGCTGCTGCTCCGCTTTCACGAAGAATTGAATCTGGAAGAGATCGCCGAAATTCTCGCCACTCCGATTTCCACCGTCAAGTCACGCCTCTATCGCGGCCTCACCGCCATGAAGGCGGCACTCTCTTCGGCGGCCCAAGCTCCGGGAGGTGCGGCATGACCGGCAATCTCCACCCAGATCTTCACGGACGAGCGCAGGAATTGTTCGCCAAATCGCTGGTCGAAGGAATCTCCGGCGCCGACCGCGCATGGCTCGATACACATCTGCGCGATTGCCCCGACTGCGCGCGGGAAATCTTCACCACGCAGGATCTTCTCGGTGCGCTGCGCTCGGTTCCCATCGCGGTGCCACGCGATCTCGCTGCCCGGACGCAACTGCGCGTCCGGCTCCGTGCACAGGAAACCGCCCCCGGCTCACAAAGCAGCGGCATTTTACTTTGGCTCATCACCGGTATGAGTTGGATGCTCGGCATCTTCAGCGCTCCGCTTGTGTGGCGCGCATTCGCCTGGGTCGGCGTGCATTTCAGCATTCCCAAGCTGGCTCTGGAAATGGGATTTGTTCTTTGGTGGGTAGTGCCCGCGCTATTCGCCGTCGGCGCCATCCTTCATCAGAGGTCGCTGGCCAGCGCGGCATCGCGCGGTCAGAGGTGAGCGCTTGAGAGGATTTTGTAGCGGCCGCCTTCGGAGGCCGGCGCCTTAACGAGTTTTCTTGAATTGGGACCAGGCAAAAAGGGAAGAGCTTTAGAAGTGACAGAGGCAGTTAGCAGTTGAGATAAAAAGGAAAAACATCATGTCCGACGCATTCAATGAACGGCTCCGATTGATCCGCTTTCGCCGCAAGCGCGAAAAGTCCAAATTCAGCGAGGAACTGCGCGTCATTCCGCGCTGGCTCGTCTTCACCTGCATCGTGCTCTGGATTCTCGCGCTCGTCATCGGCATTTCCATCAATCTGCATAACATGCAGACGCCAGATCCCGTCTTTCCGGACGATAGCTTCCGCAGCCAACCGCTGCTTTCCTGTGTGGCGCTCGGTGCTGCGATCACAGCCGGCGCAATTGTCTTTTCTTGCATGCTTTTCATGTTCGGCTATGTTTATCGTGACGCAAAGCGTCGCGGCATGAATCCCGCTCTCTGGACCATCGTCGCCCTCATTCTCTCGCCCGGTTATGGAATTCTCGGCCTGATCATCTATCTGCTGATCCGCGAGCCGCTGCCCTACGCCTGCCCGCAGTGCACCGCCAGCGTTTCCGCGCGCTTTAACTTCTGCCCCAACTGCAAAACCAATCTCCATCCCACCTGTTCGCACTGCCAGCACGAAGTCTCCGACACCGACAAGTTTTGCCCCTACTGCGGCAACGACCTGGCACCCACAGCATCACCATCGCCAACACCCGCGCCCGTTTCCGAAGGCAGTTCGCTTCGTAATCCCTGAGCGGGTTCTAGTTTTTTGGTCGCAGGATTTGTTTGGAGGTCCGACTCTACACTCAGCGGTCGACGTTATCCAACACCCAGATGCTGTCTGATTGTTCTGCGGCGGTACTGGAAAGCTTTTCGCGAGTAACGGAGAGTCCGACATACTGGATCCAACTTGGTACCATAATGAAAAATCAGTAGCTCTTCGAGTGGGTGAAGAGCTGCGCTTTAATACCGAAAGCAAAGCTCATGGCACAGTCGACATGCCTACCTGGGGCCCACAGTTCAGAGCGCTCAATGGAAACAACTGGAAGGACGGCGAAACGAAATTGAGAATGTATAACCTGTCGCAATACGTCCAATCCCTGCAGAAGAAGTAGGCGTCTCCATTCATCACAATATTGCAGCTAACACCAAGCCCGGCGATCCATACACTCGACGGGTCTTTTCTTTCTGCTCCTATCGC
This sequence comes from Candidatus Acidiferrales bacterium, assembly GCA_963726725.1. Taxonomy (GTDB): domain Bacteria; phylum Acidobacteriota; class Terriglobia; order Acidiferrales; family UBA7541; genus Acidiferrum. Next base: position 370,223 of record CAVSDV010000020.1, read on the forward strand.
GCCTGAAACGTTTCGGCTTCCAACTTCACTAACTAAATGACCAGACTCCCTGAGGAGCAAGCTCACACCCCGGCTCTTTTGCTCCTTAATTCCTCGTGGTACTACGTCTACTCTCAGAGGTGCAAAATGATAAAGGAATTTGAGGCCGCTTTCGTATTTCTCACTTCAGGTGTCATTGCCGGAGCCAGCGGCATCGGCTTTACTGCCGATGGACGCGTCATCCATATCCCCAGCAATAGTCCCGAAGGTTATCGCATGGTCCAGCTCGGATTCGAGATGGCGCACATCTCCAAATCTATCACCGATGCTGCGCTCAAGATCGAGACACAAAGGAGCGCTGCAAAACTCGTGCAAGCCGGTCGAACTCTCATCGAAAATTCGCTTAAACTTGCGCCAGTAGAGACTCACGGTCAAAGCGCTTAAATCGCCCGACCGTTTTTCTTGTGGCAAACTCTACGCTTCAAGATCCCTGCCAGGCGGAACCCGGCAGTGACCTCCCATCCCTCCGAACGCCACCGTATTCCCACCGCGCCTAGCCGCAACAAGTACTAGTACCAACATATGCCTCTACCTCCCCTGTGTGAAATCCACCACTCCCCCAAAAACCACGCATTCGAACGTAGCCCTTGCCTGCGACCCGATCCGCTCGTCCCAATTATCACCTTGCTTACCTATCTCATTATAAACATTGTGGTTTCGTCGACTCCCGACGTCATCTTGTTCCTCTCGATTCGCTCTCCTGTTCTGGTCTTTGCCGTGCTCCATTGACCTTCATGTAGCCAGGGGAGGTTTGTCGGTCCGTTCTTCGCAGTCCCGGCATACGCCCGCAACCTTTCGGCTTGAACTTACTCATTGCGGCGGCCTCTGACTTGAACCACTCCCGGGAGACCAATTCATGGGCTTCTTTGTCGGCATCGACGTCGGCAGTGTTAGCGCCAAACTGGCAGCTCTCGGCCAGTCCTCGTCCCCCGGCCTAGCTTCGTCCTCATTGCAGATGCCACACAGTTTTTTTCCAGCCGGCATCTCTGTCGAGCACCGTCTCTCTGCCCCGCTTTTTCTCTCTCACTATCGCCGCACATTCGGCAATCCCGCTCAAACGGTTGGTGATCTGCTTTCAGAATTTCGCGCGGCATTTCCCGCTGAACAAATTCTTGGCATCCGCGTCACCGGCTCCGGCAGCCGCCTGCTAGCTACCACGCTTGATGCGACCACGGAAAATGAGTTCAAGGCCATCGCCTGCGCTATGGGCCAAATGCATCCGGAAGTGCGCACCATTTTTGAAATTGGTGGAGAAAGTTCAAAGTACTTGCGGCTGGCCAGCGACGGCAATCACGACACGGCTACCGGTTCCAACGCCAATACCTTCGCGACTGGCATTACCGACTATTCCACCAGCGGTGAATGTGCCGCCGGCACTGGTTCCTTCCTCGATCAGCAAGCCACACGCCTGAAATATCGCGTAGAAGAAATCGGTCCCATCGTCGCCGGTGCCAAGTGTGCCGCGCGCATCGCTGGACGCTGCTCTGTGTTTGCCAAGAGCGACATGATCCACGCGCAGCAGAAGGGTTATTCCACTGACGAAGTCTTGAAAGGCTTATGTGAAGCCGTCGCGCGCAATTTCAAGAGTAATATCGTGCGCGGCAAGCCGGTGACCAGCCGCGTCGCCTTAATCGGTGCCGTTGCGCAAAACAACGGGGTTGTCCAGGCACTCGCCGAGTTGTTTCATCTTAAAGACGGCGAGCTCTACGTACCCGAGGGATATGCATGGATCGGCGCCATCGGCTGCGCGCTTCTAGAGAGAAGCGCAGCATCACAGCCCATTCTCAAAAAAACTTCTGCCCCACGCGCCTGGGAAAGATCTCTGCACACAAACGAACACAACAACGGCGTGGCACCGCTCTCGCTTTCTAATGTGCTGCTCTTGCGCGATCACCCCGAGGCCGCGCGCACCGCGTCTCTGCCCGGCCACGGCGAATCGGTTTCCACCTATCTCGGCATTGACATCGGCTCCGTCAGCACCAACCTCGCTCTCCTCGATGAACACGGCAAATTGCTTCACGGAATCTATCTACGCACCGCGGGCCGCCCCATCGAGGTCGTACAAGACGGCTTGCAGGAAATTGCCCGCATTTTTGGAGACCGCATTGTCGTGCGTGGCGTAGGCACCACTGGCTCTGGCCGCGAATTAATCGGTGAACTCGTCGGCGCAGACACCATCAACGATGAAATTACTGCGCACAAAACCGGAGCGATCTTCGTACACCAGAAACTTGTGCGTAACTGCGCGTCCTCCGCGGTCGCAGACTCCACGCGTGCGCAAGACATCGGCGATGTCGACACTATTTTCGAAATCGGCGGCCAGGACTCAAAATTTATTTCCATAGAGAACGGCATTGTCGTGGACTTCGCTATGAACGAGGCCTGCGCCGCCGGCACCGGTTCTTTCCTCGAAGAGCAGGCCGAACGCCTCGGCATTCAGATCAAGGATGAATTCGCTGCAAAAGCCCTCGCATCGCAAGCCCCCGCACGTCTTGGCGAGCGCTGCACGGTATTCATGGAGCGCGACGTTACCGCATGGTTGCAGCGCGGCACTGTCGTCAGCGATCTTGCCGCTGGTCTCGCCTATTCCGTGGCCATCAACTATCTCAATCGCGTCGTGCGCGGCCGCAAAATCGGCAATGTCATCTACTTTCAGGGCGGCACCGCCTACAACGATTCCGTCGCCGCGGCCTTCTCGCAAATCCTCGGCAAGCGCATCATCGTTCCTCCGCACAACGGCATCATCGGCGCCATCGGCATGGGCCTGATCGCCCAACAAGTCACACAATCCAAAGAATCCGTCCATCACGTTCGTCATCCGCGGGGTATGGCCATTGCTGCGGGTGCGGGCGCAACCATCGGTTCTGTCGCTACTCTCGCACCCCCGGTCACCAGCATGTCTACGTTTCGCGGTTTCGATCTCAACCGGGCGAGCTTCCAGACGCGCGAATTCGTCTGCAAAGCCTGTTCCAACTACTGCGACATGAAGGAAATTACTGTCGACAACCGCAAAACTTACTGGGGCGACAAATGCTCCGACAAATTCCGTAAACACGCGCGCACTGATCGCAGCCCAGTCATCGCCGATCTAATGACTCTACGAGATAGCTTACTGCGCGTCGGCTATCATGCCCCGCGCCATCGCAGCAGCAACGGCACGCCGCGCATTGGTATTCCGCAATCCATGTTCTTCTATGATCGCTTCCCCTTTTGGCTCACCTATCTAGAAGCCATCGGCCTCGAAGTTGAACTTTCTAATGCCACCGACCAGCGCGTCGCCACGCTTGGCGCCGAACTCAGCATCGCCGAGCCCTGCTTCCCCGTTCAGATCGCTCACGGCCACGTCCACTCGCTTTTCCGTAACACCGACGATCACGCACCCGTCGATTTTGTTCTCCTGCCCAACGTCATGGACATGGAAGCGCCCGATTCTCCAACTGCCTCGCTCCTCTGTCCATGGAACCAGACTCTGCCGTTCGTGGTACGCAGCGCACCTCAGTTTGAAAAGTTCGCTGACAAGATTCTTGCTCCCACCCTCTATTTCCGCTCTGGCCACAAACACATCAAACAGCAATTGGCAGAATGCTTCGCACATTTCGGCGTCTCTCGACGCCAGAGCGATCTCGCGGCAGACGCCGCCTTCGCTGCACAATCTACCTTCACCAATCGCATTATCGAGGAAGGTGCCCAGGCCCTCGCCACTCTTCGCGCCACCGGCGATCCTGTCGTTCTGCTGGTTGGCCGCCCTTACAACATTTATGACCGCAGCGGCAATTGCGACATCCCGCGCAAACTTCGTGATCTCTACGGAGTCAATGTTCTTCCGCTCGATTTTCTTCCGCTCGACGAACGCCCCGTTGACGATCTTCATCCCAACATGTTCTGGAACTCCGGCCGACGCATCCTCGAGGCCGGCCGCTTTGCCCGCGAAAACAAGAACGTTCACATCATCTATCTCACTAATTTCAAGTGTGGCCCCGATTCCTTCGTCAAACACTTTCTGCGTGAAGTTGCTGGCGCTCCTTTTCTCGTCCTCCAATTCGATGGACACGGCAACGATGCCGGCTACCTTACCCGCTGCGAAGCCTATCTCGATAGCAAGGGGCTGCTCCGATGCTCCAACTGACCACACCGCGCGCCCGGCAAATTTCTCCGACGCATCCGCTCTACGGGAAGAAGACCTATATTCCGCGTATGGCTGCCGGAACGTTTCGCGCCCTGGCCGCGGTATTGCGCTCTCTTGGCGTTGATGCGGAAGTCGTTCCGCCCGCCGATGCACGCACCCTCGAACTGGGAGGTAAGCATTCCGCTGGCGATGAGTGCTATCCGCTGAGAGTGGTCATGGGCGATTTCCTGCGCATCGTGGAATCGCCCGGTTTCGAGGCCTCTCGCACCGCCTTTTTCTTCCTGACAGGACAAGGTCCCTGCCGTTTCGGCCAATATATCGAGTACATGCGTTCCGTCTTGAACAAGCTCGGTCATTCACAAATCACTCTGTTCCATCCATCATGCGAACAGGGTTACAGCGACTTCGGCGAAATCACCAACGATTTCACTCGTGGCACTTGGCGCTCCATCCTGGCTGCGGACATTCTCTTCAAGCTCTTGCTCAAGACTCGCCCTCACGAAATCTCTTCCGGTTCGACCGATGTTGTCTATGAAGAATGCATTGCCGATCTTTGCGACGCACTCGAAACGCCTTTTCCGCACCAGCACGAGCAACTCGAAGCCGTCCGCACTATTCTCCTTCGCGCTCGTACGCGCTTTCGAGAAATCCCCATTCGGTTCGACTCCAGCAAACCGCTGATCGGCGTTGTTGGCGAGATCTTCTGCCGCCTCAACGAATTCAGCAACAATGAACTTGTTCGTCGCCTCGAAGATGCTGGCGCCGAAGTGTGGTTGAATGATGTCTCTGAATGGATTTGGTACGTAAACGCCGACCAGTTCCGCAAACTCCGCCTTGCCGAACGCAGCCTCTCTCTCGAGGCCTTTGGCGCTCGCGTGCGCAATCATATCCAGCACAAAGACGAGCACGCTCTGCTCTCTATGTTCCGCGAGGATTTTCACGGGTTCGAAGAGCCCCATGACATTCGCGATGTTCTGGATTTCGCCGAGCCCTACCTACCGGCGTTCGGCGTAAATGGCGAAATGGTCATCAACGTCGGCAAGGCCGTCTATTTTGCCCGCAAAGGACTCGACGGCGTGATCGACATTAGCCCGTTCACCTGCATGAACGGCATCGTTGGCGAAGCCGTTTATCCCCGCGTCAGCCGAGACAACGCCGGCATTCCCATCCGCAATTTCTATTTCGATGGAACCCATTCCGATCTCGACCGCGACATCGGCATCTTCCTCGAACTCGCCAAGTCCTATCAGCGCACCAAGCCCTGGCCCCGCCAGCTCCCCCTCAGCAAATCCGCAGAACTTAATGTAGTGGCCGACCTTTAGGCCGGTTCCCTATCCCATGATGTTCCGCTTCCGTATGCTGCCATCTCGAGCGAGGTGAGGGATCTGTTTTCCCGCCGGGTGGCGCACTCTTCGCTGTCAAGGGTGCGATTTTTGACTTTCCACATATTCCTTTTCCACCAAATCTCCATCTAGTGGCACGACCCATCATCAACAAATTGCCCGCTCGTGGCCATCGCCGCCAACGACCGCGCACAGGTAATAATCTGCTGGTCCAACGGATCATTCTTTACTTCGTTAGGATCGATGTAGCTCAACGACTGCGCCTTCGCCACAATCTTGTCGTTCAACTTCCTCATATTCTCAAATTCATTGCTAACCAACTGTGCCGCACCCCGGTCCGAATCCGTTGTCGCCGCCACCCCTGCCAGCCGCACGGCTTGTTGCGCATCCGCGCGATAATTCGGCAGCCCTAAACTTGCGATTGGATATCCATTGGCCACGCCGTTACTCAACACGCTGCGCCATTCGCGAATCGCCGCCATCGCTTCAATTCCCGCGCGCATAAAATCTTTGGAGAATCCCGGATTCGCCGGAGGCGCGGAAGAATCTGTCGCCGGTGCAGCGGCAGCGGGTGCAGCCGACGCCCCAGTTCCGGGCACGGTCAGAAGCATATTATTTCCCTGGAACGATAGCGTGCCGTTCGCCGCGCGCGCCAACGCCGTTACTTCCACGTACGAGTGTCCATTCATTTGCGTAACGGCCACTTGCGATTGCTGGCCGTTCAGACTCAATGTCAAGCTCGGCTTCGTCGCCTGCGACAGCGCCAATATTGGCAGCACCAAACTTAGCCCTAACAAAAGGCATGTGGTGACGGGTCTCTTTCTCATTGGTGGACTCCTGAAGCTCTGCAACTTTGATTCAACCTGTTCACTGCAAAACTGATCGGCTGGATTCTGCCTCCAGCTTACGCCATCTTCTCTGTTTCCGCTCCTTACTCCTGCATATTTCACGGAACAATCCATTCCATCAACGCGGACTTCGCGATGTCGGTGTGCCGGTTCTGGCAGGCACCGATCTACTTGTTCCCTGTGTAGTGCCGGGCTTCTCCATGAAAGAAGAGTTGCAGGAATTAGTCGCCGCCGGACTCACTCCCAACGAAGCCTTGCAAGCCGCCACGCCCAATCCCGCGCAATTTCTAAACGCCAGAGCCGAATTCGGCACCGTCTCTGTCGGCCGCCAAACCGACCTGGTTCTCCTCACCGCTAATCCTCTAGATGACATCTCCAACGCCTTTCAACAGGAAGGCTTCATGCTCCACGGCCAATGGTTCCGCGAGTCCAAGTTGCAGTCCGACCTAGCCCACATGGCCGCCACCTATGCCGCGCCAACCTACTAACGCGGCCTAATATTGGTTTATGTAGTGGCCGACCTTCAGGTCCGTTCTCCTTCCTTGTGGGGACGCGTCGGGGTTTCAACCCGGGTCCTGGGTTTCTCCCTCACCTGATGATTCGCATTTTTCATTTCGAATCAATATACTATTTGACAAACTACTCTATGTGTCATACACTTCGTTATGTACGGGCGAAATCCATTCGAACATTCTCCCTGCCTTTCTTATCCCGTACCTATTCCTGCAAATCCCCAGTTCGTATCTCTCATCGTTTGACAGACTTGCGCATTCTCGCACCCGCAAACCCTTTCCTTTGACATACTTCCGCAAACTACCGGGAGAGTCGGTACCCCCAGTATCATTCGAGTTACCTTCTTGTCGGAAAGTCGAGTTTTTCCGCCTCGTAAATCCTTTAGATGCCACTCTTACAGACACCCCTTCCCGTAAGTCTTTTGTACTGCCACTCTTACGAAAATTGCTGGGGGGTGGGTGGCTGCATTTCTGAACTAAGCCCGTTAAGGATTCGCCCCAGCAAGTTGCGATCAGTTGTCGGGCGGAAGGGTGTAGTCGAATTCGTAGAAGTGCTTCTTGTCGACGATCTTGATGATGAATTTGCCGGTAAGGCCGATGAGTTGCCCGGTGCCGGAATCGGGGACCACGGTGATGAGCATTTGTTGCGAGGTGCTGGTCATCGTTGCAGAGTGCTGCAGAATGAATGTGCCGGCGCGGCCATTCAACGTCCCGGTCACCTTTTCCAGCGCGACGTACGCGGCAGAGCCTTTCACCTCGGTATTCGTGCCGAGCATTTCGCCTTTACTCGTGCCTTCCAGTTCGCCGTGGAGTTCCTTATCGAGAGAGTAACGAGCCAGACCTACAGACGTCTCGAAATCAGTGGCGGTCTGTGGCGCGACTTTTACGTCAAACGTCCCGTTTGCGTGCGTGGCCATGGAATTCTCCTTTTGCGCGGTGTTCGCAGAGATATTTTTCGTTTGTGCCAGAGAGATCAGCAGCAGGCAAACGGCGGCAACTATACCGGCTCCAAGCAGAGATCGCATTCGCATAGATTCTCCTGGTGGTTTCGGTTACAGGTGGAGGTTGGGGAAAACAGTGTAGCAGAAGAAGCGAATTCCCTCGGCTATAAAAGTTCTACCGCCAGTGCCACAGCGTTGCCGCCGCCCAGGCAAAGCGCGGCAATGCCCTTTTTCAGGTTGCGGCGCTGCAATTCATACAGCAGTGTGACAAGGATGCGCGCGCCGGATGCGCCGATGGGATGGCCAAGCGCAACCGCGCCGCCGTTGACATTCACTTTTTCGGGATTCAGGCGCAACTGCCGAGTGACGGCAATGGCCGCAACGGAAAACGCTTCGTTCAGCTCCACGAGATCGACATCCTTGTCGCGATCCCATCCGGTTTTGGCGAGCAGTTTCTCTACGGCTTCGACAGGCGACATCATCACCCACTTCGGCTCGACGCCGCTGACAGCTTGCGCCACGATGCGCGCGATGGGCTTTTTTCCTAAGCGTTCGGCGTTGCGCTGGCCGGTGACGACTACAGCGGCCGCTCCATCGTTCGTGCCGGGAGCGTTGCCTGCGGTGACGGTGCCATCTTTCTTGAAGGCGGGTTTTAGTTTCCCGAGCGCTTCGAGCGTGGAATCCTCGCGCGGCGATTCGTCGTATTTAATGATGAGGGGATCGCCTTTTTTCTGCGGCACTTCAATGGGCAGAATCTGCGACTCGAAGAAACAGGATTTGCGCGCGCGGACCGCTTTCTGGTGGCTCTCGAACGCAAACTTGTCCTGCTCTTCGCGCGTGATGCCGTATTTTTCGGCAACGAGTTCGCCGGTGTTGCCCATGTGGAAGTTTTCGTACGCGTCCCACAAGCCGTCCCAGACCATCGCGTCGACCACTTTCTGATCGCCGATTCGATATCCGGTGCGCGCGTTGGGCAACAAGTACGGCGCGTTGGACATGGATTCCATGCCACCCGCCACGACGATTTCGCTTTCGCCAAGCTGCACCGCTTGCGCGGCGAGCGCGACTGCTTTCAGGCCGGAGCCACAGACTTTGTTGATGGTCATCGCGGCAACGCGTGGATCGCATCCACCTTTTAGTGCCGCCTGGCGCGAGGGGTTCTGGCCGAGTCCGGCTTGCAGCACATTGCCAAGAATCACTTCATCCACTTGCTTGGCATCTAGCCCGGCGCGGCGAACGGCTTCCGCAACAACTTTGCCGCCGAGTTCGGGAGCGGAGAAGCTGGCGAGTCCGCCCTGGAATTTACCGATGGGCGTGCGAACAGCGGAGAGAATGACGGGAATTTCCACGAGTGGCCTCCAGAAATTGAATCCTTATTATAGCGATTGGATGCAGGCGGGGGAATTCGAGGTGGGCGCGGCAGCATGCTGCTGCGCCCCGTCGAGGAATCTAGCAAATGGTGGCCGCCCCGGAGGTTCGCTCGGGACGCAGAAAACGCGCCTGAAGTCGTCCGCTACGTCCGCGCGATTACGGTTGTTCGTCGGCGCTGGGGCCGTACAGCGCGGGAACAGGAATATCGAGTGCGCGCAGATACATGGTGAGTTGGGCACGATGATGAATCGTGTGGTTGAAACAAAAGCTGCGGAGGACGGCAGCGCGCGGCATGGTAAAGAGCACCTGGCCGCCCATGAGCAGCGTCCATGGCTTCATCAAGGCTTCGTCGCTGACGCCCGCGATTGCAGTGCGCGCTTCGGCAGTGCATTTATCGAAGGCTTCGAGAAGTTCCTTGCGATTACGGGTTTTGGGTTGCTCGTAGCGCGGGCCATTCACAGGTGCAAAATCGAGTTGATCGGTCTTGATGGTTTGCGCTGTCCAGTCGTTGAGCGTGGCGACGTGGCCAGCGAGCCATCCGAGGGTTCCGGATTTTGTGTGCGGTTTCCAGTCCCACTTGTCGTCGGGAACGCGTTCCAGAGTTTTGCGCGTGTTGGCTGCTTCCTGATCGAATTCGGGCAATAACATTTGGCTGATAGACATAGAAGGGTCTCCAAGCTGATCTCGTAGAGGAGGGATCGGGGAACAAATTCTACTACGAAAATTGGAAGATTGCCTTGTAAAGCGAAGAGGCGCAAACTTTTGGAATGGCACACCAATTCAGCACGTCTTATTTGAAAGACTCAACCGAGATTTTCCATTACTACAAGAAGTTGGCGGAACGTGCGATGGAACAGTGCCCGGAAGCAAGTTTGTTCGCGCTGCTGGATGCGGAGTCGAATTCCATCGCGATTGTGGTTAAGCACATGGCGGGAAATGCGCGGTCTCGCTGGACGGATTTTCTGACGACCGATGGAGAAAAACCTGATCGCAATCGCGACAGCGAGTTTGAAGAGCCGCCAAACACGCGCGCGGAATTGCTGGCAATGTGGGAAGCGGGATGGAGGTGTTTGTTCGATGCGCTGGCAGGATTGACCGAAGCGGACCTGGGGCGGACGGTAACGATCCGTGGCGAAGCGCATTCGGTAATGCAGGCGATGAACCGGCAGGTGGCGCACTATTCGTATCACGTGGGACAAATTACATTTCTGGCAAAACATTTCTCCGCGGCAAGTGGAACGTGGAAGGCATTGACGGTACCGCGCAGGCAATCCGCGCAATTCAATGCGGATGTGCTGGCGGGAAAGAAATCTCAACGGTAGCTGTTTCGATAGATTACCTCGCTCCGTTCCTGAAATTAACAAGGAGAAGGCATGAGCATACTCACGCGGCGTGATGTGATTGGATTGTTGCTGGCGGCACCAGTGGGGGCGTATGCGTTCGGGGAGGATGGGGAAGGTTGGATTTCGCTGTTTGATGGAAAGACACTGGAAGGATGGAAGGCGAGCGAGCATGCGGAGACGTTCAAGGTAGAGGATGGAAAGATTCTGGTGCATGGAGAGAGGTCGCATCTCTTCTATGTGGGACCGGTGAAGAGTGGAGATTTCAAGAATTTTGAGTTCAGTGCAGAGGTGTTGACGCGTCCGACGGCAAACTCTGGAATATATTTTCACACCGCGTTTCAGCCAGCGGACTGGCCTGCGGCGGGATTTGAGGTGCAGGTGTGCAATATGGACCAAGGTGGAAGTGGATACCCGGAGCGGAAAAAGACGGGTTCGTTGTACGCGGTGCGGAATGTGTACAAGCAGTTGGTGAACGACAATGAATGGTTCCGCATGAACATTCTGGTACGCGGAAAACAGGTGCAGATCCGCGTGAACGATATGCTGGTGGTGGACTATGTGGAGCCAGAGGCGCCGTTTCGGGCCGACACGAATTTTCAGCGGGTGATTCATCACGGCACATTTGCGATGCAGGGGCATGATCCGGGGAGCACTACGTACTTCAAGAATATTCGGGTGCGACCACTGGCGGATACCATCGCGCAAATCTCTGACGAACGGCCGGATGTGGACGAGCTATACCGCGAAACGATGGAGCTTGGTGCGGAAAATTATCCGATGGTGGATTATCACGTGCATCTGAAGGGTGGGCTCACGATCGAGGAGGCGCTGGCGAACTCGCGGCGATTAGGAATCAATTATGGAATCGCGGTTAATTGTGGAATGGGATTCCCGGTGGACAGCGATGACAGCGTGCGTGAGTATCTGAAGAGTATGGAAGGCCAACCGTGCTATGTGGCGCTGCAAGGCGAGGGACGCGAATGGATGACGCTGACGTCGCCTGAGTCAATCGCGCGGTTTGATTATTGTTTTACGGATGCGATGACGTTTACGGATGACAGCGGGAAGCGAATGAAACTTTGGATCAACGAAGATGTTGGGGAGATCAAGGATAAGCAGGCATTCATGGAGATGTATGTGAAGCGGATTGTGGGTGTGATGCATGAGCCAATCGACATCTATGCGAATGCCACGTTTTTGCCGGACCAGATCGCGGGAGAGTACGACGCGCTATGGACGACGGAGCGGATGCAGAAGGTGATTGAGGCGGCGGTGAAGTATGACGTGGCGATCGAAATTAATAACCGTTACAAGATTCCGAGTGGGACCTTTATCAAGATGGCGAAGTCGGCGGGAGCTAAATTCTCGTTTGGAACAAACAATGCGGATGCGAAGCTGGGACGGCTGGAGTATCCAATCGCGATGGTGAAGCAGTGCGGGCTGACCTGGCAGGACATTTTTGTGCCGAAACCCGATGGGCTGAAGCCGATACAGGCAAAAAACGTAAGGGATGAATAACTTACGGCTCAATTCCAAGGATTCCTTTTAGCGCCTTATCCTGCGCGGCTGATCCGGCAAAATCGTCAAACGTGTCCTTGGCGACTTCTATGATCTGACGCCGAATAAATGGCGCTCCTTCCCTGGCGCCCTGTTCGCTGCTCTTGATGCAGCACTCCCATTCGAGAATTGCCCACCCTTGAAAATCGTATTGCGTAAGCTTTGAGAAAATGGAACGAAAATCTACCTGGCCATCACCGGGGGAGCGAAATCTTCCGGCGCGATTCTGCCAGGGCTGGTAGCCACCGTAGACTCCTTGCTTGCCTGTGGGACGGAACTCCGCATCCTTGACGTGAAACATCTTGATTCGATGGTGGTAGAAGTCGATGAATTGCAGGTAGTCGACCTGCTGCAATACAAAATGGCTGGGATCGTAAAGCATGTTGCAGCGGGGATGTCCGCCGACACGATCGAGAAACATTTCAAAGGTTACGCCATCGTGCAAGTCCTCGCCGGGATGAATCTCATAGCACAGGTCGACGCCGGCATCGTCAAACGCATTCAGAATGGGTAGCCATCTCTTTGCGAGTTCGTCGAAGGCCGTCTCGATTAAATTTGGGGGACGCTGCGGCCATGGATAGATATAGGGCCACGCCAGTGATCCGGAAAAAGTGACGTGGGCTTTCAACCCCAAGTGGGCGGAAGCGCGCGCGACAAAATGCATCTGCTCGACAGCCCAGGCTTGACGCGCCTTTGGATTACTGCGGACCTGTTCGGGGGCGAATCCGTCGAACATGGTGTCGTAGGCAGGATGGGTGGCAACGAGTTGACCCTGGAGGTGGGTGGCAAGCTCTGAAATCACCAGACCGTGGCGGGCGACAACACCGGCAATTTCGTCGCAGTAGGTTTTACTTTCGGCTGCGCGTTTCAAATCAAATAGCCGCCTATCCCAAGAAGGAATCTGCACTGCGACGTAACCCAGACTTTTCGCCCAGGAACAGATCGCGTCTAGCGAGTTGAAAGGTGCATTGTCCCTGACGAACTGCGCCAAGAAAATTCCCGGCCCCTGAATGGTTTTCATTTATGACTCCCGATTGGAAGTCGATAATTTAGCATTACAGTTGACTGGTGAACAGCAAAAGCGATGCTTGGGCTGTGCTCCTTATCAGAGAAGGGCCAACTCCCAAGCAACGCAGTATAAGAGTGAGCGCTAATTGAAAATTGCGAGAACAGCGAAAAGTTCACGAGTTTCCTGTTCGATGAAAAAAAGGGTAGGCTTTGGGAATATGGCTACTTTGTTTGAGATGGACCCGCTTCCGGCGAGTGGAACGGGATTGAAATTGAATGCGGCGCAGAGGCGCGCGATTACGCATGGCGATGGGCCGCTGCTGGTGATTGCGGGGGCGGGTACGGGGAAGACGCGCGTGATTACGGAGCGGATCCGCCATCTTCTGGAATCGGACGCTTCCCTGCTGGGACAAAACATTTTGGGGCTGACGTTCACGAAGAAGGCCGCGGGAGAGATGAAGGCGCGGGTGGTGAAGGCGGCGGGGGAACGCGGGAAAGAGGTAGTGCTTGCGACGTTCCACTCGTTCTGCGAAACGATTTTGAAAGAAGTGGACCCGAACCGACTAGCGCTGGAAGGCGTGGACCACTGGATTTTGCTGCGGCGGAACTTGGGGCGGCTGAAGCTGGAGAAATACCGGCGATTGGCAGAGCCGGGACAGTTTTTGAGCGATTTCACATCGTTCTTTTCGCGGTGCCAGGACGAACTGGTGTCCAGTGAAGAGTATGAAAAGTTTGCGGAGATTTTGGCGGAAGAACTGGAAGCGGAGAAACACGCTCTGGACGAGGATACGTACAAGGAGCGCGCGGAGCAGGTGGCGCTGCAGAGGGAAATCGCGCGGGCGTACAAGGCGAGCGAACAGATATTGAGCGAGAAGCGGGCGGTGGCGCTGAATGGATTGGTCAGCGAAACAGTGGCGCTGCTGAAGAGCGATACGACGCGGCGAAAGCAATTACAGGAACGGTTCAAGCACATCCTGGTGGATGAATTTCAGGATACCAACATCGCGCAACTGGAATTGCTGCAATTGTTGAGCGGCGAGACGCGAAACATTGTGGTGGTAGGCGATAACGATCAGGCGATTTACCGGTTCAGGGGGGCATCGTTCGGCAGCTTCAAGTTGTTTTTGAAGAATTTTGCGGGATGGGAAGAGGGGCAAGACTCGACACCATTCCGGGTGTCGTTGACGGAGAATTACCGGTCAACGCCGAATATTTTGCGAGTAGCAACGCAAGTGATCGGGCAGAACGAGGTAAGCCCGGAGTTTCCGAAGAAGGTGCTGCAGCCGAGCCGGAAGGAAGGCGAGAAGATCCGGATCGTGGAAGTGGAGACGCCGGAGGATGAAGCGGCGTGGGTGGCCGAGGAACTGGAACGGTTGCACGGGGCAGGTCAGAGGTGGCGCGATTTCGCGGTGCTATACCGGCAGCATGCGCATAGGGATCATCTGGTGGAAGAGTTGTCGGCGCGCAAAGTGCCGTTCGTGATTACAAAACTTTCGATACTGGAACATCCGCTAGTGCGGGATGTGCTGGCGTACCTGAAGTTGATTGCGATGCCATTCGACGATATCGCGTGCGCGCGAGTGCTGTCTGCTCCGGCGTGGCACTTGTCGCCGGAAGACCTGGTGCGGTTGACGGAGCGAGCAAAGAAGAAGCGTGGGACGGCGCTTTACGACGTGTTGCAGGCGCCGCAATCGGAATTGCCGTTTGATGCTTCGCCGGCGGCGCTTGGGACGCTGCTGGAGTTTCTGAAAGCTCAACGAAAGACGATAAAAAGGCGGACCGCGCGAGAGGTTCTGGGCGAGTTGACGGAATGGGTGGAAGTGCCGCAACGAACCGGAACGCAGGAGCGCAAATATATCCACCAATTGGTGCAATTCGTAAAGGATTGGGAGCCGAAGAGCGAAACGCGCGGATTGACGGAGTTCCTGGAATATCTGGATTATTTCGAGCAGGCGGGCGGGACGTTGAGCCTGGAGGATGATGCGCCTGGAGATGCGGTGCAGTTGATGACGGTGCATGGAGCGAAGGGATTGGAGTTTCCGCACGTGTTTTTGCTACGCGTGAATTTGGGGGCGTTCCCGGCGCGGAACCGTTCTCCCCTGTTTGAATTTCCGGACCGATTGATGAAAGAGGAGTTGCCGGAGGGAGATTTTCACATTCAGGAAGAGCGGCGGCTTTTTTACGTGGCGGTGACCCGCGCGGAAGAGCGGTTGACGATTACAACGGTGACGGACAAGAAGGGGAAAGTGCCGGTGTTCATCGAGGACATCGTGATGGAGCCGGCGATCAAGCGGCGAGATGTATCGCAGACAGCTCCGAAGAAAAAGCCGGTGAGTGCACGGACGAAGGTGGATGTGGTGACGAAAGAGGCGGAACTGTTCCCGGCCAAAGAAGAGCCGCCGAAGATTTTTACACGGATCGCTAAGTGGGCGGAGACGTATCATCCGCCGGTGGGCGAGCCGATGAAGTTGAGTTCGTCGGCGGTGGAGAATTACAGGAAATGTCCGCAGCAATATGCGTTCAGCCACTTGTGGTCGTTGAAAGAAGGACCGCGGGCAATGCTGAGTTTTGGCAGCGTGGTGCATACGACGATCAAGAGATTCATGGACCAGCTGAAAAAGGGAGCGAAGCTGCCGTTCGAGGAACTGCAACGCATTTACGAGACTGAGTGGAGCAGCGCGGGATACGAGGACGAATACCAGGAACAGGAATACAAGAAAGATGGGCTGGAACAGTTGAAAGTGTTTCACGCCGCGGTGTTGGAGGAGGCACCGTCGATCCTGGAGCAGGAAAAGCCGTTTGAATTGCCGCTGGCGAATGACGTGATTTTGACGGGGCGGATGGACCAGGTGAATAGCCTGGGGCGGAATGATGTGGAGATTGTGGATTACAAGACGGGTAAGCCGAAGAAAGACGTGGATGCGCGGAAAGATTTGCAGTTGAGTATTTACGCATTGGCGGCGAAAGAGATTTTTGAGTGGAATCCGGTGCGGCTGGTGTTTCACTATCTGCAGAATAATCAGCGGCAGGAGACAACGCGCGATTCAAAACAACTGGCGGAGGCGGAGAAGCTTGTGCAGGAGGCGGCGGCGAACATCAGGGTGGGGGCGTTTCCGGTGAAGCCGGGGTTTGCTTGCAGGAGCTGCGCGTATAAATTGATTTGCCCGGAGTATGAGGTGGCGTTGGGAATGAGAGAGTAGGAGATCGCGGATCAAACGCAGATCCCTCGTGCTGCACGGAAGGACGAGGGGCGGCAATGCCAAGGTCTGGGCAGAGTGTAGGTTGAGAGCCTTCGACTGCGAGTCGCAACGGCGGCGAGTCTTCGCTCAGAGGCTGTGACTTTTTTCTTTTTCGGCCAAAAGTGATGCTGAAAACAAGAAGTTTAGGCACGAAAAAATCGCTTTTTGGCAATTTAATCACAACCTCTCAGGATGACAGCTATTCCAAGGTGCATTCGTTGAGATGAGTTTGAGTTGGCGGACAGCCTCAGAGGGCGGTCCCTCCAAGAGTGTGGCTGAGGAAAAATCCCCGCCCTCAAAAACCGAGAGTGGGCCACCCGTGGAAAAACCTAAAGCAAAGAGAAGGAACCGACCTGAAGGTCGGTCACTACAACGACACAAGGAAAAAGAAAACGCCCCAATGAATTGGGGCGCTTCTAGACAAATTCTTTGCAGGTTCTAGTGTTACTTCTTCTTTGCTTTCTTTGCGGGCTTCTTTGCTTTCTTTGCCATAAGTGAATCTCCTTTATTGAGTGACTGCCCCCAGATGAAAAGGGAGGGGTTTGCGAGCGTAGGGCAAACATTCCCCTGCATCTCGTATACGAGTGAAGTGCGCAAGAGTCAAGACATATTCGCAGAAATCTTGAAGAGTGAAAGAATTATTTGGGGGGCGCAGTAGCGAAAGTGCCGCCGTAATAACCTTCGCGCGTGAGGATGGTGAGGCCTTCGCGGCGAACGCGGACTTCCAGAGTGTGGTAATCGACCTTGCGTTCGCCTTTAGGAGCGAAAGCGAGAGTGTACTGGTTGCGAGCTTGTTCGGTGATGCGGGAATAGAACTCGTCGAAGGTGTTGCTCTTTGCACCGTAGTAGATGTCGCCGCCGGTGTCTTTGGAATAGCTGACGAGGCGGGAGAATTTGCGATCGAAGTAGCTGCTGCCGGTGGCGACGGAATAGACGGAGATATTGTTGCGGAGCAAATTGGCCAGAGTCTCATCATAGTTGTGAGTGTTGAACTTGGCGCCGTTCTGGCCGTCACTGATGAGCAAGATAATCTTGCGGCGCTCGCGGGGACGTTCCTTGAGAAGTTCGGCGGCAGCGTATACGGCGTCGTCAAGCGCCTTGGTGGGCTGGGATTTGATGGATTGCATGCCAGCGTTGTTCGGTGGGGCGCCGGGTGCGGGAATGTTGTTGATGGTGGGACCTTCAAAGGGGCCACCGGGTGGAGGGACCGAAGGTCTGGAGTCTATCTGAGTGCGACGGAGTTCGGTGAGGAGATTATCCTGATCCCGGGTGAAGCCTTTGCCTTCGTGGAAAAACTGATCGAAGCGGCAGACGAAGGTTTCGTCGTAAGTGCTGAGACCGCCGACAATGGAACGGAGGCTCGGCTCGACCTGGTCGGCGTCTTTGCGTTTGAGATCATTGTCGATCAGGACGACGAGGGAGAGTGGAAACGCTTCGATGGTGAAGAAGGTGATTTGTTGCTCGACGTTGTCTTCAAAAACGCGAAATTCGTCTCTTTTCAGGTCGGGAACCAAGTTGCCGTTGTGATCCTTGACGGTGACGGGCAAAACGACGAGGGTGGGATTGAGCCTGATCACGGCGGGCGCTTCGGACGAGGGAACTTGCGCAGGCTTGGGAGTTGCCGGTGCGGTGGGAGGAGGGATTTGCGGCTGCGGCTGCGTAAGCGGTGGAGTCTTGGGTGTAGGAGAGTCAGGTACGGGTTCTTGCGCCAGGCAAGTGGCGGTAAGAAGAGCGAGAGATTGTGCAAGGGCGAGAAACGCGAATTTGCGTGGACATTTGAGAGTCATGAGGCCAAACTTTCCAAGATTCGTTAGAATGACTGCGTTTACCCTAGTGGCTACGTTGGACGCATCCCGCAGGCTAGCTGGTTGCATCGAAGTCGTCATAAGGTCGCCGCGGCGAGAGGCGAGTTCCCAAGTGAGAAGCTAACGGCCCACCAGGTAAAGACCTATTAAGGATACCGAGAAAACGTGAAATTCGGAAAGAAGATGAAGACGAGCATGACCCAAAGAAGATTGATGCAGGTTTTGGCGTGGAGCGCGGCGATGGCGTTGGCGAGTCCAGGGATGCCGCAAGAACCCGGACAAGGGCCGGTAATCAAGTCGGAAGTGACGTTGGTGAACCTGTTCGCAACGGTAAGGGATAAGAACCACCGTGTGGTGACGGACCTGAAGCAGGACGATTTCAAAGTGTCGGAGGATGGGAAAGATGAGAAGGTGGCGTTTTTCTCGAAAGAGATGGCGCTGCCGATAACGCTGGGGCTGCTGCTGGACACATCGGGAAGCGAACAGTTCATGCTGGCGGGTATCCAGGATGCGGGCGGCCGCTTCATGCACCGAGTACTGAAGAAGGGCGATGAAGCGATGGTCATCTCGTTCGATTCGGACGTGGATCTGCTTTCGGATTTCACAGACGACAAACAGATTCTGGATCGGGCAATCAACAAGGCGCGCATCAATATTCCAGGCGGCGGAAGCCTGGCAGGGAATCCAGGACCGGTCGGAGGGCAGCAGACGGGTACGGCGCTGTACGATGCGATTTATTTAGCGTGCGGAGACAAGTTGAATGGCGAAGCCGGGCGGAAAGCAATCGTTATCGTAACGGACGCGCAGGATGAAGGAAGCAAAGTGAAACTGGAAGAAGCGGTGGAGTCGGCGCAACGGACAGACACGGTGATCCATATCCTACTGGTGGCAGACCCCCGGTTTGGCGGGAACATGTCGGTTGCACACAAGTTGACGGAAGATACGGGGGGACGGCTGATTGTGATCCGGTCGGAGAAGAATCTGGAAGAGGCGTTTGACCAGATCTCGGAAGAGTTGCGGAGCCAGTACACGCTGGGATACTACCCGACCAATACGGCGAGAGACGGGAAATTCCGGAAGATCAAGGTGGAGACGAATAATCACGAATTGAAGGTTTTGGCGAGGAAGGGATATTACGCGCCGAGGGGGTAAGGTTGGCGACTGAGCCAGCAAAAGCAAATCCCTCGCGGTGCTCGGGATGACAGAGTTCGAATTGTGGATTGATTTGTAGTGTGGTTGTGCTGGCGGACCGCCTTGGGAGGCGGTCCCTACAGGTGCTAAATCAAAGACGGATTGACCAGACGGTGGGGCTTGGCTAGTATCGCAAATCGGTTGTGCACGACGACCGAACAGGCCCGATGATCAACGAGACAATTGGACACTATCGAATTCTGCGGCAACTGGGAAGCGGCGGAATGGGCGTGGTGTATGAAGCCGAGGACAGCAAACTGGGGCGGCGCGTCGCGCTGAAGTTTTTGCAGGAGAGCGGGCGAACGGATCTCGCGGCGATGGAAAGGTTTCTGCGGGAAGCGCGTTCGGCATCGGCGCTGAATCATCCGGGGATTTGTACGATTTACGCGATTGAAGAGGCTGATGGGCGAACATACATCGCGATGGAGTTGCTGGAGGGCGAATCGTTGGACAAGTCGCTAGGGCGCGGGCCGATGACGATTTCGCGGACGATTGAGATCGGCATCGAAGTGGCAGACGCGCTGGATGCGGCGCACAAGAAAAACATCGTTCATCGCGACATCAAGCCGGCCAACATTTTCCTGACACAAAGAGGGACAACGAAGCTGCTGGATTTTGGGCTGGCGAAGCTGCTTGAAGAAGCTGGCTCGGACGAAGGGGAAACAATTTCGGGGACGGATGCGGCGTTTCTGACAAGTCCAGGGACGGCGGTGGGAACGATTGCGTATATGTCTCCCGAACAGGCGCGTGGAGAAGTGCTGGATACGCGGAGCGACCTGTTTTCGCTGGGAGCGGTGCTATATCAGTCGGTGACAGGAGCACATCCGTTTCCAGGTTCTACGAGCGCTGTAATTTTCGGAAACATTCTGCATGGCGCGCCAGTTTCGCCGATCAGTCTGAACAATGGAGTGCCTGCGGCGTTGGAACGGATTCTAACCAAATTATTGGAAAAGGATCGGGACCTGCGATATCAGGTAGCGGCAGAACTGCGCGGAGATTTAAAGCGGTTGCAGAGAGAGATGGAGCCGGGGCGACCGGGATCAGATTCGAGAGTATTGGCTAGCCGTGAAAGAAGCGGAACGGTGAAGGCGGCTTCGAGTTCGGGAATGCCTGCGGCAAAGGTATCAAGCGGAACAGTTTTGGCAGAGGCAGCCCAGAAAAATAAAGTGAGCACCGGACTGCTTCTGATCGGCGGAATCGCGGTGCTGTTGGCAGCAGGCTACGGGGCGTACAGTTTTCTGTACAAACCAAAGGTGCAGCCGTTTGAGAAATTCACGATCGAGAATGTTTCGAACAACGGACACATTTCACAGGCAGCGATTTCTCCGGATGGAAAATATTTATTGCAGGCGTTGGAGGAGAAAGGCCTGCAATCGCTGTGGCTGCACCACATCCCGACGGGAGCCAATAAAGAGGTAGTGGAACCGGCGGCGACGAATTATGACGGACTGACATTTTCGCCAGACGGAAACTACATCTACTTTGTGAGACGGGAAGAGAGCGAAGAAGCGTTTGCGCAGCTGTATAGCGCGCCGGTGTTGGGGGGGACTCCCAAGGTGGTGATTAAGGATGTGGATAGTCCCATCACGTTTTCTCCAGACGGACAGCACTTCGCGTTTATGCGGGAACTGCACGACGCGCCAGCGTGGGACCTGATCGAGGCAAAACCGGACGGTAGCATCGAACGATCGATTTTCAGCAAGAAAACGGTGGTGAGTGACAGCCATGTGCCGTCGTGGTCGCCGGATGGAAAGACGATTGTCATCCCAATTGTGCAGCCGACGAAAGATGCCATTGGCGGATTGATGGCAGTGGATGTGGCCAGCGGAAGCGACCGGGTGGTGGCGATAACACAGGACCGAATTTTCTACACAACATCGTGGTTGCCGGATGCAGTGGGAATCATCGCCAGCGCTTCACGAGTGGAAGCGGCGCAGTTGCAGATGCAACTGGGATACCTGCCCTATCCGAATGGAGAGTATCGAGCACTGACGTCAGATACAAACAATTACGGTCGGCAAACGCTATCGAAAGATGGAAAAACGATTGCGGCTATCCAAGAACGAAAGAGATTTGAGATCGGAGTAGGACCAGCAGGAGAACCAGACCATTTGCAGGTGGTACCGCTGCAATCGCGATTGCCGGTGTGGAGATGGAGTTGGATGCCAGACGGGCGCTTGGTTTTGCCGCAGGCGGGAAATATCAAAGCAGTGGCAGTAACTGGCATGGAGACGACGCTCTTTTCGGATTTGAAACATATTTCCGACCAGGTGGATGTGTGTGGCGGGAAATATCTGGTATTTCGGCAGATTGGAAGGTCCAGCCTGGCCTCGGCAAATTTGTGGCGGACTAATCTAGATGGAACGAATTTGAAACAACTGACGACGGGTTTGAACGAACAGACACCGACGTGCACGAGCGATGGAGAATGGATCTATTACATCGATAACGGCGACAACCGCCACGTCAAGCGGGTGTCGATCGAAGGCGGAACACCGGAAACGATGGTGAAAGCCTCGGTGGGAATGTTTGCATTGTCGCCGGATGGGAAAGAGATCGCGTCGTTGGATGTGCGGGAATTCGATCACAAGCTGATTTTGCGGAGAGACTCGACGGAAATGCAGAAGATGACGTATCACGATATCGACCAGCGAGCTTTGCCGGAAGGGTTGACGTACACGCCCGATGGAAAGTCGATTGTGTATAAAGTGCGAGACAAGGGAGTGGAAAACCTTTGGGTACAGCCGTTGGATGGAGGGATGTATCATCAGCTGACCCATTTCATGAAAGATCGGATCTTGCGGGTGGCGTATTCACGGGATGGAATGAAAGTAGCGATTGAGAGAGGGGAAACGGAGTCGGATGCGGTGTTGTTGCACGATACCGGGATGTAGAAATAGAAAAGGCTAATCGGATCCAAAAAGAAAACTTAAGAGCACGGCCAAGAATGGCTGTGCCACCAAAGCCTGAGATTACTTTACGGAACCGGCTGGTTTAGTGTTGTTGCCGCCTTCGGCAGGGGTGCGGGCAAAGTAGCCGCGGCGAGCGCGCGCCTGGTAACCCTTGTGATCGGGCATTTCAATTTTGATTTTGTGGTAACGGCCATCGTAGGCGTGATTTGAAGGATTGTAGGCGATGGAGTATTGATTGCGGAGTTCCTCACCAATATCCTGAAACGATTGATCCAAATCATCGACGTGATAGGGGTAGAAGGCGCGACCGCCGGTTTCTTCGGCCAGGTCCTGAAGTATCTTGTCGCCTTCGGTGAGATGGTATTTGCGATTGCCGGATTTTTCCTTGCTGGGATCGTCGAGAGTGACCCACTGCGTGCTGGTGCTGATGGTGTAGATGACCACGCTAGTGCGCTGGGCCATTTCAATGGCTTCGGCACGGGTATGAGATGAAAGATTGTCTTCCCCATCGCTGATAAGAATCATGACGCGACGAACGACATCGGGCTGATCACCGGGCGGGCGTGGAGGATGGCTCAATTCCTTATCGCAAGCTTCATAAATTGCGTCATAGACGGCGGTACCGCCGCCGGCGCGGGTGCGGAGAATCTGGTCGCGGAGTTTACCGGTATCGGGTGTAAAACCCTGGATGACCTGGGGCTCGTCGTCAAATGTCATGAGGAAAGCTTCGTCCTTACCACGGCGGAGAACGCTGAACAGGAAATTATTGGCGGCGTCCTGCTCGAACTTGATGCGATCGCGAATGCTGTTGGAAGTGTCGAGCAACATACCGATGCGGAGGGGAAGATCGGTCTGCTTGCTGAAGAATCGAATGTCCTGGGGGGCGTTGTCGTCGAAAATTTTGAAGTCCTGCTTCTCAAGATCGGGAACAAGTTTGTTGCGACGATTCAGGACGGTGAAGAGCACATCCACGAGATTGACGCTGGTGGAAATCTTGGTGCCGCTTTGTATGGGGGTTTCCTGAGCGGGAGGCGGGTTTGCCGGGGGATTCTGGGTAGAAGGATTCTGTCGCGGTTGTTGCTGGGCAGAAACGAGAAAGGTTCCCAGGAGAGTGGCAACGCAAATCAGGGCAATTGAGCGATATCGCATGTCGGATGATTATAGGAAGCCAGCAAGGGCATCGTCAATTCGGATGGGAGCATCCCCGGCAGCGGTTGACAAGGAGTGGAGAAAATCGCGAAGTTCGGATGGGAGAGGAGCAACAAGCTGGATGGATTTGCCGGAGCGGGGCTGGATGAAGAGGATCTTAGCGGCGTGGAGGAAGTTGCGATCAAGGGGAGGCAGTGTGGTGTTGCGAACTTGGAGTTGCGCATCAGCGCCGTACAGAGTGTCACCGACTACGGGATGGCGCAGGGCACTGAAATGGACACGAATCTGATGAGTGCGGCCGGTGTGAAGCTGGATTTCGAGTAGCGTAGTGGAGCCGATACGCGCCCGGACACGCCAGTCGGTGCGAGCAGGGCGGGAATTGGGAAGCAAGCCGGCGCGATCGGCGGTCATGCGGGTGCGGTGATTGGGATGGCGGGCGATGGGGAGTTCGATGCGGCCGCGATCTTCGGCGAGCAGACCTTCAACCAGAGCGATGTAGGTTTTCTGAATGGTGCGATGGCGAAAACCCTCGGCGAGTCTGGCGTGGGCATAATCATTCTTGGCGACGAGAAGAACGCCAGAGGTTTCCTTGTCGAGGCGATGGACGATCCCGGGGCGCAGAGGGTCGTTGGATTGGGACAGGGAGAGGCCACGACCGAGCAAGGCGTTGACTAGCGTGCCGTGGGAGTTCCCTGCTCCGGCGTGGACGGTCATGCCAGCAGGTTTGTTGATGGCGATGACATCGTCGTCTTCGTATAGGATGTTGAGGGGAATGGATTCCGGCTCAGCCTGGAGCGGAGGACGCGGTTGTGCGTCGACCTGGATAGTGTCGCCGGTGCGGACCTTTTGCGCGCCTTTGGCGGGCTTGCCATTCAGTAAGACCAATCGCTGTTCGATCAGTTCCTGAACGCGGGTGCGGGAGAGATCAGTGCAGCGGGAAGTGACGACACGATCAAGGCGGAGGCCCGCGTCGGAGTCGGAGATGGTGAATGTGAATTGGGAGGCGTCGGTCACGTAGAGAGTGTAGCGCGGGTGGTGGGGTGTAGGGACGAAGGTGAGAGCGGTGGATGGATCGCGGTTGAGATCCTTCGACTGCGAGCCGCAAAGGACGCGGCTCTTCGCTCGGGATGACACTTCGAATAGTTGATAGTGGCTATGAGTGGATCACTTGGCGAATCGCCTGAGAAGGCGGCCCCTACAAAATCGTAAATAAGATGCGTTAGGTGTGAGATTGACGGGTGAACAGGACGTCGAAGATCAGGAGGATGGCGCCTATGGTGATGGCGGAGTCGGCTACGTTGAAGGCAGGCCAGCGGTAGGTGCCGAGAAAGACCTCGAGGAAATCGGTAACGCCGCCGTGGAGGATACGGTCGGTGACGTTGCCGGTGGCACCCCCGAGGAGGAGAGCGAGACCAGCGGCGTTTAGTGCACTGAGATTCTTCCCGGCGACGAAGAGCCAGGCGATGATAGCAATGATTGCTACGGCTCCCACGATGAGGAGAATGCGCAAGACGGGGGAAGCAGAGGCAGCGAAGAGGCTGAAGGCGATGCCAAGATTGCGGGAATGCACGAGATAGAAGAAATTGTGTATGACTTCGTGACGCCAGGATTCGGTGGTTTGCGTTTCGATCAGGGCTTTGGTGAGGCGATCGACAAAGACGATGACCAGGGAGAGCCAGACCCAGCGGAGACGAGTTGGGAATTTCATCGATAGATCTCGATCGGGTTTCGCTATAGGTTCTTCACCCCCGGTGCGGCACCCGGGGCGCTCAAATCGCGCTGCGCTCAGAGGCTGTGACTTTTTTCTTTTTCGGCCAAAAGTGATGCTGAAAACAAGAAGTTTAGGCACGAAAAAATCGCTTTTTGGCAATTTAATCACATCCTCTCAGAACGACAACATTCATGTGGTTACGCGCTCGCCTGCTGGCCGCCTTCGATTTCGGCGATGGCTTCGCTGCAGCGTTCGCAGATGGTCGGGTAGCGGGAATTTTCGCCGACGTGAGTCGAGAAGTTCCAACAGCGGTCACACTTTTTGCCCTCGGCGCGTTGCACGGTGACTTCAAGTGTGGGAACAACGTCGGAGGTAAAATCACCCTTGCCAGCGGTGATGAGATCGACCTGCGAAACGATGAAGAGGCCTGGTAGAAGCGGCAGATAGTGCTTCAACTTGGCTTTCAATTCTAGATCGCCGTTGAGAAGTATTTTGGCTTCAAGGCCGGAGTTGATGAGCTTCTTTTCATTGCGGGCGACTTCCAGCGCTTTCAAAACTTCGCCACGGACTTTGCTGAGAAGTTCCCAGAGGGCGGCTTTGTCCGCTGGGATGCCGGTGCGCAATTCTTCTTCGGAGGGGAAGAGCGCGATGTGGACGCTGTCTGGTTCACCGGCGGCCTTGGGAAGAAACTTCCAAAGCTCTTCGGCGGTGAAGACGAGGATGGGCGTCATCAGGCGAATCAAGGCGTTGGTGATTTTCCAGACGACGGTTTGCGCGGAACGGCGCAACTTGCTGTTGGGCGCTTTGGTATAGAGACGGTCTTTGAGGATGTCGTAGTAGAAGGCGCTGAGGTCCACGATGCAGTAGTCGTGGATGGCGTGATAGATGCGGTGGAATTCGTAGGATGCGTACCAATCGCGGCAGCGCTTGACAACGTCGGCAGTGCGCTCGAGCATCCAGCGATCCATCTCTTCAAGCTGATCGTTCGCCAGTGCATTGCGCGAAGGATCGAAATCGTTGAGGTTGCCGAGAGCGAAGCGGAAGGTGTTGCGGATTTTGCGATAGGCTTCGCTGAGCTGGGTCATGACGCGATCGCTCATCTTCACGTCGGCCTGATATTCCTGCGAAGCGACCCAGAGACGGAGTAGATCGGCGCCCCACTTCTCGCAGATTTCGGCGGGGAGAACGATGTTGCCGAGGGACTTGGACATCGGGCGGCCCTGCTCGTCGAGCGTCCAACCGTGTGTGACGACGCTGCGATAGGGCGGCTTATTTTTCAGGCCGATGCCGATCAGCAATGAACTGTGGAACCAACCGCGATATTGGTCGGGGCCTTCGAGATAAACGTCTGCGGGCCATTCCTTGCCGTGTAAAACGGCAAAGCTGGATGAGCCAGCGTCGAACCAGACGTCGAGAATGTCGTGTTCCTTGCGCCACCTGGAAGCGCCGCAGGAACATTTGGTACCGGCGGGTAGAAGTTCTTCGGCGGAGTGCTTGTACCAGGCGTCAGCACCCTCTTTTTCAAACCACTTGAGCACATTGCGGAGCGCCGAAAAATCGTCGAGTTGCTTGCCGCAGGATTCGCAAAAGAAAACGATGATGGGTACGCCCCAGAAACGCTGGCGAGAGACGCACCAGTCTGGACGCTTCTCGATCATTTCGTATATGCGATCTTCGCCCCAACCGGGAATCCATTTCACGTTGTGAATTTCTTCGAGAGTTTCCTGCCGAAGCGTTTTGGTGGCGCCGTGGGCAACCTGGTCCATCTTGATGAACCACTGCTCGGTGGCGCGGAAGATGACGGGATTGTGGCAGCGCCAGCAGTGTGGATAGGTGTGCTTGTAGGCGTGATGGCCGAGGAGTGCACCACGATCCGCAAGAAGTTTTACGACGATAGGGTTCGCGGCAAAAACGTCTTTGCCTTTGTACTCAGGCAGTCCTTCGAGATAGACGCCCTTGTCATCGAGCGGTGCGTAAACTTCGAGACCGTATTTTTGGCCGGAAACGAAGTCGTCGGCGCCATGACCCGGAGCGGTATGCACGATGCCGCTGCCCTGATCGAGAGTGACGTAATCGGCGAGAATGCCGGGGACTTCAATGTTGAGGAAGGGATGCTGAAACTTCATGCCCTCGAACTGGCGGCCTTTGTAGGTACCGAGGACGTCGGCCTGCTTGATGTCGCAATCGGCTTGTAGAGCGGCGAGTCGATCAGTAGCGAGCAGCAACATGCCTTTTTCAGTCCGGACGACGACATAGTCAAAATCCGGATGGAAGGCCAGGGCGCGGTTGTGAGGAAGCGTCCAGGGAGTAGTGGTCCAGATGACGCCCGAGACGTCACTACCGATTTTTGCGGCGTCGCCAGAGCCACCGCCAACAACTTTGAAAGTGACCCAGATGGAAGGGCTGGTGTGATCTTCGTATTCGACTTCAGCTTCGGCGAGAGCGGTATTGTCATGGATGCACCAGTAGACAGGCTTGCGGCCACGATAGACGTAGCCTTTTTCCATGAAGTCGAGCAGATTGCCGGCGATGACCGTTTCGAAGGGAAAACTCATGGTGAGGTAAGGATCGCTCCAACGGCCAAAAACGCCGAGACGTTGGAAGTCGCGCTTGTGCTGTTCGACATAGCGCGTGGCGTAATCGCGGCACCGCTGGCGGAATTCGGGGGGAGTGACTTTACCTTTGCCGCCAAGTTCTTTTTCCACCTGCGTTTCGATCGGCAGTCCGTGGCAGTCCCAACCGGGAACGTAGGGGGCGTAGTGCCCCGCCATGCTTTTGGACTTGACGATAAGGTCTTTGAGAATTTTATTGAGGCCGGTGCCGAGATGAATGGTGCCTGTCGGATAGGGCGGGCCATCGTGGAGAACAAAAAGAGGCTTCCCTTCGCGGGCCGCAAGAATGCGTTGGTAGAGATTGGAGTCCTGCCAGGCGGCAAGCTGCTTGGGCTCGTTGAGCGGCAAGCTAGCTTTCATGGGGAAATCAGTTTTGGGGAGATTGAGAGTTTTCTTCAGTTCCAAAGGTTCAGACATGAGGCAGTATGTAATAGTCCCTTCTACGCCAGCCAACCCGGAGAAACTGGGAAGGTCTACAACAATCGTTGTAGGGCGGGAAACAACGGAAAACGATGTAAGTCAATATGTTACAATGAAAGACAGAATGTGTCAGCCGAAGGGACCGCACAACCTTTCAAGGGAAGAGCGAATCCTATTGGCTGGAAAACCTTTTGTAGGAAACTTGCGTCTAGTCTAGTCGAGGGGATGACGTGGCAGAACCAATTAATCTTCTCCCAGAAGAGTTGAGCAGACCGAGACGAACCGGGCCGGAAGAAGTGATTCCCGTGCCGCGGTCGGCATTGCCGGAGTTTGAGACGCCGGCAAACCTAATGCCAGATAATTTCTGGTCCAACCTGAAGCAATTTCTGTTCGAACGTCCCGTAAAAATAATAGAGCGCAATGATGTTCCGTTCACGAAGAATACCTATGCCACGGGGGGCGTGCGAGACAATCTGAAATACTTTCTTTCGGGGCCGAAAGTTGGTAATCGGCCGATCGACAAGCGATATGAAGTGGATTGGGGCGGAAGTTTTGGGAGCTTCAAAGAACGGCTGAAAGAATTTATTTCGCCGAGTAAACCAGCGCCGCTGCCGCCAGGAATCCAGTCGGTAAAAGTCAAGGATATCTGGACGAAGGACGAAGATTTTGGATGGACCCAGGCGATTTCGATTGGAATTCACGTCGTCCTGATTGCGCTGCTGATTTTTCCGTTCCTGGGAATATTTTTTCATCCTAATGTGACGGCCAAGACAAAAACGGAGTTGGGAACCCCCATCGACATTTCGCCCTACATCCCGAAGTCATCAGGTAAGGATAAGGCGGGAGGAGGCGGTGGTGGCGGAGACCATTCGCTGATCGCTGCAGGAAAAGGCAAGGCGCCTAAGTTTTCGATGAATCCGTTGGCGCCACCCACACAAGTGTTTCGGAACCCGAATCCCAAACTGGCGGTGGATCCGAATCTGCTTGGGTCCACCGGAGCTAAAGGTAGCTAATCCGAACATGGACCGTTTTGGAGATCCGCTCTCGAACTCGATGGAAGCGTCCAACGGAACGGGTGGCGGTGGTGGAATCGGTAGTGGATATGGCGGAGGAATCGGCAGCGGAACCGGGGGAGGACTTGGACCCGGTGAAGGTGGCGGCATGGGCGGCGGAATATTCCGTGCGGGCACAGGCGGAGTAGGCTCGCCGAGTTGCTTCTACATGCCTAACCCTCCCTATTCAGAGGAAGCGCGCAAGGCAAAGTATTCCGGCGTGGTGCTGGTGGACGCGGTGGTGACCGTGGATGGCCAAGTGACACAGCCTCGGGTGATCAAGAGCCCTGGGTTGGGTTTGGACGATACTACGGTACAGACGATGAAGACCTGGCGCTGCAAGGCGGCGTTGGGACCAAACGGGCGGCCGGTGCCCACGCGAGTGCAGTTTGAGGTGAATTTCCGGTTGTACTAGAAAAAGGAATATTTTGGGAAACCTTCAACCCCTTCGCGTATTGCGGAGGGGTTTTTGTTTTGGGGGAGACAGTTCGGATGGGACAGGGTAGAGACACAGTGCAAAATTGCGGCGAGGTTTGAGATTGAGATCCTTCGCTTCGCTCAGAGGCTGTGACTTTTTTCTTTTTCGGCCAAAAGTGATGCTGAAAACAAGAAGTTTAGGCACGAAAAAATCGCTTTTTGGCAATTTAATCACATCCTCTAGAATGACATCGTCGCTGTGAATGGTCATGAATGTGTTTTGATGACGAGATGCTTTTCGAGTGGGAAGAGTGGCCACCTGAAGGTGGTCGCTACAGAGGGGCCGGGCTGAGGACCGGTACCTACATTAGCGGTGGTCGCATTGGACAACCAGAAGAGTAATGGCGGAGCAGGAGAGCGGGGTTCTGCTAGGATTTGTGACATGCGAAACTTTTTTGTGGTGATGGCGATAGTTGCGGTTGCAGCGTGCGTGAGTCCGGCGACGGCGCAGAGCGGTACAGGATCACTGGAGATAACCGCACAGATATCGCCGACCGGAGCACGACCGGAGCCGGTGCGGCAATTCCCTCTGTGCGTGCTGACGAAGAGTTTCGATGACATCAAGAAGGAAGTGGAAGCGAGTTCTCCACAGCCCTCGAAGGATGAGTTTATCGAAAAACTAAAGGTGTCACCGGAATTAAAAGAATGGATGAAAAAGCACGACATGATGGATTTGACGCAACTGGATTTCGACAAGCTAGTTACAGTGGACGACATCATGGGCGTGCCGGAGTTTTTGGCCGCGTACCAAAGGTCGAATAGCGGCGGTGTGACTTCGGGGCTGCCGACGCCGAAGTTTCGCGAGGCGGACAAAGATGCAAATCCGGAGAAGTACGAAAAACTGAAACAGGATTATTTGGCCAGCATGCGAAAGTTTATGACAGCACATCCCTCGACAATCAGCGGGATGGAATTAGAGCTGGCGGCGGTGAATCCCAAACTGGCCTGGGACAAGATGCTGGCGGAGCACCAAAGACGAGTGGCGCAACTGGCACCGGATACAGCGCAATCGAAATACCTGGCGGGAAGAGCGGATACGGATCTGGACGGGCATGCATCGTTGACGGGGCTGAAGCCGGGAGAATACTGGGTAAGTTCTTTGGGGATTGACGCGGCAGCCGGCGACCGGCACATGCATTGGGACGTGTCGACGAAGGTTCAGGCGGGCCAGACCACACGAGTGGCACTGAGCAATGTGAATGGTTCGGACGCGAATACACCGGCGCCCTGATTCAAGAGAGCGGCAAGTTGAGTTCAAGTTGAGCTATTGTTAGCTAATGGGCACTCCATACCTGTGGATCGGGTTCAACCTGTTCGTACTTCTAGCGGTTGCCCTGGATCTGGGCGTATTTCATCGCAAAGCACATAAAGTAGAAGTCCGGGAAGCACTGATGTGGAGCGCGATCTGGGTCGGACTGGCGCTGACGTTCGGTTATTTCGTGTGGCACTGGTATGGACCGCAGCGCGGGCTGGAATACTACACAGGCTATTTGATCGAAAAAGCGCTGAGCATCGACAACCTGTTTGTGTTTCTGGTGATCTTCCGAACGTTCAAGGTCGATCCACGCGTGCAGCATAAAGTGCTGGAGTGGGGGATCATTGGCGCGCTGATCATGCGCGGGATCATGATCGCGGCGGGGGCTGCATTGGTGGCGCGGTACAGCTGGATTTTGCCGGCATTCGGGGTGTTCCTGGTTTACACCGGAATCCACATGATCTGGCAGCGAGACAAAGAGGTGCACTACGAACGGAACCCGGTGTTTCGGTTTGCGAGCAAGCACCTGCGGATTACCAAAGAATATGAGGGAGGGCATTTCTTTGTACGGCGAGCAGGAGAACTGTTTGCGACACCGCTGTTTCTGGTGCTGTTGATTGTGGAAGTCACTGACGTAACGTTTGCGGTGGATTCGATACCGGCAATTTTCGGTATCACGCGCGATGCGTTCATTGTGTACACATCGAATGTATTTGCGATCCTTGGTTTGCGTGCGATGTATTTTCTGCTGGCGGATGTGTTGGATTATTTCCGGTATCTGGGGATCGGGCTGGCCCTGGTATTGATGTTTGTTGGCGGAAAGATGGTAGCGGACCCGTGGTGGCATATTTCGGTGAAGCTGTCGCTGGGAATCGTGGCAGGGGTATTGGGAATGATGATGGTGGTATCGGTGCTCGCGGGGCCGAAGAAGGTGGTGGAGTAGGAGTTCGGGAATAGGGAGCGGTGGAGATCCTTCGACGGCGAGCTGCAGAAGGCGCGGCCCTTCGCCCAGGATGACATCATTTGCATTGGGTGCAAGAAAACTAGCAGTATAGTCAGGAGTGACTATGCCACGGGCGTCAAACGGACAGAGAGTGCCAGGCGCGGAAGAGTTCGGCGACGCTCCAGGCTTGAGCGATGCAGCCGGCATCGGCGAAGGGAGAGTCGCCCTGGAAGATTTCGCTGATGGTGCCGAGTCCCGCGGTGTAGATGGTCCCGCCGAGCGGCTCCAGAAAAGATTGAGCGACGCCGCGATCGCGATAGACGCGGAAATGGGCGAGGGCGAATGGACCCAGCAGCCAGGCCCAGACGGCGCCCTGATGATAGGCCGAATCGCGTTCACGAACTCCTCCAACGCAGTGTCCTTTGTAGGCAGGGTCAGAGGGCGCGAGACTACGTAGACCGTGTGAAGTGAGCAATTGTTGGGCGCAAGTGTCCACAACCGCTTTTTGCTGGCGAGCCGATAGCGGACTTACCGGAAGTGATACAGCGAAAATCTGATTGGGGCGAAGGGAGGCGTCGTTGATACCGCCGGGGACGTCGATGACGTCGAAGCAACAATTGCGCTCAGGATTCCAAAATTTTTCAAAATTCTTAATGGCTTTGGCGGAGAGTTTTTCGTAACCCTCGAACGGCCTTGCGAGCAATTTGGCAAATTGCGACATCGTTTGTAGAGCATTTATCCAAAGCGCATTAATCTCCACAGGCTTGCCGATGCGTGGAGTGACGACCCAGTCGCCAATCTTAGCGTCCATCCAGGTAAGCTGCACGCCCGGAGAACCAGCAAAGAGAAGACCATCGACAGGATCGACTTTGATGTTGAACCGAGTGCCGCGAACGTGAGCATCAACGATTCCGGCAAGCACCGGGAAGAGTTCGTTCAGCAGAGAAAGATCGTCCGTGGACTGAAAGTATTGGCGGATGGCTTCGAAATACCAGAGCGTGGCGTCGACCGTGTTGTAGTCGGGAGCGCCGGTGGCGTCTGGAAAGTGATTGGGCAGCATGCCCGCATCGACGAAGCGAGCATAGGAGTGAAGGATTTCGCGGGCGATTTCGGGCCGGCCGGTTGTGAGGGTGAGACCGGGAAGAGTGATCATGGTGTCGCGGCCCCAATCGCCAAACCAGTGATAGCCGGCGATAATGCTGCGACCATTGGCATTACCAGGAATGGCGCGTTTGACGATAAATTGATCGGCGGCGAGAACCAACTGCCAGAGCCAGCCGGGTTCATCCTCCGCGGGAGATTTGGAAGTGGCAGCGTACTGTTTTTGCCAGGACTGGAAAAGGGCTAAGTCGTGATTGGACTGGGAGACGCGAGCCTGATCGCCGTCCAGCGAGGGATTCAGATCGGTGGAGAAAACAAGAGTGACGCTCTGGCCGACGACGAGATGGGCGTGGAAAAGTCCAGCGAAAAAGCGATCTTCCCTGTCGTCAAGGCCGCGTTCGCGTTCCACGGGGAGAAAGTAATCGCGATACCACTCGCCTCGAGACTGGAATGCAGCGTTTGCAGATTTCAAGACAAATGGGACAGCCCCGTCAAAAGCGGTTACCTGCAGACCGTTTTCGGTGGGAGCGACTCTGATTTGCCAACCATCGGCATGGGTAGTGGAGTGGAAATCACGATAGGTGACGAGCGCTTTTGCATCGAGTTCGATGGGAGCGCTGGCACGAACCAAGGTGTATTGGACATAAGTGGTGTTCTCTCCCTGTCTCATCCAAATGCGTTTCTCGAAGAGGGCATCGGAGAGAGCGTAACGCCAGACGGGCTTGGTGCCTTCAAGATGGAAACTCTCCAGTTGCAGATAGCCGCTGGGAGAGATGAAGCCGCTGGCCCAACGATTTGTAGCGAGTGAATAGGCAGAATCGAGGTAGCGTACGCTTTCGTCGAGTCCGGAAACGAGTACGGTGCGCGCGGCAGGGGGTTGGAGGGAGGCGATCAGCAGTCCGTGATAACGACGGGTGGCAGTGCCAGCGACCGTGCCGGAAGCAAAGCCACCGATGCCATTGGTAATGAGCCACTCGCGTTTTTCAGCAGAGTCGAGGTTGCCACACACTTCCCTGCCGAATTGGACTTCTGCCTGGATGGACACGAACTATTCTCCGCTTTGTTCAAGAAGTTTGGCGACCAAGCCGGTCCAGCCAGTCTGGTGGCTGGCGCCGATACCGGCGCCGTTATCGCCATGAAAATATTCGTAGAAGAGAATGAGATCACGCCAGTATGGATCCTTGTTAAATAAATCTTCACCACCGGCAAAGGGACGATTACCATCCTTATCGCGGAGGAAGATGCGAGTGAGACGCCTTGAGATTTCAGCAGCTACCTGCCAGAGATCGAATTCCTCCTTAGAGTGAGTGGGACACTCAACTTTGAAGTCTTCACCATAGTAGTGGTGATACTTCTGGAGCGATTCGATAAGCAGATAATTCATGGGAAACCAGACCGGGCCGCGCCAGTTGGAATTACCACCGAAAATTCCTGTAGAAGATTCAGCGGGTTCGTAGTCGACGCGGGAGACATGGCCGTTTACCTCGACTTCGTAAGGATGATCCAGGTGATAACGGGAGAGTGCGCGAATGCCGTGAGGAGATAGGAATTCAGTTTCGTCGAGCATACGGTTGAGAATGCGCCTGAGTTGACGGCGATTGGCAAGGGAGAGCAAGCGGCGCACGCCACGAGCAGAACGTTGCGTCATTTCAATGTGTTCAGGAACATCGGGGTGATTGTCCATGAACCACTGCATGCGACGCTGGAAGCCCGGCAGGCGTTCGAGGATTTCAGGCTCGAGAGTTTCGACAGCGAACAACGGAATGAGACCGACCATGGACCGGATTTTCAGGAAATGCTCGTCGCCATTTGGCAGGTGGAGCGTGTCGTAGTAAAAACCGTCTTCAGGATCCCAGAGCGATTGGCCGGCGGTGCCGATATCGTTCATGGCGTGAGCAATGTTGACGAAGTGCTCGAAGAATTTGCTGGCGACGTCTTCATAGGCTTGATCCTCTTTAGCAAGTTCCAGAGCCATGGCGAGCATGTTGAGGCAGAACATGCCCATCCAACTGGTGCCGTCGGATTGTTCGAGATGGCCGCCGGTGGGCAAGGGGGCGGAACGGTCAAAGACTCCAATGTTGTCGAGACCAAGGAAACCACCCTGGAAAATGTTGCGCCCATCGGGATCTTTGCGATTGACCCACCAAGTGAAATTCAGAAGCAATTTGTGAAAGATACGTTCAAGAAAACCACGGTCGGCAACGCCGCGGATGCGCCGCTCGATTTTATAGACACGCCAAGCGGCCCAGGCATGCACGGGAGGGTTGACATCGCCAAAGGCCCATTCGTAAGCGGGCAGTTGTCCATTGGGATGCATGTACCATTCACGAAGAAGAAGAATGAGCTGATCCTTGGCGTAATCCGGATCGACGATGGCGAGAGGGACGCAGTGAAAGCCAAGATCCCATGCTGCGTACCAGGGATATTCCCATTTATCGGGCATGGAGATGACGTCGTCGTTGTAGAGATGCGTCCAGTCCTTATTGCGTCCCTCCCAGCGTTCCTTGGGAGGGACAGGGCCGGCAGGATCGCCTTCGAGCCAGGTGTGAACATCGTAGTGGTAGAACTGCTTGGACCAGAGCATACCGGAGTAGGCTTGCCGGGTAACCGCGCGCGCGTCGGCAGAAAGTTCCTTGGGAATTCTGGAGTCGTAGAACTCGTCGGCCTCCTTTTTTCGCTGTTCGAACACCGCATCAAAACCATCAGAAAAATCGTTTGTGCCGGGAATTTCCTGAGCGCGATCCCTTGCGCCAGGCGAGGAACTGGAACCGAGCATGGACGAACTACTATCCATGCCGGATAGCGGGTCGGAATCAGTAAGGCGGAGCTTGAAGACGGCAGATTCGCCGGGGCCGAGTTGAGCAGAATAGAGCGCGGCCATTTTTGTACCGCTCATGGCGGGATTGACGGCAGATTTGTTGCCGTGAATTAAGAATTGATGGAAGGCATCTTTGACGTATGGAGTGCGATTGCGTGAATTGAAGAGAGTTTGGTAATTGGTTTCATTTTCGGTGAAAAGGAGTTGGGGTTGGCCGGAAGAGAGCATCCAACGCTTGCCATATTGCCAATGCTCCAGTTCGGCAGAGAAGGTGCCGGGGGTATCCGGCGCGCGGCGTACGACGGGGCGACGGAGATCTTTGCCCCAGGACCAAGTGTTGCGAAACCACAAGGTCGGAAGCAGATGAATCGGAGCGGCTTCGGGACCACGATTGAATACGGAAATCTGAATGAGAATGTCTTCCACGTCGCATTTCGCATATTCCACGAAAACGTCGAAGTATCTGTTTTCGCTGAGGACACCGGTGTCAAGGAGTTCAAATTCGGGGCGAGTGCGATCGCGGCGCCGGTTCTCTTCCAGCAGCCATTTATAAGGGAATTCTGCGTGTGGATACTTGTAGAGCATGCGCAGATAGCTGTGGGTGGGTGTGGAATCGAGATAGAAGTACTGCTCTTTGACGTCTTCACCGTGATTGCCCTGATTGCCAGTCAAGCCGTAGAGACGCTCTTTGAGAATGGGATCTTTGCTATTCCATAATGCGAGACCAAAACAGATCATCTGGTGCCGGTCGCTGATCCCCCCGATGCCATCTTCTCCCCAGCGATAGGCGCGAGCGTGGGCGTGCTCAAATGGAAAGAATTCCCAAGCGGTGCCATTAGCGCTGTAATCTTCGCGAACCGTACCCCACTGCCGCTCCGAAAGATAGGGACCCCATCGTTTCCAATGCTTCTTGCGAAGTCTGGCTTCCTCCAGGCGGTGATCTTCAATGGTTGGCAGTCTGGGCATAGAGAGAAGTCCTCGTAATAGACGCGAGATTCATGGTCGCATCTTTGCATGAAGCTGGCGAAAAAGGCTATCGGGAGTGTTGCTTGTTTTGGTAACGGGGCGGGCGACGCCATCGGAACTCGAAAAAATGAGAGAGCGCGCGCGGTGAGAGGAATTTAAGTGGGTGTGCTTAAAAAGCAAGCAGGGGGAGGGGAAAACAGCAGTAAATACAGAAGTTTATGACGATAAAAGAACAAAAGAGCGCTGACGGAAGGGATTCAAATGTTTAGATATGGGTTTACATATACAAGAGGATGCTAACGACGCCAACGATACTTGGATACCTGCGTGAAATTCAAGTATCTTTCAGGCGTACAGAGGCCTGTAGATTCCAACGGCCAACCAGGGGAGGGAACCTCGCCCACAAAAATTCTCCGCTCAAGAACGGGCACACCGGTCGTTGTACGTCCGCTTCTGCATAAAGAGTTTCAGTATTCAACGCTCAGGAGGCGTCATGAGAAGAAAGCCCAGTGGTACCGCACTATCTACAATATCGTTATTGTGCGTTGTTTTACTGACCGCGTGCAGCAGCGGCAGTCCGTTTTTGCGGAGCGTGGGGATCTCTCCGTCGAGTGCAAGCATTGATGCAGCATCGGTTGGAAGAGGAAACACACAACAATATACGGCGATGGGATTTTACAGTGATGGAATACAGAAGGATGTTACCTCCTCCACGTCATGGGCCTCTTCGAATTCCGGAGTAGTGGCAATCGATTCGACCGCATTGGCGACAGCAGCAATGCCGCCTGATACCACTGCTGTTACGATCACAGGTAGCATCGGAGGTTCCGCCGCGATAGGAAGTCTGACGGTGTACCATCCGATACAGAGCATTGCTGTAACGCCCGCGGCAACATCGATTGCAATGGGCAAGACGCAACAGTACGTGGCGACAGGGACGTACAAGAATTTGGCGGCCGCAAGCCGCACAGAGGACGTAAGCAGTGTCGCAACGTGGGCTTCGTCGAATATGGCGACCGCGACGATCAATGGCAGCGGTTTGGCAACTTCCTTCTTTTCGGGTGCCGTGCAAGGATCCTCGAACATCACGGCCACTACACTATAGGTGCCGTGACCAGTCCCAACGCAGTGCTGACAGTGACGGCTCCGGTGGTGATCGGATTGAAGGTTACTCCGGCGAGTCCGTCGATCACAGTGGGGAATAGCACCACGTTGACAGCGGTAGAATTGCTGAGCGACTTTGCGGGAACAACTCAGCCACTGACCGGGAAGGTAACTTGGGCGACGAGTGCATGCACGCCGGCAGACGCAGTGCTTCTAGCAGCAAGCGGTGTGAATGGCAACGAGCTAGCTAGCGGGACATTTGCAGGGTCCTGCACAGCGACAGCGACGGAAGGTATGCGGACGGGAGCGACGACGGTTACGGTCGTAACTGGCAGCGCGCACTTTGCGTACGTTTCGAACAGCGGAGGTACTGCTCGTAACATCGGCGGATATACGGTGACGGCTTCGTCAACAACAGCACCTCTTACACCGTCTGCCACGGCTAGCATTGCGACGGCCAATTATGTGCCAGTACAGACATTGGTGCATGCGAATGGTAAGTACATCTATAACATCACCGACAGCAGTCAAGTTCACTTGTTCAATGTAACTGCAACGACAGGCGCGTTAACAGCGGCCGATCCGGCGACAATTCCGGTCGCTGGTGCAGGTAACGATCAATTACGGTGTTATCGACCCAACGGGCCGATTTATGTATGTAATCGACAATGGCGCGAGCACGCTGGACCACTTTGTGCTGAACCAAACTGATGGCACGTTGGGCTCAATGACTCAAACCACTGGCTTGAACGGCCCTGAATTCGTGGTGGTGGACCGTCTGGGTAAGTTCCTCTATGTGGTCGGCGATGACGACAAGATCTATGCGTTTACAATCAACCAGACAAACGGCACATTGGGTGCCCCGACAACGTACGCCTTGCCTGCGGGAAGCGACCCAATCGGCGCGACGATCGATCCCTTCCATCAAGTATTTGTATACGGCTAATTTCCTAAACAAAACCGTTTCTGCGTTCACGATTGACGCGAACGGGATACTCACCGCCAACGGCACCCTCAAGGTCGGGGGTGCGACGCCACCAACTACCCTATTTGTTGACAAGGTTGATGTGGATCCGTCCAGCAAGTATCTGTACGTGCTCGACAGCGGCGACACAGTCGTGACGGGTAACGTGTATGCGTATGCTCTCGGCACAAATGGAGCCATCACCTCCAATATGACACTGATAGGTGGGGCTCCCTATCCTACAGGTGTGAATTTAAATGGGAGCATTGTTATAGATACGACGGGAAAGCTTTTAGCCGTCGACAATAACGGCAGCAACACCGTCGCGGGTTCGATCTCAACCTTCACGATCAACTCCGACGGTTCATTGACCCCAATAACGCCAGCAGCTACAAGGGGAAATGCGCCGTTGTACATGACGTTCTACAACGCGCCCTGAGCCATTGCAGTAAATTCAGCCCGAAACTCCCTTAAGGAGTTTCGGCGATAGGAAGCAGAAGGGGATGGCTCCGGCCATCCCCTTTTCTTTTCTCCACAGCCTGCCAATACCGTTTCCAGATTCATCCCAGACAATTGAAAATGCCTTTCGATCCTGGATAGTCAACAGAAATTTCTGCGCGTTGACGGTGGTGAGGGCGAATGTTAGGCTCGCCATTCCCCGGCAGGCGTAGAGAGGATTTTCAGAAGCAGCGTGACGGAAGAGAAGAGGCGAAGGAGACCGAATGGGCAGATTTGTGGGAGTCCTGGGCATGGCAGTATTGCTCGGCTTGGCGTTTCTCTTCTCGACAGATCGAAAGGCAATTCAGAGGAAGACAGTGTTGTGGGGCCTCGGGCTACAGCTTGCGTTTGGCTTATTTGTGTTGAAATTTGAACCTGGCCGCAGGCTGTTTCAAGCTGCTGGGGAGGTGGTAAATAAACTGCTGAACTTCGCGTTTGCAGGATCCGAATTTGTATTCGGCGAACTGGGGAAGCGCGGTTCTTCGTTTGGATTTGTATTTGCATTTCAAGTATTGCCAACGATCATTTTTATCGCAGCGGTGTTTGCGTTTCTCTATCATATCGGGGTGATGCAAGTATTCATCCGGGGATTTGCATGGGTGATGACCCGGGTGATGGGAGCAAGCGGAGCGGAGTCTCTGGACATCGCCGCGAGCATCTTCATGGGGCAAACAGAAGCGCCACTAACGATTCGCCCTTTCCTAAATAAGCTGACCAGGTCGGAACTGATGTGCGTGATGACCTGCGGAATGGCGCATGTGTCGGGGGCTATTATGACCGCGTACATTATTGCAGGTGTGGAAGCGAAACACCTGCTGGCCGCGGTGATTATGACCGCACCGGGCACGCTGCTGATCGCGAAGATCCTGGTGCCGGAGACGGAAAAGCCGCTGACTGCCGGGCAGGTCCATATGCCGCCTATGGAAAAAGAGGCCAACTTCCTGGGGGCGCTTTCGAGAGGTACATCGGATGGATTGCAGTTGGCGATCAATGTGGGAGCGATGCTGATCTCGTTTGTGGCATTGCTGGCCCTGGTGGATTTCATGATGGGCGGAGCCCACAACTGGCTGGCGCTACACCGTATGCCGTGGTTCCCTTCCAGTCTGGAACAGCTGTTTGGTTGGATTTTCTCGCCGTTGGCATGGTTGATTGGAATTCCGTGGAAGGACGCAGGAATTGTGGGAAATTTGCTGGGAACGCGAATGGCGCT
Organism: Candidatus Acidiferrales bacterium; assembly: GCA_963726725.1. Classification (GTDB taxonomy): domain Bacteria; phylum Acidobacteriota; class Terriglobia; order Acidiferrales; family UBA7541; genus Acidiferrum. The sequence goes on from CAVSDV010000020.1 coordinate 410,738, forward strand.
GAATGAGGTGGTGGCGTTCACAAAACTGGGGCCGATGAAAGGGACACTGGATCCGCGTTCGTTTACGATCGCGACGTTTGCCCTGTGCGGATTTGCAAATTTCAGTTCGATTGGGATCCAGATCGGTGGAATCGGAGCACTGGCACCCGAGCAACGAGGCAATCTGGCGAAACTGGGAATCCGGGCGATGCTGGCGGGAACCATGGCGAATCTGATGTCTGCGTGCATAGTGGGGATCTTGACGTGAGTGCGGCAAAAAAAAATGTGAGATCGGGACAGCAAAGCCAGGGCTTCGAATTTGTCACGGCCGAGCGCGCGGCTGAGTTCCTGAGAAAAAAAACGAGGGCGCGGCCGAAGATTGCGTTGATTCTCGGTTCTGGATTGGGTGCGTTCGCGGACGAATTTGCGAGCGCGGTGCGGATTCCCTACGTCAGGATTCCCCACTTTCCGCAGTCCACTGCCATCGGCCATGCGGGGCAACTGGTCATTGGAATGGTGGAAGGTGTGGCGGTGGTGGGCATGCAAGGCCGCGTGCACCTTTATGAAGGGTATACCGCGAAAGAGGCGGCGTTCCCAATTCGCGTGTTTGAGCGACTAGGCGTTAAAGCGGTGATTCTGACAAACGCGGCGGGAGGAATCAAAAAGGAGTTTACACAAGGGCGCCTGGTGGCGATCAGCGACCACATTAATCTGCAAGGCGCAAATCCGTTGATTGGCCCGAATGAAGAAAGGTTTGGACCGCGATTTCCGGACATGACAACGGCGTACGACAGAAGGTACCGAGAGTTAGCCCGGAGCGAGGGAAAGCGGCTGGGGATCGAGTTGGAAGAGGGAGTGTACGCGGCGCTGGCGGGCCCGAGTTACGAGACGCCGGCGGAGATACGGTATTTGCGGACAATCGGGGCGGACCTGGTGGGGATGTCTACAGTGCCGGAGGTGATTACAGCACGCCACAGTGGAATGAGAGTGCTGGGAATCTCTTGCGTGACGAATGCGGCGGCGGGAATATTGGAGCAACCGCTAGATCACAATGAGGTGCTGGCGACGGCAGAACGGGTGAAGGGCCAGTTTATTGGTCTTCTGAGGGCAATCATCCCGGCGATGGCAAGAGATTTGTAAACCCCAACATCAACTGAGTGGATTAAGAAATAAAGATTGGCTGGGAGACTTGGATTCGAACCAAGATAACCAGCTCCAGAGGCTGGTGTCCTACCGTTGGACGATCTCCCAGTAGACTAATAACAAGGCACTTACATCATGCCACGGCTTCGAGTCTTGGGTCAAACGGGTCAAACTCAGCCCTTTCTGCTTCTATTTCAGGTGCAAAGTCTGGTACACGCGCCAACTCTTCCTGCTTAAGACCAGGGCGAAGATGCTTGTATCGATTTACCATTTCTTCCGAGCCATGACCAATCCACTTTTTGATGACGACCACAGAGTTCAGCCATCACCAACGTGACACGGGGCGGCAGACTGCCATGTGATGTCCGGTTAGCCGACTCTCCAGTTACCTGGATTTGTTTGCTGTGGAGTGATTAGGCCGGAAACTGCTAACGGTTGTGAAAAATATGGTGGCGTCAGTCACAGACCGATGACTGACAAAACTGCTATACCTTCCGTGAACCATCTCGGGGATGGAAGGAGCACTGCGTTGTCCGTTAAACATCTGTCGCTAATCGTATCCTTGCTACTCCTACTCTTCAGTATCACCACGTTCGCAAACGACGCTGAACTCTCTGTCGCGAAAGTTCGAGAGGGTGAGCTCAGCGCGGGCAAAGCGCAATCGTTTGCCGTCTCGGTCAATGCTGGAGATTTCGCCCAGATCAATCTTGACCCTCGCGGAATACAACTGGTGGTCATCGTCTACGATCCGTCAGGCAGTAAGTTTCGCGGGACCGCGCTCGGACCCAACGCGGACACGTTCAATTTCGTGGCGGAACGTCCGGGCACGTACCGGTTGGAGGTTGCGGCCCGCAGCAAGAGTGTGGCAGGAGCCTTTACAATCAGACTCGAGAAGCTCGTAACGTTGAGTGCGCGTTTGGCTCCGCCCAAGCCGCTACATGAAAGCCCGCGGATTAGACTTCTAAGAGCGTCGCTCGAGTCTGGAAAACAGGAAAGTGTTGACGCCTTCTGGGATGAAGTTAAGACGCAGGGCACACCGCTCATCGAACCGCTGCCCGGCGATAACAGGAACATGTTGGTAACTTTTCTTTGGAAGGGAACCCCCTACACGCAGAACGTAATCGTCCTGCGGATTCCTAATGCTGCTGCCACGCCAGACGACTATCTCATGCAGCGATTGGGAGAGACGGACGTTTGGTACGCGAGCGTCGTGGTTGATAGGAAAATGAGATTTGATTACACGTTGGCCCCCAATGTCGCGCGGCTCCAAGGACTCGCATACGGCATCGATCAAGACACGATCACGATGATTGCGGCGGCTGCCAGAGTTGATCCCCTGAACCCGAAGCGTTGGCGTGTGGACAAGGCTAGCGTTGATGCTCCCGAGTATCTGGGTCGGTCCATCCTCGAAATGCCGGATGCGCCGGCGCAGCCGTGGATCGCAGAAAGGTCCGGCGTTCCAGCAGGCGAAATCGAAAAGCACCAATTCAAAAGTACCTTACTGAAAAACGAACGCGAGATTGGCGCTTATCTTCCCCCGGGATATTCCAAAAGCGCGAAACCATATCCGCTTCTCGTGCTCTTCGATGAGTGGGCCTATCTGGGCGACCAGAATCAAGCCGCTCTTGTGCCCACGCCCACGATCCTCAATAACCTCATCTCGGAAAGGCGAATTCCGCCGATGGTCGCGCTGTTCATCGGCAATGCACCCGATGATGCGCGCAGCCGCGAGCTTCCCTGCAATCCTGTGTTTGCGGACTTCCTTGTTTCCGAACTGCTGCCGTGGGCGCACGGCCTGTACAACTTTACGACTGATCCCCGGCAGACGGCGGTCGGCGGCTCCAGTTTCGGCGGACTCGCAAGCGCGTATGTCGGTCTGCGCCACTCGGAAACATTTGGAAACATCCTTTCGCAATCCGGTTCGTTCCATTGGATTCCCCCGAAGAGTGACAATTCCTCCGATTCACAAACCGATCCGGAGCCCAATTGGGTGGCCAAACAATTCATCGCCAGCCCAAAGCTGCCGCTTCGCTTCTACCTGGACGCCGGGCAGCGATGAAATAGACTTTTCCGGAAACGGCAATTCCATTCTGCTGACCACGCGAAACCTGCGCGATGTGCTGCTGGCAAAGGGCTATGAGGTTCACTTCCAGGAGTTCGCGGGCAACCACGATTATTTAAGTTGGCGCGGCACGCTTGCCGACGGCTTGATTGTGTTAATGGGCAATGCACCAACGAATCCGATGCAGGAATCCGCCGTGAAGCCCGACGGAAAGATGTGAGCCCGTCACTCTCCGGATAATCTGGCCACCGACAGAAGAAGAAGAGTCGACATCAGCTCTGATATCTTGCTGATGTCTGCGAGGAGGGCGGTTGGAAGCTCAAGTCCTGGCAATGCTCCGCGGCCAGCTCGCCAGCATCATTTCCGGGGCAGTATTCCTGTTTATGGGACTGGGAACCTGCGCGATTGCTGCCATCCGCCGGCGAAGCGGAGTACGCCTCTTTATCTGGCTAGGAATCTGGAGCGCGATGTATGGAGCCGGACTGCTGGCTCACTCGCCGGCTGTCGTTGCGGCTCTGCCGCATTCGTTTCAGATGAGTGTTCCCTATGTAAACGTTGTGATCGCCTACCTGACCATAGTTGTTGCCTCGTTTGCCTTCCTGGAATTAAGCCTGGGTAGAATTCGACTTCTGATCGAGATCGTTATCTTTGCCGGGATGGCCGTCGCTCTTGCTGGCATTGGCTGGTTCGTGTTCGGCGGTTCAGCCAACAAGTTCATGCTGTACAACATTCTCGTCACGGTTTGCGGCCTTCTGATCTTTGTAGCTGTCGTCGCAGTGAAGCAGCTGTCTGACAAGTTCCTGATTCTCCTCAACCGGCGCGTTCTAGAGGTAGGCACGCTCGTTTTCCTCATTGAGGCTCTATGGGTCAACCTGTCGCGCCCGTATTACCAGACTCCGCGCGTCCTAGATCATCTAGCTTTTGCCGTGTTCCTGCTTTCGTTTGGGTACGTCTCCGTGCAAATCGTCTTTGCTAACGAGCGTCGCTTGCTGTCGATTGAAAACGAACTCGAGGTTGCCCGGCAGTTGCAGTTCTCAATCCTCCCCACCAGCATTCCCGAGGTCCGGAACGTCCGGATTGCAGTTGCCTATCGGCCTATGACTGCCGTCGCTGGTGATTTTTATGAGTTCATTCCCGTCGATCGGATGCGGATTGGCTTCCTCGTGGCGGACGTCACCGGACACGGTGTTCCAGCCGCACTCATCGCTTCGATGATCAAAGTGGCGATGCAAACCGTCGTACCTTGCGCGCACGACCCACGAGAAGTGCTGCGGGGGTTGAACCGCATCCTCTTCAGGCAGCTCCATGATCAGTTCGTTTCTGCGGCCTATTTGTGGCTTGATACCGAAAATCGCAAGGCATCGTATTCAGCGGCGGGGCACCCTCCGCTTCTCCGCTGGCGGGAAGGTAAGCTGGAACAGATCGTAAGCAATGGCCTATTGTTTGGAGTCATCACGGATCCCGACTATCCTGTTTGTGACTTAGCGATTCACTCAGGCGACCGCTTCCTGCTTTACACCGACGGAGTGATTGAACCCCAGAATGCCAGCGGCGATTCCTTTGGCGACCGGAAGCTTGAACAAGTTATTCGCAACAATCAATCGCGCCCGCCTTCTGAGCTATCAGATCAACTGCTCTCCGAGATACACCTTTGGCAACCCGCCTCACTGGCCCAGCAGGACGACATCACCCTTATCGTCATCGATGTGGTTTAGTCATCGCGAATGCCAACGGAAAACGGCATGGAAGGCAGTTCTGGGCAAATCCGCAGATTCTGGTTGGATAGAAACTTGAATACAATTCGAGCAAAGAGGACCAGTTCACTGCTCAAGTCCCGATTAATCAGAAGCGTTAGATATGGAACGACCTGTCACGATCAGCCAGGGAGCGGTCCATAACTACTTAAAGAGAGCAGCAGTGGCCGGGATTACTTGGCCGCTGCCGGAAGGCTGGGACGAGAAGCGCGTCGAAGAAGCGCTGTTCGGCGAGCAACGTCCCGTGGATTGGTCTCGGGAGCGTGCCGTTCCGGACTTTCCAGCTCTTCACGAGGAGTTACAGCGCCATCGTCATCTGACACTGCAGTTAGCTTGGGAAGAGTACCGACAGAGTAACCCGGAGGGCTATCACTACAGCCGATTCTGCGCTCTGTATCAGCGGTGGCGCGGGAAACAGAATGTGGTTCTGCGCCAGGAGCACCAGCCCGGCGAGAAGGGTTTCGTCGACTGGGCCGGTACAACGATTCCAGTGCACGATCCGGTCACCGGCGAAGTCTGGCCGGCGCCGCTGTTCGTGATGGTGCTGGGCGCGAGTTCCTACACTTACGCAGAAGCCACTGGGGATCAGCAGTTGGCTGCCTGGATCGGCGCGCACATTCATGCCTTTGAATACTTTTCTGGAGTGCCCAGGCTGCTAATCCCGGATAACTTACGGACGGGAGTGAGCCGCGCCTGCCGCTACGATCCAGATCTCAACCCCACTTATCAAGAATTTGCGATGCACTACGATGTGGGAGTTGTGCCGGCGCGTCCCTATCGGGCTCGGGACAAGGCCAAGGTTGAGGTTGGTGTACAAGTTGCCGAACGCTGGATCATTGCCGCCCTGCGCCATCAGAAGTTTTTTCGCCTGGCAGATTTGAACAAAGCGATTCGCGAACTTCTCGAACGGCTGAATCAGCGACCTTTCCGGAAGCGCGAAGGATCTCGTGCCAGTGTGTTCGCTGCAGTGGAACGCAACGCTTTACGCCCGTTGCCTGCCGAGCCGTTCGACATGAGCCAGTGGTCCTACGCGCGAGTCAACATCGACTACCACATCGCCTTCGACGCCAACTTCTACAGCGTGCCCTACGCGCTGGTGCAGGAACGCGTGGAGGTTCGAGCGACACCGACCACCATCGAGATCTTTCACAAGGGACAGCGGATAGCCTCGCACGTCCGTGGTCATGGCCGAGAACAGGTGTTCACGCAGAGAGAACACCGGCCGAAGAGTCACCAAGCACATCTCGAGTGGACTCCCTCACGCATGGTGAACTGGGCCGAACAGATCGGACCGCACACGGCCAAGTTGTTTGCACAGATCCTCGCGGAAAAACCGCATCCAGAGATGGGCTATCGATCCTGCCTCGGGATCATTCGACTGGCCGAGGAATATTCCTCGACCCGGATGGAAGCGGCTGCCGATCGTGCCATACGGACGGGTGCATGCCGCTACCAGAGCGTGAAATCGATTCTGAAGAACTCACTCGACCAACAACCCCTCCCAGAACCGCCACCGCCACTTCTTCCGCCATCGCATGACAACATTCGTGGCGCCGAGTACTTCGAATAAAAAGGAGAGACGATCATGTTGCAACAACCGATGAAAGAAAAACTCTATGCACTCAAGCTTCAGGGGATGGCGCAAGCGCTGGAGCATCAGGAACAGGACGAAGCTACTCGAGAGTTGAGCTTCCTCGACCGTCTGGCGCTCCTGGTCGATCAGCAGTGGAACTGGCGTCAGAACCAGGCGCTCACCAGAAGAGTCCTTGCGGCTCGCTTACGGGGAACTGCCTGCGTCGAGAACATCGATTATCGTGCCGAGCGAGGACTGAACCGCAGCGTGATCCGTGCCTTGATCCAGGAGTCTACTTGGGTAGCCAACCACGAGCACATCTTCGTGCTGGGTCCCACCGGTGTAGGCAAGAGTTATGTGGCCACAGCTCTGGCGCAGAAAGCTTGTCGGGATGGCTATCGGGTCTACTACACGAGGGCCGCGGCGCTGTTCCGGGATTTGAGTCTGGCACGCGCCGACGGCAGTCTGCGACAACTGTTGAGGCGGCTGAACCGGATCGATGTCCTGGTCGTTGATGACTGGGTCATGGCCCCGATGTCGGAACCAGAGAGAAGAGACTTTTGGGAAATCTCCGAGGATCGCTACCAGACGCACTCGATGATCCTCACTTCGCAGTTGCCGGTGTCTCGCTGGCACGAACAGATTGGAGATCCCACACTGGCCGACGGAATCCTCGACCGCTTGGTGCACAACGCACATCGCATCGAGATGCGCGGAGATTCCATGCGGAAAAAGAAAGGAGAGAAGGAGGAAAAGTGAACGAATCGTCGGGCCAAAAGCTGTGGAAAAGACGGGCAAAAAGCGCCCTTGGAAATCGCAGGAGCGATTTCCACTTTCCCACAGCTCCAACAACAACAAACTCTCACTTGACGATCGTGATCACTTTCTACAAAATGCAAAAACCAGCGTCGCTTCGCTCCGACGACTGATCACACCATCCCGGAATGCTGATCACGATCAGCCCGGAATACTGATTACCTTCATCGGAATCCGCACCGAGGGAGGATCGCAGTGGAAAGAATTCTACCAGCCACTGCAGTCCAACCTTACTAGAGTAAAGCATGGACAGAAGTTGCGTCAGCACAGTAGTGGTTGAAGAGGAGAAGCGCAGGGAAATCGTATAAAAAGAGCTTGTATTGCGTGGTTTAAGAGGCCGTGATAGTTTTCTTGGACCACAATCGATGGACATTCCGAGCGTGGCAAGATTCAGGTGTTCGCGCCGAGGAAGAATCATGAAGTTCGTTCCGAATCGAAAAATCCTGAAGTTGAGCCTATTGATGTTGACTGTCGGCGCGTTTCTTAGCGGAATTGCCGAAGCACAACAGCCCGCCGGGGCGGGGACGAATTCGACAAAGCCACTGCCTGATTCACCACAGCCCAAAGATAATGGCGGGTTGGCCTCGCCGATGGATGCGACAGGCGCAATTATCGGGTATATGACGAACAGGTCGATAGCCTTTCCGGATATCGCCCACGACGCTGGCCCCCTTAGCTCAGGTGGAAAGTTCAAATTGTTCGTGAACCAGAGCATCTCTCCGGCGTACCTGGTCGCAGTAGGCATAAGCGCAGGGGTTAGCCAGGCTCGAAATGTACCCTCGGCCTACGGGCAGGGTTGGGATGCCTACGGAAGCCGCTATGGAGCAACAATTGCGCGCGCTTCATCGAGCAGCTTTTTCGGCACGTTTGCGTTCGCGTCCGTACTGCATCAAGACCCGCGATTCTTCCCCCAAGTTCGGCCCACATTGTGGGGCAGCGTGAAGTATTCAGCGCAGCGGCTGTTTGTCACGCGCACAGACTCTGGCAAGGGCACGTTCAATACTTCGGGATTGCTGGGACCCCTGGCGGCAGAGGCGCTGGCCAATGTGTATCTGCCTCGCTCCGAGCAGACGGGCGCAAAAAATGCGCAGCGGTATGGCACAGACCTGGCATGGAAGTTTGCCGGAAATATGTTCAAGAACTATTGGCCAGCGCTGTTCCACGATCTGGGGCTACAGCGGCTGAAGGTACTCCCGGATCCAAGCAACGACCACCATTAGAGGACACGGCCGAACTCAGTTACATTACTTTTCCTTCTCCAGTTGCCTGCGCACTTCTTGAAGCTCTGCGAGCTTCTTTTCGGTAACAACAGGATATTTCAGATCCATATCGTGCAACGCATCGGCGATTGAAGCAACCACAAGCAGGCGGCTGAACCATTTGTTGTCTGCAGGAACGACAATCCATGGAGCCTGGTCGGTGGCGGTGTTGCGGATCATTTTTTCGTAGGCATCCTGATAATCGTCCCAGCACTTACGCTCCTTCACGTCAGAAACAGAAAACTTCCAATTTTTTTCGGGATTGTCGAGGCGCTCCATGAAGCGTTTTTTCTGTTCCTTGCGCGAAACGTTCAGGAAGAATTTGCGGATGGCAATGCCGTTACGCGTCAGGTAACGCTCAAAACCGTTTATATCCTCGTAGCGATTCCTCCAGAAATGGTCCTGGCGGAATTGCTCGGGGATTCTTTGTTTATCCAGCAATTCAGGGTGGACACGGACGACAAGGACTTCTTCGTAATACGAGCGATTGAAGATGCCGATCTTGCCGCGAGACAGGGACACAACGAAGGCTGCGCCACATGTAGTCGTGGGCAAGATCTTCGCTGGACGGGGCTTTGAAGGAGAACACGTCGACGCCCTGCGGATTTACCCCGGACATGACGTGCTTAATAGTGCCGTCTTTGCCAGCGGCATCCATGGCCTGGAAAATCAAGAGCAGGCCCCACTCGCCTTGAGCGTAGAGAACATCCTGCATTTCGCTGAGAAGTTGAACGCCCTGAACGAGGAGTTTCTTGGCCTCGGGCTTGTCTTCGGAATTGAGATGATGAGTGTCAGTAGGGTCGTGATCCATTAGGCGAAATCCATGACCATCACGGACTACGTACGGCTTAATGAATTTGCGAATGTTGGTGCGTTTTATTTTCTTACCTTCGGAGGCCATGGTTATGGGTTCCCTTTGGAGCGACGATCGGTGGGCGGGGGATTCCGATCTGCGAGCGAGATGATGACATTGAGATGGTGGCATTTCAAGGATAACGGGCGTGCTGGAGGATAAATTAGGAGCTTTGTCCATCCGGAAAGAATCGGAGACTGCAAGCAGAGCGGACCTGGCCGGGGAAGTGTGATATGGAGTATTTGAAAAATCCAAGATTTACTGTCTGCTCTGGCAGATTTGGAAAGCTGCAATTCAGACACAGGTCAGTCAGTCCAAGCTGTTTTCGCCAGTTGGACATTCGCTCCGACCTCCGCAGCTTTCGTTGGCAAAACTCAAGTGAGACTAAGATGTATGGCTTGAGTGGGCCCTATGTTTCCTATCGAAGAAGTAGCTACGTTTTGTGCGGCTTGAGACCGTAAGTTTCTGCCAGTAGAGCGTGTCGCCAGCAGTCATTTCGGACTGTCGATACTCTCCACGTTTTTGATTCTTGCGACACTGTGCGAGTTGGACTTTGCCGTTCAGCGTTTCGCTGAGCGTATCAATCGCGGTATTTGGTGCTTTTGCGGCACTGTGTCTAACGCGATTTGAGAGCTTCTCTTTTGAAAACAACGTGTACGCGCAAATTGGACTGATTATGCGGATTGTCCCTCCGCCAAAACTGACCAAAACTGAGCATCCCTCCAATCACTAACTAATAGCATCCA
>CAVSDV010000021.1:0-63256 GCA_963726725.1 Candidatus Acidiferrales bacterium
TACTCGGCATAGTCTGGAAGTCCAGATAGTGGCGACTATCTTGTTCTCGAGATAGGCGCCATTGTTTCGCCACGCATCTGCTCGAAGCGGGCGCGGATCTGCGCACCATCCAGACGCTGTTAGGTCATAGTGATCTCGAAGAGACCACTCTCTATCTGCATCTCTCGCAACGTCGCCTGAACGCGACTGCCAGTCCTCTGGACTCGTTGCAGCTGAAAGACGAATCACCACAGGACCAGTAGGTGAGCCGGCCACCGCTGGAGGTGGCCGATCTGGTCCGCGCTGCGGGAGACGCATTCATCGAACGAAGCCATAAGTGGATCAGCTGGAAGCATGTCAAAGTGCTACTAGCCATTGCGCGGTGTCGCACCGCCGCGCTCGGCGGACATCTCGATGAATGCACTCGCTGCGGATATCGTGCCATCTCCTACAACTCTTGCCGCAACCGGCACTGCCCGAAGTGTCAAGCCGGGGCTCGCGACCGCTGGCTCGCAGCGCGTCGCCAGGAGCTGCTCCCGACGCGCTATGTCCATGTTGTCTTCACGCTGCCTCGCGAGTTGGCACCACTGGCCTTGCAGAACAAGAAGGTGGTCTACGACCTTCTGTTTCGCGCCAGTGCGGGAACCCTTCTCGAAGTCGCTCGCGATCCCAAACATCTCGGCGCGGAGATCGGCTTCTTCAGCGTGCTGCACACCTGGAATCAAAAGCTCGAACTTCACCCGCATGTCCATTGCGTGGTTCCTGCCGGCGGACTCTCCGCTGATCACACCCACTGGATCAAAACTCGCTACGCCTTCTTTCTTCCCGTCAAGGTGCTCAGTCGCGTCTTTCGTGGCAAGTTTGTTGCGGCTCTCCAGCGCGCCTTTCGCGACGGCCAATTGCAATTCCATGGAGACCTGGCGCCTCTGGCTCGGCCAAAGACGTTCTCCTCGTGGCTGAGACCGCTGTTCCGAAAGGACTGGGTGGTCTACTCAAAACGGCCATTCGGCGGCCCACAACATGTGCTCCACTATCTGGGCCGCTATACCCATCGCGTGGCCATATCCAACCACCGCCTGGTCTCGTTTGCCAATGGCCAGGTCACGTTTCGTTGGCGCGATTCCGCTCACAATAACGAACAGAGGTCGCTGCCTCTATCGCTCGATGAGTTCTTGCGCCGCTTTCTGTTGCATCTGCTCCCGGACGGTTTCGTGCGCATCCGAAATTTCGGCTTCCTGGCCAACCGCAAACGTGCCACCACCTTGCCACTTTGCTTCCAGCTGCTCGGCTCGGCTGCAACTCCGCCGACCGAACAAGACAGGTCGGGCGCCAACAACGCGAGCGATCTTTGGCTCTGCCCCAAGTGTGATGGGCCGATGATGCTCGTCGAAAGACTCACCGCTGCTGAAATCCAACTTCGCGCTCCACCGGTGCTCACGGCTGCGGCATGAAGCGACTCTCTCCAATTCGAACCCTTCGCGTGTTTCGGCACGGTCCGTCGCTTCTTGACTCATCGCCGAACAAATTTCTTCCTCCGGCTTCTTCAGGCACTCTCTTCACAATATTTTCTCGCCGGAGCCAACTTTTTCACGCATCGTGTCAGCTGTTGTGCTCCGCCGCACCACCCCAGCACACCTGCACGCCGCCCCTCCACTCCATTCAATTTGCATAGGGCCCGCGTCCGCCGCAATCACGGCGGCTCCTTTCAAGTCGTTGTATCGAAAGCGCGCAATCACGCCGAGCCCGCACACCCCCTTGCCTCATCGCGCTTCCGATACAACACTAGGACTTCTGGATAGCGAGAAGAGATTCTTCCGATTGACTTAATCACGCGGTTTCAATGGGCCTGTTCAGGCAGCCAGGCAGCCAAGTCGTTGTGTCCTGGGAAGGAGAAGCGTACGATGTGCGAGTCAGAGGTCCAAATCGGAAATTCAGGCTAAATTAGCGGATCATGCAGGGTTTGCCGGGTGAAGCGCCGTACCATAGCTATGAAGCCAACCGCAGTAGATCAGGCCAAATTTCCGGGCATTGAGGTAACGATGCAGAACGAAGCGACGATTGCAGCTTTCAGGGCCAGCTTGCGCGGAGGGCTGATCGAGCCAGGCGATCCGAGTTACGAGGCAGCTCGCAAGGTGTACAACGCGATGATCGACCGCCGCCCGAGACTGATTGCGCGCTGCGCCGACGTGGCCGATGTCATGGTGGCAGTGAAGTTCGGCCGCGAACAAAAGCTGCTGGTAGCTATCCGCGGCGGCGGGCACAACGCGGGCGGGTTGGGAGTGTGCGACGACGGATTGGTTATCGATCTTTCGCCGATGAACTATGTTCGCGTGGACCCGAAGAAGAAGACCGTGCTGGTCGGCGGCGGCGCGCTCTGGCGGGACGTGGACCATGCGACGCACGGGTTCGGTCTCGCGGTTCCTGCGGGCGTCATTTCGACAACCGGTGTGGCTGGACTGACGTTGGGTGGCGGGATCGGTTACTTGACGCGGCGGTACGGCCTGACTATCGACAATCTGCTAGCCGTCGACATGGTGCTGGCCGACGGGCGGTTCGTCACGGCCAGCGCCAAGGAAAATGCCGACCTGTTCTGGGCGGTGCGCGGCGGGGGCGGCAACTTCGGTGTTGTGACCTCATTTTTGTTCAAGGCGCAACCGGTGCACACCGACTACGGCGGGCCGATGCTGTGGCCGATGGAAGACGCAGCAGAGATGATGCGCTGGTACCGCAGCTTCATCGCGAAGGCGCCCGATGACGTCTATGGGTTCTTTGCTTTCATCACTGTCCCGCCGGGGCCGCCGTTTCCCGAGCATCTGCACAACAAGAAGATGTGCGGGATTGTGTGGTGCTACACGGGCCCGATCAAGAAGGCGGAGAAGGTGTTCAAGCCCATTCGGAGCTTCAAGGTTCCAGCGCTCGACATGGTCGGCCCGATTCCGCATCCGGCACTGCAAAGTCTGTTCGATGGTCTCTATCCGCCGGGCCTGCAATGGTACTGGAAGGCCGATTTCGTGCGCACGCTCTCCGACGAAGCCATCGCCTTTCATCTGAAGCACGCGGCAAAGTTACCGACCATGCAGTCGACCATGCACATGTACCCAATCAACGGCGCGGCGAGCCGCGTCAAGAACAGCGCAACGCCGTGGTGTTACCGCGACGCGATGTGGGCCGCAGTGATTGTCGGGGTCGATCCGGACCCCGCGAGCAAGGAAAAGATCTCCACGTGGGCGAAGGAGTATTGGAGCGCACTACATCCTTACTCTGCTGGCGGCGCGTATATCAACTTCATGATGGAAGAGGGCGAAGATCGCATCCGGGCGACGTACGGCAAGAATTACGACCGTCTGGCGAAGATCAAGAAACGCTACGACCCGGCGAATCTGTTCCGCGTAAACCAGAACATCAAGCCGAAATGAAAGAGGGCCCAGAGCTTCACACTCCCGATCCCTCGCGTAACCGGACGTTGCCCAGAACGGCGATCGGAGAGGTCAGACCGCGATAGGCTTCCGGCAACACCACATTTCCTCCAACGGGTCTGGCCCGCGGTAACATTTCGGAAGAACTCGGATTCCTGCTTAGCATTTTAGGCAGTCACTTCTACGAAAAGGCGACCATTCGTCCAAACGGTTATGGAAACCGACGATGAGAGGGTACGATTCTGAACCCGCGGTCAACGGACTTCGACAATAACGAGGGACACGTCGTCGGCGAGGGGACCGTGCCTCCAGGCAGCTACGCCGTCGAGGATTGTCTTCTGCATATCCGCGAGTGTTAGGGTCGCCGATTGGAGGACTAGATCTTCCAGACCTTCGACGCCAAGCATATCGTCGAGGCCGTTGAAAACCTCTACGAGGCCATCGGTGTACAAAATGAGGCGATCACCCGGTGATAGTTCAACTTCAATGGATGGCTCGGACGGTGTAGTTTCGGAGAGGCAACCGAGGATACCGTTTCGCGACTCAAGCCGGCGGAGAGTGCCATTTGAGACGAGTATTGCCGGCGGCTGGCTGGCGGCAGAAAAGCTTAGTCGGCGTCCATCGTGGCTGAAACGGGCTGCGGCCATCGTGAAGAAAAACCCGTCGACCGGGATCCGAGTATGTACGAAATGATGAAGCTCCCGCAGCAAGGTTCCTGGCTCGGTTTTGCGTCCCAGTGCATGCAGAGTTTCAGAATAGATGCGGTTAGCCATTAACGCCGAACCGACTCCATGTCCGGAAACGTCGGATAGGACAATGCTGAGAGAATCATCGCCTTGCGGGTGGACTACGCCAAAGTCGCCGCCAATGGTGCGGGCTGGGCTGTAGTACGCCTCCACGGCGAGGTTTTTCCAAATTAGACTATGCGGCGCAAGGGATTGCTGCACATGTGCGGCGAGGGCGAGTTCGGCATCCATTTCATCTTGCCGTTTTTGAAGGAGTGAATTCGATTCGCGAAGCTGCTCCTCGATACCCTTTTGCGCGCTGATGTCGGTCACGATAAGCAACACGTACTCCTGCTTGTCAGGACCCTGAATGACCCGTCCACTGAAAATCGCAGGGATCTTGCCGCCGTCTTTACGGGGGAAGTAGAACTCACTGCGGTGGCGGCCGTAACGGTGGCCCGATTCGTGTTGCCGTTTGATATAGGGAAGGTCTTCGCTGGGGAAAATCGCATCGGGCGTGCGGCCTTGAATCTCGTTGCGCTCGAAGTGTCCCATGCGCGTAAGCGCTTCGTTTGCAAAGATCACCCGAAGCTGATCATCAACGACGACTACACCTTCATTAAGTTCTTCGAGGATCGTCTCCATCTCGCGAAGCCAATCTGGAGTTTCGATGTTGGTGTTGGCATAGCTTTGCTCACTGACATAGTGATTCCCCTTCAGGGACTACCGGATCGTTTGCGTAGCCCAGTTTCCGAGAGTGGCGTGGGTCGCGGTCCATCAACCGTGTGATCGTGGCGAACAGAAGACAGACCGATACTCCACACATCAGCACTCCCGCCATGCTCTCAAGAGGCCCTAAGAGTCTCCACTTACTGGGAAGGGTCACGTCGCCGTAACCGACGGTGGCATAGCTGCTCGAGGAGAAGTAAAAAGAGAGTTCCCACGAAGGAAAGCATTGCAACCGGTAGAAACTCGCCCACAGAAGGATCACGAGCCCATGGAGAATAATGATTGCGATCGTCGATTTCACTACCAGGACGGCCGAGCGAACCGGACCAAATCCTTGGCCGCCCTTGGCCGTAACGCCCCGTAGCCACTCAACGAGCGCCGCAACCCCAGCACACTGCAAACAGAGTGTGAGGACTAACAGAAGAGCGGCGGCAGAGGCTTGAGGTATGAGTGTCATTTTCATTGCTTTCAGGTTGTTTGCGGAACGGCTTTAGCCGCTTCAGGCAGTTCGCCATGCATGGTGGACTCATTGGCTTCCCATCGAATGATCTTCAGGTCGAGCACGAATATGCTGTAAAGGACCGGCACCAAGAGCAGAGTGATAAAGGTAGCGACGCCAAGTCCACCGATCTGCGCGTAACAAAGAGGCTGCCACAGCGGACCGCCTTCGAGAGCAAGCGGGAAAAGAGCCAGGATCGTTGCTCCCACTGTGATCATTACAGGGCGAATTCGCTGGATGCCCGCATCGGCCAGCGCTTGGACCAGTGGCTCGCCCTTTGCGTGCATTTCCTCGATGAAGTCGAACAGCACGATGACGTGGCTGACAATCACGCCTATCAGGCTGGCGATGCCGAGAAAAGCCATGAACCCGAACGGCGTATGCATGATCGCGAGGGCGATCAGAGAGCCGATCACGCCATAAGGAGCAGCAGCGAATACCAAAAGAGGTTTGACGGCGTTATTGAATTGAACGAGCAAGGCCAAGTAAATCCCAATCAAAGAAATCAGCAGAACGATTTTGAGATTTGCGAAGCCGTCTAATTGCTTGGCCCTTTCACCACCAATCCGCAGCTGATATCCGGGCGGAAGATTTTTCTGGAACTCCTGCAATTTCGGAATAATCGGATCGATTACTTCCGATGCGAGAACTCCAGGCTGTGGATAACACAAGATGGAAATGGTGCGAAAGTGTTCTCGCCGCGCGATACGACCGGTTTGCAGGAGGTGCTCCAAATTTGCGACCGACAGTAGAGGCACGCGGTTATTCGTCTGTGAGCTGTACACATAAAGGTTCTTGATGTCGGCAAGCTGACCGCGCTCCTGCATGCGAAGGCGCGCCACAACAGGAATGTTCTTGTTCCCTTCCTTGAACACGCCTACTTGGGTTCCACTTATTGCTGCGCTTGACGCGCTTGCGACATCGGCGTTGGTGATGCCCACGACGTTCGCGCGGTCAGGGTCGATTTGAACCTGTAGCTGAAGATTGTCCGGAAACCAGTCATCCCGAAGAACGGAAATGCCCGGGGCCTGGGCCACGATCTCCTGGGCTTGGCGAGCGATCGTTCGCAACGTGCGGATATCGTCAGCTTCGTTTTTCGCGTCCACGTCCGCCTGGCCGGAGATCATCAGCTCTACGGGATTCTCGACCGGGTTTGTTTGCAGCTGCCGCACAGTGATCCATGCGCCTGGGATCTGCTTTGCAAGGGCGTCCTGTATCGGGCGTTTCAGCTTCGGAGTGGCTTCCTTGTCCGTTACTTCAACAATGATTTGCGCGTAGTTCGTTTGCGGCATTTCCGGTGAGACGGAAAACCAGAAACGCGGTCCGCCGCCGCCCGTAAAGGTTGTCAGCGACTTGAGAAGATGGCCACGCTCGTCCTTCGATCCAAGCTCGGGCGAAGTTTCGATCACTTTCCGAACCACTTCTTCAGCCTGGACTGCGGCATCGCTGGTTGCACTCAAAGGCGCGTCATTTGGCAGCCAAACGTCCAGATAAAACCAATACTGAACATCCTCAGGGAAGAATTGAGTCTTCAAGCGAGAACCGAAAAGTCCTCCACCGATGAGAAAAACAAGAGATCCGGCAAGAACAGCCCAACGATGTTTTATGGCTCTTTGGACAAGCCGGTTGTAGAAACCGTAGAAGCCTCGTTCGCGTCTTTCCTCGATGGTAGGTTCTGGCTTTGCCGGGGCACGTTGAATGTAGTAGCCCAAGAATGGGACGAACGTCATTGCAACGAATAGCGCGGACAGTAGCGAGGCCGTCATGACGATCGGCAGACTCTTCAAGAACTCGCCGGTATTTCCGGTCAGCATCAGGAACGGCAGGTACGCAATGATGTTCGTAATCGTCGCGTAGAAAATCGCAGTCGCAAGCTTGGTTGGACCGAGCCAGGAAGCAATCTTGCGGGGCGAGCCTTCCGCCAGCTCGCGCTTGATGCCGTCGCCCGCCACGACCGGCACGTCCACGAGAAGCCCCAAAGCGATGATGAGTGTTGCAATCGAAACCTGCTGAAGATCAATTCCCAGCACATAAACGATTCCGAATGTCATCGCCAGCGTAATTGGTATGGCTAGTGCCATGATCAGCGCGAGGCGCCACTCCCAGAAGCCGAGCAGCGCAATAATCACGACGAGGACTATGGCTTCCAGGAGTGCCCGGATAAAAAGATGGATGTTCTCCTTAACCTGAAGGGGTTGATCCGACGTGTGCGCCAAAATGAGGTCTGCAGGAAGAATTTGATGAAGCTGCGATAGCTTCGAGTTCACCGACTCACCGAAGCTCGCGATTTGCTTTTTGTCGCGCATGTAGACTGCCAACGTAACGGCGCGGCTGCGCTGCCAACGCCCACTCTTGTCCTGCCAGGTGTAGTAGTTCAGATATTGTGCAGGGGCTTGATAGCCGCGGCTGATCTGGACGAGATCTCGCAGATACACCGGGGCACCTTCCGGTGTGGTCGAAACCGCGAGATCACCGATGCTCTTCGCCGTATCGAATTTTCCCGAAGGGATAAGCGCGACTTTGCGGTCGGCCGTTTCTATATTTCCACCAGGCGCAATAATGTTCCGGGCGGATAGTACTTTGGATAGATCGGCGGGGCGCAATCCATAAGCTGCAAGCCGATCCTGCGAATAGTCTAAATAGACGGCTTGCGGCAAAACACCCCGGGTCTCGACTTTCGAGACCTCGGTAGCGCCCTGAAGCGTACGGCCGATCAAGTCGGAAAAGTTATCGAGGTCGGCGTAACTGTATTTGTCGCCGGCAACGCTGGCCAGTTTCTCTCTTGTTTCGCTGGGATCGCGGATGATCGCGAGCTCCCATGCATCCGGATGCAGCTCGGATCGTTTCAGTCGGTCCGACAGGAAACGTTGGATGAAGGCCCGAATCGCACTGTCATCGGCTTCGGAAATTCCATCTAAACCGATAAAACCACTACCCTGAACGATTTCCGAATCTCGAATAATCCCAGCACTCTGGGCTTCCTGTTGAAATAAATATCCGGCGTCCAGAACTTCGCGCGCCGAAATGGATTGTGGAAACGAATCCACGATCGTGACGTGCTGGCCCGTTCTATTCTGCTGTTTTGAGCTACGGGCTTTGCGAAGTGCCGCTTCAACGGAATTGGCGCGGGCTGCTATTTCAATGTCGTCCGCTTTCGGGCTCGCAACCGTTAGCATCAACGCGGCGGTGTCTCCGAAATCACTTTGGAAAACGATAGGGCCCGCGCCTTGCGGTAATTGAGCATTAAGGGCATTCAGCTTGAGATTGATGTCGCTGAATTGGCGCTTCGTATCCTTCACACTCTCATCCAGCTGTAGGTACACAAACGAATAGCCGGGGAGAGAGATGGATTTGACGCCATAGTCTGCGTCCGTTCCGGGATGAATCGTTTTGTTCTCTGCGGCAACGTCTTCAATGCGCCGGGTAACGAACTGCTCGACCTGCTCTGCTGTCGCTCCGGGCCAAGGACAAGCCGCCACGGCGACGCGCACGGGGATTTCCGGGTCTTTTCGCTGCGGCATGGATGTGTAACCGAACCAGCCCCAAACGAGCACCCCAACGAGCATCATCCAGGAAATGTGTGGATGCTCAACAAAGAACCGAGTGATATTGCGACGATTGCTGATGTCTTGATTTTGTTCGTGTGCCATTTTTCTATGCCTCTATCGGAGAACTTGAACTAAATCGCCATCCTTCAAATCGGCGACTCCAACTACGACGATCTTTTCCCCTGGTTTCACACCTTCCACTGCTACGTCACTCTCGTGGGTCTCACCTAACGTCACCGCTCGCAAATGTGCGGTCCATTTGCCGTTCACTTCGCTGGCGACGAAAACGCCATAGCGTCCAGATGCGGACGGGTCAGCGACAACAGCTGCCAAAGGCACGGAAGGTGCCGGAGCCTTTTCAACGCCAGAGAGAGTGAGCGAAGCAATCATTCCCGGCTTCAAATAACTCTTGGGATTGGGCACGGTCACTTCGACTGCGAAAACACGATTTTTCTCGTCAGCACCCGCGGCAATACTTGTCACCTTGCCTTTGTACTGTTTCGGGTCGTCTTGCAAGTGAATGTTGAATTCCTGGCCCAAGCGGAGCTGCTTAACGGCGTACTCTGGAACACCGAAACTCACTTTGACCGCGCTGGTGTCAGCGATCGTGAACGCGACAGTTCCGGGCGACGCCAGATTTCCGAGTTCGATATTGCGAGCCAGGATGAAGCCGGAAAAGGGCGCGCCCAAATCCGCGTCGGCCAAAGCCAATTGCGACTGTCGCAAGCTGGCCTTCGCCTGGTCCACAGCACCTCGGCTTGAATCGAATCGCGCTTGGGTTTGGTCAAACTCTGGCTTCGTCAGGCTGTGCGTGGAGTAAAGCGCCTTAGCGCGTTCGTAATCCTGAGAAGCTTGGAGATGTTGCGCCTCGGCTTGCGTGACTGCCGCTGCGGCCTGGTCAAGCTGGTTTTTTAAATCCTGGTGGCGAATCTGTGCCAGCAATGCACCGCGAGCTACATAGTCGCCTGCTCCAATCTCACGGCGTCTTCCATCTGCGCCCATGACCTGTTTGATCTCGGTCACGTATCCCGAGGATTTGAAGGACAACGCCGCCTGCGCCAGCGGCAATACCGAAGCCGAGTAGCGTAGGCCTTCTGAAGAAGAGTTGAGCGCAACATCCACTACGCGAACAGGCGTTGGAGATTTCGCCGCTACCTGCGTCGGTTGCTGACATCCGCTTGCCCCTGCGATTAGCGCCAATAGTGCGGCGGCTGCTTTCCATAGTCCTATGCTTGATTTGTTTTTCATGTCTTTACTCCACTCCTATCGCTTTTTCGAAGTTGGCCCGTGCCGTCCAAAATCCCGCGAGTGCTTGCTGGTACTGCGCCTCTGCCTGCGATACCGCGGCTTGTTGCTGCATAAGATCGGACAGAAGCGCTGCTTTCTGGTTGTAGCGGTTTGTCACTTCGCCAAGCTTCGTCTGTTCTGCCTCACGCTGATCCGTTAGCGCGTCCAGCAGGATGCGTGCTTCCCCCAGCTTGCGAAACTTTTCTTCAACATCCAGCAGAACGCGCTGTTCAAGGTCGCGTTCCGTTGTTGCCTTCTGCTCTGTCGTAGCCTTCAGTTCTGCGATCCGGTGCTTCTTGTATCCCCAATCGAAGGGCTGCCATTGAAACGCGAATCCGACAGCGCCGGTGCTCTGCGGAAGGAAATTGACGTTTTGGAATCCGAGGTAGCTGACCTGAAGACTCAGATCAGGAATGTATTTCGCATGCTCGCGACGCACATCCAGTTCGGCAATCTTGGTCTGTAGCCGGGCTCCACGCAGTTCGGGCCGCTGTTCGAGTGCCTGCTTTCGAGCCGTATCCAGATCCCATTCAACAAGCTCGCCGAACGGGAGCATTTCCACCGAGAAAGGGGTGCGCAGGTCGCGACCCAGAAGACGATTCAGGTTCTGCTTCTGTAGCTCAAAGGCGTCTTCCGCAGTGAGCAACTGGTAGCGTTGTTGTTTTAACTTGGCCTTTACGGTGAGCGAGTCGGAGAGCAACACGGTTTCCTGTGCGAGCCGCTGTTCCGTTAACGTGGACAGCTCGCTCAACGACCGAACAGCTGCTCTTGCACTGGCGACTTGCGCCTGTAGCTCCGCCACTTGGTAGTAGGCTTCCTTCACCTGTCGCACTGTGTCTTGACTCTGAGCGCGCACTCCTTCTTTGGCGAGGTCGATTCCGAGCCGGGCCTGCTTGACAGCAAGATTTACTTTGAAAAGTTGTGTGAGCGGTTGTGTTGCGGAGACATTCACGAACGCGCCGAACTGCGCCGGTGAGTGAATGTTGGTATCGGTCGCTGGGATAGGACCAGTGGCTGGATAGGTGCCGAGGCTGCCAGCGGGAACTCTAAAATTCAGCGGCTGCAGCGGAACTCCTGCAAGAACGTTCGCATCCAGCTTCGGGAGGTAATTTGTTTTGGCCTGCGCGACTATCTCTTGCGCCTTGATAATTTCAATTTTGCTGATGTGGATGTCTCGGTTAGTGCCGCTTGCAATCCGGATCGCTTCGTCCAAGGTCAATAGCGGCTCGTTAGTGTTAGCGGCCTCAGGCGTCTGTGCCCAGGCCACCGAAAAGAGGGTGAGCTGGAGCCCCAGAATCAGAGACACGCGGGATAGAAATGTTTTTAGGGTCCGACGTTCTGTCGGGCCCTGTGTGTGTTTTTTGGTCAGTGGATTCATTTTGCGTACCCGGCTGTGAGTAATGCAGCGACCATGCCAACCTGCACAGCTCGCAAGTTGTTGGATTTATTAGGGCCGACGCATCCCACCAAGTTCGACGTGCCCGAATGCGGGCAATGCTGCCGCGTGAACGATGGTCGCAGGCACAATCGCGAGGCCTCGTCCGATTCTGTTCAGAACCGGCAGACAAACGACTGGCCAGATTGCTGCTGCCTGCCGCTTCGAAAAAATAGTTAGCAGCTTGGCCTCTTGCTTTTTGGAAAAGGCCACACCGTGCCCACATCGGGGCTTCGCCCGCATGAGGGCAGGTTCCATCCGAACACATTCCGCAATATCTATTGATTCGAATAACTTACCCCGGCCGCCTTCTGGCACGAGACCTGCTATTTGATTGGACGATAGTTCGTAGGGAGACGCCCGTTGAAACGGGCATGGCCAGTATTTTTCCGGCTACTCACATACTAAGGAGGCGCGATGCTCCGCGTCGAAATACGCGATTCGGCTGAGACTTTGATCTTAAGACTTGAAGGCCGATTCGCCGGTGATGATGCTGAACACACTCGCACGTTGGCAGCGCGCTTCGGCGCGCGCGGAAAGCTGCTCGTCGATCTGACGGAAGTCGTATTCATTGACGCGGTGGGGGAGGAAGTGCTGTCTTTCCTTGGCCAGCTCGGAGCCGAGTTCGTCGCCCCCAATTCTTACGCGCTCGATGTATGCGAGCGTCTGAATTTGCGTGTGGTTCCAAACGGCAGCTCGTATCTGAATGCGTTGGGGGAGCCTCCCGCAAACGGCGACCAATCTGGTCCTAACGGATCCAAGCCTCGGAAAAGGTAACTACATCGGAGCCTGAATATGACGTCCACTGAAAAGCTTGATACTCATCGCAAAGCGCTGACTTTAAATCTCGATGCCTCCACATTCGGCTCTTTTGCCGAAATCGGTGCGGGGCAGGAAGTTGTCCGTTGGTTCCTTTTCGTCGGCGGTGCCTCTGGCACGGTTGCGAAAAGCATTTCCGCCTACGACAAGGAGGTCAGCGACAGTCTCTACGGGACCGGTTCTCGCTATGTCTCCAGGGAGCGGCTGGAGGCCATGCTGGAAACCGAGTGGACTCAGTTGCTCGGCCAGTTAGACAAGACTCGCGGCAAAGACAAGCGCTTCTTCGCTTTTGTCGATACCGTGTCGGCGCGAAATTACGCCGGAACAAACGAGGCCCATGGCTGGCTTGGACTTCGGTTCCAGTCGCGTTCTGGCGGAGAACCTAGCGACATTCTCCTGCACATCAACATGCGGGACTCTTCCAACGTTCTCCAGCAGGAAGCCATCGGTATTCTGGGCGTCAATCTCCTCTACGCTGCTTTCTATCAGTTACAGACAAAAGAATCGTTTTTCGAAGGACTCGCTCAAGATGTCGTAAGGGAACGGATAGAGATTGATTGCGTCGATTTTCGCGGGCCGGCTTTTGCGAGTTGGGATCGCCCCACGCTCCTGGCCTATCTGGTCCACGCGGGACTTGCCGAGGCCG
Source organism: Candidatus Acidiferrales bacterium (assembly GCA_963726725.1). Lineage (GTDB taxonomy): Bacteria > Acidobacteriota > Terriglobia > Acidiferrales > UBA7541 > Acidiferrum. Next base: position 13,084 of record CAVSDV010000021.1, read on the forward strand.
TGTGCTTTTCGCCTTCGGGCGAAGCTCTGCCTCCTAACGAATTTCTGCACAACAAAGCTGTTGTACTCGCACCGGGATACTTCGGTCATGTGGATCCCGTTCATGCGCAAATTCATACGCAAATGCTGGCGGCCGGCATTCAAGAGCTTGGCAGGGAATTGGGAGAATCCACTTCTGCTCCTATCGGCTGCTTTTGCGTGTCGGCGGCTCCAATCGCAGCACAAGAGTCAGCCCCAGAAATCTCCGACCTGCTGACCCGGATCAATGCACTTCTGGCACAAGGCGGCTATGTCCTCTTATTCCGCGAACGCGAGCTATACAACATGACGGCGCTCGTGAATCGCTATACAAAAGCTCCGCTGCGTTTTATCGTCGGACTCTCGCTTTTGATCCGGGCCTTCGATGATCCCTATTTCAATCTCGAAGGCAGGCTTCTTGAAGCCCTCGCGCGTCTCCTGGCTCAGAACGTACGCATCTATGCTTATCCGATGACTGCAATAGATCTACAGGAAGCGATCAAAGTCTTTTCAGCTATCGACTTGGAATGGAATGAAACGAAAGGTTGGGTCTCCGCTGAACAGCTGCGTTTCACGCCTCCGCTCGAACACCTCTACGCCTATCTTCTCGCAAGTAATTTTCTCGTTCCCATTCGCGTTCCAGCAGAATCCCCGGACGATGCGAATCACTCCGCTCCAAGACGAGAGGATGAACTAGCCGTTGGTGAGGTGTACGGTGCCTAAATTCCGCTATCTACTTCGATTTGTTTTCCGATCGTTCGTTCCAGTCCTTGGGGTCAGCCTACTGGGGTACATGGTGCATCGAACCGGTCCCGGGGCTGTTTGGAAGCAAGTCCAGGCAGTCGGCTGGGGCTTGGCTTTGATCATTATCCTGGGAGGCTTTTCTCAGCTGATTAAGACATGCGCATGGCGACAGAATTTTGCATGCGATATCAGCGCCCTTTCCTGGTCGCGCAGTCTTGGAGCGCAGCTGGTCTCTGATGCTGTCGGGCAACTTGGTTTTGCCGGAAAGCTACTTGGGGAGGGCCTGCGCATTTCCATGCTTGGTTCTGCTGTGCCACTAGCGAATGGAATATCGTCTTCCGCGATTGATGGAGGATTGCATGCGTTCACAGCCGTAGTGGTCACAGTATTTGGGAATTACCGCTACTCTGTTGCTTGCTCCTCTTGTTGATGGTCGGTGGCGAATTTACGCGTTGCTGCTCGCTGCCGTTCTCATTGCAATAGTGGCCATTTCAGCTGTGGCTGTCGCAAGTGGGTGGCAGCTGATGGGAAACGCCGCTAGAACGATTGGGCGATTGCCACGGCTTAACAGATTGGTCAGCGACAAACTGTCGGTTATTGATTCAGCCGAACATAACCTGCTCAGCTTTTGTCGCGAAGAGCCTGTCGCGTTCTGTGCGAGCCTGATCCTCAATTTCCTGTGGCACGCGATGGCAGTGTTGGAGGTGTATCTCATCCTGCGATTTATGGGAGCAGATGTTGGTGTGGTTGGCGCCTTTGCAATGGAAGGCTTGACCAAAGTGATCAACCTCGTTGGCGCGCTGAGTCCGGGTAACCTCGGGACCTACGAAGGTGGGAATATGCTCATTGCAAATATGTTTGGTGTGACAGGCACCGCAGGATTGACGTTGGCTTTGTGCCGGCGGGCGCGGTCCATCTTCTGGGCAGCAGTCGGGGCCACCTGCATGACAGTGATGAAGAGAGGCGGGTCGACAAGCACAATGGAGGTAAAGGGCAATGATGAGGACCAGATTTTGCATCGCGCTTGCAGTCGCGTTGCTGCTGATAGCACCTGTCACTAAGGCTCAAAGCCCGGACGAGCCGTATAGATTCTTCCGAGAATTTGTTGGCTTGAGTGAAGACCAGATAGGAGCGATCCGCTCAGGGAAGGCGGTTGCCAAGGTTATTGAGTCGCGCACTCCTGACGAAGTGTTCGTCTTCGGCTCGGTATACGTAGAGGCGAGTCCAGAGAAGTTACCTCGAACTTGCCTCGGACGTCGACGCGTTGCGCAAGCTCCCAGGCTATCTGGCAATTCAAAGCTTCAGCGATCCGCCACAGCTTTCGGACCTTGAGGGCTTCACGCTCGAAAAGCAAGACATCGACGAACTGAAAAACTGCAAGGTGGGGCATTGCGAGGTTCAACTGCCAACCGAGGCGATGGAGGGCTTTAAGCAGTCCATACGACTGGTCCGCGCCTGACGTCGCCAACAGGGTGAATCACCTGGCCCGTCAAATGGCGTTGCAAGCGCTACTCAATTACATGAATGGGGGCAATACGGCCCTCGGAGTGTATCGTGACAAGAACCATCCCGCCGCGGTGGCGGAAACCTTTGAGGCGCTGATAACACGATTAAGCGCACTTCCGGTGTACCTTCCCGAACTCAACGAATATCTTCTCGAATATCCGAAGGCTAAGTCCGACAAAGTGCAAGCTGGCTTCTACTGGGAGGAAGTTAATTTTGGATTGAAGCCTACATTTCGGATCGTCCAGAGGGTCGTGTATCGCGGAGCAAACCCATCGGACCCTGCTTATGCATTAGCTGAGAAACAGCTCTACGCAAGCCACTACTTCGAAGCGGCACTCGATCTCACGGTCTGCGTCAGAGATGCGCAACGCCCCGGCTTCTACATCATTACCGTCAAAGGGTCGAAGCAGGCCGGCCTTACCGGACTAAAAGGAAGCATCGTGCGCAAGGTGGCCGTGGACAAAGCCCGATCCTCGCTCGAACGGGTCCTCGCAACGATAAAACAGAGATTGGAATCGCACCACACACAGGATGATTGATCGCCCTTCCCGGTTCTGCTCACGACGCGAGCCCGGAATCCTTATGTGCTGGAATATTCAGCGCGAGCAATGTTTAGCTTGCGCATCTTGTTTTGGAGCGTCGTTCGTTTCAGTCCGAGGCGCTCTGACGCCCCACCTTTGCCCGATATCCTTCCGGACGCGGCCTTCAACGCGTCGACGATTACCTGCCGCTCCGCTTGCTCGAATGTCGATGATGCTGATCCAACGCCGCGGCTAGCCGTCCTCTTTAGCTGGTTGTGAGGAACGTTCAACTCGTCGCCTTGCGTGAAAATCACGCAGCGCTCGATGAAGTTCTCAAGCTCCCGAATGTTGCCAGGCCAGTCGTGATTCACCAACGCCTCCATTGCCTGCTTCGGGACAGACTTAATGCGCTTTTGCATTTGGCGGGACAAGCGCAAAACGAAGTAGTGAACCAGGAGAGGAATGTCCTCGCGCCTCTCGCGAAGCGGAGGGATCTCAATCGGGCAGACATTCAATCTGTAAAAAAGGTCTTCGCGAAACTGGTTGTTGCGTATCATGCCTTGCAGATCGCGGTGGGTTGCGGCAATCAATCGAACGTCAACTCGGATAGTTTTCGTACTTCCCAAACGTTCAAATTCGCGTTCCTGCAGAGCGCGTAAGAGCTTTGGTTGCAGGTCAAGACTGATATCCCCGATTTCATCCAGGAAAAGTGTGCCGCGATCGGCCAACTCGAACCGACCTCGTTTCTGCATGAGCGCACCGGTGAACGCGCCCTTTTCATGCCCAAACAATTCGCTTTCGACCAGCCCGGAAGGAATGGCGGCACAGTTCAGTCGAACGAAGGTGCGCTCGCGACGCGGACTGCGGTTATGAATGGCCCGGGCGAGCAGTTCCTTTCCAGTGCCGGTCTCACCGTGCAGGAGCACTGTCGACCCCGTGGGCGCGACAATCGCAACCTGATCTAGCACTTTGCGCAGCGCGGCGCTCTTGCCAACTATGTCCTCGAAGTTGTGTTCCGCGCGAATTTCCGATTCAAGGTAAAGGCGTTCCTCTTCCAGACGCGCTGCCGATGCGTTCAGACGCCCGTACGCGAGCGCATTGTCCAACGCGAGGGAGATCTGAATACTAATCTGCGTCAGCAAATCCAGGTCTTCTTGCCCGAAAGCGTCTGGCTTCCGGCTGCCGATCGCCAGCAGACCCAGCGGTCCGCTCCCGGTCGCCAGAGGAGCAACGGCGACCGAGGTTATGGATTCGGCTCGCAAGGTGTCGCCAATATTCGTCGGCAGTCTCTCGATATCGTCGGCTGACCATATGTCGGACCGGCGGGCGCGAAGTTTCTCATACTCCGTTTCAGTCAGATCCGTTGAGCCAATTTCCGCCAGCAACCCTTTGCGGTCAGGAAAGTCCAGCACTACACTTTGAAGGCGATGTGAGTCCTTCTCAAGAAGCCAGAATCCCGTCAGATGATTGCCGAAATACGAACGAATGGAAGCTGAAGCCGAGCGAAAAAGATCGTCCATATCTAGTTTCGAAACGACGTGATTGTTGATTTCGAGGAGTAGCCGTAGGCGGTCGCGCTCGGTAGCGAGTTCCCGCTGATACTGTTCTGCGGAATCCCTGGCCAGCGCGCATTCGAGTGCGATCGCAACGTGCGAAGTCAGAGAGCGGAGCAGTTCGACATCTTCGCGCACAAACTCCTGACCCCGCTCCTTAGTCACAGTCAAAAGCCCATATTGTTGTTGGGCGGTAAACAAAGGAAAAACGTAAGTGCTTCTGCCAGAAGATTGAGCCGCAAACGGAGCCAACTCGGGATGTTTCAACATTTCCTCGGATACATCCGGCAGGAAAACCGGCTCTTTCTGGTCCAGTGCTTGCGCTGCCGCGCCAATCCGCGAAATTTTGGTGCCAATTCTGATGGCGGGAGCGTCCGCTGCTCGATCAAACTCGAGAAGATGCAAAGTCTCTCGACCACTGTCCAGAAGGTATAGGTCGGCTCCATGGAGACGAACGCTGCTGGACAAAACGTCGCGCAGGCTGTGGAGGACGGCTTTTACCGTCGGTTGCTCGACCATCGCGGCGGACACATCGAGCAAGGCTCGATACCTGCTATAGGCGGGCGCCGAGCCTTCATTGTTTTCCGGCATGCGCATCAGACTAGCACCACTAGCAACTGTTCTTCCATATCTGAGACACGCTCACGTAGTCGGTGTCTGAGAAGCCTCTCTTGGTCAGTTCGTTGTGACCCTGTGGTGTGGCGTCCCAGTTGCCCAAATCGCTGGGGCACGGTGACCGACTGCGGGCATCCTTCTCTCGGCGTGAGAAGGCCTTTGGAAGTTGTGTAGGGGCCAAGACCGTGAAGGCAAAGGGATTGCTCGGTCCGATTCGTTATTTTGGGTTGGCAAGGCGCGTGCCTTTCTCTAGCTGACTGCAATTCGCATTGGGAGCGAAGACATGCGGAACACGATTCGAACATCGGTCATGATAGTGACGATTCTGCTGGTACCTCTGCTGGTTGTCGTTGCGGAAGAGACGAGTGCACTCCTAATCCCAGGCCAACAGGGACAGGCAAGAGTCATTCAGCTGCAAGGCAAGAACTATGTAGAAGTCGAAGGGCAAATTCAATCAAGCCTGAAGCAGACGGAGGCCGCGGCCAGAACGGACGTGGACCAAAGGGCCCTTCCGCTGCTGACCAACGAGTTCCATACGATGGACGCGTTGACGGATAACTATTTGAAAATCGCCGCCAGTAGAGACTATATCGCCCCCAACGCTTTGAAAAGCGATCCCATGGAACAGAAGCTATTGACTTGCTGGCAATCGCTGGCGTCGATGGCGTCGTCGAATCAATTTGTGGACAACGGCGCGCGTCAGTAGGAAAGCGGGGAATCCGGCTGTCTAAGACGGCTGACAATTCGTGACTCTACTTGCTACTAGTTTCGACTTATTTAAGGGTCCCGGATCCTCATTGGAATCTGGTGGTTGGAGGAAAATAAAAATGCGTATTGAAAACAAGAGACATACCAACTCTCACCAACCCCTCACCTCCCACTCACCAATGGAGGCTTCAATCCCCCCCCCCCTCTCCGCCACAGCTAAAATCATCAATAAACATGCGGCGATTTGAGCCTCACTACTACTTTTTCTATGATTACTACAATTAAAATAAACGGTGTGTGAATATCACCGCTCGCGCTCATTTCGCTCCCTGTTTAGGCAGTCTCGATTCCCAAAGAAAAAACCAAGCTGAGCAACGCTTCTGCCGTTAACCGGTGTTGGAACAAAACGAGCCAATGACGCTCACAAGGTTCCGGCTCCATCTGCCGTGCATCCCGGCGACGATTGACATCCCGCTGTCCCTTCCTAAAGCTGCTTATCTTCCGGGACCGAACGCTAAGGCATGGAGCCGGTCTTTAAGGGAATTGCATTCCGACTTGGACGAGCTTGTATTCCGACTTGGACGACCGTATAATCCGAAACAGACGAAGGATGGGTTCTCCATTGACTTCTCCGACCACAATGCTCTTCCCAAGATTCGCCGCAGAGCGAGTGAGAACCGCGCTCAAGGACACGCCCGTCGTGATGGTCAGTGGTCCGCGTCAATGTGGTAAAACAACGATGGTCCGACAGTTCGCCAGCAGGAATCGGACCTACATCACCCTGGACGACGATACCGTACTGGAGGCCGTTCGCAATGACCCGAGCGGATTCGTGCGTAGTCTGGACACGGCGATCGTGGACGAGGTTCAACGGGCTCCAGACCTCCTGCGAGCCATCAAGAAGTCCGTCGACACTGACCGTCGTCCAGGACGTTTCTTGCTAACGGGCTCTGCCAACGTCCTGACGTTGCCGCAAGTTTCTGAGAGCCTCGCAGGACGAATGGAGATCGTCACCCTTCTGCCGCTCGGCCGCTCTGAGGTGCTCGGCAAGCCCCCTACCTTCCTGGGGGATGCGCTGGCCGGTAAGACGGCCAAGCCAATGGAGACCATTATCGGCGATGAACTTGTACATGCGGTGCTGGTCGGAGGTTACCCCGAAATGCTTCGGAGGAAAGACCAAAAGCGCCGACGCGCATGGGCACGCGACTACATCAGGGCGATTGTAGAACGGGACATTCGAGACATCGCGGACCTGGAAAAGCTTGCTCAAGTGCCACGTCTGCTTCAACTTCTCGCTCACTGCTCGGGCAAACTGACCAACTTCTCGCAGCTGGGCGGCCAGATCGGCCTTGATGACAAGACCACAAAGAAATATATAACCGTTCTCGAGCAACTATTCCTCGTGCATCGCGTCGAGCCCTGGTTTCGGAATCAGCTCAAGCGACTGGTGAAAACTCCCAAACTTCACTTTATCGACTCAGGCCTACTTGCTGTAACCGTAGGAGCCACAGAGGAGGCCGTGGCGAAGGATCGTTCAATTTTCGGCCCACTGCTTGAGACATTCCTCTTCTCGGAATTCATGAAACAAGCGTCCTGGCTGGACGATACGTGTAGCCTCCACTTTTACCGGGACAAAGACCAGGATGAGGTGGATGTCGTTGTGGAAAGCGAAAGCGGCGCAATCGTGGGCCTTGAGATCAAGGCTGGAGCGACGGTTAACGCAGGAGATTTTCGAGGACTGCGGAAGTTATCGGAAGCCTCTGGAAACAATTTTAAACTTGGCTTAGTCCTCTATGACTCCGAGAGCACAATCCCGTTCGGCAAAAAAATGTTTGCTGCGCCGATCTCTTGCGTGTGGGGGTAAAAGAGACAAGCGACATTGAACTCACCTTTACGGCTGCATATGATGGAACACAACACTGTCGCAGAACGTTTAAAGTCAGCAGAAGAAGAATGTGACCGGCTCCGCGCTGAAAATGTCCGTCTCCGAGCAATGCTCGGCATTCAAGATTCGGTTTCGAAGGAACCACGCCCCGCAACAATTCCTGTTGCATCCGTATCTGACGGCACCGTGGTCAAGTCATCCACAGCTGAAACAAAGATTGCTCTTTTTCGGAGCCTGTTTCGCGGTCGCGAAGACGTTTATGCAGTACGTTGGGAAGGAAAGAATGGAAAGTCTGGCTATTCTCCTGCCGGTGCTATGGATTGGCACGCGATTAATGCCGCGAGACCAGAGGATCGAAAGAAGATCGCAAAAAAGACGCGGATGCTCCAACCGCTCACTGACAACGCGATTCGCAATCACCTCACAGGAAAGCTGACTGTCGGAATCTACCCCCTGATACCTGACGAGACTTGTTGGTTCCTTGCAGTGGATTTCGACAAGAAGTCATGGATGGCCGATGCGACGGCATTTGCTGCTACATGCCGACGGTTTCAGGTTCCATTCGCTGTCGAACGCTCGCGGTCAGGAAACGGCGCCCACATTTGGTTTTTCTTCGACCGTGCAGTGCTTGCCGCAAACGCTAGGCAACTCGGTTGCGCTCTGCTGACGCGGACCATGGAAAATCGCCATGAGCTCGGACTGGATTCCTACGATCGTCTCTTTCCTAGTCAAGATACGCTGACCAAGGGCGGATTTGGGAATCTGATAGCCTTGCCACTCCAGAAACGACCACGAGAGTTGGGCAACAGCGTATTTCTGGATGAAGCCTTTCAGCCTTATGTGGCCAATGGAACTTCTTAGAGTCGGTTCACCGAATCCCGACAGACATGCTGGCTCGGATGATTCAGGACATTGCGCCCAGCGGAAACACGATTGGGGTACACCTTAGTTTTCCTGAAGAGGAAAGAGACAAAGTTCCATGGTTATGGCGACCGTCGCGAAAGCAGAGGAATGGAAGGATCACCGACCCGTTGCCATCCTCAATTCGCATCGTATTGAGCAATCGCGTCTATATCGAAAAGAAAGCACTTCCGCCTACAATGCTGGACCGCCTGATCCGGATGGCTGCCTTTCAGAATCCTGAATTCTATCGAGCCCAAGCCTTGCGACTTTCAACTTATGGAAAGCCACGCATCATATCCTGCGGTGAGGACTTTCCCAACCACCTTGGACTCCCGAGAGGATGTGTCGATGAGGTCCTTGATGTTTTCAAATCCCACGGAGTCCGCGTCGAGTTGCAAGATGAACGAACGATCGGCCGAGAAATTAAAGTCTCATTTAACGCGGAGTTGCGGCCCGAGCAAGGGGAAGCTGTCGAGAAAGTGATTTCCCACGATCAAGGTATTTTGTGCGCGCCGACAGCCTTCGGAAAGACCGTTGTTGCTGCGTGCCTAATTGCGAAGAGAGCCGTGAATGCCTTGATCTTGGTTCACCGGCGCCAATTGATGGACCAATGGCGTGAGAGGTTGGCCGCTTTCCTGGATTTGCCAATTGGGAATATAGGTCAATTTGGAGGGGGAAAGAACAGGCAAACCGGCATGATTGACGTTGCTGTAATCCAGAGTTTGCAACGCAAAGGAGCGGTCGAAGATTTTGTGGCCGAATATGGCCACGTCATCGTCGACGAATGTCATCATTTGTCCGCGGTGACCTTTGAACGAGTTCTCCGCGAAATCAAAGCAAAGTATGTCTTGGGTTTGACCGCAACGCCTACTCGAAAAGATGGGCATCATCCGATCATTTTCATGCAGTGTGGCCCGATGCGATTTCATCTTACACCGAAAAAAGCGGCACAGGCGTCGCTCCTCGAACACAAGGTCATTCCTCGTGTGACCGATTTTGTATCCGGCTTGGCTGAGAACGAAAGCACAATTCAAGATATCTATGCCACGCTCATCACGCACCGACAGAGAAACGACATGATCATCCAGGACTTACGGCAAGCTTTGTCCGCTGGGAGGTCGCCCCTCGTGCTAACAAGCCGCACCGAGCATCTCGACTATTTGGCTGAACGGTTGCTCGGGGCATGTTCGAACATCTTCATATTGAAAGGCGGCATGGGTACAAGACAAAGAAACAAATTGGCTGAATCTATGGCTGCCGTCCCTATTGATCAACCCCGTGTCATCCTTGCGACGGGAAGTTACCTCGGAGAGGGTTTCGATGATGCGCGCCTCGACACGCTCTTTCTTGCAATGCCGATTTCCTGGAGAGGAACTCTGCAACAATATGTCGGACGCCTCCACCGGCTCTATCAAAATAAGAAGGAGGTGCAAGTCTACGACTACGCGGACGTGCTCGTGCCTATGCTGGCTAGGATGTACAAGAAGCGCCTGGCAGCCTATGCCGCGCTGGGCTACTGCGTAGTAGGCAACGAGTGCAACTCTTCTGACACGCTCAGTTAGTTTTGCTCGCGAAACAATCGAACAAGGCGAGGCTGCGATTCACTAGAGTGGCGTGTGGCAGTGTCACTTACGTGAATAAAACGGCCGACAAATCGTGACTCTACTTGCTACTACTTTCGAGTGATTTGAGGGGATCGCATCCCCATTGGAATCTGGCGATTAGAGAAAATCAAAAATGCGTATTGAAAACAAGAGACATACCAACGCTCACCGACCCCTCACCTCCCTCTCACCAAAGTAGGCTTCAATCCCCCCCCTCTCCGCCATAGCAAAAATCCCCAGTAAACATGCGGCTATTCGCGTCTTGCCTCCACTTTTTTGTTGACTGCTATGATCAAATTTGGCCTTGCACAAATAAGTGTCGGTTCCGAAAAATCTGGCATTCCTCATTCCGGAAATTCTGGCACGGCTAGCGATAGCCGGAAGAGCTAAAACTCTCCCTGTGCCCCCGGTCGGTAGACCGGTCGGGCGGAGGGAGGAGGATGTTAGGAATGCTAAAGCGACACGAAGTCGAGATTCTGTTGAAGGCGGGTCACTCCAAGGCCGAGGTGGCCCGTCTGGTGGGAGTTTCCCTACGTTCGGTCAACCGCATTGCGGAAGAAGTCCCAGTCGTTCATGTCGATGATGCCGCCGAGCGAGAGAAGCGGAGGATCGGCAGACCAAGCATCGTTGCGGACTTCCGGAAAATCATTGTAAAGATTCTGGAGGAAAAATCCGACCTACCCTCCCTGGAGATCCTTCGCCGGGTTCGCGAAACAGGCTACCAAGGGGGCAAGACCGCCCTGTATGCTCTGGTGGCCTCTGTTCGTCCGAAAGAGATAAAGCCCCTAGTTCGTTTTGAAGGTCTGCCCGGAGAATTTAGCCAACATGACTTCGGGGAAGTGGACGTTACCTTTCTCGACGAGTCGACCCGTCGTATCCACTTCTTCGCTTCTCGTCTGAAGTACTCCCGATTTATCCGCGTCAGTGTGGTGAAGGACCAGGCGGTGGAGAGTTTGGTGCGCAACCTGGCCGAGCATCTCGACAGTTGGGGTGGAGCTCCACTGATGTGTGTCTTCGATCGACCGAAGACGGTGGCTCTGAAGTGGCGGAGGAACGGCGAAGTCACGGAATGGAATCCGGTCTTCGCTTACGTCACGCTCGAGCTGGGCATCGGGGTGGAGTTGTGTTGGCCTCATAGTCCGCAGCAAAAAGGAACTGTCGAGAACCTGGTGGGCTTCGCAAAATCTTCCTTCTTCAAAGTGCGCCGCTTCCACGATCCAGAGGATCTCCAGCAGCAACTTGTCGCCTGGCATCGCGAAGTGAATCAGGAGCGTCCCTGCCGCGCGACGGGCGTAATCCCCGCCGTGCGTCTTAGCGAAGAGGCTCCCAGGCTGCGTTCCCTGAAGGTGCACCCCAAAGATCTGGCACTTCGCATTCCTGTTTATGTAGGCCCGACGGGTACCGTCCTGCACGATAGCCATCCCTACTCCATGCCTCCCGAGGCCATTAGCATGCCGGGGACGCTGTACTTGTATGCCGATCGCGTGCGCATCGTGGCGGGCAGATATGAAGTCAACCATCCGCGGAAATTCGTTGCGCACGAGGGCTCCACGCTCGCCGCGCATCGCACCGCTATGGTGGCGGCCGTATCCGGCAAGCGCGGCAAGCGTTATCTGAAGCGTCAGCAGTTGCTGGAACTCGGAGAGCCTGCTTTCCGCTACCTCACCGAAATCGTTCATCGCCGGCCCGGGCAGTGGTTCCACGACGTGGATCGGCTGCACGACATCCTGCAGAGCCATGGAGCCGAGGTTCTTCGCCGCGCCATGGAACAGGGACTCGAAGAGCAAGTTTTTAGTGCCACATACATTGAGCGTTACCTTCAGCGTTCGCTAGTTTTCCAGGAGGAGATCCCATGAGGAAAGAACAGATTAAGAAAAACCCGCGAGATGTATCGATGACGCCAAAGCAGGAAGACAACACGCCCAAGAGTCTGGAACTGTCTGAGGGCCAGCTCGAGGTACACTTCCGGCGTCTCAATCTGGCGCACACGCGCCGGATTTACAAAGAGGTCGCTGATCGGGCCGAGAAGGAAAGTTGGTCCTATCGAGACTTCCTGGCTCTGCTGCTGGCCGAAGAAGTGGCGCGAAGGAAGCAAACGCGACTGCAGCGTTGTACCCGGAGCGCACACTTCCCGTTCTTCAAGACCATCGACGAGTTCGACTTCACCTTGCAGTCGACACTCCGGGAATCCGTGATCGGTTCCTACCTCGGGCTGGACTTCGTCACCGAGGGGCGGTCGTTGATTCTGCACGGTAAGACCGGCAGAGGGAAGACCCATCTGGCGGTGGCCATCGGGTATCGCGCCATCCAGAACGGCTTCGAGGCGCTCTTCACCACTGCGGCGGAACTCATCGAGGACCTCTCGAACGCCAGCAAGCGTGGAAATCTCCAGGAATCGCTGGCAACCTACACGCACCCTCACGTCCTCGTCATCGATGAGGTCGGATATCTGACCTACGGGCCGGACGCTGCCAACGTACTCTTCCATGTCGTGAACGATCGACACCTGAGGAAACGGCCAATGATCTTCACAACCAACAAGCCACTGAATGAGTGGGGAAAGGTCCTACACGACGAAGATATGGCGGCAGCCATCCTCGATCGGGTCCTGGAACGAGGACGCTTCATCCACCTCGATGGACCCTCTGGGAGAACCCGTCATCTCAACCTCGAGGAGATCTTGCCAGTGGGTGCAAACCGTGCCAGAATTTCCGGAATTAATGCGCCAGAATTTCCGGAACCCACAATAAGGGCAGATTGGGAATTGAAGAGGCTATAGTTTCCGCGTGATTTTGACAGTCCCACCTGTTGTGGCAGCCGTTGCCAACGCCCCAAAGAGGTAGAGTTCTGGGTTTGAGGCGCACTAATGCGGTAGTGACGATTTTTCTGTATTGACGGCTATGCTAACCGTCCTCGTAAAAGTACACTGCATGTCGGCCCGGAGTCGATCTGCCGGGCATGGAAACGACAAAGCCCTAGGCCCGCCCGGGGGCCTCATGAGTCGTTCTGGGACGACACCTTATCCAGGATTTCGGCCAGTTCGTTCTCCCCTGAGATGCCAGTCACTAAATTGTTGCCGAGATACAGTGGAGGATCGCGCTGACCGATTCAGGTTGCTACTGTGCACTGCCCAGCCGATCAGCAGCAATCCTGCTGCTGCGATCCAACTTCCGGCTACTCTCACAACGATTCTCGCCCATGGAGCGTGTAGAGAAACCACCAGCGCTGCAGCCAGCGCGACCAGCACGAAGACGGAAGAAACGCTACCGAGCAGGCCGAGTTCCCCCAGTTTAGCCCCCGACATTCCCACACCGCTGAGATAGCCGAAGAGCAAGCCAACAACTGATGCCAAGCTGGCTACAACTGCCATTCGAAGGCGCACGTCTGCCGCTACGAGAGCACCGAGCAGCAAAAAGGAAATACAAACAAGTACTGTTGAGTGCTCCATTTTAGGTAACGCGATGCCAAGGAGGCCACCGGCTAGCCAGGCTCCAGGCAAAATGAATAGAGTGTAACGCCCGATGCGCGGCCCTCGAAGCCCTGCGAGAAGGGCCAATGCCAAGGCCGGGATAAATTCTTCGGGGGAATTCCAGAAATGCGCGAGCCCATCGTAATAGGGGCCGAGGCCGGTGCTGCTCAGGTGCGCCAAGGATGCAGCGGGCAGTATCAGGAGAGTGACCGCGGCCACCAACGCTTTGCGAACTGTTCCGGCGATCACGCCAACGCCTTCCACAAAAATCGGGCTCCGGCGATTGCAACGATAACCCCTGCAAAACGCAGCGCCCAACGCCCCCAATTCCACCTATGAATCAAACCGATGGAAATGCCCAATGCATGGAGCAAACCCGTCGCCATCACAAACCCAATGCTGTAGAGCATCCCGCTCGCCCCCGCTGGTAATTCCGTCCCGTGTGCGTGGCCGTGAAAAATCGCGAATATTCCCACGATGACTGCCGCAACCCAAAGCGGCGGTTTCCATTCTAAAAGAACTACCATCCCCAAAATGATTCCTGAAATCGCAATCCCAACTTCCACACCTGGCAGAGGCACGCCGATCAGGCCAAGCATCCCGCCGAAAGCCATCACCATGGGAAAAGTTACAGGCAGAAGCCAGATGGCAGGTGCGCCGAGTTGTGCACCCCACAGTCCGACAGAAACCATGGCCAAAATATGATCAAGACCGGAAATTGGATGATGTAGTCCCGCGAGAAACCCTTCGGCGCGCCCACCTTCCGCGTGCGCCCACACAGCGACCGGCCACAACATAACTGCAAGAAGAAAGGCGGAACGTCGCGAGTTCATCGCATCCCACCCACAAGAATGAACGTGCGTTGAATGAACCAATAAGCCCCGAGCGTACCGACGGCATAGCCCGGCATACGCTCGACAATCCGGGGCCAGTGCACTTCTAAAAGGCGGAAAGAACGCTCAAGTGCGAGGATGAGCAAGACAAACCCAAGTTGGCCAATTTCAACCCCAACGTTGAAAAGCAGCAGTGCAATGGGAATTTCGGTCTTGGGCAATCCCATGGCGGTCAGGCCACTGGCGAAGCCGAAACCGTGAAGCAGACCGAAGGCGAAGGCGACAACCCAGGGATGACGGATCGTGAAGCTGGTCTCGCCCCGCCAGGTGCGCACAATTTCTGGCCCAAGAAAAAGAATGCTGAGCGCAATTGCCGCGTTGAGAGGGGGTAACGGAGCGCTGGCATATCCGAGAGTAGCAATTGCGAGAGTGAGGCTGTGCGCCACGGTAAAGGCAGAGATGGTCTTGATCAGCATCCATCGATCTTTGACGATCAGCATGAGTCCCAGGACAAACAACAGATGGTCCATGCCGAGAAGGATGTGTTGTGTGCCGAGTTGAACGTAACTCAACGCTCTGCTTGTGAGAGTCGTTACGCCACCGAAAGTGACGGAAGGGGAGACAGGGCGCAAGAGGTAGCTCTCGAGGCGCCCATCTCTGTGATGGAGCCGCACCAGAACATCGGTGATCGTTCCTTCCAGCCCATCGATTTCGATGGTTTTTCCCGCGAGCCCGCCAGGGCAGGTAAGTGTACCGCGGACAACCACGGCGCCGATCGCCAGTTGCTGATGGTCGAGAGTCACCAGCGTGCAATCCGGCGGAATGATCGGTGAAAGCTGGAGTTCAACTTCGCCGCCGGTAGGCCGCTTCCAGAGGAAGGAGTATGTGTCCGGCCCAGTTTCGGTCAGCTCAAGATAACCAGGGCGGGCTTCGTGTGCGAATGCTAGCGTCTCGCCCAGGAGGACAAACCCGATAACGAGCACCAGCACTCGATACTTCACTTTGCCGCTCCGCCACTGGGAACTGACGACAGTGGCTCGATCTTTACAGTGTACTTTTCGAGTAGCCGATCGTAGAGCGCTTGGAGTTCCTTCTTTTTGCGATCGAGGAGCACTTCTCTCTCGACTTGCGGCCTGACCTCGGAAAGAGCTTGTTGGGAGGCTGGAACTATTTTCGAGACCAGCACAAGGTGCAAACCATAGGGCGATTCCACCGGTCCGAACCACTGCCCCGGCGCTGCACTCGTCAATGCTTTTGCGAAGTCGTCCCCAAAGGTACGCGCAGTATCAAAAAGTGGCGCGAGCGGCTGGTTGGCCGGCAACATGGTGGGATCACCGAGGTGGTCGATCGACGCATTCGGGCCAGCAGCCTTAAGGTGAGCGAGCAGTCTCACCGCGTTAGACTTCAGGGAAGCTCCGTGACGCTGGGGGCTAACGTATACCTGGCGGAAAGCTACCTGTGGATCCGAGCGAAAAGCATCCGGGTGATTGGCCATCCAGGCGTCGAGCTCGGAGTCAGTCAGTGGGGTCGCGGCTGAGGTATCTTCCGCAACAAACTCTAATTTCTGACGAAGGCGGCGGCGGATGATAACGTCGTCGCGATCCAAGCCCAGCGCCACTGCTTCTCGCGTGGCCATTTCTTCCTTCACGTATTCGTCGATGAGCCCCTTTAACTCGGCTTCGGTGGGAGGTTTTTGCCAGGTGCGGGCAAAACCGACCGCCAGTTGCTCAATCTGTGCGCGGGTGACGACGATATGGTTCGAGGTAACGCCGGAACCCCCGCCTCTCCAATAGAAGAAAAGAAAGAGAACCGCACCGAGGAAGAGGAAATGAAGGAGAGGTTCGTGAAGAATCTTCTGCAGGAAGTTACCAGGAAAAGTTCGTCGATTCGACGAGGCAGCGCCGACGGCAGAGAACTTCTTTAGATTGTCGGCCCGCGCCAGGTCGGTAACATCCATGCCCTCTCCTGAAGTTTAACCTCCGATTGTCGATTACTTGCCGGGTGTATACCAAATGGGCGAAGTCCAGGCGCGCTGCTGCACGGCTGTTGGCACACCTGGGTTGGCAGGCACGTTCAGCTTGGCTGCCCAATACGTTGACCACCGCGGCGTGGGGATTTCAACGACGCGGGCGTAATAGGTCACGCTGGATTTCGGATCGAAAGCCGGGTCGGTCCACTCGCCGACTAATTCGGGAACCCCGATGGAGTTTGTGTAGGTAGCGGTTTTCACGTCAACCGTATTTCCGACTGCGGGAATCTTTCCCGTCTTCGGATCGGCTTTGCGATCGCCGCTCCACACCACTTCGTAGATCTTTTCCTGACTTTTCCCGTTCTTCGTCGAAACCTTAATGATCTGGATTCGGTCGAGATTGCCGCTGTTCGGATCCTTCAGGGCATGAACAATTAAGGTAGGGGCGGTAACAGCCGGCTGGTGGTGCTGACAAATCGCCGCCCATGGGCACGCCGCCATCATAAGCGGCCTTCACCCAATCAGCTTTTTGAATCATGTCTTTTGGATAGTTCCAGCCCGCGAACATCCGCACCTTAATTCGCACTCCCGAAGTGCCGAAAGTTTCCTTGCGTTTCATTGCGGCAAACAGTGATTCTCGGGTGTTCTCCTCTGCCCAAACTCCCGTCAATCCTCCGGATCCCAAACTCGTCGGAGGTTCTCCTCCAATCGAAGTCGTAGCGGTGATGACCGTCTTTGGATTGTTGTCCTGAAGGCCATGCGAACCAGGATAGTTGCTTGCCTCCGTTGAGGACAAAGCGGAATGGAAGTCAGTGCCCGCCTCGATGCCATACTTGAATGGATTGACGCCCAGAGATGCCTGCAGTTCCTGACCTACTCCGTACGCCTGGCGTAGATAGCTTCCGGTTTTAGATACTGCAAGGGTGTCCGTGCCGATGAGGTACTTCCACATTTCGAAATTGGCAAATTCATCGGTAGGTGAAAGCGCCGGACTGGTATCACTCTGCCCTTTGCCTTGGATAATCTCAGCGAGTGGCTCATTGGCCATGCGGCGTTCGGCGTAATCGCGAGTCAGCGGTTTGCCAGACATGTCCCGCGTATTGAACATGAGTCCGTTACTGGCATTGCCGTTGTGGGGAACGGCAATCACATCGATACCCAACTTCCGCTGCTGTTCCAAGTAACGCCACAATGCCTCGGGATCGAGCGAGTCGAAAGCCGAGAACGGAATTTCCGGCCCTTTATTAGCGAATATCACGCAGCGATGCAGATTTTGAAACTCTGGTGCTGAAGTCCATTCAAATGCAATGAAAGAAGTGAACTTGCCGGGCCTATTATATTTTTCAGCAGTGGCCTGGTAATCTGTCCACGTTGAACGGAGCAGTTTGGGATCGGACAATTCCGGCAGCGGCTTGTTGGTTACAAACGTGCCGACGACCTTCTTGAAGGCTGCGGCGGCTACCGCTGGATCGGTGCTGGTCATATTTGTGTACCAGTCGGTTTTCGCAAATACGCCATTCGGATTCACTGTTTGCGGTCCTACGCCCAGATATTCGGCGTGATCGGTAAGGGCGAGGAAGTCGAGCGCGGCGATGCGCTTTTGGGGTTTGCCGAAATATTCCACGGTCTCGCCCATTGCATAACGGAAAGCATCATCCGGAGTCGTTCTGGTGCCCATCGCGAAGGCGTCCATCGAATAGCCGCTGTGCAGGTGCAGATCGCCAAAGTACGCATTGCGGAGAGGATTGCGCGGTGGTCGGACTTCAGCAGTCGTTGTCGTCTGGCCAGACTGTCCCGAAGGGGAGGACTGCCTGGTCTCCCTGTTTTGAGCAACCCGAAAAAGAGATGATCAGCCCTATTGCTGCTAATAAGACTGAAATTGTGTTCCTCTTGGACATGCGTCCCCCGGTGATATTCAAACGCGCATCAACAATGAATTGCAGCAGAGAGGCGGCTCTATCCGCATCCTGATCAGTGGCATTTAAATTGTCCTAGAGTATACAACAGCGTTTGCATCTGGACGAAGCGGAACTCGCCTTCTTTAGCTTTGCTTAAATTGTTTCTTGCGTCGTTTGAGACGCTGCCATCGCTGAGTCACTCCCCGGTGCTGCTGTCATAAATACCCAGTCCTTCAGAAATCACTCTGGAGAGTTCGTATCGGGCGTCACCGCCAGTCATCGTGAGAATCGGCAAGTGGTCTTCGCACTAAGATTATTATTTGGAAATTTGGTCACTGACCATGAGGGAGAATAATTCTTGGAGTAGGGCAGTAAGCGATTATTCGGGCTGCGCACGTCTGCAAGAATATTTCCTGATAAGCACTTACCGGACATCAAGTGGTTCCCACTAGGAGAATGCCTGCTGGGGCACAGGATGATTGTCCAAAGCTTGGTCTTTTCTCGCTAATCCTGTTGTTGCTCTGTTGCTTAGTCGGCTAATGTGAGCGTAAAGTCGGATACACCTCTCGTGGTATAGGAACCCGGCAACGAGCCTGGTTTCCAGGATGTTTTCCACCAAGTTCGCTAGAAAAATTGAACAGCGCAGAGGTTATCGATGCGCTGCGCGCTTTAGATCTGCGCTTGAATCCTGCCCACGCTTATCGCGAGTGGATTTTGACTGGCTTCTAAACCGCGCGGGTGGCAATCCAAACTGTCGCTTAAACGCTCGATTGAACGAAGCTTCCGACTCATACCCTACTTCCGCCCCGATCTGAAGTACGCTCTTGCTGGTCGACTTGAGCAGTTGCGCTCCAAGCTGAAGCCGCCAACGAGTCAAGTAGGCAATCGGAGTCTCCGAGAGGAAACGGCGAAACCGTTCGGCCAGTACGGTTCTCGAGACTCCTACTTCGGCCGCGAGCCCAGCAAGTGTCCAGGGATGCGCTGGCTTTCGGTGCAGGTGGGCGAGAGCCCTTCCAACTTCCGGATCGCGGATGCCCGCCAACCAACCGGTTTGCTCATCGGGCAAGACTGCTATGTATCGCCGCAACATTTCGACGAACAATACTTCGGACAACTTGGCAAGCACCGCTTCACGGCCCGGCGAACAGCCTTGGGCATCGGCCACTGAGTAGCGGATGGAGTTCTCGAGCCATTGGCCAGAAGCATCATTGCGAATATGGACTTTTAGTATTGGCGGCAGGCCACCGAGGAAAACCTGGCTGAGCTGCGGGTCGCAGGTCATATAACCGCAGATGAATTTAGTAATCTCTCCGCCACCGCCGAGACGGGAAACACTCAATCCCTGAGACAGGATCCTCTGCAGTTCCTTGGAATTGTCCACCGGTTTGACGGGCGAGCCGTTGCCCATGACGTGTGGATGGCCGTGCGGGAATACCACGATGTCTCCCGCATTCAAAGCAACGTGCTGGCTGTCTCCCTCCACGTGTGCATATCCACGGCCTTCTGTCATCAGGTGATAAATGATGACATGCCTGGAACCCGGACCAAGATAAGGGGCGACTGCCCGCGACGCAGGGGACAGTGAACACCAGGGCGCGGAATACTCCGCATTGTAAAATACGGCTCCGTCGAGCTTGACGGCCTTCAACACTTCCGACAAGACGTCCATGGCAGCTCCTTATCCGCTTCGTATTTTCGGCAAACTATTCCGGACGACAGAGCAAGTAAAGAAGACCGCGGTTAGCACCTGTCAAGAGATTCAGGTGAATGGGTAAGACCCCCTTCAAAATATTACCTATATTGCGGCAAATCAGTGAAGCGGTGATTTCGCACACTCTATACTGTGGAAAAGGGGAAACCTCGGGGAATGAAGATATCTACAATCGTTATAGCCTGGGCCGCACAATGGTTTCTGAATATCTTGAAGCAATTAGAAATCCGACATAATTCATTTTGAGGAGGAAACACATGGCAACTCTGATTCAAGCGCCACACATCATCATGGCAGAGGGAAACAAGCCGAAGCAGATCGCCGAGTACTTTGGCCGCGTCAATTCGGCAACGGACTCTGTGAGCATCGCTCACATGAAGAGCCCTTCCGGGTGGAGTGAACCAGGACAATGCCCGGAGTTCGACGAGTATACGCTGGTACTACGTGGGGCGCTCTATGTGCAAACTCGTGAAGGAACACTCCACGTGAAAGCGGGACAGGCCATCGTGACACGCCGCGGAGAATGGGTGCGCTACAGCACTCCCGAGGTTGGCGGGGCCGAATATGTTGCGATTTGCCTACCGGCATTTTCTCCCAATATGGTCCATCGAGATGCCTGAAATATGCAGTAGGTGCTGATGTACTGATTCATGGAAGGAAATGGTCGCCAGGAATGCGAGCTTCACATCGGGAAGTGAACTACCCACCTTTAATTGCGGTTTGACTTGGAAGAGCAAGCGCTACAACTGTTAATCAGTTGCGCCAGTCGGTATGACCTTCGAGTCTTCTTGGTACCACGGTGGAAGAATCTTGATGAGCGCGTAGAGAATGATAAATGGAAGAATCAGAAGAAGGATGGCTGGCAAGAGGCCTTCGCGCGTTACAAAATCCATCTTGTACGTTGTGTATCCCAAAAAGCTCTTTGAGAATAGCTGGCCGCCTATGACAACATTCCACCGCATGGCGAAAATCCCAATCATCGTCAAGATACCGGTAACCGCAAAAATCCGCTTGCGCGCCGCTTCCGAATATCTAATAAGCTGGGTCGACGCCAGCAAAGCTAACGGTGCAAGTGTGCCAAGGAATATCTGGAAAACGACCTGGGAAACGAACAGCTTGGTATGCACCATAAAATCAAGGCTTCGGAAAGACTCGTCAGACTCGTAGATTCGATGTATCAAATCGAGCATCTCGAGGGTGAAATCAATAATGAAGGTGTAGAACAGATATTTGGCGATGGTATCCAGGCAGCGCATGTCGATGGCTTTTCGACGAATAAACGAAGTCAACATGTACATGAGAAGGACCAGGGCGATTCCAGAAACCATCGCGGAAAACAAGAACACTACGGGCATTAACGGGGTGGACCACCAGGGATTGGCTTTGATGGAACCAAAGATAAAACCAACGTAGCCGTGCAACAGGAATGCCGAGGGAATACCGATCAGGGTAACGATCCACCCCACGGTGTCGTCCATTTCCAGCGCGCCGGGACTGATGTTTTGCGATCCAAGCGTCAGCCCGCGATATAGGATGCGCTTCCAACCTGTAGTGGATCGTGATAGCAGCACAATGTCACGCCGATAATCGAGCCAAATCTCCAAAAGCAACACGGCCATCAGGTACCACAAGTACACAAACCCAAACATGGCCATCGCCGAGAGATGATTGGGAGTGAGGTACATTTCCAATGAGCGCTCTGGGTGTCCGAGGTGCAATTGCAACGGCAAGGGTGCAACGATCAGAAATGCCAGGGCAGTGAGAAGCGCCAGACGATACGTTGGTTTGACTGCTTCCACGCGGAATACTCTCTCTAGCGAAGCCAGGATGAATGCTCCCGCGACAAGTCCGGTGAGAAACGGATACAGAACGATCAGCACGCTCCATTGGAGCTCCACTTCGTTCGGATACATGAATCCATCCATCAGCGGGTCTCCTTAGCGAACCGAACCGTCGAGCGAGTTGTAGAACATCTTCGCGCCAGTGGCCAGATGTGGCTTCAAAACCTGCACGCTGTGGTTCTTTAGAAATGCGTGAATCGGGTCTTTGGGGTTCTTGAGATCGGCCAATTGACGAGCGCCCGTGGGGCAAGATTCGCAGCACGCTGTCGTCAGTCCTTTGGTGATTCGGTGGTAGCAGAGCGTGCATTTATCCGCAGTGTGCTTTTCCGGATGGAAGTATCGGCAGCCGTACGGACACGCCTGGATGCAATAGCGGCATCCCAGGCAGTAATCGTAGTCGATCAGCACCACTCCGTCTTTGGTGTGATAGGTGGCTCCGACGGGGCATACTTGTGTGCAAGGCGAGTCGGCGCAGTGATTGCACAATTTGGGCACGAAAAAGTTCTTGCCATCGGTAGGACCATCTGAGGGGAAACCATCCTTGCCCCCGTTCGGTGAATCCACGTGAGGGGTTTCGATGTGCCAGTCAGAAACGTGATACCGTTCGATCCAGGTCCGGAAGTAGCCATCCGGCACATTGTTCTCCATCGCACAGGCTCGCACACAACTCCCGCATCCAATGCATTTGGTAATGTCCAGCAACATGCCCCACCAGTGTTCGGACATGTTGTAGTTGGGAGCCGCCTCTGGAGTGCCCGCCAACACGAATTCCCAGGCAGCCGCGGCAGCCGGAAGTAGAAGTAGTACCTGGCGACGAGTGAGGTTCACTTCTTGCCTCCCTTGTCGAACCCGGGGCTGTGCGGCTGATGACAGGTGTTACACGGCATACCCTGTGAATGTTCACTTGCAGCAACTTGCGGAAAATCCAGCGGGTTTAGCGGAGTTTTGAGAATGACATCTGACGCAGAGTTGCGCTACATCGGGCCTGACTGGCTTGATGGTGGCCGGATCATCCGCATGATTGGCCAACGGACCGTGGCATGACTCGCAATTCACATGCGCGTGAACGCCTTTCGATTTGATCTCCAGCACGTCCGGGTGACACCCCTCGCAAGTTTCGTGCCCTGCATAGTGGACAGGGCGCGCCATCATCTCCGTAAGCGCATCGCCACGGTATGGACCATACTTGCCAAAACTTTTGGGAATCACAGCGGCACGGAGTGCAACAAACGCGACCGCGCCGAGCAAAAAGACAGCAGCCAGTCCGATGAGATGCGTAGAATCCTTAAGCTTTCCCATTTGCCCTCTTGCCATCCGCAAGTGCGGGCAAGCTTGGATAGCAGCGGGCGAGGGCTACATAGAGCAGGCCCCAGCAGATGGAAGACTTCCGGTTAGGATGAAACGTCACGAGGTGTGACCTTACTGGAGCGAAGAACGTATCGAACGTACGTTCATTAGAGCGTAAAGCTCACTCTAGGCTTATGACCTAAGTCACTCCGTGCGGTGACTCAGGTCACAAAGTGCCATTCGATTCACGCCGGACGGTTTTCATCAATGACTTGCGCGTTAATCTGGGGATCAGTTGCTATTCATCTGCGCAGTGAACGTTTGGCAGGCTAAAGCTGTGTCCACTTCCATTCTTCCAATTCCGACTCTCAATCAGGTGGCCCGAAGCCGAACTGTGCATCGGAAGACTGCACTTGAAGCCTATCTCACGCTTCTGCATTCCGTACATTTTCCAAAATAGTCAGATCTGGCTCAGGCGTCGCCCCCACGTTGCTGGCCACCCAAGCTCCCATTCGATTCGCGGCCTCGTTCATTGTTGCCAGGGATGCGCGTCTTAGATAGTGATGTACCAGGGCAGCGGTAAACGCGTCGCCGGCGCCTACCGTATCAGCAACCTCAATGGATAATCCGGCATGCTCATGCGAGCCATCTCGAGACAGGAGCATGCTCCCACTCGCTCCACGTGTGATGCAGATCAGTTCAGCACCACTTCTGTTGAGCAACCATTCAGCTCCCGCACGAGCGTCGACAGACTCTTTGGTGCTTGGGGGGGCGCCAAGCAGTTCAAGGACGCGCGGCAATTCTTCGTCGTTCAATTTGATGATGTTCGCCCTGCTGGCTGAATCCGTCACGATCTCCGACGAGAAAAAATTCTGTCGTAAGTTTACGTCGAAGACGCGAATCGCTGATGGTCGTGCCGCCTTCAGAAATTCCACGATAGCCCTCCGTGACGCCGGCGAACGCTGCGCCAAAGTGCCGAAACAGATCGCGGATGCCTGACCAGCAAGCGTGCGCCACTCCCGGGTGACCTCAAAAAAGTCCCAGGCGACGTGCTGGGTGATTTCATATTGGGGCTGGCCCCGCTCGTCGACTCGCACGTTTACGGTGCCGGTGGGGTATCTGGAATCGAGCTGAAGGAAATCTGTGGGCAGACGCAGATGCTGCAATCGCCGTGTGGCCTCTTCGCCTAGCTCATCCGCACCCACGCGACTGGCAACAATGCCATGGTCGCCGAGCAAACTTGTGATGTACGCGAAATTGGCGGGAGCCCCGCCGAGTTGCTTGCCTTGCGGAAACACGTCCCACAACAACTCCCCAAGCCCAATGACCGTGTAGTTTCCAGCTGACATAGAAAGGATGACTCGCTAGCTTGCACAGAAGGTTACAGGAAAATTGAAATGCAGGGAATGATTTACAAAGAGATGGCTCGGCATGATGAATTGCTCCGGTCCAGCCGCGTCATAGACCAAAAAAAAGGGGGAGCTCTTGCGAGCCCCCCTCGTTTGGGGTGTTAGGGGTTAAAAGCTGACGCGCAACCCAAATTGCAGTTGGCGCATTCCGTTGGGAGCATTCGGTGAAGCGTCGGCTTCGATCGCAGTGATCTGGCCGCCACTGCTGCAATCGACGCAAGTGTTGCCCTGTGTGCTGCTGAAACCCAGCACCGGGTGGTTGAACACGTTGTAAGCATCGAAGCGGAACTGCGCCTTGACGCGCTCCGTGAAGTTGAAGTTCTTCGCCACGGAAAGGTCGGAGAAGAACGCGTGCGGTCCACGCAAAGAATTGCGCCCGGCGTTTGCCGATATGTCCGCAAGCAGGTAGTGCAATCCCACCAATGGTTGGACGGGCAAGCTCGCAGCTATTACCCGTTCCACTGATGTCCGTTGGCGAAATCACTTCCGGGAGGGCCTGACTCAACGATGACACAGGCGTAAACCAATACATCTTGCCACCCGAATGGGTAAGGCCTGTGTTGATCGACTTGCCAGGGAGAATGTCCGGCCTGCACGGACCAGCATCAGTAACCTGACCACATTCGCCAAGTGATGGCGTAAACGGCAAACCACCGCTCCAATTGGTGGTGTTGGAAATCTGCCAACCGCCGACTATAAGATTCGTGAATTTGCCGGCATCACTCATGAAATGTTTTCCCTTACCGAACGGCAATTCGTAAACCACGCTAAGCACAAATACATGGTCACGGTTGAAGTCGTCTGGACCGTAGGCATACTTCGGGTCAACCGAGTAGTAGCTACTGTCATAGTTATAGGCATGTGCGTAGGTATAGTGCGCCAGAAATTGAAGCCCTTCAGAAAAGCGTTTTTCGACCTTCATCTGAAGCGCATTGTAGTGGGCGCTAGCATCATTCCCAAAGTAGTTCCCGATGTCTGTAGAGCAGCAAGTCAGACCGGCATACGCTCCCGTATACGTAAAGGCAGGAACGTTATTGAGATTAAACCGGCGCCGCCAAGATTGCGGGACAGAGGCCGCGAAGCCTTGTTTACAATCAAACTTGCCGTTATTCGGTCCACTCGTAATTGGCGAACAATTGTAAGCGTAGGTACCGCTGCCGACTGCAACCTCATTGGCATTGTAGGCAGGCCCGTTACCCGCGAAAACGTGTGTTCCCTTGTTTCCAATGTAGGCAATTTCCACGTTGATTGTTGGCGTAATCTGCCGCTGAACTGTAACGTTCCATGCATCAAGAGTAGGCAGCCGCTGGGTGAGTGGCCGTACGCGGGGGTCCACGTTATTGCCGGGGCCACGCAGAGGCAAAATGCCGTCGGAAGGCACAGCAACAGGATTGAATGTTGGTGGGCCCTGTTGAAGAGCGGAACAATATGCCGGCGCTGGTATCGGACAGCCGAGCGTAAAGATCGCGCTACGATCATTGGATCCGCCATTCACGCTGGAATCGGAAAGGTCCTGGTTAGCAAGGACGGGCAGGTTCTGAGTAACGACGTGGCCGAAGTTCGAGCCGAACACGCCGATGTCAAAGCTGCGTCCATAGCCGAGGCGCACCACCGTCTTTGGGTCGAATTGGTAGGCAATGCCCACGCGAGGAGCAAACGCCTTCAAGGTGTTATTAACGTTGCCGTTCAGTCCGATGCCATCATAACCGGCGACTTTAATTACACCGGTTTGGATATTCGCGAAACCGCCGTTACCCTTGGCATTCACGGATTCCGGGAAATAAATCTCCCAACGGAGGCCGTAGTTGATGGAAAGTTTCTGAGTAACGCGCCACGTGTCTTGACCATAGAAGAACCAGCGCCGCTGGCGTTCAGCGGCAGTCAGACTAGTGCTTACGAAACGGTTAAAGCTGGTAACGTCTCCGAGAAGAAAAGTTGCAACGTCCAAACCACCAGCTCCTGCGTTAGAAGTGTCGCCGGAATTAAAGTTGAGTTGGCCAGTACGATTCGCATCGCTCGGCACGCGTAAGTTTTTGGCGTAGCGGATGTCTGCACCAAATTTGATTGTGTGATTGCCTTGGATTCGCGTCCAGTTATTGACTACCTGGAACTGATCTTCCTTTTCGGTTAACGGGCAATTGCAACGGCCAACATTCAAACCGTCGCCAAAGTGGCCGTTGTTGTTCCCCTGGTTTAGGCCATTCCCACCAAAAAAGAATGATGATAGCCCGGTTGTGTCTGGTGTGCCAAGGTTTAGTCCTGGAATGCCAAAGTCGGTCATTGGGGTTGTGCCTGCATCGGAATAAGCCGTCTGCGGGTTGTAACGGAACCAGCCAAATCGCAAGTCAGTCAACCACTTTGTTCCGATGGCCTTGTCGAATCCAGTTGCCAAACTGTAATTGTGAACGTTGGAAGTACCATTTAATCCGCCAGGACCAAAACCGTCGGCACCCAGCAGGCCGAGTGCTCCCTTACCGGATAGACTGAAATAATCCAAGCTGAAGCGGCCGAACACGGTGTAGCCGTGCGGGGCATTGTAATCGATGCGTGTGTCAAAGCTGTTCTGATCGTAAGGTCCGGACCCGGATCCATTGTAGTTGTTCAGAATACCCGCAGCTGTCGGCGTTGGAAATTCCGCCAGCACTGCCGCTGCCTGCGGTGAAATACGACCGATGGGGATCAGGTTACCTACAAATTGGCTACGACCTGAACCGTCCGTGGAGTTGCCAGTTGCAGGATCAAAAACTTGACCTCCACCATTTGCAGTGCCCAAGTATTCACTCAAATTGCAGAATCCTGGAGTGGAGCTCTGCGCATTTGTAGCCGGATTGCAGCTTTGCTGAACCAGTGCTGTGGGGATGGTCTCTGTGTTCGTGAGCCCACCCGTCTGCCGAGTGCCTTGGTAGTCGCCAAAAAAGAAAAGCTTGTTCTTAATGACTGGTCCACCAATTGCGCCACCAAACTGCTTGAAGCTGGCGTTCGGTAGTGGAATGTTGGCAGGATTCTTGAATGGATCGCGTGCTTCCTGGCCATCTCCGCGCCAGTCAAAGAAACCGGAACCGTGGAAGTCATTACCGCCAGATTTCGTCTGGACGGTCACGATTCCCGCCACGGCCTTGCCGAACTCCGCGTCGTAATTTTGGAGTGTAATTTTGGATTCTTGAATCGCGTCCAAGTTCGGGTTGACGACGATGATTCCGAGAATGGGGTCCTGGTTGTCTGTGCCGTCGAGTTCGAAAGCGGTTCCGCTGAAGTGCTGCCCGTTGACGAAAATCTGCTGTCCGCCCTGCGGATTCTCAGTTGCTGCGTGGCTCCAGCCAACGAGCTTCTGAGTGCCAGGAGAAAGCAATTCAAAACTTGTAAAGTTGCGATTCATAATGGGAAGGTCTTCCACATACCGCTCATTGAATGTGATGGAGACATCAGAACGATCGGTCTTTAGTTGTGGAACTTCGCTGGTGACTTCCACGGTCTGGGTAACCGCGCCGACCTGCAATTGCGCATCGACCTTAGAGGCTGTATCCGCAGAGATTTGAAGAGAAGCGAGGCTGTAGACCTTGAAACCGGTTCCTTCAATCTTGACCGAATAGGTATCCGGAATTAAGTGGCTGACCGTGAAGTTACCGCTGTCATTTGTCGTTGTTTCATCGGCTGTGCCCTTGGTAGCCGACGTAACAGTCACCTTCGCACCTGCAACGGCAGCCCCTTGCGGGTCAGTTACCGTGCCGATGATGCTGCCATATACCGCTTGGCCAAACGTCGGCGGTACAAGCAGTCCCGATACAAATAAAGCACATAGGAGAAGTACGCCCCCAGTGATAAACCTCTTCATCTTCATGCCTCCTGAAAAGCACAACCGCACGCGCGAGATAGCACCCCAACACGTAATTCAAATATCTGGCTTTGTGGGCGGTGAAATGAAGTGAGAGTAAAAACTCTGGCCAAACTGCTTATAAGTCTCTAAAGACAGCTACTTGGGCGCACCAACCAGGTTCGTCTTGCCAGTACTCTCCCAAATTTCAGAGAAACCTAGCCTGCAGCGTACCCTCGACGGTTGTACAAAAACGCAGGCAACCACCCGATCCGGCACGAATTGATCCACTACTCATAACGTACCGAGTGACACAACCAGAAATAGTGATTGGGAGTATCCACATCTCAGATAGCTCAGTAAAGTCTCAGTGCGTCTGATACGGTTACCTAGTATAAAAATACTATTTGTATCGACTTACGGAGGGAGTTACACTCACGTTACTTCGCCCGGGTGGGCACGTGCAGGATCGGATTCAAATTCTGGCTCAAGTGGAGCGCGTAGCAGCAAGCCATGCACTGCGCGAATCTGAATCCCTGCGTAAGCTCCTCAACTATCTGACCCGGCAGGCCTTGGACCATCCTGGGGAGCCGATCAAGGAATATCAGATTGCCACGGAAGTACTCGGGCGACAGTCCGATTTTGACCCCCAGCTCAACTCAATGGTCCGGGTACAAGCCGGTCGGTTGCGGTCAAAACTTACGGAGTATTACGGCGGCGAAGGGTCTGATGACCCCATCTTCGTGGATTTTCCCAAGGGCACGTATGCCCTCCACTTTCGGGAGCGGAAGCCTGCCGCCGCAAAATCGCCGAGTGCTGACGAGCAAGGCACAAAAAATCAAGCGGTGCCGTCCCCACCAGCGCGCCCTCAGAGCCTCTGGAATGCACTCGCAGTGGGCTTGCTCGTCGCCCTGGTTGGCTGTGTTGCATTGTTGGGCTATGTCCTGACACGGAAACCCATAGAACAGTCTGCCGTCGCCAATGAAAAAGTACCGGAAGAAATCCGAATTTTCTGGCAGGGGTTCCTGACTGACCCCGAGGAACCCTGGGTGATTTTTAGCAATGCGGAGTTTGTCGGTCGCCCAGAGACAGGGATGAGGTATTACGTCGAATCCAAAGACTCCAAAGAAGCCGTCCGTGATCATTACACGGGTGTGGGCGAAGTTTTGGGAATCCACAATCTGGATCTGGTATTCGCCATGCTCCATCACAATTTGCGAGTCAAAAGAGGCAAATTATTCTCGCTTGACGATGCCCAAAAGAACGATCTGATCATCGTTGGATCGCCTTCGGAGAACCTCACCCTTCTGGAAATTCCAAATACCAGTTTCTACACCTTTCGCCGCGTCACAGAAGGCGCGCGAAAGGGTGACCTGGGAATTGCCAATCTGCAGCCCGCCCCCGGCGAAGCCTCCATGTTCCTGGCCAGCCCTGCAAACGCGCAGCTCGCAGAAGACTACGCAATCGTAGCCATGATCCCGGGGACAAATCCGGCGCACTCCGAACTCATCCTTGCAGGAACCACCACCATCGGCACACAGGCCGCCGTGGAGTTTGTCACTGAACCAAATCACCTCGAAGCACTCCTCGGTCGCATGGGCGTGAAAGCCACAAACCAATTAAAACCGTTTGAGGCAGTGATTCACGTCAGAGTCGCTAGAGGCGTGCCCGTGGAATCCACAATCGTCAGTCTCCGCACGCTCAAATAGAACCTGCCTGTCCATGGCAGCGAAGTTGCCACTGATCCAAAGTGAAGCGCTGGACTGATCCTTCACTGCGCAGGAATGGCGAGACGCGAATCCAATTGGTTTGCTCGAGTGAACTCCTCCGAAGCCTCCGCGCTCTTCCCTTGTTGCCGCAAGGTGACCGCCAGTTCATAGTGGGCGCGAGCGTAACTGGGGGAAGAGGCAATCGCAGAGCGAAATTGACTTATGGCACCCTCCAGATCACCCGTGCTGCGTAGCTTGCGTCCCGAGTTTGTAGCAAGAAGCGCCGCCTGTGCGCCGACTGTCTGTTTTACGATCTCTGCGCCTGCACGACTTTCTGCCGCTGCCCCTTCCGGATCGCCCGACTGCCGCAAAACCGCTGCGAGCGTGGTATGCGCTCCGGCGAAGGTTGGCTGCAGCCGGATTGCTTCGCGCAGCGCTGCTGCCGCCTCATCGAGTTTGTTCTGCTGCTTCAGCACGGTGCCTAGCGTGTAGTATGCCTCCGCGTAATCCGGCTTCGCTTGGATAGCGTCCTGAAGTTCCTTGATCGCCTCATCGGAATCGCCTTGCTGCCATAATGTCACGCCCAGCGTGTACGGGGCGTCTGGCTGAGAAGGATCCAACGCTTGTGCCTTCTTCAACTCGGCGATCGCTTCAGGTAATTTGTCCTGCAATTTCAATGCAAGCCCCAGATTGTAGTGCAGCGACTGGTTGCCCGGATCACGCTGCAATGCCGACTGAAATTCTGTGACAGCCGCCGTGAAATCGGCCTTCTGCAAATAGGCCGCGCCAAGGTTGCCTTGGTAGGAAGGGTCGCCTGGGTGCAATTGCAGTGCGGCACGAAATGCGGCGATGGCTCCGTCGCCATCGCCAGTCTGAAGGTAAGCCAAGCCGAGATTATTCTGTAAGCTCGGATTCGTCGGTTGCAGTCGAATCGCCTGCTTGAACGCGACGGCGGCCTCCTCCGGCCTGCCCGCACGCTGAAGTAATAGTCCTAACTGCTTCTGAACTTCAGGCTGATCGGGCGACAATTTTACGGATTGTTGCAGGGCCGCAATGGCGCCTTCCAGATCCCCGCGATCCCTACGGGCGAGACCGAGATAATGGAAGGCGATGGCATTTGGAGGAGCAAGCTCGATGTACTTCTCTAGCTCTGCAATCGCTGCTTCGTATGCTTTTTGCTCGAAGCGAATTACTCCCTGGTGAAGATGGGGCGGCGCATACTCAGATTGAAGCTTGATCGCTTCCAGGAATTGCTGAGACGCGCCCGTTAACTCATTTTTCGTTGCCAGCAAAGATCCCAGATTGTCGTGGAGATCTGCGCGCGACGGGTCGAGCGTCACAGCTTTGCGGAGCGCTGCTTCAGCGCCTGGCATGTCGCCCACCAATTGCAGCGCATACCCCAAGGCACTGTGTGCACCGGCCGAGTCAGGAGCATACTTTACCGCCAATCGTGCCTCATCGAGTGCCCCCTTGGTATCTCCGCTCTGGGCCATCGCCGTGGAGAGATTGATGTGCGCTTCTGCAAAAGCTGGCTTGATGCGAATGGCTCCTCGAAAATGAGGAATAGCGGCCGAAGATTTGCCTTGTGCCAAAAGCACCCACCCCAACGAGTTCTGGGCTTCGGCGTTGTTAGGCGCAAGGCGAGTAACTGCTTCGAACGATTTTCTTGCAGCTTCGAGATCGCCACTCTTCACGGCTAACAAACCTTCTTCGTAAATGGAACTGGCTCGCGCTGCTGGTTCAACTCGGATTTGGGAGGTCTGTGCCCGTGCGTTGCAGTGCGCACAAATACAGCCGGCCACCGCTGCAATAAACAGCGCCAGTAGTTTAGCTAAAGTGCGTGCAAACTCCGACAAGCTCCAAATCCTCCAAGCGCAAAAGAGACAGGCAAACTGATACTAGCACTGCAACGGAATCGCCGGCTGTGATGCGGTGCAATCAAGAATCTATCCATCATTCATTCTTTGCGTTTGTTGGTTCAAGGCTTCTGGCCTGCAGAGATTCGAGCTCGAACCTCCTCCAGATTTTCCCGTGCGAGCGTGTTATTGGCGTCAAGTTTCAGCGCCCTTTCCAGATGTGTCTCTGCCGATGCGAGCAGGCTTATCTCTGCAAATGCAGCACCCAGATTGGTTTCCGCCATCGAATCTTCTGGATTCAATCGCACCGCTGCTTCAAATTCCTGGATAGCAGGGCGAAACTGACCCAAAGCAGCCAGTGCATTCCCTAGATTGTAGTGCGCGGCAAAGTAGTCTGGTCTAGTTGCGATCGCCACCCGAAGCGGAGGAACCGCTTCATTGGCGTTTCCAACCGCCAGCAGCGCTCCACCCAGCGCATTGTTGGCAATGGCATCGCTCGGACGTTGCTCTACAGCTGCTTGGTAGTGGAGAACAGCTTCAGCCGTTTCGCCGCGCGCTTGCAGCATCGCCCCCAGATTATATTGCGCGGCAAAGTCCGCTGGATTTCTTTCCACGTCGTGACGCGCCAGGGCTTCCTGCAATTTCATTCGCGAATCGCCATCTTGCGGCCCCGCCTTTCGCGGCAGCACCTGTAACCACAAATGCGCCATCTCATCGACCGTTCGATTTCCACCCGAGACGCGTTGGGGAGGATGAAACGGGTTCGCAACATTCCCGGGGCTGTTGTCATAGGTGTAGTGCATGCCGACAACCGTACCTTTTGGCAGATAGACCCGTTCCGCGTAGTAATACACGGCCTGCCAGTTCAAATCCCATCGCGGGATATGAATCAGTGGCTTGGTCGTGCCGTCAGGAAATGTAGCAGTGGCCAGCAGATCCTTTCCCAGGTAATGCGCGTGTGGATAAATCGCCATCAAATCAACATCGACTGGAATCGTGAACTCGTCGTCGACCTGAAAATCCGAGACGCCTGCAGGAATGTCGAGTGCCAAGTCATTCTGTAATTCCAAAAGCACGGGGAACTGCGTGGCCGGTTTGTCCGTGAAGTACAGCCCAATGCGGGGAGCGATCGATTCGGGTTTACCCGATGGCTGCAAATGAGTATTCAGGACAAAATCATTTCCCGGTTCCAGCCGCAACGCCATTCCATCCGGCTCAACGTGCGGCACCGAACCTGGCTTCCAGAAGAACAGATGGCTGTCTGGATCAAACGTTTCGGATTCGATCCGTAACTCCATGCCGGGGAATCCATCACCTGGATGTTTCTCCTGGCTCCGCGAAGATTCCAGTCGATCCAACAGGACGTTGGCGTGGTGCACCACGCGTTTCTCCCCGGGTTGGATCTCAATGGCCTTCACCCAGTGCGTCCCCTGCACCTCTGTGCGCAGAATGAAGTTCCAATAGTTATCCGAACCACTGGCAGGGAGCGCGTACGGTTTCTTGGCCTGAAGAATCAAGTCAGGTTTCCCGAGTTGCCAATTGGTTGTAAATTTAGGCGCTGGTGGCAGTTCCCGCGGGTCGCCTTGTGGCGCACCCTCGTCTGCCCACTTGCGGAAAAGCGCGATCTGTCCATCAGTGAGCCGCATCTCTCCCTCAAATTTTAGCTCTCCAGGATCGGGCAGCCACGGTGGCATGATTCGCCGCTCCGTCATGACGGCAATTTGCCTCGCAAATTTTGCCGTGTCTTCGTAAGTGAGTAACGGAAATGGTCCGGCCTCGCCCGATCGATGACAAGGCGTGCAATTTTGAAAAATGATGGGGGCGATATCGCGAGTAAAGGTCACCCTGGGTGGGTGCGCTTGCGTGGCCCGAGACTGACTGTGTGCTGCAGCGGTAGAAAGTACAATGCACACAGTCGCTGTCACCCAGGCTACAAGAGTACAGAAAATTCGCGAACGCATCAGAGCTTCTCGGGTAAATAGCAGCCGACGGCTGGCATCGTGGGAAGAGCCTGTGATTTGCCGGCTATCGCCGCAGCAATCGCATCTGATAACTCGTGGGTCGTGGGGGCTTGCCGCGATCTGCCAAAATCTTGGTACCAATCGTCGATTCGACCGTGATAAAGCAGGCGTCGGTCCGCGGAAAACACCGCAGCCTCCGGCGTGACCTTTACCTGACTCTCCTGCACCAGCACCGAGTCTGAATCGCGAATTGCCCGCAAGTGATATCCGAACTCACTAAGATGACTCCTGATCTGTTCTTTGGTCTCTGTCTTGATTGGATAAACAAGGAAGAACGCGGCACGTACTTTGTAGCGGGCGCTCAATGCTTGTATCTCTGGGGCATATCGATTCGAAATAGGGCAATCGGTGCGCACGAACAGCAATACAACGACTTTTCCCTTGGCATCCTGGAATGGATCGGCGGGTCGGTCGCTTAGATCCAATACTCCCTTCAAGGGAGTCTGCGCTGGAAGCAAGAGGGGCTGTCAGCAGTAGTGGCATTGCAGAGAGGAGAATAGCGCGTGCAAATCTCCTGAAAAATGCGCTGTAGAGCCTCATGCGCGGAGTATAGCACCCCACTATCGCCTTAAAGATGGGTGAATCCGTGGCACACTCCGAAGGCCATCACAAGAATTGCGTTCCTTGCCGCATCCCCAAATTTCGAAAATCGGTTACACTCATCTCAAAATCGGGGAGGGTAGCCTTGCTTTTCTCACGAAGAACATTTTTGCGGCAGATGGGCGCATCGGGTGCCGCAGTTTCCCTTTGCTGCCATGCCGACCTGCTCAACGGTGCGCGCCGATTCGATGGGATGGTTTCGCAGGAGAAATTGGCAGCCGATCCACTTCGTCCGCAGTTTCATTTGCTGCCGGCGCGCAATTGGATGAACGACCCCAACGGACCCATCTACTGGAAGGGTCAATACCATATGTTTTTCCAATACAACCCCAATGCTGCCGTTTGGGGAGACATGCACTGGGCTCATGCCACGAGCCCAGACATGATCCATTGGAAGCACCAACCGATTGCACTTGCACCCACTCCGGGCAGCTACGATTCAGAAGGCTGCTTTTCAGGCAGCGCTGTCGACGACAAAGGGACCGCGACTTTTTTGTATACTGGCGTGAAAAGTGTTCCACCCGCAGACGCGACCCTGCGCGATGGCACGCACAATTTCCTGGAAACTCAGTGCCTGGCAACCTCGCAGGACCCGGACTTGCGTCAGTGGGAGAAACTGGCGGCACCGGTGCTGCTGCCGCCTCACGACATGAAATTAACCGGCTTTCGCGATCCCTGCCTGTGGCACGAAGGACAGATCTGGTATCTCGGCGTGGGTTCTGGTCAAGCCGGCGTGGGGGGAATGATCTTACTTTTCCGTTCCACGGATTTACGGCACTGGGAATATCTTCATCCACTGGTTACTGGCAAGAAGAACTCCAAGCAGACCAGCGATCCCGTTGACTCCGGCGAAATGTGGGAATGCCCGGACTTTTTTCTCCTCGGAAAGAAGCATGTTCTTCTGTATTCCACAGAGAGAAGAGTGTATTGGGAATCGGGCGAACTTGACCCCAAGGAACTCGTGTTTCACTCTCAGAAGCGCGGCCTTCTGGACTTCGGCAGCTTTTACGCACCAAAAAGCCAGCTCGATGCCAAAGGCCAAAGAATACTCTGGGGTTGGATTACAGAGACGCGGCCGGAAGCTGAATTCAGCTCTGCTGGCTGGGCCGGGTGCATGTCCTTGCCTCGGGTGCTCTCTGTCGACGACAACGGCGAGTTGAAAATGCAGGTGCTTCCGGCCATGGAAGCAGTTGCGGGGCAAGCAAATGTCTCTGATTGGCAGTAATTCAGGTTCGGATGAAAAACACGCGGCCCTCGTCCGGGTGGAACTGTCGAATGCCTCTGCCGAAATCGAATTGCGCGCGAAATCCAAACCTTTTGAATTGAAACTAACGGACGGGCGAACCGAAATCGTTCGCATCTCCTACGATCCTGTCCGAATTGCACGGGAACTGCAACTTGGAAAAGACTTCGCCAGTCTCCCACCAACAAATGGCACCGACCTCAAACTAGATCTCTTCGTCGACGGCTCGGTGGTCGAGTGCCTGATCAATGGCCGCGCCGCGTGGACAACGCGAAGCTATCAGCTGCCTTCAGGGCCGCTGCACTTTGAGGCCTCACAAGCAGGAATAGATTCGATTACATCTTTGAACGTCTGGCCGATACGACCCATTTCGGCAGATCGATTAACGACCTGAGAGATCGAGAACACAGAAGTGTTGGATTGGTGTCCGATTGCAGCAATCCGCAAGTCTCAGGCTCGGCAAGCCAGAAGGATGGAAAGAGGCGCACATGCGGCATAAAGTTAAGAGCAGATTCAGAGCTTGGGGATTGCTTGCGGCCTTGGCCTGCAACTTCCTCGCGTTTTCGGTTCTGGCAAATCCACTCCCGCCTCCTGACGACCCTCCAGCAAACGCAGGGTTGCAGCCGATTCTCGATTACATTTCCACTGGTTGGGACACGCTAACTCGCTCCATGGATAATTGTTCCACCGTCGTGGACCCGAAACTTGCCGCTAAATCGATCCTCTATTTACCTGCGGATTTTCCGGCGCCTGAAAAAGTACGCAACCTGGAATCGCAATGCAGCGTGGAAGTAAAGGCGCTGCCTAAGGTCTTACATCAGCCCGGCGAGATCGATACCAACAAGTTTTATCCCCATGGACTGCTCTATCTGGAGCACCCCTATGTTGTGCCTGGCGGCCGCTTTAACGAAATGTACGGCTGGGATAGCTATTTCATTATTCGCGGGCTGGTACGCGCCGGTAAAATCGATCTCGCACGCGGCATGGTCGAAAATTTCTTTTTCGAGATCGAACACTATGGCTCGGTACTGAATGCCAACCGCAGCTATTACCTCAGCCGCTCACAACCTCCTTTTCTGACTTCCATGATTCTTGCCGTCTACGAGGCAGAAAAAGCAAAAGGTCACGACGACCGCGCGTGGCTCGAACGCGCCTATGGTTATGCCTCTCGCGATCATGAAATGTGGGTCCGTGAGCCGCACCTGGCCGGCGACACAGGACTTTCTCGCTATTTTGATTTTGGCGAGGGCCCCGCTGCCGAAAGCTTGAAAGATGAAACGGATCATTACCAGCAGGTTGCCGCGTACTTTATCGCTCATCCAGAAGTGAACAAGTCCTACTTTGTGGAACGTAATCCCGGTGAGACGCAACCCCTGGGAGTGGGGGGAGACTATTCGCTGCAAATCTGCAGCATGCCGCGCACTATGGAACGCCCACACTGCGTCACCATCCACGAATTGGCGCTTAGCAGTGACTATTACAAAGGTGATCGTTCAATGCGTGAATCGGGCTTTGATATCTCCTTCCGCTTTGGCGCTTACGGGGCGGCTACGCAACATTTTGCGCCAGTCTGCCTGAATTCCTTGCTCTACAAAACGGAGCATGATCTCTACGAAATCAGCAAAACACTCGGACACGCCGAGGAAGCCCAAAACTGGAGTCAACGCGCCGATGTGCGCAAGTCTGCTAATCAACAAATATCTCTGGGATGAAGCGCGCGGAGAGTTCTTCGATTACAACTTTGATACAAAGACGCGCACAACGTACGAGTATGCTAGTACTTTCTATCCGCTCTGGGCGGGCCTCGCCACCAAAGAACAGGCCAATGCCGTCCTGAAAAATATTTCCGAAGTTCGAACGGCCGGGCGGACTACAAACCAGCCCCTACGAAACAGGTGTGCAGTGGGACGCGCCTTATGCCTGGGCGCCGCTTCAATTCATAGGCGTGGAGGGTCTTCGCCGCTACGGGTTCGACGACGACGCAAACCGCGTCTCTTATGCGTTTGTCTCTACCGTCGCTGAAAATTTCAAACGGGATGGAACTATCCGCGAAAAATACAATGCCGCCACCCGCTCGACAGAGGCGGCAGTCAAAAGCGGCTACCAGATAAATGTGATCGGCTTTGGCTGGACGAACGCTGCGTTCTTGGAATTCCTACACCAGATGCCGGCCGCAATGGTGGAGAAACTTGCCAGGGAGCAGACTGCAAAATAGACGTCAGAATCATTCAAGGCTTGGCGGCGTCGCGCGTCTGCAATTGCTCGGCTGCCTTGAATTCACGGGAAGCATCCTCGGCGCGCCCCAGATCACGAAATACCTGACCCAACAGATAATGGGGGATTCCGTTGTTCGGGTCCATGGTGATGGCGTGCTGCAGCGCGCGAAGAGCCAACTCCGGCTCGCCTTTTTTCTCTAGCACCTTACCCAGAAGAATAAATGGACCTGTTGAAGTAGCATCGAGCCATATAGAACGCTGCAAAAGCCTCTCCGCTTCATCGAATTTCTGATCGCGAGAATACGCGTCTCCCAGTTTGTAGTAGACGTTCGCATTAGCGGGATTCAGCGCCAATTCCTGCTCCAGTTGCGCAATCGCCTCTGGAATTTTCGATTGATATAAGTAGAGTTCTCCAAGTAAGTAGTGTGCGAGTGGCAACTTGGGATCGAGCGCCACCGCTTTCATCCCGTATTCTTCGGCAATCGGCCCAAAATCGAAGCGAAGCAGCATGCGTGCGCACAAGAGATAAGCCGCGGCAGAATCTGCCGGAAGACTAAACATCTTTGCAAACGCCCTTCGCGCCTCCGGATATTTCTTTGCCTGCAGATACGCCGTACCGAGAATGTAAGAAGCGTCGACGTTCGCTCTTGGATACCAGGTCTGTACTCGTTCGAGATACGGTATTGCCTCTGCCGGATTTCCTCCCAAATACAAGGAAAGTCCTGTAAGCTGCACCGCCTCTAGATCAGCTGGATTTGCTTTCGTGGCCTGTTGAAAGTTAGCAAGAGCGTTGACGTAGTCGCCTTTTCTGTAAAACGCCATTCCCAGTTCATGGGCAATCCCTTGCGGCGCGGGATCTTGTTTAGCCAGGGTCTGCAGCTCCGCAATGGCGTCGTCGTATTTTCCCTTTTCCAGTAGTTTGCGCGCAGAAGAAAAAGGAGACTCCGCCGTTTGGGCGGGCACCTGCCCGGGAATTGCGAGCAGCAAGAGCATTACATTTAACAGCAGGCAATAACGGCGTCTCATGAAAAACTGCCTTTCTGAAAAGATCCCGGCCGTTTAATGGAGGCGATCGGTCGCAGCCACTCCGACATATTTGTCGGCGCCCCCATAGTAAAATAGAAACTGATGCCCCTTCCGCGCCATTCCTTCGACAAACACGACATTCGGTACCTGCCCGGTCTTTTCCCAGTCCAGCTCGGGACCAAAGATTGGCTGCTCGGATCGATATAACAACTTCCGGGGATCCTTTCGGTCAAAAACCGCCATCCCTGTTCGATAGACGAGTTTGTCATCTGCCCCGTTGTAGATCAAAACAATCCCTGCGGCCGTAAGAACCGGCGGCGGGCCGGGCTCAACCACTCTAGAATCAAATTTCCCAGCCCGGCGGGGCAGTACCGGACTTTCTGTTTCTTCAGTCCAATGGCGTAAATCGCTCGAGGAAGACAACCCCATCTGGTCATTCTTGTCCGCGGAGGTTCCCAACCAATACATCCAATATTTGCCATTGATCTTTTCCGAGGTAATTGCCCCGGACTTCGTCCAACCAACATTCCAGTTGCCTTTATACGCGGGCAACAAGACGCCTTCACGTGTCCAGTGAATCAGGTCCTGTGAGGTGGCCAGGCACAGTTGTGCATCTTTCTGGTTATACCCCGTGTATGTCAGATAGTAGAGGCCTCTGATGTTTACCAAGCGTGGGTCTTCCACACCGCCATCTTTCTCATATTCAGCTTCAGGGACAAACACTGGCTCCGGCCGTGCCGTGAAGTGAATCCCGTCGCTACTTTCCGCATAACCAAGCCGTGAAGTCCCCGCGGCATCCTGGGCACGGTACAGCATGACGAATTTTCCTTCACGCGTCACAACTGCCGGGTTAAACGTACCAGCCGACTGCCAAGTGCTCCCGCTTGGCGAAACGATCGGTTTGGTAGACAACCGGTGCCACGGCGCCCCTTTTCCGCCCGCATACAGCAGTGCGCCCCATATCGATGTTGCGAGGAGTACAAGACAGAACAGCAACCGCTTGCGGGCTTCTAAATGACGCAACATTCGGTGATCAACCTCAACTTACAGCAGTTTTGCCCCTCGTTCACTTCTTCTGGGCCGTTCCCTGCTGAGCTCCGAAACTCAACTTTCGGGTGATACCTTCACCCTCTTTTACATAAATCAGCTGATTGGCCTTGATGTCCTTCAAGGTTTCCAGCAACCCGCTGGGCCACCGAATCTCCAGCAAATCCACCTTTTCTGCTTTACCCAACCCGAAGTGTATTCGCAAATCACTTTGCGAAATATATCCTCCGCCACTCCTTACTTCATCAATTTGTTGGTGAGGCTTGGCCTCGCCCGGTATTTGAATTACACAACGCAACCTGGCCCCAATTCCGCTGCGATTTGATTTTGTGCCAATGGTACGCACCTTGATCCAGTTATTTTTGGAGCTCATATCATTGCGCACCAACTGAGGAAACTCGTTCACGCAATTAATCACAAAATCAACGTCGCCATCATTGTCAAAATCCCCAAACGCACATCCGCGGGACGCTGTCGGATCAGAAATTCCGGTACCCGCGTTCAGAGACACATCCTCAAATCGTCCATTCCGCAAATTGCGATAAAGCAATTTCCGTTGTGCGTAACCTGCTTCCGTTCGTAATTGCTCTACTTCGGGATACACGTGGCCGTTGCAGATCAAAATGTCTGGCCAGCCGTCATTGTCAAAATCGAAAAATCCGCAGCCCCAACCTAAGTACTGCGTGTGCCTTCCAAGCCCCGCAGGAAACGTTGCGTCTTCAAACAGCGAGCCGCCCACGTTGTGATACAGCGTAGGCGTGTCACCCGCAAAATTCGTCTTTACAATGTCGAGATTGCCATCCAGATCATAATCAGCCGCGGACACTCCCATGCCTGCCTGCGGTTTCCCGTCAGCGCTTAAAGCGCAACCTGCATCCACGGCAATGTCCACGAACTTCCCATTTTTCTGATTCTGATAAAGAATGCTGGCCGTCGAGTCATTTGCTACATAAATATCCGGCCACCCATCGTTGTCGAAATCCCCAGTCAATACGCCCAATCCATAAGTCCCATTGGCTTGCAGAATTCCCGTAGCTTGCGATACGTCCGTAAACGTTCCGTCTCCATTGTTTCGGTACAAGAGGTTCTTGCTGCCGTTCATCCCCGGTGGGCCACACGCCACCATGATGCCCTTGTAGAGGCACGGCCCGGATTCCGGAACCGGCGCCGTGGCCAGGTCCAGGTCGATATAGTTCGCCACGAATAAATCCAGTTTCCCGTCCCGGTCATAGTCCACGAAGGCACAGCCGGTACTCCACTTCTTGCCGTTGGTCGCAACTCCTGCCTTTTCCGAGACGTCGGCAAATGTTCCGTTCCCATTGTTGTGGTACAGCACATTTCTTCCGAAGTAGGTGACGAACAAATCTTCAAACCCATCGTTATCGTAATCGCCGATGCATACACCCTGGCCCCAGCCGGAGTGTGCCAACCCTGCCTTCAGAGTCACATCCGTAAACGTTCCATCCCGATTGTTTTTGAACAGATGATTGATCGGCTCTTGCCCCGCCGCATATCCTTCCAGCCGAGTTCCGTTTACCAGAAAAATATCCAGCCAACCGTCATTGTCATAGTCGTAGAACGCGACGCCGCAGCCGGTGGTTTCCAGCAGATATTTGTTTTTGTGTTCCCCGCCGAAGATTGTCTTTACATTCAGGCCAGACTCTTTTGCAATATTCACAAAACTGGCACCCAAGGCCGTCCCAGGCGCGCTACCTTGCCCGCCCTCCGGTGCAGGCCCGCCTTGTGCTTCCAATGCAGCTACACCTCGGGGCCAGGCCGAGGTGAAGATGTTTTCCAGCGAGAGGACGAGTGCGGACCGGCTGAGCGATTTCAGAAACCTGCGGCGTGTGGATCCCAAATGGGAGTTACCTTCCCAGCTTTCGCTATCCCTAAACTTTACCAAATCCCTTTATAGGGACCGACGTTTGATTTTGCAAGCCGCCCAAACGCTTCGCCAGACCCGGCGTATTTACCTTGTTTGACCCTATGAGGAAGAACGCCTGCCGCGGCGCACTCACGTCGCCAACAATAACAATAAAGTTCTTCCTTTGAACCTCTTTGATAATGTCCCCTTCCGCCCCCATTAGAAATGTCCCCTAAACTCGGACCTCCAGAGGAGGTCCGGTTGAAGAGGACAGCGATGAGCACGAGGGAACTTCGGCGCGCAGAGGTATTGGGACGGGTGAAGAGTCAGACACTTCGGCTGACCGATGCGGCGAAGATACTGGAGTTGAGTTACCGGCAGACGAAGAGACTCTGGAAACGATATCGAGGAGAAGGAGCGAAAGGTCTGCAGCACCGCAGTGCGGGGAGAGGTTCGAACCGCGCGAAGCCGGAAGCGTTCCGGCGGAGGGTTCTGCAGCTGATCCGGAAGAAGTATTCGGGTACGGAACAGGAGCGATTTGGCCCCACGCTGGCCGCGGAGCACTTAGCGGATGAGGATGGACTGAAAGTGGGAGAAGAGACGTTGCGGCGCTGGATGCTGGAGGAAGGATTATGGAGCCGCAGGCGGAGACGGAAAGCACACCGGAAGCGGAGAGCGCGGCGGGAACACTTTGGCGACCTGGTGCAGTTGGATGGAAGTTTCCATGCATGGTTTGAAGCACGAGGGCCACGGGGCTGTCTGATGAACATGGTGGATGACGCCACCGGAGATACGAACTGCCGGATAGGTGAACAAGAGACGATCTGGGCAGCGGCGGGGGTACTGCGATCGTGGATTGAGAAGTATGGAGTTCCCCGGGCGTTGTACACGGATTGGAAGAATGTCTATAAACGTGAGCCCACGGAAAGAGAACGACTGCAAGGAAAGGCGGCCACGACGCAGTTCGGACGCATGTGCGAGCGGCTGGAGATCCGCATCATCGCGGCGAGTTCACCGCAAGCGAAAGGTCGCGTAGAGCGAAATAATGGGGTCCATCAAGATCGCCTGGTAAAGAAACTGCGGCGCAAGGGGATCCAGGATTACCAAGCCGCGAATGCGTATTTGGAAGCGGAATATCTTCCGGAGCACAACCGACGATTTGCCCGGGAAGCGGCGCGACCGGAGGACTACCACGTCCGGAGGCCAAGTGCGGCGAGGTTGCGAGAGGTTTTTCGACTAGAGACGGAACGATAGATCAGCAACGATTGGGTGGTGCAGTACCGCGGACATTTTCTGCAGCTCAAGCCAGGAGCCAAGCATTATGGGCCGACACAGTTAAAGGCCCAAGTGTGCGAATGGGAAGATGGGGCGGTGGAGGTGCGCTATCGCGGGGAACGAATGGAGTACGAAGACCTGGTGGAGCGACCACGAGCGATCCCGGCGAAATTGGACAAAGCGAGCGGGAAGCAAACCACGGAGGGGAGTTGGAAGCCGGCGCTAAGACATCCGTGGCGCAAAAGTTTTAAGCAGGAAAGGAAACTGGGGAAGCCGCAAGGATGGCAGGTGGGTTCGGCCGTTCGAGAGCCCGCTTCCATTTCGCCCTAAACGCGCCGCATAAACCGCGGCGCAGGGCTTCACTCCAGCGGGCTCTCGAACAACAACAGTAAATTCAAAAAAGGGGACACTTCTAATGGGGTAAACAAGGGGACATTTCTAAAGAGGTTTGACATAACAATAACGTTCTTCTTGACGCCCACTATCCCGAAGCTTACCCTTACGTCTGCCTCCTACGAATCTTTATGCAATCTTGCTCGCAGCGCTGGTCCCTGCAATGGCTACTCTTTCCGTCCTACCTTCTTTTCTCTGTGCTCTTCTCGGCAGTTCCCGTCCGGCCCCAGGACAGCTCTGGTGATTCTAATCCCTCACGTGGTAGCCGCGCTGAAATCTCGGTCACCGTTCGCGATAATTCAGGTGAGCCTATCGCGGTACCTGCGTC
Organism: Candidatus Acidiferrales bacterium; assembly: GCA_963726725.1. Lineage (GTDB taxonomy): Bacteria > Acidobacteriota > Terriglobia > Acidiferrales > UBA7541 > Acidiferrum. The sequence continues at coordinate 56,946 of CAVSDV010000021.1, forward strand.
GGTAAAACTGTTGCGCGATGGAACTCAAATCGATCAGGGAAATGTCTCTCGCGGACGTGCGTTCTTCGTCCTCGGTGCCTTTGGCGAATACACCGTAGTCGTGGAAGCTGTCGGATACAAGACTGCGCAAAAAGATCTCTCCGTTCGTGTGGCCGTAAAGTTCGAAGTTGATGTCAATCTGCTGAAGGACTCGGATTCGCCTAATTTAACCGGTCCCGCTGCCGCTCCTCTGCTCGCTCCTAAGGCCAAAGAGGCGTTCGATAAGGGTCTGCAAGCTTTGCGCGATGATAATCTGCCGGAAGCTCGAATCTACATAGGCGAAGCAATGAGACTCGCACCGAACCATCCTGAGGTGTTGTATGTACAGGGCATACTGAATTTGAAAGAGCGCAATTGGACCCAGGCGCAGATAGTCCTGGAAAAAGCGACCCAGATCGATCCCCATAACGCTCGCTCCTTTTCTGCCTTGGGCATGGCACTTTGCAACCAGAAGAAATATATCGATGCGATTGCCCCTCTCGAGAAGTCTCTTCAAATGGATCCCACGGCTGGATGGGAGACACAATATTCGCTGGCCGACGCGTACTACCACCAGGGTCAATATGACGATGCGTTGAAGCATGCCCAACAGGCGCAAACAGAGTCGAACGGACAAGCCCCACAGGTTGAGTTACTGCTTGCTAAATCCCTCACTGCCGCAGGTCGATATGAGGATGCCGCACAGGTCTTGCGCGATTTCCTTAAAAACCATCCCGACGATAAGGAAGTTCCGACCGCACACCGCTGGCTGGACGGCCTGAAGGCCAACGGCAAAATTCGCTAGCATTAATTTCTATTGATGCAGAGCGGGTGGCGCTCCCGACATCATCTTCATCAAGTCTTCATCTGCTTTTTTATGAAGCGCGCGGAACTTTGCATACTCCTGTTCCGCGGCAGGCGTATTCCCCATTGCCTGATAAACGTGCCCGAGCCGGAAGTGCATGTCAGGCTGGTCCGGGTCCAGTTTAATGGCGCGCTTAAATGCCGCGACTGCGGCGTCGTATTCTTTCCGATCCATGTAAATGGCGCCCATGTCCGCATGCGCGATGCGCAGATCGTCTTTCTGTTGAACTGCCTTTTTGAGGGTGGCGAGGGCTCTTTCCGGATCATTCAGTTTCAATTCGATGTCCCCCACATACGCCAATGCCAATGCATTACCAGGGTCGATCTCCAGCTCAGCTTCAAACGCCGCCTTTGCCTCTTCGTATTGGTGCGACTTCCTGTATAGATAGCCCAATCCAAAATGAATCCCGGGTTCTCGCGGGGCGACCTTCACCGCAGCCTGAAACTCTTCAATGGCTTCAGAGGTCCGTTCCAGCCCGTCCAATGCTTCGCCCATCAACACGTGAGCCGCAGCCGAATCCGGATTCAGTGCAAGAATCTGCTGGAATTCTCTCAGTGCGCATTCATTGACTTTTGCCCACAGGCAACTCTGTGCCAGCACTTGATGTAATTCCGTATTCTCGGGGTCTGCCTGGGCCACAGGCTGCAAGTATTTGACAGCTTCAGCAAACTGTTTCGTTCCGTAGTAGCAAAGCCCCAGCAGCGTTCGTATCTGCATACTCTGAGGATCTGCTGTTAATGCAGCTCGAAAGGGGCCAATCGCCTCGGAGAAACGCTGTTGCTTAAATTCCGCTAATCCCAGATTAAGTTGGATCCCCGGCAGTTTGGGATTCAACGCGAGCGCCTTTTTGTAAGCTACAGCCGCGTCTGAGAATTTTTCCTGCTTCGAAAGTACCAACCCCCAACTGGCGAACGCTGCCGCATCCAGCGGATTGTGCTGCGTGATCGATTTCCAGGCCGCTGCTGCTTCGACGAGTTTTCCCTGCTGCTCCAGAGCCTGTGCTTCAGCGGGCACAGGTGTCTGCGCGCAAAGCAGTGTCGTCGACAGCAGTAATGTCACTAGAAGAATTTCTTTCCAATTAGTCATGATCTGAAAACAATAAATGATCTTCCTTTCTCGCCTGCGTATGTGTGGTAGCGGTCACCCTCTGCTTGTCTCTGTGGAATGGCAGGCGATGCGGAGATTCCAGTGTAGCTGGTTCCGCATCATTCGTGCGGTTATCCCAAAAAAAGCGCGGCGGGTGGGTTGCCCCACCGCGCCGCGGCTGAGAAAACTGCAAGTAGGCTTACGGTTAGAAAGTCAACTTCAACCCAAGCTGAATGGTGCGCGCATCGAACGCCGAGGTAACGTGCCCGAAATTCGAGTCAGACAGGTTGGTGTCGATGCCGCCATTGTTGTCACCCTGATACTGGGTGTGGTTCCACACGTTGAAAAACTCCGCGCGGAATTGCAGGTTGCTGCCGCGGGACTCGCTGAGTAGGAAGTTCTTCAACAGTGAGAGGTTCCAGTTGTCACGGCCCGGTCCGCGCAGTGCGTTGTGGCTCAGGTTGCCCCAAGTTCCCGGTGTCGGGATGGCAAAGGACGTCTTGCTGAACCACTGGTCGACCGTGCTCGTGTAGTGAATCGGCGCAACGAGGTCTGGTCGGTTCGATGTATTCGGTACGATGCTGGCTACTCCACCACCGTAACTGACGTTCATGGGCGCTCCGGAAGTCATGGAAACAACTCCCGAAATTTCCCATCCGCCCAACGTCGCCTTCATCAGTTTGTTCTCGCTGTGCTTCAGGAACGGAATCTGATAGACAAAGTTGGCGAACGCCACTTGCCTGCGATCGTAGGGAGACGGACCGAAATCGTATTTCCATCCCAGATAGGGATTCGATACGTTATTCAAGTCGCCTGTGCCGCCGCCGAGGAAGGCATCATTCGTGTGCGAGTAGGTGTAGCCAACCTGGTAGGTCAGGTCGGTAACCGCCGTCCCGCGCGCGCTGATTTGCACTGAGTTGTAATTGCCGTTGGCTTCGTTGTACGAAAGCCTGAGGCTGCGGTAGCCCGGATATTGCACCAAGCTGTTGTACGCCGCATTGTTAGTTTCGATCAAACCAGGTAGTTCGCCTTGATTCGGCATGTTGATTTCCCGGTAATCGTTCTGGTGCCGGTTCTGGCTTCCAACGTAAGCAACGGAGAGTACGGTCTTCGCACCCAGCGCTTGTTGCACGCCGAGGCTGAATTGATAGCTCGCGGGCAGTGGGTAGTGCTTGTCGATGCCGGTGATTCCAGCAACTGGAATCGGCAAGAGAGCAGTGTCAAGGGGTACACCCGTGAGCGCCGGCGCCGTCGGATTGGCGAGCATCACGTTGTTCAAGGTAGCGTTCGCACCGAACGGTACGTTGCCACCGGTGTTGTACACGTCATTGCCCTGTATGCGTTCGTACATGATGCCGAATCCACCGCGAACCACGGTCTTACCGGAACCAGTAACGTCATACGCGAAACCAAGACGAGGGCCAAAAGCGGCCCAGTGGTTGTTTACGAGGCCCTTCGGAGTCCCGTTCAATCCGTCATAGCCAAGGCCGTTCACGTAAAACTGATAACCGGCCAAAATCGGGTTGGGGCTGGGGCCCAAACCCGGGCTAAGTGGGCTGATTGTCCCATCGGCAAGGAAGATTGGGGCATTGCCGAAGTTATACAAGCTTGGATAAAAATTCGACATGCGGTGGTTAGCTTCGTAGGTATGCGGTACGCCGTCCCAACGCAGACCAAGGTTCAAGGTCAAGCGGCTATTTACGCGCCAGTTGTCCTGAACATACAAGGCCCATGAAACGTTGTTCCACTGGCCATTGTCCTTGACTGCATCTTCGGAGTAGTTCTGCGCATAACCAAGCAGGTAATCCGCAAAGTCATTTCCCGTGAAGCTGCCGTTGAACTGGAAGTTTCCCTGGGTGGTGGTGAAGACGTCCTGAGTCTTCTTGTACAGTGCCCAGCTTCCACCCATCTTGATCTGGTGCCGGCCCTTGGTCCAGGAAACATCGTCACGAACTTGGTAATCGTCGGCCTTGTTGACCCACGGTTCCCAAGACGTCGTGTAGTTTGTTCCTGTACCGTTCACGGTTCCGTTCAATTGAATCGAAGGAATGCGATCCAATGCGTTCGGCCCGGTGAAGAACCGGTTAAACGTGAAGTCTGAAGGTGCTCCGACCAGTCCGTTCGGGGCGATGTTGATGCGGTTGCCGTTATAGTTGAACGACGCTTCGTTCACTAGGTTCGGGCGGATCACATACGCCGTGTGAATAACGCCGCTATAGGACGGGTTGCCGAAGCTGTTGGCGCCCGTAGGAACGTTGTCACCGCTCCACATGGATGTACCGAAGCCCTGGCTGATCTGCTCCGCAACGAAGTGTCCAAAAATCGTGAACTTGTCCGTGAAGTTGTGGTCAATGCGCACGATTTCTTCACGCACATTCGTCGGCGAATTGTTACCGCCTTGGAAGATAGCCTGGCCGCTGCTATTGAAACCGGTATTCCCAGGGAAGATGCCGCCATACTTGCCACCGGCAAAGAGCAGGGCCTTTGCGTTGGGTTCGATCATGCACGAGGGAATGACGTTGCCGGGGAACGGCGAACCTTGCACGATTCCCGTCGGAATGACTTCGCAGTTCCTGAACAGCACCGCGGGGGAAACCTGCGCCGTCGTCGGAACATTGATTACCGTGGAGCCGAAGTTACCGCCGACAGTATCCAGGTTCGAATAGATCGTCGAGTCTGGAACGGTTTGGTTGATCTGGCCGCCCTGAATCAGGCTGCGCCATTCCATGTTGTAAAAGAAGAACGTCTTGGTCCGGTTCGGGTTGTAGAGCTTGCCGAAGGTTACCGGGCCGCCGACGTTGAAGCCGTAGGTGTTGAAATTCAGCTTCGGGATATTCGCTCCTGGAAGAGTGAACACGGGCCGGGCATTCATTGCGTTGTTGCGCACATATTCCCAAGCCGAGGCATGAAGCGTCTTCGAACCGGACTTCAGTACTGTCGCGATCGTGCCGCCTGAAGACAGACCGTAGTCGGCGGTGTAATTGGAACTGAGAGTTTGTACTTCGGCCAACGCATCGATGGAGGGCATGATGCTGAAGCTGCCCGCGCCTCCGCGGTCATCGCCTTCGCCACCGTCCAACAAGTAGAGGTTATGCGCCGGACGATTTCCGTTGAAGCTCACCTGGCCGTTACCGCCGACCGGTGTCGGCGTCTGAAAGTCTGGCTGCAAACTCGAGGCTCCCGTTGTCAGGGCGATAAAGTTGTAAATACTGCGCCCGTTCGTGGAGAGTTGTGAAATCTGCTGGCCGGTGACGACCTGGCTCATTTCGCTGCTGTCCGACTGGACTTGCACGGCATTCGCTTCGACCGAAATCGATTCTGCCGTGCTGCCGATGCGCAACTGGAAGTCGACGCGCTCGCGATCGCCAACGCTCAGGCTGATGCCTTGGCGTTCTTCGATCTTGAACCCGGTGACCTCCGCCTTCACATTGTAGTGACCAATGGGAAGGGCCGGCGCCACGAACTGCCCGGCATCGTTCGTCTGGAAGACGTGAACGCGTGCCGTTTCAACGCTGGTGATTGTAACTGTAACGTTGGGAACCACCGCACCCGCAGGGTCAGTGACCGTACCAACGATGGTCGCATCCTGGCCATAGGCTAGGAATGGCAGTCCAACCAGAAGTACCACCAGAATTGCTAAATACTTCAAACTGAAAACTTTATTGGAATTCAGGCGTGCTAAAACACTCGTAGCTCTACTTCGATTCATTTTTCACCCCTCTTGCCCACCGGCAAGCTTTCCTTACACGTTACCCCAATGCTTACCGTTAACGTTAACGGTAGCTCCGTTCTATTATTTTTATGAATTCATGTCAAGCAAATTCTCGCTGCTAAATGTCATCTTTTCGTCACCCGTGCCTTAAGAAAGAACCGCACAAAATCGTTTTGATGGACGAGAACCAGGCGCACCGCAAACGGAGAAACCGCGCCGATCTTGTCGGGCTTTTCCGAAAACACCCCGGAGTTGCCTGATTCAACGGGAACGGTTACGGAAATGCTGTCTAAACCTAATTTTCATGGAAGTCTCGGTAATTCGCGGGGAGCTTGCTACAGGGATTACTCTAGTTCGGACGGAATACTACCGCCACCAGGAGCTCCAAGGCCATTTCCAGGCTCAGCTCCTCTTCCAGCAGCGGTTTGACATACATCCTGTGAAATTCTTCGGGGTGGTCCTGACTTCGAGTGAAGAGTTCGTCGAGTGCTTCCAACTTCCACTCCATTTCTGTTTCCGCCTGCGCAAATTCCTCGCCCATTGCTCTCGGACTTCTGTTTAATTCCTGTTGTTTTAGACTTTCTTTTCTTTCACTCATAACTCACAACCTTCGTCTTTCTTTGCTTTGCT
>CAVSDV010000022.1:0-18241 GCA_963726725.1 Candidatus Acidiferrales bacterium
TTTCCAATTTCGGAGGACTAAGGTTGCCAGCGTCGACGGCTGAAAGGGTCAGCGAAAATAAAACGTTGCTGATCCGAAGTAGGCTGGGTGATCCACTTGGCGAGGTAACTCGTCGAGCCACCAAACCCGAAAAAACCGACTGACTCTGCGAGGAGCAGTTGGGGTTTGGAACCGCAAAAGCGGTGATCGCATCAGAGGGCTGCGACGGTACACGCATCCACGCTGTGGGCTCTTTCGCAGGAGCTTGCAGCTAGAGCGTAACCAATGCTGCAGCCCTTTCCTTTTCCCCGCCACGCAAAAATCCCCAGTTGAGGGCACTGCTGTTCTTACGCTCCCTTTGACGTCGGTCTCGCGGAAGACTAGCATCAAAGGTGAGCGAGCTACCTTCTCTTACTCTTTCAGGTTCCCTGAACTAAGTCAGCCCATCTGAAGTTCTCCCACCTTAGCTTCCCTCTGAAGGAGGAATTTCGTTATGACAGTTCTGACTCGTTGGGAGCCTCTCCGTGATTTTTCCACCTTGCAAGACCGCATGAACCGTTTTTCCGTGAGTCGTACAGCCCTGAAGGCCCGGACGAGGCATTGACGACCACCAGTTTCGCACCGCCGGTGGACGTCTACGAAGACGAGCACAACATTACCCTGAAAATCGAAGTGCCGGGCATTGACGAAAAAGACATTGATGTCCGTATTGAGAACAATACGCTCATCGTCCACGGCGAGCGTAGGTTCGAGAAGGAAGAGAAAGAGGAGAACTTCCGTCGCGTCGAGCGGCAGTACGGAAGCTTCACCCGCTCGTTCACGCTGCCCAACTCTGTGGATCCGGCGCAAGTGAGCGCCCATTATGAAAAGGGCGTGCTGAAGATCAACCTCGCGAAGAAGGCGGAAGCCAAGCCCAAGCAGATCAAGGTTAATGTCGGTAGCGAGAAGACCCTCGAAGCCAAGGGGCACGGCAAGGCCGCATAAAGACAGCCCCTAGTTCGCGGTGCGAATGGCCAGCAAGAGAAAACAAGAGGAGGGGAGGCGATTCACGCTGCCTCCCTTTTTACCCGCTATCTCGCAGTGGCGTTCGGAACATGAACAAGGAGATTCTCTCCATCAAAACCTGCTTGCTCCTCGCTCTCTTTCTGTGCTTCGCTGAGGGGGTTGTTGCCGTTGCACAGGATCCTTCCAATCAGGCACCACAGAATTATCCAGCCGCAGGGATCCAGTCCACATCCATTCTGGGCATTGTAAGTGAACACAGCGAGAAATTAAGGTTTGTGACCGGTCAAAGGGCCTGGAATGTGGACAACCCGGAGATGCTTAAGGGTCACGAAGGACATTACATCCGGGTGAATGCTCAAGTCTATCCGGACAAGGGTTCGATTCACATCACAGAAGTGAAGATGCCAACCGCAAGCGAGATCAAGAAGAATGACGTGCGGTGAGCGTGGCCAATCGGCCATCGGGAAGCGATTCTGTAGTACTTGATGCCCGTTGTGCTCCGCAGAAAGTCGATCCGACCTCACGCTGCAGTTTCTTCGAGCCAGTATTCATGGTGCAGACCGCCGAGAACACCTCGCGCTCTTATCCGGCAATTGGCTGGCAACTCATGCCGATGGTTGCTTGGGCGCGGCCGCGGTCTACTACCAGAATCCGGGACGTCCGGTCCCAAGCTCGCATGTGGTCGTTCCCGATTGTAGTGGGCAACCCACTCCCGCAAGATCTTCCGAAGATGCTTCTCGCTCAACGGGATCACGTAATCCAGACACTCACGGCGGATCGTTCCCATCAGCCGTTCACAGTAAGCATTGGCCTTCGGCGCCTGCACGGGTGTTCGTAGAACTTTGAGCCCGAATGCCCCCAACCCATCGTCAACTTCTGCCGAAAAGATCGAATCCCGATCATGAATCAGGAATCGGTAGGTGTGATCGCTCGGGATGGCTTCTCGAAACTGCTGCAAGGTCCAGGCGGCAGTCGGATGGGCCGTAACATTGCAGTGCAGGATGCGGCGACTTCCCACTTCCATCACCACGAACACGTACAGCACTCGGAAGGCAGCCGTCATGGCTACCAAGAAGTCAGCGGCCACGATGGCCTTGGCGTGATTGCGGACAAACGTCCGCCAGTGCTGCGAGGATGTTCTCCTACCGCCTCGCGGATCACTATCTTGCAGCCAGTACGCCCGCACCGTTCGCGGCGAAACCAAGATCCCGAACTTCACCGACAGTTTTGCTGCGATGCGCTCCTCGCCCCAGGTCGGGTTCTCCCGCACCAGGCGCACAATCAGACTGGCGAAGAACTTCCGGAATCCGCGGTCTTCCCAACCGCGACTTCCACCGCCAAAACAGCTTGAACCCCTTGCGATGCCAGTCGATGAGGGTCTCCGGCTTAACAATCATCAGTGCCGCTTTCCAGTTGAACAGGTGAGACCATAGCACCAAGGAGAAGCGCGCTGCGTCGGTGAGCTTGCGGGGCGGAACCAGGTGTTCCCGGTAGAACGCCAACTGTTTGCGCAGGAACAGCGCCTCGGCACTCACTTCCGCTCGTGACGAGACTGCCAGCCACAGAAACTGAATGCCTTCGCCGGCTGTAATAAGCAAGGATAGAAAGCAGTGATCGGAGGGCTGTGCGGTTCTGCGCATAAACGGTTGGTGACGAAACTTTCAGGTTGCGGCTGGAAGGTGACAGTTTACGTCAGCGTCACTCGCGAAAGTTGCACCTTGTTATGTGCGCACGGACTTCTTGCGGAGCACAGGTGTTCGCCAGGCTATCGGTGACAGGACGGCCACTCGTTTGTTGGGCTCTCTCATGTTGTTCGACGACACTTCTTATTGCATCGCCGCCAGCACTTCATCGAGCGGAACGGTAGCGAAACCGGTGGCGTGATCGGCCATGCCGTAGGGAATGATCAGTTCGCCGTTGTGGACGAGAGCGCCACAGGTATAGACGACGTTCGGCACGTAGCCTTTGCGCTCGTTTTGGTCCGGTTTGAGCAACGGCTCGCGGAGGCGGCCGATCACTTTGCCAGGGTTGTCGTGATCGAGCAGGAACGCGCCGATGCAGTACGTTCGCAGGGGGCCGACCCCGTGGCTGAGGACAAGCCAGCCTGCTTCGGTCTCAATGGGCGACCCGCAGTTCCCAAGCTGGATCAACTCCCACGGAAACGTCGGTTTGAGGAGAGCCTTGCTTTCATACCAGAAGTGGACGTTGTCAGAAAACATGAGGTAGATGTTCTCGTTGTCCTGACGGGAGAGCATGGCATAGAGGCCATTGATTTTTCGTGGGAATAGCGCCATGCCTTTGTTCTTGGCCGCCGGACCGTTCAGGGTGATGAACCGGAAGAGGAGGAAGTCAGAGGTCTCCACCAGCTCTGGAAAGATCACCTTGCCATCGAAGGCGGTGAAGGTGGCGTAATAAACGTAGCTGCCGTCATCGTTCTGAAAACGGACGAACCGGGCGTCTTCGATGCCGTTGCGTTGCGACGGCGTAGCGGGAAAAAGAATGCGTTCAGACAACGGCTGTTCGGGTTGAAACTGAACCTCGTAATTGGACCGGGCCAGCATCAAAATTCCCGCGGATCGCCGTCCTGATCCGACAGAACGCGACTGCGTCATTTCGACTTCGAGATTGGCGCGCAGTTCTTCCAGTGAAAACCGTTCCCCATACTTGTCCATGATCCGGCGCGTGAATTCGCTGGTCAGACCCAGCTCAAAGAGTTTTCGCTCGAACAGCGCCTTCTCGTAGTGGGGATTCGGGATTTGACGCGGCTCGGTGAGGAAGCCGGTTGGGGTTTCGACCTCGATACGGTTGTCAGCGTGGATGATACCTGTCCGAAAAGTGATGGAGGAAATGTGGCCCTCCCCCGTGGCGCGCAAGCTGAGGATAAAACGCAAAGCGCCGGGAGGAAGGTCTGATTGGTCAGGGTGCGGGACGATGGACGGATTGAACAGGGCTGCGGATTCCAAGGAGAATTCGCAAACGAAATAGGAGCCGATCAACAACTGTCTCTGTTCGGAAATTTCCTCATCGGTCAACACGAGGTCGCGGACCTGTTCGAATCGTTCCAGAAAGGATTTGTGGATCTGCTGGTGTCGCTGGGAGAATTCGGCGGATACCTCGTCCAGGAGAGGGCCGACTTGGTTTTCCGGGAGCGACATGATCCTGGCGATAATCCTGCCGGCCCGCTGGGGATCCCCCGGACTGAATGGCCGCAGAAGAACGCGTGACTGGTCGGGCCTGAGGAGCGTGGCCGTGCGTTTGACGTGAATCGAGTTGGCGTTCATGGACTGGTCATTTCAGAGAAACAAGACCGGAAGCGGCGATTACTCTTAGACGGCGATCGGTTCCTTAAAACTCGTCAGCATATTTTGCGCCAAGCGCATTTCCGCCAGCGAAAGCAGGAAGGCCAGGGTTGATTCCGCTCCCTGGTTCCGGTTGACCCGATCCACGTGCAACCCATCGCGGCAGCCGCCGGTTTTGGGAGAGTAGAGCTCCAATCCGAGATCGTTCCAGCCGAGGAACCAGTCGAAGGCGCGCTGCGCCTGTTCGTACCACCAGAGGTCCGATGTGGCGCGGTAGGCTTCAAGACAGGCCGAGACCATTGCCTGCGCCTCGATGGGCTGCTGGTCGAAGTTGGCGCGCGTGCCGCCGCGGCGATAGAATCCGTTGCTGCCAATGGGCCGAAAGTGACCCTTCTCGGAGGTTTGCAATTCCGTCAGCCAGCGCAGGGCCTGCAGGCCTCGCTCAAACACCGCTTGTTGTCCGGTTGCACGTCCGCTCAGAATCAAGGCGTGTGCGAGCTTCGCGTTGTCGTAGGTCAGATCCTCTTCAAACCAGGGCCAGTCCGGCTGGGCGGTCCTTTCGAAGAGTTCCATGAGCCGGGAAGTGAGTGTCTCACGGATTTGGTTGACCAGGCGGTCACCGCTCAGCCGGCGCAGGTATTCATGAATGCCGATGAGGCCGAACGCCCACGCCCGCGGCGACGTGAACTCCGTCAGCGCTGGCAGCGCCTGCGCGAAGAGTTGTCCGGCCATGATCTGGAAGCTCCGATAGGGCGAACGCCCCACGCCCACGCCCAGCGCCCAGAGCGCTCGGCCGTGACAATCCTCCGACCCTTGTTCATCGAGCCAGCGGCGGTCGAAACTCAGGTGATTGTGGAAGCGTTTCGTTTTGGGATCGAACGCGTGATGCAAGAAACGCCGCGTAGGTGGTGGCCAGCGTCCGCACGCGCTCCGGCTCTTCTCCCAATTCCTCGAGCAGCACCGCGAGGATGAATGCGCGCGCGTTGTCGTCGGTGCAGTAGCCTTCGGAAAAATTCGGCACGGTGAAAATGGCGTGCTGGAAGATTCCGGTCGAATCGGTCATCCGCGAGAGATGATCCAGCTTCAACTCCGGCAGTTCCCGCGGCTGCTGGTCGAGCGTCTTCGTGGCAAGAGATTTTCGAGACCGCACCGCCCCCTCGAGCCGCGCCAGCTCGAAGGAGCGCATATAGAGCTGCGCCACGTTGCTCCAGACCATCTCGCGGCCCAGCTTGTAGGCGTTCTTGCGCATGGCGTGCCGGCGCGTGTCGTCGCGCAGCAAGCCGATCACCTCGCGCGCGATGGCCTTGGCGTCGCCGAACGGCACCAGCACGCCGCGGTCTTCCGCCAGCAATTCGGCCGCGTGCCAGTACGGCGTCGAAATCACCGCTTTGCCCGCGCCAAACGCGTAGGCCAGCGTGCCCGACGTGATCTGCGCTTCGTTCAGGTAAGGCGTGATGTAAAGGTCCGCCGCGCCGATGAACTCCTTCAGATTCTTCAAGCTCGACGAAGCGGTTGTAGAAGATGACGTTCTTCTCGACCTTGTTCTTCTTGGCGAGGCGTTCGAGGCTGAGCCGGTAGGCTTCGCCATGCTCGCGCAGTTCGTTGGGATGGGTGGCGCCCAGGACGATGTAAACAACGTCGGGAAACTCCGCCAGAATGTGCGGCAGCGCGTTGAGCACATGTTCGATCCCCTTGTTCGGCGAGAGCAGCCCGAACGTGAGCAACACCACCCTGCCTTCCACGCCGAACTGGTCCTTGAAATAAGTTCGGATCGACGAACGCTATGTCGGGAATGCCGTGCGGGATGAGATCGATCTTGGCCGGCGGCGCCTGGTAAATCTCCTGCAGCATCTGCCGCCCGCGCTCAGCCATGACCACCAGCCGGGTCGAGAGCGCGATCAATTCCTGCATCACGCGCCGTTGGTCGGCGTTCGGCTCGCGCAGAACGGTATGCAGCGTGGTGACGACGGGCATTCTCAATTCGCGCAGCAGCGCCAGCATGTGGCTGCCGGCCGGCCCGCCGAAAATGCCGAACTCGTGCTGCAAGCAGACGATGTCCACGTTGCTGATGTTGAGGAAGTCCGCCGCGCGCAGATAGGACGACAAATCCTGCTCCTCAATCTCGAAGCGAACTACTTCCGGATACTCGTAGCCACCTTCAATGTCATTGACCGGCACTGAGAAACACTGGCTTTGGGGATGCGCAGCTGCCACGGCGGCAAGCAGGTCGGACGTGAACGTCGCAATGCCGCACTTGCGCGGCAAGTAGTCGCCGAGAAACGCGATCTTGCGAACTTTGGAATCTTCTTTCATGAGGCAGTCTTTCATTCCTCGCGCCCCGCGCTGCTATGCACACGAGTCTGCGCGCCAACTGCAAATGTGCCGCCTCAGCGTGAAGTGGGGAAGGAGTGTTCTCCGGTAGTGTAGATTCCGTCCTTCGGGCGGTGGTTTTCAAGGCATGCGGCTCTACCGATCCGATGCGGGTTGGCAGGAGCGCGAGAAGGATATTCGCGCAGATGCAGTGATCGTCTCGATGAGCCCAACCAAGCTATCCCTCGGCATGGTTGCATCCCTGCAGAGCCCGCTGCTGTTTCACCTGGCTAAATCATTGTACCTCGCATCGTGATAGGAGAAGCGATTTTTGAACAGCCTGCTGGCGGCGGAATTGGCGCTGTCGGCGTCTGTTGTAGCCATATTTGCAGAGAAACGGCAGTGGGGTGCGGAGTATCATGAACTCGAGTCCGTTAGGAACTTGGGTTCGTTGGTATCTTGATTGCATAATGACGTATTTTCCCTACCGAGAACTTTGTCTGGCCACGCAACTCCTGCAGGAACCCGTGTAACGATGTTACATGCTCTGCACTTCCTCAAAACTTCCCGCCATTGAACTTCGAGCTGGAAGTTGCTGATTCTTAGGCTCCTCGGCTGCGATGACATTTTCGCGAGGCACAGTAGCTGTCGTGAGGACTTTGGTGCCTTGGAGCCTTGACCGTAGCGAGGAGATCAGGGCGTCAAGTTGGGGGTGCCTCGTACTGGAGAGAGGTTTGGCACAAGTGTACGTGAGCGTGGTACGTCTTGCTCTACGTTAACGTTGCACCCTTTCATCAGGAGGACCTAGGAACTGGTTGAGTAAGCTTGGTTCCCGGTGCAACGGCACCATGTAGTCGCGGTTCGTCTCTCAAAGAAATACCATCCCCAAGATCAATATTGCCTGCCAATTCGTAGGATCCAAAGTCTTTCCTGATGATAGATTGTTTCTCCAATAGCAACTCCCCGCTTCCTTTCACTGCGCCTCCTTGTATCGCGATGATCTTCCCGTTCTGAATTCGGAGGATGACACCCTGAAGTGTCAGATCCGCCTTCAAGGTGAACGTGAACTTGGCGTTTGGAAGCGCCACCCCGCGGTATGTCACCTGCAGATAAGGATGATGCTCTACGTTGATGGTGTGTTCTGCCAGCGAGACCAACTCCGTCTCGTTCGGTGGATACTTCTCAACATCCGCGAATTCCAGGATTTCCTGGTACTTCTTCCATGCGGGTAAAAGAAAAGTCAGCAGAGGAATATCCAGCATCTCGACGGTCTTATCAAAAACGATATCGCGCACAACATTCCACCGAATGAGGCTCGATTTCCGAGCAAGATCTTCCTTTAAGGTCTCCGCTTCTTTTGTTTTTTCCAACGCCGCGTTCCGCGAGCCCGGTGTTTTGCCATTCTCGACTTCAAACAGATCCATCATGTTTAGATTTGTCTTGCTCATAAGAATCTCTCGATCTTAGTGATCACAGGTCGCTGGAAGTCCGCATTCGAAAGTGCCGGTGGGTGAACGGGGCGAAATCCGAATCCCGCTTCCACCACTCCGCCTGGGATCACTGGTGGGTGCAATTCCTCGGTTCCGGGTTTTGTAATCACGTCCACGCCCCGAGTGACATAGTTCCTCGCCCACTTGTGCCCAGCGATGCCAAGAGCTCCCAATATGCCGGATGCAATTGCAATGTAGAGCCAGGGCGTTGTCGGCGGCTGCGGCGGCGGCGGAATTACGATCGCCAACTCGACGGGGTCACTCTGAATCCTATGGCCGTGTTCCCCCACAAAAATGACATTCGCCTTATATGTTCGCGCTTCCTGGTATGTGTGTGTCACATCGGCGGAAGCTGACATTACAGGCTTGCTCTTATCTCCAAAACTGAAAATATATTCTGGCTTCGACGTGAGCATAGTCGGCGGCAAGACTAGGGCGCGAAACTGAACAGGCTGTCCTTTTTGCGCGTCATGCGGAGAAACTACTAGAGTGACTGTATAGATCACATCATGGATCGTGATCTCGAGAATCTGACTCTGCGCTTGCCTTCCGTCCACAGTAGCAATGGCGCGCACACCATAATTCCCGTCCTTTTCATATCTATATCGGACTTGCGGCTCACTCGACTCAGTGCCAGGCGTACCGTCCCCAAAATCGAATTCATACCTTGCCCCCGGAAGGTCTGGCTCCAACTTCGCCGTGAAGGTCACCGTTTCTCCCGGCAATAAACTATCTGCGTTCGCAACGAGGCTAACCTGCAAGGGAGGCTGTGGGATGGGACTAAGGGCACTGTAGCGGATCACCGCAGTTCCCCAGGGAACTTGCGATTCTGGCTCGGGATATTGGTCGAAGATTGTCCCAGGTAAGACGTCCGTCGCTTCCTTTTGCGTAGTGCCCGAGTAGGCCAAATGAAAGTCGTTCAATCTTGATTGGATCAAGGCTTCTGGCCACTGGCGGACATCGGGCACCCTCGTCATTCTTTGCGGCGGTACCGCAATATCCGAGGGCGCTCTCATCCACAGCTCTATTGCAGTACAGATCGGGACATCGCGCTCCGGCGGCGGATTTTGCCGTTCGACAACCCATTGTGAGTTTTCGTTATGGACGGGCCCCAACATCAAGTTATTTCCAATGAGAAACTGCGCCTGATCCTTTGTCTTGTCCCTAAGGTTCGGAACGTGCACTCCTGGCTGCTTATATATCATTAGGGCTTGCGCAGCTGGCTGCGTTGCCCTTTCCGCACACGTAGTAGCTTTGGGCCCGACCTGTTTGATAGCTCCGGTTTGGTCGTGGGGAACTTGCGCAGCTTGGGCAGGCACTCCCTTGGTCTGGGGTACAGCAGCCGGGGCACACAATCCGACACCCATCAGCAAAGCCAGGACCGCTGCGGACTGGGCCCGCTGAATCGTCATTTCAAAAATGCTCATTGCCAACCAGAGAAAGCGAGACTACAACGCCGGCCCGATCTTGGCACAAGATCTATCGCGTCACTCCATTTAGTGGTAACACTGCTCTCGGGTCGGCTGATTGTCAAGTAACATTGCATGACACGGGCGGCGACTGTTCGGTTGGAAGGTCACAGAAACAATGCCGATCTGGGACTATTCTTGCTCGTGGGATAGCCACACTCTATCAGCGCACTCAGGACTTCCTTGAACGCCATCATTAGAAGTTATAGTGCTCGCATGTCGAGCCCAAGATCTCAGAATGGTATAGCGACGCGCTCGTGGTGTCTTACAGGAGCGGGGCTCGTTTGGTCGCAACGAAGTCGATGCTCATTCACCGATGTACCGCGTACAACTATGGGCTGGGTCTTTCCCTGGACCTCCTAACCAAGGTCGACAATCTCCTGGCCCGAACCGTGCGGTCCAGAGTCGTCTTCAACGAAATAGCAAAGCAGTCAAATTGTTTTTAGCAAGAGTGATTTCGGAGGATACGATGGGAATATGTATCAAATTCATGTCATCATCAAGAAAATCGACTTTCAGCTACTTCAACGCCCGAGAGTCTTTGACAAACTTGAGGTGCTTTACATCCACAACCGCCGTGCCCGGGGGGCGTGATTTCGAAGGGGCTACTGAATGATCAAGGGAACCCCGCACAGTCCAATTACAGTCTATTAGGGCAAACTACCATTGCCTTATATGCGTTTTGAGCACCGCCCGTGCTCTACATGTTGTTGATACGTCGTTTGCTTGTGTTTTTTAGTACAATCTCGCTCATGGCTAATTTCACCCCCGTACTCCAACAGCTCGAACAAGAACGCAGCCGTCTGACTGCTCAACTTGAACGCCTTAGTAGCGCAGTCTCGGCACTGAACGGGACAAACAACAAGGGAGCCCGCAGGAGTCCAATCTCCGCTGCAGGTCGGGCTCGAATTGCCGCCGCTCAACGCGCGCGCTGGGCAAAGGCTAAGGGGCAAAAGGTTGTTCCCATCACGCCCCGCAAACGCACGATGTCTCCGGCGGCTCGCAGACGAATTGCAGCCGCCCAAAAGGCACGCTGGGCTAAGTGGCGGAAGGCCAAGGCGGCTTAGAATGCGTCGTCACTGACGGAGAAACGCCGGAAGTGGGGTCGGCCGGGATCAACTACCTCTGGATCCCGAACCCTTCGTTTTCTTCAGAATGATGCAGACGAGCAAGGACCCCGTCAAGGTTGCCTTTCGGCTCGCTGGGCTCGACCTGTGACTGAACCCTTGCCTGTCTGTGCAAAATGCCTCCGCTAGAAAACGAAGGCATACAAGCGAAGCCCGACACCGATAACTTCGGACCGCCCTCCAATCTGACAATGCGAGCACCTTGGCAAATCGCTGTTCTCAACGCTAGCATTCGCGTCTGTTCGCCAAACGATCTTTTTGGGTTGGTTGCCTGGTGCGCCGTCATAAGATCCCGGGCCCCGGTAGAAGTTCAGCAGACACGCGGCACATACCTGTGTCCATTTTGTGTCCAACGCCATTTAACGCAGTTCGATTTCCCAAGCTTTTTCAACGTTTCGGAAAAGCCATTCGTGCGGGCGTCAAGTGTCCTAAGTTGTTCTTGGAGCTGCATGTTCGCGCGTTTTGCAGCCACTTTTGTGAGCTAACTCTTAATCAGTAGGTTGAAGGTTCGATTCCTTCCGCGCTCACCATCTTTTCAAGCACTTGGCGGTCTCGACCGATGTGCTCCGCAGAAAGTCGATCCGACCTCACGCTGCAGTTTCTTCGAGCCAGTATTCATGGTGCAGACCGCCGAGAACACCTCGCGCTCTTATCCGGCAATTGGCTGGCAACTCATGCCGATGGTTGCTTGGGCGCGGCCGCGGTCTACTACCAGAATCCGGGACGTCCGGTCCCAAGCTCGCATGTGGTCGTTCCCGATTGTAGTGGGCAACCCACTCCCGCAAGATCTTCCGAAGATGCTTCTCGCTCAACGGGATCACGTAATCCAGACACTCACGGCGGATCGTTCCCATCAGCCGTTCACAGTAAGCATTGGCCTTCGGCGCCTGCACAGGTGTTCGTAGAACCTTCAGCCCGAATGCCCCCAACCCATCGTCAACTTCTGCCGAAAAGATCGAATCCCGATCATGAATCAGGAATCGGTAGGTGTGATCGCTCGGGATGGCTTCTCGAAACTGCTGCAAGGTCCAGGCGGCAGTCGGATGGGCCGTGACATTGCATTGCAGAATCCGGCGACTTCCCACTTCCATCACCACGAACACGTACAGCACTCGGAAGCCGGCCGTGATTGCCACCAAAAAATCACTCGCCACGATGACCTTAGCGTGATTGCGGACAAACGTCCGCCAGTGCTGCGAGGATGTTCTCCTACCGCCTCTCGGATCACTGTCTTGCGGCCAGTACGCCCGCACCGTTCGCGGCGAAACCAAGATCCCGAGCTTCACCGACAGTTCTGCTGCGATGCGCTCCTCGCCCCAGGTCGGGTTCTCCTGCACCATGCGCACAATCAGCTGGCGAAGATTTTCCGGAATCCGCGGTCTTCCCAACCGCGACTTCCACCGCCAAAACAGCTTGAACCCCTTGCGATGCCAGCCGATGAGGGTCTCCGGTTTGACGATCATCAATGCCGCTCTCCAGTTAAATAGTTGAGACCATAGCACCAAGGAGAAGCGCGCTGCGTCGGTGAGCTTGCGGGGCTGAACCTGGTGTTCCTGGTAGAACGCCAACTGTTTGCGCAGAAACAGCACCTCGGCACTCAATTCCGCCCGTGACGAGACCGCCAACCACAGAAACTGAATGCCCTCGCCGGCTGTAATAACAAGGATAGAAAGGAATGATCGGAGCAGCTGTGCGGTTTTGCGCATGAACGGTTGGCGACGAAACCTTCAAGTTGCGGCTGGAAGGTGAAAGTTTACGTCAGCGTCGCTCGCGAAAGTTGCACCTTGTTATGTGCGCACGGACTTCTTGCGGAGCACAGCTGACGACGTATGCCGGTTGATCCTCGAGGCCCGAGAAGCTGACGCGTTGCCTATCTCCCCGGCAAGTCAAGCAATCGTGGACCTAAAACCGAGTGGTTCGCCCTCCACGGCTCCTTTACTTCATTCTTTTTTACCGAGATGGAGTTTTTGGTAGGGACAGGGCTTACTGCGGAGGAATCGAACCAGCCGTTTCAGGTTCTGCGCCGTGGCCGCCAGGTAGAACTGTTCGCGTACAAAAGCTGCCTGTCTTCTACTTCGTCAATCCAGTTAAACCAGCTATCAAGAACGAGGCGAGAACGTAACCCATTAGTTTATGAAAATAAAAGTAGTACCGTGCCCATCCCTTCAGGTCGACGCTGTAATGGTAGTCGCGCAGCTTAACGATTGGCAGCAGCATGTCGAAGCTGAATGCAATACCAAACGGCATTTTGTTGCGGAGGCCCTCCCCTGAAAGACGTAGCACGATGACGCCAAGGACTATGAATCCGGCAACCCACATCACAGCATATCTAGTACGGTAACCATAGCCGATGAGCACACGCTCCAGCCACAGCGCTATGCTGCCAGGGAAGGGTGTGTTCTCGAGCTCGCGGTTTTTGCCTGCGTACAAGATGTCTTCGGCTTTATCTTTGTAGCCCACTTTCAAGAGGGTCGAGGCGAGGTACTCATACGGTTGCTGGGAATATCCTTGCCTTCCAAGCCAGCCGGTCCACCACGCAGTGGGGCGAGTCGCCATGTCAACTTCCCTGTCATAGTCGAAGCTTTCAAGTTCCTGGTAAGTGAACCCTGTGAGTTTGAGGTGTTCCGGCCAGGTATCGTCAGCGCAGTTCGATTCGTTGTCTCTGCATAGACCATCTCGCAGAGTGTGCACAGAAGCACCAGTTAAGATTAGCTCTGCCCCAACACCCCAATTCTCGGGAGCATCAAGCGGCCCGTAACAGAGTGAACCGAAACTGAGAGTTCCTACGGTAGCTCCCGCGAGGTCTACAGACTGATGATGGTATTTCGGACGTGGTGTCGTGTTATTCCGACACCCAAGGTTCTGCGCCACAGGGTCCTGGCGTCTTCTTGGTCCTTCAATTTCCAGCATCCCGCCAACCTTAGCAGACCTCAACAGCACTTCCGTTAAAGTTGAATTGAGGAAATACAGGTCTGTGCCCACTTCCAAGTTGGTCATTTGAAATCGACCGGTGACTGTGGCGTCATTTACGCTTACTTGAGTACCAATTCTTGCGGTTGCGAGCCATACAGAAGAAAGTTCACATTGTTCATCGAAACTACGCCCGCATGGAGGCTATCCATGTTGACACCTGCTGAAGCAATTGAGCCCTCTAGGTTTAAATGGCCTCTAATCTCCGCCCCTACTAGACTCACGGCTTCACCCGATTGTCTTGCGTCCTCAAAACGCGATGATCTCAACCACAGGTCGCCCTCCAGTTTGCTATGGGAGAGGTCGATTCGCTCAGGGAAACGAGCGCCGAGTATTCGGACACTCTGGCGGGGAATACTGCTTCGATAGGGCTCGCTAAAGAAGATTGTTTCAATAAATCGCTGGCTCAGATCGCGCTGTGGAGGCCGAAACTGTTGAAGATTTGCTTCGCGTCCTTCGCAGATTTCTTTCCAGGCCCAGCGCTCCTGTTCAGTCCAATTCGCGTTACCGGGTAACTCGGGACAGGTCGCTGCAGTGGAGAGGGAAGGGAGTACCAGCATCAAAATCGCAAACATCGTTGCGTGTAGGGAGACCCTCACCTCGATCCTCCTGACGGAACCGGTGTAAGGTGCGAAGATTCCGCTTTTGTGGGCGGAAGGGCCGCGCTAGCTTAGCTCTGGCGGTGTCTTATAGCAAGCACTTTCAGCTCGCATTCGAGCCGGGCAACAACCTCTACGGCACTATGGAGAACCGAAAGGTGAGGGCGGGGCAGATTGTCGGCAGCCCGGAAGTAATCGTGGATCCTGAATCTTGTTGGGGACAGAAGCCATGTACAATGGCTGTCGTTCTGGGAGTCGACAAAGATAAATTCCATTTCAGGAGGAATTATGCACGGACTTACCAGGCTCATCTGTGTTACTTATCTAGCACTCGGCATCTCAACTTACCTAGCGTCTCAGGATCGCGCCCACGACCTTGCGAGCAAGGCCGCCAGCCAGCATCCGGCAAGCTGTCCTAAGACTGGAACCATGACTCTGCAAAAGTGCCGTGAGAGTTTTCCGGATGGTTGCTCGAACGCCAAAACCGCCCCCCACTATGATGCCTACCTGGATTTCCTGAAAGACCAGGATCCCGGCGCAGCTCTGGCCTCGACCCAAGATCTTGTTGAATCCGATTTCCCGAAGCTCGAAGCCCAGCTTCCCGCCACCCTCAACGGTACAAATCACCCCACATTCGCTACCAAGTTCGCCGATCTCGGGGAGGGCAACATCCACACGGTGATCGCGTATCTCTACTTCGCGGAAGATACTAGCAAGGCCACCCCCCGTGTGCCCTCCCCCAAGAGTGAAACCTGCAATTGCAGGATTGCGGCTGCCAATGCCTTTGATTACCATCTTGGCCTCGGCTTCGATTCCGCTCTTGCCGCAAAGGCTCGCTCGAACCATCCCAAACCGGGAGACGCTGCGTTCACCACTCTAGAACGAAAGAGCGTCGTTGCGGAAATGACGCCCTTCACGCGTCACCCCAATTGGACCTTTAGCCGCGTAAGTGCGCTTCAGGGGCAGCAAGTCAAGGTTGTAGGTCAACTGATGGTGGATAACATTCACTTCAATAAAAACGACGACTGCCACTTCTCTAACGCGGCATCCAATTGCTGGCGCTCTACGATATGGGAAATCCATCCCATCACGCAGTTTTACGTCTGCAAGACAAGTGGGGGGTGTACGGCCTCGTCGCCGGCTAGCGACTGGACCAATCTTGACGATCTGCCATGAGAATGACCGCAGTTGTTTCGCAGACTTGGCTGTACTGAAATGCCCGTTACCCCACCCCCCTAGCTAAGCCGCTGAAGTGGGCGCAAACTTCACTCGTTTTGAGGCGCCAGTGCTTTGCCGACATTTGTTCGTGAGTAAATCCAGAGCTGCACAATTGCTCGAACTCGATTTCAGGCGCGCTCAACTCTTCTGCCGAGGCCGGTCTGCATTCATGCTTCCCGTCGACGGCTGATACGTCCAAGAAAGTGAGTGCCAAGCCTTCTTCCACATGGAGTGTCGACATCCCGAGTCTTCGATTCATTTCGCATTCGATTCCCCACACTTCTGTTCTGGTCCAATGCTGGAGTCTTGCTCCCATCTCGCATCCTGCAGCCGACGTTCAGGCATCAACCGCTTAAACAAAGTGCCGTCTTCGAATCTTAGCGGGCACTCAAGGTGGGACAGTTGGCGGTGCCACGCCTCGATGAACTCACCAAAGTAGTAGGCATTAGCCTGGGGAGCGTGCAGAGTAGTTATGTGCTCGAACCGCAGGATGTCGCCGGCTCTCGGTTCGCGGTCGAATACGAACTCAAATTCAATGCTGGCAGGCGTGCTTCGTTTGAGATGAGAATCCAGATATGCCGGAACGATCGGGCCGTAACGCTTTTCATGCAGTTCTCTGCCACGGTCGTAAATTCCGGCAGACTTAATCTTGTCATATGTGCCTACTCATCCCCCGGTCGCGCTGGTATGTGGTGCGCCCCCTTATCGTTTGAACGGTGCGAACGATGAAGGACGCCAGTTTGAACGGCTTCAACTCCAGGGAGGAACGACGTCCAGGTAGTCAAATGTCTGTGCCAGGATCACCGGCTTTAAGGAAGCCCAGTACCTCGTCGCGAGCCGCGAAGATTTCTCCGCGCGCAACCAGATTTTTACTGCGAGATAACATGACCCACTCTTTGAGGAAGGAATTCACCTTGCGCCCCGTACTTCGCTCGACTGCCTCAATGTCGATTGGGTCGCTGCCATTTTCCTCAGCAAAGCAGTTGTAACCTACGATTAAGAATTGTGCGGTTTCATGAGAGGAGGTCAGCTCTCTCCGGGAATCTGCGAACAGGACATCGTGTCCATCGAAGTACCCGTCGGAAATCAAGTCCACTGCCCGCTCAACGGCAACCACTTCTGTCAGAATTGAGCGGACTTTGTCACCCCAGAGTTGTAGGAAATCTTTGAGCGTAACCAAGTCGAAAGTCTTCGACTGTGGTGACGTGGCGAGCATGGAGAGCCCGAGCAGGCTGGCCCAACTCGTGAGCACACGCCATCCCTGAGCCGCTGTTATCACGGCTCCGTTGACCTCGAATATCAGGTCGTAGATCAGTGCAGCTTCTTCGTTCTCGGACACCCAGGGGTGAAACTCGCCGATCGTTCCCAGTATTCTAGATAGCGGCCACGTGATTGGGCGGTCTTTAGCCACAGTAAGGCCAACTCGCGGTACTGCAAGGACGTTTGACACTTGCGCAAACGAGAATGGATGCTCATTTTTTATCCCCAATAGACTTAATCGATCACATGATCTGCTCCATCGCTCGAAGCCGAATTTCGTGGTCGGACAGTTCGGTTGTTTTGACGAGCACGGACGCGATGTAGCCAAGGCTCCTACCCAGTTTCAGGTCCATCTCTCCCGAACTGACTTTCGAGAAGATCTCACCTAGCGCGAGGTGAAGGTCGCCGGCTGTCTTCGGCGGCGAGAGGGAATGGGCTCGCTCTGCGGGAAATCTTCGACATTCACCGCTTCTGCGGCCGAGCTCGCGGCGCGTTCAGGGTCGGAATGTATCGAACAAAAACCATCGAAGTCGGTCTGGCTTTGCAGAGTTCTCCCTGATTTGGTTCGCGCCTTGCACCTGTTCGCGCTCATCGGCCTCTCTATTCGCGTGCAGCCCGGTTCCGTGGCGAGTTTGGATCTCAGCTAGACCTCTTCTGTCCCAATTCGCAACCACCTGCCGTTCACCTGCCGTTCGCACTGCCTTACATGTACCAACATCGCCTAAATCGCCGTCCGTTGCCCTCTATGTTGTTGAATTTACGTTTTGTGTGGATTCGATTCCTTCCGCGCTCACCACTTTTAAGCAGTATTCATGCGGGTTTCAGCGATTTCTCACCAAACGCTGCGACCCGCGTTCGTGTTTGGTGTCAGTCGCGTGTCAGTCGGTTCTCGGGGAGCCCTGCGGTGGGAGCGGTCAGACTTTGGACCTGAATAGCAGGAGGGTCTATGAAACTTTACTTAGACCGAAACCAGATGTCGATTAGCCCGACCGAGTGCGGAGTCATTCTCGAAAGCGCGGAAGGGCAAAAGGTCACGCTCTCTTGGGAAGTCGTCCAAGGGATCGTGGATGTGTGGCAGCGGGACCAGGAGTACGAGCGTTCCAAGCCACGGCCGTAACCAGCAACCAACCGGGGGCTGCACTTCACAGGTGCAGTCCCCTTTCTGTCCTCTCTCAGTCGGCTTTCGGGGAGCCCGACTGTGGTGCTGGCGTTTGCGTTTGATCTGGGAGATCAAGTGATTGCCGGGCGGCTTGCACGATCACACGCGACTTGCCGATCAAGCTCCAGACCTGTGACTGATACGAAGTGAGATTACTCTTTGCGAATTGACTGGCGATGCCTGCAGCCGAAACGCCAAAATCCCTACACGCTTGGTATAGCTTCTCGCCACAGACGATCTCAGCCAAGACCCTAGCCTCGTCAAACCGAGTTGCCGCCAGGTTCCAAAGCTCCATCCGGTCTCCCAACTCTTTGTCCATGCTCTCAGGATTTGTGCGTCCGGCTCGCACTTGAACT
>CAVSDV010000023.1:0-82824 GCA_963726725.1 Candidatus Acidiferrales bacterium
AACAGCAGGATGGGTCTACGATCTCCTGTGCAGTGTTCGCCCGCAAATGCAGCAGCACAATCTTTCCTGCGAAGCGCTGGGCAATTTCGAGACGCTGCGGGAAAGGTTTGACGCAGAGCTGGTGGCGCTGAAGTCCCCCGGCGCTTGCATCGGCTTGGTGGGCGCTTGGTCTCGCGTCCCTGCGAGCTCCGCCTCTCGCTAATATTCAAGACCCAACCGACGCGGGCGCTCTTTTTTGGAAAGATCTGGCATACCGGATACGTGCCCATTCTTGACACCGTGGCGATTGCCCCTAGCGACGGACAACTCTGAAGTAACCGCATTGGGTAAGAGTTGCCGACCATCCGGAGACTATCGAGGCTGATTCAGCAGTAACGAGAGAGTTCTCCTAACAGAGACGGCCTCCAGAATCCCGTCCGTCTGTTCAGGTTGCGCTTAGGGCAAGAAGCCAACGCTCTGCCACAGCGGTGCAGGATCGTATACAGCTCCTTGTGAGACCGTCCGCCAGACGGCACGGGTATTATGAATGTCAGCGAGTGGGTCAGCATTTAACAGCAGCACATCGCCACGCTTCCCGACTTCCAGCGAACCCGATTCTTTCTCGACGCCAACCGCACGGGCTGCCAGAATCGTAGCAGCCTGAAGAGCCTCGGGCGGCGTAAACCCCGCCTCAACGTACAGCTCAAGTTCGCGATGCAACGAATAGCCGGGGATTGCCTGATCGGTGCCCGCAACAATAGGAATTCCGGCGGCATGGAGGAGGCGAAGGCTTGCCATCATTGCTTGCCATCTCGCATCGGCCACAGCCGCCTTATCGCCTGTCGCAGGAGGGCTGTCAAGAGCCTCCCGCAATTGCAGAGGCAGGTGCTTGATCCCAGGCTCCACCTGTTCCAGAGGCTTGGTGTTCAGAAACATTTCATAGAGAGCAATGGTTGGGTCGAGGACGGTGTGGTGGGATTGCAGGGTCGAAATCAGATCGTTCACCCGCGGCCCGTTCAATTCGGGGACCGGGGCCTTTGAGCGGTCCGGCTTGCCATCTGGTCCCAGGATTGTGCGAGCAAAATACGGCAACTCGTAATTGATGTGATTGATCTGGTCTATGCCGTCGTTTACACCCTCAATCGCAGTCATTCCTTCCGGAATGTGGCCAGTCACCGTCATTCCTCTCGCATGCGCCGCTGCGGTGATCGCTTTCACGACTTCCGGCCTTACCGAGCTGTATATTTTGATCTGTTTCGCACCCGCGGCTTTGTATTTCTCTACCCATTGAAGAGCCTGTTCAGGAGTTTCAGCCGTGGTGACGCCAACTGAGCTTGGCCCGGAGCCGTCGATTATCCCAGCGAATTCCAAATGCGGCCCGATTGCCAGATTCTCTTTCCCATCCAGTTCATCGTGCAGCGTCCGGATAAACTCAAATTCGTTGGCTACGTCGCGCACGCTCGTGACACCCGCCGCGAGGTAAATGGGACCCCATTCCACCTGTTCGTAATGAGCATGCATATCCCAAAGGCCGGGGACGGCATATTTGCCGGAGGCGTCGAGAATTGTTGCATCCTTGGGAATACTTGCTTGACTGCGAGGGCCAACTGCTGTGATCACTCCCTTTTCGATCAGAATGACACTATCCTTCACAGGCCCTGCGCCAGTCGAGTCCTCCAGGGTTGCTCCCAAGATCGCCAGCTTTCGGGCCGGAGCCATTCGCGAGGTTGCTGTCAGTTTTGCTAGGGCAGACAGGTCTGCCTTAACGGCGGCCGCGATAAAGACCTGCAGGTTCGCTTCATATGGCTCGCGTACGGCTTCAAAGTGATCGAATTCTGCGTCAGCACTGACAAGTGCCATCAAGTTCTGCGAATCATCCATCCATAACGATTCTTGTCCCCAGATGAGCCCACTCACTGTGTATCCATGGGCTGGCACTCCGGCAATACTCAAGTTTTCTGCCGCTGCGATTCGTACTCTCGCCTTGGAGGGATATACCGTAAAGCTTTCCGGTCTGTCATGAATCAGCCACCAACGCATCATCTGTTCTTGCATCGCCGCTGGAGAATATCCATCGGTGATAAACCACGGTTCACTCGCGGTCTGCTTCTCGGACTTACCACTTCGAGTGATGGAAACGTTCTGGCCAGACACAGTCACCTCGTCATCCATATCGGATATGCGCGATGCCTTTCCTTTTGCGCTGTAGGAAACCGGCTTCATTGAGCCGGCTTCCGCTACGAACGTGGTATCAAGAGGAACTTCCTTGCCTCGGTCGGTAAACACGAAATGCGAGGTCAAGGTGTAGCTGGCATCCTTCGCCTCAATCGAATAGGTCTCGCTTCCAATTGCTTTGGCAAATTTGTGCAGTACAAAGGTCCCCGATGTCGCTGTTTGCTCCACACCCGCGAAGGTTGAGAACCCCGAAGCGAGTATGACTGCCAGCCTCACATGCCGGTAAAGGTCGAGCACAGAAGTTCTCCTCGGTGGGAAGCAGGACTCTAACTTGCCGAGTTCCAAGGATAACATCGCACCAAGACAGAGATGCCTGCGGAAGAGTCGAAGGGCATTTGAGGATTCATGGGGACACGTCCTTTAGGATGGCCCGGCGCGCGCGCGAGAATAATCGCTCCTGGTTGACGGCAATCCGGAAGTAGCTCAGGCTGTTTCCCCGAGGCATTCTCGGTGAGCTCATCACGTACGGAGCTGAAACGCAGAATACGAGATTTGATGCTGCATTGCTCTCAGAAAAGTCCGACATCTCCGGCCGCAAAGTTTTCGGGACCACTCGGGTGCTCGCGTGAAAGCCACACCTATTGATCTTTTTCTTAGTTACCGGTATCCCTATGGGGATTCAGTTTCAACATCGTCGTAACCTTGCGAAATACCCTTTCCAAGGGATACCCGCGTCTGCCTTCCTTCGATAGCCTCTTTTTGAGGCTGTCGCGAACACATCAGGGCGCGTGTTCCCCACTCATCCCGCAGGGCAGTCCACAGAATGAGCACTCGCCTCGCCACAGCCTCGCCAATTTACTGCGAGTATTAAGGTGCCCTTAGGAGAATGCCGATGGATAATGACTACAAGCACTCGACAGGTAGATGGAGTCACCATCGTGGACATCAGCGGCCGGATTGTGCTCGACGGAGGATGCGCCGCACTGGGCAACCTGGTTTGCGATCTGTTAAGCAAGGGACAGAAGAAGATTCTATTCATGTTTTGTAGTGCCTGTGGTTCAGTTACTCAAAGAAAGTTTCTATCGGAGGTGGACATCCACTTTCCAAGGCTGAGAGATGTAAAGAAGAGCCCCGTCTTGGTATATCCCGAACTATTGGTGTGCCTCAATTGCGGTAGAGCAGAATTTACTCTTTCCAAAGAGGAATTGCACCTAATTGCAAAGAGCGATGCCACCGACAACGGTTGACGGGACACCAAGTCCGCCTCCGAAAGTTCCAAACGATCAGAGAGCCTTCGCGTGTCACCCAGTTCTGCTCCTGTTCCCAATCCGGAGCACAATATCCTACCCACGTGGGGCATTTTTGTATTTAGTGATACGCAGAAGAGGTGGCGTGCGTGTATCTGAAACGTGCCGACTCACAACGCGCTTTTCGAAATCGAGTAGTAGAAGCAAGATGTCCGCTAACGCGTAAACCCGTGAAATGCGCTTCTGAATACCCTCGAGGCGGGATGGACAGTTCTTCCGCCAAACACTAATCTCGCAGCGAAATCGAAGGAATTCCGGATGCCTGCAGCGTGATCGCGTCCGGACGAAGGCTTGGTTTTGCGGCAGTTTGCTCTGGGCTCTCTCTTGGGCAGATGAGAGCGCAGGTTTCGCATTCTGTCGTAGTAGAGGGGCTCTCTCTCTTGCGCAAGGGTGGGAGCCTCTTCAATCTTGAACGGCTTGGAGCCGCGCTGCTCACTTATTTCGCGCATATCTTCGGAGTAATTCAGCTAAAGGGCGTACAGTGGCCTTCAGCCTTTTCTGAACTGAGAGTTTCCTCTCTGTAGGATCAGCGGTGTTACATGCAAACCCTATTACAGTTGCCATCCTACTCCCGGAGAAAGACTTCGCGCGTCACTTCGGAAGGGGTTCGGGTGTATTGGAGTTGCGCGGGGCGTAGTGATGTCTCCCGCATTCGGGATCTGAGTTTTGGGGGAATTTTTGTTGAGACACATCAGCCTCAGCCTGTTGGAGCCAAAGCACAGATTGATTTTCTCGTCGAAGAAGGCCAGATCAGAACCAAGGCTGTTGTGCGCCATGTGGAGGGCGCTAGCGGAATGGGGTTGGAATTCTCCGGCGTTGCTCAAGAAGACGGCCCACGTCTGGGAGCGTTGCTGACAAGGCTTCGTCTTCCGGTAATTAGGAGACCCAGATGATGCGAAAGATCCTTCGTGTTGTCTGGATGGCGTCGCTGGCTGCTTTACTCTTCTTGTTACTATTAGCACTAGTCTATTACCAGATGGATTCGTCGTTTCTCTTCGATGGCTTCCAAAGCAGCAAATTTCCGATCCGCGCGTGGTTTGTTTGGGCGTGAGTTCGCTCTTCTTCATTCATGACAGAATGCGATTACACGCGGTCGCGAATCTGTCTTTGGCCAATTTGCATGGCGAGAGGATATTACACGCACAGGCGACTACGAAAGAGGAACTTGAAGCAGTGACTTAGGAAAGTTCCACCTGGAATTTCTCTTTTGCTCGAATCCGAACCCAATCTTGTGCTTCCGCCAGCGACGGAAAGATTTTCGTCTCCCAGCCGATTCCCTCGATGAATGCCTCCCACATCCGGGCAAGCGCAAAAACAACGTTCCGCTCCGCAACCAAAGCAACGAGCAATCCGGGCACGGCATATGATGCAATCCGCAGGTCTTGCAACACTATGCCGTCCATCTCACTTGGTGAGAAGAATGTTGGCTCCATCAAAGCTGCATCAATGACAGCATATTTGAGCTTCCGTATCCGGTCCGGGGCGGCTAGAAGTTGGTCATTGGCAACTGAGAAGTGTTGTAGGCCCAACGTCCCTTCACACCGATAGATGACGCCCAGCCCATCTTGAACGAACTCAAGCTGGACTGGCATTCCCGGGACCCTCGGCACCCTTGACGATGGATGTTATTCGGGAATATTAGCAGCAATTCGGAAAAAGAGGTGGTTTGCTCATCCAGCGACCACCAACCGTCTCACAATTTCCGGTCGCCCGAAGAGATTACACGCGACTCCTCCGGTCGGCTGTCTAGGCCCCCGTCCTTTCAGTCAGTTAGGTTCTTCGAAAGTGGCACCTTGCTTGCTCCCTATCATAGATAAATCTCGCCCTCAATCCACTCATCGAGGTGCGAAATATGCACAGAGATTATGTCGGCCTCGCATCGATATTCCTGCGCCTAGCGATGGCACCGGACGCCATGATCGGAAGCAGCGAGATTGGGTGTCAAGATCAAGGCGGGAATGCAATCAAGACCATCACCGGAAGGATTTTGAGAAGCGATGACTTACTCTTCCTCGCAGAAGAAGGAAGCATCCGCACTTACATGCTAGCGGATGCAACTCACCTCAGAGTCTATGAGGGCAAGAAAGTAAGAATCTCGGGTGCTCTCGAATCTCCGCACGTCATTGCGGTACGAACAATCGATGAGGTTGACTAGCCGGCAAATTCCCTTGAGCCGCCGAAGTTGATACGCAGATATTTCGCTCAAGAAACGGACCATAGCGGCCCGCGATGTTGCTACAGTGGCCCTTAGTGATGGGTTGAGTCTTATCGGGTCATCTTTTGATTCGAATAACACCGCCCCCAATCCTCTTGCGCAGACGCTCCGGATATTTCTCACGCGCCTTCTCCGCCTGTTCCCTCGTTTTGAATGGCTTGGATAACGGCGTGAACTCAAGACCGACGTATTCGAAAAGCAACCACTGCTCGATGATTTTCGACATCTCAGACTTATAGCACGACCGCACCAGCTCCGGGCTCTACTTTTTGTCGAACACCACAACGTTGTGAACGTCCTTGCCTTCGGCATTCTTGCCGCGCCATGTGGACGTCCGCGTCTTTCCGTCTTCGGACACTTTCGTCGTAATGGTCATCACTACCTTCCCACCTTTCTTTTGCTTGGTTTCGACAGTGTTCGCACCCATCCGCTTTACCGAAACTGTGTCCGCATTCGCGATCCCAGTAGCTGGATAGTCCTTTCCGTCAAATTTCGCACTGTACTGGACGTGGATCGGCTTTCCGTCACCGTCCGTCCCGGTTGTATCTATCTTGTAGTTATTCTCATCAGATTCAACGACGACCGTCAGACTTTTTGGTGGCGGTCCTGGACTGTACTTCGACTTTTCTGCATTTATACTCCACGTCCCCGATAACTGATCGGCTCCAGCGGTGGCCACAAACAGCGTCAGTGCGGTAAGCAGCATTACTATCGCAAAACCAACCAACCTTTTATTTCGCATGTTGCCCTCCTCGGCGAGATTCCAGGATTGGCCCTTTGTCCTCCTTATGTTCTCTATTGCGCAAAATGTCCAGCACTTCCTTGGAGTACGATGGCGACGGTTAGGTGTTCACGTTGTTCGTACTGGAACCAACTTGGCTTGGGAGGCGTACATTATTGGAGACACCATATACCGAGCCGCCTTACCGAATTTGCGCAGCTCTTGGTCGGACATCTTCCTGAGCCGCGTTCGCAACGCATCAGCGTCAAAGTCGCCAGCTGAATGGATTGCACGATGGCACTCCCGACCGCAGATGGCGAAGGATTCTATTTTGGTAGGGGAGACGAAGAAGCGACATGATAAGCTCCTGCGCGATGCCCAGTAAGAAGAAACCACCCTGTAGTTCGCCAAATCGTCGTGCACCACATTAAAAGGATTTCTTTCTCCTTGGCGGAGGTTCTTCGGTTTGGGATTGCATGCTGATTCGTCGATCCGCGAAAATTCTCGCAGAGAACGTGGACTGTGCCTGGCCGGGTTTCAAAAAAGAATTTGGCTCTCAGAAAAACAGCCCTTGAATCTACGCTGCCACCACATAACGATGGTGCAGGCCACCGAGTCTCGGAAAGGATTGAATCTTCCTTTTACGCGCAGAGCGAATTTCTGTAGGCCGACCTGCTGGCGAGTCCCTGGCGAATTGATATTGTGGCAAGTTTTGAGCGCAATGTAACAATGTTACATTGGTGAAAACCGCTGAATGGGATTTTCGGTAGGCACAGGTAGACGCTGTTCCGGCCTTGTTCACTACTTACGCCTACTACAACTCGGATAAATTCCATTTTTACGGCGAGCCGCTGATGCAACACTGCATGGCATTCCGCAGCCTCCTCGATGCCGGTATTCATGCGGCCGCCGGTTCCGACTTTCCTCCGGGACCGTTCGATCCGCGCATGGCCATTCAAGGCATGGGTCACGCGGACGGTCAACACGATCAACGGAGCTTACAACTCGCATGAAGATGCCGTGAAAGGTTCCATATCAATCGGCAAGTTGGCGGACTTTGTCGTGCTTTCCGATGATTTTCAGAGTGAACGAATCGAAAATAAAAGACGTTCAGATTGTTCGCACGGTGGTCGGCGGCAAAACGGTCTACCAAGCATGATGCATCGACGGGAACGTGGCCTATAAAAGCCCATCATAGACTGGAGTTGCTGGGAACGTGAGTAAGACACCGGTTCTGGACTGCAGAGACATCTGCGATTGTGTCGCGTCCGAAAACCCGCCACTCGGAAGTTGGGGTGACGATACCAAGTTTCCGAATAACGCCTTACTCGCGGAAGTGAATTCGGGCGGCGGTTCAGAACTCCGGTTGTGGGAACTTGGAAACCCATTGGCCTCCTTGACGATTGTGGGCGTATCACGAGCAACCGGGAAGTTATCAGCTCGCCGGTCGGATTGGTATCGATAAACGCTTGTGTTGACTGGTGTGGCCAACTTCCGGGGCCGCAACTCCTCCCTAGATTATTTCCTAAACTTTCCTTTCCCGAATACGCTTGGATGGGTGGTCTCCCCACTATCGAAGCGACGTGAACAAGGCAACGGAAGGGTGGCACAAAAGGAATAAAACAGGCAAACGGTGGGAAACGATACAGCACTGTGTGCTCTGATCTGGGAGTTCGGTACAAATTCGGTACAACTGAGGGAGAGAAAGAGTGGCTCTCTGGCTTCTATGCGACACCAAATGAAGCACTTGGGTTTTTTGAGTTTCTTGTTGGAATCCAGGAGGTCGGTGATTCAAAACCGCTCGGCCCGACCACATTCGAGCGGAGAAATCGTGTTCAGTTCGTTGGAGTTAGGCAATTCAGATCTTCGGTAGTGCCGGTTTTTTCTCGAGAAAGTGCAGCAAAGGGGGCTTGGCAAATTAGGATGCTGTGCTAAGCTGTTGGAAACACTCACCGGAGGAGTGGCAGAGTGGCTGAATGCTACGGTCTTGAAAACCGTTAGACTCGAAAGGGTCTCGGGGGTTCGAATCCCTCCTCCTCCGCCATTATACATTAGTTACCACAACCTTACAGTAATATATGCTAGCACCATAGCAAAACCACAGACGGAGGTTCCGTGGAACCTTTGTCTGTGGAAGGCCGATTCCAACCGGATGCGGAGCAAGAAGTGCAGTTCGCGATCAGCGGGCATGGCATGATTGCGGCGGTGGCAAACGGAGATGGCAAAGACGGCGCGACGTACCAGGGTGACCGGCGCAAGCCTTTCCAGGGACGGGCCTTGGTCGTAGTGCGCACGTCGAGAGGGCGACCCGATTCATCTGACCGCCCCGACTCCCGGTCTAAGCACGGGAGTTATAGATATGCGGGCAAGAGCGGCAGGTCCGCGCCCCGAACTGCGTTGACTTAGCCCCGAACGTAACAGAACTCCGCATTTGGGCTGGCACCTTGTGAATGGTTTGCATAACGCGGTTGATGTCAGCTTGCGAGATGAGTGTGGACCTATCGCACCGCGATATATCGCAAACTGCCGCAGCCATTGTGGATCATCACGATCGTTGGCGAGCCGCTTTCGTTTTGCTGCCCGGCATTTCATCGCCTACACGCGGCGGTTTTCCGCCGCGCCGTTTCATGAGCTTGTCAAAGGTCTTGAAATCCGCGCGCGCTTTGCGGTCCGCAAAAAACTCCGCCGTTTGCAAAGCGGAAAGCTTTTCAGCCACTGCTGTGGCGACGAACTGGTTTATGCTTGTCCTATCTTCCTTGCTCTGTCGCTCCACCGCCCTCTTTAGCGAACGTGGCAACCGCAGAGGGTATGTCATTGTCTCCGTCATCTTCTCATCCTCCCTAACACTTCACGTGGGATCATCAGCTCGATCCCGAACCGCGCGGGGACTGTCCCAAAGTCCCGCACGTTGAATGTAACCAATCCATCGGCCCGCCCATTGACCGCCGTTTCCAGAACCATCTCATCGCCAGGATCCCGCAATTGTGGCCGCCACAGAAAGTGTGTTTTCACCGGCTCCGCCATCGCCATCACCGCATCCAGGAATATTTCAACTTCTCGCTCACTTAATCCGGCTGCCAGTCGGTGCTCAGCTTCTGAGCAAGTTGCTTCATATTCCACGGCCAGCGGGACGCTGACCAACAGAGTTATCTTGCTTTGCCGCGCAGCGCGTAGAATTGCCGCCGACGCACCGCCAGGGCTACGCATTGCTGCCACGATCACATCCGTGTCTGCAACCACTCTCACATCGCTAATGATATCACATCACAAGCGATATTGCACCTGTCTCTGCCTTCGCGCAACGATTCCGCAGCGAGGTTGGCTGAGGTGGGAATTAAGTAGGTTTAGAGCAGCGTGGAAGCGTTTCTGGCCAGGAGCCGGATCGGCAGGGTAATTCGCATTGGTTTTTGGGGGCGAAAGCGGGTCGGCAACACCATTGGACGAGCTGCGCTGAAGGCCGACTCCCCGAGCCAACGCTGCCAGAAGCGGGCCCGGCCGACCTGTTCCCAGGCGTTGCTGCTGCCCAACCTGGCCCAAAACAACACCAGCGACGATTTCACCACCGCTGCGGTGGAAATGCGCGGCTTCTCTCTGCGGTCGGAAACCAGGGTGACAATGCCTTTGGAGAGCTGAAAGATCTTTTCCGAATAGGCGATCAGGCGGCGAAGGATTATCGTTTCTTTTCCTGAAGCCGTTTCCATTCCAACTCGGAAACTTCCTCAATCAGTTCCTGCATCAGGTGATAGTCGCTAACGGCTTGGCGAACGCGTTGCTGCCAGGCTTTTGGGACACAGATCTGACGAAGCTTTCCCGCTTGGCTCTGCACTAGGTACAAAGACTTATGCAGTTCCCCTCGGGCACAACGGCAATTCGTCTTGCCACAGGTGCCCGAGCGTTCCGAGAGAGTGCCACGAAGAAACCATTGACTGGAGGAAAGCTGCGCAATGCGGGAACGGAAGTTGCGCTCGACGGCGGAGAGTTTGGTACGGCTCAGAGAGTCGCTCATACCTTATACACATTACATATACAAGATACAAAGAAAAGTCAAGAGCAAAAACACAATGCGAATTTGCTCCCTGAGCGTACCTCCGTTAAAACATGAATGGAATCAAACAGTTTGGTCGGTTAACAATCTCCGTTGCGGAACCGCTGGCCTTCGCGAGATCGAGCTTAACAGCTAAACTGGAGCGGTACCGAAGACCCGCGTCGCCGTTTTTTCTCTGGCCGATAGGCAAGCGCTTCGACGGCCGAGGTCGCCAATTCCTTGCAAGCATTAATTGGCCGAAAGGACAGGCGGAGCATGAAATCCATTATTCATGCGCCGCAGCACTTCTTGCATTTCTTGCCGCTGCCGCACGTGCATGGTTCATTCCTGCCGATTTTGGGCGTTGTCTTCTTTATTGGAGCGAATGCTCTGGTTGTCAGAGTCGTAAGTTTGGACTTCGCTGAAGCCTGGGCTGCGCCCTCCACTCGGCTCGGCCTCTTGGCTCGAAAGCACGCCCACCACCCCATCTCCTGGATCGTGTCCGCCACCAGGCGCCGATGGGGATTGTCTGCCAGTCTGGCGAGAACCCGATCTTTGCCCATCGTCAAGTCGCGCTGGACGTCGTCAAAACCAATGTAGCCGGGGTCCACCAACCTCTCCTTGTACGCCCGCTGGATATCATCGATAAGTTCCTCTGGGTAAATCTCGGAGCTGCAGCTAACAAGTTCATCCCAGACGTGGGACCACTGTCGCGTTAACTTGCCTCGCAACAGCCACGCGAAGTACATTACGATTTCCTCTCGCGTCTTTTGTCCGGCGGCGACCAGTGTCACAAGACTGCTCAGAGCTGCACCCCGGGCCCATTGGTCGACGTCCTCATTCTCGATTACCGACTGAATCCCGTCCAGTTCGCCGCCACACACCGACGCCAGGACCTGGCCCAGGTCGCTCGTGATGAAGTCTCCGCAGAATGAATACTGGAGGTCGCCCGGAAGCAACGCAAGCCGGACCACAAGCGGGTAAGCGCGAGGCTCGCGGAACTGCGCCAGCAAGAACATCGCATACAGATGGGCCATGTAGTCGCCCTCGGCGTCGAGTTGCGCGGCACGGTCCACGACGTCCTGCAGGATGCCGAGAAGTTCCGGTATGATCTCTTCGCGGCAGGCCACGGCTGCTTCGACTGCGGCTCGCGGGAACTTTCCGGTCGCTCTTTCGAGTTGGTGCAGGATCTTGGCTATTTCCATGCAAACCATCCCATCGGGGCTGATTTTGGTCCGGCGCGCCTTGCACTACGGCGGTGCCTGGATTGTGCCATTGTCCTACGAAGGCTTCCGTGTGCCAAAATTGTGCGTGAGGCCATGTTGGCAAGACACAATTGGATCTTCAAGTCGCAAGTTCGTTCCGGAGCATTTCGATGGAAGGGTTCGCATCTCGCCGGTGAGTTTGAAGGCAGCCGTCACAGAAATCAGGAATGTGGCCACAGTAGACCCGGTCACTACCGCTGAGCTAGATCTTGTTTTGAAATTTGCGACAGAGAATCCTTGAGGGGACGGACAAGAACTAACGGCGAGCGATGTAATGTAATCGATGTCTATTTCCGCTTTATGGCCGCTGCGGACAAGCTTGGTGTCAGTGGCGATGCCCGCAGGGACGTGCTTGCCATCGCCACAATGGCGCAGCAGGACGGAGCGGTATTTGCCGCTATTATGATGCGGTAGTGTTCTGCCTGATCAATGTGGCCGCGGGCTGCAGTGCTGGGCCAAAACCGCTTTGAGGAGCAAGGGATATGGGCGCAACAGGAAAAATGAGAACATAGCCAATCCCATCGCGGCGAGGTGGTGCGGAAGATGAAGCGGCCGCTGAAGAGCCGCTGAAGAGCTACAGAAGCAGGTGGTGACTGAGGAGCAGCTGGCCGATTGTCATCCGGCATATGCCGCTTACGTCTACGCTCAAAATCAAGTGTCAGTAATGTCGGAACAACTTACGGGGTTGAAAGAGATGGCGCCGTTCGCGCCATCGTCTCCGAAGCTGAGGACCTCTATTATGCCAAGTGCGGCGCCAATGAGCCCGCTCACGACCTCCTACTTCACTTGCGACGCCGAACGCGATGGGGTCGTTTGCAGATACACCCCAAACTTAGCTCGCCATCCATGGCGCGCTCATCGGGGACCAGGAGTTCGATGGTTCAGGTCCATTCGTCGCGGCCAAATTCCCTCCCTCGAATTATGCATGGCAAGTATAGGGAAATACTTGCTTTAGCGACCCCAACGGCCGCGTCGAAAACCACCTCGAAGCTCCTTCCGTGCTACTACTCTTGCTACTACTTTCGGTTGATTTGGCCCCTTCCGGAACCCGCTTAAACACAGGGGATTCGTCCAAATCGAAAACTGATATTGATAACTAGAGACATACCAGCGCTCACCGACCCCTCACCTCCCACTCACCAATGGGGGTTCCAATACCCCCTCCTCCGCCACTAAACATCGCCTAGCTTTGGAGTTAGAGAGAATACCCTTTCGATTGAGGCGAGTGATGCGCGGCCCTTTATCCCAGTCTTATCCCACTTCTTTCATTGGATTGCCTTCTCATCTAGCTTGCTGAACAGCTGTTCAATGCGTGCCATTCCGTTCGCTGTGACTTCCGGCACGGCCTTTACGTAGTGCAGAAGAGTTGTATTGACGCTGGAATGCCGCAACAGCCCCTTGGCTTGCCATCGGATCTCGGGTTATCGCGGTGAGCTGTGTTGCGATGCCGCGCCTCAATGAGTAGAACCCTGCCACTCTAGCGGCTTGGCTTCGAGGTCTCGGTAGGTTTTTGGGTTGCGGAGTGCCGGCCGGATCACTCGTTTCGCCAGCATGTTTACGTCAAGCGGCCGTGGCTTGCTATCCTTGAGTTTTACGCCGCGCAGGATCGGACCGCTCACTGTATTGCCTTCCGCTTGTTGCAACTTCGTGCGAAGCTCGCGAAGCGGCTCAATCACAAGCACTGGCCTTGCTGAGCTAGCCGTTTTCGGATCGGTCGTGTGTTTGCGCCACACGCTTTGCTTGACGCTCAGAGTTCTGCCATCGTAATGCTCCCACCGAGCGCCGCGAGCTTCGCTGGGGCGCAATCCAGCGAAGAACTTCAAGCCAATCCCGGTCTGGGCTTGGAGCTAGGAATGTTCCTCTAGCCCTTTGGCCCTCCTGAGTACATCAGGATTGCGAGAGCTTCATCCAGAGTACTGGCGTGCGTTTCAGCGGGCGCGGCTGCTTTTCGAGGGATGATCGCTGTCGTTCACCAAATCGTTGTGTCCTAAATTAAAGGGAGTTCTTCCTGTTTGGCGCAAGCTCTTCGAGAACGAGGTCCTCCCGGGAGCGGAAAACGCTGACCAACCAGCCGAGGAAATGTCGGAACAACACGATCATGGCAAGAATTTTAGCGGAAAAATCCGAATCCAGCTTTTCGCCAAGTCATTCATTCTGCAGGTGTACGACGTTTTGGCAAGGCAAGAACCGTTTATCAGGATTCCTTACGCTCTGGAAGGACGCCGACCCGGATATCCCATTCTTATCGCCGCCAAGGCAGTGTACGCGAGACTTCATTAGATCCGATACAGCCTAGCGGGTTTGGGGAGCCCTCGGGCTGCTAGTGGCAAATCGTGAAATCAAGTGCCGCGATCTGGGTAAATCTCCCGCCTGCCGTCAAACGCGCCGTTCTTCAACAATTGGGGGGACCTGACGATCATCGAGAAAATAGCTTTCGTCGAAAAGACCGGTGAAGAAGAGGCAGCAATTCTTGAGAAGATAGATCAGCGGTGGCCCCGTTGGCATACCGACTCGTGGAGAAAGAACTGAAGAGATTGCAAGAAGACGTGATCATCTCAAGCGTGGAGTGAAGAGAGTCGAGCTATTCGGTTACGCGATTAGGTCGTCTTCATCATGTCGCGTGCTGTCCAGTCGCCTGGAGAATAGATCTCAATACCGATCACAAAGCGTTTGTCCGTGAATGGTTGGCAATGGGCAACGCGGCCAAGAGATTTGAGACTTCCACGGATCGATCGAATCGACAGCTGTTGATTTGGCTCCCAACTCCTCCTGGTCACAACTCGGGCGCCGTGACAGCTGATGTCGATGGTGTGGGCAATTTCGAACGAGGGTTCATCTGAACTACTAAGATTCACAAACGTCTTCAGAGGGACACGAACTTCCTTGCGGTGCAGGAGAGACACGTCTGCCACCCTCAGGGCCGGGAGGTCCAACATCGGAATCGTACCAGCGCGGCTCCGAACGAGGTTGTGTGTGGGGCACCTGCTCGCGATCCCAAGCATGCTCACAACAGGGTTTCTGGAACTTCACTTTGCTCGTTTTTCCTTCCGACCGTCCACACGAGTCTGGCACTTCGCCTGCTTTCTCAATCGGCGCCGGCGGTAAGGAAAGTCAAACTAGAGTCAGGAAAGCAGAAAAGGGCACTTTGGCAGTTGGCAACAACTTTTACATTTTCCCTTTTCGCCTCTCTTCGCTTCCGACATAAAGGAGATTTTATGAAAAACCTACGCTCTATCCTTCTCGCTTTGACTGTCCTGTTGCTGGCGACGGCCGCTCAGGCTCAGACGACCAACGTAAAGGCTACCATCCCCTTCGACTTTGTCGTCGGCGACCATGCCTACTCTGCCGGTGAATACACCGTCAAATCCCTGTCCCAAAGCAGCGCCGCCATTCGCATCGACAATGCCGACGCGTCTGAGAAGGGCATGACCCTTTCTAATGCATGCAGTAAGGCTCAACCGGCCGATGGAACCACCCTGGTTTTCCAACGCTTCGGTGACAACTATTTTCTCTATCAGATTTGGACGGCGGGCAATTCCCTTGGCCGCGAGTTCCCGATGAGCAAGGCCGAGGCTCAGGTCGCCAAGAACTATAGCAAGCCCGAACTCGTGATCGTTGCTGCAAACATCTCTCACTAACCCCAAGGCACTCCGCCGCGGTGTTTACGCCGAAAGAAAGAGGGAACGTCTCCAAACGTTCCCTCTTTTCTCTTTCTTCAGGTTTTTGCTTTTGTAGGGGCCCCGATCACATCTCGAAGTGGAAAATGTCCACCACAATGTGGGTTCTCTGGTTCAGTAGCACGATGTGCCCGCCGATCACAACGTTGGCGCAATCCGGCGGCGGCGGTGGCAACATCCGTTCGATCTCTCGAGGGCAGGGCTCGATTTTCTTTTGCAGTCCAGGGGGAAGCGCTCCGCGCCGCACCAGTTGTTTTTCCAATCCTGGAGGCAAATGATCTTTCTTCGCTAGTCCCGGTGGAAGATGGTTTTCGTTATGCACGTACCATCCGTGAAATTCTTCCTGGTCATGCTGGTTATAATACCGTCCGTCATCTCCATGCTTGTCATGACCCTTGCCATGACCCTTGCCATTTCCATTACCGTTGCCCTGCGCCATCGCCGAGCTCGCCGTCAGCAGAAATATCCCCAGTACGCTGGCGGCCATAAATCTTTTTGCTCTCATCGCTTATTTCCCTCCGAGGGTGGGCATCTCCAGTCTAGCTTTTTAAACGCCCCGCTCCTTTCAGCCTCGCAAACATTTGTCGCGCGCGTTACTTGGCCCTTGGTACAGTCGCAACCTGCCTTTTGTTCTGCAGTTACCAAGTGGTTGGATTTCTGCGAATCGTCACACGCTTACGAGCAGCCCATGAAATCAATGCGCGCAACGTTGGTTGTTGCTCCCGCCGTCACTTTCAAGGGCTGATTGTTTGCATCCGTCGACGTCATCACTTCTGACGGTGAGCAGTCCAGTACGCCGCCACTGGCAGGAACTGCCGCAATTGCGTCCACCATGAACGGCACTTCCCCGCTCACCGGCGCCGAGTAGCTGAACCCCGAACTACTGAACACACCAACGCTCGGATTGCTCCCCGGAACCACCAGCGTGTACTGCGCGCAATTCGCATTTGCAGGACTTCCACTGGGGCAATTGGTGTTCGATTCAACCGAAACCAATCCGGTCGAGCTCACAGCTGGCGTTGTTGCCGTCATCTGAATCGTTTGCAGCGGAATTGTCAGTTGCCGCGTGGTCATCGGACTCGTTCCAAACGACACGCTCTGCAACGCGGAGACGCTTACATCCGCCTGCGCCCCACCCGAAGCCCCACTTGCCGTCACAAATCCCTGCAGTATTGCCGGACCGCTGGCGCCCGTCTCGGCAACTAAAGGAATTGCATTCAGGTTTGTCCCGTTCGGCACGTTGACTACGGCTGTCGCGTTGTAGGGCAAATTGTTCGCCCCTACCGCGACCACTACCACGTCAAAGGGGCCTGGCGGCAGTGGGCAAAACCGAAAATTGCCGTTCCCATCGGCACTCGCTTCCATCACGATTCGATCCACTCCCGTGCTGTCCGGCTGTTCCACCGCCACTAGTACTGTTCCCGCGATTGGGGCTTTCGTAACGGCGTCCAAAATCTGCCCACCGATCCCCGAATTATTCGGGCTCACCTGTCCGGCCGTCAGCGTCGGCTTTAGCCGCATCTTTCCGTTGCCTTCCTGCACAATGGACGCGCACGCATTGAAATCGATGTTCAGGTCCACACTCTGCCCCGCCATAACTTGAATTGGTCCGCCGACTATCTGCCCTGGCGGTATCTTCAATCCCGTGTTGTCCTGGCTGCTTAGTTCCAACTCATTCATTGTTCCGTCGGCCATGACGGCGCAATTGTAGCCATTACCCGCGCATGCATTGGACGCGGGAGTTGCTGATCCTGCCGAAGGATTGTTTGACACTAGTAAGAGTCGGATCTGCTGGTAACTGCCCACTGGTAAACTCGCCGAACCGAGCTGCGCTAACACGCAATTCATCTGCGTCTCGGAGAAAAGATCAATCTGCATCGGCTGGTTCGCAAGTTGCGGCACAAGTTCTTGCCACCCGGAACTATTGTCATCCGCGTGCGGATCAATATGCGCCTGCACCGACCGCACCGTGATATACACGTGGGCAAAGTTCCCATTCGGCTTCTTGCAGCTAGGCGGATCGCTGATCGACACTGTAACCGTGCCGGTGGCGTTGCTCGGCATGGAGGTCATGTTTCCTCCTCCTCCGCAGCTCACCGTCATGCCCGCAATCATCAGGATC
Source organism: Candidatus Acidiferrales bacterium (assembly GCA_963726725.1). GTDB lineage: Bacteria > Acidobacteriota > Terriglobia > Acidiferrales > UBA7541 > Acidiferrum. The sequence goes on from CAVSDV010000023.1 coordinate 17,486, forward strand.
AACAATGCCCACACCACTACTCTCGCGTTCTCCGCCGTTGGGAACACCCTGGAACAGTCCATTTGTCGCTCCTCGAGTCGGAAGAAGCGGGTCTTTCCTCCAAACCACTACCCTGATCTGAATTGGAAACCTTACCGACTTTTCATTCACACCCAGTACAAAAAGTTCTGCTCTGCATCTGGTCTTCGTCGAAACCTTAGTTAGCTACATGCGGCGGGGCAGCCTGCTTCATGCGACCTTAGAAATGCTGTCTCACTTTTCTATGGTTTCGCTCACTTAACTCAACCGATCCATCAGCTCTTTACATTAATGGTTACAGGTCTGACTAATCGAAACGTCAGTGGTGCCTCTGCGCTCAGGTGGATGTCTTTCTTTCCTGTCATGAACGCGACAGCGGTTCCTGCCCCTGCTCCCACAGGTCCGCCAATCAGCGCTCCCTTGCCTCCAGCCGCCAACGCCCCGATCAGCGCGCCGCCGCCGGCTCCGCCCGCAATCCACCCCCAGTTGCGCTTCTTGTGATTTCCGCCAACTCTCTGTGCTGTGTTCGTGCGCAATTCGTAGGTCTTGCCATTGATCTCCACATTTTCCAATGCCAACTGCAAACGAGCTCGGCCCCTCAGTCTCCCTGACGGCCGCGCGTCTACCACCAACCCCTCCGCGTGTGCCCCTTCCGGGATGATCGTCTTTTCGTCAATCACGATCGGCTCTGCAACCGTGGCCTGGAAATGATCACCCGGTCGGCTCTGATTACTTGCCAGTGCCTGATCCAAGGTCACATGAATCGCCGTTTGCTCTGGCACCGTCACTGGATCAGCATGCCGGGAGATCGCAGCCGCGCTGGCGATCAGCGCCACGATTAGCAGTGAACTTCCACCCAGTAAGAGGTACTGATGTCTCTTGGATAGCATAGAAACCTCCGGAATAGGTTGAGGCAGGAGAATTACCAAGCAGGCTACTTCTATCCATCTTATCTTTAAGATGTTACGGATGGCTTTGCCTTGGATACTGTAGGAAGAATTTCTTCGGCCGTGAACTTTCGGCGTACTGCACGTACCAGGCTAACTGGTTAGTGGCTTTTCGCGAACTGGCCGGAATGACGCGATTCCGATAGCTGGCTGAGCGGATGCGCTGGCGACCTGGATGGTTGGTTTTGAAGCTTCCGCAGCGGGCGGGGGAGTGCAGCCCGGTGCCCGGGAGTGAAGGCTGTCCGGGAGTGAAGGCTGGACACCTGCTCCCCATTCCCTTACGATGAATGCCCTTCGGAGGTGGAAAGGTGCCGACCCCGAGAGAATGGGTAAGAATCTGTGAACTGGAAAAGGCCGCAATAGAACACCAGTCTGTTGAGAAGTGGATCGAAATAGATCGCAAACTTGATCCCAACTGGACCGAAGAGAAATCAAAGGCTCTGTATCAACGCAAAGAAGAGTGGCTAAAAGGCTGCACTGAACGCCTGAACGAAGCCCGGGCCAACCTAAGCGCCGCAGATGACCTAGATATCTGGTCTCTCCTCGGAACCTGAGAGGGAATTACCAGCCGTGCCACAAGCGGTTCAACGCAGGATGATGAATGAGTGGCAACTGCGCGGTGGCATGGAAAGAAAATGCTTCGAATGCCGTCTAGAGTAAGTGGGTCAGAGCGCCAGTTCTGCCCAATACATGGTCACCGACCCACATCCGGCGATCACTATTAACCTCTGAACGCCTTCTACGCCTCTGCATGGTTTCAGTCAATGACCAGTTTCCGGTTAGAAAACGTCCTCGAAGTCCGTACCAGTTTACCTGCCGCTGCTTGATGAGAGGTCTGGCTGTGGGCAATGGCTCAAGCAATAATGCGGTTGAGTATTGAGAAAACAAGAAGGGGCGCTTCCTTGCACCAAGGGCGCCTCTCGTCACACCGAACGTTTCAAATCAAAAGGAACGGCGAGACTGGTATCCACGAGGTCCGCCCAACCCTCTGGTCAGTGCCGCTCTTTCTCGCCGTCCCGCCGCATATCGTAGATCGTCGAGATGGTGTGCTGTTCACGTTTGCACGGTTTGTCGAGATTTCTCGACCGGATGCAGGTCGCTCTTCAGGATTCACGCACACATCCCAGAGATGCAGGACGATGCCGGAGGTTGGTCATGCCCCAGCCACAATTGAAACGGGATTGTGTGCTCATGACTGTTTCCTGCGGGAACTGCCAGCAGGAGCAGATAGTTCACGTGCAGGTCGGCACATGGACGTGGTCAACGGCTCATCAGTCGCTTAAGTGCCTGAGATGCGGCAGATGCGGCCAACACTTTGAGGTAATGCTTCCCGACGCCATTATCGGCGGTCCATTTATACCGAGTGACATTTCTTCGGCCGAGTAGATCTAAGCGCTGACCTCTCGGGTGAACCTCCTTAGTAGTCCAACCGGAGTTCACCAACAGTTCACCGCTAGTGCACTGACGGAAAGCTGGGGCTACGTCAGAGTGCGCATGGTCAGGGAACCAACACAGCCAGCCCACCAAAAAGGGTAGGAAGTTCCAAAAGGAATTTGCGATGGCAGCTTGTACGATTCCCCTGGGCGGAGTGAATCGCTAGGGCGGAAGTCGCAACGAGGTGGCTCCTCCCTTTCGAGAGGAGCCATTCTTATTTGGGGATAAACGCGAGAGCCCGGGATGGGCGGCTACCCCGGGCTCTCCTATACGAAAATATAGCGATTTTCGTATAGGATGCAAACTGCTGAGTTGAAACGTCTGATTCAAAAAGAGTCCGAAGCCTAAGCCCACCGCAGCCGCAGAACGAGCAACGGCCGAGACGACTGACACGTTTACCCCAATTTATCCCAATACGGCGCCTTGTCTGCCCAAACCGTCCAAGGCCTGCCGACCGCCGTCTTGCGTACTCATTAGGTTAGGCTGGAGCCGAAACGCAACCACCCGTCTCGAAAACCGTTGGGCTCGAAAGGGCCTCGGGGGTTCGAATCACTCCTCCGCCGCCACTAAACAAAGCGTAGCTTTGGAGTAGAACGATTGCGCTTTCGATTTAGGCGAGTGATTGTGCGGCCCTTTATCACAGTCTTATCACACCTCTTTCATTGGATTGCCTTCTCATCGAGCTTGCTGAACAGCTGTTCAATGCGTGCCATTCCGTTCGCTGCGACTTCTGGCATGTCCTTTATATAATGCAGAAGAGTGGTATTTAGAGTGGTATTGACGCTGGAATGCCGCAACAGACCCTTCGCGGCCATCGGATCGTGAGCTGAGTTGCGATGCCGTGCCACTCTAGCAGCTTGGCATCGCGGTCTCGGTAGTTTCTTGGGTTGCGCAGTCAACGGCTCATCTTGACACTGGGCGCATGCTTGTGGTATTACTTCTACACAAATGTAATGGAGGCATTATGGAGTCTGCTATTACCGTCAAAGGTCAGGCCACGATTCCCAAGGCTATCCGCGAGCATCTCGGGTTGAAGCCGGGGGATCGGGTCAAGTTCTTCGTGCATCCCGACGGCAGCGTGGTTCTCTTACCGAAGCTTTCGGCATCGGCTTTGCGAGGCATCATCCATTCCCGTCGGCGACGGCCGGTGTCGATCGAGGAGATGACTGAGGCGACTGCTGAAGGCTCCACCGGCGGCACGCCGCGGACGAAGGGTCGATGATCGGGCTCGACACCAACATCCTTGTTCGTTACCTCACCCAAGACGATCCGATTCAGTCTCCGAAGGCAAGGGAGATAATCGAACGGCGGTTGACCGAGGAGAACCCGGGCTTCGTCAGTATTGTGGCGATGGTTGAGACCGTGTGGGTCCTCGACCGCGCCTACAGGCTAGCAGCCCATGAAATCGCCGCAGCTGTCGAACGCATCCTTCAGACTGATGTGCTCGTTGTGGAGAACGAGCAGGAGGTTTTCACCGCCATGATCGCACTCAAGGAAGGACAGGGCTCGTTTGCCGATGCCGTCATTGTTGCACTTGGCACCAGAGCCAAGTGTTCCCGCACCCTTACGTTCGACCACAAGGCGCTGCGGCTTCCGGGTTTCGAGCTTCCTTAATTCACCCTCTCTCGGGATCGTTCGATGATGGTTAGCCCTCAGACAGACTGTCTGGCGAACGTCCTGAAAGAACTGGGGAAGGTCATGTCTCCGGATTGGCCGGATTTCTGGTGGCATGCTACACAAAGTACGGGGAATTAGGCATCAAGGGAAAGCAGTGTCTATAGGGGTAGAACGTAAATCCTTTGTTTGCAACCTGAACCTTGTAGCAAAACAACGCGTGACAACGAATCCCACCCCCAAACTACGAAGGGTCGAATCCCTCCTCCTCCGTATATATTGTGATTCATTCTGGATCCAATGAACAAAGGGTTTTGCCGCTTCAGTGACCAGGAAGTGCAGAAAAACGCCGCCTAGCAGCCCCGCACGTTTCATCAGGACTTCGCGGAAGTCAATTGCCGAGAGTCGATAAATCTCATCAAGTAATTATGCGTGCAATCTGGTTTTCCACAGCCCACGCATTCACACGTCTCCCCTATCCCTGCTATCTTGGCGATTCACCATCTCCCGGAGGCTCAATATGATCGTCGAGGAACAGATCTCGATCGTCGAGGAGCAGATCGCCGCGCGGCAACAGCGCGCCCGGAAAACCATCGAAGCCATTCTTACGGGCCCGGTCGGACAGGCTTATGGCGACTACGTGGTGAAGTCAGCAAGCGGCAGGGAGTACCGCGTGGCAATGCGAGGTCCGAGCCTGTTTGAGAACTTCTGCTCGTGTGCCGATTTTGCGGTGAACACCCTTGGCACTTGCAAGCACATCGAAGCCCTGCTGCTTCGCCTTCATCACCGCTTTGGCCGCTCCCTCGATCGCCAGCAGTATCAGCGCACGCGGGCTTCGCTTTCCCTTCAGTATGGCGACACCCTGAACGTGCGTGTCCGGCTCCCGTCTCAGCCATCGTCGGACCTCCAGAAGATTGTCTCTGAGTACTTCGATGCCGATGGGTTCTTACGAACGGACAACCTTCAACGATTCGAGGAAGTCCTCGAGAAGCTTCGCGCTGTGGATGAGACGGCCGTTGTTTACAGCGATGTACTAGATTTCATTGACCGTGAAAACGAACTTGCCTCGGGCCTCGAGGACGAGCGCCGGTACCTCGCGCAGCTAAAGAAAGGCAAGCGCCCGCTCGAAGGTCTCTTGAAGGTGCCCCTCTTTCCCTACCAGATTCGCGGAGCGCTTTTCGCCGCTTGTCGCGGTCGGGTGATCCTCGCCGACGATATGGGTCTTGGCAAGACGATTCAGGCCATTGCTGGCGCTGAGCTGCTGCGGCGCCGTCGAGGCATTGAGAGGGTGCTGGTGGTTGCTCCGGCTTCGGTCAAGTACCAATGGAAGACGGAGATCGAGAAGTTCTGTGAGCTTCCCGCACAAGTCATTGACGGGCTGATGCCGCACCGCAAGAAGCTGTACGCCAACCCAAGCTTCTTCAATCTCACAAGTTACGAACTGGTTTTGAAGGATATCGAAGATATGCATGACATGCGTCCGGACTTGATCATCCTCGATGAAGCCCAACGCATACGCAATTGGGCAACCGCCACCGCCCGCATCATCAAACAATTGAAGAGTCGTTATGCCTTCATATTGACGGGCACACCTCTTGAAAACAAGCTCGAAGAGCTGTTTTCGATCGTCGAGTTCGTGGACGGTCGCCGTTTGGGGCCGGCCTTCCGCTTTCTGAAGGAACACCGCATGGAGAACGAAGAGGGGAAATTGCTCGGCTATCGTGGCCTGGATCAAGTTCACAAACAACTGGAACCGATCTTGCTTCGCCGAACTCGGAAAGAAGTGCTTCCGGAGCTGCCCAGGCGCACGGATCAAACCTTTCGTGTACGTATGACGCCCGAACAAGCAGGTCCCTACTGGGAACAGAGTGACATTCTCGCAAGGTTGATGCACAAATGGCAGCGACAGGGTTGGCTCTCCGAGATCGATCTGCGTCGCATCACCTGCTGTATCCAGAACATGCGCATGCTCTGCAACTCTACCTTCTTGTTCGACAAGGCGACCAATTTCTCTCCCAAGCTTGAGGAGTTCCGCGAGATTGTTCACGAGCTGACAATTGAAGAAAAGCGCAAGGTGGTCGTCTTCAGCGAGTACGAACGAATGACGCACCTGGCCAGTCAGGAACTGACGAAGCTGAAAATCGGCTGGGTGTCGTTACACGGCAACGTGCCCGCGCGGAAACGTGGTGAGCTGATTTCCCGGTTTGCAAAGGATCCCGACTGCAAGGTCTTTCTTTCGACTGATGCTGGAGGAGTTGGATTGAACTTGCAGGCGGCCTCGGCAGTCGTGAACTTTGAGCCTCCCTGGAATCCTGCCCGATTAGAGCAACGTGTCGGCCGCGTTCATCGCTTCGGCCAGACGCAGCCCGTACAAGTGATCCATCTGCTGACCGAGAACAGCATTGAGGAACGCGTTTGGGAGACTCTCAGGCTCAAGAAGGCGTTGTTCACGGGATTATTTGATGAGGGGAAGGACGAAATCAGCTTTGAAAAGCTCGGCCGCAAAACTATGATGCACGTGATCAAAGAGGTCTTCAGCGACCAGCCTGGCAGGCCGAAGCCTGTACTCACTCCGGAGGCGCCCCAGCCCGTGGCCGTAACGGAAGCGAAGCGGAATGGAAAGCCCGCGGTGAAGGACGGCCGCGCCCCCGGACCTCCGGTAGTGACAAGACCTCCGTTTCCTGCGGACCGGGCGTTGCCCCTTCCCCAGAGTGTGGCCCGGGATGGCGATGCAGAGTCCACCTGCTTCGTAGCGGACCCCAGCCAGGCTGCTGCTCAGTTTCTGGAAGCGGGCCTGACCCTCTTGGAATCGCTCTCCTCTCCGCGCAGCGCCGACGTCGGTTTCGAACCGATCAAACGGGGCCTTTCCACGTTACTGCGGAGGGATGCGCAAACCCAACGTCCGACCCTCGCCATCCCCCTGCCCGAGTCCATCACTACCGAGCGTCTCGCAAGAGTCATTAGCGGATTTCTCGGCACTTTGGCCAGACCGTCTTGAAAGCACGTGAAAATCGGCGAATGCAAACGGGGCAGGGATGTTTTAGCAAATCCGCTGCTTTAAACCACTCAGCCGCCTCTCAAAATTAATCTGCTGGCCATTTGCTGGCCGTTGCCAAAAACCGCCACGCAACCGCCTTCAGATAGACTCAGGGCGGCTCGGCAATGAACTGCAACCGCTTTTCCTTTGCGCAGGAAATCAGTGACAGAATTGACTAATCCAGTAAATTCAGCGGACGAATTCGGAACGGATCTGTCTTCGACGGGGAAGGAAAGAAACTCCATACCTCTGCTCTGGCAGCAACGACTTTCCTCGACGAGTCCCAACTCCTCATTTTCGGCGGCCGTCAAGGCAGAAACGACTACGTCAATTCCTGCGCGCTGCAACAAATTAATGTCATCTGGGAGCCAATTCCAGAGCCAGCGGGACGCTGACGAGCAGCGTTATCCTGCCTTGCCGCGCCGCGCGTAGAATTGCCGCGGACGCCCCGCTTGGGCTGCGCATCGCCGCCACGATCACATCGGTATCCACGACAACCCTCACATCGGCTATGATATGGTGGCACGCGCGGCTCCCCCAGGACCGCCGGAAGCCGTTGCCCGTTCACCATGTGCAGCGGGCCGGCAACCACTTCGTGCATTCGGCAGCGCGGTTCTCTCTCCGATTGCATGCCAGCGGCCACTAGTCGTTTCTCCGCGTATTATAATAAGCGTCAAGAAAGCTGAATCCATTAGAGCGGCCCGAAGATGGATTCCCCTTGCGACTAGTTTGCTTCTACTTTCAGTCGATTTGCGGCTCTCGAACCCCCCATAAACGCTGGCGATTCAGTCAAATCTGAAACCGCTGCTGATAACAAGAGACATACCAACGCTCACCGACCCTTCACCTCTCACTCACCAATTGGGAGTACAATCCCTCCTCCTCCGCCAGTTTGTTGAGAACCTACCCGCGAAACGAACGACCCCTCCTTTGCGTTCCTCTTCTTACTCCAATAATAAGATCAGGTCTTCAGTTCGACGGTAGACTGACGGCGCGAAAACAGAGTTGTTGCAGGCGGTGCACGAGGCGGGCTCGGTTGACGCGTTTCTCTTTGCTATGGGCGTCATCGACAACGCCGTGGAGGGCGCTGAACAGGAAGACGGCGACAAAACGAGGGTCTTCGACCGACCAAGCGTGGGCGCGAGAGCCAGCCTGAAGCAAATCGCAAAGAAAATCGATGGTGACGTTGTCGACGAGTCCTTCGCGCGTGGGAGGGCGAGATCCGTAAAAAAGAATGTCGTGCAGGCGAATGGAATCGAGATATCCGGAGACGGTGGCCTCGGCCCATGCCGCGAGCTTCCCCTTCCAATCGTCCGCAGGCTTTAGGGCGACTGCGGCCCTCACCGTTGCCAACCGGTCTTGCCCGTAGCGATCACCGAGTGCGGCAAGCACATCATCCTTGGAGGAAAAATAAAGGTAGAAGGTGCCCTTGGCGACGTCGGCCGTGGAGGTGATCTGCTCGATGGTGGTGGATGCGACGCCTTGCTGAAGAAACAGCTGCTGGGCAGCGTTCATCAGGTCTTCTCGCCGCTGTCCCGGGGGTTTTGTTCTTGGACGAGCTTTGGTTTTGGCGGACATTGGATCGCTGAGCCTCGGTGACTGAACGCTGGTCAGTGACCGTAGGATAACGAACGCGGGCTGGGAAGGCGAGAAGCAAGAAGAGGCGAAGTCCGACATAATTGTGCGCAAATCGGTGCACGCGTAGAGGGCTGGCATAAAAGCCAGCGCTACATTGAGAAACTACGCGGCGCCCGCTTCCCCTCGGGGCAAGGTGAAGGTGGCCGCGACAGAGAGGAACACCCTCACCCCGGAAGGGGTGAGCTACAGGTTTACGACACTGCTGTTTGTGACTAGGTTATCTGCGCGGAGTAGTTCGGGAAACAACCTAATCCATAGGGCTGTGACGGCGAGGGTGCCTAAGCCGCCGAGGAACGCCGCGGGCACCGTTCCAAATAGCGCGGCGGTGGCGCCGGACTCAAATTCGCCCAATTCGCTGGAGGCGCCGACAAACATCCAGTGCACGGCGCTGACGCGGCCACGCATAGCGTCAGGCGTAGAAACCTGCACGAGCGTTTGGCGGATCACCATGCTGACCATGTCGAACCCGCCGGCAGCAATCAAAGCGACAAGCGAAAGCCACACGTTTCTGGAGAGAGCAAAGACGATGGTCGCGAAACCGAAGCCGGCCACACAGAGAAGCATTCGCTTGCCAGCGCCACGCTGGATAGTGCGATGCGCCAAGACCAGACCGACGATGGCGGCGCCGACACCGGGTGCGCAACGAAGACAGCCGAGTCCCGCAGGGCCGACCGCGAGGACGTCCTTGGCGAAAATGGGGAGTAAGGCGGTGACGCCACCCAGGAGAACGGCGAAAAGGTCGAGCGCGATGATGGAGAACAATAAGCGGTTCGAGCGAACATAGCGGATGCCGCCGAGAGGGCTGGCGTCCATGGGTTCGTTTTCCTCGGAGCGAGCCGTGCAGCGTTCTTCGGCAAGACGCAGCACTTGCGTCAAGGCGACGAGATAAAGTAACGCGGAAAATAAAAACATGCCGGGACCGCTGAGGGCATAGAGCAAACCACCAACGGCCGGGCCGACGAGTCCACAGATCTGCCACGCCGACGAAACCACAGCGACGGCGCGCGGAAATTCTTCGGAGCTGACCAAGCGCGGCAGCGTTGCCGACATGGCGGGGGCGCAAAAGGCTTGTGCCGCACCGATGACCGAGAGGAGGAAATACACCGGCCAGATTGAGAGTGCCGCGGAGGCAGACAAGATACCGAATGCAGCAATGCAAAGAGCCTGTAAAAAAAGCGAAAGGCCGATAATTTTGCGGCGATCGAGACGATCCGCCGCATGGCCTGTGACGAGGACCATGCCGATATTGGGCAAGAACCGCGCCAATCCGACATAGGCGAGGCTCATGGGGTTGTGGGTCGCCGAGTAGACATACCAGCCGATGGCGACATTGAGCATTTGGGAGCACAACTCGTCAATGCCGCGAATGACGATAAAGCTTCGCAGGGCGGGTTGCCGGTGGAGGAAATGGAGAAAAGGGAGACTCGCGGAAGAGTTCAAGCTGATTGCGCCCATGGTGAAACAGCTCCTTAGTGGCGGGTGGTACAATATTGACTGACCGTCGGTCAGTTGTCAACTGCGTTCATCAGCGTGCGTGGGGTAACGCAACGGCGGTCCGGCGGTAATGCTTTGGCTATCTGGAGTTGAGGCAGCTTCCACCGGAAACGGCGGGAGCGCCTAGAATGGAAGGCAGTCGGGTAATGGCGAAGTCACGCACAACTATCTGGATTGCTGCCTGGATCATTTTCCTGGGCGTATACGCCATGGTGTCTCGGTATCTGGGGCCCGGGCAGTCGCTGACTACATTTGGCGACATCGCGCAATGCTGCGTGCCGTTGCTGGCCAACGCGGGACTGCTGATCAACGCGGGGACTCCACACTGGCGGCGAAACGTGTTCTGGATGCTGCTGGCGCTGAGCTGCACGATGTGGATGGTTGGGCAGTTCCAATGGACGTACTACGAAGTGTACCTGCAGCAAGCGGTGCCGAACCCGGGCTCCTGGGACATTATTTTTTTTCTGCGCGGCATTCCGCTGATTGCGGCTTTGACGCTGAGGCCGTATTTAAGGCGCGGCGAGCTGCGCATCGGTTTGGGGTACATGGATTTTACGCTGCTGCTGACCTGGTGGACGTTCCTGTATGTTTATGCGGTGTTGCCGTGGATGTACGCAACGCCAACGGTGGAGCACTTCGACCGTAATTTCTCGATTTTGGCGAATATTCAGTATGTGGTGATCATGGCGGGATTCGCGGTTTTCTGGTGGAAAACGCGCGGGGCCTGGCGGATTGTATGCGCGCACCTGTTCGGGGCGTCCACGTTGTACACGGTCGCGTCGTTGTTGACGAACCGGGCGGTAACGGAAGGAACGTACTACACCGGGAGTTGGTATGACCTGATGCTGCTGACGGTATTTTTCTGGTATGCGCTAGCGGGTGCGATCGCGTTTCAAAAGCGCAATGAATTGGACGCGCCGATGGAGTCGAGCCCGACAGCGGATGCGGAAATTGTGCTGGGAGACAATGTGTGGGCGACGCGATTCGCTATGGCGGCGGTTTTTTCGTTGCCGTTCTTTGCGTTGTACGCGCTGCGCATGGAGCACGACACGCCGGCAGTGAAGGACTTTCGTGTGACGGTAACGTTGATCGCGTCGCTGCCGCTGGCGTTGATGGTATTTTTGCGCACTCATCTGGCGGATGCGAGACCGCGCGCGATTGCTGGCGCAGTCGGAGTCGTCGGTGGTGAACCTGCAGCGCTTGCAAGCGCAGATGGTGCACTCGGAGAAGCTGGTGTCGCTGGGGCAGCTGGCAGCGGGCGCGGCGCATGAGATCAACAATCCGCTGACGGCGATTCTGGGGTATTCCGATCTTTTGGCTGATGACCAGGGTTTGCCGGAGCGGACGCGGGCGACCGCGGTGAAAATTCGGGACCAGGCGCGGCGCACGAAGAATCTGGTGCAAAACCTTTTGAGTTTTGCGCGGCAGGTTCCGGCAGAGCGAACGCTGCTGGACATCAACACGGTGGTGACGAACGCGGTGCAGTTGCGCGCGCTGGATCTGCACAATGGCGGATCGCGGATCGAACCTCATCTGGAATCGGTGCTGCCCGGGGTGCGTGGCGACAGCAATCAGCTGATGCAGGTGTTTTTCAACATCATCAACAACGCGCTGGACGCCATGGCCGAACAGGGCGGCGGCGTGTTGACGATCAAGACGCAACGCGACCGCGCGAATGTGGTGGTTCTCTTTTCTGATTCGGGTCCTGGGATTCGCGAACCGCACCGCGTCTTCGATCCGTTTTACACCACGAAACCGGTGGGCAAGGGCACCGGTCTGGGCTTGAGCATTTGCTACGGGATCGTGCAGGAACATAGCGGGAATATCCGGTGCTACAACGGTCAGACCGGAGGAGCGGTGTTTCGCGTGGAGCTGCCGGCGGTTCTGGCGGCACTGCCCACACGAGGAGGCTCCTCGTCGTCGGGGATCACGCCGGTTCCGTCGAGCAATCGGAATTTAGTTTAGCGTTCAGTCGTTCGTCCCAAAACTCCGTAGTTGTCATTCCGAACCCGTTCGCATTTTGAATGCCGTGAGGAATCTGCTTTTTCCTTGGCATTTGGCGAAAGCACATGCCTCGCTTCGTTCGGGGTGGCAATGACTTATGATTTTGTCGCGGGGTTTCGAAGCCGTGCCCTTCCGAAGACCACTGTTGAGACAGTTTCCAGTAACAATCATCTCCTGATACTTGCGGCGGCGGAATACGTAGTTACTCATGATAGAGTTTTGCGGACGAGTGTGAGCGAAAAGAGCTGAATCGATGCAAGAAATTGCGATCAAGACAGAAAAGCTGACCAGGCGGTTCGGGGCGCTGACCGCGGTTGACGAGATGGACCTGCAGGTGGTGGCGGGTCAATTCTTCGGGTTTCTGGGACCGAATGGAGCGGGCAAATCGACAACCATCAAAATGCTGACCGGTTTGCTGGCGCCTACCGCGGGGCGGATGGAACTGCTGGGCGTGGATTTCGCGGCGCATCCGGTGGAAGTGAAGCGGCAGATTGGGGTGGTGCCGGAAGGAATGGGGCTGTTCGAGCGGCTGACCGGGGTGGAGTATTTGCGATTCGTGGGCAGGATGTACGGACTGGATCGCGGCACAACCGAGAAACGCGCGCAAGAATTGCTGGAATTCATGCAACTGGCCGATCGCGAGAAGACGCTGGTGGCTGACTATTCGCACGGGATGCAAAAGAAACTGGCGCTGGCCGCGGCGGTGATTCACGGGCCGCGGATTCTGTTTTTGGACGAACCGTTTGAGGGAGTGGATGCGCTGGCGGCCGGGGCGTTGAAGGCCTTGCTGGGAAGGATGACGGAGCGCGGCGTGACGATTTTCCTCACGACGCATGTGCTGGAGATCGTGGAGCGGCTGTGCAGTCACGTGGCGATCATTCACAAAGGAAAGCTGGTGGCGCAGGGATCGCTGGAAGAGTTGCGGGCAGGCGTGCCTGGGTCGGAAGGCGAAGAAGGGCAAAAAACGCTGGAGCAGATTTTCCTGTCGATTGTCGGTCAGAGCGGCGGAGAGCGGGCCAAGTTTGAGGAACTGACGTGGCTGACGTAGCGCACATGCCGGGTGTGTGGCAGCAACTGAAGCTGATTGGCGGGTTGCGCTGGCACATATTACGAAACGGTTTGCGGCGGAAGAACAATCGCTGGGACCTGATCGGGATGATATGGGCGGGATTTTTCAGCGCGGTGCTGGTGCTGAGTCTGTGTTTCGTATTTTATGAGGGGACGTATGCGTCTCTGGTGAAGAACCATCCGCAATGGATCGCGCTGCTATTCTGGGGACTGTTTGTGTGGTGGCAGGTATTTCCGATTTTTGCGGCGGGGTTCGGCGCGAATTTCGAATTCAAGAAGCTGTTGCGATTTCCGCTGAGTATGCGCGCGTTTTACCTGCTGGGGTTGGGTTACGGGCTGGCAGACTTTGCGGCGTTGTCGTCGATTGCGTGGATTATCTCAATGCTGGCAGGAGCGATGGCGGCGCGGGCCAGCGTCGTGCCGGCGCTCCTGGTGGTGAGCGCGCTGTTCGTGTTGCTGAACGTGACGATTGAGAGGCTGATGGGGTCGTGGGTGGAAAAAATACTGGCGAAACGAAGGACGCGGGAACTCTTTTTTGGGCTATTTATATTGTCGATGGTGTCGTTGAATTTCCTTTCGCCGATGATGCAGAGGTATGGCAGGTCGGCTAAACCAAGGATTTTTGAAATCATTCCGTACCTGTGGTGGACGCCGGCGATCGCTGACGGGAAATGCAGTGGCGGGAGCGGCGCATGGCGATTTACGGGGATTTCTGCCGGGCCTGGCGGGCCTGCTGGTCTGGATTGTAATCACCAGCGGATTCTTGTGGAGTCGATTCCGGGCGCAATATTTTGGCGAAGAGCTGGGCGAAAGTGGCGCGCCCAAAGCGGTAAAGAGACGGGCGTTGCGTGGCGAAGATTCGAGCGAGTTGCCGCGATTCATTTCACCGCAAGTGGCGGCCGTGGTGGCGAAGGAGTTCCGGTATCTGACGCGGAATGGCTTCTGCGTTCATCACATTCCTGCTGCCGCCGATCATGGTGATTTTTTTTTCGATGCAATTCGCGGGGAAGAACTCAGTTTTGAAGGAACACGGACTTTCCGCGGAGATGTTTTTCCCGGCGCTGATGGCCTACCTGATTTTGATTTTACTTTCGCCGGCGTACAATTCGTTTGCGTTTGAAGGCAAAGGAATTCAGACGTACTTCATGACACCGGTGCGATTCCGGGATGTTCTTTTGGGGAAAAACCTGTTGCTGGCGGCGCTGGTGATTCTGGAATTGTCGATCTCGGTGGGAGTGATGATCTGGCGGGTGGGCTGGCCAAGCCCGGCGATGTTTGTGTCGACGGTGGCGGCGGTGGCGTTCGCGGTGGTGGGGCAACTGTCGATTGCGAATTGGTCGTCGCTGATGTTCCCGAAGAAAATGGAAATTGGGAAAATGAAGGGGCAGCGGAATTCGGGCGTGGCGGTGTGGACCGCGTTTGGCGCGCAGATTACGATTGGGGGAATCTGCGCGGTGATTTTGTTTGCGGGAAAGTGGACGGGGAATCCGTGGCTGCCGGCGATTGCGTTCGCGGGGCTGACCGCGGCGGCGGCAGGCGGGTATACGGCAGCGCTGGGAGCGATGGACCGGCTGGCGGAGAAGAAGCGCGAGTTGCTGATCGAGACGCTGTGCCGGTAGGAGAAGATCACTACAAAGGACACGAAGTTCACAGAGATCGGAAAGAGAGACTGCTTGGAAGGGGGCAGGGGATGAACGGTGTTTCTTCGAACTGCGATGGTTACAATGCTGCGGTTGCTGGCTTGCGCAATTTGTGCGTCGGGCAAGAGAACCAAAGCTTCATCGGAATTCGCGCAGCGTGGAAGAGACAGTCGCTGTAAGCGGATACGAGCAGGCGCTGACGGCGGGGATCGCGCGCAAACTGAACGCTGTTCGGACCGAAGACAGACAACCTGGGAAACGTCTGGGTGACCGCTCGGGAGCGGCGCGCCGCACCGGCTGATCGTTGCGCCCATCGATGAACCTGGGTACGTGGTGAGCGAGATTACCGCTGACGGCTATCTGCGTGTGCAGCGACTGCCGCAGGCGCCGCCGAACCCGGTGTTTGACGCGCTGCATTTTGCGCAGCCGGTTTGGGTGATGACGCGCGACGGCAAATATGTGAACGGAGTGTTCGCGGGATTGAGCGTGCACTTGCAGCCGGGGCGGGTGAACGCGCCAAAAATGAATCATGTGGAAGAGTTGTACGTGGACATCGGCGCAAGGAGTGCGGCCGAAGTGCGAGCGGCGGGGGTGGATCTGTTGGACCCGATTGCATTGCAGCGAAAAAGTTTCCCGATGGGTGATTCTGGCGTGGCAGGACCTGCGGCTGGGGAAGAGACTGGAGTCAATACTGCTTCTGGAGATTGCTGGGGCAGGGTCGGGAGATCAAAGCGCAAAGGGACGACGACCATCGCGTTTGTGACGCAACAGTGGACCGGAGGACGCGGGCTGAATCGACTGCTGACGGAAATTCATCCGGACGAAATGGTGTTTGTCGGCCGAGTGATGCCGCGCACCGCCGGCGAACAAGGATGCTGCACGTGGAAGAACGGAAACCGGGTAGCGGAGTGTTGCTAGGCAGTCACGGCAGATTCCAAGAACGGCGCGGAGAGCCTGGCGGAGCGGCTGAAAGCGATCGCCGAAAAAGAACAGATTCCCGCTAGAGGTCGATGAATGCGGCGCCGCCACGAATTGCGGGTTACGCGAAGAGCGCGCACGCTGCCGGAAAACTTTGTGGAGTTGGGAGTGCCGGAACTTTGGCCAGTAACACCTGCGGAATACGTATCGCTGGGCGACGTCGGAACGATTGGAGACGACTGCTGAGCGTGTATCTGGAAATCCCGAAGTTCGACGATCGGAGGAATGGGAGGCGGATCATGGGCGGCAGGCGCTTTCGACGCTAGAAGCACTCATCGAGGCGTACGGGGCGAGTGGGCATGAGAAGCGGTGCGCAAGGAGGTAAGTAAATCGCCTGGACCCGAGGCTAGCAGAAGAATGGCGAAGACGGATGCGGCGGGGAATCTGGTGCTGCATGTGGGCGATGGGAAGAGAGATGAAAAGACGCCGCGGATCGCGTTTGTGGCGCACATGGATGAGATTGGGTACGAGGTGAAGAAGATCGAGGACGACGGGCGCCTGCAGGTGGAAGTTTTGGGAGGCGGATACCTGCAATATTTTCTGGGACATGTTGTTCTGGTGCACAGCGAAGAAAGGACCTGTCGGGCGGAGTGCTGGAACTACCGAGCGGTTGGGACAAGCCGGGATTTGAGTGGCCGAGCGGGCCGCGATCGATGGATGAGCCGGCGCATGTATATGTCGGAACGCATTCGAAGGAAGAGACGGAGAAGCTGGGGATTGCGGCGGGCGACTACGTGACGATTCCCAAGGAATACCGGCCGCTGCTGGGGACGCGTGCGAATGCGCGGAGCTTTGACGATCGCGTGGGATGCGCGGCGCTGATTGCAGCGGTAAACGCGATTGGGCCCGGAATTGAAGGGGCGCGACGTTACGTTTGTGTGGTCGACGGAAGAGGAAGTGGGATTGAAGGGAGCGGCAGCGTTCGCGGAACAGGCGGCTAAGGAAGGGCGCGTGCCGGATTTTGTGTTTGCGATTGATACGTTTGTGAGTTCGGATTCGCCGCTGGAGTCGAAACGATTTGGCGATGCGGAGATTGGAAAAGGATTCGTGGTTCGCGCGGTGGACAATTCGAACGTGGTGCCGCGGGAATATGTGGATCGCGTGGTTGCGCTGGCGAAGGAAAATGGCATTCCCGCACAGTATGGAGTGACGGGCGGAGGAAATGACGGCGCGGTGTTTGTGCGATATGGGTCGGTGGACGTGGCACTGGGATGGCCGCTGCGCTATTCGCATTCGCCGGGGGAAGTGATCGATACGAAGGACCTGGACGCATTGAGCAAAATTGTGGAAGTGCTGGCGCGGAAGTGGTGAGCCCAAACCGTCTCGCACCTGCGACAGCGCCAAGACGTCCTCTTAATTGAGGTCCTAGTGACGGGTCCAAGGACCTAGAGTTCAGGAGAACCCGGGAGTCTGTGTCAGCCAGCTTCGACCCTAATTCGCACCTGTCCCTGAAAAAGGCCTTACGGTCCCAGCAGTTCAATACGCTGCCGCAACCTTATAGAGTAGGTCCTTCCTCAGACCCCTTCTCGTTGAGTGTCGGGCGGCCCGGGTTGTACTCACCCTATGCGTCCGCCCATTCGCCGGACAATTGTTTTTTGACTAATGCGGCGATTCGCCGTACACTTTGTCCTAACGTAGGAGGATGCCATGCGGCATGCTGCAGCGATTGTTCGACGATCCCGGAAAGAAGCGCGTCTTGAGGCTCGGGTTACGCCCGAGCAAAAAAGACTGATCGCGCGGGCAGCGGCCCTGCGTGGATTTTCGGTGACAGAATTTGTTGTAGCCAGTGCGCAGCAGGCGGCTTCGAACGCTATCAAGGAGTTCGAGCTCCTCACGTTGCATGACCGCGCTCGCGAGGTCTTCGTGAATGCCGTTTTGCATCCTCCATCGCCCAACAAAGCTGCTCGTGCGGCTGCAAGACGCTACAAAAAACAGATGGGACGCTAATTGGCTGGCGAGGCGGAGAAACCCGCGTTTAGGATTGAGCCGCTCGGATTGAAACACGACCGGGCGGCCTTTTCGTGCGGCGTCGATCTCTTGGACGCTTACCTTCGGAAACAAGCGGGCCAAGATTTCAAAAAGCACGCGGCCGTTCCCTTCGTCCTGACGCCTGATGGCAGCACAATCGCGGGTTACTACACGCTTTCGCAATATGCAGTGCAACTGCACAATGTCCCGGCGGAGGTCGCAAAGAAATTGCCGAGGTATCCCTTGGTGCCCACAACGCTCATCGGACGTTTGGCGGTAAGCATTGACTTTCGCGGCCAAGGGCACGGCGAGACGCTACTCATGCACGCGCTCCACCGAATTCTTCAGCACAGCAAGGAAGTGGCTTCCGCAGGCGTCATTGTGGACGCTAAAGGCGCTTATGCTGTCTCCTTTTGCAAAAAGTATGGTTTTCTCCAACTGCCTGCTGTGGAAAGAAGATTATTCCTTCCGATGGGAACGGTTGCGGATTTATTTCGATAGTCTGCTCCCCACACTTTCTCTAGGCGCATGATAAAGCCCCATTCGGAACGCGAATCACGTCGAGACATTTACGCGTTAAGCGTCGGTGCCACGGGCTGCCCTTTCTCGAATCCGCTGTAATCGTTCGAACTGGACCACAGTACCATCGAAGGTCCGCTCCAAATTGGATTCGTACCTGAGTAGAGATCTAATGGATTGGCGCTGAGGCTGGTATCGCCCCATCGGACAAACTCCGGTCCCTTTTGAGGCTGTTCTTCATTCGCAATTATCAGTCGACGAAGGCGCCAGATAATGGCAGCAATCTTATCGACGAGAAGTTCTTCGAGCGTTCCTTCCGGCTCAAGATCATTCCGAAGTCCATTTACCTGGAGATGATCTGTGCTGACTTTTTAGCGGGAGCTGTTCTGGAAGAAGGTCCGAGTCCGTCACAATTTACTGAGGAGAGCCGATGAATAGATTGCGTCAGCGAATGCGCTACACGCGAAAGAATATGCAGGCCTCCGAACTCAAGTTCTCGAGAGAGACGGATGGCGTTGCCAGTTCTGCGGTTCCCCGGACAACTTGAACGTCCATCATCAAAGACCACGCGGCAAGGGTGGTGACGATGGCTTAGAAAACCTCATCACCCTATGCGCCACTTGCCATCACAATGTCCATGAGGGTTCAGGTGCATGTAACCGCGCCGGAAAATCGATCCCACGCTTTCTCGGTCGCCAATCTGCCTGCCATCGGCGTCGCCAGTCCCTTGAGATCCCTATGTCGCTTGGCGGGATGGCGGAGCTAGTTGCTGGCGAAGTACGTGGACTTTAAAATCCTTAAGAATGACTACGGTTGCGATTGGTATCGACTTTGGCACGACAAATAGCTCCATTGCTCGCGCTACTGACACGGGCGCGGTTGAGCTTGCGCACTTCCCATACATGGGCGAAGTGACCGCCGCCTATCGGTCACTCCTCTATCTCGAGCAAATGAAAGAGCGGGGTATCAACACAATTAAGTCGTGGAGCGGACCGGATGGTATTGAACACTACCTCGCCGCGGACCACAAAGGCCGACTGATTCAATCGCTAAAGTCTTTTCTGAGTAATCGCAGCCTCCAGGGTACGGACGTTTTTGGCCGAAAATACACGCTCGAGGAACTGATCGCGCGTATCCTGAGAGACCTGCGTGAAAAGGCCGCTTCCCAGTTTGGTGTCCCCATTCTGAAAGCCGTAGTCGGCAGACCGGTACGATTTGTCGGAGCTGAGACCGAGGAAGAGGATTGCTATGCGGAAAATCGTCTCAGAAAGGCATTCAAGATTGCCGGATACGAGTCTGTACAGTTCGAATTTGAGCCGATAGCGGCGGCGCACTACTATGAGTCAACGCTTGATCACGATGAACTCATTCTGATTGGAGACTTCGGAGGCGGCACGAGTGACTTTTCTTTGGTGCGGGCCGGTCCAAGTATCCGTCGCCGAGGTAGAAGTGCAGCTGACCTTCTTGGTAACGCGGGCGTCGCAGTGGCGGGCGATTCGTTTGATGCGAAGCTAATTCGACATCTTATGTCTCCCGCTCTGGGCGCCGGCACGGACATGCGTTCGATGAAGAGGCTTTTACCGATACCCTCTTGGATCTATGGCAAGTTGGAACGCTGGCATCATCTCTCATTTCTGAGAGCGAAGGATGTGATGGACTTGCTCAGCCGTATCAAGACTGATGCGATTGAGCCTCAGAAAATCGCCGCTTTAATCCATCTCATAAAAGAGGATCTCGGATATCAATTGCACCAGTCTGTTCAGGCAGTGAAGTACGATCTATCGAACAATCCGGCAGCGATGTTTCGTTTCCATGATGGAGTAGTTGATGTTACCGCCAGAGTAGAGCGTTCTTCTTTTGAAGCCTGGATCTCCGAGGAACTGAAGCAGATTGAGTCCTGTTTGGACTCCTTGCTTAGGGTAAGTGGAGTTCACCCGAGAAAAGTCGATGCAGTGTTTCTGACCGGCGGATCGTCATTTGTGCCTGCAGTAAGAAGAATTTTTTCGACGCGCTTCGGAGAGCAACGGATCAGGACTGGAAATCAATTTACCTCCGTGGCGTGGGGTTTGGCTCTCAGAGGGTCTACCCTGGACGAACTTGATTCGGACGAGGGTTGATGCAATCGCAGACCGTCTTGACGATCTGGATGACCGAAATCCTGCCTGTAGTTTTTCGCCGGTCAGCTAGGCCAAGTCGGGTAGCTCATCCCGCGAGATCAGCAGATGGATTGATCGAGCCTGCCCGGGCGTCCGCGCGATGAGTCCGCGCGCTTCGAGTGTCAAGACCATCTGATGTACGGTTGGCGGACTGACTAGAAAGTACTGCTGCATTTCGGCCTCTGAGGGCGAACATCCGTGGATTTTGCTGTAGTAATAAATGAAGGCCAGGTACTGGCCCTGTTTATCCGTATATGTTTTCTTCATAGGCACCACAGAACGTCTGGAACTGGAACCGGTCGTCTGACCGTGAAGGATATCGCATATCTGATGTTAGGGCCGGTGAAAGCCTGCGTGGTTCACTTCGTCGGTGAACACGTCTTCTGTCTGGCTCGAGCGATGGCCAGATCCAACCGAGTCAAGGCTACTTCGTCGAGACGGCCATAAATTGACGCTTCCGTTTGTGCCGACAGGAATTTGGAGCTGTAGGAAGCTTGCGCAAGCTGGTCCCGTTAAGATCGCCAATGGAGCAACTCCCCTGAACGGGAATTCGAAAACAACCAACGGGTAATGACGCCGTGACTCGACCAGAACTATCGAGGTAGTGACACCGTTCCTAAACGGTTCGGGCGGCAGGCGCGCCAATAATGTACCAGATTGCATTTGCGCAGGTTATACTCACCAGACCGCAGCATTTTTACGACAACTCCTCGCTCGTGATCTTCCTATAATCGGCTCGAACCAGGTCGGTCGATTGCTCCAATCTCATCACTGAGAGCGGCTAAGGGCAAGAGCACACGGCGCACAGCCGCGTTCCATCTGAGATGCCGGCGCTAACGGCCTTCGGTCTCACTTCCGTTTGGCTCGCGGGTTCCTTGGCTTTCTTTGCTGTCTTCTTTGCGGCTTTCCCTTCTTCTTCATTTTCATTTTGCGTTCTCCGCTGTAACGCACCCGGCCCTTGGTCAAGTTGTTCAGCGTATTGGTTAGCTTGCCTTTGACACGAGAGAGGTTGACAGGTGGCTCTAAAGCTGCTGTCTTAACGGGTGGCATCAGTGGCATGGATGGCGCGAGGTCCGTCTACGCTGCATCCTTCCGTCGTTGGCGACAGACAGAATGAAAGGGAAACAAGACTCTATGGCCGCTAAACTGCGTGCACATCGGTTGATCGAAATCGCCTGGCCGGAGTTCGGTAGCGGTACTTGTCCGCTCCGGCCATCGACTCACGAACTTGAAGCAAGGATCGACAACCTAAGAGCCCGTATGGAGGAACTTAAGCTTACACATATCGTCGTATATGGTGACCGCGAGCACTTCGCCAATCTGACCTACCTCACTGGGTTCGATCCCCGGTTCGAAGAGGCACTTCTGATCATCAGGCGAGCGAGCACTCCGCTAATCCTTGTCGGGAACGAGTGCGTGTCATATCTAGGTGTAAGTTCCCTCCATACCTCGGGGCGAATGCGTCATGAGCGTTTCCAGTCGTTCTCTCTGCTGAGTCAACCTCGAGACCAGAGCCGAACTCTTCGGGAGATTTTCGCTGACGAAAGTATCGGCCCTATGGCACGTGTAGGGTGTGTGGGATGGAAGTACTTCTCCGAAGACGAACATCCCAACGCTGCTCATGCATTGGATATTCCGGCATATCTGGCCGACACTCTTCGACAACTAGCTGGGGCAGAAAACGTGGTCAACGTAACCGACCTATTGATGCATCCCGGTCATGGCCTTCGCGCACAGTGCACTCCGATTGAAATTGCTTACTTCGAGTACGCCAATGTACAAGCCGCGGAATCTGCTAAGCGCATGATTTTTGCACTGCAAGAGGGCGTGACGGACCATTCGGTGATCGAGTGTGGCTGCCTCAACGGGGACCCGTTGAGTTGTCACGTAACGTTTGCCACCGGCAGCAACTCGGAACTCGGTCTTTGCGGACCGAGCGGTCAACTTATTCGTCGAGGCCAGACCCTTTCCTTCAATGTTGCATACTGGGGCAGCAATGTTTGCCGCGCTGGCTGGATTGCGCATAGTGCCGCAGACCTTCCCCTCGCAGCAGCAGATTATGTTTCCTCTTTCGCTGGTCCTTACTTCGAGGCAATGGGCGAGTGGTTCGCCTTAATGAAATTAGGCACTCCGGGAGAAAAGTTTTACAACCTGATTCACGAGCGCCTGCCGTTTGCGCAATTCGGAATCTACCTCAATCCCGGACATCTGATTCACCTGGACGAGTGGCTGAGCTCCCCGTTCTATGCGGGCTCTCAGATTTCTGTGGCTTCAGGCATGTACATCCAGTCCGACGTCATCCCGCAATCCAGCCGGTACTTCTCAACTCGTGTGGAGGACGGTCTGGTAGTCGCAGACAGGGAATTTCGTGGCAAGCTGAAAGAATTTGCTCCCGACTGTTATGAACGATGTCAAAGGAGACGCCGGTTCATGAGCAACGTACTCGGCATTGAGTTACCCGAAGAAGTCTTGCCGCTCTCGAATACCGCTGGTATTGTGCCGCCATTTTTTCTTAAACCTAATATCGTGCTGGCACTGGAACCCTAACCAGCTCTCGTATGCGTAGCAGCTTCTGGACGCCCTAACGCCATTTTATCAAGCACCAATTTTCGAAAAAGGAAGGCTCGGATCTGTGATAAAGCTAAGTAGGCCAAGGGCATAGTTTTCCTAATGATCGTTTACTGAAAGAGGTTGCCAAGTGAGCGCTGAGACCACCGATCCCAATGCGGATCCTCAGCTTCGACGCAATTCGCTCGGTCTTTCGGAGTTGGTGTTCCAGGGTGTCACGCACATCGCACCGGCGACCAACGTGGTGTTTACGTTCCCGATCATCGCGCTCAAGGCCGGACCAGTCATGCCGCTCTCGTTCCTGTTGGCCACGATCATCTGTTTCTTTATAGGGAACACGGTGTCCCAGTTCTCCCGGTACATACCATCGAGTGGCGGCTACTACTCCTTCGCTACTCGTGGACTGGGGAATCGCAGCGGCTTCATGGCCACTTGGAGCTACCTAATTTATGAGGTTCTCGGAACGGCCGGATGCACCGGTTTTCTTGGTTACCTTGTCTCGGACATGTTGCAAATGCAATTCCGTGTGAACATCCCATGGTGGTCGTTCGCCTTGGCCACATCTGCTCTCGTCTGGTCGCTCACTCACCATGGCATCCAGCTATCGGCTCGTATCACTGCGCTTTTGGGCGGTCTCGAAGTGCTAATTATGTTAGCGCTCGGAATCACCTTTCTGATTCATCCACGACCGGGCTCCACTTACATTGCGCCGCTAAATCCCTCCGCGTCACCCCACCACTTCGGCGGCATCTTGGCAGGGATGGTTTTCTCTATTCTGGCCCTGAGCGGCTTCGAGGCGCCGGCACCGCTCGCCCAGGAAGCCCGCCGTCCCGCAAAGTTCATCGGCCAGGCGATCACGCTCTCGCTGGTTGCTATCGGTATCTTCTACATTTTCATGTCCTACGCGAGCTCGATCGGCTGGGGAACCGAGGATATGGCTACCTTCGCCTCCAGTCCAAACCCGTACTACGTTCTTGGCCATGCATTGTGGGGCGCAGGATGGTGGTTCGTTGTCCTCGCTATCATCAATAGCGCCGTTGGTGTCGGTCTTGCTTGCACCAACTCTGCGTCACGTGTGATGTACACGATGGGTAAAGCCGGCACAC
Source organism: Candidatus Acidiferrales bacterium (assembly GCA_963726725.1). GTDB lineage: Bacteria > Acidobacteriota > Terriglobia > Acidiferrales > UBA7541 > Acidiferrum. The sequence continues at coordinate 41,675 of CAVSDV010000023.1, forward strand.
TCCCTGCTAGTTTTGGGCGTATCCATCCAGGGCACCGGACACCTACGTTCGCGATCGCTTTTGTGCAGTTATCTGGCATCGCAGCAATCCTGCTGGTAGGCGTGCTGCTGAAACCTGATTACATCTTCGGTTTCCTTGAAACAATTGCCACACTCGCGGTCATCGTTCTTTATGCTATGGCGAACCTGGCCTTGACGCGCTATATGCGCCGGGAACAGCGTGCCAAATTCACTGTCTGGCAACACGTGGTGGTCCCATGGATCGCGACCCTGGCTCTGCTACCCGTCCTCTTCGTCACCGTCTATCCGGAACCCGCCTGGCCCTACAACATAACGCCCTTCGTGTTTTTCGTTTCACTCCTCGTCGGCTTTGCCTACATGCAGTGGCGCGAGTCGCGCAATCCCGGAGCGCTTAGCCGAGGTGCAATGATGCTCATTCGCAGCGGTGGCACCTCGGAGGGCGAGTTGGAATGTGACGAACCCTAGCCCCTCTATAGTGTCTGCTCACGTAAGCATCAAGCCAGCTTGGCCTAGGAGCCAGCCATCAGACCGGCTGGACTAGCTTGGTGGCAAAACTGATCGAGCTGTTCGGTCGCCTTGATGCGAGACAAATATCAAGCGTTTGCGAACAAAGCGGGAGCCACGTAACAATCGCTTCGACCGAGCCTCAAGAACGCAGATTGTGTGAGACGAACGACCAACAGGACTCTCCGGCATTCGCACGGGAGCTAACAATCTAGAAGGCTTAGGGGAGCCGTCTCTAGTTCTTGATCGTCGCCGCCTCAATCGGAATTATTCTTTGGTTAGTTTCCGCGCTATGCAACCGGGGATTCGACAAACATTTCGAACAAATTTCTAGTGTTTATCGCACTTCAGCAGCCTACATGCAGTATAGAGAAATTGCCGTGGGTCGTTGCCCGCACCGTTGAAAGTTCGCAAATGGGAAGTTCCCTGAGAGCCTGAGAACCTGGTGGCAGTTGCATGCCAATGGGGTTGGGTGTAGGTTATCGGTCGGGCCGGGAAGCCAAAATTGGAATTCCGTGCTGGATGAACGTGTTCCAAAGAAGGGGAACTGAAAGGCGGTAAGGTCGTCGATCACGACGAGTACCGTAGTAGCTACCATTCGCAGCGAGCATGCCAATCCGACCTGGAATGTAAACTCTAGCCCAATCTCAATGGGGAGGAAATAACCATGGGACATTACGTTACGCTGATCCGATACACGCAGCAGGGCGCAGGGAAAATTAAGGAAAGCCCGAAGCGGCTGGACGCGGCCAAGAAAGCCGCCGAGGCCGCCGGCGGAAAGATTCACGCTTGGTACTTGACCATGGGAAAGTACGATGCCGTAATTATCTCTGAGTTTCCCAACGATGAGGCGAGCGCGAAATTCATGCTGTCTACGGGATCAATGGGCAACGTCACTACGCAAACCCTGAAAGCCTTTACCGAAACAGAATACCGCAAAATCGTCGCTTCTCTCTGAGCGTACAGTAGCGAAAAGAGCGGTGCATACAGAATGAGTTTCAAGGACGCATCGGGGAAAACCATCTCCGACAAAGGAAAGTATCTGACCGTGTGGAAGGAGCAGGCGGACAATCACTCGGAATCATACTTTCCTTCATTTTCTTGAAGCGACCTTTCGGCGCTTCCGCGCTGGCGAACGGGGCGCGGCGTTGCGAGTCACAAACTTGTGGGCCATGCCGAGCAAATCCTGCAACACATTGCAATTGACGCGAGAGAGGCGGACTAGCACCGCGTTATAGCCGGCGTAGTGGTCCGTCACGTAGTAAACATCGGGGTCCGCAGCGAGCAGCTCGGCGCGATCATCGAAATCCACGCGAAGGACAAGCGAATCGGGTTCGGCGGAGCGATTAGCCGGGACACACGCCAGGAGTTTTCCATGGACCTTGAGTGCCGGGAACCCGTACGCCGTGCTCTCCTCAACGCCGGGCAAAGCAAGTCCGATATTCCGTACGGTGTCGAAGTCGATTGTGCTTCTGGGCATTGGTCAGAGCGATTCCTTAGAACTCACTGTTCTTCTTTGGCTCGGTATAGGCAACGAATATGCCTCCGGAGTTTGACGTGGCTGTGATTATCCCCGAGAGTCGGAACGCTTTCAAGAATAAGTCCTGTGGACGAGTGAAAGGACAAATGCCTTCGGCTCCAGAAGGAAAATTCCGGACGGTTATGTGGCTAATGCGGAAGTACAATTCGGAAGCGACTCGGTAGCGGGAAGCTAATGCGTGCGTATCAGGAGGCCCACCGTGATGCGGAACCTTAAAGACAAGTTCGTCGTCGGTTTTTTCTCCTGTGTGTGCCTGCTGGTTGTGCTCGCCGCTGGCACTCCGCTCCACGCTCAGAGCAATGCGAGCTTCGGTATCAGTGAGGCGAAGAACGTTATGGTCACCATGCGGGACGGAGTAAAGCTTGCGGCTGACATCTACCGCCCCACACAAAACGGTCAGCCCATTGACAACAAGTTTCCCGTGATTCTGGTGCGGACGCCGTACGACAAGGACGACGCCGCGCCGATTGCGAACTCCTTCGTGCCATACGGATACGTGGTCGTGCTTCAGGACGTACGTGGCCGCTACCAGTCGGAGGGGCACTGGTATCCGCTCATCGATGATCCGAATGACGGGTTTGATACCGCCAAGTGGATTGGGTCGCAGCCGTGGTGCGATGGTGGCATCGGTACGATGGGGTCGTCCTATGCCGGTGCGACGCAACATGCCCTCGCCATTGGCAACGCTCCCTATGTAAAGGCGATGGTTCCCCGTAATGCGATGTCGGACTTCGGTCGTTACGGTGTCCGCCATAACGGCGCCTTCGAACTGCGCTTTTTCAACTGGGTCTTGACCCTGGGCAACGCCAGCGGAACTCCGAATGCGCTCGCGGCGGCCCGACGCGCCGCTTCCGATCCAGCCGCTGCGAAAGCTCTCGTGGACATGGGTACGCAGGTCCGCGAATATGTGCGCAGCCTTCCGTTGCGACCGGGCACAACTCCGCTCAAGTTTGCTCCCGATTACGAAGGCTGGCTGATTGAAGCGATGAGCCATGGCGATTACGACGCATTCTGGAAGGATGCAGGCGCCAGCGTGGTTGACCATCTGGCTGAATACAAGGATATTCCGGAATACCACACCACGGGTTGGTACGATTCCTGGGGCACTCAGGTCGCCAACTTGAATTACGTTGAGCTACGAAGGACCAAGAAAAGCCTCCAGCGGCTGATCATTGGACCATGGATCCACAGCAGTGAGAATCTCAGTTACGCCGGTGAAGCGCAGTTCACCGAGGACGCGGCGCTCGATCTCGCAGCGTTTCACCTGCGATGGTTCGATCACTGGTTGAAGGGCATTGACAACGGGGTGAATCATGAACCTCCCGTGCGGATCTACGTGATGGGCGGAGGCGATGCGCACAAGACACCCGAGGGCCGCATTTTCGTGGGGGGACACTGGCGCGACGAACAGGAGTGGCCGCTGGCACGGACGGTGCCAACGCCCTACTACTTGCACGCGAACGGCGTCCTCTCGCCGGACAAGCCGGCGGAAGATCAGCCCATCACCTATCAGTTCGACCCTCGGAACCCGGTACCGACGTTGGGCGGGAATGTTTCTTCGCAAGGAACGCTGATGTTCCAAGGAGCGGCCGACCAGCGGTGTCGGCTCGACTTCTGGCTGTGCTCTGACACCAAGCCCCTCGCAACCCGAAATGATGTACTGGTATTCCAAACACCTCCGCTCACAAACGACATAGAGGTTACGGGCCGCCTGATCGTGAAACTCTGGGCGTCTTCGAACGCTCTCGATACCGATTTCACAGCCAAGCTTGTCGACGGGTATCCTCCCAACGCCGACTTTCCTGGCGGTGTGGATCTCAATGTTGCCGATAGCATCGTGCGCGCTCGATACCGCAACGGTTTCGGCAAGGCCGAGCTCCTGAACCCCGGACAGTCCTACGAGTTCACGATCGAGATGTATCCGACGTCGCTCGTTTTCAAGCGGGGCCACCGGATTTGCCTCGACATTTCGAGCAGCAACTTCCCGCGGTTCGACATCAACCCAAACACGGGTGAGCCACTCAACAATAACCGCCGTTGGCAGGTTGTGGAGAACACTATCTATCTGGACGCGAAGCACCCTTCTCAGATCATCCTCCCCATCATTCCATCGGAGACGACGAGTGCGTCAATACATAAATGACAAAAGGCAGCGATGCGAGTGGTCCTTCAAATAATGGGGCGGTTTTCTCACGATATGGCTCGGTGGATGTGGCACTGGTCTGGCCGCTGCGCTATTCGCATTTTCGCCAGCGGAAGTAATCGATACGAAGGACCTGGACGCGTTGAGCAAGATTGTGGAAGTGCTGGCGCGGAAGTGGTGAGCCCAGGCGCTCTCGCACCTGCGACAGCGCCAAGACGTCATCTTAATTGAGAACCGAGTGGCGGGTCCAAGGACTGAGTTCAGGAGCCCAGGGTGCCCACCTTTCACACTAACGGCTTCGACTGCGGGTGGATTGAGCGATACGGCTCTCATGAGAACACCATCACGGTAAGACGTTGGCCATTTGATTAATCGGAAGTGTGGAGCAATGGTGGCTACTCACCTCAATGTCCTTTCCGTCGCACCTTCACTTTAAGTCCAAGCGAATAGTGAATCTGAACGGCGGAATCCCCACAGACCTTGCCGTTCCAACCACACGCTTTGCACCTGCCTTCATAGATTCGCGCTTTGATCTCGTCCATAGGCACAACGCCTTCACAAGGATACTCGACGGAAACCTCATGCCTCCCACAATAGACACAGCGGAACTTCAGAACGTACCCGCGAGTTTCTGCCCCGGTCATCACTTCAACTCAACACTCGCTCTCTGGAACTTTGCGCTGGTGAGCCACGCACATAGGTCGGAGGAATTCTTTCTGATCTGTCGTGATGGTGGCTAGGGTCCCGATGGCCACGAGAAATTCGCGAAGCTTTCGCGTCACAGTGATTCGAGCTTCCGCCGGAACTTATATGCTGCTACCGTCATCGGCGGTTTCTTCGTCGGCGTTAAGTCAATTTCGTTTGAGTCGGTGTCTTCGACTTCTGAGGGTTGGGTCTGGACATTGACGGCACCTTCATTTTTTGCCGTGCAGAACTCTCGAAGTCTATGAACGTCCAGTGGAAAAACGCTTTCCATTTTAAGTCCTTCACTGGGCGTGGGAAGAAGGTTTTTGTCGGCGTTACAGTTTAAAACGAGAGGGACTGTCCGACCCATACACTAAACCCGGTATGGGTGTGGCCTCGAATCCAGTATTGTATCTGACAAGGGCGAACCCTCCGAGACCCAAGCAAAAGGTTACGTAATTCGCAGCGGCCTCGTTATGACATCAATCGGAAATCAACTGGAGGCTGTACCCAGGCTGTCGAGCTGTGTTCCCCAGACCTGGAAACGACGCCTCGCATTAATCGCTCGATCCCGGGAGACGCATGGACGCCTTGCACATGCTCTTCCCTGCAATACTCGGCGGACCTATACTTTAGGCAGCTGTAACCTACGGGAGAATCCTCTTCCTTTAGCCGCTCGTACAGTAGAGGCTCGACCTACGTCCACTCCGGGAGCACTCATGCACTCAGGAATTGCTGCTGTATCGACCAGCTTGCGATCACAATTTCTCGATGGATTGATTCCTGATCATCGCAAGAAAATCTTGGCAGCTGCAACACCACGCCGATTCTTCGCCAATTCTGTGGTCACAAACCAAAGCCACTCTGCCGACCATTTTTTCCTGTTGACGAAAGGACTCGTCAGAGCCTTCTTCGTTGTAGAAGAGGGCAGGAAGCTTCTCTTTCAGTGGCTTGGCCCAGGAGATCTATTCGGCGGTCGGACGGTTCTGTCGGAGCATTGTGCTTATCTCTTCAGCACAGAAGCAGTAACGGACAGCTCGGTGTTGGTGTGGGATCGCCCCACAATCCGGGATCTTGTCGTGCGGTATCCCAGGTTGCTGGAGAACGTACTGTCAACTGCGTCAGACTACGTGGCTTGGCATCTCGCCTCTCACATCGGTTTAGCTTGCCACACCTCTCGACAGCGGGTTGCTCATGTACTCGTTACTCTTGCCCGGACTATCGGTAAGGAGGTTGCGGGTGGTACTGCACTCCAGATCACAAACGAGGAGTTGGCTAACGCCGCGAACGTCACGCCTTTCACTGCTAGCCGCCTAATGAGCAAGTGGCAACGTGACCGCGCCTTAGTAAAGCGTCGCGGCAAGGTTCTGCTCCGATCACCTGAACGGCTGTTCTTGCGTACGATGTAACTGCGGCTCGATTGCCATTCTGGGTTCCCGTTGCTGTTCCATCCCGTAATTGTTCCCAGAGCAAGTTCAAGGCTGCTTGGAGGCAACCACGGTATTAATCCCGCGTGTGACGCTTTTACTGCAGCAATTAGTTTGACGCGATCAGTTCGTCAATTTGGCCGGGAACTGCAAGCAGGCGGAGGCCATCAGCAATCAGCCCTGTAACCGACAAGTGCCGTAGCAGGTTGTCAGCCTACTCTCTTCTCTCTCCTGTCCTCACGCCCAGGTTACTATTTAGGATCTATCCTCGCGACAATTCATTGTCCTGCCGCACCCAACATTTATGATGGACACGTATTCCCTCATGGAGCCTTTGCGAGGTTCAAATGATAAAACACCTTTGGATCTTACCGTGCGCGTTGCTGGCTATTCCAGCACTGTGTGCTGGTCAGGACGTACAGCCCAAGCCTGTTTCCAAGAAGAGTTCTACCGCCTCCGCAAAGTCCACAAAGTCCGCAAGCGCCGCACCTTCTAAGCCGGTGGAGCAATCCACCAAAAGTGCATACGCTGAACTGACCATTGGTGAGTTGATTGCTGAGGACCCCAATCGCTGGTCCGACAAAATGTCTGCGCATGCGGCAGTCGGTGGATTCGTCACTCAGGTGGCAAAAGGAAACGACGGCGACACTGACATTCGTATTTGCGAAAACCCCAAAATAGAGGGCATGGATCGCGCACGTTGCATTGTAGCCAAGTGCATACCCAAAATTCCTTGCGATGTGCCACAAGTCGGTAAGCCTATTACAGTGAAGGGCATCACCCGATACGACGCCAAAGTCGGCACTCACTGGTGGGAGATTCATCCCATTGAAGAAATAGAAAAATAGCCGCAAGCAACGGAAATGTCTGCCGACACGGCCCGGCACAAGTGACGCGGTAGGGATGATCATACGGGCGCGTCTACGCATACGGCTCCCACATTGGATGAGTGGCGAAGAAGCGAACCAGAGGATAAGGATGCAGATCGCGTGGGGCCGGAATCCACCGGGCGCAGATCCGTATGAGCCGATCCCACACCGCAGGTCGTCAAGCTGTCGAAAGGGACAGATGGCAATGCCAATTTTGCGGTTCCTCGGACAGCCTGCGTGTCCATCATCAAGGATCACGCGGCAAGGGTGGCAAAACATTGTCCCTACGAACTGCGCTCGAGTTCAAAAACAAGGTGTACTTGCGTCCGCCAGTGAGGCAATTCGATTCCAAACGTTTGGCGAAGGCGGGAGTTCGAAAGAACGGAGTAAAGCGGGCGTGAAGCAGGGGTGGGATACTCAGACGTCGTAATCGGGATGATTTGCTTGGTTATGAGTGACCGCCCGCGTGTGGCTTTGTCAAACCACTCGATCGCTGGCGACAGTTGAGCGGCTTCCTCGAGGATGGCACGGGCGAAGTCGAACCAGGTCGTCTCGCCAGCCGCAGTCAGGTGGTAAATTCCGCTGACGCGCGAGAATGAATTTGCTACGGAACTGCCTGGGCTCGTGAGTTGAGCCAGAATCTTCACCGTCGCCTCCGCAATATCCCGGCTCCAGGTCGGTGTCCCAAATTGGTCGCGAACCACTCTTAACTCTTCCTTTTCGGTCGCCAAGCGTAAGATCGTCCGAAGAAAATTCCGGCCGCGGGCCGAGTAGACCCACGCCGTGCGAAAAATCAGGTGAGGAACACCCGCAGCGCAAACCGCCTGCTCGCCGGCGAGTTTTGTCTTTCCATATACATTGATCGGAGCAACTGAATCGGCCTCGTCGTAGGGCGTTCTTTTCGAGCCGTCGAAAACATAGTCCGTCGAGTAATGAATGACTGCTGCACCAATCTTCTTCGCCTCCTCGGCGAGAATTCCGGGAGCGCTGGCATTGATTGCATAGGCGTCGGGTTCTTGCGCCTCCGCGACGTCCACGGCTGTGAATGCTGCAGCATTCACGATGAATTCCGGCCGGATCTCGCGCACCGCGCGCCGTATACTATCGGGATTGAGCAGATCCAGTTCCTGTCGATCGGGTGCAACGACCTCACCAATTTCCGGCAGCAGGCGCAGGAGTTCCGAACCGACCTGGCCTGTCCTTCCCGTGAGAAGAATCGTGCGTTTCATTTGCCGACATACTCCGGCAAAAGCTCCCGGGGCATTTGCGACAGTCTCAGACAGTTCGCGTCCTTTTCAGAAACGATGGGGTCCGTGTCCCCCCACAAAATGTTCAGCTCGGGATCGCTCCAGAGAATCCCGAGTTCATCGCTGGGGTCATAGAAATCACTACATTTGTAGAGAAACTGGACGGTATCGGTCAGAGCCAGGAATCCATGTGCAAACCCGGCTGGAATATAAATTTGATTCTGTTCCTTTGCGGAGAGTCGAACGCTGGTCCACTTTCTGAATTGAGGAGAACCGACCCGGATGTCGACGGCAACGTCCAGAGCTTCCCCTTCCACCACCCGGCACAGCTTCGCCTGTGGATGTCGTAACTGGTAATGGAGTCCGCGCAGTGTTCTGCGGGAGGAACACGAATGATTGTCTTGAACGAAGCGATCGACGATGCCAATCTCCGCGAGTTTAGCCTGGTGGTAAGTTTCAAGGAAAAAACCGCGTTTATCGCGAAACACTCTGGGCCGTAGCTCAAGAACGCCAGGGAGTGAGGTCTCTCGTTGCTCCATCACCTGCTATTTCCTGTTCTCGGACGTCGTGCGCGCGTTTGCAGTGTCATGAACTGGTATTCTGAGGAATAATCTCAAGATGCTCCCGAAAGCCTATCGAGATGCCTGTGATTCCGGCCGGGCAATCGCGTCCAGAGAATGATCGCGGTTCTCGTAGTATTTTTCATAATAGCTGCGGTATTCTCCCGCTCTGACATCGTCGAGCCACTTCTGGTTACTGCCGTACCACTCAATCGTCTGGCGCAGGCCGTCGTCCAGGGAGATCTCAGGCTTCCAGCCCAACTCCGTCTCGATTTTATTGCAAGTCAATGCATAGCGGCGATCGTGTCCCGGACGATCCTTAACGTAAGAAATCAACGCTTCTGGTTTTCGAGTTAATCGAAGCAGTTCTCTCACAAGGGAAAGATTTTCCGTAACGTCGAGTCCACCGATATTGTAGACCTCTCCGAGCTTTCCACTTTCGAGCACGGTTAGAATGCCACGACAATTATCTTCCACGTGCAGCCAATCGCGCTGCTGCCTGCCGTCGCCATAAATGGGTAAAGGCTTGTCCTGGAACGCATTCGTGATCATCAGCGGCAAAAGCTTTTCAGGAAATTGATACGGGCCGTAGTTGTTCGACGACCGTGTGATCATGGCCGGAAGACCATAGGTCCGAACGTAGGAGAGGACCAGGAGATCCGCGCCAGCTTTTGAGGCCGAGTACGGGCTGCTCGGGCGAAGGGGAAACGCTTCGTCGGCAAAGGTATTTGGTGGGATGTCGCCGTAGACTTCGTCCGTGGAGACGTGCACGAGGCGGGATATGGAGAGCTTACGTGAGACTTCCAGAAGAACGAACGTGCCGGTTATGTTCGTCTGAATTACGGGCGACGGCTCATAAATGCTGCGGTCCACATGGGACTCGGCCGCAAAATGAACCACGGCGTCGCAACCGCGCATGGCCGCTTCGAGCGCCGGCGCATCACAGATGTCACCTCGCACAAACGTGTAGTCCGGATGCTTCGCGACCGCTTCGAGATTCGCGAGGTTCCCGGCGTATGTCAACTTGTCATAGTTGACGACGGCGTATCGCTTCCCTAGATGCAAGAACGTAGCGAATGAAATTGGAACCGATGAATCCCGCGCCGCCGGTCACTAGAATCTTCACGAGTTAACCTTCCGAGCGGCAGTGGCTACGCCGGATTCAGCGCTAACTTTGTTGGCGCCAGTCTGGGCCACCAAGTTATTGGCTCGCAGGAGTGATTCAAATGTCCCGGCGTCGGTCCACCACCCATCGAGAGTTTCGTAGGTCAAAGTTCCTTCCTGAACATAGAAGTTATTGACGTCCGTGATCTCCAGCTCTCCGCGGCCCGAGGGTTTCAAGCGCTTGATTTTCTCGAACACAGTGTTGTCGTACAGATAGACTCCGATGACGGCATAATTTGACTTCGGAGTCTTGGGCTTTTCTTCAATACCGACAACGTAATTCCCTCGAATTTCTGCGACGCCAAACCTCTCTGCATCGGTGACTTCCTTCAGGAGGATTTTCGCACCGCACGCTTGCCGTTTGAATGCTTCCACGGCTCTGCATATGTTCATTTCGATGATGTTGTCGCCAAGGACGACACAAATAGGATTGCCGTCGGCAAAATCTTCTGCCAAGCCAAGCGCTTCCGCGATACCGCCCTCTCCTTCCTGGTAGGTGTAGTTCAGATGTTTCAGGCCAAAGGCACGCCCATTCCCAAGAAGTCGCAGAAAATCCCCGGCGTTCTTTCCGCCTGTCACCAAAAGGATTTCCTCGATGCCAGCATTTACGAGCGTCTGAATCGGGTAGTACACCATCGGCTTGTCGTAAACCGGAAGCAGGTGCTTATTCGTGACCCGAGTGAGCGGATTAAGCCGGCTGCCCGTCCCGCCAGCTAGTACGACACCCTTCATATTTCCTCCCAATTGGAAAATTGCAGTTGGCCGGTGAGGATCAGAAAAGCTTATCACATGCATCGGCCGCCTCCCGCAAACCGGTCTAATCACGCCGGCCACCTTGCCTTAACCGGGAATTTGAAGACGCCAACTATTAGACTGGATATGATTGTCTGGCCTTGAGATTAGACGAGGTGTTCCAAGATTAGCAAGCCGATAGGCTCATGAATTCATTGATTCGCCCAGCGGATCTCTCCTCGTCCAAGGTTTCAGGCCCTGCGATGCCATGCACGCGTTTCAATCACGGGAATCATAACTTCAGGGCTTCCTAGGAAATTAGATACGCCCGGAAATTCGCTACTGTCAGCGCCGGTGCGATGGTATCCCTCGCAGAATGTGGGATGCGACTAAGAGTATCTTCGCTGGCCTCGGGGGGAGCCGTGGATAACTCGCACAATACGGAGTGACCGGCGGAGCAATGATGGAGCCGTGTTTCTACAGTGTGGCTCGGTGGATGTGGCGCTGGGCTGGTCGCTGCGCTATTCGCATTCGCCGGGGGAAGTGATCGATACGAAGGGGTCTGGGCGCCTTGAGCAAGATTGTAGAGATGTTGGTCGGCGGAAAAGTACCGCGTTATCTAACTTGAATGTTAGGCATGCCAAGGCTATTTGGGGAGCTATTTCTATTCCCTATTTTCCAGGTTTCTCACCAAACCGTCTGAACAAACGGTAAAAACGCAAGCAATCCTCGATGGAGATGAGGATTGCCGCTCAAGAGCAAGAGCTCAGCGCCAAGAAGAGTTCAATTGTCTTCGAAAAATTGCCGTGGCAGAGCCTATGCCATGCAAGGCGACACCGCCAAAGCCAAGGCGGCCTATCAAGATTTCCTCACGCTCTGGAAAGACGCTGACCCTGACATTCCTATTTTCATCGCTGCCAAGGCGGAGTACGCGAAGCTCAATAGTCCCGATGCGAGTTAGCCAAGTTGTCAGTGGACGATTAAGAGCCTTTCCACGCCGGTCGGCGTCAAGAGATAGGAAAAGTCAGGAGGCGAAGACACCCACCCGGAAAGCTGGAATAATGTCTGCGAGCGAACCCTTGATCTCAAACCTGGACCAGCTCCATTCTCCTCGTTCAGGAGTACCAAATGATTGACGACCTCTATGATCTCATCGGCGGAAGACAAACTGTCTGGGCGGCTACCGAATCCTTCTATCGAAGAGTTTTGGCCGATGAGAGTGTCAGTCACTTCTTCAAGAGTGCCGATATGGCGCACCTGCGCGCTGGGCAAAGTATGTTTATCTCCATGCTCCTCGGCGGACGCGTCGTATATACAGGCAAAGATATTACCGCCGCCCATGCGCAATCGCGGGAGCAAGGGTTGAACGACATTCACTTCGACGCTTTCCTCAAGCACTTTCGCGCGGCGCTGGAAGAGGTAGGCGTCAAGGCTAATAGGGCGGAGAAAGTCATGAAACTCCTGGAAAGCAAGCGCGGCGCAGTCCTGAATCGCTGAAATCGTTTCCCTCGTCGGACATCTGCCTAGTTGATTTTGGGGGTCAATTCCACTTCTCCGCGTTAATCAGACGTTGGCCTCAACTTGGAAGTTCGATGACTTCAACTGTCAATTTGAACGCCGTGGTGTGTGCCGATTTTTTTGTGTGGCGTGAGGGAAGTGTGGTGGCCGCTCGATACTCTCGTCGGGGCTCACCGCGAAGTCCGGGCAGGCGGGGCAAGCGCGGACACAAATGCGACGAGGAACGAGTTAGACGCAGAGCCCACCCTTCAAAAAACAAAACCTGCAAGGGTAGGCCAGCGCAAATCGCCTTAGCGTCTTAAGCGTGCGCCACCCGACCGGACGCCAGAAGCAGTGGAACAGGGCTATTGGGAATATTGGTGCGCCAATTTCTGGTAAAGCCATCAACGAGCCAAATTTGAAAAGGCCCTTCATAAGCCTGAGTTACTGGAGGTGACTTGTTCGATTGCTGACGACTTCAGAATTTTTGTTGGGGGTGACGCTGACGATTGTCACTAGTTTTCGCGGACTTGCATTCGTCAGTTGCGTCTCTTGTTTTGAGATTTGAAAGTCATAGGTGGTCTTCGAAGACCCATTGGAGACGAAAGCAAGAAAATATTCGTTATCGAAGCGGTGGAACACGAGCCTTACCCGTCCGTCCGCTTCCGTGTGCATTTGGGAAGGCCCTACCCTTTCGAGCGCTGAAGTATGATCCTCACGATTGTATACATTGAGCATGAAGGACGATTGGTCGCTACCCGACTAAAGGTCTTTTTGGCCTCGAAACAGTTTCGCCAACCACTACGACGCAAGCTATGCAAATTTACAAAGTAGTTGTATGAGGAAATTCGCCAAGAAGCTGCTCTTCAGGGTGACGAATTTGGTCTAGTCATAAATGTAGTCTGGGGCGATTTCTATGCCCGACGCTGACGAGGCGGCGCGGGGCAGGCGCCAGCCGGGTTGCGGCCGCGAATTCCTCCGGGCTGCGATAGCCGAGGGTGCTGTGGGGACCTCTCAGCGCCGCATTCGTCTTTTCAGTGTACTAATCCAATAACTAGTCATGTAGTTATACGTATTCGGCTTGCGACGCTTGCGGGATGATATTTTGGTTCAGGTGAAAGAAATTCTCAGGGTCGTACTTCGCTTTCAGGCTTGCTAGCTTCTCATACTTCTTTGCGCCGTAAGCCGCACGGACCCTCGCTTGTCCTTCGTCCGCTCCTAGATGATTCGCGTACACTGCCGAAGAAACGAACGGCTGGGACGCGCTCCATACCTCGCGGGCCCAGCGCATATTTTCCTCATCCCTATCAGCATCCGACCAGTGCGCGATAATGGAGAGTTCAAATCCTGCATCTCGATGATCAAATGCCATCACATCCTTGGGAGCCCGCTTGATTGCGCCTTTGATTTCAAACAGAAGAATCATCGAATGCGGCGAAGGCATCGCTGTGGCGCCCTCACTCAACACACGAGCGAAATCGGGATCAAGTTCGTCGGCAAAGTTTGATTTCCAGTAGTAGCGGTCCCCGATCGGAACCGCATTGTCGAGCATGCTCTGGACCGCCGTGTAAGGCATGCTCTGAATCAGGTCTGCTACCGGCGGTCCAAATCTCCGAAGCGGCTCAAGAACGCGCTGCCCCTCAATTGCCGACCCAGCATACACCGCAATAATACCCACCAGTGGCGCACCTTCCGGTGAGTTGAGAAACCCGACGGTCGTATCAAGTTCGTCGGGAGAGTTGGAAAGAAACTCTCGGTGGAAAGCAATCAGCTCGGCTGCACGTTCTCGCGGGTGCAACAGCATTCCCGCAAAGACCTCACCCAACGGATGCAGGCGGTATCGGAAGGACGTTACCACGCCGAAATTTGCTCCGGCGCCACGGATCGCCCAGAACAAATCCCGGTTCACTTCTTCACTGGCCGTGAGCATTTCGCCGTCCGCAGTCACTATGTCCACGGACAGCAGGTTGTCGCACGTGGCGCCGTGTTTCCCCATCAAATAACCAAGCCCGCCCCCGAGCGTCAATCCGGCAATTCCCGTGTGGGAAACTTGCCCTCCCGTCGTCGCCAGACCGTGCGCCTGAGTCGCGCGATCGAACTCGCCCCACAGCAGACCAGCCGCCGCAGTCGCCTCTCGCGCAATTGGATCGACGCTAATCTGTTTCATCAATGAAAGATCCAGCATCATTCCGCCGTCGCAGACTGCGTTTCCCGCCACGCCATGCCCGCCGCCCCGCACACTGATCGTCATCCGTTCGGCGCGCGCCAACTTCACGCCTGCACGCACGTCGGCAGCAGACGCACATCGCGCAATCAGTGCCGGCTTCTTATCGATCATGCCGTTCCAAATTCGGCGCGTCACCGCGTACTCATCATCTGCTTGTGTTAGGAGTCGACCTTCGAAGTGGCTCTTCCAATGGCTATAGTCCATTTGAGTCTCCGTCGCGGACCATCGGAAATGCAAAAGTTGGCTAATTATAGCTGGGAAAGTGACCGAAGCAAGTTTTTCGGACCCATTCAGGATGTCGGGTGTCGCTAAGCGTCGTGAACAAGTACCGCACGGTGCCGGACTCGTCCTTCCGTCAGCCGCACCAACACGCTGTTGATCTCATCGAACTTGTAAATCTCCAGCTTGGGTTTTACCTTGCCCGCGGCCACCAGATTCAAGATGTCGACAAGATCGCCCGTGTCATTGTGCGCCGAGCCCAGAATTGCGGTTTGCTTGAACAGCATCTGTATCGGATCCGCCTGAATCGGTTCTGCGCTCGGCGCCGTCGTCACTAGCCTTCCCCCGGGACGAAGCCCTTCCATGGCTTCGCTGTTCTGCTTCATTGCGGGAGAGAAGGATAAAATCACGTCCGCTCCTCCCATCGCCTGCAGTTCCTTTCCTACATGGTTCTTCACCACCAGTACCTCGTCGGCTCCCATGTCTCGCGCGTCTTGGGCTTTGCCTGGCGTGTTGGTTATCGCCACAACCTCATGTCCCATCGATTTTGCGATTTGCAGCGCTATGTGACCTAGCCCGCCTATGCCTATGACGGCGACGCGTTCGCCAGGTTGTGGCTTCGCGATCTTGTAAGCACTCATTGCAGAAAAACCCCCGCAGAAAAGCGGCGCGGCAATGTCCCAAGCTATCTTGTCGGGTACCAGGGTGCAGCCGTCGGCCTCCGCTACCATGTACTCTGCGTAGCCGCCTCCGTTACTGATCCACGTCTTCGGCGACGCGCAAAACTTATACTTTTTCTTCTGGCAGTAAGCGCATCTGCCGCAACCGCCCTGAAACCAGGAGACACCCACACGATCTCCACGTCTCAGTGATCCCACCCCCGGCCCCACGGCGTCGACGGTTCCCACCGGCTCATGGCCCAGAACAATCGGTAACGGCACAGGCAATTCCCCACGCCATACGTGGATATCCGTGCCACACACGCCAGTGGCGTGCAGACGGATGCGTACTTGCCCCGGTCCTGGCTGCGGATCTGCTATCGCCTGCAACGAGAACGGCTGATTCACAGCCGTCATGAGCATCGCTTTCATCGCCCCTCCGTGCTTGCTGTTGCTTGTTGGGCTTTTGCTAGTGCCCTTCAACAAAGCAAACTTGGCCGGTGTATCGTAACACCGTCGCCAACGGTCTGGGCATGCTTGCCCAAAAACCCGTCGCGCACGTGTCCCTAACTCATTGGACTTGCAGGAGCCAAAATCTAAACATTAAACTGCACACAATCATTTTCCGGGCCGATTGACCCGCGGGTGAGCAATTTTTCACTCATGCGGCCAGAGGTAGGCTGAAAGCGAAAAGCACGTGTGGTGCTAAGCGGGCCCCCGAATCTAAGTGGAGGTAGCCATCCGCGCGCAAAGGTGGAAACGCGAGCTCGCGTCCACTGCCTCCGGATTCAACCGGAGGCACGTTGGGACCAATTCAGCTGGGACCATCTTGGGACCAGAACACTCCGCTTTATAGTCTTATTTGGTAGGTTGAGCAGCGCAAGGGCAACAGAATCATCAGGATTTATGGTAGGGGCGGCGGGGCTCGAAAACAGCCCCACAATTCTAAGCCCCGTGATTTAGCGGCGTTGCAACCGCCCTCCAAATCCAATTGCTGATCCTGCTGACTGAGAGTCTACCTAAAGAGGCAAGTGAAATTCGCTTCTCGGTCCATGTGTATTGGTCCGATGCGGCCAGGTTTCCTACAACCCCGTTTCTGGCCAGTGACACATACTTGTCCAATCATGCGACGTTTCACAGCATTAATCAGGGTTCTTGAGCCGGTAAATTTCACGGGCTTCCCTGGTCAGCCGTTTGATGCGCTGCTTCTCTTGGGATCGCACTTGGGGATCCATCTTCCGCCGGAGAAATTCCTGCTCGCGCAAGAGCTTTCGGTGATTTTCGAGCCGCGCCAAGTCCAATGTTCCAGCTTGCACTGCCGCTTGCACTGCACAACCAGGCTCCGTCTCGTGACGGCAATCGTTGAATCGGCACTGTGCCGCCAGCAAGTTAATATCCGCGAAAGCCTGTGCTAGACCTTCCTCCGCATCCCAAAGCTGCAATTCGCGCAACCCTGGGGTGTCTATGAGTAGCGCCCCGCCTGGCAAAGCGAAGAGTTCGCGGGCAGTCGTGGTGTGTTGGCCGCGACTGTCATTCGCACGCACGTCATTTACTTTCTGAAGCGGTTCTCCTAGGAGTCGGTTTGTCAGCGTCGATTTCCCGACGCCAGAGGAACCCAGCATCACTATCGTCCTCCCCGGTATGAGCAAAGGCTTGAATTCCTCGATTCCCTGACTGGTTTTTGCGCTGACAACGAATACAGGGGTACCCAACACCACTCGTTCCATTTCGGCCGCCTTCTCACACGTGTTTTCGCACGCGTCGGCTTTATTTAAAATGAGGACTGGTTTTACTCCAGACTCCCAACACTGCGCGAGGTAGCGTTCAACGCGACGCGGATTGAAATCCCCATCCAGCGCAGATACGACTAGCGCCGTGTCTACATTCGCTGCGATTACTTGTTCTACGATCATTTTGCCAGACGATTTGCGGATAAAGCGGTTCCGCCGCGTCAAGACCGCGCGGATCACTGCCACCGCGCCTGCCCCTTGCAGTTCCACCGATACCCAATCGCCCACAGCCGGCCATGCTGCGCCTTCTTCTGCAGCAAGACGCAGCTTGCCGCTGGCCTCCGCCAAACATATGCCAAACGCTCCTGCAACGCGCCAGAACTTACGTTGCTGTGACACAACACGCGCAGGCATGGCATTCTCCCGCTCTCCTTCGCTCCACATTGCCTGAAAATACGAATTCCATCCCCATTGACAAAGAGACACGGATGCATCCTCCCGCAGTCGCAACACAGCACACGACTGCCGTTAGTGCCGAAAACTGAACTGCTCTAGTTTTCACAGATTGGAAATGCGGGAGGGGCGACTCGATCAGTTCACGTCAACCAAGGAGACACACCCACCCGCGGGAACTTTGGTGTTGGTTCGCACAGGCGCCTCCAAGATTTGGATCTACAGTTCACACAAGATGTGGGAACTGAAATTCCCAAAAGTCTACCTACGGAAAGCGCCCACGTCAATTTTGAATTTAGATGTGGTGCATGGGATTGGATGCAGTTCATGAGGCAGAATGGCCGAGTTTTTTCGTGCATTGGAAGTGAGCTCATCCCCGTCACTGGACGTTTAACGGGGAGACCGGAATTTATCCCGGCCAAGATATCCGGATGTGGGAAGGGACGTTTCGTAAAGGGTCGATTGCGTTTTCATCTCCGCGAACCCCGTTTCAGGGGAGCTTCCGAGTTGACCATCGGGAGTTGATCGGTTCGGTCAACACTAGCGCGTTAGGCATGACTGATCGCCCCCTGAGATTGCAACTAGTCCCAACTTCCGCATTGCCCGTCACTCGTTCGGGATCACAAGCGCGGTGTTCCCCGGCTGACGGATTTGGTGTAAATATGCGGATTACCGCCCTTCGTGCACCCACGGCCCGCAGAAATTCCCAGGCCGCAGGACATGAATGGTGAGTTGTTCTCGGGAGCCAACTTAATCAGTCGTCATCGTGTATGGGACGCAAGTTGTTCTTGTAAACTGCAGTGCCGACCGCTCGGCCTAAGCGCTCGCCAGCGTCCTGGTCGGTTCGAAAATGTATTCCGCCGTAAACCCGCGCGTCAGAGATGTCGTCGATGATCTGCTTGAACGAGTTGTACTGCAGGACGATGGGAGTGGCCCCAGGATTCGAAATGGTCATCAAGTGCCCGCTCTCACCATAGAGACGGCGCAGAACCTCGGCTCCTCCATTACTACCGCTGCCGTGATTCGAGGGGTAGCTAGGGAAACACGGGGTGAGAATGAATGGGAGAAAGTTGGGATCGCCTTCCGTCTTAGGGTTTCCGTCTGTATCGCCAGCACGGATTGCCGTCTCCGGACGCCAGAAGATGTAGTGGTACTTGTTGAAGAACGACGCCACAAGGCTGTCACTGATCGCCATGTTGATCAGCGCCAGGGCACGCG
This sequence comes from Candidatus Acidiferrales bacterium, assembly GCA_963726725.1. Classification (GTDB taxonomy): domain Bacteria; phylum Acidobacteriota; class Terriglobia; order Acidiferrales; family UBA7541; genus Acidiferrum. Next base: position 60,568 of record CAVSDV010000023.1, read on the forward strand.
CGTTCTCGGACAGAGAGCCCCACCGCTCCTGGGCGACCTGGCGGGCGGCCTGATTGAACACCAGGGTCGGCGAGGATACCTCATAGAAGAGCACCACATTCTCCCGGTCCAGCGAGCGTTCGGTGCTGGTGAGGCTCCCTACGGTCTTTACCTCGTTGTAGGTTTTGGCGTACCGGTTGCTGCTGAGCGCTGGCGGGGGATCAAGAAGATATGCGTGAGCATCCGGAATGCCGAAGGGAGTTAAATTCTGCCAGTGATAGAAGGCTCCGACGGCGACTCCGCTGATGACTGGGCAGCTTGGAGTGGCCTGCCATGCTCCGGGAACAAGCGGACCTGGAGTATAGAACTGCGGCGGTGAGGAGCCGTCGTTCGCGCGCAGCGCGATCATCGCCGCAGCCGCCGCGTGCCCGGTTGCTATGCCATCGGTTTTGGCCTGGCCGTCCGGTATCGGTGCCAGCGAATTCGAGAGCGCCGCTTGGAGCGTTGACGCGCTGTTCGGGAAATAGTTAATCAGCACATCGTAGGCAGCTTGGGCAGCGGCTGCGTCAGCCGAGGCGCCCGGCGCCGCCTTGATGGTTCCAAGGTACGGATGGTACTCGCCTGTTATCGCATTCACGGCCTCGAAAACTGCGAGTTGCACGATGGCTCCATACCGCGCCTGAGCGAAGGGGTTCTGGCCGTTGGCATTGAACGTGTCCACGGCGATAGCGTTCCAGTCCAGGACCACGTCGGCTTGTGCCGTAGCCCAGCAGAACAGCAGGATCGCCAGCAAGACGTACTTGGCGAAGCAGTGTTTCCTTGTTCGAGCGTGCGCGTTCATAATCTTTCCTCCGTATGCCCGGTAGATTTTCGGTAGATCCCGGGGCATCACGCCCTTATCCTGCAATCCGGCAGAAGCAGGCAATGCAGACCTTCTAAACACGAGGTGAAGTTTTCCTGAACCGCTAAGTTGATGACATTGTTGCTTCTACGCCGCTCATGGGGCAATATGAGTGAACTTCATTTCGGGCCCCACGGGAGAGTTTTTGGCCCAAGAAGTCCAGTTCGGTGATTTCACGCTTGACCATTCGCGTTACCAACTGCTGCGGGGCGACCGTCCTCTACACTTGGAAAAGCGGCCGATGGACTTGCTCATCCTGCTGGTGCAGCGGGGCGGAGAGTTGGTCACGCGCGACGAGATCGCCGAGCGCCTGTGGGGCAAGGACGTATTCCTCGATATCGATCACAGCATCAACACCGCCATTCGTAAAGTTCGGCAGGCGTTGCGGGATGATCCGGACAAGCCTCGTTACATAGAGACTGTAGTCGGCAAGGGATACCGATTCGCTGCCCCGGTGACCCACAAAAGCGGCGGTTCGACCCGGATGCCCGAGTCTAGGCCACGCGACACTAGCCCTCCAGCGCCGATGCAAATGGTGGTCGGCCGAGAAAGTGTGCTCTGCGAGATGACTGCGGCTTGCGAAACGGCGGCCGCTGGCCATCGTCAGGTGCTTTTCATCACGGGTGAGCCGGGAATTGGCAAGACCACAACAGTGCAGGCGTTTCTTGCCGACATTGTGAATTCCGTGCGATCTCTACGGGCAGCTTGGGGTCAGTGCATCCAGCACTATGGGATCGGCGAACCTTATCGGCCGTTGCTCGAAGCGCTGGTACGGCTTTGCCAACAGCCTGATGGCGATCGTTTTCTGTCTGCACTCCAGCGTCACGGTCCTACATGGCTGGCGCAAATGCCGGGACTCTTAACTCTGGGGGATCGCGCAACCCTGGAGCGGACTGCCGCCAACGCGACACGGGAACGAATGCTCCGCGAACTGACCAATACGCTTGAGGCAATCACAGCCATGACTCCGTTTGTTTTGTGGGTTGACGATCTTCAGTGGAGTGATGCTTCGACTCTCGATTGGATTTCGGCCTTTGCCCAGCGACCCGAACCAGCGCGCATTTTACTGATTGGAACCTTTCGGCCGCCCGAGACAAAGGGTATCGAGCATCCGTTGGACGCTGTGACCGACTGCCTGATGCAAAGAGGGTGCGGTCGAGAAATTGCACTCGGCGGACTAGACAAGGCGGCAATCATCCATTACTTGGAGCGGCGGTATCCACCTGCACTAGGCCAGGAGCAACGATTTGCGCAACTAGCACAAGTGGTGCAAATGCGTACAGCCGGCAATCCTCTTTTCATGATCAATGTTTTGGGCGATCTGGTCGCGCGTGGGCTGCTGGTGCGACAAGACCGAGGGTGGATCGTGAACGCCGAAATCGAGACGCTCGATCTGGGCGTGCCCGATGACGTGCGTAAAACGATTGAGCGCATGATAGAGCGTCTACCTGCGGCGGAGCGTGAGTTGCTCGAAGTTGCAAGCGGAGTCGGTTTGGACTTTTCAGCATCCTCGGTCGCTACTGCAGCCGGGCGCCAGGCCATTGACGTTGAAAGGGCCTTCGCCGTGCTGAGCCGTCAGCAGCGATTCCTGCGCTATCTTGGTCCTGTTGATTACCCTGATGGATCGGTGTCCTCGCGATTCGAGTTTGTTCATGCTCTCTATCGTGACGTGCTGTATGAGCGTATTCCGGTCGGGTATCGCATAGAGTTACACAGGAGGCTGGGAGACGCACTGGAGGCTTTGTGGGGTGAAAGGTCATCAGAAATCGCTGCCGAGTTGGCGATGCATTTCGAGCAAAGCCGCCGCTTAGAACGTGCGGGCTTCTATCGGAGGCATGCCGCGCTGAACGCACAACGGCGCCGCGCGTACGGGGAAGCAAGGATGCACTTTGAGCGGGCACTCTCTCTGCTGAGCATGGAGCCGCCCAGTAACGATCGCACCGAACGCGAGGCTTTGCTCCAAATGGGTCTCGGTGCCGCACTCATGCCTGCTCTCGGGTGGGGTGCTCCAGAAGTGGAGGAATCCTATGCACGAGCCCGCACCTTGTGCGAAGGATTTAAGGACAACTTGGGGTTGTTTCCTGCACTTTGGGGACTTTGGCTTTTCTACTGGGGCCGTGGACCACTGAGCACTGCCCAGCAAATAGCAGACGACCTGAGTCGGCTTTCGCGCGGACATGATGATCTGGCATTGCGCCTGCAGGCAAAGCACGCATGTTGGGCCACAGCTTTCCTGCGTGGCGATCTCGAGCAAGCTTGCGATCACGCTGCCGACGGCCTCGCTTTGTATAAAGCTGATCGGGACGTGCCGATGGCGGCGACCTATGGCAGCCACGATGCTGGGGTGTGTGCCCGGTATTTCCGAGCTCGAGCGCTCGCAATGCAAGGGAAGTTGGCGGAGGCTGTACAAACTGCGGACGAAGCGATCGCAGTTGCTCGCGCCCTGAATGATCAGTTTTCGCTCGCGCTAGCACACGTGTTCGCCTCGTCGGTGCACGAGGCGCGCCGGGACGTTACGGCGGTCAAGACGCATGCTGATGCTGCGATCAACATTGCCCGGGCGGAGGATTTCCGCCTCATGGACGTATGGGCCGCGCCGCTACAAGGCTGGTCCGCGGTCCACGAGGGGCGCCATGGGGAAGGGCTGCAGTGCATCGAGGCGGCATTAGCAGAAGCTCGATCTAACGGTTCCAATTCATTCCTTCCATACTCACTTGGTCTATACGCTGAATGTTGTCTGATTGCAAGACGAACGGTAGGCGCCGACAACGCTATTGCGGAGGCTTTCGCAATAGTGTCCCGAACTGGCGAACGCTTCTGGGAAGCGGAACTCTTGAGACTTCAAGGGGAAATTGAGCTAGTGCGAAGCGGTGGCGGGTGCGTTGACCCACAAATAGAGACAACGTTTCTAACCGCGATTGATGTCGCTCAACGCGCCGGCGCGAGAGTGCTGGTCTTGCGGGCCAGTAGAAGTCTAGCCAAGTTCTACCACTGCCTCGGTCGCAGCAGTGATGGGCGTCGAATCCTGGCTTCGGCTCAAAGTGAGTTCTCCGAAGGTCTCTCTTCGGAGGACAAGCATATTCTGGAGTTTCTCTTACTGACTCCCGCATAATATAAAGTCATTCTGGCCACAAAGAAGATTGCTTCCAGAAAGCAGTGATCAGGCGCGGACGGCGGCGCATGTGACGTAGCGTTTGGCGCGCTGTTTCGCTCAGTTGCCAGCTGTTTCTCGGATGCGCAGTCTTTACCGGCTACAGCTCCTCCAAACATGGCAGCCAGGGCAGGAGTTATGGCAGCGTGGAAGGTTACCTTTGCGAATTTTAGCAGCCCTATCAGCATTTGTCGGTTTTAAATACCCGATAACTCTTATCGGAAAAGTGAATACACTGCGCAAGCCCACCGGTCGACCACACCATCGGTCACCTTTTTTACAGAACAGCAACACAGAAGACATGAACGTAATCTACAAAGGGAGGGCTCACAGGAGATACAGATGCAAGATCAAACTGCCGTAACCCAGTTGCTAACCGCGCACGAACACGATCTGTTGGAACTTGGGACCGAAGTCGAAGCCCTCAAGGCAGGCCTGAAGTAACGCAGACATGCTCGTAAGTTTGAAGCACGCTGCCCATAAAATTAGCGCCAGACCGTCACGCCCCCGTTGAAGAACTCTAATGTTTCCGCGCTCGCAGCGCCAATTTCTGAGCCATCCTCAGGGGCAAGCCTCTCTTCCTGTCGTCCATTCGCGTTAGATCTCTGCTCAGGAGCACAAGCTCTTTCCATTCTTTTGGGCGTTCGCCCCAGAGCGATAATTTCTCGCTGACCGCTAAGCGTTTCATTTTGGGAAGAGGTTCCTCGCCGTCGTGGAAAATCTCATAGAGCGGCACTTCCAGCGCTCTCGCCAACTTCTCCAGCGTATCAACCGTTGGCACGGTGTGTCCGTTCTCCACGCGGGAAACATAACAACGCAACACCCCTGTGCGTGTTTCAATCGTACCTTGGCTGAATTTCTTGGCTTCGCGGAGTTCTTTGTTGCGAAAGGATATAACAATCGGGGGAAGTCACAAACAGCAAGTTGAAGCCGTGACTTAGGAAAGTTCCACCTGGAATTTCTCTTTTGCTCGAATCCGAACCCAATCTTGTGCTTCCGCCAGCGACGGAAAGATTTTCGTCTCCCAGCCGATTCCCTCGATGAATGCCTCCCACATCCGGGCAAGCGCAAAAACAACATTCTGCTCCGCAACCAAGGCAACGAGCAATCCGGGCGCTGCACATGATGCAATCTGGAGGTCTTGCAACACTATGCCGTCCATCTCACTTGGTGAAAAAAATGTTGGCTCCATCAAAGCTGCATCAATGACAGCATATTTGAGCTTCCGTATCCGGTCCGGGGCGGCTAGAAGTTGGTCATTGGCAACTGAGAAGTGTTGCAGGCCCAACGTCCCTTTACACCGATAGATGACGCCCAGCCCATCATGAACGAACTCAAGCTGGATTGGCATTCCCGGGGGCCCTCGGCACCCTTGAAGATGGATGCCATTCGGAAATATTAGCAGCAATTCGGAAAAAGAGGTGGTTTGCTCATCCAGCGACCACCAAACGTCTCACAATTTCCGGCGGCCCGAAAAGATTACCCACGATTCCTTTGGTCGCCTATCGAGGCCTCGTCCTTTCAGTCAGTTAGGGTTTTCGAAAGTGGCGCCTGGTTTGCTCCTAGTCATGATAGATTTCGCCCTCGATCCACTCATCGAGGTGCGAAAATGCGCAAAGATTATGTCGGCCTCGCATCCATATTCCTGCGCCTAGCAATGGCACCGGACGCCATGGTCGGAAGCAGCGACATCGGGTGTCAGGATGAAGCCAGGAATGCAATCAAGACTATTACCGGAAGGATTGTGAGAGGCGATGACTTACTTTTCCTCGCCGAAGAAGGAAGCATCCGCACTTACATACTGGCGGATGCAACTCACCTCAGAGTCTATGAGGGCAAGAAAGTAAGAATCGAATGTTCGCTTCTCTTGTGGGCGCAAGGCAAGCCGGACGCCGCGATTCGGCTTGAACAACTCTGGGATGACGTAGGCAAAGCCTTCGAGGTGGATATCCTCTGTGAGTACGCCTTGAGTAGCTTTCACAACGAGGAAGACGAGCACGTTTTTCAGAGCATCTGTGCAGAACACTCCGCCGGTTATTCGCAGTGAGCAGTAAAACACAATTCTAGGTTAACCTCCCGCAGCAGCGTTGTCTTTCGCAAGCAGGAGCCGTTCAGCCTCAGGAACAGCAAATTCCGCGGTTCCACAATCCAAGCAGACAACAACCTCAGGAAATACCCACACGACGGGCTAGTCAATATCTTTCAGTCCGAGAAAATGGATGCCCATCTCCGCCCTGAATTTCGGGAAGAGCGCGCAGAATCGGCGGGAGCAGCGCTTTCACTAGCATCAGCCGACAATGCCCAGACAGAATCCATCGTTGTTATCAAAATTGTAGCTAGAGCTAGCGCGAAACGAGCAAAAACAGAGCAAATCCAGAAAACATAAATCATCGCAATCTTTCGGCTGGAAGAGGGATTTAGTTGAATTTTCTACGAGATAGCGAATCGGAGATTTTATTTTTCAAGACTGCCGGGTTCAACAGCTCTGGCCCAGGAGCTCTAATGTTCTTGCGCAATATTTGGGCCGTCGTCTCCTGACGAACGAACACCGTACAGACTCACTCTCGGATTGTGCCCCCAAGCCTCTTTGTAATACCAAAGTTCAACGGTTTCGAGGGAGCGTTCGCCGAGGAGGTCGATCACGTAGTTCCTTCCGCCAGGTGAGATCCGGTCGCTGACGATCAGTTTCTGGGAGGTGCCATCATCGAAGTGAACGACGAGGCGGTCAAAGAAGATAGCCTCGCCGCTAACCCGCAACTGAATCGCGCGAAAGTGAACATCACGACGGGTGATCTGAATCCGGCCATGATCCTGACTGCTGTCGACCTGCGTGTAGCCCATGAAGTCCCAAAACTGTCCACGGGCGAATAGGGAGGTGGCAAAGGCAAAGGCCAAAAGCCCGGCGATAGTATGGCGAAAGCGCTCTCGGAGCATATAGATAGTCCTAGAACTACTAGAACCATATATACCAGTGTTCCCTGTGTCCTTGACAGCGCAATCACAAGGACTTACATAATCAGTTAACGATGGCGGCGATCTTATCGTTGCCCTCGCAAGCACTCCACGGTCATCGACGGGTGTTTGAGCTCTGTTTTTCAGAACCGCGCGGGTGATTGCGAGGAGTTTGGGTTTGCGGTCCCTGTCAGAATCGCCAATTGCGCGGCCGCCACTGGACATCCAAGCTGTCCGACAGTCAGCGCAACTTGCCGGATGACGTGCGAAGAGATGTGCAGGAGATAATTCTATGAGCGGTCAAAGAATCAAAACCCTATCCCTAGTGGTAGGCGCCACAGTTTTGCTCAGCTCGGTTACCTTTGCGCAAGACGCAAAGCCAGGAAAACTCAAGATGTCGGTAAGCCCAAAGCAGGCCTACACGTTTGTTGATGGCAAGGCGATTGGTCCCGGCAATCGGGTCATCAAGCTCGATGTCGGCACCCACCATGTGGTTGTGGCCAACTACGGGTACAAGTTTGTCGAGCAAGATGTCTCGCTGGATTCGGACAAGACGGTGCCTGTGGACATAAAGCTGGAACCCGTTGGCGCACCCGTGCCAGGCCCGCGTGGTCGCATCCAGATTGAAGCAGGATGGCACCACGGGGCAACAGCCGCCGCCGTTCTTCTGAACGGCAAGAAGCCCCTGTACTTCGTAGGCCACGTGGATGAGTTCGATAACGACTTTAATTGGCACCAGGAGTTGATTGTGCCACCAGGGACGCACCAAGTGACGGTCACTCGGGATGGTAAGGAATTGTGGTCCGGCCCGATCACGGTCGCGGCGGACCAGCGCGTGATTGTTGATATCTCGAATGGAAAAGAAAAGACCAAGCCTTGGCCACGGGGCTCGTCGTGCCCAAGTTATCGCCCCCAATGTGAACTGCCCAAACTGGCGCCACGCTTTACAGCCGGTATTGCAAGCGCCACCGTCGTTGTGGCTCCTGTCAGCGGGTCGGTCTCTGCCAATCCGCCGAAAATCGATTGCAACCAAAGTACGCAGCTAGCGTGGGATTCCAAAGAAACTGTCGAAGCCGACATGAGCGGCATGAGCCCCGTTCCGACGTCGGGCGAGAAAACAATTTCGCCTCGGCAAACCACCGTGTATCAGCTTACAGCTTCTGGACCAGGTGGCGTGGTAACACCGAGCACGACGGTGGAAGTCAACTCTGTCGTTCAATCATCGCTGAACGCTTCACCCCCGGAGGTCAAGTACCGCCGCATCGGCGACAAGGTCATGGAACAAGGGAGCACTACTCTGACTTGGTCGTCGTCCAACTCCGACGCGGTTTCGCTGGACCCAGGTGGCTCCGTTGAACCCAGCGGCACGAAATCCATCACCCTCGGCCCAACGCAAAGCGGCACCGGCCCAGTGGACGAAGAGTTCAAATACACTCTGAAGTCGACGAATGTGTGCGGTGGCACGGACACCAAGACGGTAGCGGTACACCTGAAAGGCTCCGTCGACCCCGTTCCGTCTGTGCTTCTCCGCAGCGTTTTTTTCCCAACCGCCTATCCTACTAAGGAGGACCCGACCCTGGGACTCGTTCGCAGTCAGCAGGAAGTATTGACAGCCCTCGCGACCGGATTCAAACAATATCTCGAATACGACCCTGACGCGAAGTTGTCGCTTGGCGGATACACGGACGAGCGCGGCGCGGATAAGTACAACGATTCCTTATCCGAACTCAGGGTCCAACGCGTCAAGGAGTTCCTGGTTTCACAGGGAATCGCCGCCGAAAAGATCGATACCTCAGCGTACGGCAAGCAGAAACAGCTGGACAAAGCTACGATTAGCGACCTGCAGACGCGCAATCCTAACCAGCCTCCTGAAAAGTGGGTGCGCGATTCCCGTACGACCTGGCTGGCTTACAATCGTCGCGTTGACATCGTTCTCATGCCTGCCAACGCCGAGTCGGTGCCTTTGTATCCCAATCAAGCTCCGGATTCCCAAATTCTTTGGCAGATTCCCAAACCGGCCCGCAGCACAATTGAAGCGTACAACTAAGCGCTCCAATCCTGACGGCAGAGTTAGAGGGTCTTTCCTAGACCTGGACGAGTTGGCTTCAAAAGAGTTGGCCGAATTGGTACCGGTTAGTTTCCGGGAAAAGTGACGTGTTTGTTCTTTCTGGTTGATGTTCGTCACATCCCAAACGAACACTTGGCGGTATCTGTATCGGTGTCAGTGTTGTTTGTCCCTGATTCGGGAGGTGGCATGAATGTGTAGCGCAATATCCTCCCGCCCAAGACTGGACGACCTCAAAAAAGAAGCAAGACAGTTGCTTCATTCCCTACACCGGCGGGACGCCGCCGCAGTTAGACGCTATCATTCCATCGACAAATTGGCTGGCTTGGCTCAACCGAGACTGGACGACGCTCAATACGTTGCCGCCCGAGAGCACGTCTACGGCAGTTGGCGCGGGTCTATCTGGAAAAAACGTTTACCGTCGTTGGGGAGTTATGGATGGTCGTGCTATGGTAGCGGAAGCCATTGCTGAAGCGGGGGCGCAGATGTGATTCTCAGTACCTCCAATTCGACTAAGTCCATGGCGAATAGCATTCAGGGACTGAGGCCGGACGGACGGCTTGTCACAATGGGCGCGGACGCCGAGCCGCTCTCGATTTCTCTGATGGACCTCATCATGAAGCGCATTCGTGTCATTGGCAGCCAGCAAAACGGCCCCGAATATCTATACGAAGCCCTTGATTTCGTAGCGCAAGGAAAAGTTAAAACGATAGTCGAGACGTACCCATTGGCCGAGGCGCCGAAGGCATATGAGCGCGTTGTGGAGGGCAAGACCCGGTTCCGCCCCGTCCTCACAATGTAATCGCCGACCCGAGTTGTGTCGGGCGGATCACGGGGTATTTTCCCCCGAATCAGATCAGGGAAGAGTAGCCGACCAACCGCCCAATGATGAGCGGATTCAGAGGTTGTGAGGGCTATCGCGATTTTTCGCTAACAATCCTCAGCCCGTTTGCTAGGCTGATCCGGGGACAAGAATGTTCACAGACCTGAATTCATCCCTCCGGGCACTCCTGCTCGCAATTGTGTGTGTTGCGTTGCTGCTGATTGCCTGCGGCAAAAAAGAAGCTACGCCGCAAGGTACCGACCAGACCAAGCAACAAGGGGCTGTCTCCGGTCCGACATCGTCCACCGCGACGAATGCTCTGTTTTTACCGCTTCACTTCGAGCACCACACCGGCGATCTCGACGAAATGGTGAAGAGGCGCAACATCCGTGCGCTTGTCATTCTTAATCCCATCGGCTTCTTTTATGACAAGGGACGTCCCCGAGGCGCCATCTATGAATCGCTGGAAGAGTTCCAGAGGTTTGCCAACAAGAAGCTTAAGACTGGACCCGTGCAGCTGAAAGTCACATACCTGCCGGTCGCACCGCCTCAAGCGGAAGCCGCCCTCAGCGAAGGAATGGGTGACTTCGTCGCGAACGGCATTGCTGTCACTCCTGAGCGTGAGAAGCGGTTTGCCTTTTCCGTCCCTATTCAGACCAATGTGACCCGGATCGTAGTGAGCGGACCCGGGTTCGGCTCGTTTTCCACCCTCGACGAACTTGCAGGGAAGGAAATCTATGTCAATCCGCTCACGATCGCCTACCAGGAACTGCGGAAGTTGAACGATTCGCTGCAGAAAGCAGGCAAGACGCCGATACACGTTCGGGAAGCTGACAAGAATCTCACCGACGACGATCTGGTCCAGATGGTCAACGCCGGCCTGATCCCCGCCACCATCACTACGCGGGAGCGCGCCGAACTGTGGTCAAAGGTCTTCGATAACTTGAGGGCGCATCCCGACGTGCCGCTCGTCACCGAGGGACAAACCGCGCTGGTTATGCGCAAGAACAATCCCCAGCTCAAACAGCTTCTGGATGAATTCGTCGCCAGCCATGGAGTTGGTACGTCTTTCGGAAACACGATCTTGCGTCGCTACCTGAAGAATACCAAGTGGGTGAAAAATTCCACCTCCGGCAAAGAGATGGAAAAGTTTCGCGCCACCATTGCGCTGTTTCAGAAATATGCTGCGCAATACGATTTTGATTACCTGATGCTGGCCGCACAGGGCTACCAGGAATCCATGCTGAACCAGAACCTGCGCAGCCCGCGGGGTGCGGTGGGAATCATGCAGGTCATGCCCAGATACGCCGCCGCCTCACCCATTAACATCGCCAACGTGGGCGTAGCCGACGCCAACATTCACGCCGGGGTTAAGATGCTGCGCAACATCGCCGACACCTATTTCAACGACCCCAAGCTGAATCCTGTCGACCGCACGATGTTCGTCTTTGCCAGCTACAATGCCGGCCCGACCCGCGTCGCCCGCCTGCGCAAGCAGGCCGCAGAAAGCGGACTCAATCCTGATGTCTGGTTCGAAAACGTTGAACTGATAGCCGCCCAGGACATCGGGCAGGAAACCGTCACCTACGTCCGAAACATTTACAAATACTACGTAGCCTACAAACTTCTTGCTGAACGGGAAGCGGAGCGCCAAAAGGCCCGCGAATCCATCAAACAATAATTGCACTCGTTTTCTCGGGATTCAGGGCGAATCCGAAAGAGGTCTGTACGCACTGACCAGCAGCGCGACCGTGATCGCAATATAAAGAACACCGGTTGTTCCCTCAAGCGCTGCCAAGATGCTCACTTCGCCCTGTAGAGGACACCATCGCCATAACCGATTGTTGAGAGGGTAGCGTTGCTATCTTGGCTGCTTGAAAGATCGTGGGATAGCGATGCAACAGCGAGAAGTACCTCTAATGATGTGCGTTTCATGAGAGAAACCCTGCACAAACTACCACAACTCGTCTCTGACCTGTTGCCCCGCAAAGGATTTTTGTGCCTCTTTGGTTGTTTCGCAATGCATAGTTCCGGGTACTTGTTATTACTGCTTGCCTGCTGACAGGTTCTTGGGGGATTTGGCCGCCAGTGTCGCGAGCAATTCCTTCGCAGAGTCGGGCACTTGTACTTTTCCCGTCCAGATCTCTTCCCCACTCACCTTTTTCCCGTACAGGTCTTCGTTCGCACCACTGTCGGGTCCAAGCGAGGTTCCCGACAAAGACACTCCGGCGAATACCCCAGATGTACGCGAATAGGAGAGCATTTCTGCACTCATCGCAGCATTGGTGGCCGCTTCCGCATTCCGGCCGACCGGACCCGCAGCGATGCTCGCGTCAGCACCCAGCTTGGCTTTTCCGTTCATTATCTTGCGTGCCCCCTTGTCGTTGAGTACCAGGATGACATAGTCAATGGCTTGGCCCCCTGCCTGAAAACCGACACTGCCACCACTGGACTGCATCATGATAGGAGCGCTCCAAGGACCATCGAATTTCGCTCCGGTTCGGCAGCTCATCAACCCCTTGCCATATTGGCCAGCAATGATGAAGCCACCTTTCTTAACGGAAGGTAGAATGATCACGCATTCTGACTTGTTTAGCAGGTCGGTAGGAATGCCGCTTTCGCTGTTAACCAGGGCATCGAGCACCTCCCCGGAAGCTTTAACCCGTTCCTGCTCATTTTTTGCCTTGTCATCGGCAAATGTTGTGTGAGGCATTAATAGGCAGAGCACGGCGAAAGAGATGCTCGCCTTACATATCAAGTTCGAAAACCGTTGGCGGCTTTTGTGTTCAGTCATGAAAGTCTCCTTCCATATGGGCGCAGTAGCCGGATTCCGAGCGAAGTGGAAATGAACAACAGGCCAAGCAGTCCGACCAAAGGCAAGTTACTCCCGGTCTTCGGCAGCTTCGTAGCCGGAGCGGTGGCGGCTGTTTCCGCAGTTGCTGGAGCTGGCGCAGCGGCTGGCTTCCCTGTGGCAACAAGGATCGGAACATCCGCGGGCGGCGCCTGTGGGGGAGTTGGCATAGTCCCCGAAACATGCTTGTGTTGAGACACCACGGTTTCCGGAACCTCGACGATCTTGGTGGCAGTGACAACCATTCCCTTTTTCAGGCCGAAGGCATCGACCTGCTGGCCGTCGACCGTAAATTTTTGGCCATTGGGAATCTTGAAGGACTGATTCGTTCCGTCTTCCAGTGTGAGGATCACCGAGTTAGGCGGCGTGACGTGCCACACCTTCCCGGTAACGGTCTGGACCGTCGTGATCGTTTGGGGAGTGGACGCGGTAATGATGCTTCGCTGGAGTTTCATGCCCGGCTTCAGGTCATGAATACCGAGTTCCTTGCCATCCACGGTGACCTTGGCGCTTTCCGGGACATTGGGGAAGTGGCGAATGGTGCCATCCTCCATCTTGACGACGAGGTCGTTGCCGTTCACAAGCACAACTTCTCCACGTTCCATCTGAACTTGCATAGTGGTCCGCCCTACCGTCGTGGACTTTTCGGTTTGGACTTGCGCATTCGTAGAAATCGCCAACACGAAACAGAGTGCTCCCAACAACAATACCAGTGCTGTTTTTGCCCAATTGCCTGACTTCATTTCTTCCTCCTTGATTGAATCAACTGAATGATTTCTTGAACCCGGGTCGCTTTTTCGCAACTAACTTCATTGAAACTCAGAACTTGCGGTTGTCCTCGGAACCAGGCGCATGGTCCAGCCTCTTCTGCGAGACAGGACCATGCGCTCTTCACGTCGTTCGCCAATTGAACGGCTCAGCTTGTAGCTCTCGCCGCGAGCTTCGCTTCGATGACGTGACGGATCAAACGCTTCGTCCTTTCGACGAAGGCCAAATGGTCGGCGAGGCAGCTCTCGAGCAGCACACCAACGCCATGGTGACCGGAAAGATCGGCGGCAGCGACCAGCGTAACGTATTCCGCTGTGCGCATGTGGCTCAAGTGATTGGCCTTTGCCAATACGAAGAGCCGCTTCGCCTCCGGGGACTGGATCTCCGCAAGTTATAGCGTTCTCGTCTCCGCTGCTACTAGGGATTCCCCTAGTCCAAAAAAGTGAAAAGAACTCGCGATATGCGATTCACTGAGCGGGTGGATCATCAGGGCAGAACTCACAGAGAGATGGCTCCTTGCAGCAAAGGAAGGAGCCATCCTTATTTTATGACCCAGACGTGAGACAAGATTCAGTACACTGAAATAGTGCAGCGGCCCATCCGCCTGCACGCACAAGCCCGGGTACAGTCACACTCCGCGCTCCGTACGCCCTCCCGCCCAGCGCCCCAGTGCCTTGCTGCTAGTGCTGGTCGTGTGTCTCAATTGCGGGAAAGCGGAATTTACTATTCCCAGAGATGAATTAACCCTACTGGCTGAGAGTCACGGCCCTTAGGGGAATCCCTAGTTACGCACGAGCCACGCGCCGTCGTAAATTGCCCGTATCGGGGAGGTGCGAAATGAATTGCAGGAAGCGAACTGCATTTTGGTGCATGACAATGTTAGCCGTGGTCAGCCTTTCCACCGTGGCACAAGCTCAAACAAATCCGTTTACGAAGGCGCAGGTTGGCGACCGCATCCGCAAGGTGGAAGACGGCGTGGACCAATTCCGCAACTATCTCGACAATCGCGGACAAGACGCCAATAACCGCGCCGACTCGGCTAAGAGCAGCGGAGCGACAACACGACGCCAGGGTTCGAATCCGGCAAACACAGACGCTCGTGCGAACCAAGCCAAGCAAACAAAAGACGACCTTGAAAATGCCATGGATGATTTGAATCGCACGACAAACCGTCTTCGGCGCAAGTTCGACCCAACGTCGAATTATCTTGAAACAAAGGCACAAATGGAGCAGGTCATGGACAGTGCGCGCCGCGTCAATCAGGTGATGACGAAGGGGAATTACGGTAGTCAGGCAGAAAAATACTGGGCCGCTTTGCGCGCGAATATCAATGACCTTGCGCGATGCTACAACTTGACTCCCATGGGCGCGTAGACTCCTGGAAAAGTGGATATTAGTGCAGTGCCCCGTAATTTCGTTTTACATTCACGCTGGGATGGCGCTTTTTGTGACTGCTAGCTGGCCGCTTGGCCCTGCCAAGTTTTGGCTCACACGATTGCGGGTTACGGCGATGGTTGGTTTGGATTTAGCAGCGACCAAGCGCTGCACCGCCTACGGCCCGTTCTCGAACTCAAACATGAAAAGCAGGTGAATTATGACTCAGACCAAGATACTTGACGGAGTCAAACTTGAATCGATTTTTCATCCATCAGATTTTTCCGAGGCCAGCGAAGTCGCCTTCGTGCACGCTCTGAAGATGGCACTGGTGGCTGGAGCCAAACTTACAATGCTCCATGTCGAGGCGAGTCCCGGTGCCGAATGGCAGGACTTTCCCGGCGTCCGCGACACGCTCGAGCGATGGGGGCTCATCCCGAAAGACAGCCCCAAGAGCGCGGTTGGGCAGCTCGGCATAAAGGTCGCCAAAGTTCTCAAGTTGAGCAATGATCCGGTGAAAGCCTGTCTTGGTTTTCTCGAAAAGAATCCTACAGATCTGATCGTGTTGGCAGTTCGCCAGCACGAGGGCCGCATGCGCTGGTTGGGGAAATCGGTGGGCGGACCGATCGCGCGCAGAGCCGGACAAATGACGCTATTCACCCCCCACGGCGTGGAGGGCTTCGTCTCGCGACAGGACGGCTCGATCTCTCTCCGGAATATCCTCATTCCGGTTGCGATCAAACCCCGCCCGCAGCCGAGCGTGGAAGCCGCTGCCCGTTTGATCCGCAACCTCCAGTTGCCAGCTGGCATGGTCACGGTGCTCCACGTCGGACCCACTGCCGAAATGCCGTCGCTAAAGCTCCCCAAGGACACCGACTGGACCTGGACCAAGGTGGTCAAGGTCGGTGAACCGGCCGACGTCATCTTGCAAACTGCCGCGGAGCTTCGCACGGATGTGATCATCATGACAACCGACGGTCCTGACGGATTTCTCGATGCCCTACGCGGGACCACATCCGAGCGAGTGCTACGCAAGGCGCGTTGTCCTGTGGCCAATCTGCCAGTGGGGTCGATGTTGGGCTGAAGTAAGCACGCGACTCGGTGCGTGAATTTCGACCGTTCCTTTTTTTGAGGTGCTCGATTTGTTGTTGGCGATTTCTTTGGTCGTAATACGTGGCACCTTTGTCGAGGTAGTGCTGACCGTACTTGAGCATTCGATAGACGAGTCGGGCGAGTCGGTGAGCCATGGCAGTGATAGCTTCGGGACACCGAGCTTCGTGCGTAACCGTCAGTACTGCGGTGGTGCCGGAGTATGGCCCACGTGCAGCGCATCCGAGCAAACTCGGCGCGTATAAGCCGTATTTGGAGGAGCGGCTGCGCGCCGGGGTGTGGAACGCGCGTGTGCTACTGCGCGGACTGCGCGAACGGAACTTCACGGGCAGCTACACGATTCTGACGGACTGGTTGCGACCGCAACAAGATCTAACCCTCGCACTCCGAATCTGCTTATTGTGGTCCGGAACCACAACTCTCGTGCAAGCTCTTCCACCGGTGCGCTGACATCCTGCAAGAAACGCTCGTCCGATGCCTCAAGTTGATCTGAGGTGGGGTTGAGGAACCAATAGTCAGTCCAAATTCGAATGAAAAGCCGCCTGGTTAACAGCTGCGGAGTGAAGTCAAACAACTCGTCTCACTGGCGTCGGTTGAAGAAGCAGAGAACCCCCGATAGACCCTACATCCTTCACCGATCTTGCATCCCTCAACCACGGGCAGGTGAGCCCGGAGCCCTTGATGCAAATATTTGTGGTTCGCAGGCTCTCTCCAGGCTGGCTTTCGGCAGCAAGCAGATTGAAACTGACTCGACGCGACCAACGCTTGACCAATGGAGCGGAGTCCGCCACGCGGGGAGGCGATGGCTCCCCGGCGGGCATGGTCAGGTGCCGCCTGACACCCGCGCATCTTTACTTTACGGTAGAGGAGCTTCGACCTCTTCGAGGATCCACTTGTCGTTGGCTTCGAGATGGCAATCGTAGCCGTAGAACCGATTGTTGAAGATGTGTTGAAACAAGCAGGCACGCTGCCCTTTCATCACGGGATTTCCCGCAACGGGCTGAAAATCGCCGTTAGGAGCATTGGCCGCGAATACTTTTACCTGCCATTCTCCCTCAGGATCATTTGTGTAACGGTGTGGATAGATTTCCGTGGCCAAGTAATAGATCCCGGAATCCTTTCCTTTTGGCTTGACATAGAGAAGAGTGGGTGCAGCAACCGTTTGGGTAGAGCGAATAAGAACTTTCTCCGTAGCTTTGTCCAGATTGGAGACCGCAGCGGCGTTACGGCTGACGATCTCAAATTGATCTTTATCATTCCCGCGATAATAGGTTAGGAAGAACCGACCAGACAGCGGATCGCGAAAGAGGTTCGGATTCTGATTGCGCTGATTAGGCACGCCGGGGACGAGAATCTTCTCCTCCTTCAGGTGTATGCCATCACGGGAAGTCGCGAGCACAATATGGCTGCTGGGGGTGTCGTAATCACGCACGATGGCGAAATAGAATAGCTCGGGATCTTTCGGGTCAGCTTTTTCGAGAACGCTGGGCCAGCGGGCATTGGTCCAGAGAGGGTTCTTCTCGTATTTTGTCCAGTGAACCAAATCATTGCTGCGCGCCAGGCCAATTCCCATCCCTTCGTTGAGGCCGTACCAACCCCAGTAGCGAAAGCCATCGCGATTCAGTTCCAGAACACTCAGGGTATGAGGAAATTCCTTGCCTTCCCACTCTTGGGCATCGGGAAGGACATGCTGAGGTTTGCTGAGGTCGAGGTAAAGCGTGGCAGCCGATTCCTTCTGTTGCGCGAACGCCATCGACCCTGTGGCCAAGAAAGCGGCAAACAGGGTTTCCACCAGAACGATGCTAGTTTTCAATTTATTTCTCCTCTCCACAATCTGGACCTTTGGCGGCGAAAGCCTGAAACTTTGCCGCGCAGTTCTGCGCGTATTTCAGTTCTCCTTCTTCTGGAGAAAGATGGCGTTGGTAATGAGCGGCTTGGCCCAGAAGCCGACGCTCAGGACGCAACCAAAAGTCAGATAAAGAAATGACATCCCTACGCGCAGGCCGAAAAGGTCGCCCAGGCGGCCGATGATGATCGGACCGAAAGCACCTCCGACAATTCCGGTACATAGAATTCCCGCGAAGGAGCCATGATGCTCGGAAACAGAATTGAGCGCGAGCGAGGAGATCACAGGCCACATGATGGACGCAAAAAATCCAACCAGCGGAAAGGCTGCGATGGACACTTTTGCAGGGCCAAATAGAGCCGCAGTGAGACACAGAATCGTGGCAACGCTGAATCCAATCAGGACGCGACGGCTGTCGAACAGTTTCAGGAGGAACATGCCCAGCAGACAACCCAGAGTGAGTAGTCCCCAGAACCAGGAGACGGCATTAGCGCCGGTGGTGTGCGGATCCGCATGGTGATAGGTGGCAAGGAATTGGGAAATCCAGTTGGCCGTTCCCTGTTCTGAGGCGACATAGGCAAAAACACAGCCGAAAAAAAACCACACTACGCGTTTGCGCAGGAGATCGCGGTACATGCTCAAAGTGCCCGCCTGTTCATCGGCCTTGCGATCGACACGGGGCGTGTGGCTGAAGATTAGGATGACGATCATGACGATTGTGGCCGCCGCGAAGATCCAATAGATGGCGACCCACGGGAGGTTCGCCGGCGTAATGCGATCCAGTAGTTGCAGGGGAGGAAGGGTGGAGGCCGCAGTCCCCCGGTGCTCAACGATGTAGGAATAAACTCTGGGGCTCAGAAACGAGGCAGCGCCAAAGACAAGCTGGGCGAACGCAGAATTAAAAGCGAAGTGCTCCTCGCCGCCGGCGACACGCAGCAACGGATTGATGGCGACTTGAAGGGCAGCCATGCCCGCGCCGATCACGAAGGAAGAAATGATGATGACGAGGAAGGAAGGATGCAGGGCAATGCTCAGAGAGCCTGCCAGGCCGGCTGCAAACGAAGCAATCATGACTGGCTTTTCGGAAAAACGCTCTACCAGAAAGCCCGCGGGGATGGACATGACCCCATAAGCGCTGAAAAAGAAAAACGGCAGGAGCGCCACAACCGTCAGGCTGACGCTGAAGTTGGTGATGATGTCTGGGATGATCGCACCGGGAATGTTCGTCAGGAAGGACATGACGAAGAAGATGAGCAGGATCAAGCCAACCATGTAACGGCTACGAACCATGAACTGAGCCTCCCGGAAGGTCCTGCTCGACTACTCTCTCGTCGTAATTTTCGTGGCGAAGCGAAACTTTCCTGGCTGGCACACCTTTATTGCCGCCAGTGCGAGCGTCATCATTTCAACCGGAAGGATCTCCAATACGGGCAAGAGACTGGTCGCCACGTTTGGCAAACCGTAGGCGCACTCTTCGGAGTCCTGCCCAACCAGTTCAGCGCGGCCTTCGTGCGCCCGAATATCTTGCAGAAGGCGGCTGTTTAATTTTCTTGCTTTTGCGTCGCCGGCAAAAATCATGACGAACGTTTCCGAGCCCAGCATTTCAAAGGGGCCATGTCGAAAGGCGGCGCTCGACAGCCCTTCGGCAGGAAATTGCGTGGATTCCTTCAAAATGAGAGCGCCAGTGCCCACTGCTGCCAGGGAAGGGCCGCGGCCTACGAGAAAGAGCTGTCGCACTCCGGCGAGCCTCGGAAGCATGTATTCGACGTGATCTTTCCACCGGGCGAGGTAGTGGCTCACGGGCGGCAACACGGCCCTGAGTTGCTTCAGGGTGCGGGTAAGGGGCACACGACAAAGCTGATCCCCCAAAAATTTAAGCGCAAGAAGAGCGCTGACGTAGGTTTTGCAGGAAACGGAAAACTCTTCGCCCGCGCAGGTAAGAAGGAGGGCATCCGCGCGGCGAGCAAGAGGGCTGTCAGCGGTGTTAGTGACCGCGATGACGGGAGCGCGCCCGTGATTCGTCTTCAGCAGACGAATCATTTCCGCGCTTCGCCCCGACTGGGAGACCGCGACGATCAGGGATTCGGGGCTCAGAAGCCGGCGCCGGTAATAAATGAGTTCGGAGGTTTCCACGAGAACTGTGGGGTGCCCAACGTCCGTGAGTTGAAGAAGCAGAGGATTCAGGCCGTGGAAGGACGAGCCCATGCCCGTCAGCACGACGGATTTGAATTTTCCCTTTTGCAGGCGGGAGGCGAGAGCTTGCAGCTCTTTGCTTTCCGCAAACTGCCCTAGAGTATCTTGCAAAGCTTTTGGCTGGCTGAGCAAGTCACGAAAGTAGTCGCCTTGCACGACAGAAAGATCAACCGGCATGAGAGCCTCCGCTCGGGGCGAATCTGTGGTACCAGACTCTTGCGGCTCCAATCAGGTTCGCGTCTTCGCCGAGCGAGGCAAGCGCCACTTCGGTTCGCTCGTACGGGACGAAGTGGCAACTTGCTGCAATGATCTTGTAAATTGCGTCCATCCATAGATCGGAACTCTTCATCAAGCTGCCGCCCAAGACAATGGCGTCTGGGACATAAAGCGTGACCAGGTTGGCCAGTCCGAGGCCGAGATAGCGCGCTTCCCGCTCGACCGCACGCAGGGCAAACTCGTCACCCGCACGCGTTAATTCGCAGATCTTCTCTGCGGTCAGATTTTCGCGGTGCTGATAGCCCGGGGGAATGATGCTCGCCATCCAGGACTCCATCGCGGGACCAGTCGCCAACGATTCCCAGCAACCGCTGAAGCCGCAGTAGCAGGGCGGCCCGGAAGGATCAATCAGGTGATGGCCGATTTCCGGGTGAGAATAATCCACCCCGCGATAGACTCTTCCGTCGAAGATCAAGCCCACGCCGATGCCGGTGCCGACGGTGACATAAATCAATCGGGTCTTATTGCGCCTTGCCCCCCAACCGGCCTCGCCTAGAGCGGCGGCGTCCGCATCATTCTCGATAGCAACTCTCACCTGGAAGACACGCTCCAAATCCTTGACGGGGTTTTCTCCCTTCCAGTTGGGGAAAAAATTGACATCGCCGATCTCTCCCGTGAGGGGATAGACGGGACCGGTGGAACCGATCCCAATCCCAGTGGTTTCTGGTCGACTTCCTTTTCGGCTTGGCGGAGCATCTGCACAACGGCGTGGAAGGCGTTGCGATAACCGGGCATCCGCGTTTGTGGGCACTTGAGAGCGAATCAGGACTCGTCCTTCCGCATCCAGATCTCGCGGCGATCTTAGTTCCACCAATATCCGACGGCGCCGATCATGGATGTCTCCCGGAGCTAGCTGAACCGAAAAACGTCATTACTTCCACTCGAGAATAGCTCCTCAAACGGGCCAAGGTGGAGCTTTGCGTTCGGCGCCTTCGAGAGCGACCGGCTCGGGCAGATCCTCCGGGGTAATCCAGGTGTAGGAGCGCACCGGAATGGCAGAAAGAATGGTCAGGTCCTGCGGCTGCTCACTGTGATTTACGACCGCAAGATAGGCCGCGATGGTCCCGTAAGAGAAGTGACTTCCACGTTCCGGTACGGTCGGAACGAAATCGGGGGTCACACCAGCCCAATCGCGAAAGGCCGCATAAATTTGCTCGTGTGTTCTGGCTTATCAAATGCGGGCTGGCATACCCGCGAGGTAATGTTCATCGGATAGCGCTCAGTAGGGCGTCTTGCCCGCACCGATCGAATTGATCACGAGTGCTGGGTGGCCATCCTGATCCACGGCAATGACTTTACCGCTGGACACTTCAAGGAGAACTCCCCAGGATTGGATGCTTGCCGACGGAACGGTGTAGTGAAAAGTGTCTCGGGTTTCAAATTTCCGAATGGCTGCACCATTTTGATCGTGACTTCGCAGAGATAGCACGATCATGACGATGCGCGCCGAAGAGCGAGGTCATTTCAGGCACGGCTCCATCGGAAGCCACGGAGGCGTACAGAAATCCGCCCTTCTCTACGTATTTCCTGGCCTTCTCATAGAAGTCCGAGTGGACATGTACGAGAAATGGATCGGACGTGCTGGTGATGGGCGATGGGAGGAACAGCATGAGGCGCTTCTCCCAATCTGCGTACTCGCGCGGGAAATCGGCCTTGAGGCCGGCTTGCCGGGCGAGGATGAACGACGTAAGTGCGGAGGACATCAGCCACTGGTTGGCGGCGCTAGCGTCCGGTTGGGGACGGCCCGGGATGGCATCGCCATCGGACTGAGAAACATAAGGTGTTACTGCAGGTCCGGTCAGACCAAAGCGCGAGAAATCGCCATGGACTTTGGCCCATTCGTCGGGGATAACGATCCCCACATCCGCGGGAGCAGGAGCGATACCGGCGAGATCGAGTTGCAAGACAACCTGGACAAGCTTTTTGAATTCGCGGGCCAATGGTTTGTCCTTACGGTCCCAGGTGGTC
>CAVSDV010000024.1:0-34889 GCA_963726725.1 Candidatus Acidiferrales bacterium
CTTGGAGTCACCCTGGCGTGGGACCCATTACGGGGCTGGCCTACGTTCTGGTCATTGGGACGCCGGATCGATTTCCTTGTGGCAAGAAGGTTGGCAGCTACACCGGGCTCATTCCGTGCGAGGACTCTAGTGCCGGCCGGCAACGGCTGGGACATATCAGCAAGCAGGGCAATTGCTCTACTCCGCTTTTTGCTGGTAGAAGCATCGCAAGCAGCCGCACGGTGCAACCCGGACTGGCGACGTCGGTATGCACACCTGATGATGCGCCGGGAAAAAAGAATTGCCAAAGTGGCCATGGCCAGGAAACTCGCTGTTCGGTTGTACTGGATGTGGCGAAACAATTGGCAATATTCGCAGTTGGTTGAATTCGGTTCGAACGCGGGAAAGCTCGGAACCGTCCATGGCGTGAAGTAGGACGTCGTCCACTTGATTGGGCATCCCGCTCCCTGCAAAGGGAGTTTGAAGTAGTAATCATGGTCGAAGTTTTGATCGGAGAGATGGTTGGGTCGGACTGAAGCCGCCCGACAGATTACGAACGAGCCGTGGTCGTCGATGCACAGAGGTCGAAGTAAACGAACAAGACCACTCTCAGGAGTGAATGGTGAAGTGTGCAAAGAAAAAGAAAAAAGCTGTGGAAGAAAGAAAAAAGGACTTGACAGAGCCAGTATTGTTAGAGATGGACGGGTATGCTGTTAATCAGGCCCTTGCCGAGAGTAGCGAACAGCATGGAACAAAAGAGCTACATCTCTCGTAACTCCACTTACGGGAGTGCCTAACCGCAACCCTTCTGGTTCGTCTAGGTCGATGGGTTCAGACCAGCTTTGGAGACACAAATGAATTGCTTGGGGACGAGAGCGCGAAGTGCTGTTGTGCTTGGGGCTATCGTTGTCGGTTTGCCTGTTTTTTCGCCGATGTGGCGGGCAAACAGGGCACCGGCGACACCCACCGAGGCAACAGTTCCGCAGCTGGAGAGAGACATTCCCGAACTAATGAAAAAAGACGGTGTGCCAGGGTTGGCGATTGCTGTGATTCGCACCGGAAAGACAGCGTGGCTGCACGGCTTCGGGCTGAAAGAGGTAAAAACGGGCCAGGCGGTGACGGGGGAAACAGTTTTTGAAGCGGCTTCACTGAGCGAGCCGGTTTTACCTATGGCGTGCTGAAACTAGTGGAGCAGGGGAAGCTGGGGCTGGACGTTCCCCTCACAACCTATCTCCCGAAACCTTTTATTGCGGGTGACGAGCGCCTTGCAAAGATTACCGCGCGGCTCGTTCTGAGCCATCGAACAGGATTTCCCAACTGGCCGGGAGATGGCGGTTCCGTCTTAATTTATTTCACGCCGGGAGAGCGGTTCAGCTACTCGGGCGAAGGCTATATCTATCTGCAACGCGTCGTCGAGAAGATCACTGGTAAACCGCTCAACGAATATATGGCCGAAGCCGTTTTCACGCCGCTGGGCATGACCAGCAGCAGTTACGTGTGGCGGCCAGACTTTGATGCACTCACCGCCACGGGCTACGACTCCGACGGGAAGCCGGACGAACTGGTGAAGCCGACAGAGGCGTTAGCTGCTTCGACGCTGAACACAACAGCCAAGGACTACGCGCTATTTGTTGAGGCGGTTCTCAACGGGAAAGGACTCAAGCCAGCGACTCTGCGCGAGATGGAAACGCCGGAAATCGCACTCGATCCGGAGTGCAGGATTTGCATCAAGCACGAGCCGAAGCAGCTATCGAAGAATCTGTTTTGGGCATTGGGATGGGGCATTGAGCGTAAAGATGGAATCGATGTGCTTTGGCATTGGGGAGACAACGGCTCATTCAAAGCTTTCGTGATGGCAGATCCGAAAACGAAGTCAGGTGTGGTGATGTTCGCAAACAGTGAAAAGGGACTGGAGGTCGCGAAGCCAGTGGTAGACGAGGTGATGGGTAGGGGCTCGCTGGTCTTCGAATGGCTCAAATAAGAAAGCCGTTGCGCCCTCTTCTTTCTCAACGGCAGCATAGAAGTAAGCCCGACGTTTGTCTACCGCGAGTTTCCCCAACTCCTTAGGTCTTTAGTTGTCTCTTCAAAGGCAGAACTTCTTCACGAAATGTCCTCAACTCCCGATTTGTGGCGTACTCGGAAACTTGAAATCCATATGGACGTGTATGGCTTGTGGCGTTGGGCACCGATGTGGCCGAGCGTTAGAAGTCACGCCATGGTCGCCAAAGGGGGACACTCGTGTAATGTACATCCGTGGGCCTGTTGAACAGTTCTCTGACCTTCCTGAGAATGCGTTTCAACAGGGTGAGTTTGAGTAGGTCGGCATTCATATGATTGCAAGGTAGCGCCGAGTCGTGCACGGGTCAACAGAAATGTTGGTGGTAGCGGTCAGTGCCTGTGAAGTGGCGTACTCGGAAAAGTGACGAGCCAGGAACGGCGACCTGGAAGTGTCATACCAGTGTCATATGAACTGAGATGAATGGCGGCAAAAAGTGAATAAAGACCGCAAAGAGAAGGTAAATCTGACTACTCCCATTTAGCTAGAACTTGCTGATTCCCCTCGATTTGTCTCGGCTCCGGCACAATTGTGAGTAAATCAGGCACAAGGCTGTTAACCGAAATGTTGGAGGTTCGAATCCTCCCCGGGGAGCCAACTCCCTTGTCACGCAGTGAGTTGCGTACATTTTCAGGGAACTCTGCCCTTCCACGATGAAATGTCGAGTGGGCGAATCGCGATTAATCTCGATGAATGAAGACGAAGGAAAGTTAACTAGGGCAGGTGTCTCTGCGGTTTATCAGATCAATCGCGCTCAAACCAAGCATTCGGCTCGCGACCGAATGCTTGCCAACTCGCAAGCAGGTAGGGGGACGCGCCACTAGCGTTTCTCGTTACCTATCTGGTGAGACTTCCCACAACGGGACTTCTGGCTCGCATCGCTGAGCAGCGGCCAAGTGCAGGCGCGCAGCTAACAGAATAACTTCCGAGCAGGGGACAGCGGCACGCTGTCACTGGTAACAAAAACAACAATTAGTTGGCGACTGAACTCTCGCGAGATCCTTCTAGCGAGGAATCCGGGCGCGTCATATCATCGTGCATTCAAACGCGGGAGGGATCATGCACACTTGGCTGCAAGACTTTCGCTACGCCTGGCGCATGTTTCGCAAGAACGTGCTGTCGACTTTGGTGATTTTAGCTTCCCTGGCCATCGGAATCGGTGCGAATTCGGCCATCTTCAGCGTGGTGGATGCGCTGCTGCTGCGTCCGCTTCCTTATCCACAACCAGAACGTCTGGCCGCCGTCTGGCTGCATTCTCCGGCAATCGGCATTTTCCGCGACTGGCCTTCGCCGGGCCAGTACATCGACATCCAGAACGAGAACCATTCCTTCGAGCAGATGGCGCTCGCGCAGAGCCGGACTTTCACGCTGACTGGCCGCGAGCAGGCCGAGTGGGTTGACGGAATGCGAACGCAATCCAGCTTGCTGCAGATGCTCGGCGCAAAAGCTCTTCTTGGCCGTCTCTTGTTGCCGGAAGAGGACAAGCCCGGAAAACCGGCGGTCGCTATTCTCAGCGACCGAATCTGGAAGCGGGTGTTCAACTCCGATCCCGAGATTGTGGGCAAGAGCATCACGCTCAATGGCAAGTCCTTTCACCGTGGCCGGAGTACTGCAGCGCGGGTTCATGCTCAACGCCGAAGTGATGCCGTCGGAAGGACCCATGGACAAGGTGGACGTCTTTCTTCCGTTGCCGTTGGGAGCCGATGCGGTGAAAAGCAGAGGCGACGAAAACTACAATATCGTCGTGCGGCTAAAACCGGGAATCTCGGTCCAACAGGCGCAGGCCGATGTCGACGTGATTGCCAGCCGAATCCGCGAGAAGGACAAGCGCGACAGCAGCTTCGGCATGCATGTAGTGGGTCTGCAGGAGCAGGTGGTGGGAGACGTGCGCCGGGCACTGCTGGTGCTGTTGGGGTCGGTGGCGTTGGTGCTGCTGATCGCTTGCGCGAACGTCGCCAACCTGCTGCTCACTCGCGCGGCGGCACGTGAGAAGGAAGTAGCCATCCGGACGGCTTTGGGAGCAAGCTGGCAGCGGCTGGCGCGGCAATTACTTACCGAGAGCATTTTCCTGGCAATCCTCGGCGGCGCCGCGGGGCTCGTGGTTGCTCAGGTGAGCATCTACGTGGTGCGCACGATGAATCCGGGCAATATTCCGCGACTGGAGGACATCGGAATCAGCGGGACGGTGCTGGCATTCACGTTCGGCGTTTCGCTGGTGACCGGCATTCTGTTCGGCGCGGCACCGGTCTGGCGCGCTATCAAGGTGGATCTGAATACGTCGCTGAAAGCCGGCGGCCGCAGCGGGCAGAGCGATGGAGGGCTGCATCTGCGGCGGCACCGTTTGCGCAGCTTGCTGGTCGTCTCCGAGTTGGCGTTTTCCCTGATGCTGCTGATCGGAGCCGGGCTGCTGATTCGCAGCTTCGTACGTCTGCAGAATGTTAGCCCGGGATTCACCACAGACCACGTGCTGACGATGCAAGTTGCCGCCAGTGATCCAAAGTACCGCGACGACAAAGCCGCAGCCAATTTCTATCGGGAAATCGAAGAGCCGTATCGCCCGCCTGCCGGGCGTGACTGCGGAAGGCGTGGTTTCGGTTCTGCCACTGACCGGATCGGTGGGTTGGGGAGGCATCAACGTGGAAGGTTACACGCCGCCCCCCGGGCAGGAGTTGCAGGTGGACATCCGCACTGCGAGCACGGACTACTTTCGAGCAATGGAGATTCCGCTGCTCAAAGGCCGATTCTTCTCCGAGTATGACAACGCGGATATGCCGAAGGTCGTAATCATTGACGACAAGTTCGCGCAGCGCTTCTGGCCGCCGGTGATGCCGTCGGAAAACACGTGTGGTTTGATCCCAAGAAGCCCATCACGATTGTCGGCGTAGTCGGAACCGTCAAACAATACGGCCTTGAGACCGATGGCAAGATCGCGACATATTTCCCGCAGGAGCAGGATCCCTCGACCGGCATGTTCCTGGTGGCGCGCACTTCCTCCGACGCGGCCGGGCTGTCTTCTGCCATCGTGCAGGAAATCCACGCGGTCGATCCGTCCGTTGCGGTTTACGGAATTCGGACGATGCAGGAACGCCTCTACGATTCGCTGGCGCGCCAACGCTTTTCGAGCACGATGCTGGGCGCATTTGCGGCATTCGCGATGTTGTTGGCCGCCATGGGTCTATACGGCGTGCTGTCGTACCTGGTAACCCAGAGCACGCACGATATTGGTGTGCTGGTGGCATTGGGCGCACTGCCTGGTGACATCATCAGGTTGGTGGTGCGACAGGGGATGGAACTAGCCGCAATTGGTATTTTGGCTGGTCTCGCTGGTGCGGCTGTGTTGACTCGCGTAATGGCCAGCATGTTGTTCGGTGTGAGCGCAACAGATGCGATTACCTTCGTTGTAGTGCCGGCGCTGTTGGCCGCGGTGGCAGTTCGCCGCTACGCTCATCCCGGCATGGCGCACCACAAGGGTCGATCCAATGGTAGCGTTGCGGGAGGAATAGCGCTGGGTGTTTGACTTCCTCAAGGTCGAGTCATCGGAACATCGACTTCACTATAACGGTCTGGAAACGGAAGGCGAGAAGATCGCCCGGTGAACTACGGTCGGAAGCACCACATTTCCTTCAGCCAGACTTCTGGCCCGGGATAACTTCCGGATGCCCCGTAATCCGACCAGAATTGGGTCGGACGAGACCGAGTCGAATCAAAAGCAATTTCCCCCAAGCGGACTCTGGCCCGAAGTAACTTCCGGTTAGGCTGGCGGGAGCAATCGCGATCACTTCCCATGTGCCGACTTTCCAGGAGGAAGTCTATATTAAGAAGAATTGGAACCATTCTCTTTAGCTCACTGTATGTATTAAACTAAGAGAAATTTTTTCTGGAACAACGTCTTGACCCACGACCGCGAACACTTTCGCAGCTCTTACGCCGGCAGCCCGCCCTGGGACATCGGCAAGTCCCAGCCTGCGTTCCAGGCCGCCGCCGATAAGGTCGTCGTCGGCTCGGTTCTCGATGCGGGCTGTGGTACCGGCGAACACGCCCTGTTCTTCGCCGCTCGGGGCCATGCTGTCACCGGCTTCGACTTTCTGGAAGAACCCATCGCTGCGGCGCGGCGCAAGGCTGCCGAGCGCGGCCTCGCCGTCAAGTTCCTGGTCAAAGATGCCCTAAAACTCCATGAGTGGACCGAACGCTTCAATAATGTGTTCGACTCCGGCCTGTTTCACGTTTTTTCCGACGAGGACCGCATTCGCTACGTGCGCGGGCTCAAGACCGTCCTCAATCCCAGCGGGCGTCTGTTCCTGCTTTGTTTCAGCGACGCCACCCCGGGAACGGAAGGACCGCGACGCGTCTCGCAGTCCGAGTTGCGCCATGCCTTTGCCGATGGCTGGGAAATCGAATCCCTCGAGCCCGTGCGCCTCGAAATCCGCCCTGAGTATAAACAACAGGGGGCCTTCTCCGGCGAAGACCCGCGCGGCTGGTTCCTCATCGCCCGCCGCCTGGCTTAAACGGTCAGGCCTTCTCTACGGAGGTGTGCTGGGTGGTGTCGCCCTGCTGATAGCTCTGCTATTGCTTCTCAAGCCCTCGTCCGTCAGCTGGGGTGCCGCACTCGTGAAGGCGTTTTTAGGGAATCTGCTGAGCGGAATCGTTGGCGGGACTGCTTGGGAGCTTGGGCCACTGTGGACGCGGCAATCTGGCTACCTTCCGGGTGGTCACAATCCGGAAATTATTGAGAAACGGTGTTCCAGGAGATCTGAGCGCCGGCAATGGCATCACACTTCCGCGAGCGGGACTGGAATAGCTTCCCTATAGCGCGTAACCCAAGCCTCATACCCTATCTGCTAAACTTAGCTCTGACACGCACTCCCGGCGACAAACTCGGTCCGTATGTCGCGCCTGTTGGCAAAGGTGGCCTGGGGGCGCGCGATACGCCCCCGTGAGCCTGGAAAAACGATGGTTTCGGTTTTGCCGATCCAAACAAAGGCAACAGCACGAAGTTGACGGCTTTCTTTCCGCCGAGCTCAGGCAAGATCGAAGCGATCGAGGTGCATCACTTTGGTCCACGCCGCTACGAAGTCTTTGACAAACTTCTCCTCAGAGTCCGCGCACGCATAGACTTCCGCGAGGGCGCGCAGCTGAGAGTGCGAACCGAAGATAAGGTCGATACGGGTTCCGGTCCACTTGAGCTCGTTCGTCTTGCAGTCGCGCCCTTCGTAGGCGTCTCCGGAGCCGTTGGATGCGTTGGAAGGCTGCCATTGCGTGCCCATGTCGAGCAGGTTGACGAAGAAGTCGTTGGTCAACGTCTCCGGACGCTTGGTGAAGACGCCGTGTGTGGACTTCCCGCTATTTGCACCCAGGACGCGCAGGCCGCCGACGAGAACGGTCATTTCCGGCGCCGTCAGCTTCAGCAATTGCGCTTTATCCACCAACAGCTCCTCAGCCGACAGGTGCTGCGTGCCGTTGACATAGTTGCGGAACCCATCCGCCTTCGGTTCGAGCGGAGCGAACGAATCAACGTCGGTGTGTTCTTGCGACGCGTCCATGCGCCCCGGCCTGAAGGGGACTTTCACGTCGTGCCTAGCGCCCTTCGCGGCTTTCTCGATCGCCGCACAGCCGCCGAGGACGATAAGGTCAGCAAGTGAGACATTCTTGCCGCCAAACTGTGAAGCGTTGAACTCCCTTTGGATGGCTTCGAGTTTCTGCAGTACCTTCGCCAGTTCCGCCGGCTGGTTGACGGCCCAGTCCTTTTGCGGCGCAAGGCGAATGCGCGCGCCGTTCGCTCCGCCGCGCTTATCGGAGCCGCGGAACGTCGACGCCGACGCCCAGGCCGTCGAGACCAGTTGGGAAACGGACAAACCGGATGCGAGGACTTTCGCTTTCAGAGCGGCAATGTCCTGCTCCCCGATCAACGGATGATTCACCGCGGGAATCGGGTCTTGCCACGCCAGCGTTTCCTTCGGAACCAGCGGGCCGAGATAACGCACGATCGGGCCCATGTCGCGGTGCGTCAGCTTGAACCACGCGCGGGCAAACGCATCGGCGAAC
Source organism: Candidatus Acidiferrales bacterium (assembly GCA_963726725.1). Lineage (GTDB taxonomy): Bacteria > Acidobacteriota > Terriglobia > Acidiferrales > UBA7541 > Acidiferrum. The sequence goes on from CAVSDV010000024.1 coordinate 8,078, forward strand.
TGATCCGGGTGCTCTAGGAAGCGGCGTGAAATCTTTTCGTATGCAGGGTCAAAGCGCAAAGAGAGATCCGTGGTCAGCATGGTCGGTGCGTGACGCTTGGAGGGATCGTGCGCATCCGGCATCTTCCCGGCGCCGGCGCCATTCTTCGGTGTCCACTGATGCGCACCGGCCGGGCTCTTGGTGAGTTCCCATTCGTACCCGAAGAGGTTCTCGAAGAAGTTATTGCTCCACTTGGTCGGCGTTTCGGTCCAAATCACTTCCAGGCCGCTTGTGATCGCGTCGCCTCCCTTGCCGGAGCGGAACTTGCTCTTCCAGCCGAGGCCCTGTTCTTCGATGCTGGCCGCTTCGGGCTCCGCGCCTACGTTTGCTGCATCGCCAGCGCCATGGGTTTTGCCAAAGGAGTGACCACCGGCAATCAGGGCGACAGTTTCTTCGTCGTTCATGGCCATGCGGCGGAACGTTTCGCGGATATCCCGGGCCGCCGCGATGGGATCCGGCTTGCCGTTCGGTCCTTCCGGATTTACGTAGATCAGACCCATTTGCACGGCACCGAGGGGATTCTGAAGATCACGGTCGCCGGTGTAGCGCTCGTCGCCTAGCCACTTGCTTTCCGGGCCCCAGTAGAGTTCTTCGGGCTCCCACACATCCGCACGGCCACCGCCAAAGCCGAAGGTCTTGAAGCCCATGGACTCGAGAGCGACGTTGCCGGCGAGAATCATCAGGTCGGCCCAAGAGATCTTGCGGCCGTACTTCTGCTTGATCGGCCACAGCAAGCGTCGGGCCTTGTCGAGGTTGACGTTGTCCGGCCAGCTATTCAGGGGAGCGAAGCGCTGCTGGCCCGCCCCTGCACCACCACGACCGTCGGCGATGCGGTAGGTGCCGGCGCTGTGCCACGCCATGCGAATGAACAGCCCGCCATAGTGGCCGAAGTCGGCCGGCCACCAATCCTGCGAGTCGGTCATCAAGGCATGCAGGTCTTTGATCACGGCATTTAGGTCGAGACTCTTGAATTCCTCCGCGTAGTCGAACTCCTCGCCCATCGGATTGGACAGGGTGGAGTGCTGGTGGAGAATCTGTAGGTCCAACTGGTCCGGCCACCACTCGCGGTTCGTGTGCGCGGAAGCTCTGCCCGCGAACGGGCACTTGGATTCGGTTGGCACTCCTGTTGCGGTGTTGAGTTCTTTGTCCATGTGTTCACCTTCCTTCGAATTAGTCAAAAACCTGTGACGAACCACGAAACTCTTATTGGCTTTTCCATTCGCGCAATCGCCGGTGGCCACACTCGGTGACGCGCGCAACGCCCTGGAAACCTAACGGGAAGCGTGCCGTGGAGCGCACTTCGTGCAGAGCCCGCGGAAAATAAGCTCGCATTCGCGAAGAATCCGCTTACCCAGGGTGCGCGAAGCCGGCCTTGGCACGTTGTACCAGACCATATCCTCAACATTGCCGCAGCGATCGCAGATGAAGTGGTGATGCCGCATGCCTTTCGGATCGAATCGCGCGGCACGGCCCTCGACGGCCACTTCACGGACCAAACCCGCCTTCACCAGGTCCCGCAGATTGTTATAAGTCGTGGCCCTTGAAGAGCGCGGATCCACGCGATTCACGGCTTCGAAGATTTCCGCAGCCGTGGGATGACTGTTGTGTTCCATCAAGAATGCCATCACGGCATAGCGCTGCGGAGTGCACCGTAACCCGCTGCCGTCGAAGGACCGTTTAATCGTCTTGGCGTCCATAAAGTATTTAGACTATGTCTAATGTGAGATTTTATCAAGACTTATGCCTTTGGTTGCTCGAGTGTTACATTCCCATGAGTTTCCGGTTCCCGAAGATACCGGTTGTACAAGTCTTCTCGCATTGCTTCCTGTGCCTCGCCAAAACTAGGAGCACCTGTGAAATGAGTGACACACGAGGAGGTCGCGTAACAAGTTCCATGATCGACATTCGATATTCAGCCGTAGCGGAGTTCAGAGGAGGTCAGGAGGATCAAGTAAACGTGGTCAACACCCTAAAACGGTGTCCGTCCAGCGGCAAATTCCATTCAACGCTTCGAGATACGGCCGGAGGTGATCTTCGTTACCGAAGCTTTTGGTAAACACTGGCGCGTTTCTCGTTACCTATTTGGTGAGACTTCCACAAGCAGACGATCCCCGATCTAATGAGCGCCCAGCTATGGAGCAATGGTTCATTCTTAGCTCCAGATCAGGCGAAGCCGAACTGCGGCAGTTCTTAACGGCTCTTTCCCTTAATCCCAAACAGTGAAAAATAACCGCTACCGAAGCCTTGCGCCACACCGAAGCTGCGCAAGCCCGGCGGAAGGTGAATTCTCGTAAAGCGCGAGCCGGAACCGGTGAGGCAGTGAATCAATCGTGAACGGGTTGCGGCGGAGACGGTGACCGACGCCGTTGGGCGACAAAGCCGCCGCTTGCGCCACCCACCAGTTTCAGCGCGTGGGCCATGATGTATGCAAAAGGTTCAGGCTGCGCGCGCGTCAAGGCAACGTAGATCAGTGCCGCGACCACTCCCACCAACGTCCCATGCAGAATGAAATGAGATTCGATCCGCCGACACACCCAGAGCGCTCCTAGGAAGCACTCGACGAAGGATCCGGGGGGAGCAGTGTAGTGCAGGAAATTGTCGCCGAGACGTAAGCCAAGAGGAACAATTGCGAGAATGAGAGCCACTTCGGCGAGCAGCCCGCCGAGCAAAATCCGTCCCCAGTGGATTGTTGTGCTACTCATTCCCACTCCCGTGCCGCACGTGAAACGATCCGAGATTGTAGCAATTAAAGATGAATCCAAACCAGTTGTTAAGACTCCTCGTTTCTCCTGGCAATCATTTCCGAGTGACGGGGTACTCTTGCCTAAAACCCGAAGGTAAGGTTTGCCGACAAACGGAGTGAGTCACGAAAAGCACGTTTGTCGGCACCAATCCGACCGACGAACCAATAACTTGCGGGTTGCCCGTTATGCAGGTGTTTCTGCGATCGATTCACCCAAGCCGATTTCAAAGGACTTATCTGCATTCCAGAAATGGAGGTACAGCTCAGAACGCTTCGTCAAAAGCAGTTTTGTTTCCAAAATCGGAATAGAGAGAGTGTGCGGCGGAGACGGCGACACGGCGTACTCGCTGGGGCCTGGTGCCGGGCTATGAACTACCGCCGCTACGCGGCCTCACGATGTAAAACGCGGGCAGAGCGATGTCTTAAGCTGTGGCGGCCTCGATGATCGCGTACACGCCGCGGGTGGGGATGGCGCGCGTCAGCTGAAAGCCACTCTCGGCAAAGAGCCGGGCGAACTCGTAGGGCGTGCGCTCGCGGCCGCCGGTGAGGAGCATCATGTTGATGTCGAGATGATGAGCGAAATGCGGGCGATTGTCCGGCGGCAGCACGGTTTCTACGATCAGCAACTTGGCATGAGCCGGCGCCGTGGCGCGGACCTGTCGCAAGATGGCAACGCACTGCTCATCGGTCCAGTCGTGGAGAACTTCCATCAGGACGTAGCAGTCGGATGTCGGCAGGGGGCCGCGGAAGAAATCGCCGCCCTGAAGCTCAAGGCGGTCAGCGGGAGCGACTTGCGCGACGACGTGCGGCTGGTCGAACAAAATACCGCGTGTCTGCGGCGCGGTTTGGAGGATGGCCTTCAACAAGTGACCGAGACCTCCGCCGATGTCGACGACGGTCCCGAAGCCGGAGAAATCGTAGGCCGCGAGTACCGGACCGATGGCGCTTTCCGCTTTTCCCCGCATTGCGTCGTTGAAGAGTTCAATGATGGCGGGATGATCGTTGAAGTAAGCGAACACGCCGCGCGGCTCAATTTTGCTTACACCAGTTTGTCCGGTGCGGATGACGTGTTCCATCTCGGCGTAGCTGTCCCAGAAGAGCGGACTACCAACGAAGCGCACGTACGAGCGAAGGGAATGCGGATGATCGCTGCGCAGCGCGCGCGAAAGCGGCGTGTGGGAGTAGCCGCTATCTCCGAAAGCGAACACGCCCTGCGAGCTCAGCAGACGCAGGACGCGGTTGAGTGAATCGGGGTGGGCGCCGACGGCCTGCGCCAGATCTGCTGCCGAGCGCGGCGCGTCGGACAGCGCGTCGGCAACACCGATTTCCGCCACCGCTTGCAAGCAGCGCGAAAACCAGTAGCCGGTTGCGAGCTGGACCACCTGCATGACCGCATCGGCGGCGTCGGCGTGGCATGCGGCCTCGAGGTGCGGGTGCTGGTTTTGTAGAGAATTCTCCCCCTGCAGTTTCGGATCGGTTGCCATTGGTCACCCCACTGCGTGCCGCGAGTCAGGCACCGCTGAATTAGCGCAATTGTCTCACAAACGCGCGAGGCCGAATGTCTGTCCGCTCCGATTTTGCAATTTGGGCGCGTGCCTGCTCTAATCGCGCCCCATATGCCCGAAGGATTCCGTTTAATGAGCGGATGGTCAACAACCCAGAAGGTATCCGGGTTCCACGACGCGGATTAGTCCTGAGAAGTCGGCTAGTGTTTACCGATGAGGCGGCGCTTAGGCTTCGTTCCGGCCCCAGCAGCCGCAGGCTAACTCCTGTGTAGTGGCGAAATCGGAAACTTGGGTACCGGGACCCACTTCGGCGATTGCCGCGTTAATCACGAGCTAGCCTGCCGAAGCATCGTCGTGGGCATCTGAGGAGTTGTAAAAACTACTTTATCTTGTTCAGTGAGACGGTTGCAGTTCTCCTGTCGTTGACGCTCTTGAGCTCGAGAGTTCCCGTTATTCCTTCGCCAGTTGCTTTTAGATCGTACGTAAATTTCCACTCTCCGGTCGTTATCTCAAACATTAGCCGGTTGCCGTCGACCTTGCCGTTCTCAATCGGATACTGTTCGCCAGTGTTCGGCCCGCCGCTGCCCGCGAGCGTGTTTCCATTCTGTCTAAACATAAACAGTTGTGGCACACCGTGGTCCCCCCCATTAACTTTGAACTCCCCAGACCACTTGCCTGAGAAATCTTGGGCCATCGCGTTCATAGCTAGTAGGAGGATGCTTGCGATTATCTTCTTCATGAAGCACCTTGTTCCTTCGTTGATCGACTAGCAGGTAGCTGGTCCCCTGCTCCGGCGTCGCCACAGCAGCACCCCGCTAGATACCTGGAGCATCACCATTGCACTTGCTAACGCCACGGCTACCCTGCCTGGCATCCCTAAAATGACGCCGGTGTGTAACGCTTGGTTGATTCCCAGTATCCTTTCCCCGGTTGACAAATCGCCCGACCGGGTTACGGACACCAAATTCCCAAATGGATCGAGCGCAACCACATTGCGCCCGCTCCCAATTCCGTCATTTGAGGATTGTAGTGCTACCTGGTATAGGCTACCGTACTTCGGCATCTGCACTCGGTAAGGCACTGCGCCGGGTATCTGAGTTCGCGCTATTGTCACCGATTGATCCGGTGTTATTGGTGGCGCGCCCGCCGTCGGCTTTGGAATAGTGGTGTGGCTCGTCTGAAGCGGCGACGAACTCGTCAGCTTGTGAATCAGCGGCGCCAATTGATCTTCAAAACCGATCACTGTCCCTGTTGCTGCAAGCAATGTCAGAACCAAGAATGAGAAGACCCCCACCGAATTGTGTAGGTCGAACAGAAACCGTCTACTGCGCCAATCTCCTCGGATGCGAACTTGCTTGATAGGCCACCATAGGTACAAACCAGACACAAGAGAGAAGACCATCGCTGCTCCGGACCATCTCACAATATTTCTCCCTACATTTCCGATTGCAAGACGAACATGAAGAGCTCGCATGTATCCCAGAAGGGTCTGCCCGCGCTCCCTTAGCCCCAAAACTTCTCCGGTGTATTGATTCACGTACACGATGCCACGCGGAAGCACGACCTGATAGGAAAGACCTGGCGACAATGACGGCAGGTAAGCCACGACGGGTTCCCCGCCGAATCTTTGCGAAACTACATCGCCCATCGCGGATAGGGAAAGAATTCGGCGGCCGGGGATTACGAAAGACAGGTGGGGATGAAATAAACGATCCAGTTCCGGCTCGAACTCGATGATGCTCCCGGTCACCCCGAGAATAACCATAAAAGCTCCCGCGGCGATGGCGACGAACAGATGAAGATTGAGAATTACTTTACGCATCTCAGCACAGTGAGAGGCACCAACCGGTCAAAACACGCGCCAAGCGTACGACCGTTTTTCACGAAAGGCAACGAACACCTCGATGCCAGGTAGTCCGCACAACCAATACTCCAGCGAATCGAATGGACCCAAACAGGTTCACTTGCCTGGTATGTGGCGTACTCGGAAACTTGAAATTTCATATGGACGCTCAGCTTGCGCGCAATCCGAGCTTATAGAGCAGCATTCCGAGAAGAAAAAGACATAGCGCAAAACCCAGAGTACCCACAATCGATAGTCCCAATCGAACGCCATATTCAAATATGGAGGAAAACCACGGTTGTGAATCGCGAGGATAAGTCACAGGCAAAATCCCAGAGATTTCGCGTTGATTGAACTGGTCTTTCCTACCGAGCCCAAGGAACCATGCAGCGAGGAACGGTAATGCGACGGCCAATTCTGCCTGAGCACGAAGCCTAGGGATTTGCGCTTCGTACTGTGGCAAGCCAACCCATCCACTTATACGGCCAACTGCACCCATCCAGCCGAAAACAGAATAAGCGGACACGAACATTGCCGCTGTGGATAGTAGGAGCCACGCCCAGCGTCCCTTGTTCAAAAGGATGCTTTTCACCATCATCTCCGCTTCACCGAGCACAAATATTACATCACCCTTTGTCTTGGTTCAGCGTGAAATGGAGAAGAGGCGTTCTCCGTTAGTGTAGATTCCGCCCCTGTGGGGCAGGGATTTTCAAGGCATGAGGGTCTATCGTCCGATGACTTCCTCCCGTCAACGTGCAACGCGGGAGAAGGACCTCCCGCGCTGCTGAGCCATCGGCTCGATGAGCCCTCCGGGTTATCCCTCAGCATGGTTGCGTCCCCGCAGTGCCCGCTTCCGTTTCACCTGACAAAATCATTATAACTCCGCAACGAGCTGCCGTTTCTCAACATCCGGTTTGCCCGTGACTCCGCCGGAACCCAGACCGGCCAGACCCGAATCGTGAGTTGTGATCGCCTGGTTTCGACAACTATCTATGCTATTTGGGGTCTGCCAATAAACGAGTTGTACGCGTCAGGCCCTTGCCGCCCATTGATCCGATATCCGTCCGAGGCAAATCTTAGCGTGATTTTTCGGTCAAAAGTTGAGTAATCCGCCGGGGTTTGATCGTATACAGGATATATGTCGGCTCTTCCCATGACATTGAATACGACAGCCGAAACCGAAACGGCAAAGATTGCGCGAGGCTTACGTGAGAGGGATATGGAGCTTCTTGCAGACCTGGTGGAGCGCTGTCAGCATCGACTGGTGCGCTACCTGCTATACCTCACCGGGAGGCGAGAGTATGCGGAGGACCTTGCGCAGGAGACCTGGATTCGCGTGCTGCAACGGGGCAGCCAGTACAACGGGCGGCAGCGGTTTGATCCATGGCTATTCGCGATCGCCCGCAATTTGGCAATAGATTACCTCCGGAAAAAACGAAAAGCGGTGGCAACAGTATCCTTGCCAAATGATCGCGATGCAATGCTGCTGTTACCCTCTTCCGATCCTTCCCCATTCGAAGCCGCGGCCCGAAGCGAAGACGCAATGCGTCTGGCCGGCCGGCTGCAGATTCTGCCACCGCTGTATCGCGAGGCTTTGCTGCTGAGGTTTCAAGAAGACCTGTCTCTTGCGGAGATGGCTCAGGTCTTGGGCGCCCCTACTACAACGGTGACGTCCAGAATCTATCGCGGTCTTGCAGCACTGAGATCCGCATTTGAGGAGGGTGATTCGCATGGAGGGTGACAAGAGATTTCGCGAGCTTATCGACAGGTCTTTCGTAGAAGAGGTTTCAGAGGGCGAAAGACAGCTCATCCATGACCACATCCGCGACTGTGATGGCTGCAAGCGCTACCTCGAGCTAACTGCGCGTACGATTCGGGGGTTGCGGGAATTCACCTTTACGAGTGAACCAGATTCGAATGCCCAGGTCCGTGAGATTCTTGCGCATCATACCGAGACAATGCGCCAGCACAACGTGCAATTCAAGGTCTGGGCTGCATTTGCTGTAGCGCTCTCGATGTCAATTGTGGGATCGGCACTTGTCTACCAGGTGGCCAAGCTCCTGACGGTCCCAATGCATTTCGACACTGCTCAAGTCCAGGCAGGCGTGCTCGTCTTTTGGCTGCTGCCATCTTTTTGCTCGGCCTTACGTCTGCTCGCGGCGCCTGGTGAGAATAGAGGTATTGCATGACACAGCAATCGGCGGTGCTTTTGATAGCGTTCTTGGCCGGGCTTGTAGTTGCGGCTGTCTTGTTGGGAACCGCAAGACGGAATGTTCTACCCAGGTCTGCAATGGTCATCGCAGCACTGGCGATCCCGATTTGGGTAGTCTATTTTGCTTCCAGCCAGGGCCGTTCCTTACTTGCTTCCAAAGGATTTCTCAGTACCATGCCAGAAGCGCTTTGGTTTGGCTTGACGTTTGGCGTCTTCACCGCGGCTTTTTTCCTTGCCCTCGGATATATTTATGGGGACGCAAAAAGGCGTCAAATGCCTGCTTGGGCCTGGGTGATTGCCGCTTTCCTCATACCCAATTTGATTGGATTCATCCTTTATTTTGTGTTCCGAGGGCCTCTCCTTGGGCCTTGCAGTTCCTGTGGCAAGCCTATTCGAGGGGGAGAAGCATTCTGCTCACACTGCGGATGCTCGCAGGGTTCCAGTATCGGACGCATCACAGCTGACAATCGCACAATCTGAAGTAAAAAAGGTGGTAATAACCTTGCATCGCACAAAACGGAGGACGGTATGAAACGTGAGCGCGCCTTACAGGTAGTGTTGGTGTTGGTGGGCTTGTTTTATTGCTTTTGGGGCTATCTCCTGTTCGACGATCTGTGGCACTCTAGGTGGCTTAGCGGGCATAGTGACGTCATGCCGATGTTCCTGAGCCTTAACACGGCGCTTGGGGTCTGTCTGTTGGTGGCCGTTAATCAGCCGGCCAAGCATCGCTTGATGATCGCCTATGGGGCGTGGTCAAGCCTTGCCCATGGGTTCACGATGACAATCATGTCGGCGCAGGCCGTGGCGCACGGGATGCACAGGAAGGATAGCCCCCAGGACATTGTGATCTTTGGCGTGATTGGAGTCACGCTGCTTGCACTCCTCCCGGCAAAACAACCATCGCCGGCCGGCGCGCCTATCAGTGAGCCGCGCGTTGCCGAACGCTAGAGGACCTGGTCCACCGCCGCGCGCATACCGAGATGCAGGGACTCCTCACGGAAGCGCGGCGATTCGCTTCGTGACACGGCGCCGCTGTGTTAATTCTGCATTGTCGGCTAACGGGAGCAATCCGTTTCATCCATCACGCCGCCCCCTGGCGGCGATTCTTCCGCTGTTCCTTCGCCGCGTCCAACTTCCGATCCCGCTCGGCTTGAATCTCCTGCTGGTGCCCGGCGAGCATGTCCTTTGGAGTGATGTAGCCGATGGCACTGTTCAGGCGAACGTTGTTGTAATGCTCCACATAACCCTCTACCAGGCGCCGTGCATCTTCCAGCGACAGCGGCGTTCCCGGCCGAATGCACTCCCCTTTCAACGACTTGTGCCAGCGCTCAATCTTGCCGTTCGACTGTGGATAATAAGGGGAGGTTCGGACGTGCGTCATGCCCGAGATGCGAATGAACTCCTTGAAGTCGCGAGCGATGAACTGCGGGCCATTGTCGGAGATGATTCGCGGCTTGGCTTCCAGGTACTTCTCCTTGGCTCGCTGCAGTATCACTTCGACATCGGTTTCTCGCATAGACTCACGCAGATCCCAATGCACGAGGAAACGACTGAATCCATCCAGAATGCTGCACAAGTAATAGAAGGTGCCGCTCAGGTTGATGTAGGAAATGTCGATATGCCAGTGCTGATGGGGCTGCAGCGGCTGCTCGAAACCGGTTCCCTTGCGCGATGGCTTGCTCTTCCACCGGGATAATAATCCAGCTTGCTTCAACACCCGCCAAACACTCGCCGGACTGACGGCCACAACGTCAGCGTCGAGCATCATGAACGTCAGCCGCCGATAACCTTCCAGCGGGTTCTTCAGATGGAACTCGATGATTGCTTCTTTCTCCCACGGTTCCAACCAGAAATCACGGGGAACCCAACCGTTGTGCTCGTTGACGCACCCGTACCGCTGCCGCCAGTCATAGAACTTGCTGGCGGTCACGCCCAGCCACGGGATGAACCGTCCGACGCCGATCTCGGCCTTCTCCGACCAGCGCCGGACGAAATCCACGACTAGATCCCGCACATATCAGCAAGCAGGGCAATCTCTACCTGCCGATTTCGGGGCTACTACGGTGCTGGTCATTGGAAGCTGATCGATTTCAAGCAGCCGCAGGTGGCAGCTGACCCGGGCTACTCCGGCGACGTCGGTATGCACACCTGATGATGCGCCGGGAAAAAAGAATTGCCAAAGTGGCCATGGCCAGGAAACTCGCTTGGCGTTCCAGTTCGGTTGTACTGGATGTGGCGAAACAATTGGCAATATTCGCAGTTGGTTGAATTCGGTTCGAACGCGGGAAAGCTCGGAACCGTCCATGGCGTGAAGTAGGACGTCGTCCACTTGATTGGGCATCCCGCTCCCTGCAAAGGGAGTTTGAAGTAGTAATCATGGTCGAAGTTTTGATCGGAGAGACGGTCACAATTTCAGTGTGTCCAGACACGATTACTGGCGCCCATCTGCTCACCACTGATTTGGGCCTCCGGTTCGACGCGCCTGAGAAGGTGTTCACCGTCAGGAAGGGGCAACGAGACATGCCGCCTGAAATATACGTGGTCGCGCTAAGTGGCCACGGTGACGCGAAATTAGTTGTTTCACTTGACGGTGGGGACTTCCGGGATTTGGAATCTGCATACCCGATTTTCTCGAAAAATCTTGAAGAGAGAACCGTGCAGGACACCAAGGGTCGCAATTTTGGCACGGACCGCTGGGGTTATCTCAAAACGAAGAACGGTGGAGGTATGTGAAGTTCACTACGGGGGACCGCGTGGGGTATGGACCTTTACCTCCGAGACAGGCAGACCTTTTAGACCAAGTTGTGAATTCAGCGTGCCTACTCCCTGCCCCGCAGACCACACAGCCAGCTCTCGACCGCCTATCCAAGGTCGGGCAATTTGCCTTTGGTCCCACGGGAAATGCCGCGGGTCATCTCGACCGGCGAAAAAGACTACAGAAGCGTGTTGGCGAGAAGTACGGCCTCAACTGATTTCGAGAAGTTGTTCGCGGATGGCAATATACAAGCAAAGTGCTACGCCCTTGTTGGAATCCACAAACTCAATCCCAATCGTTTCAAGCAGCTTACCCAACCCCTGACCGAATCCAGCGAGGCCGTGACCATCATCCGGGGCTGCATCGTTTCACACGCGCCGTTGAACCAAGTCCTCAAACAAATCGCTGCGGGCAAGTACTGAAAGCTCCGATTTCAACTCAAGTCCTGATTGCGTACTCGGAAACTTGAAATTCCACTTGGACGGGTATGCTGTTAATCAGGCCCTTGCCGAGAGTAGCGAACAGCATGGAACAAAAGAGCTACATCTCTCGTAACTCCACTTACGGGAGTGCCTAACCGCAACCCTTCTGGTTCGTCTAGGTCGATGGGTTCAGACCAGCTTTGGAGACACAAATGAATTGCTTGGGGACGAGAGCGCGAAGTGCTGTTGTGCTTGGGGCTATCGTTGTCGGTTTGCCTGTTTTTTCGCCGATGTGGCGGGCAAACAGGGCACCGGCGACACCCACCGAGGCAACAGTTCCGCAGCTGGAGAGAGACATTCCCGAACTAATGAAAAAAGACGGTGTGCCAGGGTTGGCGATTGCTGTGATTCGCACCGGAAAGACAGCGTGGCTGCACGGCTTCGGGCTGAAAGAGGTAAAAACGGGCCAGGCGGTGACGGGGGAAACAGTTTTTGAAGCGGCTTCACTGAGCAAGCCGGTGTTTACCTATGGCGTGCTGAAACTAGTGGAGCAGGGGAAGCTGGGGCTGGACGTTCCCCTCACAACCTATCTCCCGAAACCTTTTATTGCGGGTGACGAGCGCCTTGCAAAGATTACCGCGCGGCTCGTTCTGAGCCATCGAACAGGATTTCCCAACTGGCCGGGAGATGGCGGTTCCGTCTTAATTTATTTCACGCCGGGAGAGCGGTTCAGCTACTCGGGCGAAGGCTATATCTATCTGCAACGCGTCGTCGAGAAGATCACTGGTAAACCGCTCAACGAATATATGGCCGAAGCCGTTTTCACGCCGCTGGGCATGACCAGCAGCAGTTACGTGTGGCGGCCAGACTTTGATGCACTCACCGCCACGGGCTACGACTCCGACGGGAAGCCGGACGAACTGGTGAAGCCGACAGAGGCGTTAGCTGCTTCGACGCTGAACACAACAGCCAAGGACTACGCGCTATTTGTTGAGGCGGTTCTCAACGGGAAAGGACTCAAGCCAGCGACTCTGCGCGAGATGGAAACGCCGGAAATCGCACTCGATCCGGAGTGCAGGATTTGCATCAAGCACGAGCCGAAGCAGCTATCGAAGAATCTGTTTTGGGCATTGGGATGGGGCATTGAGCGTAAAGATGGAATCGATGTGCTTTGGCAATGGGGAGACAACGGCTCATTCAAAGCTTTCGTGATGGCAGATCCGAAAACGAAGTCAGGTGTGGTGATGTTCGCAAACAGTGAAAAGGGACTGGAGGTCGCGAAGCCAGTGGTAGACGAGGTGATGGGTAGGGGCTCGCTGGCCTTCGAATGGCTCAAATAAGAAAGCCGTTGCGCCCTCTTCTTTCTCAACGGCAGCATAGAAGTAAGTCCGACGTTTGTCTACCGCGAGTTTCCCCAACTCCTTAGGTCTTTAGTTGTCTCTTCAAAGGCAGAACTTCTTCACGAAATGTCCTCAACTCCCGATTTGTGGCGTACTCGGAAACTTGAAATCCATATGGACGTGTATGGCTTGTGGCGTTGGGCACCGATGTGGGCCGAGCGTTAGAAGTCACGCCATGGTCGCCAAAGGGGGACACTCGTGTAATGTACATCCGTGGGCCTGTTGAACAGTTCTCTGACCTTCCTGAGAATGCGTTTCAACAGGGTGAGTTTGAGTAGGTCGGCATTCATATGATTGCAAGGTAGCGCCGAGTCGTGCACGGGTCAACAGAAATGTTGGTGGTAGCGGTCAGTGCCTGTGAAGTGGCGTACTCGGAAAAGTGACGAGCCAGGAACGGCGACCTGGAAGTGTCATACCAGTGTCATATGAACTGAGATGAATGGCGGCAAAAAGTGAATAAAGACCGCAAAGAGAAGGTAAATCTGACTACTCCCATTTAGCTAGAACTTGCTGATTCCCCTCGATTTGTCTCGGCTCCGGCACAATTGTGAGTAAATCAGGCACAAGGCTGTTAACCGAAGGGTTGCTAGTTCGAATCTAGCCCGGGGAGCCAACTTGCATTCAAGCGTTTATGAAGTTGCATTCTCACGATTTGCTTCCAGAACATCATAGTGTCATGTAAACGTGTTTTCCCCCTTGTTCATTGTTGAACTTCAGGCGACATGAGATACAGTCAGGGCATTGTGAAAGCGTTCTTTGGATACCTGAAGAAGGTACTGCGGACTGCCAATCCTTGGGTATCTGACCAGCAAGAGAACGGATATCCTTGCCTCCTTGCCTTCACGGCTTTCACGCATCAGCGAGTTTCACTTCAGATGTCCAAGCAATCGCTATCGCCTACTCCGACAGTGCGGCCCCATCGCAAGTAATCACGTGAACGACTTCAACTCCGAGAGGGATGTCTTGCCCACCTTGTTAGCTTGTCCGAGCTGGGGATACCATATTCAATGCTGGTCTTGAGTATGGTATAAAGGAGGTATTATGGAGACAGCGCGCAAAATCACCGTGGAGGTGCCACTGGACCTTCTCGAGAAGGCACAATTAGCCAGCGGTACCGGCATCACCCAGACCGTCCGCGCCGGGCTGCAGCTAGTTGCGGCATCGCGGACATACGCTCGCCTACGCCACCTCCGAGGCAAGGTTCGCTTCACGCGTACGTTGGCAGAGCTGAAGGCCGACCGATGATCGCGGCGGATACAAGCACATGGGTTGTCTTTCTAGAAGGCGGCGCAGGCGAGGATGCACAGCTACTCGATAGGGCGCTGGAAGACCGGCAGGTGCTTATGGTGCCCGTTGTCCTCACCGAGCTCCTAAGCGACCCGAAGCTCCCTTCAGGCGTTGCCGAAACGCTCTCAGAGGTACCTTTGGTCGAGATCGCATCTGGTTATTGGCAAAGGGCAGGCGCTTTGCGAGCGAAGGTACTCGCAAAGCGCCGCAAGGCGCGCCTCGGCGACGCGCTGATAGCCCAGAGCTGCATCGACGGAGGCGTTCCTCTCCTCACGCGAGACCGGGACTTCCGAACGTTCGCAGAAGCTGCAGGCCTCGATCTTGTACTTGGGTCCGGAAGGGACTGACGCCACTTCGTCCAGGGGTAGAGGTCAGCACACGTCGGGATCGTGGGGTCCTTTCACGCTTTCTACAAAACGATTCGTGGTTGGGTACAGGATTGCGTGCAGTCAGAGAAGGATAACGTCTTTACGGCGCGCCCTTGACCGTTCCGGGGGGATGGAAATGGATTTGAAGGCTTTGAAGGACACTCCACCTTGGGACTGGCCAGCCGGCACAGCAGAAAAACTGGTCAATGTTCTTCGGGATGAGCAAGCGATTGAGTCAGATCGCCTGCTAGCCACGGAGATGGCCGGCGATTTCACCGTGGTCAACGATGAATTGGTTGAAGCGCTGCTTGCCATCCTACGGAACAGCCAGGAATCCAAACAGGTGCGGGCCCGAGCGGCGATTTCGCTGGGGCCGATCCTGGAGTATGCCGACACCGAAGGCTTTGACGATGCAGGTGATGCCCCGATTTCGAAACGGACTTTCCAAGGAATTCAGGAGTCGCTTCACCAGCTCTACCGGGACGCGGACATTCCCAAGGAAGTCCGACGGCGAATCCTTGAGGCATCCGTACGTGCTCCCCAGGAGTGGCACGAGAATGCCGCCCGTTCCGCTTACTCGAGTGGCGATCACCTGTGGAAACTTACCGCGGTCTTCTGCATGCGCTTCCTCCGCGGCTTCGATGAGCAGATTGTTGAAGAGCTCGACAACAAAAATCCAGCCATTCACCTCGAGGCTGCCCTTGCCGCAGGAAGCTGGGGCGTCGAAGCCGCGTGGCCACACATCGCTGCCCTTATCCGTTCACGCGGAACGCCCAAGCCCCTGCTTCTGGCCGCGATTGGAGCAGTACCCAGCATTCGTCCACAAGAAGCCAGGGAAGTCCTGAGTCGTCTCATCGAGTCCGACGATGAGGACATCGTCGAGGCGGTCCATGAGGCGTTGGCCCTGGCGGAAGCACCGTCCAACGAGGACGAGGATGACGAGGACGGCCTTTTCCTCCAATGAAATAAATGGAAGCGAGGCGAATCGCATGGCGAAGAAGAGAAAGCCGAACCAAAAGATACAGCGGTGGATCGACGCGTGAAAGCGGTATCACCTCTCCCACGCCCAAGTGCAAATGGCTCGCGAGTTGGGGATGAACCCGATGAAGCTCGGCAAGCTGGACAATCATGAGCAAGAGCTGTGGAAGATGCCCCTGAGAGCGTATATCGGGCACCTATACCTGAAACGGTTCGGAAAGCCTTCTCCGGATAACACTACGTCCGTAGAGGAGCGATTGCGTCCCGCGCAGGAGAAGAAAGAGGCGCGGTGTGCCTCCAAGCGACAACCCTCCATAGAGACTCCATAAGACGATAAGAAGCCGACGGGGGAATCCCCACACCCGACGTGGCGCTCTCCGAGTTCATGAATGCCGAGGACCTCGACTCGACCCTCTGGGGACCGCAGCTTCGGGACAGTTCGAAGGCGAACCAATGCAAAGCCAAGCTTCGGCCACAGGGAGTTGCAAGATGAAAAGCAAAATCTTGGGTCTCTCGCTCTTTTCGTGAGCGTGTCGCCCACGGTCCAGAAGCTCAACAGACCGATGCCAAATTCCCCTTGTACGCCGAGTCCAGCACCGTCTGCCTTCAAGCGTCGATTGGAAAATGGCGAAGGCGTGGTTGTTTGGCGAACTGACCGGTGAGAGAGAACGCACCGGCCTGTGACGTTGTCGGTATGATTCACCTCGCATGTGCTCCGTCCTGATTCGATATTAGTGCGATGCCCGACGTCGGGTAGTGGGTAGTCTCTGATTACGCGACAGTTCCCAAGACGGACTTGGCTTCGAAGAGGACCTGCCGCACCGTTTCTACGGGCTATTCGCATACGTCTTCGTGAGTCGCCTATCAGTCCGGGCGTACCATTTCAAGATATCGGCAAAGCGCATTGGCAAGCTGAATTTGCCGAGGAGTTTTGCATTCGACCTTGAACAAATCAGGACTGGCAACAATCACGGCGACACACTGGGCTCGCGAGACCGCAACATTCAGCCGATTAAGGCTGTACAAAAACTCCATGCCTCGCGGGGCGTCCTCTGATGTCGAAGTCGTCATCGAATAAATCACAACGGGAGCCTGCTGTCCTTGAAATTTATCCACTGTCCCGACCCGAGCCCCGACAGGAAGGGCTTTCGCAAGCGCTGAAACTTGCGCATTGTAAGGAGCTACGACGAGAATCTCTCCCAGTTTCAGAGTGTCTTGCTCACCTGTTTTGTCTGTCCACGTCGCTCCAGTGGCGAGCAGATTATTTACAAGCTCCTTGACTTTCGCGACCTCTTCGGGAGCTTCACTTTGATTTCCGCTATGTTGGATGGGAATGTAACGAAGTCCGGTACCATCGAGAGGTCCATTGGTATTCAGGCGTTGATTTTGATTTTGCGGGTGGGCTGCGAGTCGGCCATCATAGAAAAGTTCCGACGTGAAAGCGCATATGTCAGGATGCAACCGCCAAGTCTCCTTGAGGAACAGTCCCTTCTCGGGTTCAATAGTGGCTCGCCCGTTGAGCAGATGAGCCAAGGCTGATACATCCACACCAGGTGGGTGAACTCCCTGCTGAGGTTGGTTTAGCTGTTGTGGGTCTCCCAGCAGGACGACACTCTTTGAGGCCTGAGAAATTGCGAGCACGTCGGCAAGCGACATTTGCCCTGCTTCGTCAACGAAGAGTACCTCGACCGAGGCAGCCATATCGCCGCGCGCCCAAACCCAGGGGCTTCCAGCAACAACCTCAACGGCACCCGCCCGAAGGACATCCAAAATCTCTTCGTTCTCGCCGACTTGTTCCACCATCTGGTCTGGACAGCCATCGGTATCATTCGCCTTCTGCACGGCGCGTAGCCATATATTCGCCGCCCGAGCCTCAGAGCAGGCGTATTGCAACAGATTGCTGATGACTTTGTGACTGACAGCTGTAATTCCGACGCGGTGGCCGCGACGCACGAGTTCTACAATCATTCTGGCCCCGGTGTAGCTCTTTCCAGACCCTGGTGGTCCTTGTAAGGGGAGCACTGACGGTTGAGCGCAGAGTGAGCGCATCTCTTCCTGGGCTGCTTCCGTCATCTTCCCGTCTTGGTCAAATATGTTTTCCAAGTTGGCAAGCGATATTCGAGGATGCTGTCGCAACAGAAGGTCTCGGGCCGTTTGAAAAGGGCCAGGGTTGGATATTCCGTTCTCTGCCACCCAAATGCCGAGTCGCATGAGACTGTCACGCTGAGCCTCCGAACCAAGAACATTCTGCGGAACGAGAGCTGTCGGGTGGGGCACCTGTGAGTTGATGCCTCTTTTGATGTCGATGGTTCCGTTGAGGTCGTCTATAGCAACCACTGTTCCTGCACTGGCTCGTGTTTTGCGGTCGTGGACTTGTAGTGCCCTGTCGATGGAATGGTCCTGGGAAGGAAAACTATATCGGTGGACGATTGACCGCTTGACCTGCCCGATTGGGCCGACATATTTCAGGCACGCCAAGGCGTTCTTATCTTCCACCAGCTCGTCGTCGGCCAGGTCGCACTGCCTGAAATATTCCCACCAGGCGGATTTATCCTCACGGCGGTGGTATTCAAGCATTTGGGCAAGCAGCCACACGGCTCGATGCTCAGGAGTCCATTCTGTTTCATCTGCTGGCAGCCCCGATGTGAGACGCTCCATGAGGGTGCGGACTTGCTGAATTTCCGGCGAAAGCTCCTCTTCTTCCTCTTGCGTAAGTGCTGGTCGCGGTAATGCCGTACCCGTCTTTGCTTCTAGGTCGAGCCTCCGCTGTTCCAGCCACGCCCGAAGACTCCACGCCGAAAAACAATCGTCTCGATTGTAGGATTCGATAGCGCGAAGAATATCGACGGGAACGTCGTGCGGGTCGCCCAATGCGAGCGCACCCGCAAAAGCCTGAAGCGCCACAACCGAATCTCTCGCTGGCGCTGCTCGCTCGAACTTGTAAAGCTCTTCAATCTTCTTAATGGAATAGCTTTCAACGGATGCTCTCACGCCTTGTCTGACGACCCTGTAGAGGTCAACAAAAATACGTGCCCTAAGCAGTTGGTCAACCTCATCGATGCAGACGCCGTGCTGGCCGGCCATGCGTTTGATTTGGGTCGGCTCGTAGGGAGCGTAATGGTAAACGTGCATCCCCGGATGCTTTTGCCACCTTTCGATGACAAGCGCGATGAATTTGCTGAATGCGTCCTTTTCGTTTGTTCGGTCGAACGACCACAACGCTTGATACGAAGGTTCTCCGTTCCCTTGGTCAGATACGATGAGAACACCGATCAAATACTCCAGGCCTGTCTGAAATGCGAAGGTGTCCCCCTCTAGGTCAAGAAAGACATCCCCAGCCGACGGGGCAGGCAGTGCAGCCAAACCTGTATTAGGTTCAATGGGTTCGAGCAACTCGTAGACGAGGCCGTCTGCCCTTCGCCCCTCGACCTGCACTCGTGCCTGGTTGTGAATCCGAACAAGCGCGGTGCTGCCGATGCCATCGAGTTTCGGTTTGGGTCCCAAATCAAGCGCCGCCAAACTGGCGACTGTGCTGACATGGTTTGCGACTAGAACCTTGCGCTGATTTCTCGTAGTGCCTGGCACCAGTGATAGGTGGTCGTCATCGTGGCGGCGCTTATCGCACAGTGGATACCACGAGCAGACGTCACAATGTTCGACTGGTTCCGGATAGCTATTCGGGGACTGCTTGTACGCTGCCTCGAAGTCTCGCTTCACCTTTCGGAAGTACGCGATGTACTGCTCCAAATGATATTTCTCCGCTTCAGTCCCGCTTCCTAAAAATGTGCGCACACAATCGGGTTGAACTCCTTGAATTTGCGAGAGCAAGTCCGCATAAAAACAGAGTTGAACCAGTGCCCCAGCCTTTGTTGACCGTGCCAGTTTTGTTTCCAGAGGCTCATAAGACCACACGCCAAGCTGGCTGGGCTTAGCAACTCGGATGAGAAAATCAGACCGACCGTGCCAAGGCCCGTTTTGAAAGGTCGCTTGATAGATGACGCTCGCACCCCGGCGCAGCGCATCAGCAGTCTGGGCCGTACCTTCCGCCCACGAAATGTCCGTAGGAATGTTTGTGACGTCGAGGCCTTGGTCAACGGCGAGATGGCGAAGATACGCCTGTTCATGCCTAGCGCCCAGTTCCCGCAGAAGCTCGACACCGGGGTCGTGGAAATACGGTTTTTTGAGTTTGCCGTCTGCGTCGGCTCGGTCGAGTGTTAGCAGGTGATGGCACGCCAGGAAATTTGCGACATCAGAAGCCGAGAACATGAGAGAGGCTCTTACTGAACGAGTGATCTTCAGAACTTATAACTAGAGTTGTAGCACGTAGATGACTACGGTGGGCAACGGAAGCCACGTGGTGACGCGCAGTAGTCAATCGCTCACCAGTGTCCTTTCGGCAAGCCTGCATGAATTCTGCTGAAGCTGTTGGTATCGTCGGCTGTCCACTGCATGGTGGACGGAGGATGGCCGATGAGAACCAAGATAGTATCTGCTTCCGGCAGTCAATTCGAGCGAGTGCAGCACCGTTTCGACCTCTGGCGTAAGACACGTAAGCGCTGCTCACCCATTCCAGAGACCCTGTGGAGTTCAGCAGTGGAATTGGCTCGGGAGCATGGCTTGCACCGAACCGCTCAAACGCTGCGACTCAACTACTACTCGCTGAAGAAACGGTTCCCTTTGATCTCTGGCGCTCCGGGTAGGGCGCAGAAGGAGCCGACGTTTGTTGAACTCTTTCCGCCGCTCGGAACCGCAGGTCATTCCGTCTGCACCATCGAGATGGAAAATGTGCAAGGTGGAAAGATGAAGATCCATGTTCAGGGCCTGGGAGGTCCAGACCTTGCGGTTCTGAGCGACAGCTTCTGGAAGGCCGCGTCATGATTCAGATCGTTCCCCAGATGCGCATCCTGGTGGCGGTGCAGGCGATCGATTTCCGGAACGGAATCGACGGTCTGGCCCGCATCTGCAAGCAAGCGCTCGAGGCAGATGCTTTTTCCGGCTGTTTGTTCGTTTTTCGAAATCGCCGACGGACGGCCATAAAAATACTCGTCTATGACTCAAGGGGATTTTGGCTTTGCCAGAAACGCCTGTCGACAGGCCGGTTTCGTTTCTGGCCGGAGAGCACGAGTGCGGCGGCGAAGGTTCTGGAGGCCCACGAACTCCAAGTGCTGCTTGCCGGCGGCGACCCGGGAGCAACCCAGGCCGTGCCGGCCTGGCGACGCATCGCCTGAGGAAAAGACGAGGAAGCAAAAATAAAAAACGGCACGCCGGACTTGCGTTCCATAAAGAGACCTGCTACGCTGCCAGCCATGCAAACGTCGGCGCACTACCGGCAGCGCGTGGTCACTGACGCCGACGTCGCCTTCATTCGCAAGCTCATTGCCGAACATCCGCGGGCGAGCCGGCGAGAACTTTCCTACCTGCTCTGTGGCGCGTGGAACTGGGTGCAAGCGAACGGCGCCCTGCGCGACATGGTGTGCCGCGGGCTGATGTTGAAATTGCACCGCGAGGGCCGCATCGAGCTGCCGCCGGTGCGGCGAAGGCCGCCGAATCCTCTGGTGGAGCGCAAAAAACCAGCTGCGGTAGAGGTGGACACACGGCCGCTGCGCGATCGTCTGGCTGAAATTCGGCCGCTGGAGTTCCGTTCAGTGCGGCGCACGCCGGAAGAACCACTGTTCAACAGCCTGCTCGAGCAATATCACTATCTCCGCTACAAACAACCTGTCGGGGAACACCTGAAATTTCTGGTCTACGCCGGAGAGCGGCCGGTGGCCTGTTTTGCGTGGTCCTCGTCGGCCCATTACCTGGGCTGCCGCGACCTTTTTCTCGGCTGGTCGGACCAGGCGCGGCGTAAGAACCTCCACCTGCTGGCCTACAACCCGCGCTTTCTGATCCTGCCCTGGGTGGAGATTCCGCACTTGGCCTCGCACCTTCTGGCACGCATGACCCGCATGCTTTCCGGAGAGTGGGAGCGCGCCTACGGTCATCCGATCTATTTTGTGGAAACCTTCATCGATTCGGAACGGTACCGCGGGACCTGCTACCGCGCGGCCAACTGGATGGTATTAGGTCGCACGACCGGCCGCGGCAAGAACGCCTGGAGCAAGCGGCCCAACCGCCCCATTAAGGAAGTGCTGGGCTATCCGCTGCGGCGAGACTTTCGCCAGCTCCTGAGTGTATAAAGATGAGGAAGAGGGCGATCCCGAGGATCGACGTACCTATGGAAGAGCTGGAAAAAGTTCTGGAGCGTGCGCGTAAGGAACCGCTCGATGAAGAGGGATACGCGAAGCTGAAAGCGTCTCTGGAAACGCTCGGCTATTTGGTGCAGTTGGTGGAGAACAAGGACACCACGATTCATCGACTGCGGCAGATCCTGTTCGGTTCGAGCACGGAGAAGACCAACCAGGTGCTGCCGACCGAAGGTGTCGCGAGGCAAGCGGGAAATCCAACGGTTAACCCGAAGGTGCCAACGGAGAAAACCAGCGAAGAGAAGAGCAAGGGGCACGGCCGAAACGGTGCCGAAGCTTATAGCGGAGCAGGAAAAGTTCAGGTTGCGCACGAATCGTTGAAACCAGGTGAGCGCTGTCCGCACTGCCAGAAGGGCAAGGTCTACCACCAGGCGCAACCGGGTGTGCTGGTGCGGGTCGTGGGGCAGGCAGCGCTAAAGGCCACGGTGTATGAGCTGGAGAAGTTGCGATGCAACCTCTGCAGCGATGTGTTCACGGCCAAGGCTCCCGAAGGAGTGGGGACGGAGAAATACGATGAAACCAGCGCGAGCATGATCGCGCTGCTGAAGTATGGGAGCGGACTTCCCTTCCACCGCCTCGAACGACTACAAGGGTGCCTGGGGATACCGCTACCGGCGGCGACGCAATGGGAGATCGTGAAGGAGATCACGGGGGTGCTGAAACCCGCCTATCAGGAACTGATCCGGCAGGCAGCGCAGGGGGAAGTGGTGCATAACGACGACACCACGATGAAGATTCTGACGATGATGCCGGCACGATCGCCGACCGAGGAGTGCGCGGAGGAGAAGTCGGAACGCACCGGGGTATTCACTTCCGGGATCGTGTCGACGCGCGAAGGACGGAGGATCGCACTGTTTTTCACGGGCCGCAAGCATGCCGGGGAGAACTTGGCCGAGGTGCTGTCAAAGCGGGCCTCGGAGTTAGGTCCACCGATCCAAATGTGCGACGCCCTTTCGCGCAATCCGCCCAAGGAATTCCAAGTGATTCTGGCTAACTGCATCGCGCATGGAAGACGCAAGTTTGTCGAGGTGGCCGAGAACTTTCCCGAGGAATGCCGTTATGTGCTGGAGCAGTTGCGCGAGGTCTACAAGAATGACGCGCTCGCACGGGAGCAAGGGATGTCACCCGAACAGCGCCTGCATTTTCATCAGGTCGAGAGCGGGCCACGGATGAAAGATCTGGAGGCGTGGTTCAAGAAGCAGTTCGCGGAACGGAAGGTGGAGCCCAACTCAGGCCTTGGCGGGGCCATCCTTTATATGCAGAAATATTGGGACAAACTCACGCTGTTCCTGCGGCAAGCTGGGGCACCGCTGGACAACAACATCGTCGAGCGAACGCTGAAGATGGCTATTCTTCATCGAAAGAATGCTCTGTTCTATAAGACCCAGAACGGCGCCCGCGTGGGCGACCTGTTCATGAGCCTCATCTATACCTGCCAGCTCTGCGGGGCAAACCCTTTCGACTACCTGACCGAGTTGCAAAGATACCGTCGAGAGCTGTTCCGGAACCCTCCAGATTGGATGCCCTGGAACTATCGAAACACGCTCGAGCCTGGTGTCGCCTCCAGCGCGGCTTCGAGCTGAGCTCGTGCTCCGTTACGGCAGTAGCCTTTGCCGTCCAAGGAATCCTGACCATGTCGATCCAACGGACAATCTCCGGCAACGAGATTTATCAGATCAAGGTTACGCTGTTGCGGACGGTGCCGCCCATCTGGCGGCGCCTGCTGGTGCCCTCGAATCTAACGATGTCGGGACTGCACTACCTGCTCCAACACGCCATGGGCTGGAAGGACTGTCACTCACACGACTTCCAGTTGGGCGGGCGGAGTTATGGTGCGATCCATCTTGTACAAGCTGGGCCGGACAACCTCAACGAAAGCAAAGTGCGACTCAATCAAGTGCTTCCCCGCATTCGCGCAAAGGTCGTCTACACGTACGATTTCGGCGACTGTTGGAGGCATGCCGTAGTCCTCGAGAGGTGCTTGCAGCCAGACCCCAACATGTCGTACCCGGCGTGCACGGGCGGCGCGGGCGCCTGCCCACCTGAAGATTGCGGAGGCGTCGTTGGATTCTATAGTTTGTTGCGGACGCTCCGGAATCCCCAGCACGAGGGACACAAACAACTCCTTGAATGGTTGGGTAGAAAGTATGATCCAAAAGTCTTTTCCATCGAAGACGTCAACCGGGCACTACCAGGATGAAGACGGCGAGCGGACTCCTAGCCAATCATCAGGCTGAAATGCGCTGCGAAGTACGGTGCGGGGAAGCAACTGCTGACACATATGCACGCTTGCCGAAAGAACACCCCCGATCCAGAGAAAAAGCAGGCTGAACATGGACCGCGTTATACCAGATCAACGATTGGAAGTATTGTTGTAAGTTGTTGATTCTGCGGTCGGCCAGAGTTTTGGCGAGGGACAGGACATGACTACCCTTTGTTTCATCGACTCAAAGTAGGACCATACCGATAGCTAGCGCGAGAGTCTATCCTGTTGTGGACACTCGCGCTGATATCTCGTCAGCGGTTTGCTCTGCGAAATCCTCCTACCACTTACCCTCTCGCCCCCAACAATCAACAAATTAGATTGGCCACTGTCCCGATGTGTACAGCTATTCGCCTCCCTCTTCCATAACATGGTGGTCAAGAGGAAGTAAAACGGCGCTTTAACGACCGCGTCAACGCTCCCCCTCTTACGGTGGAGGATCCATATGGAAACTATTTTGATCGTTCTTCTTGTTCTCTTTTTGCTCGGCGGTGGTGGCTGGGGCTATTCCCGCTGGCGCAGGAATTAGCGTCCTCTTCCCTCAAATGGAGAGACACAATGAATACGAAACTCGTGCGAATGAGGTCATTTAGCACTTGGTTGCTCTTGGCAGTACTCCTGGCATTGCCCTTATTCGCCCTGTCACAAGCCGCGCAGCAGAACCTGACTCTGATCGTAAACGGCCGCTGCGGACTTGCAACAGTTGTCCAGATTAGTGGCAGGTCCTACGTCGAAATCGAAACTCTCGCGCGTGTTGCAAATGGTTCCCTAAACTTTAAGAGAAATCAGATCATTTTGACGGTGCCTGCATCAATCGCAGGCACCGTGCCGGTTCCTCCGTCGGCAATTGAGCCTGCAAGTCGAGGATTCTCCCGGGAGTTCTTGAGATCAGGCATCGAGGAAATGGCAGCCATCCGGGAATGGCGAAGCGTGCTTACGAACGCTGTTCTGCACGGGTACCCGATCACGGATGAGTGGCTGTCGAGCTATCGCGTGCAAGCTGCCAAGAGCCTCGCACGGGCATCGGTGGCACTGTCAACGGATTCTGATCGGGATGCTCAAAGATTGCTTACCAACGAGTTCGACAACATGCAGGAGATGAGCAACAGAATTCTGGAGTTACGCAAGTCTATGGACTACATATCTCCCGACACACTCGAAAACGACCCCTTGGACCAGAGAATCATGAATTGTGCACACTTTCTCGCATCCATGGCTGCTGGTGGCCAGTTTCAGGATGATGGCTCGTGTCATTAAACGTCATTGCTGTCCCAATTAACTGAGAACACGGCTCGGTAATCGCAAAAACACAGCATAATTCACCCTTTGGCTTCCCTCGCGGAGGGCAGGTTGGCCATTTCCATATGCGGCTTTTTGATCGATGCTGTCTAAATTCGCTCCCCCGAAATGTCGTAATGGCACTGTTTTGGAAGGTGAGATTGTTTCTGCTGTCCAAATCTTTTGTCCAATTAGCCGAGCTGCAAGGTCAATTGTTCTGGCAGCTCTGTCAGTATCGGCGGTGGCTGGAAGGGATCGTTGAACCAGATCCACAAGTCGCGGTAGACAAACAGTTGCTGGCGCAACAAGGCCACCAAATTCGACAGTGACCAGCCGAAGGTAGCCTGGAGCTGCAGATACTTGATCAGGAGCATCGCAATCAGCGCCGTCCAGATCTGGATTTGCAAGGCATTCGCGGAGGTCCCGACGAAAGTCTTCACCCGCAGGTTTTGTTTCAGCGCCTTGAAAAACAATTCGACTTGCCAGCGTTGCTTGTACAGCGGCCGCGATCGTGGCCGCGGACCACAGCCAGGTGGTTCGTCAAGAACACCAATAGGGCTCGTCTTCTCGTCGTAGTATTCAATCCGACGGAAAAAGCATTCCACGTCCTGTTCTGCCAGTTTGAAAAGAAGATGACTTCGTCACGCCGCACCCCGGGGCGGTTTGGGAGTTCACGCTTCTCCACCACCGCATAGTCGGCGTTGTCCTTTATCCGGGTCACGAAGTGTACCTTCGCTTCGTGAGTTTCGCGAACCACTCGTAATCGGTGTAGCCGCGGTCGATCACCAGGGTCGTCCCGGGGGCGAAATCCAACTCGCGCGCGACTTGCATTTCATGCAGTTTGCCCTCGGTGACCACCGCAAAGCGGGCAAATGGCCGTCGTGGTCCAACAACAGATGCAAGTTTCACGGCCCCTTTCGTCCGCCGGAACTGGGCCCAGTCGAACACGGAACGCACAGGTCGATCACGGTGGCGTCCAGGCTTAAGAGTTGGTTCTTAAAGCGGAATTTCCGCTTCTGGTCGGGTGCGCTGGCACCACGGGCTGGCACTTCTGCAGCAGTTGATGAAACACCGTTTCGTACATCTGCCAAGGGTCGATGTTCGTTGGCATAGCCCAAGGTCGAACGCGCGGGCCGCCGGGTAAACCCAGATGACGAAGTTTCCCTTCCTGAGCGCCAAGCCCCCACATATTTCACGCAACGATTGGCGTGCCCCAGCTGACAAAAGAGCATGGCCACGAACTGTCCCCAGCAGGTGAAACCCACGTGCGTGCCGTTCGGCGTTGTGTTGCGGGTCGCCGATTCGAATTCCAGACGGGGAAAAAACTGCAAGATTTGCGAGAAAATGCTGCATACTCGAGTCACGGCTGAGCCTCCTGGTTTGTGATTGGTTCTCGCGAGAACCCGATCCAAATTATCAGAGGCTCAGCTTTTTTCGTCTTAGTTCTCGGATTCACAATTTGGACGAGAGTGAT
>CAVSDV010000025.1:0-380968 GCA_963726725.1 Candidatus Acidiferrales bacterium
TGCCATATGCTATTCCTTTCCTGCATGTGCGCGTTATTAATCTGCCCATGCGAAGTTTGCTAGTTCCGGTTGTACGCCGTCAGTGCGAACGGCCGCGTGAATGGCACAATTGGCTGGAGCGACCGCCACGTTGGAAACATAGTGGGGTCGCGTTAGCCCGGCCCTGTGTTTTGCATGCGTCCAAATTCATCGTTCACCGTGGCAATGAAATTTGTATCGCTGAAAGATGAAAATAATCGGACCATCGGGTGTTCCCGCGGTTTGCAAGGTTCTGTATTTGCATGTCGCACTCGACCTTTCGGTGCGTCGATGTAGGACGCGACGTGAGGTTCGTCCGGATCTTTCGAACTGGGCGGGAGCGACCCCACGAATTTTTTGGGCGGCTGAAGGCCGAAAAAGTGGGGTCGCTCCCGCCCGATTTGAACCTTTTTCCCACGGTCACTTTTACTTTCCTGGGCTTTGTATATTTGCGGCTTTAGAGGACTTCAGGAATTTCATGTATGAAGAATTTCAGATTTCAAAAAGTGAATAATGTAATTCTTACAATCTTCAATCGGACTTTGCGGAGTCTTCACGGTGAGCTTCGAATCTCTCGCCCGCGAAATTCGACCGCACCTGGTTGCGGAAGATAAGGTCTCGGTCCGTTACCGCCGCGTACTGTTTCTCCTCCCAAGCCTTGCGCACACGGAAGTAGTGAAGCAAATCGCCCGCGATGTTGGATTCGAGGGGAATCCTCACGAGAGAAGAGAAGATGTCCGTAACCTTTTCGAAGTTCGAATCAGTCCGCGAGGCGTACACGAACTGGAACTCAGATAGTTGACGGGAAGAACGGAAGATAATTCTCTAGATGGCGAACAAAATTCGTGAAAACTACCGCACCTTCATGGATGTAGGTGAAGGTCACCACAGGCGAAGAAGAACTGAAGAACGTGGGGAATTTATCCACAAAATACCGGACGGAAGCGCGAGGGGTCTTACCAGAGTAGATGTTTGCCGGAAGATAGTGGCTGTGGATGTTCAGGCTTCCAGAGAAGAAGCGTACTTTCTCAGGCTCGGTCTAGAAGGTACTGATACTCTGGTTTTTTCGAGAACGAAATCGAGCATGGCGATGCGTCGCTGGATGAATTCGATCTCATGTTCCCGGCGATTGCAGATGTTCTCGCGTTCGATCTGCCGGATGGAGCCAGCGAGAACAGATGATAGACCGTTCCGCTGTTTGGAAAGCGTTCGGTCCGCGCATGGTTTTTTGTGTGCAGTTTATTCCAGAAGGAGGTCGCGCGGCCGCCCCAGTGGGAATCGGTAAAAGCAAGGAATTGGCGGGCCGCAGGTCGCTTCGAATCGCCGATACAGAGAAATCGAGCTTCTGCTTCGGTGTAGCCAAGGGACCGGAGGGCGTCGATATGGACAGGGGCGATGTTCATAAGTGAGGATTCCTGCGGTTTTAATCCCGAACCTGACAACCTTCGAGAGCGGCGCTTGGGTGCCAGGCGGCTGACCGAGATGGGTCTCTGGCCGGCTTACGGGAAGCTGCGACGAGAACTCCCCTCATACATATGGAGGGGAAGAATGAAAAGCCTCACACCGGAACTGATGGGATCGGCATGGGAATTCCCCGCGATGTATTGGAGTTCCCGCGATAACCGGAATGGTTTTATTCTGAATCAGCGAGCCTTATGGCCTCGCTGTTAATGCCAAGACATTCTCCGACAACGTTGAGGGGCTGATTTCGATGCCTGTACCGTTGCACTGGATCGCTCTCAGGATGCAGCAGTGGAACCTGATGGTCGAACGCCAATTGAAGGGATTTGGCGGCCGCTCTCGCCGCGCGATCGGCCTCTCCCCCAAGCGTCTCTGTCACCTTGGAAAATCGCCTAAGTCCCGATTTGCGTCGGGAAACCAGCCCAGTACTCCAAGTTACGGGTTTGCAGCGTTAATCAGGACCTTGCCGCATAGTCAGCACTACAAATCGTCATGATCTGCGTCGACCCGAGGCAAATCCTCGTTACCAAATGTGCTTTGGGCGTCCTTCTCCGAGTACGTTTGCAAAATTTTCCCCGTGGCCACTTCGATTCGATAGACGACGTAGTCTCCCATGTACTTGCATCCGCTATCCGGATCCGCCAACGCTGCTACCAGAATCTCGCTTGAACCGTTCAACCACTGCGAGCCAACAACGTCATCACCACAATATTCTAGACTGCTCCACATCGCCCGGCCTTCCGGAGTAGCAGCCCACTTCGGGAGTGGCGCACTTTTCATTCTACGGATTAGGTCGGCTCTCACATGACGGGTCACGCCCGATATTTCCAAGAGTCCAGCCCCGGTCACATCGTAGACTTCCGTGTGCCATGGGCCAAGCTCGCCCGACTCACTCCAAGTTACAAAAAGCCGCGTCGAATCGGGGGCCCATCCCACTTCCGCGTCATGCATATTCCCAATTGGCGTCCAGTATCGTTTTCCATTTACATTCAGCCGAACGTGAAATCCACTCACCTGAATGACCTTCTTGCCATCAGGAGAGAGGAGGTCAAGCCGCCTTCCGGGATTCGTATCAGGCGCCATCCAGGTGTTAAACAGCGCAACTGTTTTTCCTGACCATGCGCCGTGACACAGCGCGTATCTGCGGTCAGCCTTTTTACCGCAATCCGTCCTTTGCTCATTCTGTGTGACGCGATTGACTTCCTGAGAAAACGCCGTGGGAACGAAAAGAACTAAGCACAGACATAGCGGTACAAACCTCCAACGGCTAGTCATCGCCGACTCCCCTTTAAGGACGCTCCGCCGCGAGCCCTGAAGAATCATACACTGTAAATTCCTGACGAAATAAGCATGGAAGTACCCCAAGTGCTTGGTAAGTTGGGTTACCGTCCATGTGGCGTACAGTAACCATCGACGATCTCGGCGTTGACTGGAGCAGAACCCACGCATTGAGGATTCGAGGCAAGCGACCGTTTCTGATACCGGCGTGTCATCCGCCGGCAACGCATGGGGGCCTTAGGCTTTAATAATATTCGAGTCATGGAGAATGCGCTGGTGTGCCCCCCGTTACGCTCTGGAATATCCGTGCACCAGTGCAATCTTATGTTATTGCTGCCTTTTGCTGCCTCGTGCTTTTCGAAAGTCCTTTGACGTCAATGAGATGGTTGGTAGGGACAGCGGGGATCGAATGTCCGAATCCGACTGGATCGTCTGAAATCAACGCGTAATCGTCGTGTCGTAGTATTCTGGCGAGGGAATACGCAGCTCCAAAAGATCCAGCGAGACCGAATGACAGGCTATCAATGTGCTCTGCTTGGTGCATGGGGTACACCCGGAATCTAGGCGCTAGCAAATTGAAGCGGCCTGCACTCGATTCGCACAACCGGCCAAGTGTTCTAGCATTCGCCAGTGCATGAGTGTGGGAAGTAGAATGCACGTCTTCGCATTGTTGCTAAACATGACAAGACCAGCTCCGAACGATCGGGCTTGACTCCTTGTTCTCATTGTGAGAACCTAATTCTCGATGCGTATCATTAAGCGAGGGACACTGGTGGAGTTCTGGCAGGAGCATCCGGACGCGAGAGCTAGTCTCGAATCGTGGTACGCGGTGGTACGCAAAGCGGCTTGGAAGACGCCCTCGGAACTGAAGCAGGTGTACTCCAATGCAGACTTGGTCGGACGGAGGACTGTTTTCAACATCTCTGGAAATAAGTACCGTCTGATTGCACGAGTCAACTACCAGACACAGCGCGTCTTCGTTCTCTACATTTTGACCCACGCGGAATACGACAGAGGAGTTTGGAACCAATGAGCACTACAACAATTGAATTGAACGAAAAAACTTACAGGCAACTCCTGGGACAGACTCTTCCTCATGTCATCCGCACGGAGCAAGAATACGAACGACTGACAAAGGAACTTGTTTGTCTCGACGACCGCGAGAATCCGTCTCCGGAAGAAAGAGAACTTGCTGAACTGTTGACCTTGTTAATTGACGAATATGAAGAACGTCGCTATCCGATTCAGAAGTCGAACCCACAGCAGACACTTCAACATTTAATGGAAGCCCGTGAGCTGACACAGAAAGACCTCTGGAAGGTATTCGGTTCCAAGGGGATTGCGTCCGAGGTTTTTCACGGAAAGCGCTCTATCAGCAAAGCACAGGCAAGAAAACTGGCAGAGTTCTTTCATGTGAACGTCGAGCTTTTCATTTAGCATACTCGGCAATCGAGTATGCGCAGTTTATTAAGCAGCTAATGCAAATTGAAGGCCGCCAAAAATCAGCGTCCAACTGGCGTCCAAAACTGCTCCTTCTAGGGCTGATTTTGGGGGTTGTGCATCGCCAAAATCTCATCCGTGTAGAAAATGGCGCGGTTCGTCTTGTGCCTCGGATTGAAAAGAGAGCCTGGACTCGGTTAAGTGTTGCTTTGA
The DNA here is from genome assembly GCA_963726725.1 of Candidatus Acidiferrales bacterium. GTDB lineage: Bacteria > Acidobacteriota > Terriglobia > Acidiferrales > UBA7541 > Acidiferrum. The sequence goes on from CAVSDV010000025.1 coordinate 4,411, forward strand.
GGAGCGCGAAGGTTCTCTTTAGGCGAGGGCCTGGGCACAGCCGGCATACATATATAAGGATGGATAAACAGTTGGTCCGGATCAGGCGGCCCGAACGTAACGATGATGCAGCCCGCCCAGTCGATCCTGAGAAAGAACGCGCCCCGAGGTGGTCGAGCGAATTCTGTAGTCCGGGGTTCCCTTCCCTAACCCAAGATGCGTGCGGTCTTCGTGGTAGTAGCGGGCGTATTCAGAAAGCAAACGTTTCAGATGGCGTTCATTCACGGCAATGACGTGATCCAGCAGATCTCGTCGGCAGCTTTCAACCCAGCGCTCCGCTACACCATTCTGCCAAGGGCTTTCAAAGGACGTTCGTACCGGGCTCATCTTCAGGGATCGAACGGCGACTGGAACCTCCAGCCCGTACTTGGCATCGCGGTCGAAAATAAGAAACCGAGGAGCCAACTCAAACGGAAACGATTCTCGCAGCTGTTGCACAACCCACAGGCTAGTCGGATGCTTGGTGACGTTGAAGTGCAGGATGCGTCGACGGCCGTGGCTGATGACGAAGAAGCAATAGAGCACGCCAGAGTTGATCGTTGGCACGGTGAAGAAGTCCATGGCCGCAATCGCTTCCCTGTGGTTTCGAAGGAAGGCACGCCAGCGTTTGGCTGGCTCGGGATCTCTCGGGGCCCGTTTCATCCAACGAGAAATTGTTCTCTCGCAGAGATCAAAACCGAGCATAAGAAGCTCGCCGTGAATGCGCGGCGCTCCCCAAGTTGGATTCTCAACAACCATCCGGAAGATCAACTCTCGAACTTCCTTCGGCGTCGGCTTCCTCCCCACCCGCGTCCCGACTCTAGAGATTAGTTTCCAGTACAAGCGAAAACCAGCTCGGTGCCAGCGAATTACGGTTTCAGGCGTGACGACGATAAGAGCTTGTTTCCAGCCTGACCAGAAGCGACTGACGGCGACCCAGAACAGTTTGTCGAATGGGCTCAGGCACGGGCGTCGACGGCGCCGCTGCAACACGGCAAGTTGTTGGCGTAATGCAAGATTCTCGAGGAGCAGACTCTGTCTCATGCGAAAGAAGCGAACCAGCATTCCGAGGCACAGGCGGATGAATCGAAACATGGCCAGGAGTTATAACAGAAAGCTGGCGGGACGGCGGCAGCTATGTTATTGATTTCACAGCCGGCCAGAGTTCTGGCGAATGACAACCACTCTTCCAAGGAATCCTAACTCCTGATTCGCGTAATCGGAAACTGACCACCATTGTCCTCTCTCGTCAAATGCGGATCTCACGCGCGAGCACATTTTCCTTGCGCTCAAGGGGCCTCAGCTCAGAGGTTCAGTTCCTTCACTGATGATGTGTAAGTACCGAGGATAGGCAAATAGACGGTCTCTACGTTTGCCGGTCGATTCTTTTGCAATTTTGAGTTTTGTGAGTGTTTCGAGTGCACTAGTGACAGTGGGTACAGACAGCTTAAGATCTTTTGCTGCCGGGCCGATCTTGGTCAGCGGATGTGCTTGCAGGTATTCGTGAACGGCCAAGCTTGACGCAGCCTTTCGGCCCATCGCTCGAACCTTTTTCCGGTCTGCCTCGAAAAGATGAAGAATTTCAACGGCCGTGTCGGCTGCCTGGCGGGCCGTAGCCTCGGTGCCTTGCAGAAAAAACTCGAGCCACTCCTCCCAAACTCCCTCGGTGCGAACTCGCCGAAGCAGTTCGTAGTAGCGTTGACGATGGGCCTTGAAGAAAAGACTCAAGTAGAGAAGCGGCTCACGCAGAGCGCCCTTAGCGCAGAGAAGCAACGTAATCAGCAAACGTCCGAGTCGCCCGTTGCCATCGAGAAACGGGTGGATCGTCTCAAACTGCACATGTATGAGTCCAGCCTCGACGAGAACAGGCAGATTGTGTTTTTCGTCGTGAAGAAAATGTTCGAAGTGGTCCAAGGACTCCATCATGCGGTCGGGAGGTGGCGGAACAAACGCGGCGTTCCCCGGACGACTACCGCCAATCCAGTTCTGTGAGCGACGAAATTCACCCGGCGTCTTGTTCGCTCCGCGTCCGCCGCGCAATAGGATTCCGTGAATCTCTCGAATTAAACGCAACGAAAGAGGAAAGCCTCCTTTAATGCGACGGAGACCATGCTGCATCGCCGCCACGTAGTTTGAGACCTCTTCAACATCATCGATGGGCACACCGGGCACCGCTTCATTTTCAAAGAGAAGCAAATCTGAGAACGAAGATTTCGTACCTTCGATCTGCGAGGAAAGAAGCGCTTCCTTGCGGACATAAAGATAGAGAAAGAGGCGTGTGTCCGGAAGTAGCGTTGTAAGACCATCTAGCCGACCGAGCGCTTGATTAGCCCGATCAAGCTGCTGGTAAAGCCCGCTAAGATCGACAGGAGGGTGTGGCGGCAAGGGTGGCGGCATAAAAGCCCTTACCGTCTCTCCAGCGGTCGTCGTCGAGGTGTAGTTGCCTACCCTTGAGCTTCTGTCGTTGGGCACGGACGTATTCAAGCTTCCTTTAATAAGCTAGTTCCTTATTAAAACATAACTAGCTTAACTTTAATAGCACTTTCGGAAATGATTGGTTGTGTTGAACAAATTTCGTCCCAATTCTCATTGCGTGCCATTTACGAACGAAGGTAAGGATTTCTGAGGGTACTCCCGTTCATTACTGAAGCTTTCACTCCATCGAAAACGATCATCCGAGGGTGCCCACCGAACTGGGAACAAATCGAGAACAAATTGGTGTCGGTTCCGAAAAATCTGGCATTCCTCATTCCGGAAATTCTGGCACGCCTAGCGATAGCCGGAAGAGCTAAAACTCTCTCCGTGCCCCCGGTCGGTAGACCGGTCGGGCGGAGGGAGGAGGATGTTAGGAATGCTGAAGCGACACGAAGTCGAGATTCTGTTGAAGGCGGGTCACTCCAAGGCCGAGGTGGCCCGTCTGGCGAGAGTTTCCCTACGTTCGGTCAATCGCATTGCGGAAGAAGCCCCAGTCGTTCATGTCGATGATGCCGCCGAGCGAGAGAAGCGGCGGATCGGCAGACCCAGCAAGGTCGAGGACTTCCAGAAACCCATCGCAAAGATTCTGGAAGAAAAACCCGACCTACCCTCTCTGGAGATTCTTCGCCGGGTTCGGGAGGTAGGCTACCAAGGAGGCAAGACCGCCTTGTACGCTCTGGTGGCTTCTGTTCGTCCGAAAGAGATAAAGCCCCTAGTTCGTTTTGAAGGTCTGCCCGGAGAATTTAGCCAACATGACTTCGGGGAAGTGGACGTTACCTTTCTCGACGAGTCAACCCGTCGTATCCACTTCTTCGCTTCTCGCCTGAAGTACTCCCGATTTATCCGCGTCAGTGTGGTGAAGGACCAGGCGGTGGAGAGTTTGGTGCGCAACCTGGCCGAGCATCTCGACAGTTGGGGTGGAGCTCCACTGATGTGTGTCTTCGATCGACCGAAGACGGTGGCTCTGAAGTGGCGGAGGAACGGCGAAGTCACGGAATGGAATCCGGTCTTCGCTTACGTCACGCTCGAGCTGGGCATCGGGGTGGAGTTGTGTTGGCCTCATAGTCCGCAGCAAAAAGGAACTGTCGAGAACCTGGTGGGCTTCGTAAAATCTTCCTTCTTCAAAGTGCGCCGCTTCCACGATCAAGAGGATCTCCAGCAGCAACTTGTCGCCTGGCATCGCGAAGTGAATCAGGAGCGTCCCTGCCGCGCCACGGGCGTAATCCCCGCCGTGCGTCTTAGCGAAGAGGCTCCCAGGCTGCGTTCCCTGAAGGTGCACCCCAAAGATCTGGCACTTCGCATTCCTGTTTATGTAGGCCCGACGGGTACCGTCCTGCACGATAGCCATCCCTACTCCATGCCTCCCGAGGCCATTAGCATGCCCGCGACGCTGTACTTGTATGCCGATCGTGTGCGCATCGTGGCGGGCAGATATGAAGTCAACCATCCGCGGAAATTCGTTGCGCACGAGGGCTCCACGCTCGCCGCGCATCGCACAGCTATGGTGGCGGCCGTATCCGGCAAGCGCGGCAAGCGTTATCTGAAGCGTCAGCAGTTGCTGGAACTCGGAGAGCCTGCTTTCCGCTACCTCACCGAGATCGTTCATCGCCGGCCCGGGCAGTGGTTCCACGACGTGGATCGGCTGCACGACATCCTGCAGAGCCATGGAGCCGAGGTTCTTCGCCGCGCCATGGAACAGGGACTCGAAGAGCAAGTTTTTAGTGCCACTTACATTGAGCGTTTTCTTCAGCGTTCACTCGTCTTCCAGGAGGAGATCCCATGAGGAAAGAACAGGTTAAGAAAAACCCGCGAGATGTATCGATGACGCCAAAGCAGGACGACAACACGCCCAAGAGTCTGGAACTGTCTGAGGGCCAGCTCGAGGTGCACTTCCGGCGCCTCAACCTGGCGCACACGCGCCGGATTTACAAAGAGGTCGCTGATCGGGCCGAGAAGGAAAGTTGGTCTTATCGAGACTTCCTGGCTCTGCTGCTGGCCGAAGAAGTGGCGCGAAGAAAGCAAACGCGACTGCAGCGTTGTACCCGGAGCGCACACTTCCCGTTCTTCAAGACCATCGACGAGTTCGACTTCACCTTGCAGTCGACACTCCGGGAATCCGTGATCGGTTCCTACCTCGGGCTGGACTTCGTCACCGAGGGGCGGTCGTTGATTCTGCACGGTAAGACCGGCAGAGGGAAGACCCATCTGGCGGTGGCCATCGGGTATCGCGCCATCCAGAACGGCTTCGAGGCTCTCTTCACCACTGCGGCGGAACTCATCGAGGACCTCTCGAACGCCAGCAAGCGTGGAAATCTCCAGGAATCGCTGGCAACCTACACGCACCCTCACGTCCTCGTCATAGATGAGGTCGGATATCTGACCTACGGGCCGGACGCTGCCAACGTGCTCTTCCATGTCGTGAACGATCGACACCTGAGGAAACGGCCGATGATCTTCACAACCAACAAGCCACTGAATGAGTGGGGGAAGGTCCTACACGACGAAGATATGGCGGCAGCCATCCTTGACCGGGTCCTGGAACGAGGACGCTTCATCCACCTGGATGGACCCTCTGGGAGAACCCGGCATCTCAACCTCGAGGAGATCTTGCCAGTGGGTGCAAACCGTGCCAGAATTTCCGGAATTAATGCGCCAGAATTTCCGGAACCCACAATTGGGAACAAACTACCGAGGAACACCCGTGAATCAGGTCGACCAACACATACGTAAGTTGTTGAGAAGCAAAGACGGGCTAGTATTTCATACGGCTCATAACCCGAAGGTCGTTAGCTCAAATTTGACCTCCGCAACCAAATTCAAATGGCCCAAGGCCGGAATCCAGGCTTCTGGCCCTTTCTTTTGGTGCAAGTTATAAGAAAGGAGTTGCCGTCTTTTTTGCGGGTTCCGCAGCATCGGCAGGATTTAGAACCCTACAGACATCGCCCGGTTCTGGCCTGCCACTGCCGCCAATTTTCGTGATTTACAAAGGCATTGTGGGCTGCGTCCAACTTACTTTTCCCCGTCTGGGAGAGAAGTCAGTTTTCCTCGCGGTTTTTAATATGGCTGATCGACGGTCCTTCCCTCCAGCGGGACCTCTGGGCCGGAATAACGTTCGGTTGGCTCGTTACCGTGTGGTGGTGCGGCAATCGCTCCCAGGGATGTCGACAGCTCAAATTATATGCCGTGGCGTGCTAGGATCGTCGCATGTGGGAAGGCACAGTCGTCTCCATCCATGTCGGGGCAGAAGCGTCAGCGCCGATGCAGTCGATCACCAAGGTGCGGGCGTTCCCGGGCCGCGGGCTCGAGGGCGATCGGTATTTTACTGGAACCGGGTTCTACTCGAACAAATCGAGCTACGGCGGTCGCGAGGTCACCTTGATCGAGATTGAGACCGTCGAGGCGCTTTTCGGCGGCGTGCTCAATGCCGAGGGGGAACGGTTGGGGATCAAGCTCACCGCTGCCGACACCCGCCGCAACATCGCGACGTGCGGTGTCCCGCTCAATCACCTCGTCGATCGTGAATTCTGGGTCGGTGTCGTACTCCTGCGCGGCACGCGTCTCTGCGAGCCGTGCAAGCATTTAGATGACCTCACGCAACATGGCGTGATGAGCGGTCTGATCCATCGCGGAGGCCTGCGGGCCCTAATATTGAGCGAGGGCATGATCCGCGTCAGCGACGCGGTGCGTCGGAAAACTTCCTAACCGTCCTCTTCGAACATTCCGGCCTGGCACCCAAATGCGGCGCTGGAATATCAGCGGTCCTGCCCGTCAACTCGATAGCAACGAATAAAGCAGATCATCGCGCGTAAGCGCACGGGGTGGACCGAACGTCCTCGTGGCGCGAGGGTTACGGCGCACGGTTGAGCATCGCAGAAAACTGCGCGACCCGCGAAGAACTCAATTGCACCGTCGCGATCAGTCCGCAGACGGCGGCGAACGAAAGCCACAGTCCCGGAACCGCACGATTGCCAGTCGCGTGAATCAGGTAAGTTGAAATCGCAGGCGTAAATCCGCCGAAGATGGCGGTTGCACTGCTATGGACAAGAGAGAATCCTGCGGTGCGGACGTCGGCCGGCATGATTTCCGTCAGGAACACGATCAGGGCGCCGTTGTAGCTGGCGAACAAGAATGAGAGCCACAATTCCACCACCATCAGCCGGCTGAATGACGGCGCGTTTACTAGCCACAACAACGCCGGATAAGCCGTCAGCATCGCCAGCAAGCTGACGGCGGCCAGCATCGGACGCCGGCCAATTCTATCGGAAACCGCACCCATGATCGGAAGCCAGAAAAAATTGGAAGCGCCAACGCACAGCGTGACAATCATGTTGTCCCTCGCTGCAAGATGAAGCACGGCGCCGCCGAACGTCGGTGTGTACGCCGTAATCATGTAAAAACAGACCGTGTTCATGATCGTCAACAAGGTACCGAGCACGACCAGCCTCCAACTCCGCGCCAGCGTGTGCAGAATCTCGCGCTGCGACGGACGGCGCTTGCGCTCAAGGAATTCCGGCGTTTCCTTAAGCGACCGCCGCAACAGAAACAGGAGCGGAATAATCGCGCACCCGACAAGCAGTGGGACGCGCCATCCCCAGCGCGTCATTTGATCGCCGGTGAGCCGCAACGTCAGGCCGAGCCCGAGTACGGCTGCGAACATCACCGCCACTTGCTGGCTCGCCGCTTGCCAGCTCGTGTAGAAACCCTTATGTCCAGGCGTCGCAACTTCGAAAAGATAGACGGAGACGCCGCCTGCCTCCACGCCTGCCGACAGTCCCTGCACCAGCCGCCCGGCGACGACCAGCAGCGGCGCAATCATTCCGATCGATGCGTAGGATGGCGTACATGCGATTGAAACGGTTCCGATCGCCATCAATCCGAGAGTCAGGAGAAGCCCATTGCGGCGCCCACGATGATCGATATAGGTGCCCAGCACAATCGCGCCGAGTGGCCGCATCAGAAAACCCGCGCCGAAGGTCATCAGAGAAAGCATCAGCGACGCAAATTCGTTCCCGCTCGGGAAAAAAGTTCGCGCGATCGCCGCCGCGTAGTATCCGAAGACCTGGAAATCGTACATCTCCAGAAAATTCCCGCAGGCGACGCGGACCACGGGCAGGAAAGTCCGTGTGCTGGTGAGTTGCACCGCGGCCCCTGGTTTTACTGAATTCTCTGGTATCTCCATTTTTGAATTCCCCTGGACCGTTTAGAATACGCCAACCACTACATTTTCGATCTAGCCAGTGCATTTTCGAATTTGGAAGGGCCAAACCAGACTCGGCAAACCTGGTCTTGGCCGAACATCAGTGCACAACCTACACGCGATTCCCGACGTGTCATCCACAACTCGAAAGCCATCCAGAAACAGAGTTCTTTAAAGGTGATAGCGACGACCGGATCGCTTGGATGATCACTCTTCCGCGACAAGCAGACACCTTGGCCTCTGCGCGGTTGCAGGTTTCACTAGATCTACTTTCAGAGCACGCGCTGTTGATCGGCAAGAACTTCCCAGCGAACTACCTGCGAAAGCGATTAAAAGATGCAGTTCAGTGACGAGCTTCGGCAAGCACCGGTAACCCGCAGCATTAATCGGGCACGTTCCTACGAATCAAGGGTAAGCAGCGCTGAGATGGAGTTTATTCGTATCGCAGAGCGATCATGGGGTCGACGCGAGAAGCGCGACGGGCGGGGAGCAGGCACGCAAGCAGCCCAACGAGAAAAGCGAGAAGCGCCACGGAAGCAAACGTGGTGGGGTCTGTCACGGAAACGCCCCAAACTTCGCTTGCGATTAGACGCGTCAGGAAATAACTGCTAAAGAGACCGATGCCAATGCCAGTGAGGAGCAGACGCGTTCCTTTCCTCAAAACCAAGCCAACGACCTGTGTTGGCCTGGCACCGAGGGCCATGCGAATCCCGATTTCGCGAGTCTGCAGCGCGACGTTGTAGGAGATGACACTGAAGATGCCAGCAGCAACTAGGATAAGTGCAACTATCGCAAAAGTACAAAGCGTAGTGAGTAGAAATCGCGGCCGGGCGAAGTAATCCTGTTTGAGCAACATTGCGATGGTTCCTGTTTCGCCCACGGCGATATCAGGGTCCAGTCCTGAGAAAGCGGAGCGGATTTCGTTAGCGATTGTGGGGATATCAGCGCTCGTGCGAACCATGAGATTGTGGTCGCCGGCACCCGTTAGTGTAGCGGGGAGATAGATTTCGGGATTCGGAGACTCTTGCAGGCCGGTGTTTGGTGCGTCCGCGACTACGCCGATAATCTCAAAATAAGGTTCATGAGGCCAATCCCTAAGCGTTTCATAATCGCTGAAACGTACTTGATGTCCAACAGGGTTCGCTTCACCAAAGTGGTTTCTGGCGAACGTGAGATTCACAACGACCAGGTGACCAGCTGACTCGATGTCCCTCCGTGTGAATAGCCTTCCCCTAAGGAGGGGCCGGTCTAGAGTGTGGAAGTATCCCTCGCTGCACATAATTGACGCGGTGTTTCTGTTCTGAGGGGGCGCTTGACCTTGGACGACGACTGTGGTCCATCCCCATGTATGGGGTGGGTAAGAGGAAGTTTCCGTGGCGCCAAGGACTCCAGGCAATTGCGTGAGGCGGTCGAGGGCATTGCGAAGAAGAACGCTTTTCTGACGCGCAATGTCGTAACGACCTTCCGGCCAAGAGAGCCGCGCATATATAACCTTCGAAGGGTTGAAACCAATATTAACGTTTTGGAGGGCGAAAAGGCTCCGTAGAATCAATCCAGAACAAATCATCAAAACGATTGCAAGAGCGACTTCTCCCGCCACGAGTGCGGAACGTAGCCCTCCCTGACGGGATTCCATGCCGGTGCCCTTGCCCGTGCTAAAGAGCGTGACTTGCACGTCAGCTCGAACAGCATGTACGGCTGGTATCAAACCGCAAGCAATCGTAGTGAAGACCGTCGCGACAATTGAAAATAGCAAGGCAAGAGGGCTGAGTGTAACCGCCGCCTCAGGGGGAATAGTTCCTGAAGGAATAATGGCAAGCATCCCTTTCAATCCGACAAACGCAAAAAGGCAACCGAGAACGCAACTAGCTAGCGCTAAGACAAGGCTTTCAACCAACAATTGATTGACTATGCGGGTGCGACTTGCGCCGAGTGCGCTGCGGATGCCAAATTCCTTCTCACGAGTTGTAGCACGGGCGAGAAGGAGATTCGCGACATTACTGCACGCGATGAGCAGCAATATCATGACCGCACCCAGCAGGGCGAAGAGTCCCAGTTTGAAGTCGTCCCCGACGGAATCACTGTTGAGTGTGCTGACCACTATTCTGAAATTGCGAGGAAAGTAGATGGGGTCGTCTGCTTGAAACGGTGATGCGATGACCTGGAGGTCAGCTGCAGCGCCCTCCGGATTGATACCGGGCTTCAAGTGGCCAACGGTCCAGATTTCGTTAGATTGGATTCCTGCACCTGGTACAAACATATCTCTGGTTATGTCAAGAGGAAGCCACAGGTCACTTCCACCGATTTTGAATCGTGGTGGCATGACGCCGACAAGAGCCGTAGGCATACCGTTGAGATTGTAGGTATTGCCAAGGACCTTGGTGTCGCGATTGAAGAGCTTGGTCCAAAGGCTGTAGCTAACTACGAAAACGGGAGAGGCCCCAGGCTTGTAATCGTCAGCGACTAGGCCACGACCGAATAAAACCGGAATACCTAGAGATTCAAATGTACCGGAACTGACTAGGCCGCCGGAGAGCTCCTCAGTAGTATTGGCTCTGGTGAAATGCACTTCGCGATATACCCAGCCGAACATGTCCTCGAAGCTATGGTTGTGTTCCCTGAAATCAACAAAAGCTCTAGCCGGGAAACGCCAGGCACGAAACTGGTCGGCAGAGAAAACTCGAATCGTCGCCAAGCGATCTGCATTCTTATAGGGAAACGGATGGAGCAGGGTTCCGTCGATAGCGCTGAAAATAGCAGTACTGGAGCCAATTCCGAGAGCAAGTGTAAGGACGGCGACCGCAGTGAAGACAGGCGATTTGCGGATTTGGCGTCCGGCGAAGCGGCAATCTGCGACGAGTGACTGGAACCACTCCTCGACGCGCAGTTCGCGAAACATCAGGTAATTCTAGCTCTAAATTGCAAAATAGCTACATCCAACAGAGCATTACACTTGTCAATGGTTGTCCTGGTTCGATTACAACAGGAAGGTCAAACAACTGAGGAGCGAATACACTTCAGAAAATCTTCGGGCCGTTCGGCGCGTGTCAACGACTCTGAGACAGGTGCTCACATAATTTAGTGAGTTTTTCATTGGTCGATTAGGGTCACCAGTTTTCACCAGAGATTTCGTCCCAGGATCGCCTAGCAACGACGATCGGCAACTCGGTCGACCCACAGCATCCCCACTTTTGTTGCTCCTCAGATGCAGCAGGCAGCGATGCCGGAGTAGAAATCGGCTTGTTAATCCAGACCTCCCTGGGAAGAGCCGGTGGTTTGGGAGCGCTTCGTACGAAGCGCTCCGGGTGAAGTTGATAAGCAACGTCGAGCACATTCTGGCGTTGCCGCAAGACGTTCTCCGCTTGGCCATAGTGAACCGTGGCTGGCGTCAACAAGCCTATCCCAGAGTGACGATGCTCTCCGTTGTACCACCGAAAAAAACTCTGAGAGAAAGCACGACTGTCCTGGATGCAGCCAAAGCGGTCCGGGAACTCCGGCCGATACTTCAGGGTTCGGAATTGGCTCTCGGAAAAGGGATTGTCGTCCGAGACGTGCGGCCGACTATGCGTTTTCCTGACACCCAGATCGGCGAGTAAAAGAGCTACCGGTTTGGACCTCATCGAGGTGCCACGATCGGCATGCAGGGTGAGTTGACCGGGCTGGATGTGTTGTTTCTTGCAGCTCTCCTCGATCAGCCGCTTGGCCAACTCCGCGCTTTCGCGATAAGCGACCATCCAACCGGTGACGTAACGGCTGAACACATCAAGCAGGACGTACAAGTAGAAGTACGTCCATTTCGCGGGACCCAGTAGCTTGGTTATATCCCAGCTCCAAAGTTGATTCGGAGCCGTGGCCATGAGTTCGGGCTTCTGGTAGGGCGGATGCGTCAACTGATCGCGACGCTCGCGCACCTCGCCTTGCTCGTCGAGCAAGCGATACATGGTGCGAATCGAGCAGTGATACTCGCCTTCATCGAGCAGCGTCGCATAAACAGCGGCTGGAGAACGATCCTGGAAACGTTGTTCGTGTAGCCGAGCCAGGACCGCTTCCCGTTCCACCGGGTGGAGTGCGCGTGCCGGCGAAGGCCGCGACGCGCTCACCGCCGGGGAAGAAATCTTACGGCCATCCCGGTAGTAAGATGCCCGCGGCATCCACAGAACTTGGCAAGCCGCGCTGGTGCCCACGTCGATCGCGAGTTCGGTGACCGCGGACATCAGGATTTCTCGTCCGGGTCCACGTCGGGAAGCGGGTTCCCCAACAGCGCAGCGACTTTTTTTTGGACGTCGATGATGATGTGCGCCTTACGCAGATCTTCGGTCAAGCGGGCGTTTTGTCGGCGAAGTTTCTGGACTTCTTCTTCCATGGGGTTGTGCTTGGATTTCGGCCCGCGTTTCTGTGGGGTCAGAGCCTCGAGGATTCCCTGGGCCCGTTCTCGCCGCCAATAGGTCAGCAGCGACGAGTACAGACCTTCGCGGCGGAGAAGGGCGCCCAGGCCACCTCGCGTCGTCGCAGCAACTTCGGCTTCTTGTAGGATGCGTTGTTTGTACTCAGCTGTGTAGGTGCGCCGCTTCGCTTTGGCAACTACTTCGGGATCCGGCCGCGAGGCCGGCACCGGATCGGCGCCCGCTTTGGCTGCCGCTCCACTGCGCTGCGGCTCGCCAGGAGGCGAGCCTCCGCTCCGTTCCGCGGCAGCCAAACCCCCAGGGGATAGAACAACACCAAGAGAAGTCCCGTTCATCTTTGATCTCTGCTTTCTCGCCCTTCTGCTCATTAATTAAGGGTACTAAACCTGTCTCAGAGATGTTGGCACGGAGGGGTTAGACAGTTCCCTGCCCGCAATCTGGGATTGGATAAATGGCGATTAGGCGAGGTTGATCCGAATAGGTTGTAGTTCAAAACGAACGTGGAGCACTTTGATTTGGTAGTTGCTGGATTGGAGGTAGGGATTGACTTTCCTCCACCCAAAGAGCTCGCGGAATGTTTTGGCGAACTGTGCCCATGCGGTCATCCACACTTTCTCGAACATCTAAGTAAGCTCAGAAAGCGAATTCAGAAGGCATTCCCGTTGCCCTGAATGCAGTAGGTCTGCAACAGTGAACGGCAGGCAAGCAAAGTGTTGATGGCGAGGTACTGAGGTTAGGACAGCGAGTCCATCACCACCATCAAAAGCGCAAGATCTCCAGAGGACAAATCGTTGTATAGCACACGTTTTTGATTGTCAGCTGCAGAGTAACTCACTCCATGCCAGCTACCGGTGATCCCATCAGTGATGTTAATCGAGCCGCCATGTGCGAAGGCTAACGCACGATCCTGCCGAATCCCGGGATTCCTGGGGACTGGCGGAGGCTCTGGGATCTCGATTTCATAGCTCCCTTATTGTTTTCGGTATACGTAAGGAAGTGATTTTCCACGGTCTTCAACTGCTCTGGTGAATGGAAAGGGCGGCCGTCTTAGGAGCCGCCCGATTGTAAAGTCAGAATTCCGTCAAATCCCGCCAAACAGGTTGCAACTATTGGACAGAATATCGCGCATGCGGAACAACTGTCTGTCTACAATTGGACAGCCCACCGCCCTGGGAAAAGCTGCCCGCAGCGTCGATCGGGGACCCACCAAAATGTCCGATTGGGTGTGGTTTTTCACACGATTCCTTGGGCAGCGGCCTTAGTAAAGAAAAGTAAATAGCACGTGTATAATCAATACCAAAGGAGTACTCTGGAGTTGGACCAAAGCTGCCTTCAGGCCTTCAATGCCGTTCGCTACATCCTGAACTACTCCCTTGGCCAGGAAACAAACGAGAGCGCCATGTTCGCACGCAAATTGTATATGTACTTGAAGAACGACGGCGCTCTAGCGTTCAAGCAGAAGATTGAGAATGCCGTAATCCCCTTGTTGCGCAAGCAGGAGGGGTTCCTCGAGGAAATCACTTTTCTCTACCTGAACGGAAGAGAGGTTCAGGCCTTCAGCCTATGGGATACCGCTGAGCATGCCGAGGCATACAACCGGGGAGCGTACCCAGAGGTCGCAAGAATGCTAGCGCTCGTAATTGAAGGTGCGCCTCGGATTCAGACCTACGAAGTCCTTAATTCGACCATCCCCCCTGCTATCGCTGGTGCTTTCGCCCTGCCATTCCGAGCGCGTACTGTATAGGCTGTCGCGGAAATCTTCTTAAGTCTCCTCGTCGACGCAAATTGATTATGATATCGAGATGGGGATCATGTAGTTCCATTCCGCGCATTCGCATGGGATTTGGTAGTGGCTCCCGACTCTCGATGCTCGCCTGTGTCGGGTCCAGTCATGCCGACGCTGGTAACTCTTGATTTGTTCCGTTGAATATGTGGGATGAGTGGAGATCTTCCTCCCAGTGCTCATTTCCCGGGTAACCCCGTTTGAACGTAACTGCCCGACCTCTTAAAAACCAGATGCGGGGCGAACTGACGTGCGAGCTACCTTTCGTCAGCGAACGCCCCGCAACTCTAAGCATGTTGTTTGCAGAGTTTCTGGACCGTGTTTAGTACTGGCCACCCATGCCGCCATAACCGGCGGTAGCAGCTGCTGCCTTAACACCCGACTTTTCGTCAGCGATCAGGACTTCTGTAGTGAGCATCAATGAGACGATGGACGCTGCGTTCTGGAGTGCGAGTCGAGTCACTTTGGCTGGATCAATTACACCTGCCTTGACCAGGTCGCCGAACTCTCCAGTCTCCGCGTTGAAGCCGAAGTTCTGGTCCTTGGATTCGCGCACTCGTCCCACGATCAGTGCACCTTCATGCCCCGCGTTCAGAGCGATCTGGCGCAATGGTTCTTCGAGCGCACGCTTTACGATGTTCACCCCGATGGCTTCATCATCGTGGAGCTTGAGCTTCTCCAAGGCCGGCAAGCAGCGAAGCAGAGCGATACCGCCGCCTGCCACGATGCCTTCTTCAACTGCCGCTCGAGTAGCATGCATAGCGTCTTCCACGCGAGCTTTTTTCTCTTTCAACTCAGTTTCTGTTGCCGCACCTACTTTGATTATTGCGACGCCGCCAACGAGTTTAGCAAGACGCTCCTGAAGTTTTTCGCGGTCGTAGTCCGAGGTAGTCTCCTCGATCTGGATACGAAGCTGCTTGATTCGGCCTTCGATTTCACTGGGTTTGCCAGCTCCCGCGATGATCGTGGTCTTGTCTTTATCGATGGTTACCTTCTTGGCGGTGCCGAGTTCTTCGAGTTTCACGTTTTCTAGCTTGAGCCCGAGGTCCTCGGTGATGGCCTTGCCGCCCGTGAGGATGGCTATGTCTTCGAGCATGGCCTTGCGGCGATCGCCGAAGCCGGGAGCTTTCACGGCAGCGCATTGGATAGTGCCGCGAAGTTTGTTGACGACAAGTGTGGCCAAGGCTTCGCCCTCGAGATCTTCAGAAATAATGAGGAGAGGCTTGCTTAGTTTGGCGGTTTGCTCCAGAAGGGGGAGAAGATCCTTCATCGAACTGATTTTCTTTTCGTGGATGAGAATGCGGACGTCGTCGAGTACGCACTCCATGCGCTCCGGATCGGTAACGAAATAGGGTGAAAGATAGCCCCGGTCGAATTGCATACCCTCGACGATCTCAAGGGTTGTCTCCATCGTTTTGGATTCCTCTACGGTGATGACGCCGTCTTTGCCGACCTTCTTCATGGCCTCGGCAATTATGTCGCCAACCTGTTTGTCAGTGTTAGCACTGATGGTGCCAACCTGTGCAATCATGTCGCCCTTCACTTCTCGCGAGAGTCTTTTGATCTCCCCCACGGCGACTTCGACGGCTCTGTCGATCCCGCGCTTGAGCGCCATGGGACTGGCACCTGCAGCAACCGTTCGCACACCCTCGCGGAAGATTGCCTGGGCCAGCACGGTCGCTGTGGTGGTCCCATCGCCAGCCACATCCGAGGTCTTGGACGCAACCTCCCGCACCATCTGCGCTCCCATGTTTTCGAGTGGATCCTGCAACTCGATCTCTTTTGCGACTGTTACGCCGTCTTTGGTGATGATCGGTGAACCGAACTTCTTTTCGATGACTACATTGCGGCCCTTCGGGCCGAGCGTGATCTTGACAGCATCAGCCAGAATGTTGACACCGCGCAAAATGGCTTGACGAGAATCCGCACCAGTTACAATTTGTTTTGCCATGAGACTTCACCCTCCAGGGTGATGAACTGTCCCGCCCGAAATCTTCGGTTGGGGTGAAACCTACTTCTTGCCGCCCGCTGCTTTTGCAGCTTCTTTGACTTTGCCCAAAATGTCCTCCTCACGGAAGATTAGGTATTCCTGGCCGTCGACCTTGATTTCGTTGCCGGTATACTTGCCGAACAAAATCCGATCCCCGACCTTGACGTCGAGCGGGACGCGATGACCTTTTTCCATCTTGCCCGCACCAACTGCGACAACTTCACCCTCTTGCGGTTTTTCCTTCGCCGTGTCGGGGATAATGATGCCGCCTTTTGCCGTCTCTTCCTCTTCGAGCCTGCGCACGAGGACGCGGTCATGCAGGGGAGTAATATTCACATTCATTTTGTTGACCTCCATTCCATTCATTCCATACAAAAATCTTTAGGACTCCAAGCCAACACCACTAGCAACGCGCGGCTGATTTATATCCACCAAATAAATGTCGCAATCCTTGAGGCTTATGAAAGCCGAGAGGATCAAGCTCTGAGGATGGACTGTGCAACAAAACGGTCCTTTTACGGCAACCCAATCCTAGTCTGGGTTAGTGCATGTGTCTGTTCACTTGTATACAGGTTTTCAGCCTGTTAGAGCATCCCCTCAGGTCGAATGAGCCTCACGAGAATTCTTCCACAGCGCCATTTCTCCGATCCGTAGCTCGTTCACTTGGCTGCTAAGCCAGATAAGCCGGTTGAGTTCTCGCGGCCAACCAGACATCTCGTCACGTTTTAAGCATCGGCGCTATTGGTCAAGTGGACCCTGTTGCCCAGGCAATACCCACATCCACATTACTGGTCCCGCGAATCTTTGGACTTAGTAGGGTAGCCCCGAGTACTTGGTTTGTGTGAAGTGATGAATTCGTCTAGGTCTATCTCGCTGATCCGATAATGTGCCTGCGGAGGATGGTCTCCGAATGCAGCAAGCTCACGATGGAGCCTTAGCGAACAGATCTCGGGAGCGTCTTGAAAGCGCACACGCCGGGGGCCAAATGCCTCGTTCCCAATTGTTATTGTATATTCTGTGGTCTCGTTTAAGGCTTGCCGCACGATGAAGCTATACTCACGCCCTAGCGCTTTCGCTTTGAAACCCAGGTACTGCACGTTTACGTTCTTAGTCATCAGAGTCCTTCGTTCCAGTCGGCCAACTTTTCTACGGATTTCCGCATTCACTTCTAAGCCGGTCTGAGTTTTGCCAAATTCCAGGCAATTTCAATTGCGGCTCGAGGTGATGAGCTCACAAAATGGGCACATCCGCTGTGACGGGAACTCGTCGTAATGTGGTCATTTCCCTAAAAACTTTTTCGCCAAAGCAGGTATGAACCCAGGCAAACTACTGATACGGGACAAGAGTGCGTGGAGCACAGGCATCATGGCAGAAACTCGCTGGTTCTCAGGGCGCTGCCAACCCCAGCGCTCTCAACAGCCCAGGATAAGGGTATTTTCAATGCGTGACTGTCCAAATTCGCACATGTTGACGGTTCCCTCGGCAATCGGCAACGGCCAAACGCGACACCAACTCACAGGAACCAGGTCCGGACATCTCTGGTGTGCGGTTGTCTCCAGCCACTTCTTTTGGCCGAAGAAACCGCTCTAAAAAAAGCACCAATCCAGCCGAACCGTACACTAATCCAGACGGCTACCGGATTTATGCAGTTCTACTAGAGAACGAAAACCATTCATCGGTTGTAATTCAAAGCGAGACTGTCTCTTGGGACAAAGCTTCTCCTGACAATTTGGGTATTAAGGGCGATTCCAAGTTCAGGAAAGAATGGGGAACCGCCCTGAACGATTTTA
Organism: Candidatus Acidiferrales bacterium; assembly: GCA_963726725.1. GTDB lineage: Bacteria > Acidobacteriota > Terriglobia > Acidiferrales > UBA7541 > Acidiferrum. Next base: position 22,067 of record CAVSDV010000025.1, read on the forward strand.
CGATTCAGTATAGGACTGCGAAATTACTCGGCAAGAATATTCCTCTGGACGCTTTATATGAATTAATTTCACGAGGCACAATCGATTCGATTTTCAAGAACGAACACGGATGGCCGACATTCTACGACCGCTACTCCCCTGCGAATGGGTTTTATTCCTTTTCCCCGCGGGTTTCAGCAGCCAAAGAACTCGTGCGATTGTCTGGATGATGAATGTATGTGGAGGGCTATGCGGGCATGGAACGTATCACTTTCTTGAGAAAAAGGGTGGTACGTGGCGCGTAGTAACAGTGAAAGCCGAATTCAATGGATTAGTATCGTAAGACAGACTTCCAAGCTGCATTCCGATTCGATTCAATTCTAGTTGGGCGTGCGTCGGGAAACAGGACATCTCCCATATGGACGGTAACGAACAAATCAGGACTGCGCGCTCATTTCCATGGATTTGGGAGAAAGGAGCGAGTCGACCACTTCCTTCGTGGTCACTATGGCGTTGGCGTAGTTTGGGAGGTTGACGTCCAGAGCAGCGTGCATGTGCTCATCCGAGTAATCCGTGGTCGCGTCTTTTACCATGGTGACCTCGTAGCCAAGCTCAACAGCGAAGCGAACAGTGGCCTCCACACATGTGTGGGCGATGAGCCCAATGACAATGAGCTTGTGGATGCCATGCTTCTTGAGCAACAAGTCCAGGTCCGTGTTGGCAAAGCCGCTGGAGCACCAATGCTCCTGGGCTACGATGTCGCCCGGTTGAGGCGCAAACTCGCCCCGGATCTCTCCACCCCACGTTCCGTGTTCGAAGCTCCTGTACGACCAGGCTGCCTTTTGGATGGGCGCAATGTACTTCCAAGTCTCATAGTCGCCCGGGCAGTAGCGCCGATGCAGCGCATAGAAGACGCGAAGCCCCGACTTCCGCGCAGAGTTCAGGACTTCCAGCATATGCGGAACACAATGATTTGCTTCTGCAACGTTCTTGATGCGATCCCAAATTTTGCCGCCCTCGGAAATGAAGTCGTTGTATGGATCGATGACCAGAAGCGCAGTAATCTCTTTATCGAACTTAAGAGTCGCCATGCGTTTCCCCCGCGGCGCCAGCCTGTCGCGTGTGCATCTGAGAACACTGCGCTGTTGCAAGACAGGAGGACCCGCACATCTCGTGCACGGCTCAGCCACATCCGGTCCAGCTCAGCGGTTTGACCGTTGCTCAGATCTCGTCGACCAAGGTTTTCGGCGCGGCTACCGCCGTTCAGACCAGTTTGATCGTGACGTCCACGTTGCCGCGAATTGCTTTGGAATACGTGCAAATCTGCTCCGCGGCGTCCACCACCTCCTGCGCTACGCTGCGGTCCAGTCCCGGCACGCTGATGTTCAGCCGAGCTTGCAGAAAGTAATCCTCGCCGGTCATACACAAATCTACTTCGGCGTCGAGAGACTGTTTCCTCCGGAAGCCTGATCTTCATCTTGCGAGCCGCAATTTTCATTGACTCTTCGAAGCAGCCTGACCAGCCCACAGCAAATAGCTGTTCCGGATTGGTGCCGGTCCCCGCTGAGCCAGGGATCGAGAGTTTGACCTCCAGTCGCCCATCCGAACTGCGGCCCATGCCATGTTCTCTCCCCCCAACAGTGTGCGTTTTTGCGGTGTACAGAACTTTTTTCTCTTCGGACATCCTTGGTGATGTGCTCATTCTTTCCTCCTTGAAGCAACCGTGGTGGTTCACACCTGATCTCTCTTCTGATTCAGAGCACAGACCACTGGGTACATTATTTTGGAGTTGACTAGGCTCTCGCGGCCAACCCAGTCGGCGCTTGCCTTGCTGCCTTTCGGCGGGAAGGGGCTAAGTTTGGTTTATCGCGTTACCGGACAAGTGCCAGTCGCGTAATAGAAAAGGGGTTCCGGTGACACCTTTTCCCCGGAGCGCCGCCCCGAGGTATATAATGCGCCCCAACGACGAGGCCATCGCAGCGTCGAGAAGGGAGCAATTATGCAAAGCGCCGCCGTCCAAGCAGCACCAGGAGACATTCGCGCGTTCGTTCAAGAGTATTTCGATGCCTGGAAAGGTACCGATGAAGACAAGATTCTCGCGTACTATTCGGATGATGTAGTAATCCACCTTCCAACGGGAACACTCGAAGGAAAGATGGCTGTGCGGGACAACTTTGTGCGACCGTTCATCGCCGCGTTCCCGGGCAATGTACATTCCATTCGGAACCTGGCTCTCACTACGAACCTGGTTGCCGTGGAATGGCGTTTTGACGCCGAGCATAAAGGTACCTTTGCGAATATACCGGCGTCGAGGAAGAAGGTCCAGGTTCCTGGCTGCTCCTTCTACGAATACGACCTCACAACGAGACAGATTCCGGCGGGCAGGATTTACTTCGATTTTGGTACGCTCCTGCGACAGATTGGCGCTGGAGTTTAAGCACCATCGGTTGACGCACTGCCTCGCCCGGCCAAGGCGTTTCCCTGAGCTAGCCGTTTTCATTCCGCGCCTTTATATCCGAATAGGCCGCATCGATGAGACTGCTTAGCGCTGGCTCGTTTGTAGCTGTTCCCGGTGTCAGCTTCACATGGCGCATGAACTTGCCCGTGCCTTGCAACAAGCGAACCGGATCCGGGAGCGCTGTGCCATGAAAGAACCCTACATTTACGTGCGAAGTGAATATATTAACGTAGCCGAACGGCGCATCTCCCAAACATGCAACCGGACAGCCGTCATGCAAAAGTTCCCGGACTTCGTCCCCGCATTTTCGCATCACCTCAAACCACTGATGCGCCATGGCTCCCAATTCACCGACATGCTCTTTCATCCACGCATCTATGGTGGGATCCCGCTCGACAGCCCCGTTCAATCGCAGCAATTTCTCTCTCATGGTTACTCCACTCTCAGAGCGTTGGAGATCCTGGTGACGTAGCACCCTTCCCGGCAGCAAGATCCCTCTTCTGGAACAGCGTTCCTTTATAACCCAGATCGCCCATAACCGGATTGTGGCCATCCCGAATCCATGGTCGGGCTACGTTGGTGTTGGGATTCGCTTTCACGCTAAGCACTGGTCCGTAACGGGGAGCGTCTGTGGAGCCAATTTATTCCTAGAATGATCCATGCCTGCGTGTTGCGAATCACGTGACAGAAAACGACGGGTAAGCGTTATAGAATAGCCCGTTAAACGCAACGGAGGGCAATTCCTATGATTGTCGAACATATCGAACGAGCCGTGACGGAAGTCGTTGACGGATTCAAGGCCCTACTCCGAAACGATTCCGTTACATGCGCAATCTCAGATTGCATGGGGCGGCTCAATGCAATGAGATCCGACGTTAAACCACTCTTTGAGGGGATTCGTTTTGTCGGTACCGCGGTCACCGTTAAGACTCTGGCTTCTGATCTAGCCGCCCCTTGTAAGGCAATTGATCTGTGCAAACCAGGTGACGTTCTCGTGATCGATTCTCACGGTTCTGAAAACACCGCGTTCTGGGGCGAAAACATGACGTTGTCGGCCATCCATCGCGGCGTGGTCGCAGTGGTGATTGACGGCGCATGCCGGGATGTCGAAGAAATCCGCAAGCTCAAATTTCCGGTGATCTGCCGAGGCGTGGTACCAAATGTTGGTTCAATTTCCGGTTATGGCGATGTGAACGTAATTATTCAATGTGCTGGAGTTTCCGTGTCGCCGGGGGACATCATCGTCGCAGATGGGAATGGTGTCGTCGTCGTGCCTAGGGGCGAGTCTGCCGCAATTCTGGAGAAAGTGCAGCGCCTACTCGAAACAGAACAACTCCTTCAAGCGAAAATAGGTGCTGGGGCCACGATCGGTGAATTAATCAATATCGATGAGGTTTTTAAGACTGCATTTTCCTATCAGGATAGAGCCACGAAAAACAGATGAATTGCCGCGCGACCTTTCCGTTGTGCTCCAGAAGAATTGTAGGCGCGTCGCAACTGCGACTGCCTGATTAAAGCAATCAAGTGGGTACCGGCACATAAGAAGAACCTTGATCCTTGCAACTGCTGCAATCCTGGCATTGGTCCCACCTCGAAGCCCTCTCAGTGGCAAAACGATTGGTACCGCGAGCTTCATCACGGCGAGCAGGATGCCGAGACTCGCGACCCTGAAGGGGCACACCAAGCGGCTGCCGCCATGGAAACGGAGCGAATCACTTTGAGTCAACGTCGTCTTTCGGCTCCGCGACCACGTTCACACCGGCTTGCTATACCGACAGAATTGGAGCGATTGTCAAGCGGAGCGATGTTCCGATAGCCCTTCCTTTCATGGTCCACATTCTTGCACAACCGGCTAAGGATAGGGGAACTGGAGTCAGTGCCGGCCGGGCCAAGTAAGGGGTTGATTCGCGTGATTTCGATTGCCCGAAAAGCGGTAGAATTGCTCATCTTCAATCCGAGCTTGCGATGACCGCAAAACTTGGTAAGGGATACAGAGTTCTTGTCGTAGGGTGCGAAACGGCACTCGTCAAGTATTTCTCCGTCCTTCTGAAAATCCTTGGATATAAAGTCAACACTGCCCTTTCTGTCGGCGAAGCGTTCCGCAAAGCACAGGCCCATCCTCCCAACATTTTAATTGTCATGGTGCTGATGCCGGAAATGTCTGGCGTGGATGTCGCCTTGCGCATTTTCCGTCAATCGCCCTGTGCTGTGATTCTTGTGGCGGCAATGGAACTGCAAAGTTTTGCTCAGATGCTGGAGCAGCTACGAGGACAAGGTTGTGCCTGCACCGCACTTCCGCTGCCATTTGACAGTTCGGACTTGCTCGCCAAACTCAAAGCGGCGACCGAAGGGAGCATACCCCGAGTTTAGTTGGACGTTGAGAAGAAGATGCAACGCCTCTCGCCCGAACTCGGATTGAATTCGGATTGCGAATCCCCTTTTTTAAAGCAGAAAACCCTGCTATCAAATAATATTCGGACATCTTCTCGACACAGGTGACGGGAGCTGTGTTTGGACTTACGAATCAGTCCCAGGAAGGTTTGTCCACGGTTAGCCTGCAAGGAAGCGACGCTGTCCTCGCGTCAAATGATTCAAAGACCACTCTCTATCTGATGGAAGCCGGTGCGCCGTTAGAATTCGCAGGCATCGCCAGATATTTTGCGACGGCGACCTCGAGGTTGAAATGCATCGCCTCCCGTCCCAAAACTTCGCCTAATTCTGAATTCTGAACCACTTGCAACACTCCCGGATTGAGCCCTACCAACCACAGTACGATCCCTCGAACCCGCTGTTTTTTCTCGCCTTCATTCAACGCTTTCAGTGCGCTGTACTCGAGATCGGGTACAGCGCTGAAGTCCATGGCCACGACCCTCGGCTTCGTTTCATCCATCAACTTCCGGATCTTCTCTGTAATATGTTCCGCGTTGGCGAAGAAGACTCTCCCTTCAAGTCGCAATAGCAGCAGACCTGGAAAAGTCTCGTCGTCCGGATGTTCCGTCGAACGTGGACGGAACACGTTGGTGCCCGGCTTGCGCCCCAACACGTAGACCGGCGGGTCCGCGACTTGATAGGCAAGCGCCGCGAGCGATATAACGATGGCGACGATAATCCCCTTGAGGGTCCCCAGAGTTACGACGCCAGCAAAAGCCACCAAGGCCCATGTGAATTCGGTTCGCCGGATCTTGAGGATAGCCCGAAATTCTGCGGGCTTCACTAATCCGATGGAGTAGACGATCACCACAGCGGCGAGTGTAGCTTGTGGCATGAGAGCAAGGAGCGGTGCAAGCAGAAGCATCGTGGCCAAGGCGACAAGCGCAGTAAGCAATTCCGACAACTGGGTACAGGCTCCGGCAAGGCGGTTCACGGCGGTCTGGCTAGTGCCTCCACCGATGGGCATGGCTCCCAGGAAGGCTCCACCAGCGTTTGCCAGCCCTGTAGCGAACAATTCACGGTTTGCTCGGGGAATTGATTCGTCACCCTTTATAAACGCGCGGCCGGCAGCGATGGTCTCGGTAAAACTCATCAGCGCTATACCCAGAGCCCCTGGCCAAAGTTCTTGAGCGAGCGAGAACTCCGGAAATGAAAGAGAGGGTAGCCCCTGTGGAATTCGTCCGACAAGTTCCACACCGTGTGACTGCAACCCTAGGAGACGAGCGCCGATGATACCCGCCGCCACGGCAATCAGCGGAGCCGGTGCTCGCGGCAGAATTTTTTCAAATCCGAGCAACACGACGATCATGACTACCCCGACAGCCATCGTTATCGGTGACGCATCCAAACACCCTCTGGCAATGGCAACGATGTTATGGAGGAAAGAACCCTTGGCAAAATGAATGCCAAGGATCTTTGGCACCTGATCCAAAACGATGACGAGTCCTATCCCCGCTTTGAAGCCCACCAATACAGGTTCGGAGATGAAGTTGGCGATAAACCCAAGCCTCAGTAGCGAAGCCAAAACAAGGATTCCGCCCACCAAAAGAGTCAGCGTTGCTGAAGCTCGAAAAAGACCAGCCGCATCAGCATGGGGAACAACTTCGCTCAGTTCCGTTGCGGTCAAAATGGCAATCGTCGTGGTAGTGCTCACACTCAGTGGACGGGAAGTCCCCAATACTGCATAAATAATCATTGGGACAAAGGCAGTGTAAAGCCCAACCTGGACGGGCAGCCCTGCGATCGTGGCATAAGCCATTGCCTTTGGAATGACCACGGCGGCCGTAGTCAGGCCTGCGATTAGATCTGGCCGGAGCCACTCCATCTGGTAGTTAACCAACCAATCAGCAATCGGCAGGTAGCGGTGGCTCGTACGATCAGTTGACAAGTATTTTCTCCGGCCGGATCCGTCGTCTTCGCTTATGCATCCCACTTTTCATGTGCTTGGTCAATAGAATCGGAACCCCTTGATTCTCATCCGCCCATCCATATCGTGACCGCTACCAGTACACTTCCGAGAATTACCATGGCGACTCCTGCTCTCCATGGCCGCCGCCCTGTATAACGCCCTAAGGCACAACCTGTAAGAAACAGCGCCAAGATGGCAATCCCGTTCGAAATCCGCAATGCGAGTTTTGCGTCGCTCGCGAACAGGAATGGCAGCACCACAGGGAAGATGGATAGAAAAACAAGCAGGAATACCCCACAAGCACCAAACAAATCATCCTTGGTCAGTTTTGGATGTGCGGGAGCTTCGGGCAGTTCGTTCACCCTCTGACGCATCAGGTCGAATTCGGTAGGAGTAAACGCGGAAGCAAGCAAGGGAGGCAAGAAAGCAGAAAGGATAATTCGCGCCTCACTCGGGTCAGTCACTCTACGTAGGGCCTGAAGTGCGAGGATGCCGCGACTTCGCTCACCGAAACGAGTCAGAAGATAAAAGATGGCGTCAATAAAACCCCAGGCCAAATTACAACCAATGGCGGCGAGAAGCATTTCGTGAACTCGCCTGCGATCCGCTGCGGCAACACTGAAAGAACAGGTCACGGTCAGTACCATTATCAACCCAAAAAGAACTTCCGTGATTCGCTCCAGGGGATCGAGACCACGGCCTCGCGATTTGAAGAACGATTCGAGCATCGCTCGAGTCCTCAACAGATATTCCGCTCCCGCCAGGAATCCAACACGCAGTGCTTTAACGCGGCAAACGTAGCGTGGACTAAAGCCAATCTTATGTCCAAGCCGACTACTTCGGTGCCAACGATCGAACCTACTTCGTCCATGTAGAATTCTGGATTAGCGTAACACAATGGACTGTCGTGTTTGCAGATCAGCAAGTATGCCAGGGCGGCCTCGGAACCCCGTGGCTAGCTATCAGCGAGGCTTATCGCTCAACAGTCTTACTTATCGCGCAGATTTGTGGGAGTACTGCAGCTTGTCTTAGTTCAGAATCCGAACGTCGCGTTATCGGACTTGTCGGTCCCACTGCCCAAATTCGCGGTGACCCTGAAGTCGCGTTTATCGCGTGCGCACTCCCTCGGTGACGCGGATCGTCAGGTTAATGAGATGGCGAGTATCATCGATGTTGATATCGGGTTCCACTTTCGCGGCCTCGTAGCCCTTGGCACCGTACAGATTCAGCATCTTCACCAGTCCTGCTCGAACCTCGCTCACCTTGAACAGATCACCAACATGTAGATGAAATTGCTCACGCAGAGTTGTAGCAGCGATACTCAGCGTCTGATCCGTCGGTACCTTTCGGATAGTGAGAGCACCGAAGCGAAACTGATCGCCCTCGGAGATCGACGCTATGAGGAGGATTCGTTGCTTGCCGCCAGATATGTCAAGGGGTTGCAAAACAGGGTCTTCGACAACGACCCTGAAATATCCGCGATCTTGAAAATCCGCCCGTATGCCAACCTCCATGACTTCACCGGCCAATTTTTCAGCGTCGTCGTATTCGCGTCCGTTCCAGGCCCTAAGGATCCTGTCGCTTACTCCTTCTCGATCTTGAACATCCCCTTTAATCTTGAGATCGCCCAGTACATAGCGCTTGCCGACTGGGATTGCTGATGAATCTTGCTGAGACTGGGCAAAATCGTTCTGGCGAACGTGATCTAGCGTACCTGCGGTAAATGCAGTGCCTGTAATCGCGCAGGCGGCCGCAACGCAAGCCATCCGTGCGCGGGAAGGCCGTGGTACAGGCAAACCTTTCATGATTTGTCGAACGCGTTGTGGCAAGAAACTCCCTGGCATGGCCATGCCAGCAACGTTTAACCTCGCTCCCGAACGTGTGACGGACCGAGCCATGTCTATTAGGTATTCGGAATATGCTTGGGGACGGTGTCCATGCTCCAGCACGACGTTGTCGCAGGACTCTTCGGCTAGGGCGGAGAGATGCCGTTCCAACCACCAGGCGAGTGGGTGGAACCAGAACAGCGAACGGTTCAGCAAGGCAACCCATTGAACGAGGGAATCGTGGCGGCGGGCGTGTTCGCGTTCGTGCGTCAACACGGCGTCCAGTTGCGCTTCAGGCCAATCGCGCCAATGGTCAGGAAGAATCACCGTGGGATGGAAGAAACCCACCGTAACCGGAACGACGCATAAGGAGCTACTGCGAACGCCATGGTGGAGCATTGCTTCACGAACGAGTCTGCGTGCGCGGACGGTCCCGATTGCCAACCGCAAGAGGAGCAAGCCAAGTCCGAGCAGGTAAACGCCCACAAGTGCACTCTGCCAATTCAGAGCGATGGACGATGGCCCGAAGGCGGTCAAATGAGTTGTGGCCGATAATGCTGCTCCATTTGCAATGAATTGCGGCAGGGGTGGCAGCACGTACAGTGGCGCCTTCGGCCCCCAAATAGTCCAAATCGGAAGCCCCAACATCAGTAGGACAACGGACTTCCATACGCTATGCCTCGCCGGTGCAGCCTTGACTCGCATCACGTACAACACCAGTGCCGTACCAGCGACAAGAAGTGCCGCTCGAATCGCACACTCCAAGAATAGGTGTTCCATTTATTTGCCTCCTGGTCTCTGGTTGCGGACAACTTTTTGCAGTCGATCCAAGTCAGCCTTGCTCAAGACTTTCGCGTCCACCATGCCGGCAACCAATTCCTCCACCGAGCCTCGGCAGAAACGATCTATTATTTGCCGCACAGCGCGAGCCGCGAGGCTACGAGCCGGCTCTACGGCCCGATATACATAAGCACGCCCATCAGACTCATGCGTGAGATGGCCCTTCTGTTCTAAACGGCGCAGCAGGGTGCGCACGGTTGTTTCTTTGAGGGTGCGATGGCGCGACACGATGCTGTGGACCGCTTCCACAGTGCAAGTCCCGCCGTCCCAAACGGCCTGCATCACTTCGTTTTCGAGGCTGGTGAGGAGGGGTCGAACGTGCACGCCGGATCTCTTACGTTTTGTCATGGTACAACTTGTACCACTACACTAAAAATACTGTCAATATTTTTGTGGACAGTTGTGAAATTGCCCTTGCGCCCCAAATCGGCGACCTTGGGGGACTGCGCCCGAAGCGGAGTAGACGGTATCTGATTTTCTGTAAGGTGGGGCCAAATCAAAGTATCGAAATTAGATGCTGATTCTCTCGTTTGTCGGCGCTTCTACTGTTGATTATTTCTATTGCGGCTAGGACCATAGACAGTCAATCGTCGCAGACGTAGAATACGTCGCTATCGGTCTGGTTGTGTTGGCATTCCTGGGGTGGCTCTTTATCAAGATTCTGAAATCAAATTGCGCGCCTGCCGATTGTTACTGCTTCGCAATGAGTCCGTTCTTTGGCAGGCAATTCTCAAGAAAAGGCCCACCGAGTTTTGCGTTCGGCGGGCCCGCTGACAAATGGCTTCATTATCGCTAGCCAACACCGTCTAGTTTTTCTGCATGGATTGCACATACACGGACAAATTGTGAACCCTCATATCCGCTAACTGGGGGTGTCCGTTCCCGTTTTCTAGTGTCCTAAACAACTGTCCCCAGAAAGGCATATCAAGCGTCCCATGTGCATTGCTTTTTGTCTCAAATCGCAAAACAGTTTCGACATTCAGAACTATGGACTTTTCATTGTACCGTTTGGCCATCGTCGTGAGGTTGGGCGGCGGTGCCTTTAAGAACTGAACCGCAGGTCCGTCGCCAGCTCCGTCCATGCCGTGGCAAGCCGCACAATAGTCCTTGTACATTAGCTTGCCGGAAGCGGGCTGGCTCTGATTTTGAGAAATACTAACCTTCGTCAGTTTTTTATCGGCCGTTTGTGCGATTCCCGTCCCGTGGCCCGTGAGGAATACTCCAAGGGATAGCCCCGCTATCCCGAGGAGAATAGTGTTCTTGCGAAGCATATTCACCTCCAATATGTGAACAATAGGGATATTGTGGCCTGGGCCCAAGAGCCTACACTTGACCCAAATACTATGGCGTAGATTGGTAGCCCCGTGCACGAGAGAACGCAAGCTCGAGAGTCACACAGCTCAGCCCAAATGGGCCAACTCCTGACAAGTCGCGTTACCAGTAATTTGGGGAGTTGAATGTAACAACTATTTATAGACTAAATTCGCGTCCATGAGAGACGCGATCACGCCCGACTTATCGGTCGTGGACTAGGTTGGCGCAGGTAATTTCGCTAAAACTAGTGGAGTTTCGCGTACTCAGACCTTGCAGCGATTGGGGATGGGAATGTCGAGCTCGGCGACTTTCCAGACTCTGGCGGAGCGGCCTCATACTTCCTACGACATGAACATAAGGAACGCGGAGGTAAGTTCGAGAGCTCCTGAGGCGAACCAGAGAATATTCCACATACGTCTACTAACTGTGGATATAAGTATGCGGAATATGACTTGACATGTGATATATGTCCGCCTATCGTGCACGCACGTTGCCGAGGTCTACCAGCAGACGAGCAGATATGGGAACCATGATTCTCGCCGGTGAAAGCTGATAGCCGAGGCCTCACAAAGAACGGAGCCAAGATTCAGAGCGTTCGCATCTCCCGAGAGAAGGGGTGGATTTGTTCCTGCTGGCAGCCCGGGGGGAAGTTTGCGTCTTGACCGCGATTTATCGAGCCCTGTTCTTCAACCGCGGAAATCCTTGGAGCGATAGAGGAGAGGAGATTGACGTATGGTGCCTAGCCCGATTACATTTCTGAGATTTTGTTCAGCAATCCGAAGGAAAGCTGTGTTTGTCCTTTGTCTGGTCCTAGGCATGCTTGGGCTGGGCTCTACTGCGAGCGCTCAGGAGGGTCGCATTATCACCTTCGATGCTCCAGGCGCGGACACGACGCCGGGGGATTTCAATGGAACCTACCCAAGCAGCATCAACGTTTGGGGAGTTATCACGGGATCCTATCAAGGCACGGACACCGTGTACTTCGGGTTCCTACGGGGCCCTGGGGGCAAGTTCACTAGCTTCCAGGCTCCCGGTGCGGACACGACCGTAGGTGCCTACAACGGGACCACTCCCAGCAGCATCAACGACTTGGGGGTCATTACGGGAAGCTACTATGACGCGAACGGCTTCGGCCACGGATTCCTGCGTAGCCCTGACGGGAAGTTCACGACCTTCGACGTACCAGACGCGGGCGGTTACGGCACCTTTCCCTTAGCTCTTAATCTTGAGGGAGCCGTTGTCGGTAACTACACCGACTCGAACTATTCCTTCCGCGCTTTCCTGCGTAGTCCCGACGGCACGTTTACGACCTGGGTTGGTCCAGGCGCGTGCGATACCAACGGGTCCCAAGGCTGTTTCGGTTCAGGAGCTTCCAACATTAACGCATTTGGAATCGTCGTGGGAGGCTTCGAGGACAACAGCGGCAACTTTGTTCACCACAACATGGTGCGAAGCCGCGACGGCAAATTGAAAATCTCCGATGTTCCCGGCGCGGGCACTGGCGGCTACCAGGGCACGGGTTGTCCCGGTTGTTACTTAGGCCTCAATCAGTCGGGGGCGATCGCGGGGATCTATAGTGACGCGAACAGTGTGAATCACGGCTTCCTGCGGAGTCCCAACGGAAAGTTTACGAAGTTCGATGCTCCGGGTGCGGGCACGGACAGCTACGAAGGCACGGGTTGTCCCTCCGATTGTTCGGTAAGCCTTAACGACTGGGGAGCCATCACGGGAACATACATTGACGCGAATTTTGTGTATCACGGTTATTTGCGCACCGCCAAGGGTAAGTTTGCGACAGTCGATCCTACTGGCTCGCTCTTTACTTCGCCTTCCGGCATCAACAACTTTGGGGCGATTACCGGAACCTACATTGACGCGAATTCTGTGTACCACGGCTTCCTCAGGATTCCAGACTGATCGCCATCTGATCGCTGTTTACAGCTGCACGCCACCAGAACTACAAGGGAGGCAATCTCACGCAGGTTGCCTCCAGCAACTCAGGCGGAGAAGTTCAATGCGAAGCAAGCGCTTATTTTCGACGTTAATTACGGCCTGGGTTGCCGTGCCGAGTGTGATCCTGTTTTTGTGTTTCGGGGCCACGGCACAAACCAGCTCCGCGAACTACTCTTTCCTTGTGGCTTCGGGTTTTCTTTGTGATCCTGGCGATTCTGGTAGCTGCCTCGCCGTGGCTAAATCGGCAAATGGCGACAGCTACGAAATCAGTGGCGCGGGGACGTTCGACCCGAAGAATAAGTCGGTAAAGGCAGCCGGAACGTTCAACCACAAGTCGACGAATGGAAATGTGCTTGAGACCGGCGTGTGGACCGCGAGTGATTTGATTTCTTTCGACTCCTACGGCATGGCACCGGCCGCGCTCATGCAAAAAGGACCGGCCTTCGGCCGCCCGCCAATTGGCTCCTCAAAACGTTCGCCAAAATCCGCAGATCTCTTGCCAACTGGCGGGCTGGCGATATTCCGTATCCTGCTGATGCCGTTGTCCGGAACAACGAAAACAGCACTGCTGCAAGTGAATTGTGCGCTCGGAGATGTGCCCCGCGAACGATCGGTCGAAGGGATTCGCATTGCGTTAGAAAGAAGCAATTCTGAATATTCGGAAGAGTCGAGCGGACGAGTGATGTTCCTGGCATTGAGACCGGAACTCACCGTGCCCGCTAAGATGCCAGCGCAGGAAGCAAAACCGGAAGCATCGGAGCTACCGCAAAAGTAGAGACTAAATCGCCCGGGCACCGTGTAAACCTTCAGCAGGTTCGAGCCCCTTCTTGAGGAGCATTTCGAGTCGAGCGTCCCATCATAGGTCTTCCCCTTCGATCGGCGCCTTCTAGCATGGCGCAGCGTGTTCCCTGGCCAGATCAAGTTCGCCCTCGCCCGAGCAGCCCGAATTGCGCTGCTCGCTAATACGCCATTAACTACAAGCGATAGTTCAGACCGGAAGAAGGTTGGATAATCCGAATACGGCGATCACTCTGTACTCGGAGCAAAATGAGAATGAACTCACGATTTGGACTTTCGCAAGAACCTGCGCCAGATAGGGTGTCGGTGGAGTTCGCTGGAAAGCCCAGCAATGTTTAACCGTGAGGGTGAAAAGGCTCAACTCGCCAATTCTGCCCTAAGCCGGCTCCGACGCATCGCCGTGGACACATCTTCTATCACGGCACCACCAGCGGCCCGGCAGGAGACCAATCGGAGTGTACTTCTTGCAGGCACCGCGCTAGCCAGTTTTGGCAGCCTACTCCTTGAAGTGGCTCTCACTCGATTGTTCTCGGTTGTTCTCTATTACAATTTTGCCTTTCTCGCGATCTCGCTAGCAATGCTCGGGTTGGGTGCAGGGGGTGTCTTCGCCTACCTCCGTCGAGATCGGCTGGCACAATGGAATCTCCGAAAGTTGGCCAGTGTAATCTGCGCTCTGAATTCTGTAGCGGTGCTATTTTCACTCTGGACCGCTCTGTGCACCCCCGTCCTCCTTGAATTTGAGTTTGGCAATATGCTCAGGCTTTCGGCCATCTACTTCAGCGCGGGTATTCCTTTCTTTTTTACCGGACTGCTCTTCTCCCTGGTGTTTGCTCGTGAATCTAAACACGTCCCGTTCCTCTATAGCGCGGACCTTATTGGTGGTTCGTTGGCCTGCCTGGCGGTAGTGCCTTTCTTGAACAAGCTGGGAGGACCGAACGCCGTACTTTGTGCGGCACTGGCAACAGCATTGGCCGCGGTAATTTGGGCAGACACAAAAGTGCATCTCACAGTCTCCATGGCAATCGTTGTGCTGCTCATGTCGCTACTCGCAGCGAATCATTCGCAGACATTTATTGACGTTGTATTTGAAAAAGGCACCAAGGATAGATACCTGTTCGGTGAGTTCGCCAAGTGGAACGCGATTTCACGGGTAGAAGTTCGCGGCGGTTGGGACGAGCATGACAAATGGGCTGACATCGACGCGGATGCATCGACCTTAATCGCGAGCGCAGACCCAGGAGATCCAAAGTCCATTTCCTACGTGGAAAAGTGGGCGCCATCCTCAACGATGCTTGACGTGCTTCGCCCCACAGGCAAATACGCAATCATCGGCCCGGGTGGTGGAATTGATGTACTGGGAGCAGTCGTCAGCGGAAGTAAGAGCGTCACTGGGATCGAAATCAATCCGCTGATTGCAACTACCATCGTTCGCGAGCGCTACGCGGAGTATACGCACCACTTGTATCAATTACCTCAGGTTCATATTCATGTCAGCGAAGGACGTTCCTGGATTCGAAGCAGCCATGAGAAATTCGACGTTGTCCAGATGACGCTGGTAGACACGTGGGCGTCCACTTCAGCCGGCGCATTTGCTCTAAGCGAGAACAATCTGTATACCGTGGAATCTTTTCGCGAATATTTCGATCATTTGGAACCGAATGGTCTTCTGGCCATCACGCGCTGGGAGTTCCAGCAGCCGAGAGAAGCACTGAGAGTCGTCTCGGAGGCCATTGAGATGCTGCACAGGTCGGGAATTGAGGACGTCCGTCGGCGCTTCATTATAATTTCCAATGGTCGGCTGGACGAAGCTGGCAGGCGGGTAACGGTCCTGACAAAGAAGTCCGCCTTTACCTTGGAGGAAGAACGAACCGTCTTAAAGAAGGTGCAAAGCATCCCCAATTTGTATCCGGTGTATACCCCCATTGTTTATGGCCGCCCGGATACAAACTCAAACTGCGGTGCATCACCGTTGCCCGGGACGCAGGGGAATTGCATCGAGCAAGACCTGGCGCAACTGGCTGAAACAAGAATCCTGCCCGCCAAGACAACCGAGCCCTTTCAACAGCTGATCAACCTACCGTGGCATAAGATCGTGGAAGGAGTGGAGGTGAGCCCCCGAGCCCAGTTCATTCGCGACTATCCTTTTGATATCACATCCGCCACCGACAATGCCCCGTATTTCTTCTTTACCTTGAGCACCAGTAGCGTTTTGCGTGCGTTATTTTCTCGCAACCATCAAACCGGCATTGACTGGAAGAATAATCTCGGCCTGGTGGTTCTCGGAGCCATGCTCGTCATCTCCTTCGTCGCTGTCGCTGGCTTCCTGGTGGTGCCGTTGGCCTTGCAAAAAGCAGCGCACAAACCATCGATTACGCCACTGCTGTACTTTGTGGCCGTAGGCCTGGGATTCATCGTAATCGAGATAGCACTGATCCAGAGGTTCGTGCTGTTTCTCGGCCATCCTACCTATGCAATGACGGTCGTGGTATTCCTCATGCTCCTGTCGGGCGGCATGGGCAGTTTTGCTTCCAAATACTGGCTAAACGGACGCTTGAGAGTTCGCGCAGTGCTCGGCGCAATTATCCTACTGGTGACTGTTTACAGTTTTCTATTGCAGAACGTATTAGGCGCGCTGGTCGGTCTGCCTTTCCCGGAAAAACTATTGCTTTGCGCCATGCTATTGGTACCCCTAGGTTTCCTCATGGGCATGCCATTTCCTGCCGGCCTGCGGGAGATTGCGGGACAATATAGAGCAATCTCAGGGGAGTCCGCAGCGACCGACGACAGTACCATCGAGTGGGCATGGGCAATGAATGCGGCTTCGAGTGTGCTCGGCTCGGTGTTGGCCATCGTACTTGCTTTACATTTCGGGCTGAATGCAACATTGGGATTTGCTGCGGGAACCTATTTCGCCGCAGCTGCTCTGACTCTCTTGTGGCATGAGGCCTGTCCAAAAGATGCAACCATCTAAGAACTCACTAGAGATGTCCGCATCGGAGTCTCGACCTCTCTTCCATGACGAGGCCAAGCCCAAAAGTCTGCACCTCTCTACCGCCCAAAACAAAATACGCTCGCGATCATGCTCTTCATAAAATCTTCTTCAGGCCATGATCGGCGGGGGCTAAGGCCATCCGTTGAAGGCGAGAAGAGTTTCGCGGCGCGTCAGTTCCTTGACGGTCATCGAAGGTATCGTTCACTATTCCTCCACATCCAGTACAACCGCATCGACATCTTTCCGCCGACCGCTACTGTGCCAGCACTCTTCGCTCGACAGATCGCCAGGTAAATGTACCCACGTCGCCAGTCTGAGCGGATGCATGCCACTTCCTTGGCCGCCTCCACCAGCAAGAATTGCAACATCGAACTGCCTTGCTTGCTGATGTACCCCAGCAGCTGTTTGCCACATCGGAGATTGAAAGTGAGCTACAGTAATGGCGCCTGTGTCAATTTGAGAGGAGAGGTCCCGACCCTCACCGTGGCTTGGCGTATAGTTGGGGGGACAGAGCTGAGTACCACTTTCGTGACGGGAACAACATATCCCCATCAACTACCGTACCAGAGCGATTGCGGATATGTTTGCCAGAGGAGGCGTGCTGATGCTTGTAAGAGTTTTCGATGACAAGGCTTCGCTCGGAAATTCTGCGGCGACGCAGGCCGCAACGGCCATGCGTTCGGCAATCGCAGATCGTGGCCAGGCTCGCGTCGTTGCCGCCAGCGCTGCTTCCCAATTGGAATTCCTCGCGGCACTCACTGCGATTCCCGGCATTCCGTGGAATCAGGTCGAACTCTTCCACCTGGACGAGTATATCGGTCTCCCCATGACTCACCCCGCGAGCTTCTGCAAATTTCTCGAGGAGCACTTGATCGCCAAGACCGGCATCCTCAGTCGCCACCTTCTGGATGGTAGCCGGGATCCTGCCGAAGTGATTCGCGAGGCCAGCAGTGCCATCACTCTGTCGCCGATTGATATCGCATTCGTGGGTATCGGCGAAAATGGTCATTTGGCCTTCAACGATCCTCCCGCCGATTTTGAAACGGAAGAACCGTTCCTAATCGTCGCTCTCGACCACGCCTGCCGCATGCAGCAGGTCGGTGAAGGCTGGTTCAAAGATCTCTCCGCTGTTCCGACGCATGCCATTTCCATGTCCGTGCACCAGGTCCTCAAGGCCCGCGAGATCCTTGCCGTCGTTCCGGACGCCCGCAAAGCGCAGGCCATTAAAGCCTGTTTTGACGGTCCCATTAGCCCGATGGCCCCCGCATCGATCTTGCGCAACCATCCGAACGCCACCATCTATCTCGACCGGCAATCCTCCTCTTTACTCGCACCCGCAACCCTGTCAGCGCTCACAGCTTCGGCTTGACAACTCGCCATCCCTCGTTCTTTTCTCCGGACGGCGTCTTTCGCTTGGGGTCTGAACTCCGCCTAAAGGACACTCGGAATTGTTTTACTTTTTGGGAGGCTGCTTCAGCGCGATCAACGACATCTGCTCAAGGTCGGGATAGTGTCCTTTTGGGTCGGGCGAGCGGTTCGAGGAAGGAATCTGTTGCACCAGAGTTTGCGAAGGGAGAGGGGCTCCGAAGTATTCCGCGTACACCTTATGGAAGGACTCCGTTTCGGAAATATCGTCGAGGTAGACAGTCGTCGATACGACCTGGGTGAAGTCCATGGAAGCCTCCTCCAGATTGTCGAGCTGGTTGCGCATAGTCTGCCGCAGTTGTACTGCGGTTGAATTGCCGTACACACCGCCATGCGGCCCGGGTATAAAACCGCTTTTTGCGGAACAGTAGAGAGTTTCGCCAGCAAAAACGCAAGGACTAGCCGTTGGGCTTGGTGGCATGTTCTTCGGACGGATTGCGCGGCGCAAGCTCAGGTCGCGCACCGCCACACCGGTATACTCGATCTGTGCGTTGCGAGGCAATGCGTTGACTTCGATGGTGGCCCGCGCTGGAGTGTTGCCAAATTCGAACCGGCGCGCGTAGTGCTCGTTCATCAACTGCATGGGTATTCTCGCGGTCAGGTAAGGGTTTACAAAAACCATATTGCTCAGCTTTAGCCCCGCTGCCTCGACAACCGAGCGGAGCCCTTCGAGGGCAAGTTCTATTTGGGCTGCTGGATCCTCGGGAACTGCATTCGATTGTTGGTCGCGACCCTGCATCGCGGAAATGAACAAGCGGTCTTGCGTCAGGACGCCTGGAGAAAATGGTTCGCTGGATTTGTAATTGGGAGGAACAACCGCCTTGATGTGAGTGAGATCGTGTACCGCAACCGCGTTCATCACCACGGAAGATTGCGATGCGTGGGAAACGCCAAGGACCGCCCTAGCCGGAGGAGTCTCGGTAAAGTATTTGGCAAAAACTCGATTCAGCTCTTCGTACTTGGTTACGTCCTCGAGATAGACCTGGATATAGACGATGTGCTTCATGCTCAGGCCAGCGGCTTCAACGATCGTTCGGATGTTTTCGAGCGCCTGGCTTGCCTGATCGTCGAATTTCATCGGGATGCTGCCGTCCGGGCGTGTACCTCCCTGCCCCGATATGTAAACGTAGTCTCCCGCGTCGATTGCGGCCGAGTAGTTGGAGTTCACTCGATCGCCCTGCCCATGGATTTCGATCGGGTGAACCTGAGCTGGAAGTTTAGCGGCAGCGAAAAGCAACAATCCAAGCAGCACGAGGCACTCGGAAAAAACATGATTGTGTGGCAGCTGTCGAACTGTCATGACGGGCGCGCCGCAGGTGCCGATTTCCGAGCGGCAGCAAGAAGTTCACGAATACGTTGACCGACAAGGATCGCTTCGTTCGGTTGAATGGTGGAAGAGACCAGTTCGAGCTTGCGCCGTTCTTTGGATGGCTTGTCATTCTTTTTTGGGTTGCCCTCCCGAACAGCCGTGACAATACTCGGATTATCCGCGCCTGCCACCTCGATTACGGGGTCGCCCGCGCGCAACTTTTGCACGCAATCTTTCACCGAAAACCCCCAAGCTTCTTCGTCCCAGGAAATGTGAAGCGTGGGATAGCGGTTGCCGTCTGTAGGTATCGATATGTTGGTTTCAACGCCGGGCACGGTAGCGACCAGCTTGGCAATACGCTCGACTCGGGCATTCCATTCACGATTGAGCGCACTCAGGTCGGTTTTCAACCAGGTCTCAACCGCCGTGAGTAAACCGATGATTTCTTCCTTGCCGACCTTCATCGCACGGCACACCGCCCCTTCCCAAGGGCTCGTGTTCAGCATTGCAGCTTCAATCAAATCCTTTCTGCCAAGCAGGAGTCCGCTGCACTGTGGGCCGCGGAGTCCCTTTCCGCCGGAGAAGGTATACATGTCAATTCCCATTTGTGCGTAGAGTTTTATGTTTTCAATTGGTGGAATACCCGCTGCATCATCCAGAAGCATCGGGATTTTGTATTTTTTCGCCACAGCAAGTTCTGCGCGTAGTCCGTCGTCAAGATGGGTGGTGTAAATCATCGCCGTGTTCGGATTGATGGCGTTTGCCAGCTCTTGCGGTGTTTGCGCAAGCACCAGCTTCGCACCTGTTAGTCGGATCGCGTTGTCAAACGCGCTTCTGCCGCCCATCATAATCACTTCATGCTTCAATCCGGTAGTGTCTGGCAGTTGCCATATATATTTTGACTCACTTCCGGCCATACAAGCTGCTGTGGCGGAAGCCATTGCTCCGGCCGCTCCGGAAGTGACCATCCCCGCTTCAGCACCAGTTAATTCCGCGAGACGTCGGCTGGCCGCATGCTGCAATTCGAACATATTGACGAAGTGCTCCGAGGCCGATCGCTCTGCTGCCTGCACTTCGGGAAATTCTAAGGAACCGCTCAGGTACGTCCAGGTGCCGCGGCAGTTGATGACCGTTTTTACGCCTAGACGTGTGTACACGTTTTCGCGAGGATCCTTCCCCACTGCAGCTGCCGCACTGGCAAAAGCGTTTTTGGCAGCAATCTGCCCAAGCAAGGGTGCGGCTGCGACAAAGCGGAGAAATCCTCGACGACCGAAATTGGGCATGAACGACATTTGAAAGTCTCCCTCTCGCTCGAAAAGCCGTGGAATGGTAGCCGCGGGCCGGCAATCCCGCACTGCGAGGGATCCGAGCACCCGGCACGCTGACTAGCGGCTGAGGATTATTATCACAAGTTCCTTGACTTGTGTCGTTTTATTTTGTTTCATTACGAATCATTTCGGAATAACGTTAGCGATCGGGCTGGCGCTGGTAGTACAGAAAGCGGGGACGGGACTCGGGGCAGAAGGTGCTGGTAGAGGCAAGCAGGACAAATCTCGGATGGGCAACCGCGTAGATAGTGATTCTCAATGAAGAAATGCACGATGCTCTGGCCATTCGCTGTGGCAATCTCCGTCCAGTTCGCGACAGGGCTGGGTTATGCCGCTTGTGCGCAGGAGAAGTCCGGGACGGCGGTTGCTGGCTGCCACATCGAACAAGTGAACTACCAGGGATGGCAGGCCCAGCAGGTGTCTAATCCATGGGTGAAACTGATTTTTGTACCGCAGAACGGTGGAAGGTTGATGCAAGTCATCTTTGATGACCATCCGTACTTGTTTGTGAATCAGAATTTTGCCGGCAAATACCTTCCCCCCTCCGGCAGCCAATGGTTTAACTATGGGGGCGACAAGCTGTGGGTGCTTCCAGAAGGCAGCCACGACGAAAAGCATTGGGTCGGCAATTCGGACCTCTTGGATGACGGACCCTTTGCGTTTCAAATCCTGAAGGAAGGGCCACGCTGCGAGATTTCCCTGACCGGGCCGGCGGACCCTCAAACCGGATTGCAATTTCGGAGGATCGTGACTCTCGGGTCGGACTCGCCGCGCATCAGCTTTCACGCCATAGTTAAGAATGCAAGCGGCCATCCGATCGAGTGGTCCGTGCAATCGGTATCCCAGTACGACACGAGTGACGCAAACGATCCTGCACACCACAATCGGAACTTCTGGGGATTCAGCCGAGCGAATCCTTCCAGCAGTTATCTGAACCAGTATCACGTTCGCTTTGGACCGGCGGAGAATTCCGCTGCGCAAGTGAGAGAGAACGGAATCTTTGCCGTGCACTATGTTCCGCTCGCAGCGGAGTTGTGGCTGGATTCAAAGGAGGGATGGCTGGCGGTTGTAGATGGCGAAAGCCGCTACGCGATGGTGGAACGATTCAAGTACGAGGACACGAAGCAGTATCCAGGAAAGGCCTCGGTCATCTTTTGGACGAACGGGCCGGCATTGCAGCAACATCCGGATGGCACCACCACGTTCGGTTCACAGGAACGAGAAACACGTGCAACCTACATGGAAGCCGAACTCAATTCACCGATGGTACGGCTCGAGGCAGGCGAGGAGTTCACCTTCGACACCCAATGGTATCCGACCCGGGGCGAGGCGGAGTTCCAAGGCGTCACTGATTCCGGTGTAGTTCTCAGACCATTTCATGCACTGAAAGAGGCAAGCGGGGGCAAGATCAAGCTTTCTGGGTCTTTTGGGGTGTTCTTTCCCGGAAAACTGGTGGCTCATTTCTACGACACACGTGGAATGGCTCTGGGCAAACAGACGGTCGTCGAGGTCGATCCCAAGAACCCCGTTCTGCTAGAGAGTTCAGTGGACGATCCCGGCAAAACTAGCAGGATTTCGCTGCACCTAGAGGATACAAATGGCCTGGATCGCGGATCACTCGGTGAAGTGGGCTTGGAAGTACCAGCGGGCAAGCCTTGAGCGAGGAGTTTTCTATAAATCAAAAAGTAATTAACTGACCCTGGAAGTGTATTAGCGAAACTAATTCAAACGTTTTAAATTTCGGTCTTGATTGTGTTTGGCAATCTGTGAGAGTGTTCCACCCATTCTGGATTAGTGAGGCGCCAATGAAAGCATTGCTCCGACATACTGCAATTACTCTGCTGTTAGTTTTCACCATGACTAGCCCGAGTCCTCTTCGAGCAGACGTCACCGGATCGATCCTGGGCGCGGTCCGTGACAGCGCGCAAGCCGTTGTTTCCGGCGCGCACATTGTCGTGAGCAACGCGCAAACCAATTTTCATCAAGAGACAGTCTCGGGCCCAGACGGTACCTATCATTTACTGGCCTTGCCTGCGGGTTCCTACAAGCTCACCGTCACCGCACCGGGATTTCAAACCTACAACACTACTGAGATCGAGCTAAAAGTGAACGATCAATTGCGCGTCGACGTTACGCTTGTCGTCGGCAGTGTTCAGGAAGTAGTCACGGTTGCGGCGAACGCCGTACAAGTGCAGACGGAAAACACACAGTTGGGTGACGTGATCGATTCCAAGAAAATGCTGGCGCTGCCATTGGATGGACGCAGCTACCTGGATCTTCTCGGACTGCAACCAGGTGTGGTGCCGGTGACTTCCGGGACCATGCAACAGGATCGCTCGGTCTCGGGCGGATACTCCACCAACGTGGGCAATCTCTCCGTGAATGGCCAGCGCGAGACCTCAAACGCGTTCCTGGTAAATGGCGGAGACGTGAGCGAGGGACGCAATCTGGGGGCGGGGTTGGTCCCCAATCTCGATTCCGTGGAAGAATTCCGGCTGATCACCAATAGCTTTGACGCCGAATACGGGAAATTTAGCGGTGCGGTGATGAACACGGTCACCAAGTCCGGCACTAACGGTTTTCACGGAGACGTGTTCGAGTTTCTGCGCAACGATGTATTCGACGCGCGTGGCTTCTTCGATCCGACTAAGGGCGAACTGCGGCGCAACCAGTTCGGTTACGCAGTTGGTGGTCCATTCTGGAAAAACAAGTTGTTCTGGTTTACGGATTATCAGGGCACGCGCGAGGTTAGAGGGGCCAGTACGGGAAACGTGTCGTTGCCGACGGCCGACGAACGGAACGGCATTTTCACTCCGGGTGACTTTCTGGATTCCAGCGGCAGCCCATTACTGGTGAACAGTCAGCCATGTCCCTCGGGCGCATCGTGTGGAGCAAATTGGGCCGACACGCTCTCGACTCGGTTGGGCTACGCCGTTACCAACGGTGAGCCCTATTCCACTCCAACATGCGCGAGTACTGCCGAATGTGTGTTTCCTAACGGTGTGATCCCAACGAGCGCCTTTGCCAAACCGGCTGTGGGAATCTTGCCCTACATACCGGTGCCGGATGCGAACGGGAATTACGCGAACGCAAGCGAAAAACTCAACATTTCCGATAATAAATTCGGCCAAAAAGTGGACTTTCTCAACCAGAAGACTGGCAACTGGTCATTCTATTACACCATAGACAATGCCACGAACATTAATCCATTGAATGCAAGCGTTCCGGGCTTTTCGAGCCTCACGACATCGCGGGCTCAGCAATTCGTCATGAGCAACACCAAGACTGTTGGCTCCACGGCGGTCAATCAATTTCGTTTTAGCTTCTTCCGGACAGCTTTCCATACAGACGAGCCAGAGAGCAGCTTTGCCAGCCTGTCTGATCTCGGTTTTTTGACGGGAGCAGGCACGTTGGGCATCATCCCCTCGGGACCTCCGGGATTTCCGGAAACCGTGCCCAAAATATACTTCAACGAGTTTAACCTCGGCGTGAATACCTTAACGACATTTCAGCCCAACAACACCTTCCACTTTTCGGACTCCTATTCCCTGACAAAGGGCCGTCACACGGTGCAGTTTGGCGGTGAGTTCCGCTACCTGCAAATCAATGAGCGCAACGTCTGCTCGCCGAACGGGGCCTTCACGTTCGATGGCAGCATAACCGGCAACGATTTCGCGGACTATCTGCTCGGTGCGGTCCAGAACTATAACCAGTGCAGCCAGCAGTTCCTCGATTCCCGCACGCGTTATGGCGGGGCCTACGCAGAAGACACCTTTAAAGTGAGATCAAACGTCACCCTCAATCTTGGAATCCGGTGGGAAGTAAGCATGCCGTGGTATGACACACAGGGCAAGATTGAGACGATCGTGCCAGGTTTGCAATCCACGCAGTTCCCGACGGCCCCGCTAGGTTGGGTGGTTCCGGGGGATCCCGGCATTCCGAGCACGCTTGCACCGACGCGCTACAACGACTTTTCTCCGCGACTGGGTATCGCTTATTCCCCCGGCTTCACGGATGGCGTACTTGGAAAGATTTTTGGCGGGCCCGGTAAGAGCAGCATTCGAGCGGCTTACGGCATCTACTACACTTCCATTGAGGACTTGAACCTGTTCTACGAAGTTGGGGACGCTCCCTTCGGCCTGTACTGGACCTCGCCGAACCCGGTCGACTTCGCGGTGCCGTTTCAGGCACTTGCCGATGGTAGTTCACAGACTCAACGCTTTCCTTTTACCATCCCGATCCCCGGCAGTCCCGCAAATAAGACGCTCGATTACTCGATCTATCTACCGATCTCGTACTCGCCGGGCTATGACATCCACAACCGTCCGCCCTATGCGGAGCACTACAATTTGTCTATCCAGCGGGAACTGACTAAGTCCACGGTGCTGACCCTCGCCTACGTGGGCACACAGGGCCATAAACTGATCTCGCAGTATGACGCCAATCCCGGCGATCAGGCGCTCTGCCAAAAGCTTAACGATTTGGGCGCCACACCAACTTGTGGACGGAACGGTGAAGACCAGACATATGTTCTGCCTCCGGGCACGCCCGCTCCGACCGGTGCGTATACCTTTGACTGCGGCACGCCTGGAAGCGTTTGCGTAGCGGGCACGCGTGACAAGCTGGGGCCTGCCTTCTCTGTCAACAACAGTTACACCGCCAACATCGCCAATTCAAACTACAATGCGGCGGAAATCTCCGTCGAACGGAAGGCCGCCGACTTTACGTTTCTGGCCGCCTACACCTTTTCCAAGGGTATCGACAATTCTTCCGGATTCGGCCAGTGGGTGAATTTCTCGAACTTTCGACTCAGCCGTTCGCTTTCGGCTTACGACCTCACTCACAATTTCGTGATCAGCTACATCTGGGCGATTCCTTTCGACCGGGCCTTTGGCAACGCGCCAAAACGGCTGACCCAGGGTTGGTCGCTCAACGGTATAACACGTTACGCCACAGGCCTACCCGTCGCGATAAGCCAGGGCGGCGATTACTCCCTAACCGGCAGCGGAAACACCGATGTACCCAACTTAGTAGGGAAGGTCGTAACCCAGAATCCACGCAAGGACGGACCCAATGGCCCGAACACGTACTTCTTTCCAGATGCGTTTGCTACTGGTCCATTGGGCCAATTCGGCAACGCCAACAGGCAGTTCTTCCACGGCCCTGGGATCAGCGTTACTGATTTCGGGGTGACAAAGAGGACAGCCATCAAGGAGTCCATGTCATTTGAGATCCGCTTTGAATTCTTCAATATTTTCAACCACGCCAATTTCACTAACCCCAACGGCAATTTCAACGACAGCACCTTCGGCGAGGTGACCGGCACGCAAACATTCGGACGCAATGGCGGCGGCGGGCGCGAAGGGCAGGTCAGCGCGAAGTTCTACTGGTAACCCCTCGAGTCAGGCGATCCGCACCCGTGTCAACACCGGGCGGATCGCCTGATTGCATAGCATTAGCAAGTCTCGCGAAGATGCTGGCACAATAGTGTCCTTGGCTTCTTGGGCGGAGCGCCCGGCCATGGATCATACTGTGTTGATTCCTAAATTCGCGCTGCGGTGGTTCTTGCTTTCCGGCAAGCTTGGGGTGTTTCTGCTGGTTGTGAACCTGTTGCCCCCAGCGTGTTTGTATGCGCAGACCGCAGACAGTTACCGCCAGCAGGCCATCGAACTTTCACGCAAGAAATCCTACGACGAAGCGATTGCCAGTTATCGAAAGGCGCTGGAGTTGGCGCCGAATGACCCGCTTACGCACTATGACCTGGGTCTAGCGCTGAAATACAAGGGAGACATAAAGCAGGCCGTCGAGGAGTTTGAAGCTACGCTGCAGCTCAATCCAAACTGGGCCGACGCGCATTATGCTTTAGGCGCAACCTTATACGATCTCGAAGACGCAGCCGCTGCTCTAAAGGAACTCCGCCGAGCCATCGAGATCGATCCGTCAAACGTTGCGGCCCATCGCCTACTGGCACGCATCTACATGCAGCAGAATGACGCCTCAGCCGCTAGGATAGAGCTGCAGCGAGCGGTACAACTGAAGCCAACCGCAGAGATACACTTCGAGCTAGGACTAGCCGAAGGGCAGCTAGGCAATTTGCCCGGCGCCGCCGCTGAATTGCGGCGCGCGATTGCGCTCAATCCGCGCCTCGCTCCGGCCCATTCCCTACTTGGAGTGACGCTGCGCCGCCAGGGCGACCACGCCGGAGCGCTCGCCCAATTTCGCAAAGCTGTCGAACTCGATCCCAACGATCCGGAAGCGCAGTACAACCTGGGGATGGAATTGAAAGCCGACGGCAATGCAGCCGGGTCGATTGCGGCGTTCCGGAAAGCAATCGAGCTGAAACCAGATTTCGAAAAAGCGCGCTACAACCTGGGGATCGCCTTGCGCGCACAAGGACAAACCGAGGCCGCGCAAAAAGAGTTGCAAGACCTCGAGGCTTTGCATGATTACCGGGCTCGTCTGGCGCAAACGAAGTATCTGATCGTGCAAGGCACCGAGGCCCTGAAGCAGCAGAAATTGGACAGTGCACTGGCACTTTTTCAAAAGTCGGTGGAGCAAACCCCGGAACTGCCGACCGGCTACTACTATCTCGGTGTCACCTGGGAGCGCAAACAGGAACCGACCCAAGCGATTGCGGCGTATCAAAAGGCGATTGAACTGAAGCCCGACTATTCAGCGGCCCAATCGAGGCTAGGGTTGCTCTACTGGCAACAGCATGATCCTAAACGTGCGCTGGAGGAGTTCCACAGCGCGGTGATGTCTGATCCAGATGCGGCGGAAGCCCATTACAATCTTGGCCTTGCGTTGGCGCAATCAGGCGAACTGGTGGAAGCCAGGCGCGAGCTCAAGGAAGCCATCGGCCTTGACCCCCAATATACGGACGCCCGGATACAGTTGGGTTTGCTGCTGGGCCAGCAGAATGACACGGCCGGCGCCATCAACGTTTTTCGTGAATTGGTGCGGCGTGATCCAAAATTCGCGGAAGCTCACAATAATCTCGGTTTGGCGTTTCTGCAGGCGGGTGATGTTCGGCAGGCCGTGGCGGAATTTCATGAAGCCACGCGACTGAAACCGCTTTATGCGGAAGCCCACTACAATCTTGCGCTGGCACTGCGACAGGAAGGAAAAGACGAGGAATCTCGCGCGGAATTTGATAAGGCGTTTGAGATTGCACCGGAATTGAAAAATGCGGCGCGCCCATAAGTAACCAGCGCCGGCTTTTATCCTTAGCGATTCTTGGCCGGATCAAGATAGGGGACAAAGCCAATCGCGTGAGTGTCCAGCTTGTAAACGGACTTCGTCGCCGTGATGTAGAGCGTGCCGAGACCGGGCCCTCCCCAGGCTAGGTTAGCAGGCTGTTCTGGCATGAGGATGGTCCCGAGGTGGTGTCCCTCGGCATCCCATACCCAAATTCCGCCCGGGCCGGTAACGAATACGTTGCCCTGCTTGTCTAACTTGATTCCATCGGGGACGCCATCGCCTTTTCCTCCAGGCTCTTCCCCAAAGATGCGACCATTCGCCAGCCTACCGTCCGGCTGAAAGTCATAAACCCAAATGTTCCGTTGCTGGCTGTCATCGACATAAAGCTTTTTCCCATCAGCAGAAAATGCCAGGCCGTTCGGCTGCGACAATTCCTTTGTCGATAGCGTGACTTTTCCTGCAGCATCGAGACGAAAGACTCCCTGGAAGGAGAGCTCCTGCTTTTCTCCCGCCGGCAAGTCCATAGTCGGATCCGTGAAATATAACGCGCCATCGGGACCGAGCACGACATCATTCGGACTGTTGAATTTCTTGCCCTCGAAGCGGTCTGCCAGTACTTTGTACTCGCCATGGGGATTTACCCAAATGATGGCACGGAGTGCACTCGCGCAATCGATCAGACGATGTTCCCGGTCGTAGGTGTTGCCATCCGGATCGCCAAGCGAGATGACATCACTTTCTTGCCCATCCAGCGACACTTTATAGATCTTGTTCTGCTCTTCGTCGCTCACGTACAGAAAACCTGCTGGGTCCCACACCGGGCCTTCCGTGAATCCGAAACCTTTGGCAACGACTGACAACTTGGCGTCCTTAGGAATCAGTTTCCAAAACTTCGGAGACTCGGCGCGCAGACCGAACTCTCGATGCGGAGTTCCCGATTCCCTGTTGAGCAAAATCCCGGAGCAAAGCAGCAGTCCTGCCGCAAGAGCACTGCATCGTTTCACGATCGCTCCTCTAAATAGGCTTTCACTACCATGAACTTGGGTCATCGGAATCTCGCGACCTCGGCAGGCACGAAGGCTAATTTTCCTCCCCTTTCTTCTTTTTTGGGGCTTTCACTGGCGCATTGCGAGCAACGTTCATCAGATAGCCCACGATGTCGTCAACTTCGGCAGAGCTTAGGGTCTGGCCAAAGTCGTCAGGCATGAGTGGGCGCGCCGAAGGCTTCACGGATGCGACTTCCGGCCTCTGGAGGAAATGAAATACGCCATCTAGAGTCTGAAGTTGCAGGGAGAAGTTGTCTTCGTTGCGGATCACTCCCTCGAGCACCCTTCCGTCGAGCAGTGTCACTTGCACCTGAGCCCGGCCGCGTCTTGACTCAAGGGTCGGCTTCACAATGGCCTGGCGAATATCCTCCGGGGAAGAGTCCGTGGCAGACATTGAGAGGTCCGACCCGATAAATCCGCCTCGACCATTTACCATATGGCATTCCGAGCATCGTGCTGCCCCGAAAAAGAGCATTTCTCCACGTTGCGGGTTGCCGGGAATCGGCACCGCCGTGCCCTTACCCTGAAGCGTGCGCAGGTAACTCACCAACGCTTTGAGATTGACGTTTCCGAGAACCGCAAAACCGGGCATTCCGGCCGTGGGGATACCTTTCTGCAAGATTCCAAGCAGTTCCGCGTCCGAACGCCGCACCACCTCCTGGCTAGAAGCGATGTTCGGACCTCGTTCTGCGCCGCGCCCATCTAATCCGTGGCAACCTGCGCATGTGGCAGCGAAGTTTTTGCTCGCCTCCGCAAGCCGTGGCCCGGGTGGCTTGGGGGATTTTTCAGCCGGACTGGGTGTTTGCGCGCAAGCAGTCCAGCTCCTGGGCCATAAGAGCGTTGCGAATGCGAGGAAGGTGAGAGTTCGAACTACGCTAGGTAGTCTAGTCAAAAGGCACCCCAGAAGCACCGGGCCGCAACTCTGCAGCGTCCCGGCAATTCGGAACGATGTCGCCTGGCCCCCACAATGGAGGGAAAATTCGCTGAATGAAAGCCATCACTCTCCGTGCAAGCTTCGTGATTTTGAACCAGTGTTATCCTATCGCATGGTTGGAGCTGTCAACTGTTTTCCGTGTCTGCCCAGCCTGCTCGATGGGCGACGCCAAAGTGAAAGCCTCGGGACGGGGGATAGGAATTAGAGACTCAACTAGTCATTAAATCGTATTAAGATTCACTGGATTTGCGAATACAACCTGTTGCATAGTCTTTCCCACTGGATAAATCGTATTGCCGTTCAATCGGTAGGTGCGTGAGCAATTTTGAATATTACATCCGTGGTCGGGGGTTTGTAGGGTAATGGACCAATGCAAGCGAATCGTCCTAGGAGCAGTGCTGATGGTTCCATTGGCCGCATTTGGCCAAGGCTCCGTAACGCAAAAATCATCGGTCAGCGTTTCTTTGAACGTGAAGCAAGACACGCTCGCTGTCCAGCCAGTTGGCAAGAACTGGCCTTCCTACAATGGCGACTATTCGGGGCGGCGATACAGCAGCCTTGACCAGATCAACGTCAAAAATGTCGGCTCGATCCGGGCACAGTGGGTTTTTCATGCCCCAAATTCGGATGCACTGGAAGTCACCCCGGTTGTCGTCGACGGGTTGATGTTTGTGACTTCTGCCAACGACGCTTATGCGCTCGATGCGCAAACCGGTCGCATGGTCTGGCACCATAGCTGGCCGATTACCGAAGGTTTGATTGACGATGCGTCGCAACATCACAATCGCGGCGTCGCAGTCTGGGGTAGCTCCGTTTTCATGGAAACAGACAATGCGCACCTGCTCTGTCTCGATGCACGCTCCGGAAATCTGCGCTGGGATGTTGCCTATACCGACGGAAATAGAAATTATGGGGCCACGAGCGCGCCGCTCGTTGTGAATGGCAAGGTCATCGTAGGAACTTCCGGGGGAGACGATGGAGTGCGCGGATTTGTCTCCGCACTCGACGCCGAGACGGGACGGCTCGTATGGAGATTCTGGACCATTCCCGCGCCCGGCGAACACGGCTCGGAAAGCTGGCCGGGAGACGGTTATCTTCACGGCGGCGGGACCACCTGGATGCCGGGTACCTTTGATCCTGAACTGAACACACTCTATTGGGGAACCAGCAATCCTTCCCCGGATTATGATGGTGGGCCGCGCCCGGGAGACGATCTTTATACCGATTGTCTTCTGGCTCTCGATGCGGATACCGGCAAGCTGAAATGGTATTTCCAGTTTACGCCTCATGATCTTTTTGATTATGACGCTGTCGAGACCCCGGTCTTGATCGATAAAGTGTTCCAGGGAAAACCACGCAAGCTGCTTGTGGAAGCCAATCGCAACGGTTTTCTCTACATTCTCGATCGAACTGACGGCAAATTTCTTTCGGCGGTGCCGTTTGTCGAGAATCTGAATTGGACCAAGGGCATCGACGCCCAGGGGCGTCCGATTCGTACCGAAGCTATCCCCACCGCAGAGGGGACACGCATCTGTCCGGGTGTCGTCGGCGCTACAAACTGGTATTCTCCTTCCTACAACCCCGGAACAGGCCTTTTTTACTTCCTTGCCTTGGAGAGTTGCGATATTTATCACTTGAAAGCACAAAAATTCACTCCCGGGCAGACCTACTATTCGACAGGCACGAACCGCAGTCCCAGCGACAGGTCCATAAAAACTCTATTGGCTTTCACGTTGGACCCAAGCAAACCTGCGTGGAAGTATCCACAGGTGGGAGCTGGGTATTCAAGCGGCGGCACGATGACAACTGCTGGTGGCCTGGTGTTCTTCGGTGACGAAAACCAGTCCTTCGAAGCCGTCGACGCGCAGGCCGGGAACCCACTCTGGCACTTCAATACCGGGCAAAACATTCGCGCCTCCCCCATGAGTTATGCCGTGAATGGGACTCAGTACGTTTCGATCGCTGCGGGAAGCAACGTATTCAGTTTTGGGCTGCCGTAGGGGATGAAAATTCGAATCTCATAGTTTCAGGAGGAGCGTGCAATGGTTTCTCATCGCAGCAGTCGCAGGGCTTTTACAGCCCGGCTCGCATCACTTTTCGCCAGTGTTGGTGTGGTCGGCGCAATCTCAGGCAAGGATGTACTAGCCCAAGCCCCGGCCGGAGTCCAAAAGCTCGACTATGACGGCAAGCCAGCCACGGGAGGGGGCTTTATCACGCCATTGATCATTAACAACGGCGTGATCTACATAGCCGGCCAGGGCGCGCACTCGCATGATCCGAAGGGTGAATTCGCGATGGAAATCGGGGTTCACACCCAAAAGGTGATGGACAACGTGAAAAAATTAGTAGAGGCTGGCGGGGGAACGATGGACAGCATTTTGCAGCTCACCGTGTACTTGACGAAAATTGACGATTACGATGGTATGAACAACGTTTTCAAGAGGTACTTCCCGAATGGCGGGCCTGCGCGGACGACGGTTGCCGTGGCAGCGCTTCCCGGACAATCGCTGGTCGAAATTAACTGTACGGCGGCAGTCGTGCGCAGGTAACGTCGGGGATTCATGGAACAGTGAACGATCAGGACGGCCTGCCAATCGCAAATGCGAACGTCGTAATTCGCTCCGAAGCGAGAGGAACTGTAACAGAATTTGTCTCATCTCCAAGAGAGGCGAGGGTCAATCTTGTCCGGATTGAGCAATGGCCGGCCTCGTCCCGCAGGAAGCGGACTGCCTAGCCCTTTGGTTTGGGCGGAAAATTCTTGAATGATTTCGTCACCAGTTCATTCACTTCTTTATCCATATTTTTGAGGGCCTTGTCGGGATCGCGAAAGTTTTTACTATAGATCGCTTCCCATACTGCCTTTCGTCCAGTCGCATCGACGATGTGGAACTCAATCTGGCCATTTACTTTCATCCATGTAGAGGGAGATAGCGTCGGGCCATTTCCAAGCCCATAGTTGGGGCTTATATCGGCAGAAGTCGTGGGCCCGGAGCCCGCCTGACTGGCACCGCCGGCGCCAAGCTGCACATTTCCTCCACCGTCGTAGAAGATATAGAAATCTGGTTTTTCTTTGACCTCGAGAAAACCTTTCGAGGCAAGGAGCTGGTTCACGGCTTTTACGATCTTGATATCCATGACTTCGTTCGTGTCGGGATTCTGGCGGGTCATTAACCGATTTTCCCGCCAAGCATACCGTTTGTGGTCGGAAAAGCTATATTTGTCATCGAGTGTGATGGAAACCTTCTGGGCGGACCCACGGGGTGCAACACAGAATGCCAAGGCGAAGAGGAGAACAAACTTCTGGAATCTGCGGTTCATAGATCGATAGCCTTTCTGGGGCTGCATGCGCGTGACAAAAGTCACGGGGCACCCAGGGAAGATGCGAAAACTAAAAAACAAATTAGTTCGGGTAAGCACTCCCACCAGTCTAGATAGTATCAAGTTTCCGCAAACCCTTACCGGGGGGACTTTGTTTAGCGCGGGGCAGATCCGCCTTTGAACACGTCCCTGCTGGCGTCGCCGACAGGAGTGTCGTTTGTAACTCGGCTTGCAGGTTTTCGAGGTCGCTTAGCGAGAAAGCAGATGCGGGAGCCCCGTCGGCAGGCAACCGCGCAAAACAGGCGGGTGCGGGGCGAAAACCTGCTACTTACTATTTGTTACGAAATGATTCTTTCTGTTTCTTTTTATTTCTCCCCTAGGTACACTTTCCGCAGCAGCTCAATTCGCACCCATTGGATTGGATTCGACCTCATGCCACGTAGTGCAAAGGGGATGCAGATGCCGACCTCACACTTCGTTTTAGGACGAATGTTTACTGCAGGAGCCCTGCTCGCTCTGGCGTCGCTAGGCGCTCCTTTGGGCGCGAAATGCCAGGATACGGTTCCGGCACAAGATGCCTCCGCAAAGCAGCAAATCAAGTATGGCGCCGATCCCGATGCGGACAAGAACAAGACTCTACTGCTGAAGGATTTTGAACCGAAATCGATGTTGCATCTGGCGGCACACGAAGTTCCTCGCGCGAAATATCCGGTGATCGACGTGCACAACCACGTAAATGATCCGGGAGGGGTTCATGGCGAAGAGATTCCAGTGGCGGAAGTAGTGCGGCGCATGGATGCCACAAACGTCGAGAAGATCGTCATTTTGACGGGACTGTGGGGCGAGAAACTGCAGAGCGTGCTCGATGAAATGGTGAAGCCTTACCCGGACCGTTTCATTGTGTTCGCCCAATACGATTGGAGCAAGATTGACAGCCCCCACTTTGGCGCCGAAATGGTGGCGCAACTGGATGACGCGGTAGAACGCGGGGCGCGCGGCCTGAAGGTCCTGAAGGACCTGGGACTAGGCGTGCGGGACAAGTCCGGAAATCTAATTGCCATTGACGATCCCCGACTCGATCCCGTGTGGGAGGAATGCGGGCGGCTCGGTATTCCTGTGGCGATCCACTCCACAGACCCCGAGGCATTTTTCCTGCCGATTGACAGATTCAATGAACGGTACGAGGAGCTAATCACAAATCCTTCGTGGAGCTTTTACGGTCCGAAATTCCCTTCCAAGGAGAAGCTCCTGGCCGAGCGGAATCATGTCTTCGAGAAACACCCGCACACCACGTTTATTGCCTTGCATGTGGCGAATTGGCCAGAAAATTTGGACGCGGTATCCAGCTGGCTGGATAAATACCCCAACATGTATGTAGAGTTTGGCCAGCGTCAGGCTGAGCTCGGCCGGCAGCCACGCCGCGCACGCAGATTCTTCCTCGATTATCAGGACAGGATTCTGTTCGGCAGCGATTCCACTCCCGAGGAAAGCATGTACGCCAACTATTTTCGGTGGTTAGAGACTGCAGACGAATATTTCCCCTACTCGGGATATCCAGGACAGGGCCGTTGGGAAATTTATGGAATGGAACTGCCGGACACCGTGCTTGAAAAGGTCTATCACAAGAACGCAGACAAAATCCTTGGACAATACAAAGGACAGAAATAATATGAGCCGCAATTTACAGAAGAATCTCTGGAACGTTGCAGCACTTGGTGTCGCAGGGATGGCGACGGCACTGCTGATCAGCTGTCAAAAGCACGAAGACCAGAAACAAAATGCGGCCACAGTTGCCACCCTAGAGTCCACCGTCGGAGTGACCGTCTCAGCGGATAAAATTATTGTGCGCACAAATGCTGCTGAGTTCGAGTTAAGCCAGACCGGGGTCCTGACGGCTTATCTGCACCACGCAGATGCGCAGAACACGCTGGATACTGCGGCCCTCGATCACTCGCAGATCGTTTCTACCAGCAAGCATGAATATCCCGGAGTCCAATTGCTGCTGGCACAGGCGGAGGTACGGCCTACTACCGGCAAGCTTGGGGAGCTCGGCAAGCAGATCGTTGTGACCGGTACGATTCCTGGGACAGAGCTGGCGGAAACGTTGACGATGGAAGTTTATGACCTCTTCCCGAATCTCGCGCTCTTGTCGGTACGCATACGAAATGCTGGCAAGACCGATGTGCAACTCGATTCCATAACCTTTCAGCGGCATGTATTTGCGACGCCAGCCAGCAAAACGGATGCGAATCGGGCTCTGTGGACTTTTCAAGGTTCCAGTTTGAAATGGGGTAAGGACGAGATTTTCCAGGTGCCTGCCAAATTTTCGCAGGAAAACCCGTTTGGTGCACAGGTAGCTACCAAAGATGACCTGGGGGGCGTCGGCGGAGGTATTCCGGTCGTGGCATTCTGGTCACACAGCGTTGGCGAGGCGATTGGTCACGTGGAGACTCTTCCATTGACGGTGTCGATTCCGGTACAAACCACGGCGAAGGGCGAAGTTTCAGCCGGTGTGCGCATTCCGGCAAATATGTTGCTGAAAAGTGAAGAAGTGTTTTCTTCACCGCGTACATTTCTTGCCGTTTACGCGGGAGACTTCTACCAACCATTGAGTCTGTGGTCGACTGTGCTCGATAAAGAGGGGCTCGCGCGGCCACGAAATAATGAGGAGAACTACGCGGTGAGCTGGTGCGGGTGGGGCTATGAATTTGGTGTAACGCCCAAGTTGATGCTCGACACAATTCCCAAGCTCAAGGAACTGGGGATTCACTGGGCGACATTGGATGATGGCTGGTTCAATAACTACGGAGACTGGCAAGCGAACGGGGTTGCGTTTAAAGGCGATGACATTCCCGACATGATCCGCAAATTCCATGAACAAGGAATTAAGGTTCAGGTGTGGTGGCTACCCCTGGCCGTGGAGGACGGGAAATTTGGTTACGGAGGAAGAAAGTTTGTTATTTCCGAAGTGGTCAAGCAGCATCCGGAATGGCTAATTTTGGACAAGCAGGGCAAGCCTGCTCGCATGGCGCGCAATCTCGCCGCGCTCTGTCCGGCGGTGCCCGAGGTCCAGGCGTATTACAAACAAGTCACGGAACGATTCATTCGGGACTGGGGATTCGACGGACACAAACTGGATAACATCTGGACGATGCCTTATTGCTACAACCCGGTGCATCGCCACAGATCTCCTCAAGACTCCGTAAACGCAATGGGTGAAGTCTATAAAGTTATTTTTGAGACCACGCGCGCATTGAAACCCGATAGCGTCACGCAAAGTTGCCCGTGCGGCACGCCACCGAATCTGGCGTGGCTGCGCTACATGGACCAGGCTGTTACCG
The DNA here is from genome assembly GCA_963726725.1 of Candidatus Acidiferrales bacterium. Taxonomy (GTDB): domain Bacteria; phylum Acidobacteriota; class Terriglobia; order Acidiferrales; family UBA7541; genus Acidiferrum. Next base: position 58,467 of record CAVSDV010000025.1, read on the forward strand.
CCGATCCAGTGGGAGCAATCCAGGTTAGGCGGCGCATCAAGATGTACAAGGCGCTTCTGGGACAACAGGCAGCGGTGTATGGCGATCACGTGGAATTGACACGGCTCAACAATGTCTTTACTGACAAGGAAGAGGACGTTGGGACCGATTTCGCTTCCACCATGGGCGCAGGAGGTGTGCTCGGAACGAAATTTACCTGGCCGAGTTATGGTGGCAAATTCAAGAATGTCTACCTTACGCCAGAGAAGGAAACTCACTGGAAAGAATGGATAAGCCTTTATAACCAGAAAATGCTTTCAAAAGGATCATTCCTGGACTTGTATGTGTACGGGTTCGACGTTCCTGAGGGCTACGCGATCGAAAAAGAAGGACACTTTTACTATGCCTTCTATGCCTCCGACAAAAAAGTGGGGTACAAGCAGAATGCCGCCCCGCAAGGAATCTGGAGCGGCGAGGTGGAACTGCGGGGGTTGCCCGCAAAATCGTTTCACGTTACGGATTACGTGAACCACAAGGATTTCGGGACGGTCACCGGCCCCACGGCCCGGCTCAAGGCTGACTTTAGCGGCAGTCTATTGCTGGAAGCGATTCCAGTTCCCTGATTCCGACAGCGTGAATTAACGCGGCCGGGAGGAAATGGAACTGCTGGAGGTCACCGTTGCAGTCGCATGTTTCTGCATAAAAGCGGCCCGATGTGCGGCGTCGCGAAATGCTTCCGTGCCACCCGCGCGGGTTACCGAGAGGGCACCGGCCACATTCGCAAATTTCAGGCATTCTTCGATCTTTGCCCCGCGAATAAACTGATGGATGAAGCCTGCGTCAAAGCTGTCACCCGCGCCTACCGGATCCACCACGTCCACCACGGGAGCATAGGCTGAGAAACGTTCCTTGCCAACGCGAGCAATCGCCCCTTGCGAACCACGCTTCACGACCAGGATACGCACCTTCGAAGCAATCGAGTCGGCAGCTTTCTCAACATCATCAATCTGTGCCAAGCGACACAGTTCTCTTTCATTTACCAGCAAAATATCTACGTAGCGAAGCAGTAGCTGGATATCACCGCTCCAACGGTCCTCCGGGTCGTCATTGGTATCGAGGGATGTAGTTACCGTCGCGTCTTTTGCCCTGCGATAAATGTCGATCAGGTGCGGCCGAATTCCCTTTTGCAGGAAATAGGAAGAAAGATGAAGGTGTTTGGCATTGAAGACATGCGTCATGTCCAGTTCTTTGCTGGTCAGGTCATACATGGCGCCGGGATACGTGATGATGAAACGTTCTTTCCGCTGGGGAAGGATTACCGTCAGACCAGTGGTTTTCCCTTTCAACTTTCGAATATGCGAAGTGTCAACGCCACTCGCAGAAAGACGCTGGACACAGATATCCCCAAAGGGGTCATCGCCGATACAAGCATTGAAGCTGGCCTTGTTCCCGAGAATCGAGAGGTTGTGGGCAAAGATCGCAGAGGAACTGCCCAAAGTAATGCTCAATTCCTTTGCCAGATGTTCCCGTTCGAGAACCAAAGTCGCCGGAACGCCATAGAGAATCAAGTCGAGATTCAATTCACCGATCACACTGACATCAAACATTGCCACAGTTTTGGTCTCCTCTAACGGTTGTCAGCAAGTGCGGCCGGCCTACTATTTTCTGACTGGCACGGTTCCAGACCTGGCAGTACCGGTAATATTTTTCTGCGCAACTAAACAAGCGTGACTTCGATGCCCGCATCCCGGAGCGCCTTCAGATCTTGCTTCGCGATGCGCTTGTCGGTAATGGCTTCATGAACCGACGAGGTAGGCATGATCAGTGACAGGCTGCGCTTCCCAAACTTGCTGGAATCGCAAACCAGGATGGTGCGCCGGGCGCTTTCTGCCATGGCGCGGTTTACGCGCGCTTCCAGCAGATTGGGAGTAGTCAACCCATATGCCACATCGAATCCGTCCACGCCGAGAAATAGCAAATCCGCGCTGAGCTTGCGAAGCGACTCTTCGGCCAGCGGGCCCACCAACGAATAGGAGTTCTGACGTAATACGCCGCCGGTAAGAATTACTTCGATCGGCGAACCGGCTAGTTCCGCAACAATATTCGTGGCATTTGTGATGATGGTGAGGTTTTTGATATTTCTACAGGCGCGCGCGATGGCCGTAGTGGTGGTGCCGGAGTCAAGAATGATGACTTGCCCGGGTCGAATCCTGCTTACGGCGGCGGCAGCGATGCGGATTTTTTCCTGGCGGTGGTGCCGGGCTTTCTCCTCGAGCGGACTATCTTTTAGCGCGCCGTTTTCGACAGGAAGCGCCCCACCGTGAGTCCTTTTGAGATGGCCTTCGTGGTGGAGATACTCGAGATCTTTGCGAATCGTAATCTGCGAGGTGCGAAAATGCCGGGAGAGGTCGCGCACCAGCACGCGGCCCTGCGTTCGCAATACTTCCAGAATCTCTCGACGTCGTTCTTCGCTCAGCATTATTTGCTCCAGTTACCTTCCATGCGCGTTCCGCATGCTGTGGCATAAATGTCCAGCACCTCACGAACTTTGCTGCGAATCAGCTCCACGGGATCGGCCGACAACCTGCCACTGCGCGCAAGCTCCGCCTGATGTGGCAGATACTGGCTCAGCAACGACAGCGGCGGGGGATGCGCCGTGAGATTCTCCAACAGTTTTTCGAGTGCACCAACCAATGCCGGCTGCGGCCAATAGTAACGCGCCCTGTCGCTATAACTGTAACTCCGCGCAAACTTCCGTTGTGATTCGTCACCATGATAATAGCCCTGCCAGTAAACAGGGTTCTCAAGCATCACCTTTTCCAGGGTTTCGCGGACGTTTGAAAGCGTCAGCCCGGCTTTTCGCGCGAGCCACTCCCGTTCTACGGCAGCGAGAGCAAAAACGGCCTCCCGAAAAGCGAAGGTGAGCCACGGGCCGACCTTTAGAATTGCGAAGTGATCCTGCACCATCTGTCGCAGCGCTAGCGGACTCTGGTAATCCGTAGAATGCGCCTCAAAAATACCGTGCCAGCTCGAAGCTGCATACGCGGAAAGTTTGCCGGCTTTTTCGTGGTCGTAGGCGAACACACTGGCGTCACCAAACTCTACACCAGGCTGCACGACGACGGCGATCACTCGCTCCCAAGCGTCTTCGAGCTTTCGAGCGCGAAACGCCTCTTTTGCTACGTACAACGTCTTCCGCAGATCTTCCGGGCGCGTTGCCTCGGGAGCCTTCTCGGCTTCCAATTCCCCGCCCGGTATAGGAACTTCCGTTCCGATCACATAAACGGGCGCTGTTGCACCTGCCGGTAACAGGCGATGGGCTTTTTCGGCAGCTTCGCACATTTCTGCGGCGCGCGCGCTGACGATTTCCTCTGCTAGTGGGCGACGGCGATCTCCTGCGTCGTCGGCACAGTGCATGCTGGCATCGAGATGAATCTTCGTGTAGCCCGCAAGGACCGAGTCGCGAACCAGAACGCACGCTTTCTCCATGGCTTTGACCGCAGGTTCCGTTCGCCAGACGTGAGGACCCAGGTGATCTCCGCCGAGCACCACGTTCTTGAATGAAAAGTTCGAGGCATCCGCAAGATCACGAACAAATCGCGCGAAATCCACGGGCTTCTGTCCGGTGTAGCCACCGAACTGGTTTACCTGGTTCGAGGTCGATTCGATCAACAGGAGACTACCATCCCTCTGCGCTTGCTGAATTCCTGATTCAAGGACATAGCGATTCGCCGAACAGATGGAGTACACCCCAACGCCCCCGCCACGACGATTCTGCTGCAGCATCTCCTGAAGATTCCCTGTGGCGTTGCCAGTCGAAGTTGACATTCCTTTAGCCATTTTGCGCAGAGTCGATCCTCAAGCTTTCTGGTCGACGAGTTCATCCATTCCGCGATACCAGGGACCAGCTGCACGGAGATGCCGATTCACATTTTCGATATTGCCGACGCCGGTGCTGCCTAACCAATCCTCTAGAGCGGCTTCTCCATTCTTGACGAAGACTTCTACGCCGTCTCTCCATGTGGCACGACCGCACAAAACGCCGCTGAAATTCACCTGCGCCTCAGCAGCAAGCTCCAGCGCGTACTGGAAGGTCTCGTTGCTCACCCCTTGCGATAGATAAATAAAGGGGATGGTGGCTGCGGCGGCAGCGCGGCGGTATTCGGCAAGGGCCAGTTCCCGAGTATAGAGGATTTCACCCACGGCGGAAGGCGATCCCTCGACATAGTTCATGCTGACGGGGACGCCGACCTTCAGAATATCCACGCGGTAGCAGGGTTTGGAGAATTCCACCATGCTCCGCGTGACCACGTCCGGTTTAAGCCGGGCGAACAGCGGGCTTTTATCCTCCACGCCTTCCGCATAAGTTACCAGCTCCAGAAAAAACGGTACATCGCAGGCAGCACATTCAGCCCCAACACGCTCGATGAAGGCGTGTTTCGTGTCATTGACCGCCCGATCACTTGAGGTAGCGTAGTAGAGTAAAAGCTTGACGCTGTCCGCACCCGCCTCCACAAGTCGCTGCGCGGACCACCGCTCGAGCAGGGCGGGCATGCGACCTTTCACAGCGGGGTCGTAACCTGTCTTCTCATAAGCGAGCAGCAAGCCGGCATTTTTCGCGCGAATGCGAGCAGCGGGTAACCCATATTCCGGATCGAGAAGAATTGCACTGGCAAGCGGTGTGAGAGCGCGACTGACGGCTTCTTTGTAGCGAATCAATTTTTCTCCGGGTACGGACTCCGGAGCCACGCCCATGGCCTCGCCGAACAGCGTACGCATCGCGCCGCGCTGATCGATGGCCAACGCCGCAATCACCCCGCGAGCGTCAGCCACAGCAGCGAGGCCTCGCTTCTTCCCTGAGGTTAGGGTGCGTGTCATCTCGCGTTCCTAGTTCCTGGCGCTAACCCACAAGACCACGCCGCGCTGGACGGCTGGAAGAATAAATTCCATTCTGTCACCCTGCTTCGTGCCTCGCACGGTTTGCAGTTCCCCCAAAAAAGGAAGAAAAGCCAGTGAGTCCCCCATCGTCGCGGGAATTTTAACCTTCATTCCCGTTACGGGCGTGGGAATCACGGTCTTGCCCGGAACAATCCCGCCGAAATTGGCGATAAACAAATGGGGCACGCCATCCACACGGCCAAAATTGACGGCCACGGTCGGGGGGGCCTCAAGTTCTATGTCGGCCGGCATAGTGATCGAGGCGAGGAAGTCCTTCGGGAGGGCTACTACGGGTGAAGCGAAGTCGCCCTGCAGATCTTCAAAATAGCGAATTTGCGGGCTGGCGGCAGAGCACTGGATTCTCCGGGAATCACAGGAAAGATTTGAAGATTTGCCCGTGCTGAAGATGCGCCCTCCCTTCTCCGCGTAGCGCTCGAGCGATTCCTTCTCGACTGCGTTTAGTTCGGTGACGTCTGGCAAGATCAGCAAGGGACCGTGGAATCCGTCGAGCGTGCGGGGGGTGATAACCTGAAATTCGCGATGCTCGCGCAGAAGGGCCAACAGGAGCCCCCCGATACGATGGCAGAAATGTATCTGGATTGTAGTCCCGGCTTTTTGGCGAAAAGTAAACTCCCACCGGCTGCAGGGGCAGCCGAGGCAGATAGAACGTTTTCTGGTGCTTTTCAATCCATTGAAAGATTTGTGCCCGGGTAAGCTCGTCATTCGAGCCGGCCATCGAATGGCCCGGTGCGTCCCAGAAATTCGCGCCGTCCATAATCTGCGAATTGGCCAGTGTTTTCATGGCTTCGCGCGCGTCAACATTCTTATCGCCGTCCCAGGAGTAGTTCAAAATCCAGGTGGCTTTGCCTTGCGCAAAGGCTCGAAACGTCAGCATTCCCGCCTGATACAGAAACCAGTCGAATTGCGAACGGGAGGAGGCCATGTGGTCGCCACCGCCAAATTCGTATTCGTGGGCAATCGCGTCGGATACGGCGTACATTTCGTAGACATCGGCACCGACACGCGTCGCTTCCTGCTCGATACCAGGATAGATTTCCGGTATCACCATGATCTTAGGGTTTACGCTGCGGGCGTTTTGGCGAATTTCCTGAATGAAGTCGGTAAGTGTGGCGATGCGAAAGTCAAGCCACTTGCGGAAGTTGGGATCCTGAAAATTGCCAAGCTTTAGATCTTTTCTGGCATCCAATCCCGTTTTTCCGTGAAAAGCAGCAACGGTAGCATCGTCAAAGCTCGCCCACGAATTTTCCCAACCGTCAAAGTGCGTCATCCAGTACGGAATGTCGACGTAGATTCCGTCAATGCCCGTCTCGGCAATTTGTCGGACCCGTTCCATGTAGATTTTTCGCCAATCCATCGCATACGGACTGATCCACACGTCTTCGTCACCGGGACTGATCCAGAACGCCGCACCTGAAGTGAACACGGCAGGATCGCCCGTCAAGTTGCGCTGAAGCCATTCCGGGTGATCCTTGACGACCGAATGAGCAGACTTGGTCGGCGTGCGCGGTGATGCATTCCGTACCTGCGATGTACACGAATGCATGATTCTTCGCATTGTGGGCTGCGTCCGCAAGCGATCGAATGGCTTCCAGTTTGGCGGTCGGATCCAGAAAGCTTTCGTAACGCCCAGGGATGTCGTTGTCGACCTCGATGCCGAAGACGTAGATCTTTGCGCGTTGCTGACGATGGATTCCGCCTTGTCGGATTGCAGACCATAGGCGCCGATGCGAACGTAGTTCGTCCAGTTCTGTTCTTGCGCGAACAGGGCTCGAGGAGCCCCACAGAGACATGCGACGAGACAGGCTCAGACGACAGTACCAGGATGTATGCGCATTCTGTACGTACCTAGAACTCAAACCGGATGCCAAACTGCGTGTGGCGTGGGCGAGTTTAGCGTGCTGGTCACCTGACCAAATGCTGAATCGCCAAACGATGTATTCGGGAAGCCAAACCGCGGCGTGTTGGTGAAGTTGAAGAATTCACCGCGTATCTGGATTTTCATGTTCTCACGAATCGTAAACTGCTTGCTGATGGACAGATCGGCGTTATGGATCCCATCGCCACGAAGTGCGCTGAAATAACGTGGTGCGTTGCCGGCAACCTGGTCACCAGGATCAGCAAAGCAGCTCGCGTTGATAACGGAAGCAGAGTTCGGATCCAGGTTGGCGCCCAGCGCGATGTCCTGACCATTGGCCGCAGCCTGGTGATAGCTGAAACCGGATGTGACCGAGGGGCAGTTCACATTGGGCCGCTGATTACCGTCGGCCAGACCGGGCACTGGCCATGCCAAGACTTATGGGCGTACCTGTCTGGAAGGTAACTATGGTAGAAATAGTCCACCCGCCGACTACGGCGTCGAGGAATCGATTCATGTCTTTCCCGATCCAAAGTCCTCGCCCAACAGGGACATTAACGATTGCGGCGATCAACAAATCGGTGGGTCGCATCGTTTGCGCTGATGGAACGCTCTGCCTTCAGGTTATCCAATTCTTGCGGATTGCCGGAGCTGAGACTGGAGGTGATAAACGCGTTTGCACCCGCGGAAGAATTGTCGATGGCCTTGGAGAACGTGTAGTTCCCTTCGAAGCTGACGTACTGGCTTGGCCGCTTCTGGAAACGTACCTGCAACGAATTGTAATTGGCGCTGGCCTCCAGCAGGGTGAGCCCGCTAAATGGGCCATCAAACTGCGGATAGGGGCGCAGGACATTGATCACGGGAATTTGGTTATCGTTATAAATGGATTCAGGTTCGTTGAAAGTGGCGTTCGGACCGTGGAAGAGTGGCAGGAAAGGATTGTCTACCAGGCATCAGATGGTCGAAGGTGTAATGCAGTCGGGTTATCCGGAGTACAGTTACGCCCGCGTTATGTTGCGACACAATCTGATTGCGAATCGAAGAAGGTAAAAAGTTGCGGTTCGCGGTGCCAGAGTAAGAACTGAACGGCAGATGGGAACTGCTGCTGGCCGAGTAGTCCACGCCGATGGTTACGCCCCACGGGAAAAGGTGCTGTACGCCGAGGTTCCACTGATAGATTTCCGCATTGCGGGCCTCTGTCGTCCCCAGACTGTTGTTGTTGGGAAATCCCCAAAGAGTCAGTGCACCGTACTTGTCGCCTTGCGGGGATGCGTAGCCATCCGGAAAAGGATTTGCAAGTGTAGCTGTCAATTCCTGCTGAAATTGATCTTTCGTAAACTGCATGGGATGAGAATTTCCAAAGGCCGTCCCCGTAAATTGAAAATTGGTGGCGACATTCAGACCGTAGTAAACCCCCGCGCCGCCACGCACGACGGTGTTGGGCTTGATCGTGTAGGCAAAGCCGACACGCGGCGCAATGTTGTTGCGGTCGACTGGAATATGCCGATCACCGGAAGTCGGAAAGTTCGTCGTGCCGGGTAAATTGGCGGAATTGTTCACCAAATCGGGAACCACGATCGGCACGGAGACACCGCTGTCACCGGTAAAATTGCTGTATTGAATCAAATTGTGACGCTCGGTGTACGGCGTGCTCCACTCATAACGCAAGCCGATATTCAGTGTCAGCTTCGGGCTGACCTTCCAGTCGTCCTGCACATAAAAGGCTGTCTCCAGCGACTTATTGGCCACGGACTTGAATTCCGCTAGGCTGCTGTTACCCGTGTCGCCGTAGCCCAACAACAGGCTCGCAAAGGAATTTCCCTCTGTCGGCAGCCCGCTCCCGATAATCTGCTCCGTGGTTGACTGCGCGAAGTTGAAAAAACCGGTGGGCGGATTGGGTTGAAAGAAGTTGTTAAAGAACTGGCGTTGCTCGCCGCCAAACTTCAGCACGTGGCGGCCCTTGACCCAGGACAATGCGGAACTATAAGAATACAAGGTGTGTGCAAAGTTGGTGTCGGTGCAGCACTGGTTGAACAACGAAGTGGCGTTGTTCTCCATCTGGATGACTGGAAAACGCGTCAAGCCGTTGGTATCAGCCAGGATGGCATCACCGGGGGCATTGAAAGCAGTGTTGAGATTCGGATAATTTTCCGTGACCGGGGCAACTGCACGATCGATGGCAAAACGGTTTGTCCACACCATCGCCGGGGTCAGACTCCAATTGTCTTCCAGAACCGCGTTGTTCACGTCCGTGGTACTGCTAAATCCATCGCCAAAGTCTCCGTCACCAAAAATCGTGGGTACCGCAAACGTGTTATGTACGAAGCTGTATCGCGCGGAAAGATGATTCTTGTCGTTAAAGTGATGATCAATCTTGATGTCAAACTGGTAGCCATCGAACTTGGTCAGAATGACCTGGTGAAAATTCGTGGTTCCCGGTGCGGCATTGTCGATCGTGGGTTGCGGATACAGGTTGATGATGCTCTGGCCAATCGGGTCGATGAGATTGGAATCGATGATGTTCGGAACTGTGAAATCCTGTCTTTGTCCCTGACCATCCGGGGTGATGACAACATTGAAAGGATTGTAAATGTGCTGTTGAACGGGCTGCCCCACCGCGCAGCCCTGTGACGCATCGGTACAGACAACGAACGTGTTGCGGAAATCTCCGGCTCGTTCCGCCGCCGTCGGGACAAACGCGTTGATCTCCAGAGGATCGTTCTGGCGAAGTTTTTCGAGATCTACGAAGAAAAACGTCTTTTCTTTCCGGATGGGGCCACCCAGCGAAAATCCGTATTGGTCACGGACGTGGTCCGCCTTGGGAATTCCCTGTGCGTTGCTGAACCAGTCGTTGGCATCGAGTGCGGACCGCTGTCCAAACCACCAGCCGCTGCCGTGGAACTTGTTGCCGCCCTCCTTCAGGACGATATTGACGACGGTGCCGCCGTTGTTGCCAAACTCCGCGGAAAAACTATTGTTCTCTACCTTGAACTCCTGAACGATTTCGACCGACGGCTGATAATAGACGTTCGTGGTCGCGCCTTCCCCCTGCTCCGGTGCGCTGGTCAACGCCCCATCCACGCGTATTTCCGCAGTCGCGTTACGCTGCCCGTTGGAAACAAAGTTAGTGCCTGTAGGATAGGAGTCTGCCGTGCCCTGACCGGCGGTCTCCGTCACACCACCCGAGAGAAATACCAAGCCGAAGAAGCTACGATCCGGGAGAGGGATGTCGCGGACATATTCGTTGGTCACGTCCGTGCCTAAACTTGCGTTTCCCGTATCGAGCAGCGGCGCTTGACCAGTAACCGTCACGCTTTCCGACACTACGCCGGGATTCAACGTAAAGTCCAGCGTCGCCTGCTGGCTGACGGCCAGCACCACGTCTTTGCGTTCCTGCGCAGCCAATTGGGGAGCCTCGACGCGAATGCGGTAGACCGACGGCCTCAAGCCGGTAAAAACGTAGATTCCTCGTGAATCGGTTTCGTGCATTACGCCGAGGTTTGTGCTTTCCTCAGTCAGTGTGACCTTTACCCCGGGTATTACCGCACCGGAGGAGTCGCTCACGACACCAGTGAGCTGTGCGGTGTAGTTGGCCTGTCCCCGGGCGGCAATGTCGAGGGCCCCCAGGTAGAAAACCAACAGAAAACCAAGGAAGGTATACCGCAACCACCGAGTTGGACCTGACAGAAACATGAAACACCCCCATACGAGATTCACGAGCGACAGGATCGTTCTCTACCAAGCTCTTTCGAGTAGTTTCGCTTTCTTTCTTTTACTTACTTTTTGTTTCTCTGTCAATCATTCTTCTTCGAAGCGTAACCTAGGACAGCCCTGCCCTCCGACCCAGGACCCCTGCACTCCTCTATTTGCGGCTGTACTATACTTCGCAGTAACCAGAGACGAGCAAACTCTCCAGACGGAAATTCATCGTTGAGCAAGAGAGGTAGGGGAGCTGCGGATTGGTTTGTTGGCAAAACTTGCCATGATTGCGGGGTGTTCTGTGAACTACGTCCGGCTGATGCTACTGTGCGTGCTTGGTGCAACACCCCTTATCGCTTCCTCGCGGATGGACCTCAATCAAGAGTGGTATTTTAGGACCGATCCCGCGAGGACGGGCGAGGCGCAGACCTGGTTTAAACAAATGCCTCGAGAGGTAGAGCGTGTCGACGTGCCGCATACCTGGAACATGGGCAAACTCAGCAATTTCATTGGCAGGGCATGGTATTTTAAAACCTTCGCGGGAAATCCGACTTGGGCAAGTCAGCATGTCGAACTGCATTTTGCGGCAACTTTCTACAAATCTCGCGTGTGGTTGAACGGCAATCTTCTCGGCGAACATGAAGGCGGATATTCCGAGTACTTTTTCGACGTAAGTAATTTTCTGCAGGAACAGAACTTTCTCGCGGTCGAAATAGACAACGAACTGAAACTCGACACGATTCCCGGAATCCCGGTGAAGAACGGGCCAGAATCCCTGCTGCCGGATTGGTGGACCTATGGCGGAATTGTGCGCGACGTCTGGCTAACCACAAATGAAGGCGCTCTCATCCGCAGACAGCATATTCGCTCGCGTCCATCCGGGAGTGGCGCCGCGGTGTCGGATCAGATTCTGCTTGAAAACTTATCCGCCAAATCGAAATCATTCGAATTGACTGTTACCGTCTTTCCGGGAGACAGCAGTACTCCCATCGCTTCCACCAAGAAGCAATTGCCTTCAAATACGGCGGCCCGGACCGTGGACGTGTCACTGAACATTTCACCCGTGAAACTCTGGGGGCTTGACAACCCATTCTTATATCGGAGCGAGGTCACTCTGCGAGCAGGAGACGGTCGGTTGCTTGATCGCAAGAGCGAAACCTTCGGCGTTCGAACCGTGGAGATTCGTGACCGGCATTTGTACCTGAACGGCGATCGCGTACGGCTGACGGGACTGGCGAGGCATGAAGATTCCCCCTGGGAAGGACTTGCAGAAACCCGCGGAACAATTTTGCAGGACTTCGACGATATGAAAGCTCTACACGCCACGCTGACCCGTCCGGTTCACTATCCGCAGAACCCAATCATTTATGACTACGCGGATCGCAAAGGAATCCTCCTGATTCCGGAGATTCCCATGTGGCAGTTTGACGAAGCCCAGATGTCGAATCCGAAGGTAATCGCCCTGGCGCGCCAGCAATTCACAGACCTCATTGAACAGAACTACAATCACCCAAGCATTTTCGCATGGAGTACGGACAATGAGAGCGCCACGGATACACCAGGGGGAATTGCCTATTTCGAAAACCTGTCGGCACTTGCCAAACGACTCGATCCGGATCGTTATGTAAGTTTTGCCGACGACCGCATCGCATTCGTAAAAGACCCGGCGACGGACGCCTCCAGCATTGCCGATTTCATCATGTGGAACGAGTATTTCGGTTCGTGGGACGGTGCGGAGAGTCTTCTGCCCGCGGCGTTCGAGAAAATCGAACATGACTATCCGGGCAAGATGGTGATTGTCTCGGAATTCGGTTATGCGGGGATATTCGCAACCGACCAGCAAGGCGCGGATAAGCAAAGGGTTGCCATCATCAAGAATCGGTTAGCGCAGTACGCGCAGCACGACTGGATTGGTGGCGCGATTCTGTGGTGCTACCAGGATTATCATTCCACGCACAATCTTCGAGCCGGCCAGAGCGACAGTTACGTCGATCACGGAATCGTGGATAAAAATCGCCAGCGAAAACCGTCTTACTCGGTATGGCAAGAAGAAAATGTGCCGGCACATCTACAGGTTGGTTGGACCTACGACGCGAAGGGTGTTCCTGTAGGTTTTCGTGCGAAAGTGGAGCGACGGACGGAAAAAGAAATTCCTTCCTATGCACTTCTGAACTATAGCGTAGAGTGGGCGCTGTTTGATCAGCAGGACAAGAAACTTACCGGCGACAAGCAGTTGCTCTCCGTGTTAGGTCCGGCACAGGAGATCACCGGAAGTTGGGACCTCGACACCGGCCCTGTTGTACGTCTGGAATTCTTGTTGCGTCTTCCCGATGGGTCCGTGGCGCAGAGCAAATCCCTGTTCTGGCGCGATCCACAATCCAGCAAATCAACGGTGCACGAGATAGAGAGTTCCAAACCGTAAGTCTGCGCTATTGATTACTCTCAGCTGTGCCCGGCAGGTCAGGCGATAGATTCGACGAGAATGCGAAACGAAGCCCGATACTGATTTCCCGGCTCGACTACGTTCAGTCCACGACCGCTGATCAGTGCATTTGTCGCAGCGGTCATCGGCTCCAGTGCGACGAAGTCTTTTGCTATCGGCGCAAAAATCTGTGCAAAGCCGTAACCCTGCAGCAACTCCACGTTGATGCTCAGGCCGCCACCGGAAAGCGCAAACGCCGCCTCCTTATCGGTGAGGGCAAAGCCATCGTCAAAAGCAGATTCACCTAGAAGCGAATCAAATCCGACAAATGGTTCTTCCGTTCCCGTGGGAATCCCATTCGCATTCAGTTGCAGTCTTCTCATTCGAGGAAGCCGCAAGCGCCATTCCGCACGTGGGGTGTTCGGCAAACCGAAATAGGGGTGGAATCCAAAACTCACCGGCACCGGCCTGTCTCGAGCGAGGACCGCGGTTTCGATCAGCAAATTATCCGGTCGGAGAGTTGCCCGCATTTCGAGCTGATGAGCGAAAGGAAAAATAGCGAGGCGGTCGCCTTGATTCCACTGCAGTTGGGCAAAGATCGAGTCGCTTGTCGTTTCGATCACATCCCAACCAAGGAGCGCCCAGGGGATCCCATGAATCGCCAGGCCGCGATCGTCAAAGTGAAGTTTGGACGAGTTTGCGGGCAACTGCACCGATTTTCCAGCTGATTGATACGATAGCGATTCGAGTCGATTGGCCCACGGATAGAGAAGCGGAATGCCCGCCGTAGCTCCCTTCGTTGCGGCGGCTTCCAGGTTCTCCAGCCTCCGCAATAGCTCAACGCCGTGAAAGCAAAGCGAAGCACCCAGCATCCCGTATCGCGGCAGGAAGATCGCGGTGAGATCTCCAGCCGAGATCGTCCGCGCAGATGGATCTCGCAGCAGTCGGGATTGATTACTACGGCCACGGCATGCGCCTCAACTTTCGGGCCTGATGGATTCCGAGTATTAGGATTTCTTCAGTTTCCGGTATCTGTCGAATGATTGCGTTCGTGGAACTGTCGTGTTCCAGCTTTGGTTCCGTCTGGCTCTCAAGCTCCGGAATGATGCGCTGTGCCAGCACTTTGCCAAGTTCGACGCCCCATTGATCGAACGAGTCGATCTGCCAGATCGCTCCCTGCGTGAATACGGAGTGTTCGTACAGTGCGACAAGTTTACCAAGCGCTTCAGGCGTGAGCCGATCAAGCAGAATGGTATTCGACGGACGATTTCCATCGAATACTCGATGTGGCACGAGCCAGTCCGGCGTGCCTTCCGCCTTGACCTGCTTCGCTGTTTTGCCGAACGCCAGAGCTTCCGCTTGCGCACAGACGTTAGCAATCAGGATGTCATGATGCCGTCCAAGCGGATTCAACGTTGAAGCAAATGCGATGAAATCGCAGGGAATCAGTGGCGTGCCCTGATGGATCAATTGATAGAAGGAATGCTGGCCGTTGGTGCCGGGCTCGCCCCAATAAATTGGTCCGGTGGAATAATTGACGGTCTTCCCTTCCAGTGTGACGTGCTTCCCGTTGCTCTCCATGGTCAGTTGCTGGAGATAAGCGGGAAAACGCTTCAGATATTGCTCATACGGCAATACTGCAGCCGTCTGTGCCTCGAAGAAATTGTTGTACCAGACAGCGAGCAGTCCAAGCAGCACGGGAAGATTACGCTCGAACGGCGCCGTGCGAAAATGCTCGTCCATCTGGTGAAAACCCGCTGAGCATGGCGCGGAAGTTTTCCGGGCCGATGGCCAACATAGTGGAGAGGCCAATCGCCGAGTCCATCGAGTAGCGGCCGCCGACCCAGTCCCAGAAGCCAAACATGTTGGCGGTATCGATGCCAAATTTGGAAACTTCGACAGCGATTCGTTGAAACGGCCACGAAATGCTTGGCGATGGATTTTTCGTCGCCACCAAACGCCCGCAGCGACCAATCGCGCGCGGTGTGCGCATTGGTCATCGTTTCCAGCGTGGTGAACGTTTTGGAGGAAACGATAAACAAGGTTTCCGCGGGATCAAGGTCCACAACCGCCTCCGCAAAATCCGTTCCATCCACATTGGAAACAAAGCGAAATACTAAATTGCGTTGACTATAATGTTTGAGTGCTTCGAAGGCCATGACCGGACCAAGATCGGAACCTCCAATACCAATGTTGATTATGTTACGTATGCGCTTGCCCGTGTGGCCTTTCCATTCGCCGCTGCGAACAGCGAACGCAGAAGGCGGCCATCTTGTCGAGGACGGCGTGTACGTCCGGGACAACATTCTTGCCGTCCACGATAATGGAAGCATCTTTTGGCGCTCGAAGCGCGACGTGGAGCACCGCACGATTCTCTGTGATGTTAATCTTGTCGCCGCGAAACATCGCATCGATGCGCTCTCTCAGGCCCGATTCTTTCGCCAGATCAACCAGAAGCTTCAGCGTCTTGTCCGTGATGCGATTCTTCGAATAATCCAGATAGACACCGCCGCCATCCAGCGTAAGCTTCTCGCCGCGCTTCGGCTCGTTGCCGAACAGATCTCGAAGTGTATGGGCTGCAACTTCTTGTAGTGCGCCTTCAACGCATTCCAGGCTTTACGTTTCGCGAGCGGTTTAATTGCCAAGGATTTTGTTCTCGGACTTTGCGATTGCAGTCATGGGAGAGCTCCTGAAGGTGAATATGAAATCCTTACAAGGGCGGCGCATTTCGTCCAGCGAAATGATTGAATCACCGAGGGCCTCGGAACAACCTCACTGGAACAGCAAGCTGGTATCATACGGAAACATGGCGAGCGACCACAAAATCTGACCTTGAACGCCACGATTCGCACGGCTTAAAACTCACCGACGTTACGGAGTGGGACACGGGTCGACGAAGCGAGTGGAGGATTTTCTGGCCAGCGAAGAACCACTCGAGATTCGCTCCGGGCGCCAATCTCTCGGCGTTACCATGCGCACCCCGGGGCACGATCGACGAACTTGTGGCAGGCCTGTTGTTCACTGATGGAATCATTTCTCGTCCCGACCAACTTGTTTCCGATCAGCATTGCCAAACGTTCAATACGAACAGCAGCAAAACAGAATCATATCTCCGTGAAACTTGCGTGGCGCGAAAATTTCTAAACAACGAACCGAGCGAATGTACTCTGCTGGTTCCGCTTGTGGAGTTTGCGGAAAATCCTCGATCGATGCGGTGCGCCAGAGATTGCCGCTTCGTCCGGAAAATGCCACACGATTTGATGCGGGGATGCTGTGCGCATTGCCGGATCGTCTCGCGCGCCGCGCAAGCTCTGTTTAACGAACGGGTGGATTGCACGCGGCAGCGTTGTTCGATGCCAGCGGCGAACTGATCGTTCTTCGCGAGGACATTGGTAGACACAATGCGGTCGACAAGGTTATCGGCTGGGCATTCTAGCGGGGAATGCTGCCGCTGAAACACCACGTTTGCCTGGTCAGCGGCCGCGGTGGATTTGAAATCGTGCAGAAAACGCTTGATGGCCGGAGTGCCGCTGTTGGCCTCTGTGTCGGCGCCATCGAGTCTGGCAGTTCAGTTGGCCCGAGAAATGGGCATGACTCTCGTCGGCTTTCTGCGCGGCAAGCCGGTTCGTCATTTACTCTGGCGAGGAGCGCGTCGTCTTTCGCGGATTCCCGCCAGCTTCAAAGACTTTAGCCTCAGGTTTGCCTCGGGTGCGTTTTTCGTTCCACCAAACCTTGAACGGCCGCCAGGTCCTCAGGCGTGTTCATGTTCTTCAGCACCAGTCCGCCGGTCGGCTGATTCTCCGAAATCTCTTGACGCAATGGTTTTCATAGAAACTCTGGCAAGGGCGTCCGTAACTTTTCTGCACGCCTTCCTCAAAGGCTTCGGCAAGCTGTTTGTAAGCATCGCGCCGGTAAACGGCCGCGAGTGGTTCCAAGCCGACGCGCGGTACGCACCAGATAAGCCTGCTGCGTTGGCCCGCACGGCACGTGTAAGTAACGCTTCAATCCATTCCGCGGAAAGGTAGGGTAGGTCGCAGGCCAGGACCAGATTCCATTGAGTGCGAAGTGCGCTCAGCGCAGTCAGAATTCCGGCAAGCGGACCCTGAAATGCCGGCAATTTCGAAACTCCTGGGATTTTATCGGGAATAGTCACGAGTCCGAGGCGTCGATAGGGCCGCTCCGGGCCTATCACCGTCACCGAAGAGACCAGTGGCTTCACCAGCCGCGCCGTTCGCAGAATTAATGCCTCGCCGGCGATTTTGATCAGACCTTTGTTACGCCCCATTCGAGAGCTGGCACCACCAGCCAGAATAAATGCAGAAACATCTTTGTGTCGGCGCATGGAATGGAGAATCGCTATCTCTTTTCGGTTTTGCATGCCCACTTTTGCGTAGCGGATTTGGGTAACCCGCCGGATCGTGCTCCTCTGGCGGACCATCAATGCACTGATAGTCTTTCTCGATCGCCACGCGAAGCGAATTGCCGTCTTCAAGCTCTAACTTGTAATACAGCCCAACTTCCGTTGCCTCATTGGTCCATGTTTTGGCGTGGTTCTGCGGCACGATTACAGTGATCTCTCCTCTTCAAAGCGTACCGATCCGGATTCCGGCTCGTTCCCGACCCGCAAACTGTAGATAAGCGCAGTGCTGCGCCGGTCCGGGAAAATCGATTTGTTCCGCAAGTTTCCCTTCCAACGCAAACTTCACCACTTCTAACTGATTCAATCTCAGCCGAACGGAATGGGGAGTAAAACGCAGCTTCATCTCAGCGACCTCTTCGCGTTCGAGTATACAACGATCACCAGGCAACGAATTCCCAGGAAGAGGCAGTCGTCAAGCTTTCACTCAATCTCCACCTTCACGAGTCCGTCTCACATTAATATTAATGTCAGGTAAAACCTGTATGAAAATATTGTTAACGAAAAAACTTTCGCTTGTACCCAATTTCTTTGCAGAACGCATCTACGTTGTTGACAGAATCGCGGAACCAGTTTAAGAATAGGCCTCCGCGCATGATCTTCCATGCGGTCTCTGGGGGAAACCATGGATGCTTCACGTAGAGATTTCCTGAAAGCTGGCGGCGGTTGGCGGTACGGCGGCGGCCGTTTTTGGTTTCAACCTGCAACCCGCCTACGCGGAACTCCGAAACCTGAAGATTGCGCGAGCGAACGAGACCCGCTCCACCTGTCCCTACTGTTCTGTTAGCTGCGGCATCATTATTTATTCCATTGGGGACCGCGCCAAGAACGTCACGGCCCAGGTGGTCCACGTGGAGGGCGACCCCGACCACCCCATCAATCGCGGCACGCTTTGCCCCAAGGGCGCTTCCCTCCAACAAGACATTCTGAACGAACGGCGCTTGCTGAAGCCTCAAGTGCGCCGACCAGGTGGCAGCGGAATGGGAAGACATTTCCTGGGATCAGGCGATTTCTGAAATCGCGGAGAAGATCTAAAAAAACCCGCGATGCCAGCTTTGTTGAAGTCGACGCTGCCGGCCATCGCGTCAATCGCCTCGAATCGATTGCCTGGACCGGCGGTTGTACTGATACCAACGAATTCAACTATCTCGTCGTGAAGTCTATGCGCGCCCTGGGGGTCGTGCACCTGGAAAACCAGGCCCGTGTTTGACATGGCCCCACGGTCTCAAGTTTGGGACCAACATTCGGACGCGGGGCGATGACCAACGGCTGGGTGGACATCAAGAATACCGACATGATGCTGATCATGGGCGGCAACCCGGCGGAAAATCATCCCTGCGGCTTCAAGTGGGCCATCGAAGCAAAACGCACACGCAATGCAAAAATGATTGTCGTGGATCCGCGGTTTACGCGAACCGCCTCGGTCGCTGACTTATTCCTGCAGATTCGCGCGGGCGCCGATATTGCTTTCCTCGGCGGATTGATTCGCTATGCCCTCGAAAACAATCGCATCGCCAAGGATTACGTCCTGAACTACACAAATGCGGCCTACATCGTGAAGGACGATTTCAAACTTCCTGAAGATGAAGGTGTATTTTCCGGCTTCGATCAGAAAACGCAAACCTACGACAAATCCACCTGGAATTACGCGAGGGTGACGGATCGGGAAAACCGATTGGCGCGGCTCACCTGGCTGACCACCGGCGGCACATCTCCCGACAGGCGCCCCTGCACCCGTGCCTTCCCTTCCCGGAAAATCCGCATACGATCTCTCGCTGCAAAATCCGAATTGTGTGTACCAACTACTTGCGCAAACACTATTCCCGCTACACACCGGAAATGGTCGAGCGGATTACGGGAATTCCGAAGGATCAATTCCTGAAGGCCGCAGATCTGTTTACCTCGATTCGCAAGGATGGCGATCTGAAAAAGGTCGCCACCATTATCTATGCAGTGGGCTGGACACATCACAGCTTCGGCACACAGATTATCCGCACGGCCGCGATTCTCCAATTACTGATGGGCAACGTAGGCCGCGCCGGTGGCGGTGTAAACGCACTCCGCGGGCACTCCAACATCCAGGGCGCCACGGATATGGCCGGCATTTTCGACAATCTGTCCGGGTTACACGAAAGTACCGACACCTGCCGACGGCTCGTTTGATGGCTGGATGAAACGCATTACGCCAACACCATCGAAGCTCGGAAATTGGGAGAGTTTCAATTACTGGGGCAATACACCCGAAATTCGTCGTCAGCATGATGAAAGCGTTCTATGGCGACGCAGCCACGAATCAGAATGGCTGGGCCTACGATTATCTGCCCAAAGTAGACCGCAATTATTCCTGGACCTATCTCTGGGACAATATGTACAACGGCATCGTCAAGGGCATATTTGCGTTCGGCATGAACGGCGTAGCCATCGGCCCCGACACAAAAAAGAATATCGACGCGCTGAAGAAAGCGGAGTTCCTGGTCGTCGGAGAGATTTATCCCGATGAAACCAGTGAATTCTGGAAATCTCCCGGGAATCACTACCGAAGAAATGAAGTCGATTCAGACCACTGTGTATCGTCTGCCGTGCGCGGGATTCGCGGAGAAAGATGGCACGTTTACCAACTCAGCGCGCTGGCTGCAGTGGAAAAACGCCGCGCTGCCGTTGCCTAGTGCAGTGCCGGCTGGATCAGGCCATCGTGGCGCAGATTTTCCTGAAGGTCCGCGAGTTGTACCAAAAAGAAGGCGGCAAATTCCCTGACCCGATTTTGAAATTGACCTGGAATTACACCGATCCCAGGAATCCCTTCGCTGGCAGAAGTACTTAAGGAAATCAACGGAAGACCTTTGTCGACGCCGAAGATCCTGCCACCAAGAGTCAGCTCAAAGCGAATCAGCAGCTCCCAGGATTTGCCTGGCTGAAAGACGACGGCACCACGGCATGCGGAAACTGGATTTACTGCGGCGCCTACTCCGGAGGCGGGCAATCTTACGATGCGGCGCGATCCCAGCGATCCTTCCGGAATGGGCGTGCACCAGAACTGGGCATGGTCGTGGCCCGCAAATCGCCGCGTGCTTTACAACCGCGCTTCCTGCACCGTCGATGGCAAGCCGTGGGATGCCTACGCGTCGCCAGGTGTGGTGGAGCGAAGCGGCGCAGAAGTGGGTCGGCAACGACGTGCCGGATTTCAAGGCCGATTCAAAACCTGCCGACCACATGGGTCCGTTCATCATGAACCCGGAAGGTGTCGGGCGCATTTTCGCTCCGCTTGGTGCGTTTGCCGAAGGTCCCTTTCCTGAATTTTATGAGCCCACCGAAAGCCCGTTGGACAATTTGCTGCATCCACAGCAAAGCGCGCAATCCGGTCGTCAAACGATTCAAGACTCCGGACGACAAATACGGCACGCCAAAAGACGGCTACACGGTTGTCTGCACCACCTATCGATTGACCGAGCATTACCACTACTGGACAAAAAACAATCCAATGAACGTGCAGCTTGTGCCGGAGCCATTCGTCGAAATTCCGGAAGATTGGCGGCGGAACTCGGCGTACAGGGCGGCGAAAAGATAAAAGTGTCCAGCATTCGCGGGGAATATATCGCCAAAGCGATGGTCACCAAGCGCATCAAGCCCATGCTGATCGACGGTAAGAAAACCTATCAGGTCGGCTTCCCGATTCACTGGGGATATCCGCGGAATCGCCGAAGATGAAGGCAAGACGGGGAAGACGCTGGCGAATCTGGTGACGCCAACCGTGGTCGATCCGAATGCGTACACACCGGAATTCAAGGGATTCCTGGTGAAGGTAGAGAAAGCGTAGGAGAACTCAGAGTCCAACTATGAGCCAAGCGACACTACGCGTTCAAAAAATCAGCGCCCACGCCGGCAGCATCGCAGGCGAAGACACTCAGCGCGAGTCCACGGTTTGCAAACTCATCGACACGACCACCTGCATTGGCTGCAAAGCTTGCGAAGTGGCGTGCGTGGAGTGGAACGATATGCCGTTCTCTCCCACCACGATGGACAACACCTACCAGACCATGCCGGATACCCGGTGGAATTACTGGAACCTGATTCTTTTTAACGAGCATGAACGCGAGGACGGTTCGCTCCAGTGGCTGATGCGCAAGCACCAGTGCATGCACTGCGCCGAGCCTGGCTGCCTGGAGGCCTGCCCCTCGGACGGCGCGATCGTTCAGTACATCGAACGGAGTCGTGGATTTTCAGCAGGATCATTGCATCGGTTGCGGCTATTGCATTACCGGTTGCCCGTTCAACATTCCCAAACTGAACAGTGTGACCAAGCGCGTGTACAAGTGCTCGCTTTGCACCGATCGCGTCAGTGAAGGACTGGAACCCGCGTGCATCAAATCATGTCCCACCGGTTGCCTGCACTTCGGCACCAAGGAAGACATGCTCGATCTCGCCGGGCAGCGCGCCAAGCAACTTAAGGATCACTACGGCTTTGCGAATGCCGGCGTGTACGATCCTCCCGGTGTCGGCGGCACAGGCGTTATTTACGTTTTGCACGACGCGACCAAGCCGGAACTTTACGGTGGCTTGCCTGCCAATCCCAGCATTCCGCTCGTTGTGAAGTTGTGGAAACATCCGCTGAAGTGGCTGGGCAATCTGGCCATCGCTGGAGGTCTGATCGGTCTGTTCGTGCACTACCTGCGATTTGGACCCAAACCGCGCGACGATGAAGACATTCCACCGATGGGAGCCAAGCCATGACCCATCCGGAGCAGACTCACACCACACGGGCACGTACTTCGCTACAGTTTCGTCGAACGTCTGAATCATTGGGTGGCGGCAGGGTCCTACCTTTATCTGATGGCCACGGGTCTCGCGTTTCTGGTCACCGTGGCTTTTCTGGATGGCTACGGCTCTGGGCGGCGGACAAGTTTCCCGCATGCTTCATCCCTGGGCTGGATTGATTTTCGCGCTATCGGTCAGCTACATGTTCCTCCTGTGGTCCCGACAGATGAAGTTTGAACCCGTCGACAGGGAATGGTGGAAGTCAGCTTCAGTACTACATCACAAATCAGGACGAGAAGATGCCGCCGGCGGGCCGATATAATGCCGGGCAAAAATTGCTTGTTCTGGAGTTTTTTCTACGGCGGACTAGTGCTGCTGCTCACTGGACTGATTCTCTGGTTCACCGAATTCGCTGCCCTGGAGCCTGCGCTGGCTTCGCTACGTCGCGGTGATCGTGCATCCCATCGCGGCGCTCGTCACCATCGGAAATTTCTTTATTCACGTATATATGGGCGTTTTTGCCGAGCGCGGTGCATTTGGCTCGGTCATTCGCGGCGACGTTTCGCATTGCATTCGCCAAGCGTTACCATCCCGGATGGTACAAAGAGATCGTTGGCGACGCCGAACCCAGAAAATGACGCTTCTCGCCGCTGCTGGAGTTAAATACTCGTCACGGGTCACACGCGCTCAGTTGCTCGCCACAGCGCTATCCGTTCTCCGCAGAAATTCTCAACTTCTATCTGACATCGCGAAATTTCAAAAAGACCATTATGAGAGTCTTCCGAAGATTTGGGGCAAAGGCCGGTTGTACCTCCCAACGGACATCTGCGCTCTGAGTTACGTACCTTTCGATTTTGTTGCCCAAGTTCGCGCCATTCCTTTCGCTGATCGAGACACAAGGACCCGACCCTCTGGCGGTTCAGGCACACGCGTTGAGAAAGCTGGCGAAGAGGAATGCGTGGACTGCGAGCCTCGAGACAGTTCTGGAAGTCAGGCCTTCAGGAAGCAGACAGTTCCCGAGAGGACACACCGAAAACGATAGGGTCGATCCCTTGCAAGAATTTCTCAGCCGTGCCTTTCTTGCTGCCCTATGCCGAATTTATTGCCGGCTGCGATGCTACCACCCGGTTCGCCGATGACCATTTGCCGTTGCCCACGGTGCAATTCCCTTCCCTTGTCGGAGTTCTACGGCCCGAAGGCGACGGAGGCAAGCGTTTCCTGCTTATGTTCTTTCTGTTCGCAGGAGTGGGGATTTCTGCGAATCCTTTGCGCACACTGTGGAGAAACTCGCGAACAACAGTTACTCGTCTACACGTGCCGAGAAGTTTCCGCATCTGCGCGTGGAAACCTGCGAGAGTTGTAAGCATTATCTTCCCACCGTCGACCTGACCAAAGACGGCAATGCCATTCCCCTGGTGGATGACCTGGCTGCCATTCCGCTCACTCTTTGGGCCAAGGAACATGGCTACAGAAGAATTCAGGGCAATTTTCTGGGCACGTGAACTATGCGCTCTAGTCGGGGCGCTCCGATCGCGCAATCCTTGGTTCGATAATCCAACCAATTTCGGATACGCTGTAAAACTCCAGGGAGAGCCATTGCAAACGCAATTCAAATTCTTGAAACGCGGGGGCGCCCTAACTCTAGCAGCGATTGCGTGTTGCGGGATTGCTTACGCCAAACCCCGGACCAATCGCATTGTGGTGGTTATCAGCCTCGACGGGTTTCCTGCATCCGCCCTGAATGACCCAAAGCTTCCCATTCCTACTTTGCGCAGATTGGCAGGTGAGGGCATGGTGGCCGCTTCCATGCAGCCTGTCAATCCCACTGTGACCTGGCCGAACCACACTGCCATGGTCACAGGCGTCGATGCCCTGAAACATCAGGTCTTATTTAATGGATTGCTAGACCGTGGTGCGCTTCCGCTGATTGAACCTTGGCGTGACAAAGAGCGGATGGTGCACGCGCCCACGATCTATGACCTTGCCTACTCGAACGGGCTCACCACCGCCCAAGTGGATTGGGTTGCGATTTACAATGCCAAGACAATCACCTGGCAATTTCCGGAACTGCCCGATCCCAAGGGCGCAATCGAACGCGGAATGGTTGCTGACGGTATCGTCACGGAAGAACAACTGCGAACGTTTGAAGACAGCAGCCAGGTCTGGCAGGACCAGATGTGGACCACTGCGGCAGTCAGAATCCTCAAGCAACACCAGCCCAACCTTCTATTGTTCCACCTTCTGACTCTTGACAGTATGAGCCATGAATACGGGCCAGCAAACCCGCCAAGTTTCACCGCGATGGCGTTTCTCGATTCGCAAGTAAAACAGATTCTGGATGTCATCGAACGGAATGGACTGGGTAGGCGGACCACTGTGTTGGTTGTATCTGACCACGGATTCCGTTCCATCCAGCACAAACTTCATCCCAATGTTTTGCTGAAGCAAGCAGGTTTGTTCGCGAACAATTTGCCGGGATCGAATAATGCGGTTTGGTGTATCCCCGAAGGGGGCACGGCGATGGTTTACATCACGGATCCCGGTCAACGATCTGCTCTCGTTCCCAAAGTTCGGAGCGTGCTCGCCGGCGCGGAAGGGATTGAACAGGTTTATGACGTAAAAGATTTCTTGAAACTTGGCTTGCCAACCCCTGCACAGAGCAATCAGGCACCCGACCTCTTCCTTGCCGCAAAGCCCGGTTATGGATTCAGCGCCGACTCGGAGGGAGACTTTGTTACCGCGGCTGCCGAGGGCACGCACGGATTTCTCAATACCGATCCGCAGATGCAGGCTATCTTCATCGCTTGGGGCGCTGGAATCCCCAAAGGATATCGCATCGCGACCATTTCGAATCGGGATGTGGCTCCAACGATCGCCCATCTGCTGGGACTTGAAATGAAGGGTGTCGATGGTCAGGCAATTCCTGCGATAGCCGATTACAAGCCGTCCACAACGGCTCACTAGACCCTGCGAATGACCGGTGTTGGGGCTGATTGAACTCTGGAATCAGAGGTAGTTCATGACATATGCCGGGCTTGTGGCAAGTGCCCTGCGAGGCTATAAACCTATACGCACAGGCCAAGTTCCGTTCCAAGGAGAGTCCATGTTCACTGCAAAGGTGCCACCGCTGCCTACTGTTTCGGCCATCCTTCTTTTACTGGCCGCCGCTTCGGTGCCACGATCTCTTCCTCCTCAAACTGCTCCGGGCAATGATGCAAAACGCAATGCGGATCTGATTTTGATCAACGGAAAAATCATAACGGCAGACGCAAAGGACTCCATCGCACAGGCGGTCGCCGTTCAGGACGGCAAAATTGTCGTCGTCGGCTCAAATGAAGAAGCTCAGAAGTACGCCTTGCGGGGCGCGCGCATCATCGATCTCCACGGACGAACAGCTACTCCCGGGTTGATCGACACGCATTGCCATTTTGACGAGACTGCAACAATTTACGATATCGATCTAAGTAACGTCAAAAATATCTCGGAGATCGTCGAACTTGTTCGCCAGAAAGTGGCACATACGCCTCCCAACCTGTGGGTCCGCGGGACCGGTTGGGACGAAAGTAAACTCTGCGGAACTGCGGTATGTGTATGCATCTGATCTCGACAAGGTCTCGCCCGAACAATCCGGTATGGCTTAGGGCACACCACCGGACACTATGGCGTGGCAAACTCGCAGGCTATGCGGCTTGCGAAAATTACGGCCACTAACAAAGAATCCTCCCGCCGGAATCATCGATCGCGACTCCAAGGGTGAACCAACGGGGGTGTTAAAAGAAGATCCGGCCATGGAGTCTGGTGGTTAGCCTGATTCCAGCTTACACCCACGAGCAGCAACGCAATGGCACTCCTGAAAATGATGGCCGACTTCAACAAAGAAGGAATGACCGCCGCAAAGGACCCGGGAATAGTACCTGAGCGCTGGGAGCTTTATCGCGAACTTCTGACACGAGAATAAATCCACAGTGCGGATTTTCGCGTTACTGCTCGGAGGTACCTCTATGGATTCTGCCCGGGCGACCCTGGCACGCCTGCAACAGCAGCCGAGGCCGCCAGAATCGATCGGAGATGGCATGCTACTTTCTGGCGGCGTAAAACTTTTCATGGACGGAAGCGGTGGCGGCAGAACCGCATGGGTCTACGAACCGTGGTACAAGAAGGCGACGGAAATTGATGCGGGCAATACGGGTTATCCCGCGCTTGATCCCGCCACTTATCAGCAGATGGTTGGTCTGTTTCATGAAGCGGGCATTCACGTCAGTACCCACGCCGTCGGTGATCGTGCCATCGATTGGGTGGTAGACACCTACGCCGGCGTATTGCAGAAGCAGCCCAACAAAAGATCTGCGACACGGCATCATTCACTGCAATATCCCTACCGACCATGCCTTGGCAACGATCGCACGGCTACAGAAAGAGTTCGACGCCGGTTACCCGGAGACGCAAGCTCCTTTTCTGTGGTGGATTGGCGACACTTATGCCGGCACATTCGGCGAAAAACGCGACGCGCGCCAAATGCCCTACAAGACATATCTGGAGAAAGAGATCATATGTGGACGGCGGTTCGGATTATTTCGTCACTCCATTTCCGGCTCGCTACGGCCTGTGGTCTTCCATGGCCCGTAAGAACGTTGAATGGGGTGTATGGCTCACAACCCTTCGGCACCAGCGAATCCGTGGATATCCAAGTGGCGCTGAAGTCTTACACCATCTGGGCGGCGCACCAGCTTTTTCTGGAAAATCGTATCGGTTCGCTCGAACCCGGCAAAGACGCGGACATCGCCGTGTGGGATCGCGATCTTTATTCCATCCCGTCCGATGAATGTGAAGAACATGAAATGCGAGCTTACGATGCTCCAGGGGAAGGTCGTCTATCGTGATAAGAGCTCGCCAGTCTCCGACGTGGAAAGCAAATGAACCCAATTCACGAAAACACCCGAGTGCTGAGCGAAAGGTCGGGGTTAGCGTGTTGATCCGGGCTGGAATGGCAGACAACCTTATTTCAATTTGGTGATGTCCATCACTGATATCTGCCCAGCAATGTGGCGAAATCTGGTCTTACCTCCCTGCAGTCGCGGCAGTCTCGCTCACGCAACAGCGGAAGCGGCCATTATTTGAGACTGAGTTGTGAACCTCACGTGGCGTCTTATGAGGCGATCCCGTTCCGTTCAAAATGAAAGTGTGAACAAGATGAAGCGTGCGCTGATTTGCGTCCTTCTGCTATTTGTGTGGCTGCCTGCGGCAGCGCAGCAGAAAGATATAAACAAATACACCCTCTACACCGGATTCGATTCGATGATTAGCCCAGCCCGTAGCCTGACGGAATACGGGTTCGACGTCGATTTCGGCGTCACGCTAAGACCGTGGATGGCACTGGGTGGAGATTTCAGCGCCATAGGTGACAGCATCATCAGTGGCTCAGGAACGATCAAGGGAGGCGAGACCATCTACGCACCCTTGCTGAGCGGTGTTGGCATCCCTCCGAACTCAATCCATGTGCCGTTCAAATCGACTTCGTACACGTTTGCGGCGGGTCCGCAGTTTTACCTGCGCAAGTGGGAAAAGATCACCTTGTTCGCACGACCGGGCTTCGGGGGAATCCATGAATCGGCCGACCTCACCTTGCCACCGGGGCTGGGCGGTTTGCTCGGACAAGCGGGCATCCCGATTCCCAACTCTCACCAGTCGGATACGACCTGGTTCGTCGGCGTAGGTGGTGGAGTCGATTTCAATGTGTCGCGGCGGGTGGGCATTCGAGTCACGGTGGACTGGGTGAATACGCACCTGTTCTCCGATTTGCTGACCGGTCGGCAAAACTACGTCCGATTCACGATTGGACCGACGTTCCGCTGGGGGCAGTTGAAGTAAGAACTGTAGCTCGCAAACGCCAGGAAATTCTGGTCAGGGCATGAACCCTCAGACCATTAACGACATCTTCTTCGCCATCGTGGAGCAGGACCAGTCGCGGGTGATGCAGGTTCGTCGTGCCAACCAATGGGTTCCCATCAGTGCTCAAGAGTTGTATCGGAATGTGGCTGGGGTGGCGCGGGTGCTCCGGTGAATGGGGCCTGACGCAAGGGGGACCGCCTGGCCATCCTGAGCGAGAACCGGCCGGAGTGGGCCAGTCACTGATTTTGCGTCTCTCTTGTTGGGCGTCGTGGTCGTGCCGATTTACACGACGCTTACAGCGCAACAGACAGCGTACATTCTGAGTGATTCCGGCGCAAAAGTCGTGGTCGTATCCACGGAAAAGCAACTGGAAAAGGTCTTTTCCGTCAGGGATCAGACTGCCGTGGAACAGATGGTGGTAATGGATGAAGTGGAAACCGCCGATGCCATACCCATGCAGAGATTGATGCAGGCAGGCCCGGCTGAACGCGATCCGGAACTGGACGCCCACGCAAACGGATCGCCGCGAACGACCTGGCATCCATTATTTACACTTCGGGAACTACTGGCGACTCTAAGGGTGTGCAGTTGAGCCACGGCAACTTCACCTCGAATATTCAATGTTCACTTGACGGATTCGATGTTCACCCCGGGCAGACCTGCATTTCCTTTCTGCCGCTTTCGCATGTGACGGCACGTCATGTTGATTTCGCACTGCTGCACCGCGGCGTTACGCTGGCGTATTGCCCGTTCATCGAACAATTGCCGCAAGCGCTTCTGGAGGTGACGGCCAGACATTTTCGTCGGCGTGCCGCGCGTTTACGAGAAGATCTACCGGCAGGTGGAAGAGAAGGCCAACGAATTTCCGAAGCGAGCCATTTATCGACTGGGCGCTTTCGGTGGGAGAAGAACATCGATCCGAGATACTGGCGGGCAGGGTCCCTCCGTCTTTGCGTTGGAAGTTGGCAAATAGACTGGTGTATTCGCAGGTGCGCGCCCGAATGGGTGGCAATGCCGAGTTGTTCGTTTCGGGTGGAGCTCCCCTCGGCATTGAGTTGGCGAAATGGTACGCGAACATCGGGATTCGCATCCACGAAGGTTATGGCTTGACGGAAACGTCGCCGGTCATTGCGCTTGAACACGCCGGTCGCACACAGGATCGGAACGGTCGGCCGGCCACTCTCGAATGTAGAGGTGCAGATCGCAGAAGATTCGGAAATCCTGGTGCGCGGGCCTTCCGTTTTTTGTCGAATACTGGAATCGACCCGAGGACACCGAGATGCGTTTTCCGATGGATGGTTCAAAACCGGAGATATTGGCAAACTGGATGAAGATGGATTTCTGTTGGTTACCGATCGCAAAAAAGACTTGCTGAAAACATCGGGTGGAAAATTCATCGCACCGCAACCGATCGAGAACTCACTAAAACTCAATACCTGGATAGGAACCTCGCGTGGTAATCGGAGACCGCAGAAAGTTCGCTTCGGTGATCATTTCGCCGTACTTCCCTCTCCTTGAGGAATGGGCAAAAACCAACCACATTCCGTTTTCCAGCTCGCGAAGAGCTTGTCGCTGATCAAAAAGTCCAAGCGCTCTACGAAGAAATCGTTGGCGAGGTTAACCGTGGGCTGGCCCGCCACGAAACTCTGAAAAAAGTACTGTTGGTGGCGGAGGAATTCACGACCGAGGACGGTACTCTCACACCGACCTTAAAGCTTCGCCGCAAGGCCATCGAGGAGCGTTACCGACAGCGAATCAATGCGCTTTACGAGGAAGCGGAAGATTCCACAGTAGTTAAGGAGAAGGCTTTCCGGCAATCGGCATGACAATGAGATGGCTGCTGCGGGGTGCGGAACAGTCGATTAGGAGCGGAGCAAGCCAAATCACCGGAAGAGCGTGACACTGATCACATCCACTTTTCAGCGCAGAGGAGTACCTAGTGTGCAGGCATACAACAGACTAACTGCGACGCAATCTGGCGAGCCACTGGACATGACTAAGTCGGTCCCAACTTGTAGGTTATCTGCGACCGACGCCGCCTTCCTGTACCTGGAACGCAAAGAGATTCCCCTGCACATCGCCAGCGTTTGTATTTTCGATGGGCCAATCCCTTTCAGGGATTTCGTTGCAAATATAGACTACAAGCTGCATCTGGTTCCACGCTACCGGCAAATCCCCGTCGCTTCTGCATGGAGTCTTGAATTTCCCACCTGGGAAGATGATTCGAAACTTTGATATCCGGCAACACATTCATCGGTAAGGCTCGCTGCACCAGGCGGAGAAGCGGAGTTGCAGGCCCTGGCCAGCCGCATTCTGAGCCGACTGCTGGACCGCAACAAACCATTGTGGGACATGTATGTTGTTGACGGACTGAATGATGGACGTGGAGCAATCATCTGGCGAGTGCACCACGCATTGGCTGATGGAGTGTCCGGCGCAAGTTTAATCAAACTGATGTTGGACCCAACGCCTGAGGTCTAAGGCGGCGACGGGCCTAGGCAACACCACCCGCGCGCGCCAACCTCGCAAGAGCCCAACTCCCTGTGGCGAATGAAGTCTCACGCGTGGTCAACACGACGATGGCCGGCCTGCTTGTCGCTTGAGGCGGGCATGCTGGACATTGCGCAAAGGTTTACGGGTGACAAGAGAAGAGTGTGACTCAAGGGACTCGTGGAACTGCTTCCGGAGTTTGCGGCTTCCATCGAAAGACTTCCTTTTAACAAACCTTGCACCGGAGCGCAGAACGTTTTGTTGGACTGAATTCAATATGGACGATGTTCGGGAGATTCGTGAGGCCGCAGGTGGAACCGTCAATGACGTCATGCTGACGGTGTTGACGCGGGCACTGGCACGCTATGTGAAACTGCACGGAGAATCCGTCGGTCAAGCGTTTCGTGCGCATCATCTGCCCCCTCAATCTGAGAAAAATGGATGAAAAGGATCAGCAGGGAAACCAGATTTCGTTTTTGCCGGTGGCGTTGCCATTGGACGCGCGTGGACCGATTCGAATGTTGCAGGCAGTCACGGAAAGAACGGCGACTTTGAAACGGTCTGGAGCAATTACACTGGCGGGACTCGCCGCGAGTTGGTTCGCGACCGTGCCGCCTATTCTTCAGGCGACTCTTCTGGAAAAATATTCCGGACCTTGTTATGCCGGTATCGCTAATGAACATGATCTTCACGAATGTCGTGGGATCTGCAACTGCGCTGTATGCGGTAGGAAGGCGGATGCTGGCAGCTTATCCGCAGGTGCCCACGGGTTACGACCTGGGAGATCGGCTGCGCAGTTCATAGTTACGATGGAAAACTGTTTTTCGGTGTGAATGCGGATACGCACGCTGCTCCCGACGTCGAACATCTTCGCGATTTTCTGGTTGCGTCATTCCGGGAACTTCACCGGTCGGCTGTCTTGAAAAAGACTCGGAGCAGCGGAAAAGCGATGCGAACAGCTAAAGGGCGAAGGAAAAAGTCCAGTTGAGCCTGCGCAGGCTGGCGCTCCCGAACCCGAGAAGGATGCGGTGCCGATCGTTACTGTGCCGGCCCCGGTTGAGAAGGACTCGAAGGAAGCTGCATAGGCAATGACGCGCAGGCAGAAACGGGCCACATGAAAATCCCGGGCCCCTTGCTACAAAAATTGTATACGGTCGGCAGCCTGAGGAACACCGAGAACGGTGCCCAGTTTGCCCTGAAGAACCGATTGAGCGACGCGGAAGTCACCGCGCTGATCGGCATCACGATTGACGGCGGGCAGGTATCGCTCGATCAGGTAGTGCTCGGTCTCTCGGATCAGAGGTTGCTGACTCCTCTCAGGTAGACGCCGCACACCCACTCCCGTTCCCGCTTCGTTCTACGGTAACAGTGCAAACCAGCATGCCGGAACTGCGGAACGGAAAGCATCAGATTGAAATTGTGTTCGAGACGCCGGCCGTTCGGGAATCTCCACCTGAAAGTCGAAGATGCCATCGTGGATAAGGCGAAAAACAATGGACGTATCCCCCATGACGAGGGCGATGACCTGAGTTCAGAGATTATCCAGAGGCGGCGAGCATTCATCGAAGAAGTAAGCGGAGTGAAACTGAATCACATCCTCAAGCATTCGTTCGACCCGCATCTTGCCAAGGGGAATTGTGAGAATTTTGTCGGAGTGGCGCAGGTGCCGATGGGCTTTGCGGGACCACTGCACGTGCATGGGGAACATGCGGAAGGGGAGTTCTTGATCCCTCTAGCGACATCGGAAGGTACCCTGGTGGCCTCCTACAACCGCGGAATGAAGGTGTTAAGCCTGTGCGGTGGCGTGCATTCCACGGTGGTCGCCGATGCAATGCAACGCGCTCCGGTGTTTGTCTTTGCCAATGCACGTGCTGGACGCGAATTTGTGAATTGGGTGCAGGTCAATCTGGAGTCCGATCCGGGCTGTAGCTGAAACAACTTCAGAGGTAGCAAAGCTCCAGTACATTGATCCGTACGTGGCAAACAAATTTGTCTTTCTGCGCTTCAATTTCTCGACGGGCGATGCGGCGGGACAGAATATGGTGGGGCGGGCAACGTTTGCCGCTTACAACTGGATACTTGAGAATTTCGACGGAATCGACAGTTCGTATCTGGAATCGAACTTTGCCACGGACAAGAAGGCCTCGCATATCAATATCATGAGGACGCGCGGTAAGCGGGTGACGGCGGAGGCCACGATTACCCGTGATGTGCTGCGGGATCACCTGCGCGCCACACCGGAGCGACTCGCACATCATTATGGTGTGGCCAATATCGGGGCATTCCTATCCGGTTCGACCAGTAATGCGCTGCAGTCTGCCAACGGAATCACGGCCATGTTTATCGCGACGGGGCAGGATGTCGCGAACGTGGCGGAATCATCGGCCGGAATCTTGTACGCCGAACTGACCTCGCCGGGTGATCTGTATATTTCGCTGACCATTCCTTCCTTGATCGTGGCAACACACGGCGGAGGCACGGGATTGGCGACGCAACGAGAATGCCTTGAGATTCTCGGATGTTATGGGCAAGGCAAAGTGAATCGATTGGCAGAAATCATCGCCGCCGTCGCGCTGGCCGGCGAAATTTCATTAGGAGCGGCAATCTCTTCCTCAGACTGGGTGTCCAGCCACGAGCGCCTCGGACGTCATCGCTGAAGTCAATTATTGAAGACAACGTAAGTAGAGATTAAACAGTGGCTCGCTCGATCGCCGCGATTAATCACTTACCTGCGAGTCGGTGAGCAACAACACTGTAAACCAGCGGGCTGAATACCATGCCGATGTGTGTGGCAGAGACTTCCACGTCGATCGCCGGGTCGCTCATGCGGCAGACACGCCAGTCGACGATGCCATCATTCTTCGTATAGATAGCGGTCTGACGCACGGATTTCGGGAGCGTTCCCTTTAGGGACTCAAGAAAATCACAAGTGCAATGAGCCGTGTAACAGGCCGGCATCACACCTCGACCATGTTTCTCAAGAATTTGCCTTCGCACGAAATCGGCGGCGAGCAGGATGGACGCGCGTCCGGCAATTCCTCGGATCGGCGAGCCGAGCGTAATCACGGAGGCTACAGATTCAGGCATTTGCGCTGCGGCGGCGAGCGCGATTGAGCCGCCAAGGCTATGCCCGATGAGATGGATTTTACCTCCAGTCGCTTTTTGCGCTCTTTTGACAGACTCGAAAAGGTGCCTACGGATCAGGATATTGGGGCAATCAGCGTTCAACCGAATCCCAGAATAGAAAGGTCTATATCCGATCCGGCCCAGCCATTTGCCAAATTGCGTCAGGTAGAGATCCGTGCCGAGGAATCCCGGAACCAGGACTACGGCCGAGCCGTCACCATGTGGAATTCCGTAGCCCCAAAAAAGAGGAGAAAGCCTGAGAAAAGCCAACTCCACTCCCACAAGCCATTCGTGCCAGAGGGCAGATGGTTCTTCGGTTAGCTCTTTTCGGGGCGGGCGTCGACTAGAGGTCATGTGCTTGCCAGTCTACCCAAGGAAATATGCAAAGCAAGATATGCCAGCTGGGCGTTATTTATAAATAATCACCCTGCTACTGGTTCAGCTCCTGGCAGGCCATGAGTGTGTATAGTCTTCCACACTGCCAGCAGGCACACTCGTCGAATTTCAATATTCCAGAACGTGGTCAGACGGCAGCGACAGCGCTCCCTCCCCCTGACTTATGCCCTCTGACATGGACTACTCTTCGCCCTGTACGGTGAGCTGCCTCGCGGAATTTCCCGTGAGCGATTCCCTTCCTAGGTTTGCTCGCCAGATCGAGAAGTGACTTTTCCGCGGCAACCATGTTTTTGACGCTCTTCTCAGTCAACTCTTTCCACGGGCTCGGTGCTGATTTACGCACAGCAATTTTTCGCACCCCCTTGGATTTCCCTGCACTCTCTAATTGAGCGATGGCCAGATCCAGAAGTTTCTTTTGTGCATCGATATACTTTTCGGCGCTGTGCCGCGCCAGCTTCGTCAATACTTCCATTCTTTCACGTGGTTTACCCGGATGCTTGCCGCCACGTGTGGCAGCGGTTAGTTCCTGTGCGGCCAGGTCGAGAAACTTCTTTTCACCTTCCACAAAGCCTTCGACGCCGCGCCGCGCGAGCTCGCCTAGCTTAGCGCCGGCCATCAAGCCTCTGCCTTTTCGGTAGGACTCAGCCATTGCCTGGGTCTGTTCTGCGGCTGCGTCCAGCATGTGTTTCTGCATTCCGATCACGGTGTCCAAGCGGTGACGAGCCACATCAGCAACAGCAACTGCCGCTGCGGGAAGTCGCAGCCCTTCCTTGACACCATCCACAACAAGCGCAGCCTCGTCTGCGGCCAGATCCAAAAGAATTCTTCCCACGCCCGTCAAGTTCTTTACTCCCGCCTCGGCAAACCCGATCATCGAAGCGCCGGGCCTGAAATTCGCCTTGGCAAGCTCCTCTCGCACCATTCCAATCAGTAGTGCATTCTCCTGTGCCGCCAATTCCATGAGAATTTTTTGAGCGGCTACAAAGCTCTGCACGCCTTGACGAGCCCAGCCCGTCAACAAATTACCGGGCGAGGCCACCTGCGCCGACTTCCTTCCTCTCGCCTTCATCATTGAATCTCCTCTCAAGCTTCGGTATACTGCAGTGCAGTATCCGACTCGAATGTACGTCCCGGTCCGTAGCGTGTCAAGATGATTCTTCGACAGATGATTGTTCGAAGATAAAATAGCTGACCGCTCCTCGGAGGAAGTTTTGAAGAACCCTGAAGTTCTTATACGCAAATACAGCGATCGCCGGCTGTACGATCCCGGCGCGAGCCGCTACGTAAAGCTTGCAGACATTGCCAGGATGGTCCGTGATGGCATCGATGTGCGCGTCGTAGACGGCCGATCGGGCAAGGACATTACCCGCAGCATTTTCACGCAAATCATCGTGGAAAATGCCCGGGAAAGGGAGATTGCCCTGCCTATTCAGTTATTGACACAACTGGTGCGGAGTTCGGACAAAGCGACTCACGATTTTCTGACCTGGTACTTGAACAGCACGGTGGATCTCTACAAGAAAGCCCAGGAGACCCTGCACACCAGAATCTCCGATGCAAAGAATGCCGTGGGTAGCCCGCTTGAATTTGTGCGAAGCCTACTTTCGGCACACAAGTGGCCTTCGCCTGGGGTGCACGGCGAAGAAGTCGAGAAGCTCCGTCGCCGGGTGGAGGAACTGGAATCGCGATTGAAATTAGGCAAGAAGCGAGTCACGCGCGTTGCCAAGCGCAAACCGGCCAAGGCATGACACAGTGGGCAGATTGAGATTCCTGTTGTTACGCAGCTTCCGCGTTCGGGGATGATCCCGGGAGCCAATACCAAGGACGAAGTAGCACGCGCGCACAGAGTCGCGAACCAAGTGTAAGAGCGCTCCAATCGAGCGCCATCCAGTCACCCACCGAAAGCAGAGAAAACAGATTGGCGACGGACTTTGTCCAATTGGCCAAGGCGTAGCGAGCCATCAGGGTGTCCAGACGCACTCTGGAACCTGCTATGTCTTCCACGACACCTTCGAGCGTAAACGATGCTTTGCGGAACATGAGCAGAGCCGCCGGGAAGCGCATCCCCTCCATTGCAATTTCATCCAGTAGCTTCATGGCGTCCATGGGGCCGGCCAAATGCGTGAGCGGTAACGTATTCAGAAAGCCGTCGACGCGTTTTTGGATGACGGGTGATTGCTTGTGATCGTTTGCCGCGGAGAGTTGGCACAATGCTTCAATCGCCTTCGACATGCCGTTGGCATCGCGCATGAGCATCATGAGCACGAGCATGAGAACGTTCTTGCGTTGTTCTCTCGAGAGCCGGTCGGTGAGAGCCCAGTCCAAAATGACTAATTGATTGCGTTTCTGGTCATAGAGCAGATTGCCGGCGTGCGGATCGGCATGAAAGATCGATTCTTTTTGTCGCGAAAAGGCCGGAACAGCGAGCACGGCTCTTGCAAGTCTCTCGGCCACGTTGACTCGCAACTTACTCGGGAGTGTGTGAACCGCTGTCACCTTCTTGCCTTGCTCGAAAGTCAGCGCCGTTATGGTGCGAGTCGACAGCACCGAGATCAGTTTCGGCAAGCGGACACCGTGGACGGCACGGTACTCGCCCAACGCGGTGGCTAACGTAGCCTGTTCGCGCGGGAAATCAACTTCGCGTTTGAGGAGCAACCGGATCTCCGTGAGCGTCTCCGCCAGGCGGCCCAGGGAAGGTCCGTCGGCCCGATGCTTGCGTGCAAGATGTTGCGCGAGCTGTCCGATGATTTTCATGTCTTCTGCATAACAGGCGGCGATGTGTGGCTTCAGCACCTTGAACACACCGCGCTCGCGGTGGCCGGAATCGGGATTTTGCCAGGTAAAACTCATCACCGCGCTGACACTGGCCTCGGAAAGAATGTGTGGCTGCATTTTAATTGCGTACGTGTGGATCTGGGATTGGAGGTCTCTCTCAATGATGGCCCGAATATCTTGGATCGTCACATCGGAGATTCCGTTTTCGAGTTGGATGAGCGCCCGCCGTAATCGCGGATGCAGATTACGGTTTCTCGCCAGCACCTGGCCGATCTTTTGTAGCCCAGGAACCTTGGCAATAAACCTCAGCAGACGCTGCTCAGGAGAGGTTCCCGGCGGAAGGCCCAGCTGTTCCACGATCTTAGGGGCAAGGCGGGGAGCCGAGAGTTTGGACACCACGAAAAGGATGGCCTCACGAACCAGAGGACGCCAGTTCTGGTGCACTTGGGGCACCAGCAGTTCCACCGGCACCATTCGAGTCGTCCACTTCCCGAGCTCGTGACGCCAGCTCTTTCCGGCATCGCTCTCTAGAGCAGCTTCTACCGCACTAATTCTTTCTGGAATCGTCGCGTAGCCGCTTAAAACCGGCAGTAGGACTTGCTGCGGGGATTCCCGGCCGATTTTGATTCCATTTTCCACGTTTCGCCCATTAGGTCTATCGTCACTCGGCGCGACACAGTGGATTCCGTCGATCAGTCCGCGCCAGGAGCAAACAGATACTGCAATGCAGTATCTGCCGTGAAGATACGACTGTGCCCTGTCGCTGTCAAGCGGGTGACGATGGGGGGCGCCCATTCGCAGAGGAACAATCGTGGTTAGGCATTCGCCTTCGGACCGTCCATTACGGCTTCTGCTTTGCGAATTGCCTTTTCCTTCAGTTCCCAGGAATGAACGGCTTTCTGGCAGCCTTCCCGAGCCAGGCTGATGCTCAACTTCCGTTCTGCTTCGTCGAAAGTATTTTCAGCATCCGTCCGCGCGCGGCGAGCCGCGTCGTCGGCCTGTTTCACTTTTTCCAAGAGCAACCTGGTCTCCGCGTTTACTGATGATGGCCGTCCTTTATCAGCTCGACGTGTCGGGTCTGCCGATTTTCCGGACAATTCGCGGGAAGCTGCTTTGCTCTGATCGTTCCAATGTGCCTTGACGTTGCGCTCCAACCGGTCGAGGGCATCATTGGCGCGATCGGCAATTTCGCGGACCCTCGCTTTTTCAAACATCCACTTCATGACCGACCATTCGATGGCCTCTTGCATCAACGCCTTGGCTTCCTGGACTTCCTCGAGCTTTCGCATAGAAGTACCCACTCCTCGCCGCGTTCCCGGCCCACGAGGGACTGACCGGAGACGCTCTTCACTGCCCATTCTGTAACAATTCCGGGTGGCCGTTTACTTTTCCTAGAGGAGTCTTCATCGAACAAAATAACCGAAGTAGTGATGCTGCCCCGTTTGAGAAAAACCATCGAACTTCGAACTCCAGATTGTACCGGATTGCGTCTGTCGAGCGACCCAGAAACTCACGTTCGACTGACACCATTTTTCTATTCGTTGTCGAGTATACGCCGTCTATCCAGCACGCAGTCTCTAACCGCCATCGATTGAAGGATTTGAATTGACACGAAAGTAATATCGGCAATTTGCGCAATCGCGTCTGCCATTGCGATGACGAATTCTGCGGAGCTGGATATAGTCAGATGAGGAGTCTCTCCCGATGCAACTTGCATCTCCGCGCATACGGATTAATTTGCTTCTCAGTCCTGACGGCCTGCCCAGTCCGCTATCCGGCTCAGTGTGGCCTAACGAAACGGGACCTGACACTTTACGGCGCCAAGGCAACCAAGAGTTGACGCAATCATCTGCTGGGACATTCCCAGATAGGTTGTTGTCTCAACTACTGGCATTTCTCGCTGTGACTCTTGGACTTCTAGATGTTTCGGGATGTGCAGGCGGGTTTCAAGGCTATAGGCCGGTGGCTCCAACCGTCACGCAGCCTGCCAGCATCACTGTGCCTCTCGGCCAGACCGCGACGTTCAGCGTATCGGCCACAGGAACAGGCACCATTAGCTATCAGTGGTTCAAAAATGGGGTGGTCATTAATGGTGCCACCTCCAGTTCGTACACCACCTCGCCCACTGTCGCTGGTGACACAGGTTCACTCTTTACTGTTACCGCCACCAACTCCGCAGGCTCGGTTACCAGCCTCCCGGCAACTCTCACCGTCCAGATTCCTCCCCCTCTGGCCAAAAGCCTCATTCCCAGTTCGGCAACGCCCCCCTATAACTCGTCCGTATTCCTGGTTCCTACTTTTTCCGGAGGCACTGCCGTCATTGGCTCCACAGGCATCGGCAGTTCTGACATCACCACTTCCGCGGTGAGCGGCGGTTCCTATCCGACTCCACTATTGACATCGCTTACAACCTACACGCTTACCGTCACTGATTCCAAAGGTAACGTTGTATCTACCACCTGCCTTGTGACCCCAAGCGCAGTATCGATCTCCCCAATTTCTCCTGGCAATCAAACCCTTGCTCCAGGACAAATTCCCTTTTCTGCTACTGCAACCGGCGGTGCGACCAATAATTTGACGTGGACTGCCACCGGCGGAACGTTCACCGGCAACGTGTGGACTGCTCCCACCGCTGTGGGCACCTACACCATCACGGCCACCAGTGTGGACGAGCCATCCGTTTCCGTTACAACAACGATCACCATCAGCGCCCCCATCATCAACACCGAACCTCAGAGCCAGCACATTTGCACCAACAGCGGGCTCTTGCTTTCCGTCACTGCATCCTACGCCACCAGTTATCAATGGATTTTCAACGGCACCGCGATCCCCGGCGCTACTGGTTCGACCTACTCCGTCGCCTCTGCCTCTTCCGCCAATGTTGGAAATTATTCCGTCACGGTCACAAACGGCGTCAGTAGCGTTACTTCCAGTGTCGCTACCATCGCGGTGGGATCTTCCATCACTTCGAATCCTGCGAGCCTTAACCTTCATCCGACACAAGTCGCTGCATTCTCCGTGGCAGGCCAGGGTGTGAGCTCTCTCTCCTATCAGTGGTATCAAATCCCATCGGGCGGCACGACGGGCGTTGCCATCTCCGGCGCGACGTCTGCTAATTACGCTACGCCTCCCGTCGATTCCTCCTACGATGGCTCTCAATATTACGCCACCGTCACCGATTCTTGCGGCACACTGACCAGCACCGACGCTGCCCTCTCCGTCACCGCTGGCAATGTTCCACCAACCATCCTCACTCAGCCTGTGGGTCAATATGTTGCTGCAGGCGGTACGACCTCGTTCCATGTCGCGGCGTCTGGCACACCGGCACTCTCTTATCAGTGGTATGTCATTCCCGCAGGACAGAAAATCGGTACCGTCGTAACCGGCGCAACCTCCGCTACCTATATCGTTCCTGCTACATCCACAACATCCACAAACGATCAAGATTCTTACTACGTTATCGTCACAAACGCCTACGGTCAGGCCGTGTCGCAACTCGCAACACTGGCCGTTGGCAACGGCATATTGTTGCAAATCACCGGACAACCCGTGACACAGTATGTGGACCTCGGCGCAACCGCCACATATCAGGTCACAGCCGTCTCTTCTTTGCCTCTGACTTATCAGTGGTACGAAGCTGCTCCTGGCAGTTCCACCTTTGCTGCGATTGATGGAGCTACCAGTTCAACGTATTCGCTGCCTTCTGCAGCCACTACGGACAATGGAGAGGTCTTCTTTGTCGTCGTGAGCAACGGTGTGACTTCTTCCGTTACTAGCAGCTCTGCCGGACTCTTCGTCGGACCACTCTCGGGCGTTCCGGATCTTTGCAACTCTAGCTGGTCCGCACTCGGCAATGCTGTCGCTCAGTCGGGTTGCAGCTTCCAAATTGTTCCCGCCGCAAACAACAAGCATGGCGAAATTGTTTGGCCCACTCTCATTTCTACTGGCAACATCCAGATCAGCTTTACCGTAACGCTTAGCAATCCCAGTGCTCCACCCGCCGACGGCTTCACCGTGCTTCTGGCCGATCCATCTCTTGGCGCCACTCCCACAAGCTTGGGCGCTCAGGGTATGGGCCTCGGAGCCGAAGGAATTCCCGGCCTCATGTTCGCTCTGGACACGTACCACAATGCCGGCGATCCTCCAGTCCCCTATGTTGCCGTAGGCCGAGGCGAAACCGCGCTGTTTGAGAAACCTTGGTTTAACGTCAATACCGCGATTCCGGCGGTCGTTTCTGCCAGCATACCTATCACGCATAGCTATACCTATTCCATCGCGGAAGGGCAAATGACCGTCACTATGGACGGCCTCCAGCTCTTTTCCGGACCCGTAGCTCCGCCGCCCGTTGCGTATCTCTTTATCACCGCTTCGACGGGTGGCTCTTTCGAAGACACCGTCATCAGCAACGTCTCTGCCACCGTTTCGGTGCCTTCAAACTAATGCGAGCCGTTCGAGGAGAATTCGCCATGCGATCGTTGCTATTTATCACACTCTTATTGTTCGCAGGCGCTTCCGCAGCGCTGGCCCAGCAGGACACATACAGCGGCGATGCTGCTGCCGCCTATCATTGGGTGCGCGCCAATGCCGGCCCCGGTCAGTGCGGCTGCTTCGGCATGAATGGTGGGGGGTTTTCTGGATCATGGAACTTTCGTGCTTCCTGGTCTACCGTCGTGGATATCAGCGCTGAGAACACAAGCAGTGCAGCTCCAGGGAACAATTCCCTGACGCTCGTTTCGTACTTGGCAGGTGCACGTTACAAAATTCCGCAGCCCTGGCTCGGGGGAAATCACAAACCGCAGCCATTCGCACAAATCATTT
The DNA here is from genome assembly GCA_963726725.1 of Candidatus Acidiferrales bacterium. Taxonomy (GTDB): domain Bacteria; phylum Acidobacteriota; class Terriglobia; order Acidiferrales; family UBA7541; genus Acidiferrum. The sequence continues at coordinate 100,044 of CAVSDV010000025.1, forward strand.
TGGGCGCAGCGCACGCAGGAGGCGGGGAGGCCGGCGTCGCCGACGGGTCCTACAAGTTTGCCACTCGGATCGGTGGCGGCATTGATGTCCCTTTAAGTGCCCATTTTGCAGTGCGGATAATTCAGATGGACTACTACCTCACTACTTTTGCCAATGCCACCAACGACCATCAAAACAATTTCTTGGTGGGAGGTGGTATCGTCTACCATTGGTCGCGCCAAAAATAGCAGATCGTGCAAATGGAACGAAGCAGCCGCCCCCCGTCTCAAGAGATACTGCCCACGACTTGCGAATCAAAAATCAGCCCCCTGCCACTTTGCAGGTTGTTACTCTGCATCCGCCAACCCGTGCAAACACTAGCTCCTGATATCCCTTTGCAGGCCAACGCTTGCCAATTCCCTACTGGATAGACAAAACCTCCAGGGCCATCGCGAAGCAGTACAGTATAGGAATTGTGGTCAAAACATTTTCTCAGCGACGCGATTTCGCATGAAGACCAAATCTGGAAGCTGTCCACAGAAAGCTCTTGTGGCAAATCCCTGCAGGGCACGGCAAAAGTGTTTTCTGCCGCAGACCAGTCAATTTCAGCCGTGCCGGATGGACGCCCTCGGGGTTCACAGTATTCATAAGCGAGCTTTGTCAGCGCTATGTGTAAGTTAATGGAACTGGAATTATGCGTTAGCCTTGGCTCCTTCTCTCCCAGTTACAGAGAGATCCGAAGCGACTGAGAATTCTTCACTTCTCGGCATACTCCATCGGGGCGGGCATCCGGCTTATATAAAATCCTATCGTTCACAAGGTCGCAACTCCCCCTGAGCAGGTGAGCACGCTGAAGCTAGATGTGGGTTCAAGCATTTCTTTTTGAACGCCACTCGCCTTGCAGCCTAGTGAGCACTGCTGGCCGTCTAGAGAGGCGAATCGGCGTGGGTTGCAATCGGACGGGAGCCGCGACACATCATCAAGTACAAGGCCGTACCATGAGGAGTCCTTAAGGTTCAGAGTGCCGCCACAAACGGTCTGACTCGCCCCGCAACATCCATCATTTCCAAGCCGCCTCGGGCTGAGATACTGTGAGCACCAGAGTTTTCGCGAGATCATCTGTGAGGTTAGCCTTGCGTATTTCACATTCCCCCTATCCGGCCCACTTGATAGCTATGAGCGGTCTCTGTCACGGTCACGCGACGGTGAGTTGCCAGTGATTCTCCGTTCATTTGCGGAAACGCAGAGAACGGATCTTACCCTACAAGGTGGGAAGTGCCGTATTGACGAGCACAGCCTGGCGGTATAGTTTGGCGCTGTTCACACTGCCGGAGTTCATCCGGGAATCTCGGTCGTGCCAGGAGCGAAGGTTTTGGAATCCAACTCCCCAGGTGTTCTCAGTCCCAAAGTCCCCTCCGCGCTGGGTGCACGCTTCACTGTGGAGGCAGTTCGCGCCGCATTTCCCGCACTTACACGGGCGAAGGAATTCATCTTTTTCGACAACGCGGCTGGCGCACAGGTTCCGCAACTTGTATTGGACGCGATTAATCATCATCTCCTCGAATGCAATGTGCAGCGAGGGGGACGTTACGCGAAAAGCCGCGAAGTAGATGAAATGATTTTGCGTGCGCGGCAAAGTGTCGCGGATTTGGTGAATGCATACGATTCGAGCGAAATCGCTTTTGGCATGAACGCCACTTCTTTTATCCGCTTGGTGAGTTTGGCGATCGGGCAAACCTTGGGTAAGCGAAGAGAGATTGTCGTAACCGACTTGGATCACGAAGCAAACGTTGCGACTTGGCTGGCACTCGAACAGTTGGGAGCGAAAATCCTCTGGTGGAAGATCAGGGAAGACGGCAATCTACACGTGCGCGATTTGATCCCCCTCTTGTCCTCGGCAACGCGTCTGGTCGCTTGCACTGTTGCTTCGAATGCCCTCGGCACCATCGTGGATGTCGCTGCGGTAGCCAGGGCAGCGCACACAGAGGGCGCAGAAGTCTTCCTCGATGGTGTTCATTATGGCCCACACGGAGCGATCGACGTGCAAGCATTTGACTGCGATTATCTCGTGTGCTCGGGTTACAAGGTCTTCGCGCCGCACATGGGATTCCTTTGGGGGCGCCGTGAACTGCTGCAGCGGCTTCCAACCTTTCGTGAGGATTTCATCCTTGACGAACCCCCTGGGAAAATTGAAGCAGGCACTTTCATTTATGAGAATGTGGCCGGGATGGAAGCCGCAGTGCGCTACCTCGAAGCCGTGGGCAAGGACATGAGCGGAAATAAGGAGAGAGAAAAGCCGGAATCGAGGCGGGCCGTTTTGCGCCGGGCGCTAAACACTATCCGTGCCTACGAAGAGTCTCTCTCACTCGAAATGCTTCGCGTGCTGAGCGATTGCGGCGCTACCGTCTACGGCGTGACAAATAAGAGGCGAATCCATGAACGGGTTCCGACGCTATGCTTCAATTTGCCAAATATATTGCCGGCCAGAGTCACCGAAGAACTCGCGAACAACTGTATCGGCGTGCGCGATGGCCACATGTATACACCGCGACTGATGAAGCGTTTGGGTCTGCCCCTGGGGACGGGTGCGGTTAGGGCATCCTTGGTCCATTACAACACGATCGAAGAGGTGCGCCGGTTCGGTACCGTTTTAGCAGAGATAACGAGTGGCTGAATCAACGGCGCTTTCCCAAGAAAAAGCTCCCATGTCTGAGGCGGATGGTTTGCACCGCCGCCTGAGCCAAAAGCAACTTACAATGATGGCGATTGGCGGCGCCATCGGTGTGGGTTTGTTCCTGGGGAGCAGCGTAAGCATTCGCCTCGCTGGACCCGCCGTCATTCTTTCCTACCTTCTCGGTGCAGGCATCGCTCTGATCATGTCCTATGTGCTGACAGAGATGGCCGTTGTTCATCCCGTCGCCGGTGCCTTTGGAGTCTACGCGGAAAAATACCTCAGTCCCTGGGCGGGCTTTTCGGTTCGCGCCACCTATGGAGTCGCCCAGATCATTGCCATCGGTGCGGAAGTCACGGCCGCAGGCATCTATATTTCCTTCTGGTTTCCCAACGTTCCGCAATGGATTTGGGTGGTATTGCTTTCCGCCGCCCTGGTAGCGCTCAATTCCATGAAGGTTAACCGCCTGGGCGAGTTTGAATATTGGTTCGCGATGGTTAAAGTGGGCGCCATCGTCGCCTTCATCATTGTCGGAGTGTTTTTGATCCTTCGCGCCGGTTCCGGAGGTGTGATGGGTGTGGGCAATCTAACCCGTCACGGAGGATTTCTCCCCCAAGGATGGAAAGGGGTATGGCTTTCGCTAACCATTACCGTCACCAGTTATATGGGGGTGGAAATTATTGCGGTCACCGCGGGTGAAGCCGAGAATCCTGAAGTTACCATTCCACGAGCGATGCGCAGTATTGTATGGCGGCTCATTTTGTTCTATGTGCTAGCAATTGCGGTCATGGTGACGATGGTTCCCTGGAATCAAACCACCGGTTCGTCAACCTTTTCCGGCAGCCCTTTTGTTACCGCGTTCGTTGCGGCACACATACCATTCGCTGCCGCGATCATGAACTTTGTTGTGCTCACCGCGGCACTTTCGAGCATGAACACCAACCTTTACCTTTCCACTCGAATGCTCTTCTCTTTAGGACGCGGAGGATATCTCCCTGAATGGATGGGCAAGGTCAGCCGGAACGGGGTGCCGCGTCGCGCCTTGCTGGCTTCGACGGCTGGAATCGTCGCAGCCATTCTGCTGTCCATCTTTGCTCCAAGAAACGCTTTTCTTGTGCTTTATGGAGTTGCCGTAGCCGGCATGCTTTTCGTGTGGCTTGTGATTCTCAATACGCATCTTCGTTTTCGCCGTGCCATTACCAGCGAGCGGCTAGCGAGTTTGCCCATGCGTCTATGGGCACACCCGTTTTTTACGATTGTTGGCATTCTTTTGCTCGTTGCGATCTCGATTACGACCTTTTTCGTCGACGGACTGCAATGGTCGGTTCCGGCATTTTTAGTTTTCCTCGGCGTCATTTCTCTCTTTTATCAGCGTGGGCACAACACACATGCTTGACCTTGGTTTCTTCCCCCCGGTTCATCGGTACCTGGCAGGCACAAACCGATTTCGTGCTGCGGCATCTTGGTAAGGCGGTTGTTGTGTTCCCCAGGATCGGTGGTCTCCAAGCCACCCAAGTATGGTGATAGCGGTTTTGTAGCAGTCAGTTCCGGTTTGCCGGTATTCCTAACCGATAAGTTGTTGGAGAGTTCAAGGCGTTTTCTTGGAACGGCCAGCTCCGTCACTCCCGGCGACTAGTCTGGGCCCTCTGAATCAACTCGTTCGAGGGCAGCCCGGGATCCAATAGCTTTCTAGCGGTTTCCATGCCTGCTACGGGCAGGCTGAATGCGTCGAGAAGGCCGAGTTGAACCAATACGGAAGCTTGATCCCAATAAATATGCTCGTGGGCAAGCTTTCCTTCTCGAAAGTGGACAATTACCACCAAGGCGCACTCCACCCGCTTGCCTGTGGGTGCAATGCCGGGAAGCATCCAATCCATCTCTATTGTGTGCGTGAACCGAAAAATCATCTCGTCTACCAGCCGTTCTGTACCTATCGTCCGTGACACTGGCAGAATCTCTGTATCCCGGGGCATCTTGGGAATGAAGTGTCGCGAGTAGAATTCGCGCAACTGCGCGTGCCCCACACCCCCAGTTAACACTGGAATGTGGTTCACGTACGCGTCCGGCACCATCGTATCGATTGTAGCGTTCGTATCCTGCGTCGTGAACTCGTCGCGCAAGTGCTCTTCCCAAAGGTCATTGAGGAGCTGCTGCTCGGCAGTCAAGCCTCCGTTTGCTCCTTGCTTTTCGCTCATCACGCCTTTCCTTTCTGGGTCGCGGATTCAACTAGCCACCATCATGACTTCCACGATTATGGCCGTATCGCAGGAAATCGCTTAGCATTCGCCGCCAGGCCGCTTGGTTCAGAGGGGGTTCGCAGAGACAAGCGTGCGGGGGACTTTTGACGACCCCTTCCTCTCACCCCACAAGACTCCGTTCGAGCTAAAAAGCCCTTCGTCCGATGCTTGGCGCCGTTGTATGCCACAAGGACCACACTATCGGCTTTCTCGATAGCGTATGCAACGATGAACGGCGTACTCGTTCTGGAGGATGGTCCCGGCCATGCAAGAATTCGACTTATCGCAGTGATTACTCGACCCTGATGGACACGGTGGCGAGTGCATTTGCGTCGAGCACGCTATGGATTTCTTTGCCCTGTCTGACCACCACGAAAGCCAAGTTAAGCGGAAAAGGACTATTCGGGGGGTTGCCCACAGCCGTTCCGGTGCAATTCGGATTGACGGTATAGGTCCCGCTGCCCGGCGTCCAACCGGCCTCTAGCGTTATGCCATTCACGACCGTGTGCTCCACTTGGGTGAAATTGCCCTCTCCATCATAGTGGGTCATGACTACTGCGCGGAATTGCGCTTCGGGCGGAAGCCCCGGGAGGTTAAGGAGCACGCCTTCGACGGCAGATCCATAAGCGCCTAGAAGGGTTGTATTCGTGCATACTTTTGTGCCCTCGTCGTCCCGACTTGCCTCCCGTTGTTGGTCGACCCGCGCCGAGGAAGCAGCGACCAGTCGACCGCAAATGATCATTATCGGAACTGTTACCTTCGACGCTTCATTCTGACTCGGGCTCCCTGGAGTCCCGGATCACCACCATCTCGACGCCATATCGCAGCCAGGCGTACCGCCAAGTCCCTCAGTCGGGAACATCTCACCTAGTTTGCCGCAAGCATGCGACCAAATTCAGAGAATCACGCCTCGAGTTATTTTTGCTAGCCAGAGTCACTGTCCGGAAAGGTTTCGCTGAGATATGATCCCCCCCACAGAATCTTCGCACCGGAATTTTCAGTTAATGCTGAACAAGGAGAAATTCATGAGCGCGTTTGGCACAAGACGCAATTTTCTTGGGCGAATTAATTTGGCCCTCACAGGGTTTGCGTTCACCCGGACTCTGCCCTTTCAAAAGGACGTTGCAGCACACGAACCTGTCTCTGAGCCGGTGGACTACTACGACAAACTCGGGATCACCAAGAGAATAAATGCCGCCGGAACATATACGTACCTAACTGGAGCGCTCATGCCGCCTTCTGTGCAGGCTGCAGTCGCTCAGGCTGCCAAGTATCCGGTATTCCTCGAAGATTTGCAGAAGGCTGCTGGCGAATACCTTGCACGAAAATTGCGCTGCGAGGGCGCAATGGTCACCGCGGGCGCGGCTTCTGCAGTAACTCTGGCAACTGCTGCCTGCATGACCGTGGGCAACGGGTCTTCAGCGAGCCATGCCATGCCTACCGACATGAACGGCCTCAAGAATGAGGTAATCGTTCAAAAGGCACACCGCTACGATTACGATCACGCGATGCGCAACTGCGGCATTCGCTTCGTCGATGTGGAGACGTTGCGGGAGTATGAGTCGGCGTTCACCCGTAATACTGTTATGTGCTTTTTTTACAATGCCGCCGATGCCGGACAAATCAGCAGAGAAGACTGGATTCACGTCGCTCATGCGCATGGAGTGCCGTGCTTGAATGATGCAGCCGCGGACGTTCCGCCGATCTCAAATTTATGGAACTACACACAAATGGGCTTCGACCTGGTTGCCTTCTCGGGCGGCAAAGGGATCAGAGGCCCACAAAATGCCGGCCTGCTATTGGGGAGAAAAAATCTTATTGCCGCTGCAACCGAGAATAATAGCCCGAACGATGATGTAGTGGGGCGTGGAATGAAAGTCGCAAAGGAACAAATCGTCGGAATGGTGGCGGCGGTGGATTGGTTCCTAAGTCAATCTGACGCGGAGTTCGAAGCTGAGTTTCGCAGGCGCGCCGATCGCATTGCCGCGGCACTCAAAGATATTCCAACTCTGACTTCGGAAATATTCATACCGCCGATTGCCAACAACGTGCCGCACTTGCTCATTCGCTATGACACGCGGCGTGTCGGCATCTCTCCCAAAGAAGTCGCGAAGCAACTACGGGCCGGCACTCCGAGCATTGAACTAAATCCCGCAACCGGCTCCACGGAGGCTAGCGCTGGTATTCCCAAAGACGCCAACAAGATTGTGGTGGGAGTTTGGATGTTGGAGCCTGGCGAGGATGTGATTGTCGCCCGCCGCCTCCGCGAAGTTCTGACACAAGCGACGACGGGTTGATTCACGTTTGATATCGCGGTAGTAACACTCCATACGCAAGAGTGTTGGTTCTATCGGAACCTTCGTAGCGCGGGGCTTCGCGGGCCGTTCGTCCCTACGAAGCGGGAAGACCCGAAGCGATATTTGCCCGGTCGGTAATACAGCGGCTGTGCAGAAAGCGGGTTTCGGCGACATCGAGCCACAGACATGTCCTCGAACGGGCACCTGACGCTCATCCGAATTGCCCATGATAAGGCCAGAACTGCTTAATACTCGCTGGCAATCGTCAGTGACTTATTTGGAAGGGATTCATTTGGCCTTGAAAGCCGGAAAGCATCGTGGTATTTACGGAGTGTGCGCTCCAGGCGCCAGCAGGTTCGCGCGAAGGGCCAAGCCCACTGCCAATCCGAAGGTTGAATGCACGTCTAGATCCCGTGCTGCCTGACTGCGAACCCAGGCTAAAGCATGGAGGTCACTATGACGTTGCAGCAGCTACCCGAGCGTGCCAATTTAGAGCAGCTCAAGAAGCAAGCCAAGTCGTTACTCGCCGCAGCCCGAAGCCAAGAGCCAAGCGCAATTCAGAGGTTCGAAGCGGTCCTAATCGGGCGATCCCTTAAACCAGACGCGATTGCCTTACACGACGCGCAATTTGTACTTGCGCGTGAGTATGGCTTTAAGTCGTGGACTGAATTGAAGCAGGAAGTGGAAGAGCGATCGCTTTCGTTCGCAGCGGCAGCGGATGAATTTGTGCGCTGCGCCACCGGAAGCGCGCCCGAACGAGCGATGCGATTGCTCTCGAGGCACGTCGGCATCGCAAATGCCAATTTGTACACGGAGCTAGTGCTGGGCGACGCAACCGCGGTGGAAGCGCGGCTGAAGGCGAATCCAGCGATAGCGCTGCAACGAGGCGGAGTTCAGCGTTGGGAGCCGCTGCTATACGTCTGCCACACATTTCTGCAGAAGGATTCGCCCGAGCGAGCGAAGGAGCTTGTGAGAATTGCACGAGAACTACTACGACTGGGCTCGAATCCAAACGCCGAATATGACTGGAACTGGCACCCGGAGCTGCCACGGACAGTTCTCTGGGGAGCTCTGATTGCGACAGGGCAGCCTGAGCTTGCAGAGTTGCTGCTCGAGAGCGGCGCAAATCCGACGGACGGCGTTTCCACACACATTGCGGCGGGCAGTGGAAATGTCGCGGCGCTGGAATTGCTGTATCGATTCGGCGTCAATGTTAACGGAATTCCAGGGGGCGTTCCCGCGCTTGCGTACATTCTAGGTTGGATGAGGCCGGACGACATTTCGGGAGCGAAATGGTTATTGGAACACGGAGCCGATCCGAACTTGGCATGGGCGCAATCGGGCGAGTCGCCGCTCCACGTTGCTGCACAACGATTGGACATTAAGACGGTGGAGTTGCTGGTTTCCCACGGAGCGGATGTAAATAAGCGCCGGCCCGATGGACGCACGGCCCATACGCTCGCCGCGCTGCACGGGAATGACGAAGTGGCGGCCTGGTTGTTGCGACATGGCGCGAAAGACGAACTTTCGCGGATCGACCGTTTTGTTGCGGCGTGTACTTCCGGCAACAAGGCACAAGCAGGCTCGCTGCTCGAGGAGCATCCAAATCTGCGCAACGAGCTTCGCCCGGAGCACCACTTGATGATGCACACTCCGGCCGAACGCGGCGATGCGAAAATTCTCGAAATAATGCTGCAATGTGGTTTCGATCCAAACGCAAAGGACAGCAACGGAGTGGAAGCGCTACATCGTGCCTCGATGGGCGGCCACGTGGAAGCAGTGAAGGTTCTGCTGGCGAAAGGCGCTTCGGTGAATGCCGTAGATGGCATGTTCGCCGCGACACCGCTGGTGTGGGCATGTGAGGGCTGGCGACACACGTCGCAAAACGGCGCAGATCACGTTGAAGTGGCGAGCTTGCTGCTTGCTGCCGGCTCGCCGCGCGAATGGGTGGCGCCGGAGAAAGCCCCTGATCCCGAGGGAACGCAGGAGCGCTTGACGGAGCTGTGCCGGGCAGCGGAAGCACCGTGAATACTTCGTGAGTAGTCGGCCATCTCGGAAGTTTCCATAAACGGCGTTCGGGTCCTTAGCCTGCTAAGTGGATGACCATACTGAACGCGGCGCAGGAGGCCGCCAGTATGGGACGTCGGAAAAAGACAAGCAAACGCTCAAGGGCGAAAACAATACTTCGGCTACCCGACTTGGAACAGTCGAAGAATGCAGTTCTAAATTCGCTTGCAGCAGCAAGTTCGCAAGAATCCTATGCGCACGCCATCGACGAATTCATCGGGTGGTACTGTTCCGAGCCACGCCTGGCCTTCAACCATAGTGTTGTCCTTCGTTATCGATTCTTTCTCGAACAGAAGAATCTGGCGCCTTCGACAATCAACGTGCGCTTAGCGGCTGTGAGACGACTCGCATTCGAGGCAGCTGATACCGGCCTTCTCAGTCCCGAATTGGTAGCCGGAATCGGTCGAGTCAAAGGCGCAAAACGCTTGGGCGTTCGGATCGGTAATTGGCTCACCGTCGAACAGTCCAGAGCCTTGCTCGCAGAATCGGGAGGAGATGGCCTGCGAGGCAAACGGGATCGCGCAATACTGGCGTTGCTCATTGGGTGCGGCCTGCGACGCGCCGAACTGACAGTACTCGAACTAGAGGATTTCCAGATCCGCGAGGAACACTGGGTGATTGCCGACCTAATTGGTAAAGGAAAACATATCCGCACAGTTCCAGTTCCGGTGTGGACGAAGCGTGCCGTTGATGAGTGGACCGATGCAGCCAAGATAAGTGCAGGTGCACTCTTCCGGCGAGTAGGCAGACTAGGAAAGAGATGGGGCACAGGGCTCACGCCGAAAGCCATCTGGCACATTGTCAAAGCGGCAGCGAAACGTGCCGACATTAAGAATCTCGCTCCGCATGGTTTGCGCCGCACCTGCGCACGACTATGCCACTTGGCTGGGGGAGAACTTGAGCAGCTTCAGTTCTTGCTTAGTCACGCATCAGTTCAGACAACCGAGCATTATCTGGGATGCAAACAGAAACTACGACACGCGGTGAATGACAATCTGGGACTGGAAGACGTCTAACTGAGATCTTACCTCCTCGAACCGGACTTCGGGACAGCCAGGATAGATCCCGATCAATGCGACATCAATCAAGCATTGGGCAGGCCGGAGAAAGCGTCGTACTCCTCACCAAGGCTGCCCCTCAGACTCGAAAGATATTAGAAGTGAAATCCAATTTCTCCGGTCAACGTTCGTGGAGTGACATAGTGGGTTCCACTAAAAGTAGAGAGGAAATTGTAAAGTGCGGTCTTGTTGGCCACGTTTATAACCGTGAAGCGCGCACTCCAGCGGTAGCGGTCGCCATGGAAAAGATTGTCATCGCCGAGCGCGACATCAAACAGGTTGCGTGGAGCAATGCGTGGCGGATTGTGGTCGTCGTTTTCCGTGCCGGGCTTCGGAATCGCAATGTATTTTGAACTGTACTGTGAGCCCGGGCAAAGATTCGGCCCGAGAACCGAACTGATAGGCGTTGTCGGCGTGGCATAAACACCACCGCAGGCGAGCCCCGCCTGAAATTGCTGGTCGGGAGTTAAACCAGAAACATCTACAGGGTTGATTCCATCACCAAAAGGAACTGCGCCAGCCACGAGGCCGCTGTCATAGCGCCAGTTAAAGCCAATCCATGGCCTATTCTTCCATGGCTGGTATTGCAGGTGCGTCGTCTGGTTGAACTTCTCGTCGTGGTCGATACGGAACACACCGGTTCCGCCCTGCCCGGCTGGCGTAACCCCAATTCCGCTCACTTGCGGCTGGAAGAAACGTGCCGCTACGCTGGACATCACTACCAGTGCGGTGAATCCGTGGAAGTCCGGAACACTCGCACGGATGGCATAACCAGGAATCTTCGAGTTATGCCACTCGACAGGAAACGTAATCGGTGTGCTCCCGAAAATACTGAAGTCGTAGCCGTAGTGCGTGTACTTCCAGAGGTATTCGGCATCGACTACCAGGTATTTTCCGAACGCTTGCTGGAAGCCGGCGTGAAATTCATTGCGCCAGGAAGGTCTCAAAGGAGAAGTGATGCAGGGATATCCCTGAATGCTGGCCATGATCGCATTCACGACGGCATCGTTGCATCCGGCGCTGGAGAGAACCAGGTTCTCGTTAAACGGTGTTTCCATGATGCGGGCGTAGGACGCGCGCAAGACGGTGTACGTGCGCTTGATGTTGTACGCGGCACCGAGGCGAGGCTGTGCCTGGCGAGCGATTGCGAGCCCGTTATAGAGATCTCCGCGAATGCCCAGGTTGAACGCCCAGTTGCGATAGGTGATGGTGTCCTGAATGTAGAGGGCCAGTTGTTTTACGTCGGTGTGACCATGGTAAAGATAGTTGGTCCCGCCGCGCGTGAGATCGTACGGCAGTAGGGTAGTGCAGGGAGCAGCGATGGCGACGTTGTTCACGAAGCAGGGGGAACCGGGAATGGAGTTACCCTGGGAATCAACCTGATCCAGTGATGGGATCAGGTTGGGGTCGACGATTCCAAACTTGTCGTTCTCGGTCAGGAATGTTTGCTGATAGGTCGCGCCTGCTTTCACGTTGTGAATGCCCTTGACGTAGGAGACATACGTCATCACTCCCGCGTTTGTAAGCGTCCTGTTCTGGGCGACAGATTCTTGCTGAAGTGGATTGAGATCGGCGAATGGATTTCCGCTGGGGTAGTAGTTGTAGCCATCGTGACGCACGTACCCACCGAGGGTAAAAACCGTGTTTGTATTGACTAGTCGCGTCCAGGTCGGCGCGATGTTGTAAGTCTGGATTTTCGATTTCTGGTCTGTAGGGCCCACCAGGCTGCCATCGGGACCCGTGACTCCCACGTTGAAGTTGTCATAGGAATTCGGTGTCAGAAACCAAGACCGTGAGAAACCAACATTAAGATGCACCGTGTCCTTGTCGGAGAGTTGGTAGTCGACCCTGTCAAATACATCTTCCAGATTGCCTTTAGCGTGTATTACGGAAAATTCCTGAGGGTCGAGAAATCGTCCGGTATTCAGCCCGTCGACCGCGATGAAATTCCCCCACTTCGCACCACCGTAGGCGAGATCGATAGCTCCGTTCACGGAGCCGAACGAACCGTAGGAGGTGGTGACCGTCCCATGCGGAGTGGTCACGCCCTGTCCGGAGCGCGTAGTAACCTTAATCACCAAGCTGGTCTTATCGCCAAATTCGGCCGGCGGCGCACCAGAGATGACTTCGAGGGACTGGATGGAGGAAGAAGGGATCTGGTTGGAAAAAACCTTGCTCTGCTGGTCCGTGATCGGTTGGCCGTCAACAGAGAAGGAGTTCTCCGCATGATCACCGAGTCCGTGGAATAGCCCGTTGGAATCGGCGGCGACTCCCGGCGTCACCAAGGTGACCAGTGAACTCACAGAGGACGACGCGCTTTCCAGCGGTAGGCGCTCGAAGTCGTTCCTGTCAACATCTGTATGGAAAGTTGGATCGTTCTCCGTAAGATCCCCGCCCGATTCGACGGTTACGGTCGTGGCAGCCGTGAGTATCTTTACGTCAACTTCGATTTTCGTTGGCACCATAGACCGCACCTCGACGTCCTGTGCGAAAGGGGCAAAGCCATTCGCATTGACGCTCAGGTGGTACCCATTAAACGGCACGTTGGTAAAGCGAAACGCACCCTCGTTCGAAGTGGTGGTAGTACGCTCATAGCCGCTGACAGGGTCCTTGATTTCCACCGTGACATTGACAACGGCAGCTCCGGAAGGATCCTTCACCACCCCTTCGATTGAGCCTGAATTACCTACCTGTGCAGAAGCAATGACAACGAAACAAATGAGACTGAGAGCAAGAAAAGCAAAACCTCGAAAAGCGCAACGCATGATTCCTCCGGCCCCGTAGGGAGATATGTATGTGGTTGTGGGTAGGTCCGCCGAGAATAAGGGCGGTCGCGCGGCTAACGAGAATGCCGCGGCAGAAACAATTTCAATGACTTGAGGCTAGAGGACTACCAAAGAAGGAGGGGCACGAGAAGGAGAATCTTCGGAGAAAAACTCTGAAACTTCTGGTGTGAAATTGGCTGCCACCTGACCGAACGAAATTAGCGGGACACTCAGTATTAAGTTCGAAACTGCCAGTGCAACACCTAGATGTGCCACCTGACAGAGACGGCAAGCCGGCTCGTCATGACCGTTTGCATGTGAATGGGTCGTAACTTGAAGCAGAAAAACTAGCGAGAGTAGGGCAAGAGCGAATGCAAGCGGCTTAGCAAGTCGGCGCAGGAATGGATGCGCTACAACCAGCATTTCTGTGCCTCCCATAGAGAATCGCGTTCCGGGATGGACCCGTACGTAAACCAGAACAGGCCCCCTCAAAGTCTCAACTAGGACGCACTGGATTGCAAGCCGAAAGCCAGGTGTATTCCCCTCGCGGCACCGGTATGCATAAGAGGCCAGGTCTATTAATTTGAGAAATCCCCCATATCAACAGCTTTTCGGCCCGGCAGTGGGGGCTGACTCCTGTGTCGCGTGATCAAGCGTCCGTCACTAGCCAGAAACGCGTTCGAGGACTGCGACCTGTACAGCTGTTGGAAATGATTGTCTGACAAGGAGGAAATCGATCAGACCGTGCGTCCCGTCGCACGTAGCCTACGAGGTTGGAGCGGCGAGGCAACAGACCATTCGAAGCCCTCGGACAATGTACCCACACTCGCAAGAGTGGCACCGAAACCGTGAGGCCACGGTGTATCTGCCAGCAAAAGGTGGAAAGGGCCTAGTCTTGATAGCGGGGTCAGAATACACAAATGTTCGTAAGCGTCGTTACGCCGAGAGAGCCTAACATGCTGAGCGGCTCTTTTTGCAGTGAGCACGGAGGCTTTCTCGTACTCTGTCATGGGTAAACAACGCTGCTGGCGCACAGAACAGACCTAACCTATCGCGTCATTCCAACGGAACATTATCAGCGTCTTTCCGTTTCGAAACCGCGTCTCCTTCAAAGAGGCGTTCGAAGGGCTTGAGCTGGGTGAAGGGAAACTTTCACGCCCAGTTCTGAGAGGGCCGGGCGGCCGCAAGGCCGCCTGGCTACTCGGTGGTGAGAACACCACGGAGTTTCGACGAGAGTTCGCTTCCCCGAACGGGACTCGACCGGAATCGTTTCCGCGTATGCCGCAAACTAAGCATCATCACCAGAGAATTAGGCCAGATGACGCTCCTGGTTCTTCGACTCGAAAACCACGCTGCCGAGAAAGGAAACTCACGCATTCGCGAGCTCCCACTGTGATCTGTGCGTTGCCTACAGCGTCTTCAGGAACGCGACCAGATCATCCTTTTCCTGCTGAGAAAGGTTGAGATCGAAGCGCGTGTCGTAGAACTTCACCGCATCCATCAATGTAGCTGCCGACCCGTTGTGAAAATACGGTGCCCGTCCAGCCAGCCCTCTTAGGATCGGTCCTTTGATTTTCCCCACATGATCGAATCGGCCATCAACCAGCGCCTGTCCTAGGTCGGTCGTAGTTTTACAGTTATTGGTTGGCAGACCGGTGGTCGGATCGGTCTTGCAGACCGTAATCTGCGGCAAGTAACTCAAATCGAGCCCCCCCAGACTGACAAAGGGACTACTCGGGCTGGGATCGCCGGTACCAATGTTCAACGGTGTGGGGAAAGAGTGGTTGCCGACGTTTGGTGTGTCGTGGCAAGTGCCGCACGTTCCTTGAAGCGTAGGTATGCCGCCTGCAACCAAGCCTCCCGCTGCTACATCGTCATTGATCCCCGCCACCCCACTAATGGGAATCTGTAGAGTGTTGAAAAGTTGTTCCCCACGAGCGATCGATTGGCGAGCTGCGACGTAGCCCTCATCCTCTGCACTGTTGGTCTGGCCCCATTTGCCATAGAGGTTGAAAATGTTGGAAGTAAACTGCCCGTCGCCGGGAGTCACCAGCCCGCCGGGTTGCTCGAACGCAGGGAGCAAAAAGTGAACGCTGGAATTCACGCTGAGGAAAAACGGCTGCGTGGAAAGCGCACCTGGCCCCCCATGCGCGCCTCCCACGTTCAGGAAGCCTGCCCGGGAGTCGAACAACTGTGCGGTAAACAACTTCGTTTCGAAGTCTACAATTTGCTGTTGTTCCGCCGGGGTGGGCCTTGTTCCATCTCCCTGCGCATGACCGGTGGTGGCGTCCACCGCCTGGTGCGCCAGGTCGCTCATCAGGGAGGTTGGGTAATTGCTGTAAACGATTTTGATCGTGCCTGTAGCTGGGGAAGACTCCCGGCCGTCAAACATCACCGTGCTCAGGAACGGCAGGCTGGTCGTCGGCAGCGGCCGGCGGTACATCGAAATCACGTCAGTTTCATTGCAACCATACGGGTTGTTAGCGCTCATGACTTGGTAGTCCGCGTTCGCGGGAACCGCGATCCCAATACGGATCAAACCTCTGCTCAGGAGCAGACTGTAGGCATTACGTCGGGCTTCCACGGTGGATACATCTGCCGTCGGGCAGTTCGCGCCGTCCACCGGGCGGAACAGAGGGTCCATCCCTTGCGTGGCTGCAAAGCGCGCTCGGATATGCGGCGGCGTAATGGAAAACGCTTCGCTCGGCTGGTGGCAGGTTACGCAGCGACGACCGTTTGTTCCCATATCCAGAAAAAACGGATTCGTAGAGGTGTCCGTCGGCCCGCCAAGGTTCAGATTGGCAAACGCTCCGTCGGGGTCTAGGAATACCTGAAGCCTGGGCACGATAAAACTGGAAGCTCCAGCTACTGCCAGTGCCGCCGCGGCGAGGACGACCAAGACACCCAGAGACGCAAACCGGATGGATCGGGAGAATCGTTGCCTCATCATTGGACTTGGCAGTCTCAGCATTTCACCGCGATTCGGTATGGGGTCGTTTGTTTTGTTCAGCATGCCTGTAGCACCTTTCCAGGACGACGTCCTGACTTGCCATTCGAGAAGATCGCTCTCCCGAGCTCAAATAGCGCCCGAGTGAGCTGATGATCTGGTCAGTAGTGAAACTCAGAGAGTGGCCGTTGCCGCGAATGTTCATGAAATATTCTCAGAGCGCTGTGTGAGTAGGTGTGCAACCCTGCACGAGTCAACGGATCCAGCAATTCCGGTGCGCCGGCGGGAGCCCTGCTCTGCCACTCGCTCTTACTCAGATAAGAGAGGAATGCGAAAACATTTCAATCAGGAAGATGATTGGTGGGGTGCTCTTGCAGAGTAGCGCCGCAGAAGCTCCGGCGTTACCGCCGGCCGTCGAGATTGGCCCATTCTCCTGCCTGGATGAAACTGGCCCAATAAAAAGGGTGCTCGCGGCCTTTGCGCTTCAACGTAGCCAATTGCGCCTGGCGCAGGGCCTCGCCACGCCCGAGCCCCTTTTTCAGCCCGGTGTAATACTGGGTCATCAATTCTCGCGTGACATAGTCGCTGACGGGCCAAAGGCTCATCACAAGAGACTCCGTGCCGGCCAAGAAGAATGCGCGCCGCAAACCGTATACCCCTTCGCCGTTCTTGACCTCTCCTATGCCCGTATCGCACGCCGACAGAGTGACCAGCTTTGTGCCCCAAAGGTTTAAATTCGCGGCTTCCAAGGCAGTGAGAATCCCGTTATCAACGCCGCCCCTGTCAAGGTTAGCACCGGCCAACGCTAGCCCGGAGCGCAACAGCGGATTTTCGATTTTGGCCAAGGTATTGATGCCTCGCGTACTGCCCACCTCTGAGGTGGCAGACGAATCCCCGGCATCTCGCAGAAAGAAACCATGCGTGGCGATATGCAAGATGGCTGGCGCGTTTACGTTTTTAAGAGCGGCCTTGGTCGCTTGCTCGCCCGAGAGCAAGCGACCTTCCGGAAAGAGAGATTGGATGGCGCGGGCCTCCCGGGCGGTGCCGGAAAGCGGCGCGAAGTAAACGCTCGAGAGATCGTCACCGGCGGTGATGCTGCGGCGCGCGGCCACCGCGCCGGCGAATTTTTCGTCCCGTTGTTTCCTCTGAGCGACTACAATCTCGCTGGGTTCACCAAACAGTGGGTCGGCAACCAGGAGCGTTCCGCTCTCGCTTGCTCTCGGCACCTTCATTCGTAGCAGATCTCGCCCGGTGCTCAGATAAGTGATCGAGTAACGTTCAATTAGGAATCTGTTTCGTTCATCCACGAGGGCTTCAAACGGAATCAGGTCGAGCTGTCCGTCGGGCGACAGTAGGAGATGAGAAGCGTCTCCCGTCAGCGCGCGAATCGGGCGGAAAATCTTTTCATCCAGTAAGCGAGACAACTGTCTAATATCGCCGCGGTGCGGATCGCGCAACGCCTGTCGAAAGGCCCCGACAAAATCGTCGATTTCCTTTGCGTCGCCAATGTCCTTCCAGCGAATATCGTCGTGGTTGGTCAGCACGTATGCCACATACCGAGGCTCACCGAAGCTCTTTCCACTTTCGACCGACTTCTTTGCGTCGTACGGACGGTACACTGCGAATTCAACCAACGCGGCATTCGCTGGTATTGCAACCCTGATTGCAGCTAAAGTCACCGCGCTACTTCCTTCGTAATAGCCCATGCTCCGGCGGCCGAGCTCAGCTTCGAACCTGTCACGCTGATCCGCCAGCGATTGGATCGCCTGCTGATGATCATCAAGCGATGTTCGCTGCGGACCATTGAGCACGAGTGTGGCAAGCTTCGAAGTAACGTCTTTCAGTTGGTCTAGTAAGGCGCGATCCTCTGCGCTAGAGCGATTCCACAATGCGCCAAGATTGTCGGCCGAAGCCTCGAGGACGCGGCCTTTCCTCTGCAAAAGGGCAGACGCGGCCAGGTCGCGGGCCTCGACATCGTCCGGGTCTTGCAGCACCTGAAAAGAGATGAATTTTTCAAGCTCCCCGGAGAAGGATTGGAAATAAGCCAGCTTTTGTCGCTCCGACCCGACGGCAAGACTCAGAGTAAAGTCCGCTTCATCAATGGCGACGATCCTTCGGAAGCACTTCAGCGTGTTCGCGGTGTCGCCTTTTGCGATGTAGAGCTGCTCGAGGTTACGCAAGACTCTCGCAGTTTCCGGATGATCCTTCCCGAGGGATGCCTCCGAAATAGCAAGTTCGCGAAGGAACATCGGCTCCGCGTTGGCGTAGTCACCTTTGTCGCGGTAAAGGATCGCTAGACTCTCGACGAGCACTTTGAGTTCAGGGTTTTGCTTTCCGAGGGCTGCTTCGTCGATTGCCAGGGCACGAAGGTACCGGGCCTCAGCGAGATCGTAGTTTCCAGTCTCTTTTGCCATAATGCCTAAGTTTCCGAGGGCTTGGGCAACCGTATGGCTCTCGGGACCGTAGGCCTTCTCCACAACTTGCAGCGCCCGCTCGTAAAACTCCGTCGCTTTGGGATAGTCCCCCATTCTCCAATAAACCAAGCCTAAATTATTCAGTGACTGGCCAGTCTCTGGATGAGCCGGACCGAGGGTCTTTTCCCGGATCGCAAGCGCACGCAGGTGGAGGGCCTCTGCACGGACGTAATCGCTCCTTCGATATTGGATGAGGCCCAGGTTGTTGAGAATCCAGGCTACTTTAGGGTGATTGGGGCCGAGGATCTTCTCTTCGAGTGGCAAAGCTTGCAGAAGCGTTTGCTCGCACTTGACGTTGTCGCGCTTGAGGAGGTAGACGAACCCAAGGTCAGCCATCGAATCGGCAACCGCCAGACCCTCTTTGCCCGCCAGGTTCTCCCTAGCGTGCAGTGCCTGGAGGATGAGTTCCTCTGCGCGAGAAAAATTGCCCTGCCTTGTAGTGGCGCGGCCCAGGCGGCCTACAAAGTCCGAGTAGGGCAAATCGTCAGGGCCGTAGCGCATTGCGGCAAGCACCTGTGCGCGTTCCGCGAATACCCTGGCATTCGCATAGTCCGTCTTCGCGAAGTAAATGTCGCCGAGGGTTCCAAGCGAAACAGCGACGAGGAAGTGATCGGCTCCAAGAGTCTTTTCTCTAATAGCGAGTGCTTCTTTGGCGAGGTTTTCGGCATCTGTGTATCGAGCCTGAGCATTGAGGTTGTTCGCAAGACCATCCATGACTAGCGCTGTGGCGGGATGACTCCTCCCAAAGGCCTTCACATCGATTGCTTGGGCGCTCTGGAATAACGTTTCTGCCTTGCCGTAATCGCCCCTAGCATTCCGGATGAGTCCCAAAAGGTTTAATGTGGCGGCAACCTCCGGGCTGTCCTGCCCGAACACTGTTTCGCGAATTTCAAGGGTTCGCTCGCTCAACGATTGAGCGTTTTCGTATGCACCGGCTTGATACAAACGTTTGGACTCCGAATTCAGTCGCTGCGCTTCGTAAAGCAGTCGGTCTCTCTCGGTCGCTGAACGAACGTCGGTTATTCGTATTTCATACTTGCCAGATCCCGTCTTCGGGTACTTCGGCTCGACCTCAATCTGGTAGGCAACAATGCTTTCGCTCACTACCTCTAGTACTTTCTGCCCCTCCCAACTTTCGGCATCTGCCTCCTCTATGATTTTTCCATCTAGGTCGCACAGACGGACGGAAACATCTACATCATGGGATTCGAGTACCAGGCTAAAGTGCTGCCCTCGAGACAATGCCGTTTGGTAACGGTGTTTCTGCCCTGCAGCCAAATCGCGTTCGATCGGCTTGCCAAGTTGAAGTAGGATGATTTCCTGATGCTTCTCTGGAGAAGGTTGCTCTGGTCTGGCGAATAGAGCGTAGCGATGCCGAGCCTGGCCTTTCGCGTCGGTTAAGACCGCGCAGACTGTAGACAGGACTACCCACACCACTAGCACAATACGATTCAGGGAAGAATGGAGATAAACGCCGCAGGTCATCGGGCCACCTCCGCCACAAGGCTTGGAAGACCTTCTTCTACGGAGAAATGTCACCTTGTCACAACGCGAATAGGATATCCGCTGATGAACTCCGCATGGCCGCTCGAAGAAACTCCGGAAAGTTCCAGGACATAATTCCGCTGCTTGAGCAAACGGGCCGGGAACGTGAGCGAAATAGTCTTGGTTGTCCCACTCGAGGCTGGCTCCACATCCCCGCTATGCCAAACGGTCTGAGTTTTGGCGGGGTCCTTCACTGCGACGCGGTAAGCTGGGAACTCATCGGCCTCGAGTGCCAGAAGCAGGACGACCAGGTTTGTCCCGGGGGGTACTGAGACCGTAGGGATCCGGCCAGCGCCTCTAGTCGGCGGCGGCAAGAGCACAGCCAGTGTCTTGATCTGATCGAGATTCGGCTGCGTTTCGCGGAGGCCGTCCAATTCCTTTGCCGTTGCTGCCTTGGTGGCGCGCTGGTCATTTAATTGACGCTCGAGTTCCTGTTGCTGCTGGTCGAGAGCTGCATGTGTTCCTTGCACCTCGATCGGTTGTCTGCGTAAACGAGCGTTCTCCTGGAGCAAGTAACTCGCTGCGAGTAGCAAAACCAGCGTGGCCCCGGCAAACCCCCACTGGAGGGGCAGCCGCGGGACAGCAAGCCATCGCCACGGGCGTAGCGCTTCCGGCGGCCCGACCCTCGGACTTGACTCCGCCACCGTTTTTGCTGGCGCTGCTTGGGCTGTTGTTGTTGCCGTCCTGGTATCCATGGAGCGCAGCGCTTCGGCGAATTCCACTTTTTGTAGCTGACTCGCCGAAGATAAATAGGAAATTTTGAATTGCGCTAAGTCTTCAGCACGAAAGTTCGCCTCGCACGTAACCATCGACGAGGTCGTTTTCGACCGCCCTCAATCGCCACGCGAACGCGTCATCGGCAATACCTAACTCGTCTAGGCGCTCCGCTTCTTCCTCGGACAGAGAGCCGAGAAGGTACCGGATCAGGACCTGATCGTTGAACTCTTGTTTATCCGCGAAAGACATCATCCCTCTTATATAAGATCAAACTCGCAAAAATCCTTCATGTTTGTCTGGCACACGTACTGACACAAACTTCGAGCTTGCTACGGATGCGGCAAGCCCGGATGCTCAGTGCGTTCATCGTCAGGCCTAAGCGGGCTGCTAGCTCGGCCCGCCTTACGATCTTTGCCCGCTGCTCACCACGGTAGTATTCAACAATGAGGCTTCGATCATCCGCTTGAAGCTTGCCCAAACATCTTTCCAGACAGTCAAATAGCTTCTCTTTAGCCTCACGTTCACTGTCCGGACGGGCGGTCACGATAAGACTTCCAATCGACTGTCCGGAGCCGCTAAGTTGTTCAAGACTTGAATGTTTGTGTTCGGCGCGTCGGCGGAATTCTAGGAGGACAAATTTAGCGACGATGTAGCAGTAGTGGCCTGGCGAAGTTCCTACGATTTCGCCTTTTTCCTCGAGCTTACGAGCAACGCGGTTCAGTGTTTCGTCCGCCAAATCATCCGGTAAACTGCAATTCCGCAGGTCGAAATAACGCGACAACCTGCGGCGCATCTCGAGGTACCTATCCCCGCCGGAGTCCACACCTTCATCAAGCCAACTGAGGAATTGACGGAATGCCTCCGGATTTAGGGCCCAGTCCTTCTTCAATTCGGTCATGGCACTCACAGGCGGTCGATGCTCACTTTAAGCAGGGATTCTACCCTAACAGTTGTCTGGTTTACCCGGTAGTCCATAAGGCGACGCCAAATCAGTGACGGTACACGCAGAACGCTCCACGGGGAGTAGTGACACGTCTTGACGATTCGATTCAGCCGCCAGCAATGAATCTAGATAATCGGCACTTCGGAAATTTTCCTGAGATCTCGGAAATGGCCAGCTCTTCCGTGGACCCGAGCGCAATTCGCTAGTGGGTTCACGACGCGAGCAGACTGTTCGCTGTAGACAGCACTTTTAGGAGAGGTGTACTCAACAAGTTCTCTCCCTTAACTATGGCGAATGCTCATTCCGCTGGGACATGAGGAAAACTACCCAGACCGAGGACCGGAATACGCGTAAAAAGGGGCGGCGAGCGGTGTTTTCCAGCGCACTCAACCAACCTGTTGGCCTCCCTTGGGTACAACATTCATTTTGTGGACCAACAAGCCAAGGCGTTGAATCGGCGCCGAATCGCTCTGCAACTTTCTCCCTTATTAGTATCTATTGGGCCTGAACAGCTCGAATACAAAAACGCAGAGAATGAACGCAGTGTCGGTTCGACCACTAGTAACGATCTGTGGTCAGCGAATGAAGCGGTATCGCTGCTCCGTTTGCGGGTCGTAGTGCCCGTGTGAAGATTTGTTTGGAATCTAGCATGCTCATCGACAAGATGGAATCCCTCGATCCAGCTCTTGCTAATCTTTCCCCTGGCTCTCGGTTCTGTCCACGATTCACGTGTCCAAACAATGACAAAACGGAGATAGGCCGGTGTCGTGACCGATCCGAGCCATGCCCTGGTGCCTGATGCGCTTGTGGAACACAGCGACAACGCCAAGGGCACGACCGAAGGAACTGAGACAGATCGAGATGGTACATCGTTGCACCAGGCAGATATACGCTCACGGTGACACGAGATGGCTTTCCGCAGGAAAGCTGAATGGTAAATACCTTACTGGCCCCCCGCGGACAGTGAACTTCACGCAGGAGATCGAGAGAGAAAACTCGACGGTAAGGGTGACGGGGTAGATGCTCCCTGATTCAGACGGAGCATGGCGACTTTTCGTCAGCAATGAGCGAGGAGCCAATGTCGGAACTACGGAATCCAGGCGACATACCGCCAGCTTGTGATCAGTGTCTTCTAGTGTCTTCTCGTTGACTTGCCTACTCCGACGACCTAAGATTGCGCCAAATGGTGGAGTACGCCACTCTGATCGGCCAGACGGAGCCACACTACCGCATCATCGAGAAGATTGGCGCCGGTGGCATGGGCGTAGTCTACAAGGCGCTCGACTTGAGGCTTGAACGCACCGTCGCCTTGAAATTTCTGCCGAATGACCTCGCCTTTAGTGTTCAGGATAAAGAGAACCTCCTACGCGAAGCACGCGCAGCCTCTGCACTTGACCATCCCAATATCAGCGTCATTTACGGGCTCGAGGAATCTGACCGTCATCAGCTCTTCATTGTCATGGGTTTCTACGACGGAGAGACCTTGGCACAGAAGTTGGAGCGCGGGCCGATTCTGATTCACGAATCAATCAATCTGGCCATCCAGATTGCACGGGGACTGAGCGCGGCTCACTCGCGAAATATCATTCATCGCGACATTAAACCATCGAACATCATGATCACCAAAGATAACATCGCGAAGATCGTCGATTTCGGACTCGCACGAGTTGTCGCCTCCGTTAGCGCTACGCAAAGCCTGTCGTTCACCGGAACGCTCCCCTATATGGCTCCGGAGCAAATCCTCGGTGAGCCGATCGACCACCGCGTCGATCTGTGGGCTCTCGGCGTGATTCTTATCCAAATGATTACCGGCACCCATCCGTTTATCCGGTCAAACACCGGGGCCATGACCTTTGCCATTCTCGGCGAACCGCCCGCGGGACTCGGGATGCTCCCCACCGCGGTGCGCCCGATCGCTTACCGCGCACTCTCCAAGAAGCGCGAAGGCCGTTATCCCGGCCCAGAGGAGATGCTCCACGATCTGGAAGCCGTCCGTGCGGAAACTGCGTCGATCCCCGGTTCGGGGGACGAAGCAACGCTCACTCACTCTTTGCGCGGGCGTCAGCTCAGTCAGTATATTGCGAATGCTTCCACTCCTGTCCTGAAATCGAACCATCCAGGCAGAACTCGCCGGTTCCTACTTGTGTCGCTTGGGGTCACGGTCGCGGCTATCGCATCTCTCTTCCTTCTTCCTGTACGCGAACGCTTTGCTGGCATTGCCTACGCGGGCAGCGAAAAACATATCGCGGTACTTCCGTTCGCCAACTTCAGCAACGATCCCGAGTACGCTCCGGTCGCGGAAGGCCTGATGGACTCCATGACCAACGAGCTTTCGAATTTCGACACTCCAAAGCAATCCCTTTGGGTGGTTCCTGCGAGTGTGGTGCGCAGCCGCAAAATCAACGATCCAGCTTCAGCCTACCGAGAACTGGGCGCCACCATGGTCGTGCAAGGCAGCGTCCTGCGCGATGGCAAGACCGTGCACCTCACAGTCGTACTGGTTGATTCCAAGCTCTTACGGCAGATTGGCGCCGTGGAGCTCGAAGATCGCTCCGGCGACTTGGTCGCACTTCAACGCCAAGCCGTTTCACATCTGGCTCGCTTGATGAAGGTCAGAGGACCGGAGGGGGCCCTCATGTCTGCTGGAAGTGTCTCACCGAGTGCATATGAGCTCTACCTCAAAGGGTTAGCTTATCTGCAACGCTACGACCAGCCCGGCAATCCCGATTTAGCCATTGCCGCGCTAAACTCGGCCATTGAGAAGGACTCCCGGTTTGCCTACGCCTACGCTACTCTCGGGGAGGCTTATCGGTTGAAATTCATGATGGATCATCACCCTCCGTGGGTCGATCGAGCTTTCGCCAATTGTGAGAAGGCCCTGCACATCGACAACCGTCTCGCTGCTGCTCACGTTACTTTGGGAAAGCTGCAGGCAACCTTAGGCAAGCGCGAAATCGCTCTACATGAATTTCAAAATGCACTCGACATCAGCCCACGCGATGGCAGTGCCCTGCTCGGCCTCGCTGATGTCTACGAGCAAATGGGGCATCTCTCAGACGCCGAAGCCACCTACCAGCGCGCCATCGCCCTTCGTCCCGATTACTGGGAGGGCTACAGCGATCTCGCCGCGTTCTACTCACGCCAGAAACGCGTGCAGGACTCCCTCGCGCAATACGACCGCGTCATCGAGCTTACCCCTGATAATCCGGAGGGCTACAGCGATCTCGGAGTCGAATATATGGAACTCAAGGATCCTGCGTCTCTCGCCGCGGCGGAAGCCGCGTTTCATAAATCTATCCAACTCGCTCCCAACTATCAGGCTTACGCCAATCTCGGTTGGTTGTACATCAACCAGAAGCGCTATGCGGATGCCGCCGCAGCTACCCGCAAGGCTCTCGAGCTCAACGACAAGGATTGGCGTGTTTGGGCCAATCTGCAGCTCGCTTACACCTGGCTCAAGGATGACGAAAAAATGCGCGACGCTCGTGCCAAGACTCTGACCCTCCTCGAGCAATACGCACTCCTGAACTCCCAGGAAGCTCCCGTACACTCCATGCTAAGCATGCTCTATGCAGAAGATAAGGTCCGCGAAAAAGCTCTCTCCCATGCGAGTATAGCCCTTACACTGGCACCCAAGGATCCTTGGATCCTCGCCGATATTGCGGAAACTTATGACGACCTCGGCGACCGGAAGCGTGCAATTCAATATGCGCAGGGCAGCCTCAAAAGCGGTTACACTCTGACCGACCTTCAGCAACGGCCCACCCTGCTCGGGCTACTCGCTGACCCAAGTTTTAAGGCCCCCGGGAAGCAGTGAGCTTCAAAAGGAGAATCACATGGACACCACTGGTGCAGCAGAAGCAAAACAGGCCACTTTGCCCCTCTACGCGACAATAACCATCCTAAACCAAAAACCCGACCGCGACGGCGAAGTAGAAGTAACGCCCAACGGAGGCAGGGTACACTTCCAGAACGAGGACAATAAAGCATATCGGCTCCGCCTGTGGAAACCGGACACCAAGTCCCGTGAGGGGATCGACATTCTGCTCCCCGCAGGTGGCCGCGTCTCGGTGATGATCAGCAAAGACGACGAATTTCAGTACTCCATTGTGGACTTTGATGACTATGAGAAAGTCAAAACCGGCGGCGGTGGCGGCGGAATCAGGAACTGAGCCCAGCAGTCCACAACGGAACAGAGATACCACGATATACAGGACTTGGGAAGTGCGCGGCAGGAGCAGTGAGCATTTCTATCGCTGTCAGTGTATCGTTGGCGGCGGTGGGGTGGTTCGTCTCAAGTCGATTGTTTTCGTGCGAGTCGTCCGAGACCGAGAGCAACGCACGCAACAAACGGGCAGAAGAATCAACAACTCGGTAACCGGTCTGAATCTGGCGCCATTGCAGCCTGCTAAATTATTTGGAAAAAGTAAAAGAGGGAACGTCTTCACGTTCCCTCTTTCGATGCGAACTAAGTGGGTGGGTTCGATCGACTCAGCGGTTGATGTTTGAGGCGACTATCACGAGTTCCGTCTTCGGGAGAAGCTGCGCAAGTTGGACTTCTGTCTTGCTCATCCGGAATTCGCGTCCAGCAGAATTTCCTTGAGTCCAGACCTGATACAGGAAGTAGCGGTCGCCCAACCTATGGAAGACGAGCTTGGTCGCGCCCGAAGCTCTCAACGAGGTGCAGGTGTTGGAAAGCGCGATGCCCTTCAAGGATTCCTGGTCGTTGTGGATGAGAATGGGGACGCCGTTTTCGGAAAGGGATTTGACACTGTAATCGCCAGCAGGGTAAGCCTGATTGCCGACGACAAAGTCGAAGGGGACACTAGCCTTGATATTGGTCTGCTGAGCCTGAGCGGCCGTTGCCATCAGGAGCGCAGTCAAAACGAAGAGAATAGAGCGTAGGTTTTTCATAAAATCTCCTTTGGGTCCGAAGTAGAGAAGGGCGAAAGGGTTGCGCGAATGCTATTTATAACTGCTGAAAACCCCTTATCCTGCTTGCCTAAGTTCGTGTTTGCCTTTCTCAACTACTGACGTGGATGGATAATGCAGTCGAGGCACCAAAGTCGAAAACAATCACGATTTTCAGCCACGAAGAGCAAAGTTGAAGATTCTAAGGGAATTGGAAGGAATGCTAGAAAATCTCGATGGGACGCGCAGGGAGGAATTGCGCTCGCACGCTAACCGAACGGTTAGTGGCCCCCGCCCTTTGGTTAACGGCAACTGTATTCGGGCGGGAATTAGAATGTTAAGGTGAATTGCAGGTGATTCGAGCATGGAAGCGCGTATCGTGGCGATTGCTGGTCATTTCCAAGGCTTCGTCTTTGCCTTACCCGAAGGCGAAGTGTCGATTGGGCGCGATCAATCGAATCAAATCTATTTGGCCGATGTTTCCCTCTCACGACGGCACTGTGTACTGGTGCGCAAAGGTGCGGATGTCCGAGTGCGCGATCTGGGAAGCCGCAATGGCACCCGGGTAAACAGCGTACCGGTGATGGAACAGCAGTTGGAACACGGAGACCAGTTCTCGGTGGGTTGTTCACTTTTCGTTTTTCTGCTCGAGGACAAAGAAGGGGCGCTAGCGAGTCCCGTTCTTTTTGAAGACACTTCAAAGATTGACGGGGCAGCACTTTTCTTGCCGCGTGAAGATTCACTGTACCCTATACATAACGACCAATTAAATGAGCTCGATTCTCCTGGAGCCGCGCGTCTGACGGCCTATCTAAATGCGCTATTAAAAATCGCGACGGCAATCGGAACCATTCGCGACCGAGAATCGCTGCAATGGCAACTCCTGGGGTTCGTCTTTGATGTGGTGCCTGCAGAGCGCGGGAGCGTTCTATTTTTTGACGCACTGGGAGAAATGAGTTCGACGACAGCATGGGACCGCGTCCGGGGACCCGAGCACGCCGTGCCGGTTAGCCAAGCGGTGCTGCAACGAGTTTTAAAGGAACGCGCGGGCTTGGTAGTGATGGATATGCAACACGATGAAACTTTGCGAGAAGTTGCCATGCTGAACGAGCACAAAGTGCATTCGCTGCTCTGCGTACCTATGGTCGTCGGCGAAAGAGTTCTGGGAGTGATCTACCTGGACAGCAAGACACCGACCGTCCAGTTTGACCGTAATCATCTGCAGGTGTTGCAGGCGGTGGCGGACATCGCAGCACTTGCATTGGAGAACCTCAACCACTGGGAGGCGTTGACGCAGGAAAACCAGACGTTGAAAGCGGAGATCAGCCTGGAGCACGACATGGTGGGGAGTGGCCCGAGGATCCGCGAAGTGTTCGAATTCATCAGAAGAGTAGCGCCAAGTGATTCAACGGTGCTCATCGAAGGAGAGAGTGGAACTGGAAAAGAGCTTGTGGCGCGAGCGATTCACCGGAATAGTGAACGCGCAGCGCGGCCGTTCGTCGCGATCAATTGTGCGGCGATCACCGAAAGCCTGCTCGAAAGCGAGTTGTTTGGGCACGAGAAAGGCGCGTTTACCGGCGCGGTGACCCAGAAAAAAGGGAAAATCGAAATGGCCGAGGGTGGGACGCTGTTTCTCGATGAGATCAGTGAACTTGCACCGGCACTGCAGGCGAAACTGCTGCGAGTTCTGCAGGAGCGCCAATTCGAGCGTGTGGGTGGTACGAGAACCATTTCGCTTAATGTGCGCCTTCTAGCAGCAACGAACAAGAACCTGTCCAAGGCCGTTGACGCGGGAGAATTTCGCAAAGATCTGTATTATCGGTTGAACGTAGTTAGCGTGAAGATGCCAGCGTTGCGCGAGCGCCGAGAGGACATCGCGAACCTCGCCACACATTTCATGGAAAAAGCCAGCCGTAAATGCAAAGTCCGTGCGGCATCGATTTCCGCGGCCGCGGTTGAGTGTTTGAGGAATTACGAATGGCCAGGAAATGTCCGCGAGTTGGAAAACGCGATTGAGCGAGCCCTGGTCCTGGGGTCATCTGACACGATCGGAGTGGATGACTTGCCGGAAGGAATTATCGAGGCAGGGGCAGCGGTGAGCGGAACGGAAAGTTATCATATTGCGCTTAAGGAAGTGAAGAAGCAGCTGATTCAGAAAGCCCTACAAGAGGCAGGCGGCAGTTATCTGGAGGCAGCAAAAGCGCTGGGGCTACATCCTAATTCTCTACTCCGACTGATGCGGAATCTGAACGTGAAAGCGGCGGCAAAAAGCGCAACCCCTCCCGCCTAAGACGATTGGGAGGCAATCCTTTTTGAGACAATCTGGGTGAAACCAGAAAATCTCAGGTTCCGAATCGAACCACTTTCCGGACACCTAGTTCTGCTACTCAACGAGTGTGCATCACGTTCGGGGAGCCCATTTCTCTAGAAACTCCCCTTAAAGAGGCGCGCATCGGTTCACAATCGTCACACCATGCGTCAGGGAATAGACTGTCGGTTATAGGTTCGTCCCGGTTAAAACCACGCCCTGCACTGTCCCCGAGAAGATGACTACGCAAACGCTGCTTGACCTCCTCCGTGCGTTACGCACTGCTATCTTCCTTCGATACCACGATTATCCTTGTCGGGAATCGAAGTGGGTCCATAGCATGTGGCCACAAGAGTGTTCCCTCGTGTTTCCTGCTAGCGATTTAGAACGTTTATTAGAGTACGCATAGTCACCGCGCAACTGGCCTGGCATCCCCTATTCATTGGCTCAAGCTGATTCGCTCCGTTTCCATGGGCTCTCGGCCATCTATGAAAAGCGGACATTTCTACTTTGCACAAACCGGACATTCTCATTTTGCGGCGACACGGGCAACCGTCGGGGCAACCGTCGGGTTGACCGGACGGTGACTCCCGGCTATGCTCTCCCGTGCCGATGAGGAACTCCGTCTCCACGCTTTTTATACTTGGGGTTTTGTTCTTTGGATTGTCTCTCGCGTTGCATGCGGAAGATTTGCCAGAGACCCCGTACGATGAGTCTCAAGGATCGGTGTGCGAGCACACTCCGCTGTTCTTAGCTCGAGTGTTGGAGGTTTCCGACCATTGCACACAGCCAACTCAGGAATCAGCTTCCTCGCGGCTATTGGGCACCCCGATTAGAAATGGCGAAATAAACGTTGGGACAAAAGAACGGTCGGAGCAGCCTAATTTCATTCCCCCTAGTATCCGCGCTGTTTCTCTTCGATGTTAGATAATCAGCAACCTCTGTAGTCCAGCCAAGAAAACGTTTCTATTCCGATCTACCTCGGCAGGGCTGACACGCTTCCGGGACTACAGTCCGTTCAGACGACCTGGATCGCCAGCCTCGCCTTACTTTTGTTTGCGAAGAATGCGTACGATTAACTGAAAAGGGGAGGGGCTGAAATGGATGTAGGAGATCGACTCAAACAGTTTAGGGAATTGAAAGGTCTATCCCAAGGCAAGATTGAAGAACGCACAGGACTGTTCCGATGCTACATCTCTCGAGTGGAGAACGGACACACTGTACCTTCCATCGAGACTCTCGAAAAGTTTGCACGTGCACTAGATATGCCGCTGTATCAAATTCTTTACGAGGGAGAGAAACCGCCGCAACCCCCCAAAACAAGTGCGAAGGAAATAGATGATTGGGCATTTCGGGGAAAGGGCCGTCGCATCCTTTCAAAACTACAAATCGCGATCCAGAAGATGTCCGTAAAAGACAGGGCTTTGTTGCTTTGCACGGCCAGCAAACTGGTCGGCAAGAAACGTGCTATCAAATGACATGAATGCAGCGTACTCCCTGCCAACCCTGCCAACCCTACCCATTGATTTTCGACACATCGGTAAGTAATCAGAAGGAGTTAGGGCGGAACTGCAGGCAATCGTGAGCATTGTTATGGGGAACTCCAGTCGTGTTTGACCTTAGACCTGAAGCGGAGAGAAACCGAGAAGCAGTCCTGCTAACTGATACATCAACGCCAAACAATGCAACCGCCTTGCGAGAAGGGTAACCATAGGATCCTGATAAATGGTGCGGAGCTTCCGGGAGAACTGAAGTCAAAAGGGGGCTGATTCCCAATGCGACCAAAATATCTTCGGTTTTCAGTTTTTGCGTACTTATGCATTCCAGCCGTTGTCGCTGGTGGCCCAGCGGGTGGGACAATCACCGGAAGGGTAACTTTGACCGGGTCCCCCGCAAAATCACAGATCATTAACATGTCCAAGGAGCCAGAATGCGTCAAGCTGAATCCCAAACCGCGCATGACGGAGGATACTGTCACTGGACCCGGCGATACCCTGAAAAATGTTGTGGTTTTTATTTCTGCCGGCGCACCTGCGATGGCTTCCGCGCCGACGAGTCCAGTCAGCCTAAATCAGCAAAATTGCCACTACACCACGCGGGTGCTGGCCTTTCAGGTGGGGCAGGAGGTCAAGATAATCAATAGTGACCCCTTTTCTCACAATATTCACCCTATGCCGATTACCAACCGGGAATGGAACAAGGTGCAACTACGGGGAACTCCGCCCTTTTCCGCCTCATTTGATAAACAGGAGTTCATACCGGTAAAGTGCAACCTTCACTCTTGGATGCGCGCTTATTTTGCCGTTCTAGGGACAAGCTATTTCGCGGTAACCGCGGAAGATGGTTTATTCACACTGCCAGAGCTTCCGCCGGGCAAATATACAGTAACTGCATGGCATGAGACCTATGGCACCCGGAGCCAGGAAATTACCGTAGTTGAGGGCCAAACGCTAACGATTGACTTCGTCTACAATGCAAAATCCAAATGAGATAGTTCGTCGTTAGCTGTTAAGAACAAGATTTGGTCAGTGGATGGGGCGGCACAATTCGCAGCCTCTACTACTCTTCCTGCGCCCTAGGATTTTGTTAGGCACCGATCTGCATGCTAGCCTCAAAGCAACTCCACTCGGAAAAGCGGAGGGATAATGGACTTACGTATCGAAACCGCTTTAAGGCTCGCACGCTCCTTTTTCGGTCGGTTTACAGGTGCCAAGTCTGATAGCAAGGCAAGCTTTCACCACGCAACCTCCACGAGCGAAATTCCCGGCACCATTGAACTCATCCCAGGCAAATTGAAGGCAAGAATTTTTTATCACGACATAGAGTGCGAGAAGGAGAAGATTCCGTGCTGGTCGTTTGTAACGGAAGGAATGACGGCGCATAAGCAGAAAGAAATGATTTTGACGCTCGCGCGTGCAGCAAACCAGAAGATTGAAGATTATCCCCGGCAATTGGTCGACCTCTTGGCGGCCATCTACGATCTTGCGCAGGAGGGGCAAGTCGTGGACGTGGGACAGTCAACTCTCTTCAGCGAGGCCGGCGTCCCCGGATATAAAGACGTTCGTGGAATTGGTTATGTCGAACCGCAAGGATTTCTAGGCGTGGAGACAAGGGGGGTACCGCTCGTTGCAAGCATCCTTCTCAAAGGCGATGAAGCCAAGATTGCTTGGGATTTCGGCCTGACTCGTATCACTTCCCTGTTGGGGAAAATGTACCGTCACTACCCTTGTCCCACCTGGTGTGACCTGAAGCGCGAACCGGTTGCGTTTCTGGGAGCGATGGAGGAAAGCATCCTGGGAAAGTTCTCTAGAGTGTACTCTCGGGCAAGTTATTACGAGGAGCAGAAGCATATCTATCTTTCTGTACGATCTTCAAGCCGAGCACAGCTTCGAAAGATCGTTGAAGAGCTGCCTCCGACGTCTCCTCTCGCTCTCTACACTCAACCGGATTCCCGGGCCAACGCCTGTCTGGTTTGGTGTCCGGGTGCAGATCAGTCAATGGCGATTACCCCCCAGGGGAGCGACGGGTCACGAAAGACGGGCGCTTTTCTGGCCTTCATCCCAGAACAGGAGGAAACCGACCTCCGAATGGTAGAGGATGGTTTCGCGGTCTTTCTCAAGAATGGGGACTGGATGGAAATTCGTAGCGCGCTACTCGCCGGCACCGATTTTGTCGTTCCGAAGGATGAATCAACTGGGGCTGGCCTATCGCTAATGTGGGCGAGACCGTCAACATACACCAGTCCCGTTTCTGGGGATTCCTATACATCGGAAGAGTGGACGACCTATGAACCTCAAGGCAACGCGCCCCCCAAAGAGCTCGTTGCGGTGAGTTTGACCAGGACCGTCTTGCTTAGCAGCGAACAAACTATTCAGGAGTACATTGCTGTTGATGATCTCGCCGGGTATGCCCGTGAAGTGGAAAAATCCGTTGACGCGTTCTTCACTTGCCTCGAGCCAAGAATCAATCGTGAGCTAGCGATTCAACTCGAGCTAACCTCGAAAGGGCATTCGGTGCGATTTGTCGCAGCGCCGGAGCTGGAAACTAAGGCCGGTAGACAATTAAGCAAAAGGCTCGAATGTGTGGGAACTCCCACAGCAGGGGGTCCCGTGAAATTTGAACTCATCTTCAACATCTGGGGCCATACGCGTAAAAAAGGCCCATGAGCGGGCTTCTCCTATTGCACTCAACCAACGTGTCAGCTCAATTGAAGACAAACTTCATTTTGGGGACAAGTGTCATGAAACAAGGCCCATTTTATTGGGATTTGGAAGGTGCGGTGGGGTCGAAATTACATTTCCAAATTACAAGCCCTGATTCGTCAAAGGCGTAGCACCGCTTCCCTTTCATCAAATGGTCATAAATGGTGTCGGACAACCCTAGGCGTTGTGAAATGCAGATACCTTGAAGTGCAAAATGATTTGGGACACGGGCAGACTAGCCAGGATAGTCTCACGCAAATCTCAGAGCATGGAAGCAGATGGGGAGAGATAGCTTCTGGGTCACGCGCCAAGAATGGAGTGACCTTATCATGCGTGATGCACAAGTCGCCGGCCTTCCCGATCTCCAACCAAGACCAACCGTGCAAGAGGGGAGCGGATTTCCTCGATTGACACGCTACGCGGGATCGCCCTTCTGGGCATCCTGATAATGAACATTTCGGCGTTTGAGTTGTAATGCAGAGTAACTTCGATGCCCTTGCTATCCTGAATTGGGAATACATTCCGTATGATCTTGAGCGACTAGCCGTAGGACTTGCCAACGCCTCAGACTTGCTCATGATCGTCAAAGCTGGCGCGCTTCGATGGATGACGAAGCCACTTGCGGCCGTGGGCCAAACGGCGCTCAGCAACTACTTGGGGACGAGCGTAATCTGCGCTCTAATTTTTAATGGTTACGGATGGAAGCGATTCGGCGAGATTCAACTTTACCAACTATTTTTTGGGTTGCGGAATTCTGGGCGTCCAACTTAATTGCCAGCCCGATCTGGCTTAAATACTTTCGCTTTGGGCCTATCGAATGGCTCTGGCGATCCCTCACGCATTGGAAACTTCAGCCCCTTCTCCGAAAGCAGGAGCTTCAACTGTTGATACCGCCCAAGAAAGGACACGTCCAGGATGAATCCCAACTTCTGATAAATCGGAAAACAGTACCTGGCCGAGTTATAATGCCGCGCGACTGCCGACACAATTGAACGGAGGATCAATGGCGGTTTCTGATGTGCCTGCTCCATCGACTGGAAAATATCCTATCCCGGGTGTTCGAGTCTTTACGCTGATTGTTATATTACTCATTTGCGTCGCCGTAGTCCGTTCCGCTATCGCCACTCGCCTCGACGATTTCACCCTCGACGAGCCGTACCACATCGTCGCCGGAGTCTCCTACGTTCAGCGCGCGGACTTTCGCATCAATCCCGAGCATCCTCCGCTCGTCAAACTCTGGGTTGGCAGCATCATTTCCACGCTAGGTTTTCGCCTCAGCCCATTTCGGTCATTTAATGATAAGGAGAGCGAACGCAAGTTCGCCAACGAGGCTGTATACATTCAAAACGACCCCGTGCTCCTGCAACACCGCGCTCGCATCTCCATGTGGACCCTCAATGGACTGCTCCTGATGCTTTTTGCCTTTACACTCCGCCGCGTATTCGGTCCCAGCGTCGCCATTGGCACTCTCTTGTTCCTCGCTATCGATCCCACCGTCGCTGCCCACCTACCTATAGTAATGACCGATCTGCCCATCGCACTACTATCTGCTACCGCCGTCCTCTTTGCCGCGCGCGCGCTCGTCGATTGGAATTGGCGTGATCTCGCCTCCTGCTCCCTCGTGCTCGGCCTGGCCCTCGCCACCAAGCACTCCGCTCCCGTCTTTTGCATCATCCTCGCCACCGCCGGGCTCTTCCGTGCTCTCTCCCTCCCACCGCATAGTCCACGCGACACTCGCACTCGCCGCCTCGCCAAACTCAGCGCCGTTTTGATCGGCGCCTTTCTCATTCTCTGGGGCTTCTACCGGTTCCGCTACACGGAAAGTCCAACTTCCGTCGAAGCTTTCAATCGTCCTCTGGCCCTCAAAATCTCAGACCTCCGTTCACCATTCAATCGCTTCATCCTCACGAAGTTCAATTCTTTCCACCTCTTTCCGCGTCCTTACATCTGGGGTTTTGCCGATACCATTCGCGGCGGCGTCGAGGGTCGCGTTGAATCTCGCCTCGTCTTTGGCAAACCCTACTTCAAGGCGCCCGTGTATTTCTTCCCCGCGGTCGTCGCCGTCAAACTGCCCATCGGGCTCGACCTCCTCATCTTCACGGGCCTTTTCCTTTTCTTCGCGCGCAGGCTTCCAGCTCAGTGGAAGTTCCCCATAGCGGTTCTTCTATTCGCAGCGTTTGGTTATTTCTTCGTGCTCGCACACGGCTCCGCTTATGCCGGCATGCGGCACGCACTGCCGGCCGTGCTTCTTCTTTCTGTCTTTGCTGGATTTGCGTTGCACGCCAGCGTGGTATTGAAAGGCAAATGGCTAAAGGCCCTCGTCGCGCTCGCGTTTCTGGCCGCGGCGGGATCAGCTCTACCCGTTCTGCGTCCCTGGGAGTATTACAACGAACTCGTTGGCGGAAGCGAGTACGCCTATCTCTATTTCAATGACGAAGGCGTGGACATTTACCAGCGCTGCCTAGAAGTTGCGCGTTACTATCACCAGTTCCTCGAGCCCGTCCAGGAAGTTCCCTTTGTGCAATATTTACCCTACGACGAGGAGGCCGCGTACCTCCATCTCGATTGGGTCGGCCATGACATGCAGCGCGACGAACCGCTCTTCCACAGCCCCATTTTTTCCGGCACTATCATCGTTCAGGCCAGATTTCTTGGTCCCAGTCCTTTTCTCGATGAGGCCGCTCTCCGCTCCGCCAAACCCGTCGCTCGCTTCGGCGACGTCCGTGTTTTTCGCGGCTCCTACAACATTGCCCCCCTCATGGCCGCGGACCGCTCTTATCGAGCTCGTGTCGAACTCTTTTCCGATAAACCCGACCTTGCCAAGGCCGAGCGACTCTTCCGGCAATCCGTGGATTTAGATCCCAGCGCCTTCTGGGATTTCATCGAACTCGGCAACATCTACCTCAGCCGCGACTCCCGCGAACAAGCATTGGCAGCTTTCAGCGCCGCTCGCGACCACTCCCCCGTGGGCACTGATTTCCGCCGTGACCTCGATAAGCACCTCCGCCTCTTCAATTCTTCCGTCCCCACCTCCCAAATCCCTGCTCTTCGCGACCCTTCCTTAGAATAGCCTGCCTTAAACGAATGCGACCGACGCGGAGAATATCGATCCGCATCGAATGCAAGATTTCGGGCACGTCATCGGTAACCAACAACGCGATGCTGTTGAAAATCGTTTTGCAAGAATTCAGAACTACGCGCTGAGTGAGTCCAAGTGGTGTCAAAAGCACTCGTCAGGTCTTGAATCAAATAGGTTGGTGGGGCGGTGGGGATCAAACACGACCCCTATTTCTAAGTCTCGCGATTTGATGGCGCCGCAGTCGCCTACCGAATTCAAGTGCTGATTCTGCTGACTTCCGTGTTAAGAGTACACGGAAGCTTCTAAATGAGAAATTGAGCTTGCCGAGAGAGTGCGGGATTCTCATTTACTTATACGGTTAGTATCAATCGGGAGTTACCCGATTGCGCTGCTCCACTCCGTACAAACTATATCAACTACATCAACTATATCGATTCGTTGACTTGCCTCCTGCGCACAACCTAAGATTGCCGCACCATGCCTGATCCCGGCGCGCTCATCGGCCAGATGATTTCTCACTACCGTATTCTCGAAAAAATCGGTGGGGGCGGGATGGGTGTGGTCTACAAGGCTGAGGACATTCGTCTCGATCGCTTTGTCGCTCTCAAATTTTTGCCTGAAGAGTTGGCCCCCGACCGACAGGCAATGGGGCGGTTCCGCCTGGAAGCCAAGGCTACATCGGCGCTAAATCACCCGAACATCTGTACGATTTACGACATCGGTGAAGTGGAGGGTAGGGCGTTCATCGCAATGGAGCACCTGGATGGTGCAACGTTGAAGCACCGACTCGCCGGTCGCCCCCTTGAGCTCGAAACCTTGCTCTCAGTTGGGATAGAAATCGCCGATGCCCTGGATGCTGCGCACACAAAGGGGATTGTGCATCGAGATATCAAGCCGGCAAATATCTTTATTACAGAACGAGGCCACGCAAAGGTTCTCGACTTTGGCCTGGCAAAGGTTTCTGCTTCTGGTGATGCCCTTGACAATCCCAACAGCATGACCACGCTGGCGCAGGAGCCGGAACATCTCACCAGCCCCGGAGCGACTCTCGGTACCATAGCGTATATGTCGCCGGAGCAAGTGCGCGCCAGGCACCTCGATTCACGCACGGATCTGTTCTCGTTTGGCGATGTTTTGTACGAGATGGCAACGGGCAGACTCCCATTTCAAGGCGAGAGCTCCGGGGTGATCTTCGAAGCGATTCTCAACCGCACTCCAGTTCCTCCCTCGCAACTGAACCGCGCGTTGCCACAAGAGTTCGACCGCATTGTCCAGAAGGCGCTCGAGAAGGACCGTGACCTCCGGTATCAGCACGCTTCGGACATGCGGACGGATTTAAAGCGATTGAAGCGGGACACAGATTCGGGGCGATCTTCCGGACACGTAGAGACTGTTCCACGGAGTGGTTCTGTACACATTTCGCACTCCGAGCCTGCGGTTGCGCCAGTTGAGCATACAACGACGATCACGAATCCGACTCCTCGATGGTGGATGTTGGCGTTTGTAGCGACAATTGTCTTGTTGCTTATAGCGGGCGGCTACTACCTGGTGTTTAAACAAAAGTCTCTAGAGGTTCGTCAAATTAAGGAGCGCCAGCTAACCACGAATTCGAGCGAGAATTCGGTACAGAGCGCACAGATTTCTCCAGATGGAAAATATCTGGCATACTCCGACGTCAAGGGACTGCATCTAAAGCTGATTGAAACGGGTGAAACGAAGTTGGTGGCAGAACCCGGATCGGTGAACGGAGTGACCCTGACTTGGTACGTGAATGACTGGTTCCCGGACAGCACACGAATATTAGCCAGCCAATATCGATCGGAGGTACCCGGCGGGATCTGGACGGTGTCTGTGTTAGGAGCGGCTCCCCACAAACTGCGCGACAACGGCATTGGATGGACCGTGTCACCGGAGGGCGACATGGTGGCGTTTGCCGGGAAAGAAGGATTCCTGGGACGAGACATCTGGGTAATGAAGTCCGATGGTCAGGATGCCCGGCGAGTCCAGGAAGCAGACGAGCATACTAGCTTTGGAAGCGTGATTTGGTCACTCGACAGCCGGCGGTTGGTGTATTTGAGGTATCACGAGGCGCTCGGGAGTTTTACGAGCACAGTTGAAACGCGAGATGTGAAAGGTGGAGAGACCACAATCGTACTCACCGCTCCCAACGTCATCTGGAGCCTGCGCTTGCTGCCCGATCATCGCTTGATTTACTCGCTGCAAGAAGATTCGCCGAGTTGCAACCTTTGGCAAGTCCGCGTGGACGGGGAGAACAGGGTTGCAAGTACCAAGCCGGAACGAATAACGAATTGGACGGGGTTCTGCCCAATCGCGTTAGGAGTCTCGGCCGACGGCAAGCGCCTAAGCTTGGTAAAAGACTTTTGGCGAGGCAGCGTGTATGTGGCTGAGCTAGGTCCCGATGCAACCCTGCTGAAAACACCCGTGCGGCTTACCTTGAATGACAGCGCAAATTTTCCGATGGATTGGCTATCCGACAACAAGACTGTTCTGTTTGAGTCGAATCGAAATGGTTTGCTGCAATTGTTCAAGCAGGCGATTGGCAGCGATAACCCCGAGATCGTCGAGACCGCGGCTGCTGGCACAGGCAACGCTGTTATCTCCCCTGACGGAGACTGGATTCTTATCGACAGACAACCGGATCCCGGTACAAGAGAAGTCCGGAGAGTACCGGTTACCGGCGGGCCTCCGGAGTTGATCGCAACAACGCAAATGGGAAATGCATTCTCCAACCTGATACGATGCTCCAGAGCGCCAGCGAGCTTATGCGCGATCGCTGAAGCGCCTGCGGATCGCAAACAAATTCTCTTTACTGAACTCAACCCGATGAAAGGCCGAGGAAAAGAGTTGTTGCGGTTCAACACCGACCCTTCCGGCGTCTATGAATGGGCAATTTCCCCGGACGGGACGCGCATCGCGCTTATGACTCCCCCGGAAGCAAAGATCCACATCCTCCATTTGGATGGTAAGCCTGCGGAAGAAATTGTGGTGAAGAACTTGAACCTGGGCGACGCGTTTGACTGGGCCGCGGACAACAAAGGG
The DNA here is from genome assembly GCA_963726725.1 of Candidatus Acidiferrales bacterium. GTDB lineage: Bacteria > Acidobacteriota > Terriglobia > Acidiferrales > UBA7541 > Acidiferrum. The sequence continues at coordinate 139,304 of CAVSDV010000025.1, forward strand.
TTCTTTATTGATAACTCGACGGCGGAGGGTCTGGCGCTGACGTATATAGACCTGCACGGGAACACGCACACGGTGTGGGAACAAAAAGGAAATCCGAATGCAAGTGGAGGCGAGAGTATTTGGGGAATTCCTTCGCGGGATGGGCGACATTTGGCAATCAACGGATGGGCAGAAAACAGTAATGTTTGGATGATCGAGGGTTTTTGAAACATAGCCTTCACAAAGCCCTCAACTCCCGTTAAGTCGTCCGGTTGGGGGAAGCGCGGTTTCGTCAAAGGTCGCTTGTGTTCTCCTCTCCGCATACGTCGTTTCTGGCCTTACTGCCTTACTTCGATTGCTACTTGATCAACAGAACATTGGAGTTCGACTTGCCAATTCAGTATTGGGAAAGTCTTTTGTTTGCTGAAGTTTGGTGGGGGTGGTGGGGATCGAAACGACAAGCATCTGAATAAGACTTGTGTCCTCAGAGTGTTGCAGCCACCGGCCACGGCCAACTGGAACAAACGGAACAATACCTTTTCCCCAATGACCGAAGTCTTTTGGAGTGTTGTAGGGACTGTTCCGAAACATGGGTCTCAGCAGAAGCAACCCTCCCTGCCCTCCCTGGATGCCGCTTGACTCATCGGTATGAGGCAGATAGACTCATACCATGGCTAAACGACTACAAGTGATTCTAAAGGATCCGGAATACCGAGAGATTCAACGAGTGGCACGTTCGCGCCATATGTCAATCGCCGAATGGGTCCGCCAGGCACTGGAACTGGCCCGCCGCCGCGAGCCTGCCGGCGGCGTCAGCAAGAAGCTCGAAGTCCTCCGCGCGGCAGCGGAACATGAGTATCCCGTGAGTGATATCGGCGGCATGTTGGCCGAGATCGAAAAGGGATACGGAACGGGTGCGCATCTTTGATTCTTGTCGATTCGAACATTCCCATGTATCTGGTTGGCGCCCCTCATGCCCACAAGAGCGACGCGCGGCGATTGCTCGAGAAGGTGATCGGCGAACGCCAGCGGCTGGTTACGGACGCCGAGGTTCTCCAGGAGATTTTGCACCGGTATGTTGCCATCAACCGCCGCGACGCAATCCAACCAGCTTTCGACGCACTACTCGGAATTGTGGATCAGGTTTTAGCTGTTGATCGCTCCATCGCGGAGCGTGCGAAACAAATTGTCTTGGGCTATCAGCAACTCTCTGCGCGTGATGCAGTACATCTCGCCGTCATGGAACACCACGGAATCGAGCGAATCTTGACCTTTGATTCAGGGTTTGACGCCTTCCCTGGTATCAGCCGCCTGTCCTGACGAGATCGAGTTGAAGCCAGTCTGTCCTTACCCGACTTCCGAAGTTTCGTGAATAAAGTTCTGTCCACCAGGCGGAGAAATCTAAGCTGTGCAGTCTTTCTAGCGAAGGAAGCATTGGTCAATACCCACGTCATTCCTCAGTCGCAGCGTGACCTGATGGAGCGCATTGCCAAAGATCCAATTGGTACAAAAGTTCCAATTGGGGGACGAGCAATCACTTAAGATGTTGGTATGAAAGAAGTTTGGTAGGGGCGGTGGGGATCGAAACTGCATCCCTAAATTCTAAGCCTCGCTGATCCAAGGCGTTACCGACCGCTCCTCTTCTCAATTGTTGTCAAACGTTGCTAAATTGCTTCTTCGTCTCGTTCGTTAAAGAGAATCGCCTCAGTGTGCCCGCCACCATGGCGTCTGACCGGAGTCGAATGCCACACCTGATCAGCTCCACAAGAATTCATTCTTTGTAAAAGCAACTTCGCCGCACCCGTTAACGGGCGTGCGCGAACGATCTATGTGGGAACCGAGGAAGCTGCGAACTCAGATTCGTTCACGGAATGCCATCTGGGGAGAGCGGGTGAGATTCTGCCCGACATTCTGGACGGAAATTGAATTCAATCTCCCTTCGTGAATGCAATGCCGCGAGCATCTTGGGTAAATACACGGAAGCCGAAAACTCGCCCGCCTGCGTCCCGCTCGAAAACGAGCCTTCCGAGGTCACCCGCATCGAATTCGTCCTGCGCAATCGGGGTCAATTTCTGAGGCGGGGTGTCGCGGTTCCGCAGAGTTAAGGTGTCCTTCTCCAGAGACAAGCCATAGACGGTATCAAGCTCTGTGCTCCGAAATTGTCCCATGTAGGAAGCCAACACAGGCTTGTCCAGATGAAGTTCCCGAATCCTGCTGCCCGAAAAGTAAGTCTCTCCCTTTAGATCAAGCTTCGCGTGCATGGTGCCTTTTGATGGTTCAAATGTAATAACGTTGCTTCCGAGATCGTAAAACTGATTCGCATTGATCCGCCTCAGCACTGCTCCCCACGCCATCAAATTGCCGTTAGATGCCGTGAACGTGTAAATCAGGTAAGTTCGAGGATCGAGGTATTTCCCATCGAACGCGGCGGGATCGGGGAAGTCCCCTTTGCTTGAGAGATTGAGGGCGCTCGCTCCGGGTTGCAACCTGTCAGACAAATAGATGTCGGCGACTTGTCGCGCCAGATTTTCCGGCTCGGCGTTGGCGATATTGCAAAGGCAGATCACCGAGAATTTCTGCTCTGGGAAGCGCAAAAGCTCAGTCCGGTATCCGAAGAGTCCGCCACCGTGCTCCACGATGGGCAAACCGCGATAACTCCCCAAGTCAAGTCCCATCGCATAGCTGATGTTGTTGCCATTGTTGAGCACACCGGGCGTCTGCAATTCCTGAACAAGCGTACCTTTGCCCAGTCGGTTCGCATAGAAATTCCTGTCCCAGAGGAGCAGGTCATCAATAGTGCTCATGAGACCACCACCCCCCACCACTTCATACGTTGTAGACCAGTCCACGTGAAAGCTGTCGTGCGGAGCCGAATCGTATCCTGCAACTCGACCGGGCACCACCAGCATGTGGTTGTCATAGAACAGCGTGTGAGACATGGCGAGAGGCTGAAACATGTTCTCGGCTGCGAACTCACTCAGGGACTTCTTGGTTGCTCTTTTTATGACGATACCGAGCAGAAAGTAGTTCGTGTTGCTGTAAATCCACTCGTCTCCGGGGATGTTGTTCAGCCCCCTTTGACGAACCACAATTTTGAAAATGTCTTCTGGCGAATTGAAGTCCGCTACATCGTGACCCGCGAGATCGAGAAGCGAAAAGAAGTCTCGGAATCCACTAGTTTGGTGAATCATCTGCCGCAGGGTGATGACATGACCATAGTCGGGAAGCTCCGGGATGTATTTGCGCACATCATCATCGAGCGAAAGATACCCCTGCTCTGCTGCCAGCACTATCCCCGCAGCCGTGAATTGCTTCGACACCGAACCCATATAAAAAACGGACTGGGGCGAAAGCGGAACTCTAAGTTCAAGATTTGCCGAACCGTAAGCTTTCCGGTACACGAAGTCACCGTTGCGAATCACTCCTAGTGAACACCCCGGTGATCCCGGTTTGTCGTAAACGGTGAAGATTTGATCGACTTTCTGAGTAGGAATATCCTGTGCAAACGCGGCGACACTGAGGAGCATTCTGAGCGCGAGAGTCAGGAAGACGAGCATCGCGGGTGGCCCGGTCTGGACATCTGGTTTGGAATTTATTGCCATTTCGGTCACGGAGAAGATACCACTGCCGTGATAGTCCATAAAGTAAAGAGAAACAGAGGGTGCCCCATCCTTGATTTCCAAAGGATGGGTCTTGGGTTTTCCGATGCCGCCATGCAGGATTGGTAGGGGCGGTGGGGATCGAAATTGCATCCCTACAATCTAAGACTCATCGATTGAAGGCGTTACCGGCCGCTCCGATTCTCAATTGTTGTTAAATGTTGTTAAATCACTATTTATAATCATTCGCCTGGCGGAGCTCGCAGAAGAATTGCCCGCCTGACGCGTTCGAAGCTGTGCCTTCACCCCAGGACAACATTAACAGGGCCGGAAGAACGATGGGCTCAAGGGTGCTGCAAGATATCAGCGAGAGGATTACGGAGATGGCTGCGGACTACGACAAAGCTAACCCATAAACAGAAACAACGGGGTCGCCTGAAGTCTTTCACTCTTGCATCTTTCTTTCGCAAATACTGATTATCGATTACGCTTATTCGTCTTTATCCTCGATGGGGCGTCTTTCGGGGAGCATGCGATGGTGCAGGATGCGAACGACCAAAATTCCCAAGGACTCCCGGCGGTAAAACACCACGTATTTGCCATGCTCCAGCCGGTGCAGCCCAGTACGAATCTCAGCACAAAGTCGGCCTAACCCAGGATTGTCTGCGAGCGTCTGACAACATTTCTGCATCTCGCCTAGGTAGCGAGCGGCTTGGGTCTTTCCCCATGTGCGAAGGGTATATTCAGCGATTCTCAGCAAGTCGGCTTCAGCACGACGCGAAAAATGAAACGCAGCCACGCTAGCGCGACGACGCAGGAAGCTTGAGGGTCTTCCGGACACGCCCAAATACGTTGCCCTCGACGATACCGCTGGCATCGCCTTCGTCGATAGCCGCGCGCAGCGCGACGAGTTTCGCTTCGTACTCCTGTTCCTCGCGCTCCAAATTCCGCAACCCGGCCCGCACAACTTCACTGGCGTTTTCGTAACGTCCTGTCGTAACCTTTTTGGCGACGAAGCGGTCAAGTTCGTCGGTCAAGTTGACATTTCGAGTAGGCATGGCGGCTGTCCCTTCCATGGTTGTGAACTTCAATACGATGATAGCACGATTGGCAAAGATTGCCAGTCGACATTTTGATTCTTCCCGTCGGGAGCGTTGGACCGAGCGGGCATCGGCTCTGTCGGAATGGAACGCGCGACACCATCTCATGGAGTCACGGGAGAAGGAGCGGGCCGCCTCGGAACAGATTCGGTGGGTGCGCCTAACTGCAGGCACCCTCAGGGCGCCCCACATATGTTTGAGCCTTTGATCGGCAGCATCGATGCCGCCTGACTCCTCGGAAACATACCCGTCAAGACGCTGCAGCGCTATGCCCGAAACCAACGAATTCCGGGATATCAAATCGGAGGCCACTGGTATTTTCGTGCATCAGAACTGGACTCGTGGCTGCGTGTCACGTTTTTTTCGCGGTACCGGGCGTCGGATCGAGATCGACAACAACGCCGCCTATTGTTGTTAAATTGCAGAATAAACCGTTGTTGTCAAATGTGTTAAGTAAAGGCTCAGCTCAGCAGATCTGTCTTCCATCGCACACCAACTCTGCGACTACCTAGAAGCACGTAATTGGAGGGACCTAACCCTTCAGGCCGACGACTCGGGAGCTACTCCGTGATTAACGCTGCTAATCAGGCGTTACCTCCACTTCACGATGCACCGTTAAGATTTGCCTCTGGATTCATGGTTCTTTTGCAGAGATGCCACTATGAGCAAAATTTGGGATACGTTTCACGAGCAGTATGGTGACATCATCCTCGTTGAATTTCGGATCTACCAGCGATCTAAGATTTGCCATCATTTGTCCCGAACTGACAGCGAAAGCATCGCATAATCGATTTTCAGGATGCTCCCCCTGAATCGAGTCGGTCAAACCATCTGTGAATATCAGGAGAGTGCCACCTGGATGGAGAACAGCTCTACGAAGTTCGTACTCCGCATGGGCAAACAATCCCAGTGGCAAACCAGTGGCCTCGAGAAATGTCTTCGATTCCGAAGAAAACACAATCGGAGCGTTGTGACCGGCATTGACGTACGTCAATTCTCCCGAATCTCGGTTGAGCACAATGAACACGGCCGTGGCAAAGCGATCCATCGGGCTGTATCGAATCATGTGCTTGTTAATCTCAGTGGCTAATGCTAGCGGACTGCAGGCAACGCTGGCGATACTTCTAACCAGAGCCTGAATATTTGCCGCCAGCAAAGCCGCTGCCATCCCCTTTCCGGCTACATCGGCTAAAGCGAATAGGATTGCGTTGCCAGGAAGCTCCACTACGTCGAAGTAATCGCCGCCCACCTCACGCAAGGGCTTGTAAAACGTCTCTAGTTCGTAGCCAGGCAACGGTTCTAATTTCTCAGGCTGCAGCGTCTGCTGGATCTGCCGCGCCGCTGTCTGCTCAGTTTCGAGTTGCGTCTTCCGAACAAATTCGGAAGCCAGCATTCCATTCTGAATCCAATGTCCCGTCAAATATGCCAGGATCACCAACATGCCGCTGGCTGGCCGTCTCGGGAGTAACAAAAGATTCGCAGACAACCAAGGAACTTCGCGTAACCATTCATGTAATTGGGGCTCCATAAACGCCCAGATCAGCAAGGAGTAGAAAGCGTAGCCCTGAAGAAGAATGCCCACATACGTGAGGATGCGTTTGGACCTGGGCATTTCGCGGGTCCAGTCGTGGAACGTGTACGCCAGGAACCGGCGAAGAAGACCTGCAGATTTATCGAGCTTCAAAGTCTTGCGCCCAAATGGCATTGCAGGAGTCTACCAAGGAGCAGTTGTGCTGGCGAACGCAAATAGTCGCGATCGGGGCGATCGGAAGGAATCCACATCTGGTAAACGCAGCGCAAGCCGTCCATGTGGGTACTAACCCGAACACGAACTGCTGTCTAGCGTTCATCCTGAGACTTTTCAGCACCAAGCAACGTACCCAGAAGTAAGGAGAACTTGCGATGAAATCCTCGTTAACGTTACTCGTGCTTGTTCTACTGTTAGTGAGCATTTTGACCGGTTGTGCTGCCGGACCTAATCAGTTCAGAGGAACGACGACTGAACACAACGTCGTCGCGGGTTTCTGGCTTGGGCTCTGGCAAGGCTTTATTGCGCCGTTCGTGTTCGTGGTCTCACTGTTCAAAAGCAACCTCAATATCTATGAGCTCCACAACAACGGAGCTTGGTACAACTTCGGCTACTTGTTCGGCCTCGCCTGCTTCTTCGGTGGTGGCGGCCACGGTTCGGCGCGTAGGAGATGATTATGACGGACAAGTCCTGGGAAACGTTAGCGCTTTACCGGATGCGCGTTCTCGCTGAGGAGTGAACGTGTGCAGAGAGTTCTGCGCGCGTCCGGTAAAGCGCTAACGTTAATCAAGCCGCAGGAAGAAAAACTAGCGGAACAACCAAGGTCCAAATGGACGTTTCTTCACTAATTCTCGCGCCTCAGCCTCTATGCGAGCATTCTCCGCAGCCATAGCTGCTTCACCCTTGAAGACAGTGTGCACGTGCCTAAACGAAAGGTAAGGATACTTTCTATAGGACCACTGCGCCGTGAAATACAGTGCGGCAGCACAACCAACCAGCAAGAGTAATCCGGCAACGCTCGGGTGGAACGGCAATCCCAAGCTGCCGAGTGCCAAGATGGAGCCCAAACTGGTGGCGACCAAAGCGAGTTTGCGTTTTCTGAAAAAGACGAGCCCGAGGACAATTGCTACCAGAAAGCACCAAATCCCGTGGCGATAATCGTGGTTATAAAAGCTAGTGCCAGTTGCCACTACCAGCAAGGCAATCGCTGCGCCCGTGAAGACGAGAAGAGTCTCTTTGGCCGTCGGCGTCGGAGGGGCCAAGAAGGCCGATATTTCTTTAGGGTCCATTGAAGATTAGGTTAGTGCTTTTAGGCGTCAGCGAACAACTGCTCTCCGGTTCAGGTGCGTTCGCGTGGTCAACTCCTGTGTCGCGTAACCGGTAACTTGAAATTTCACTTTGCCGGTAATCTCGTTTACCAGGACCTAGTAAGTGAGCGACGGCGCAGCAGCGGCCCGGCAATGGCCGAGTCATTTGCAGTGGAGCAGAATGGAACTCTTTCCCTTCGGGTCGAGATACCGGACATCACAAATTTTCTCCAGATACGGTGTCCCGATTGTGACGGTAGAACCGTCAGCCAAACGCCACACAAAAATGTAAATGCCGCTGCCCAATTGGTCGTCGGGCCTCCCACACTTCTGCACAACCGCCTCCATCGACATCCCACGCCTGAGAGAACGAAAGCATTCGACGCTCTGCGCTTTCTTGGGAGCATTAGGAAACATGACCGTCGTGATGCCCTGAGTAGATGGTGTCACCGCGTCCATATACACACCGGGAGAGCCTGTATCTCCTATCTGCAACCCAATCGGGATTGTCTGAATCTCGTCTACATCTCGAACCGTGATGCGCGTGGAAGATGTTTTGAAACCGGCGCAAATCACAGACAAAGTGTAGCCGCCCGGCGTTAGTTTGAGAGTGAGTTCACCATTGTTAGCTGTCTTCAAATGACTGGAAGCGGCTTCTTGTGAAGGCGACAATCTGATGTCCGCGTTCGGAATGCCAGTCCCACTTGGGTCGGTCACTTCGATGGTCACTGTCGCACGATTTCTCTTCTCTTGGCCTGAAAGTAGCCCACAAAAGAACACCACTAGTGAACCTAGGCTTAGCGCGCAACTCAAAACGGCCCTCATCCCAAGAAATCTATCACGGAAATGAATACTGATTTTCCAAGGTTTCTGGTCAGGTCCCGGTAAATCGGAAAAGTTCTTACTAGTACCGCATCAGCTTCACAATACGGTCGAGGGTCTCCGTATCACGATTGCTCCACTGTCTGAGTTGGCACTTTGACAAGAGTTCACGCGCAACGGACTGTCCATGTACGAGAAGATGTTTAATCTCAACCGTTTTGGAAATTAGGGATTTCTCGTCCCGGACAAAGTTAAGGTTCACGAACCCTTTTTCTTGCAACGAAATATCGACAGCAAACGGCCCGTCGAAAAATGGAACCCTCTCTTGCTTAGAGATTCCTTCTGCGACACGAACCAATCCTTCCACCCAAGCTCCCACAAAAGCGGCGACGAGGTCCGTCCAACCCTGGCCGGGGAAAAACTGGTTTTCGCCAATTTGGAAGTAGACCGTTCCCCAGATGGCGCCATGTTTGGAGAGCGCGAAAAATTCGTCCTCCTGCACCACGAGCCGTACATCTAGCCACACGTTGTCATTTGTCATTACTCACAGTCTACAATCGTCTCTGGCCTACAAGTCCCGATTTGCGGCTTACCGGTAACTTAGGTACTGGCCCCCACTTTTCCGGTCACACCCCGTCCGTCAGGTGTTTTTGGCTCTGCAATTCGTGCACCGATCGGACGGAGGGAGTGTTCTGCATGACCTTGAATGTCTTTGGGGGCCAAGGCACCGATAGTAGATGTGAACAGCCAGCGACGGTTTCCCATTCTCCGCTAGTGGGACGCTGCAACTCCGCTTTTACAACCCGCTTGCCGCGCCAGTGTTCGAGAATCCGGAATCGACCTGAGAGCAACCCCGAGACTGCTTCGTAGTACTTGTCGACGTGCTGCGGACTCGTGCATGGGAACCATTCAACCCAGAGAGCCGACGCCTCGATGTGTAGCTCGTCAACGTTTTGGAGGTCTAAGTACACCTTGAAGGAAAGTCCGTCTTGGGCTGGAATATCCATTGCAAGGTCGACGTGTCGGGGATGCAAATCGAGGTTCATCGTGAGTGCTGGAAATGCAGCTCGAATCTTCTCGAACGTCGAAAGAGCAATATCGAATTGTTTCGTTGGCATCCGCGATATAGTGGCAAAAGTACCTGAATCTGCCACTCATTATACATGCAACGTGGGTAACTCCTGATTCGTCGCGTTACCGTCTATGTGGCGCATAGTACCCCTAGACGATCTCGGCGTTGACTGGATCATTACGCATTGAGGATTCGAGGCGAGCGACCGTTTCTGATACCGGCGTGTTATCCGCCTGCGGTGCCTGGGGACCTTAGGCTTTAATAATACTTGAATCATGGAGAATGCGCTGGTGTGCCACCCGTTCCGCTGTGGGATATCCGTGCACCAGCGCAATCTTATTTTATTGCTGCCTTTTGCTGCCTCGCGTTTTTCGAAAGTCCTTTGATGTCAATGAGATGGTTGGTAGGGGCGGTGGGGATCGAACCCACGACCTTCGGCTTAAAAGGCCGCTGCTCTACCACTGAGCTACGCCCCTAAACTACTTACAAAACAGAAACTTGCAAGGTGATCGCCAACTTACCACTCTGGCTGGTGTCTCTTCTGGTTTCACTTGCCCCGAGCAAGAATACCACTTCATGCAACCTGTTCGGACCCAAATGAGCGCACTCTCCTATCATCGCCAAATTCTTATGTCGCAACAGATCTGCAACGCCTTCGAACGGAGCACCCTTCATCCGCAGCCGCCCACCGAATCTGTGCCGCAAATCGTTCCAGTAAAACTTCCTGATCTGCGCATCCCTCGACGTGTCACCGAACCAGTGCCGCCCGTTTTCGAGTGGCTCACCCGTTCTGCCTGACTGAAACACACGCCCGCTGCCATCGCCCCGGTCATGCACAACCCTGAGGGCGGCCACCGCAGCATCATTTAATGGGACGTGTATCGATTCTTCGTTCTGCGTCCGCGGATGTTCAACATCCTAGACAATTAGTCTAACATGTCCCAGGTTAATCCGTACTGACTGCCCTTTCACAAACCGGGACTGATCGCAAGATTGGATTAGTGCAGCTAAGGGCTTCCGGCGTCCGAACTAGAATTGACCTTTCTGTAGCCGACATAGTTACCCTTTTCTCTTGTGGCGGTCAGTCGCTGGATCTCAGCATAGCTGTCGGCACTCGGAATCTATCACGGGCAGAATCACTTGCGAAACCTGTTCAGATTCGCTTCCCAGCGTCCAATACCTCTTCGGCCGCACCCTATAACCTTCCACTATTGGTGCTGGAAAAGCTGCCGCGAGATCCTGTGCTCTTAGTGCGAGACACGGCTTCTGGGTATTGTCGGTCGGATGACCCTATCAGCTCCATTCCGCGTCGTTTCCCTCATCGCCTTGCCCCCAGTACTAAGAGCGTCTCAAGACTGCTATCGAAATAGGACTGCGACATTAGGCTTCCATTAAAGTTCTCTCAGAATTAATTGAGCATCAAATAAGATTTTTCTCATTAGAATAATAAAGGTATATCTGACGAATTACCTCAGGCATAATTGCTGCACTTTTCTTCTTTATCCCCGCAAGAATTGAAAATATTCAGGAACTAAAGTGTTTCCGCCTCGGAAAGGGTTTAATGTACCCAGGTGTTGAACTTCGGCTATATCGCTACGTTTCTGTCCTTGCGGAGGAATTGAATTTCACACAGGCCGCCACAAGCCTGAATGTTTCACAGCCTACCCTTAGCACTCAGATCCGGGACCTTGAACGAGAACTCGATGTAAAGTTGTTTGAGAGGACAAAGGGCGGGCAGCAAGTAGTGCTGACCAGTTCAGGCGAGGCATTCGCGGCGCAGGCTCGCCTGGTACTACTCCATGCGGATCGCGCCATTCAAGAAGCGCGCACCGCTCAGGGGCAGCACGCGGCCACGTTGAATCTAGGCTACTCACCGCTAATCGATTTTCGCGTTGTATCGAAAGTACGGCGCTACCTGTTCGACGCGCATCCCGCCGCTGATGTTCGTTTCGTAAGCGGCCACACCGCAGAACACGTAGACGGGCTGATTCGTGGACGACTTGATGCAGGCCTCGTGATGCTCCCCGCCATAGAGAACCGGCTCACCTTCAATGTCCTGCACCGGGAGCGTTTGATCCTGGCGCTGCCCAATCAACACCCTCTGACGAGGAAAAAGCATATTGAGGTCTCCGACTTGCACCAACTTCCGCTGGTGAAAATACGCGGAGATATTGAACCGCGCTTTGGCAAGAGCCTAAAACGACTCTTCTCTATTATCCGAGTGAGGCCGCAGATCTTTCATGAGGTCACGACCCAATCGGAAGCTCTTGAAATCGTTTCGCATGACGGAGTCGCGGCAATCACTACGCCGGCCATCGTTCCCAGTGCAAACGATCGAATCGTCTTTCGGAAATTCCTTGATGAGGTCCTGACCGTGGAGACGGGGCTTGCCTATTTTGGAGAGCCGACCTCTCCCCTTCTGAAATCACTGCGGACATTCCTGTCGGAAACGTTTGAGCCGCTTTCTGCTGGATCGGCCATCCCGGGAAATTCACATCAACTGGCTTTGTTTTAAAAGCCGCTGATCTGCTTATACTTCGCGTCTCTGCCGCCGATGCACGTCTGTCTTCCGACGTGCATCAAAAACGCTCTTTTCTGCTCGCCAATTGATTCCTCTTATAGACCGCGGCTATAGCCGTCACCGAACGAAGTATTGGACCAAAACTGCGGTGTGCCGTTACATTCCAACGCATGCCAGATGTATTGCAACAAAAACAGGAGGAAGGAGCAATCGAGTAATTATGCGAACATTTAATTTTCGGAAGCGAACAGAATCCTTAAGTGCGATGAGGCGGTGGCCGCTCGCTCTCGCCACGGTCCTTGCTATGGCCGGCACTACCCGGGCCCAAGGAAGTTCGCCATGGGAAAACGCGGTAAACGTACTTCAGCAATCATTCACAGGGCCCATCGCAAAGGGGTTGGCACTGATTGCCATTGTAATCGGCGGGCTCACGTTCGCATTCGGAGAGGGCGGAGCTAAACGGACTTTTGCAGGAATCGTTTTCGGAATCGGGATGGCGGTCCTTGCCGTGAACTTTCTCACATGGCTTTTCGGCGTCTGAACTGTCACGAGGCCATTGAGCATGATCCACAACCCCATTTTCCGGTCATTAAATCGACCCCTCACCATTATGGGAGCTGAGCGAAAGCTGTTCTTCTTTGCTTTGGTCCTGGGCGCCTGTGTGTTCAATCTGTTGAATAGCCTAATCGGGGCCGTGGGCATATTCCTTGCCCTGTATCTGTTCGCTCGCTGGGCTACGCAGACCGACCCACAGATTCTACGGTTCTTGCTGAACTCAACAAAAATCAGGACCCAGTATGACCCAATGAAATTTGAACCAATCGGTGTTCGGAGAATCAGTAATGTTTAGTCTGAAACAGATCACCAAGGATTTCGACGCGGCCGGCGTCCTGTGCAGCCAAGTCAATCTCTTTGGTTTCATCGATGAAGATATATTTCTTACCAAATCGGGCGACCTCGGAATTATCTTGTCCGTAGACGGTGTGGACTATGAATGCCTCGATACAAACACCATCGAGAATCTCACAGCAAGGTTAACGGTGGCATTCCGGATCTTCGATGAGAACTGTCGTGTGTATCAGTACCTCTTTAGGCGGAACGGTGAACGCATTCCATGTACGACCTACAACAATCCTGTCGTCGACACCGCGATTCACAATCGCAATAACTTCCTGAATGCCAAAGCTGACTCCCAGTACTCCATGGAAATCTGTTTTGTGATTCTCTATGAAGGCTTTCGGCACAAGGCTTCGATTCTGAACAGCCTGGCCGCCCTGCCATTAAATCCCGGCAAAGCTATCCGCGAATTACTGGCCACGCTTTCGACTCGAAAACAGCTCCTGCTTATCGATAGCGAACTCGACAGGTCCCGAGCAGCACTCCGCGGAAAAATTCGCAGCTTCTGCACTCAAGTCCTCGATTTCGCAGGTATCCGGATTCTGCCGAAAGCAGAAGCATTCCGCGTCCTCAAACAGATTCTGAATTTCTCACCCTCGAAAATAGAGAACGCCCGACTGCAACACGATACGTTTCTCGATTACTACCTATGCGAATCTCACCTCGAATGCCACCGCGGCTTTCTTCGCGTCGACGACTACTATGTAAAGGTACTCACGCTAAAGGAGCCCTCGGCACACAGCTTCCCCCTCATTTTCAAGCGGCTTCTCGAAGTAGAAGCCAACTATTACATTTGCACGGAATGGATCAAACAGGAACTGCTCAAGAGCCGTGCACTTATTCATTCTCGGCGACGACACTTTCACAATACCAAGCGTTCTGTGACCAGTTACGCTACTGCCTCAGACAGTCCTCAGCAGAATGAAGACATCCTTATCGATGAATCCAAAGAAGCACAGGTCCGCGAGCTCGGTGAGGCGCTAAAGGAACTGGAGATCAAAGGCAACTATTTTGGCCAATATTCGCTCACGGTAGTGCTGTTCGATAAAGACCTCGCCCGGATCGAGACTGCCGTCTCGGAGTTTTACAAGCACTTCAGCGTATGCGACGCCCAGCTGTATGAAGAGAGTTACAATCTCTTCAATTCCTATCTGGCAACCGTGCCAGGAAACTATGCCTTCAATCTCCGCTCTCTCCTGATTCTGAACACAAACTACGCCGACTACTCTTTTCTCTTCACCCTGCACTCCGGTAACAAGCTGAATCCGCACCTTAAGCAGGAATATCTAGCGGTCCTTGAAACCAATCATCGCACGCCGTACTACCTGAATCTTCACTACAAGGACACAGCACACAGCGTCATCCTCGGGCGCACCGGCTCTGGCAAGTCATTCCTCCTGAATTTTCTGATTACCAACCTGCAGAAATATGATCCCCACACCTTTATTTTCGATCTTGGCGGTAGCTTTGAACACCTCACGCGACTCTTTGATGGAACCTACGTCAAGGTCGGACCCCACACCAGGGAATTCACGATCAATCCCTTCTGCCTGCCGAAGAACAAGCAAAACCTCGATTTCCTGGCACTTCTCATCAAGGTACTCGCTGACAGTCATGCTGGCGATGCCCTGTCGATGGACGAGGAGCAAGATTTATATCTACAGATCGAGAATCTCTATAGCGTGGAGCCGGAACTCCGGACGCTTGGCGTCCTTGTTAACACGCTGCCTCGGCCTGTTTCACTGAGATTGAAAAAATGGACTGCAGGTGGGCAGTTCGGTTCCCTTTTCGACAATGTCCACGATACCGTTACGTTTTCACGGTTCCAGTGCTTTGACTTTCAGGGCATGCAGCAGTACCCGCAAATTCTCGAACCACTTCTATTCTACATCCTGCATCGAGCCAACCAGGTAATCACCAATCACGAGATTTCTGATGTGTTCAAGGTATTCCTGATCGATGAAGCATGGATCTTCTTTAAGAATGCCCGCATACGCGCCTACATCATCGAGGCGTTGAAAACATGGCGTAAACAGAATGCTGCCATGATCCTATCTACCCAGTCGCTCGATGAGTTGCGGAAGTCCGACATCGTTGATGTGGTCATTGAATCGTGCGCGACCAAGATTTTTCTGGCCAATCCGGATATGGACTGCGGTCTGTATCGCAACCAATTTCATCTCAACGAAAAGGAAATTGCCCTCATCTCGACTCTGGTGCCCAAACGGCAATTCCTGATCAAGAACCAGGAAGTCGCAAAAGTCGCGAACCTTGAAGTGGACCCCAAAAGCTACTGGCTCTACACCAACGACCCCCTGGATAACAGGAAGCGCGCAGAAGCGTTCAAAACGCATGGATTTGAACGAGGACTTTCCATTCTTGCAGGGGAATGTCCGTGAACGAATCGACATTTAAGCTTGATTCCCCCGGGATTCGTAACTTTCAAGGAGGCAACAATGCCTAGCAACGGCAGTCTTCGGTCTTTAATTGTAGTCCTGACTCTCCTTCTCACGGTTGGCATAGCCGTCGTCTGGTCGCCGGGCGCTTATGCCGAAACTAGGGCACGCACGGTTCAGTACGCAGAGACGGATATTGTTCAGATTCGAGCAAAGCTACGCTTTTCCACACTCATTGTGCTTCCTGCAAGTGAGGAAATCCTGGATGCCACCACTGGTGACAAGGAGTTTTGGATCATCAACGGGGCCCACAATTTGTGCTACCTCCATCCGGCACAAGCAGGCATTCGGAGCAACCTGAACCTCATCACCTCCAATGGTCATGTTTACTCGTTCCTTCTGACAGAAATCAGCAATGATGCGTCCACGGAACCCGACCTGAAGGTATTCGTTCAGCGCAAAGAAGAGTCCATCTTCGGCGGATCAGCATCGGTCCCGCCTTTGGCACGGGCGTCCGAAGTGCAGGCATACAAGACAGCTGCCGATGCGGCACGTGTCGAAGCGACTCTGGCAGTTCAAGCAGCCGAGGACCGCGCCCAAAAAGAGATCAGTCAATACAGGGAACAGTACGCCGGTAAACTTCAGTTCGATTACACCTATGAACCAAAGGGTGCGAAAACACCATTCAGGGTCACGGCGATCTATCACGACGAAAAGTTCACTTACATCAAGTCCGACGCCCAGGAAAAACCCATCATCTATGAAGTGAAAGACGGAAAACCCAATCTGATTAACTTTGCGTTGAACAACGGGGTCTATGTCATACCGAAGATTCTGGACAAAGGCTACCTGGCACTTGGAACAAAGCAGCTGCCGTTTGAACGACACCCGAGCTAGGACAGTAAGAATCTCGATATGGAGACCGCGATGCCAGAAACGAACACACGTGCGAACAATACAGAGAGCGGTGCCCAAACCAGGGCTACCGTCGAGAAAAAAGCGCAGAAACCAGCCGGCCTGCTACCAAAGAATACTCAGCAACTGGTGATTCTTGGTGTAGCTGTTGTGATGGTGCTCATCATGTGGCTCACGGGAAACGGGAAGCGAGTCAAAACCACAACTACCAGTGCGCCGTCGCCACGCGTGCAGCCACCTGATCCCGCAACGGTGCAGGACTTTAAACAATTCATTCAAAAGGACCAGGCCGCGACGCGCCAGCCAATCTCTCAGGATGATTTAGGGCGGCTCGAGGCACTGGGCTTGGCGGACAGAATCCCTCCAGGCGCCGTGCAACCACCAGACGGTACGCCTGCCCCCGCCCCGATGGTTCTTGGCGCAACGTCCGGAAATCAGCCACCGCCCCCCGATCCCGTGAAGGAAGACAAGAAAAAGCGTGAATATTTGTCATTATTCGCTCCCAACGTGGCGTTTACTTATCGCACGGGCCAGGAAGCTGAGCAGTTCGTCAGGACACCAGGCAGAGTATTGACAACTTCTCCACCTACGCCAACTCATGAGCCATGGGCGCCAAACGCGGAAGAATTGGAACAGCAATTGCCATCAGCTCGAGTTCAGTTCTCGAGTGGAACTCACGCTCCGGCAGAGACCGAACGAGATCTGCAAAGGCACGAACGTGAGGTACCGGGGAAGGAGAGAACTGAAAATGGACCTGTTCACAGTTCGGGCGATTCTCAGCAGGGGATGTTTAGCTACTCGGGAGACAGGCCCTACGTTCTGTTCGAGGGAACCGTGCTCGAAACACTGTTGATCAATCGCCTGAATGGCACCTTCTCAGGTCCCGTGAATTGCCTTGTAACGAACGACATTTATTCACACGACGGCCAGCACATTTTAATTCCTGCCGGAACAAAACTTCTGGGTGAAACGAAAAAGGTTGAAGCCCTTGGTCAACAGAGACTGGCGGTTATTTTCCATCGGCTTCTTATGCCCGACGGATTTTCCGTACCCCTCGACCAGTTCAAAGGTTTGAATCAGATTGGGGAGACTTCGCTCCTGGGCAGGGTAAACAATCACTATCTCGAGATTTTCGGCGCATCTCTGGCCATCGGAGTTCTTGGTGGTATCGCTCAAGCAACCACCGGAAACGTGTACACGAATTCTACACTCGACCAGGCGCGCGCCAGTTTTGGTTCAAGCTTGGCAAACTCCTCGATGCAGATTCTCGACAAATTTCTGAACGTCTTACCGACTGTCACGGTTGGTGAAGGAAGCCGTGTCAAAGTCTACCTCGCGGGTGATCTCCTATTGCCGGACTACAACCAGCACACCTTGCAGCCGGACACCTCTGGATTGCGCAAATGAGAACAAGCTTGTCGAAAGGAGATTCTAGAAAATGAGTACTTTCTCACAAAAGATCATGGCTATTGGCATTCTTGCGGCGGTACTTATTCGTCCAGCCGTGTCCTACGGACAGTTCGGCGGGATCGTTTATGACCCCACGAACTACGCGAACGCCGTTCTTCGCTACAACCAGCTAATACAACAGTTGACACAACTCAGACAGACTTACCAACAGGTCCTGAACCAGTACAACCTCGCCCTCCAAATGTCGACGAATCTGAGAAATATGCCAGCCCGGTATCGTGCAACGTTCTCGGAATGGAGAAATTTTACTGCGAACGACCTCTACGGCAATACCAATGCATGGGTGAATGCCGTGAACGGCGCTGGAGCGCAAAGCGTCGGTCCCGCCTACCTACGCGCAACCATTCCCTTCCTGGCATATACCCACGCTGACCTCAATGCCATTCACCCGACGGATGCTCAGAATCTGAGATCCACTTACGCCTATCTTGAACTCTCCGATGGGGCGAATGTTTCGGCTCTGACGACCGTCGGAAACGTTCGTGCCAACGCTGCCACAGTTCAGCAACAGATCAGAAATCTTGAACTGGATTCGCTGTCCGGCGATCCGGCACTCAACAGCGAAGTCAGCGTATTGAACAAGATCAACGCCAGCAATGTGCTGACGCTTCGCACACTCCAAGATGCCAACAACATCCGGCTGGCTACGCTCGAACAGCAAGTCCTGCAAGCGAAACGGCAGAGGGACATTGATGCCGCAAATCTCAATTTCGCAATCGAGTTGCGTCAAAACGCAACGCAGAACTTAATTCCCTTCACTAACAACCTGACGCAAAGTCTGAACGGTTACAAGTTCCCGTAAGCGACGCGAACGCTCGAGAAACTGTCGGAGGGACGATACATGAACTTCTTTGATCAAATGCTCCAAGCCGTTAATACTTTGGTTCAGCAGAACCTCGCAGTGTTCGATGGAATGGGCCAGAACCTCTTCCGGGCGTTCGCAACAATCCTGGTCGTTTGGTATGGCGTCAAGGCCGCACTCGCCGCCGGCGACCACCGCGGTGGCTTTCACTTTGCCAATTTTGTGAGCCTAATCCTGATGATCAGCTTTGGCTTCGCCATGGTGAATTACTATGACGCTCCGATTCCAGGTTTCGGGAGAGATTTTCATCACCTCATCACCGACGAGGCTGCTACACTTTCGACTCAAATTGGGCAGGCAAACGCGCAACGAATAGCCAACGATACGGCTTATGTCCTAGGCAACCTCGACACGCCGAGCGTCACGCAGCCGGTAGCCATATTTCTGTATTTCCTGCTCATGCTAGGGGCCCTCGCAACCGAAGCGCTTGCTTTAATCGTTGTGGCCTTCGGTATCGTAGCGACAGCAGTTTGCATACTGCTTGGACCTGTATTCATCCCATTCTTCATCGTGCCACAGCTCGACTGGCTCTTCTGGGGTTGGCTCAAGGCGTTTCTCCAATATTCGTTTTACCAAGTCGTAGCGGCTGCTGTGCTTTACGTTGTCAGCCAGTTCACTACGGGTATTATCCACGCGCAAATCACCGGATTGTTGTCCGCAACCGATTTACTCAAGTCGTTTCCGGTTCTGCTGGTGACCTACCTAGCCGCCATATACGCCATCTTGAAGGTTCCCGCCCTAACCAGCCACATTTTCAGTGGAACTTCGGGTGGTTCCACGGTGGCCATGTTTCAGAGCGTTGCCAGGGCACTCGGAGCAGAGGCGTGAAAGACACAACCTTCAACGAAGCCAAACAACTCTACCTTGAGCAGTACGCCTCTGCCATTGTGAGTGGAGGCTATCTCAAGGTTGCGGTCACGATCCTCTCGACTGTGGTTCTTGGTCTGGTTTTGATGAACCTTAAGATTGTTCGGACGCTAGAGAATTTTAGGCCAACGGTCATACGCATCGATGAAATTGGCCGTGCACAGGCAGTTGCGTATGAGAACCTTGTTTACAAGCCCGAATACAAAGAAACGAAATATTTTCTGACCCGCTTCTGCCAACTTTATTACCGTCGGAACCGTTCAACAATCAACGATGACTTCAGCCAGGCACTCTATTTTTTAGACGGCAAACTGGCCAGCGACACGATCCAGACCTTCAAACAGAAGGCGGTGATCAAGACTTTTCTGATGGACAGCCTTGTTCCCGAAAAAGACATTGACGTCCAGCAGGTTGTCATCGAGCCGATGGACAAAACCCCCTTCAAAGCGACGGTCGATTTTTATGAAATCGACTACTCGCCGGCAGATCATTCGATCCTGCGGAAAACACTCCACACCGCCAGTTTCCTGTTCAGTTTTCGCGACCGCATCCCGAATCAGGACATTCTCGTGAATCCATTGGGTCTCACGATCACCTATTTCCGCGAAGACCAGGCATTTCTGAAATGAAAACGAGAAATCTTCACGGCCGCGGTCTCCGGGAGCATTCCGCATGATTCGAAGTGCCTCATTCCTGTCTCTGGTTGGGGTGATTCTGACTGCGTTCGTGTTCTTTGATCGGCTGACCTTTTTGGCTCCTCAAAAGAAGTCTCTATTTTCGCACTGTGGCGCGAGTGTCGCTTTTTATCTTTTCATTTTCGCCTTGAACCTATTTGCTGCCGCTCTCACCATCAACCGAAAACTGCTCCTCAAAGATACGGGCCGCAAACTCTCCCACTTCGACAATCACCTTCAGACCGTGAACTCGACCGGTAGTGTGAACCCCATGCAGGAGGTGCAATAAGTGATGGACAGATGGCCGAATCTCGATATCGAACAGAGCCGGAAAACAGCTTCCGAGCAGCCCGATCCAGAAGGCCGGACGAGACCACTTGCATCCGGTAAAGCGGCAGGGTCCCTTGCAACCGACACTTCCGACAATACAAACAGGAACATTGCCGATCCCTTGTCCCTAGCTCGTCGGCGCACAACGGAGCGGAGAATCCAATACCACGCGCTAGATCGTTCTCACTCGCTTCGCAGTTCCGAAATTCGAGCTATGTCCGACATCGGAAAGTTTCGAACAGTGGATGTAAATGACCTGGAGATATTCGCCTACCAGGGCAACGACACGCGGATGGCTCACGACATTCGTAGTCTCCGGTCGCAGGGTCTGATTCAGGAAAGAACGATCTATCGTGCGCATCGGCGGCCGCGACGAATCTTGGCACTTACGGAGGAAGGACAAGGGATTCTTCGCAAATGCGGTCAAGTACCAGTCGAGCAACGGCTCTACCACGGTTTCATGAAACCAAGGGAAATCGATCACGATACCGACCTATATAGGGTCTATCAAAAGGAAGCCGGAGAAATTCAAAGGCAGGGTGGCAAATTGACCAAGGTGCGGCTCGACTTTGAGTTGAAGGCTGCGGTGAATCGTGACAGGTATGTCGAGGGGAAACTCCCTGAACGGCAAAGACAGGCATGGCTCAAGTCCGTCTCTGAACGACATGGACTCTCGATTCAAGGCGGAACAATACAATTGCCGGACATGCAAATCGAGTATGAAACGGTCGAAGGCACACGAGCCAAGGCGAACATAGAGCTAGTTTCTGAGAATTATCGGGGGGACGCCATCCGTTCGAAAGCCGGTGCCGGATTCAAGGTCTATGCGCGCGCCGGGGATACAACTCGCGTTAGGCGCGTCCTCCATGATAGCGGCGCAGTCGGGGAGATATTGTCGATATGATTGCGACCGCCAGATGTTTCGAGATCCCGGCAAGATTTGGTTATTCACGCGAGGAAATCGCGTTTCTCGACCTGGTAACGGCACATTCAGGATACTTCGTTCCGAATCAATTTCTGGAGTTCACTGGCCGCAAGAAAGGCCGCGCGCTAAGGGAATTCACAGAAAGACTGGTTACTCAAAAGCATGCCAACTTTCACACCTATCACAACGGGGCAAAAGTGTTTCACATCTTCGCTCGCAAGCTCTACCAAGCGTTTGAACGTGACCATCTTCGCACACGTAGAAAGCATGCGCTCGATTACCTCCAAACTAGGCTCGTCGCGCTCGATTTCGTTCTTGCGAATCAATCGTGTCTTTTTTTCGAGGAAGAAGCCCACAAAGTTCAGTGTCTGGCGGAGCAGTTTTCAGTCTCGGAAGCAGATCTTCCCTTTCGAACCTACGCAAACCCTAGCAACGGCAAATCAACACTCCGACACTTTGCAGACCGATTTCCCATGTCTTGGATGAGAAATGGCGACTCGGAGGAGCGCCTCCTCACCTTCACCTTTATCGATCCTGGCCAGCCAACAGTACAACCCTTCATAACCCACCTTTGCGGTTACAAGGCTCTTTTCTCGCGATTGAATGCTTTTGCATTTATCTACGTTGCTCCAACGCCTCGATTGTTTGGCCAGGCTGAAAAGGCCTTTCGGCAGATTGTCCTAGGATTGGACGGGGGCAGGCGAGACGGCGAAATTCTCCGTTATTTCCGGATTCGAAAAGCTTGGGAGCGCAACGAACGAGTCCCGGGTGCGGATGTGGTGTATCTCAAGGATTCGCGCCGCCGGTTCGCCGGAACGGAAACTGAATCCCTTTACAGAAAGTGGGCATCCGACGCGCTCACCAGCGACCAACTCCACGAGATCTGGCGCACCAGATTCGCTTCCGCTCAGGTGGTATTCCGGACAGCGATTCACGGGCGGTCTCTGTCTGTTTTCTCGGGAAATCCCAGTGAACGTCTGGAACCCCAGACGGAAAGCTCGCGCGAAAGAGGTCCCGGACAACGGTCTGCCGAAAGTTCCCGGAGTTGAAGATGTATTTCAAGGAATCGATGGGAGGAGAGCCGGCAACTCGGCCAAAACGCATAGAGCCGAACACTGCGCCAAAAATTGCATGATCCAACGCGTGCTCAATTCGAAACATTTCCTGGCTCAACTCTTGGCGATCCTCACGGGCACACTGCTGTACCTCAACATGCCGTGGCCCGTGACGGAGTCGCTTCATCCTTCGACTTGGAATGAATACTTCCTGCGGCTAATTGCGGTTCACGATCCGTGGAGTTACGCAGCACTCAAAGCGGGTTATCGCATCATGCTGTTCACCACACCCTATATAGGTTACTCATTTCTTCTCTCGGCACTCTACATCTTCAGCCTTAGGCCCCGCCGCCAGGGTGCCCCACAAGCGCTGCCAGCGTTTCCACCCATTGAGCAACGCGAGCAACTCTATCTGGTACTGGGCGAGGTCCACAATCCTCGTTTGCCTATCCCCGATGACCATCCTCGATGGCTGACGATCCCTGAACGGGGACTGTTCACGGGCACCATGATCATAGGCGCGATCGGAAGTGGAAAAACGACTTGCTGCATGTATCCGTTCACTGACCAGCTACTTGGTTACAAGGCTTCAGATCCCGATGCAAACGCGAGCGGGCTCGTGCTGGAAGTCAAGGGAGACTTCTGCCAGAGCGTACAAGAAATCCTGAACTCCCATGGCCGTGGCACGGATTATCTCGAAATCAGTCTTGGATCGGAATGGGCCTACAATCCCCTTTACAACGATCTCGATGGTTACGCCCTGGCGTACGGAATCGCCTCCCTGCTCAATAACCTGTTTGGCAAAGGCAAGGAACCCTTCTGGCAACAGGCGTACACGAACCTGGTAAAGTTCATCATCATCCTGCACAAAGTCGGATTCGGATACGTGACGCTCTTTGATGTCTACGAATGTGCAATCTCGCCTGAAATTCTGGAACGTAAGATTCAGGAAGCTGAACAAGCTCTCACTGGCGAGCAGTTTGTCGCCGTCTCCAAAACAATCTTTGAAATGTACGCCGAGGAGCTCCACCGGCTAGGGTTTGAGCCCGACGATACCGGATTCATGTACAGAGCAGCAGACTCTGCCAGCGTGCAGTTCATCTTGCACAAATACTCGATTCAGGCGGATCTGCAGTACGAATCGAACGGAGTCACACCGGACCTCGACAAACTGGAACAATTGGAGTCGGTCAAACGCTGGTACGAGAACGATTGGAAGCGGATCGACAAGAAACTCCAGACCTCTATTATTGAAGGCATTTCGGTATTTTTGTCCCTCTTTGATGACAACCCCGCGGTCAAGCGGACATTTTGTCCTCCAGCTGAGTTGTACAGGGGGGAATTCACATCTTCGACTCGTCGCCCTCTTCCACCCATGGCGGCACTTTTGGAACAAGGAAAAGTCATTGCACTGAACTTTCCGGTTGGCATGAACCCCGGGCTAGCCAGAGCAATCGGGGTAATGCTAAAAATGGATTTTCAGCGAGCAGTTCTGAATCGAATTCCGCTTATCGTCTCACATCCTTCAAAGAAATGGCGTCCCGTCGTTTTCATATGCGACGAGTACCAACACTTTGCCACTGTTGGCGAAAACGAACCGAGTGGCGATGAGAAGTTCTTCAGCCTTTCGAGGCAGGCTAAGTGCATCCCCATCGTGGCAACACAGAGCATCAGCTCTCTTAAATCCGCGTTGCCAGGTGAAGCATGGCGAACCTTGCTTCAAACCTTTCGAACCAAAATTTTCTTGACGCTTTCTGACGACTTCTCGGCCAAGACAGCCAGTGAGATGTGCGGCCAAGATGAGAAATGGCGGGTGAACTACAATATTTCGGAGAGTGGCCACGATTCACGAATCAGTTACCTCACGGGAAGACCGCTCGCCGACAAGTCTCACATCAGCACCTCGAAGACCTACAGCCAGCAAAGAGACTACCGCTTTGACACCAAGACTTTTATGGAACTTCGCAATGCCCAGAGCATTACGATGGCCTACGACGGCGTTGATCCACTGCCTCCGACCTTTTGTTACCTAAAGCCCTTCTACAACGACATCAATAAATCCTACTTTAAACAATTAACGGAAGGAGAACTCTGATGAATGGATTTGAATTGATACTGCCATTCCTACGGCCAATTCAGGATCTGATTCTCGACCCGGATGTCAGCGAAATCATGGTTAATGGTCCGGATAAAATATTCATAGAAAAAGATGGCTATCTCCAGGCAGTTCCCAAAGTGCGGCTGACACCTGAATCGCTCATGGTGGCGGTAAAAAACATTGCCAGACGTTTGGGTGACGACATCTCGGAAGCAAAGCCACTGCTTGATTCAAGGCTTCCTGACGGCAGCCGTGTCGCGGCAGTGATTCCCCCTTGCAGTATTCAGGGTGTCACGCTAACCATACGCAAATTCAATTCCCACAAATTCAGGATGGAGAACCTGATTGACGTTGGCACCTTGACGGCAAGCGTGGCCAGAGTTCTGACCCAGGGTGTGCTTGACCGACAAAACATACTAATCTGTGGAGGAACCGGGGGTGGCAAAACAACCTTGCTTAACATTTTGGCGGACTTCATTCCCGACAACGAACGGATCGTTCTGATTGAGGACACGGCGGAAATTCAGCTTCACAAACAGAATGTCGTTCGATTCGAGGCCCGGCGCGAACAGAATGGCCTTCCTGCGGTGACGATCCGCGACCTTCTCAGAACCACACTTCGCCATCGGCCCGACCGTATTATCTTGGGAGAGATCCGCGGCGGTGAAGCGTTTGACCTGCTTCAACTCTTGAACACCGGCCATAGTGGCACTCTCTCGACTGTGCATGCCAATTCTGCCGCACAAGGCATTTCGCGCTTCACCGCATGCGTATTGCAGAGTGGCATCGAAATGCCTTATCGGGCGATCAAGTCGAATATCGCCGACTCACTGGATGTCATTGTGCAAATCGAACGCCGGCCGGGAATGCGGTTCGTTTCAGAGGTTCTTGAAATAAACGGTTACGATCCCGATACCGATCATTACGACGTAAGAGTTATCTACGAGCGCGAGGATGGACCATGCAGTTCGAAGAAAAGCGCAGCCTGAGACCCGCTGGCACTCCAAGAAGTTTTCCAGGTTATCGATTTGTGGGAGCCATCGAATACATTGAGCGTAACTACCAACCCACCGACTGTCTGGCCATTGTGGTTCGAAATCGCCTGACGGGTGAAACGACCCAGCGCCTTGCATCGGCTGAGAGAATTGCAGGTTCCGACTTTCAGGCGTGGTTGAGACACAAGAATGCCAGAGGTGCAGATATCTACATCTCCCAAAACTCATTCCGTGCAGATGCCCGCACCAGATCAAAAGCAGATGTGGATAAAATCCGTCACCTCTATCTGGACCTCGACAAAAATGGCGAAGCTGCGTTAATTAAGATTGGTGACAGCTCGCTCGTTCCAGAACCCACCGCTGTAATCAACACTTCGCCGCACAAATACCAGGCAATTTGGAAGGTTGCTGACATTTCTCCCATTGAAGCTGAGGCGCTCCAGAAGGCAATGGTTGCCGAGTTCGGCGCTGATCGGGCTGCAACCGATTCCACCCGTGTCCTGAGATTGCCAGGTTTTCAGAACAAGAAGTACTCTCGGGATTATCTTGTGGAAGCATACTTAGGAAGAGACCAGTCGTATTCGTTGACTGATTTCCGAATTTCAGCCGATGACCGGCAGTTTGAAACGCGGGCCTTTCGCGAAACGACAAATCACGGGCGTGAAACCATGAAAACTACCCAATCCGAACGGGACTGGGCTTACGTCAAGCAACAACTTATTCGCGGTGAGGCTCCAGAGCGCCTGGTCGAAATCTTGACGCATTTCCGGCAAGATAAGTCTTCCCCTGACTATTATGCCCGGCAAACCGTCTGTCGTGCGTACGCTTCCATCGCTCTGTCGCGGGGTGACAAGCCCGCGGAGATCGAGCGGAAAGTCATCCTATTGGCAACGCACCAGCCCCACCGCGAGAGCTATGCCAGGCAGACACTCGCGGAGATGAAATCAGAAAAGCTGACCATCAGGACGGAAATCGAGCAAGCGGCGGGAGAATCTCGAATTCCATAAACTGGAGATGTGAATTTTGCAATTGCCTGTTGCCATCCGATGTTACGTGGCACCAAGGTGCCTAGGCGACGCTCCCATCGCCGGAGTAGAGGTCTCCAGAACTCACCCGTCTAGCTACTTAGAGAACATCGGTCGTGCAAGCCGACAGAGACATTTCCCATTTAAATGGTAATGCGGAAGAAACAATCGAGAGCTACGATTTCGACCATCAAACGAAGCTGACAGATGAGTTTTTCCATATGGGAGAGTTCAGGCCAGGACTCCAATCAGGCTCCGAACTTACAGGCGCAAGTAAGCACCGGGAGCCTCTCTCTTTAGCCCACTCTGAGGGACTCGGCTCGCTTTAGAGAGGAAGGCCGCGGGGTGTTCCAAAGTGTACAGCGCTTGCACGCAAAGTGCCTTATCTTGCAATCGTGGACAGTGGAAAAGAGTAGTGCTTGCCAGTCCAGGCGAGACTTACGGTACAAGTCGATCCACCGTTCCTTTCATTCTGATCCCAAGACGTCCCCACCCGGCCCTCACACGTGCGGATAAGGGGTTGACCATGTTTCCACAAGAGTCAGATACTATCCCACCTGTCTTGATAAGCGAATCCCACCTGCTTGAACTGATTTCGACCGGTGCACCACTCCCAGAAGTGCTCAGTACAATCTGTGCGGCGCTTGATGTTCAAGTTGGAAATGTAGTCTCTGTTGTTCTTTCTTTAAGTGAAAATCAACACTCGTTGAACGCACTGGCCGAACAAGCAGCCCAGTTTGGTCTGTATGTCTTTAGCTGTTGTGCAATTCTTTCCAAGAGCGGTCAACTACTCGGCACCCTCGAGACGTACAGTTGCCTGCTGCGAAATCCAGCTGTCAATGAGGCACGTCTCATTCAACGGGCCAGTCAACTCGCGGCACTTGCCATCCTCCGGTTTTACCCGGAAAGAGACCGATGGATTTTTTCTTCATCTTGGGCAGGCGCATCGGAAAGAAGTTCCCCTGATGGTCCTGCATCTGAGAATTGAATTGCGCAAGGTTTTCGGACAATCAGCAGGGTGACGTTGTGGAACGTA
Source organism: Candidatus Acidiferrales bacterium (assembly GCA_963726725.1). Taxonomy (GTDB): domain Bacteria; phylum Acidobacteriota; class Terriglobia; order Acidiferrales; family UBA7541; genus Acidiferrum. The sequence goes on from CAVSDV010000025.1 coordinate 166,777, forward strand.
CGTCATCCTAGCACCAATTCCTGATTGGCAACCGTAATCAGAGAGGTTCCTGAAAGTTCTCAAATAATTGAGGCCTGGGCTGTACAGTCTTTCGTACCAAATACCATTAAGAACGGCTGTTTAAATGCCCCTTAACCAACCGCGTCGTCCGCCGATAACTTCCGTGGATTCGACGCCACAAAATCCATACTGTTTCTGGACAAGGCAGAGTTTACTGCCTAACAACGCTTCCTTGACGAGGCCACCTTTGGATTAGCGGCTGTCTGTTACCAGCCAACCGCGGGATCAAGGGCCCCTATCGCTAACGCCAAGAAGCCAACCAATAGATGTTTTTTCTGTCCATGCCATCAGCCTCCCAACCGCTACGAAGTATATCTGCAGCGTACAACCTTCGATTGGCGCCTCTCTGAGTCGCCTTGCCTTTCGTTCTGGAACAAGGCCACCCTTTTTGACTCCCAGGCGTCCCAATTGCCATTACATCCTCGGAGTCCTCGTTTGCGAAAAGAGACGCTTATTCTAGTAGGTCTGCTTGCAACTGCGAGCGTTACGGATTCTGTCTTGAACCATAGTTCACTGTTGCAAGCCCAGTCTGCTGATCATGCCCCTGCTATTCAAGACGAGGCCAAGAAAAGAATCAGAATCAATTCTGACTTGGTCGTCCTTCCCGTGACGGCAAAGGACCGCAACGGGAATCTCGTTACTGGACTCGAACAGAAAGACTTCCGCGTTTTCGATGATGAATTCGAGCAGACCATTGACGTATTTTCCTCGGAAACCTCTAAACTTTCGCTTGTTTTGCTCATTGATGATGATTTGAAAGATAAAGATGCGGCACAAATGGCTCCTAGTCTACGCACAATACTGGCAGGAGTGAGCCTAGCTGATGAAGCGATGGTCTGCCATTTCGACCTAGAGATTCATTGTGGGGAGACTTTCAATAGCGATAGCGACCATCTGCTTTCTGATTTGAAGGAGGCACAAGAAGCAGGCGGCCCTTCCAAAACTGGGCCGCTGCCAGTTTTTGAGAAGCCACGGGCACCTCGTCAAGCCAGCGGAGAAATGAGCCCCGCTCCAGCTAACCTGGGAAGCGCACCAACTAAAGCACTCGATGATGCAGTCTTGGCTTCAGCCGAGTTGCTGAAGCCCCGAGACCGAAATCGTCGAAAGGTCATTCTGCTAATCTCCGATGGCATAAACGGACCTCAGTTCAACCACCATAACTTTGAAGAAGCACGGAGTGTGCTTTTGAGCAATAATATTTCGGTATTTTGTGTGGCTGTAGGGAGTAATTCCTTTCATTCACAATTCAAGTTAATGCGAGATTACGCGAACGATTCTGGAGGAGATATTTACTTCGCGAGTAAAAGGGAGCGAATGGAAAAGTTGTATTCACAAATCACGGAGCAAGCTAGACATGAGTACACCCTGGCATATGTCCCAAACGTTCGTGGTACCACTACCAGTTACCATACTGTACGCGTGCAAATTGCTCGTGACGGGCTTGTGGCGGGAACTCGCAGAGGCTACTACCAGTTTTCTGAGGTGGATGTCCCTAACAAATAATGCACCGCCCCAGTCCTGACAAACGTGGAGACGCTGTAGCTGGCAAGGTGGAGGCAACTGCCCAAGTTTCCGTCAACCCGGCGCTAAATGAGGCACCAGCAGTGGGCCTAGACTCACTACTGTAAGACCTTCTACAGTTTACAAACCTCGCTTGCACGTAAAGACCTAGGGAGCTACCGATCGATGTGAGCGAGACGTAAAATTCGAACAATCTGGGCAGCCGAAGAACATAAGCAAATAACGATCATAACCGCGCCAATTATTTCAAACATGGTTCTGCAACTCCTCTCGCTTCCGATCTCATGCGTCTCCAGGAAATGGAGGCCTTCGAAGTTTCTGACTACCAGCGGGAATCGTGCCCATCTCCGTCACGGGTGATATAGGGTAGCAGTCATTAGGAGTGAACGAAGGAAGCAGTCAATACGGCACATAAGCGAATTCACCAACACCAAGATATCCGGATTTGAAAGCTCTGAAGTAACAACTATGCATCAGCAGCGTCACCACGTATGTCCCATAGAGCACGTTAGGTGAAAATAATAATTCTAATTCCGCCAGACGATGAACGTCATAACCGGGACCACCGACTTATGTGGACGTTGAACAGCTGTAATCGGAAAAGTGAAGGCTAGTACTCTATCTGCATGGAAATAGGTAGCCGCAATCGGCCACTAGCGTCTTGGCAGTCACTTGCTCAACCAACCTTGTAACTCCAACCAATCGACAAACCTGTCGATCCAATGATCCGTAGGGAGATTTTGCTTTCGCATTCCGAAGCCGTGACCACCCTTCGCATACATATGCAGTTCGGCCGATTTGTGCGCACCCGTCCATTTCTCGTACAAAGCAACGCTTTGGGGCGCAAGTCCGAGCTGATCATCTGTCGCAGCCACGGCAAACATCGGTGGTGCATCCACCGGGACGGGATCATCTTTAAACATCGCCCCGGCTGCATAGATCGGGGCCACGAAGACGGGTCGGCCTTCTGGTAGGTAACGGAAAGCAACGCCGGCAGCAACCGTTCCACCAGCGGAGAAGCCGATGATACCGACGCGGTCGGCGGAAACTCCCCATTCCGACGCGTGCTGCCGAACGTAGGTGACCGCAGCTAACCCATCGGCGATGGACAAGGGTACAATTTTCGCTGACATCTCTTGAAATTTTTGCTTTTCTGCAAACATCGTGACAAATTCCTGCGTAGCGTCCTCGCCAGTATGTGCAAGGCGGTATTTCAACACAAAGGCGGTCACCCCTCTCGCAGCCATGTACTTGGCAACATCGATGCCCTCGCTGTTAATAGAAAGGGCCATAAAACCACCGCCCGGACAGATCACCACGGCGGTCCCGTTTCTCAACTCCGGTGAAGGTTTGTAAACTGTCAGGCTCGGCTTGGTCACATTGGTAACGACTTCCGTGTTCCAGATTTTCGAGAAGTACTCTTTCTCCGGATAGTTCTCCTGTGTCGAGCCGGGGGACGTGCCGGTCTGGAGGGGAATGACTTCTTGGGCGGACATCGAGGTCGCCAAGAATACCGCGATGCAGAGAGTTCGAACGAGGAAGGGTTTCATGGCCGTACAGTCTAGCAGAGAGTCGTGTCTGCGGGCTTTAAGATCAGAGTCCGAATCTCCGAGCGATAATTTTCCTTGTCCGCCACCCGGAAACTATCCGGCGTTCGAGGAGATCGAGAGTTCCGTAGCGCCACATTTCCTCCAACGCGGCTTTGGGGGAGCCTGCGAGATTTCACTTGTCCGAGGCTGGCGTTAACCATGGCCTATTGATTCCCGCATAATATAGCTAACATTTTTTCCGTATGCTGCGTCTGACTGAATATGGGAAACGCTGCTCGAGTACCACGCGATTTTGAAGCCTTAGAAAGACGACGATTTGAAGCCATCCAGCTGTTGGAGCGCGGACTGAGTCAAGCCGAGATTGCTCGGCGGCTTCGCGTTGTCCGGCAGACGGTGGCTCGTTGGGTGCACGACTATCGCACCCAGGGCAAGTCCGCGCTCCGGAAAGCAGGGCGCGCTGGCCGCAGGCCGCGCTTGAACGAAAAGCAGCGGCAGCAACTGGAGAAGCTACTGGTCGCAGGTCCCGAGCGGCTCGGAAATGAGACTCCGCCGTGGACCTGTCCCCGTGTGGCCCATCTGATCGAGGAGGAGTTTGCGGTTCGCTATCACGACGGCCATGTCTGGAAAATTCTGGTTGGTTTGGGCTGGAGCCCGCAGCGACTGAAGGGACGAGCACGCCAGCGTAGCGAAGAGCAGATTCTCAATTGGAAGAAGAAGGTTTGGCCGGGGCTGAAGCAAAAGCGCTCCGGGAGGGTCGTATCCTCGGCTTCATCGACGAAAGCGGACTGAGCCAGCGACCGCATCGTTGTCGTACCTGGGCGCCCCGCGGACAGACTCTCATCCTGCAATACAGCATTAACTGGAAGAGCCTGTCGGTGGCCCCCGGGCTCACGCTGTGAAAGTGCTACTTTCGAATCTTTGCAGACGCCTACAAGAAGGAACGGGGAGTGGACTTCCTTGCGGCCTTGGTGCGAAACCTTCACCAACCGTTGCTGATCGTGTGGGATCGTCTGCCGGGATACCGCATCCGACTGGTGTAGGACTATATTGCTGGTCTACAGGGTTGGATTTCCACTGCCTATATTTCGCCCTATGCGCCGGAACTGAACCCGGTCGAGTACATTTGGGTTGACCGGAAGCAATCCTATTTGTGGCCAGAATGACTTTATATTATGCGGGACTCAGCAGGTGGCTGATAGTCCTTCGCCAGGAGGTTCTGAGGCTATAATTCCTGCACGTATGACACTTGCTTCTGGGTCAAACCTCGGACCGTATGAGATTGTGGGACTACTCGGTGTGGGTGGGATGGGTGAAGTGTATCGTGCTCGAGATTCGAAACTTGGGCGCGAGGTGGCAATTAAAGTGTTGCCACAAAAATTTGCGGCCGATCCCGAAAGAATGGCTCGTTTTGCGCGAGAGGCCAAGGTACTCGCTTCACTAAACCATTCCAACATCGCATCTATCTATGGATTTGAAGACTCGAGTGGTGTCGGCGCACTGGTCATGGAGTTGGTGGGTGGACCGACGTTGGCGGAACGACTCCAGCAAGGGCGGCTTCCTTTAGAAGTGGCGCTCCCGATAGCCACGCAACTTGCCGAAGCACTGGAGTACGCGCACGAGCGCGGCATCGTGCACCGGGATTTGAAGCCCGCCAATATCAAGCTCACGAGCGACGGTGCAGCGAAGATTCTGGATTTTGGTTTGGCTAAGGCCATGGAGAGCGATTTGAGTTCGACGGACCTAGGTGCGTCACCGACCATCAGCCGTATGGCGACCCAGGCGGGAATCATTCTAGGTACGGCGGCGTATATGTCACCAGAACAGACCAAAGGCAAACCTGTCGATCGCCGGGCGGATATCTGGGCCTTCGGGTGCGTGCTGTTTGAAATGTTGAGCGGGAAGGAGGCATTTAGCGGAGAGTCCGTGACCGAAATCCTGGCGGCGGTTGTGCGCGGAGATCCGAATTGGGCGCAACTCCCGGCAGATACACCCCACCGTGTTCGCGAACTGCTGAAGCGTTGTTTGGAAAAAGAGCCCAAGAAACGGTTGCAAGCGATTGGTGAAGCTCGGGTAACGCTGGAGAACTATCTTTCCGATCCCACGGGGACCGAAAGATCCGGTGATTCTGAGGCAAGTGCAGCGGCGGAGATGGCGGCAGAATTGTGGAAACGCCGAACGATTTGGGTGGCGTTGGGAGCGTTCGCGCTTGCGGTAACGTTCACAACGGGATTGTTCAACTACTTTCGCTCGCCGCCGGCAACGACAGGAGAGCGATTGATTCGTGCTCAGATCAAGCCAACCGTTTCCTCTAACTATCAGTTTGAGAGTTGGAGTTCCGGGTTTGCTCTATCGCCGGATGGACGCTGGATATCGTACGTGGCAAAGTCGGCGGATGGGAAACCGCTACTGTGGCTCAGAGCGATTGATGCTGTTCAGGACAAACCTCTGCAGGGAACGGCGCAGGCGGAATTCCCGTTTTGGTCTCCGGATAGTCGATTCATCGGGTTCTTCGCGGATGGCAAGCTCAAGAAACTGGATATCGGAGGAAGCAACGTAAGCGTAATCTGCGATGCACCTGTGCCTCGCGGAGGAACGTGGAATCGGGACGGCGTCATCCTTTTTACACCCACGGTGGCTTCGCCAGTGATGCGCGTATCGGCGAGCGGCGGGACCCCCGTTCAGGTAACCTCGCTAACTCTCAACGAGAACGAGAATTCGCACCGTTGGCCCTACTTTCTTCCTGATGGGACACATTTTCTATTTCTGGCACTCCGCGGCTTATCGGCACAGGACAATCCGACCAACTCTATTCAGGTCGGATCATTGGACGCACCAGAGCACAAGACGCTTTTCGACTCGGATGGAAAGGCGGTTTATGCATCGGGCCACCTACTTTACCTGCGTGAAGACGCGCTGGTAGCTCAACCTTTCGATCTGGAGAAGTTGGAAGTAAGGGGTGAAGCGGTACCGATTGCCGAGCAAGTTGCTTCCGCCAGTCTCTGGCTGGGTATGTTCTCAGCTTCGCAGACTGGGCTGTTGACCTACTTGGACGGAACCCTAAGCGGCGAGCGGCAACTAATTTGGAGAGACCGAAACGGCAAAAAAGTCGGGAGTCTTCTGGGGCCGGATCTGTATCTTGATCCAGTGTTTTCGCCGGATACAAAAAGGTTGACGTATCAGACGGGAGCTCGGGTCATAGATGTCTGGTTGTACGATTTTGCAAGCCAGGTGAAAACACGACTGACATCTGCAACTCCAGGGAAAGAGACCAACATGTTCAGCAGTTGGTCTCCTGACGGCCGCTCACTGATCTACCTTTCCTATGCGCAAGGAAAGTATTCAATTCATCGCAAACCCTTGGATGGAGCCGGAAGCGACGAGTTGCTCCTTGAGGAATCGTCGAACATACGGCCCGTTCCCTTTTCCTGGTCTCCCGACAGTAAGTTGCTTGCCTATCACCAGGTGAAATCGGGAGAACGTTCCATATGGATGTTGCCCCTTACAGGTGAGCATACGCCTTATCTCTTTCTGAAGGGCGGATACCGTCCTCAGTTTTCGCCCGATGGAAAATGGATTGCATACTGTTCCGTCGAAACGGGCAGACCGGAACTGTTCGTCGCTCCGTTCCCGGGACCTGGCGGAAGAATTCAGGTCACCAGCGATGGCGGATGCCAGGCACGTTGGCGAAAAAACGGCAAGGAACTCTATTTCCTCGGCAGAGAACGCATGATGATGGTGGCTGCAGTAAGAACGATCGATTCCAGTTTCGTAATTGCGGCTCTGCGGCCTCTTTTCCAAACGCACATTTCGGATACGAATTCCTACAACTACGATGTGACACCCGACGGACAACGCTTTCTCCTCAATGAATCTCTGGAACAGTCCACTGCAGAACTCACTTTGATAGTGAATTGGGACTCGGAATTGAAAAAGAAATGAGCTGGTGGCGGTGACGATGTTCTTCGCTATTCAAAATTCTTCCCTCCAGTTGTATTAGGTTCATCTCGCTACAGGATGGTGCAAAGGTTGGCCCGCTTGATGTGCATACTCGGAAACTAGCCGGGAACGGCGTTTGAGGCGGTCGCTGCCGATGTCTTCGAACGGACTTCTGGATAAGTTCGACTGCCCCACTTGGGTGTCGGCCGAAAAAGTCCTCGCATTCGCCAAACTTCGGTAGATTCCGGATGGCCCGAAAGGAATCAGCCGGTCTCAGTGGCAGTATCTGCCAGGCAAACCCTTTAATTCCTGCGGGCGTTCGAGTCTAGGCGGCAAAGCTGATTTGTCCTATCGGAGGCCCTTTCTGCAGGCTGCCGAGCATCTTCTGCGGCAAGCCCAGTTGCTCCGCTCGCGAAATCGCTAGCGGATGTTGCAGCCGTCGATGGGTGAGTCGGCCCCGATCTGGGCGTTCCGCGTAGCTAACGCTCGTGTTGAGCTCGAGCGGGCGCAAACAAGACCTTCGGGAGGAAAGCAGGCGAACTGGTGACACGGGAGCTGCTCGCGCTCGGTTGCAAGACGTTGGCAGGCTGACTCTATTTGCCCGCCGAGTGCCTGCGTGTCGGCGTTGCAGGCTTCACCGCGTTAGCGGCTCGGCGCACATCGTCGTTTGTGAACACCGCAAAAAGGAACGGCTGTGATTCGAGGAAATGAGCTAGGTCACGCAACGTCAGACCAAGATACGACAGCCGGTCCTCATCGACGAAGATCTGGCCGTTTTCCGGTTCGAAGGACGTAATCAGCCGCTTCGCCGATGGATCAAACTTCTCGTGCAATAGGTCCACGATCGACGGTGCAAAGTGCCGGCGATCGGGCGACGATGGTTCCGATGGCATGCCATGGTCCGCGGTCACCGCAAGGAGATAGTCATTACCAACCTTTTCTTCTAACACACTCAGCATCCGCTTCAACTGACGATCCATTTCGCTGAGCGTGACGCGCAGCTCGTCCGAATCCGGACCGTACTTGTGGCCCACGAAATCCGCGCCTTTGTAGTTCAGCAGAATGAGATCTGGAACGTTGTCTTCGCCAAGCGGCTCTTGCTCAATCATCGCGGTCATCGCATCCGCTTCGAATACTGGAAACAGAGCCGAATATCGCACCGCCTCGGTCGTGTCGATTTTGTGACCCATCCACTCTCCGCTCGCCGGCCACAGTGTTCCAGCGTTTCGATCCTTCAGATATGCAGGCAGCCGGAAACAGTCGGGGTTGGTGTGCCAGTTGCCCGTCCCTTGATCGTAGCTGACGAGCACGACTGCCGTTCCATTCAACTGACACGCTCCATGTCCCGCGAGCGGCGTCGCCGCTCGGTCGATGCTGCCCTGTGCCAATATGACCGCGCGACCAGCCGTCGCGAGTTGCCAGACGTCTGCCAGGGTCAATGCCATCAGATCTTGCGGCATTCCCTCAGCGAATAAGTCGTGGCGCCGGCGCTGCTTGCGCTCGTACACGCTGACCCCTGTGATTCCGTGTACGCGAGGATCGGCCCCCGTCGAGATCGTCGAGTGCCCGACGGCGGTGTTGGTCGGAAGATAGTTAACCCGCGCCTGAGTGAACCAAGCACTACGCTGGCGCAGGGCGGTGAGCGTTGGCATGGACGCGCCGTAGCGTTCGAAGTAATCCCGGCGCATGCCATCCAAGACAAGCAACATGACCACTCGTGGTCGAGCGAAACCCGTGCGTAAAACCGGTAATACACGGCCTGTCGCCGTGGGAGGCATCTGCACGCCAAGCGCGGCCGCGAGGGTTGGCGCAACGTCCTGCTGCACGGCCGGAGTCGAGTACCTTCCCGTTCTCACCGCGGGGCCCACAAACATCAGCGGAATCGCGACGTCATACGTCCACGGCGAACCATGCATGTACGCCACGTCAGGCCGCGTGATGAAGTCGCCTTCGCGCGGCACGATCAGGAGTTGGCCGGTTCGTCCCGGGAAGTATACCCGAGCAAACATCTCTAAGAAGCGCTGGCGCGTTGCAAGGGCGGTTGCATCGGCTGGTGCTGCACGCTGGATTCGAGGTGCGTCACTCCCAATAGATCGCTTGACCTGCTGACTCGATACCGTCCAAGTCATTGCGACTAGGGTCAGGGTGAAAGCGATCCGCGATCCTACTTTGCGCATGCGAGCACTTTTGGGTGATGACAGATTGTTCAACTCCGCGCTGACTTTACTTCCGCTAACGAGGATCTTGCAAGCGCCGTGTAACGGGCTTGTAGTAGATACGCTGGCCGTCCCCCCAGCCGCGTTCCGGGCGCGTGGTCGGCTAAACGGAAGTAAGTCTGAAGCATGGTTTTGGAGGTCGGTCGAATGCCCAAACTCCTGATAGACGTTCAAACAGGCAAATTGGGCATGTAGAGATCACTCGAAAGGCTCGTTCGCTTTTGCTACAAGGCAGGAGTTACGGCTAGCCGGCCGCACGTGAGCGACATCATGAAGACTGACCTGCACCACGAGCGCAAGGTCTGGGGAAACGATCCTTCTCAGCCTTGACGCCGTCTACCATCTGTTCGATCGACTGAGCCACGCGCCCAAGTCCGCCTGTGTGATTTCACAGGACGAAATCAGCGATCCCTGTACCAGTGTCTTTTTATTTGTCAAATCCCGTTCAAGACGCATTAAGCGAAAGCCGCTTTTGCCGACGGGCGGAAGCGCTTGGACTCCCAGGTTTCGCGCATCTCCTGACGCCGTGCGAGCACATATTGTTTTGCGTCCTCGAAGTTCTTGTAGACCCTCTTACTTTTGATCATGTTGCACGGACGGCAGCAGGCGACTAAGTTGGCAGGGTCCTTTTTACCTCTGTGAGCACGGGGTAGGACGAAATCAACGGACATGACGAGCGCGTTTTCAAAGCTGGCCCTCCCATCGAGTCCGCAGTACCTGCAGCAGAATTGATCGCGTTCCAGAATCTTCAGACCTTCGGCCAGGGACACGGGCATATCTACTCTTGATAGCGTGATGATGTTGAACGGCATGGGACACCTCCAAATTGGAAATCCAATCGCATGGTAAACCAATAGAGAAGAGGGAAAATCCGGGGTGACGCGGTTCGCCTTGCGGCGACAGCTATTCTTGTTCCTTCACAGCATCCGAATCCGCGTTGATGGTAACTTCTATATGTGCGCCTCTTTTCAAAGTCACGCTATCACCTGATTCGTTTTTTAGTGTGTTCTCAACACGAAGTTCAGAGTAGAGTTTGTCGCATCCATCAACTGAAATCTGAATCATTTCGGGTTCCGTCGATTTCGCGGGTAGGATTTTTTCTACGGTTGCAGGAAGGGTCACAGACGCATCATTCGTCACAATTGCTCCTTTGAAGCACTCACTTTTGAAGTCCTCTTCAACCCGGGCTTTCTTGAGGCAAAGCAATCAGGCCGAAGCTTTCGAATGTTTCTTCTGATTTCATTCGACCCGTTTTTCCTGGCCAAGCCTCTTGAATGTACTCAATGGTCCAGGGCATCGAGAGACGGAAGTCTTTCCCCAGACATAGCTTGACTCTAGCAACATCACTTTCGCAAATCTGTACCAGAGTGAACATCGCCTTGTGTCGGTGACTAACTCCCTAGCCGTCCGGGCGGGGGATGGTCAGGTTTGCGGACTTGTCAGGAGTTGGCGCCAGTCTCTCGGCCAGATGGTGGGCGAATCAAACAATCAATGGTGAAACACATTACTGGAGACAAGACCGGAGCTCTGGCCGTAACTCTCACTTCTCGCCACTTTGATCTTTTTAAAGAACCTGTCGGGAGTGAGCCGGCAAGGTCGTGAACTTCTGACGTGCGCCGATGGATGTAGAAATCAGTAGCGACGGTGGGCTGAGCGTAGTAGCCCTGAAGCGCGCGGGCAGTTAGCCCGGATTTTGCGAGTCGGATTTCCAAGTGGTGATACTCATTAGCTTGAGTGGCTACCGGTGGCTCGAAAGAGATTTCATAGTAAGTCTCCGTATCAGCGAGGCATTTCTCCAGCATGGCCGCGAGGCCATTCCCGGAGACTAGGACGAGTCCTCCACTCTGTATTGCAAATACTTGCAGTCCCAAGTTTCCCGGCTCAAGTTGGTTTGGTTTCCTAGCACCTCTGAGATACACCGAATATGCGGAGCTGCGAAGGGCAACATTGCGGTTACCTAGAGGGTCGACGCTGTACAGCGTAAGTCGAGCCTGACGGAGCGGAGTTAGCTTCGTTGCGTGGCAATCGGCTAAGTGGTGCGGTACTGGGTCACGGAAGGATTGCGTTTCGCTCCCAGAGTGCAAGTTGCTTAGTGCGGAGAGACCCGTGCAGGACTACTTCTTCAAACGTTAGGTCGTTTATTGCATTTCCCTTCGCCTTACTGGCATTTGGTGTTTTCCCTGCTATCCTTCTTGCCCCGATTCTTAAGCTCCCCTGGCGTACCGGTCGTCACGCAAAGCGGTGCTTGCCGACACTGCTGCCGGGCTAGAACTTCATCGCAGATTGGATACTTGCGTTCAAGCCGTAGTGCACCAACAAGATATTCGTAAATATCGGAGCCTGAAAAGGAAATGTCAAAAACCAGATCCACGCTGAGAAGTTACCGATAGGACGAAATGTACAATATTGAACAGCCTTGCTCTTGCGGTTTCCCCATCCTATAAAAATGAAAAGGCTAGTGCTGAGCAAAGAGCAACGATTATCCGTGCGTTGCCCGACGTGTGGTGTGGACATTGGCGAACCGTGCGTCTGGAGTTCCCGCGGAATACACCTAGGGCCGCATTTGAACCGCGATCTGTCTGCCTTAGAATTCATTGAGCACGAAACGCCAAGCGAAAATATCAGTCCGACCGGCTCGTCGAAATCAGCTGTTGCTTCTATCCCCCTCCGCAATATTCCTTTACGATAGATCGACCTCTACCTAATGCTGAAACCCTCAAACGGGGCAGAGGCCAATTTCCCCGGTAGCTCGACTATTTAGAGGCTAACGCTCGTATCCAATGAGCACTGGGGATGAACTTTAAAGGGTGAGCCTGCAGAAAATCATCCAACAGGGAGCAGTTGGCTCTGACCTGTGTGTGCTATGAAATCTTCTCTAGTGCGATGTGGTTCAGGTGGCATGAACCGCTTACGTTACCGCGAGAGAGTGTAAGCGTAATATGCCAGCAATGCGCCCACAGAAATGACCGTCAGTACAAGAAGTGCAATCTGCACTTGTACGGTTGAAAACACCTGACGAGATTGTATCCAGTATCCCATGTAAAGCTCCCTACCCATATGCTACTCCATGAGCAAACCTGTGGATGTCCAGTTCTGCACACCTGTGATTTCTAGGCATTGGTTGGTCTCGAGCAGGATAAATAGGCCGATCTGCAAGGCTGAGACTCATAATTTAACCCGAGGCTGGTATATGACTCACCATTGTGCGAAATGGAACTGCAAAACTTCCTTTACGATGACATGCTTGGGCGATGAATGGGAAATTCTCGAGGCTTATTTCATCGGGCGTTCTGGAAATTACTTAAATGCAAGCAAGAAAATCGGAGCGACTTAATTCTAAGCGTCGCGCTAGTTTGGTCATTAATCTGCACAGCAAACCGAAGCGAGTTCCCTGCCTTCTCCTTGACTCCTCGGGCCAAGGTTTTCGCGTACGGGGAATATTTCAACTACGGCGGGGCCATGCTGTCGAACTTATTATTGATGAAAACTCGTCCCATTCCGCTCACTGCAGGGTCGTCTGGGTGGGCAAGCAGGGCTCCAAGCAGGAAGGCGAAGTCGGACTGGAATGCACGTGAAGCTCGAAGGCCACTTTCCCCGAACGTAATCCACTTGTCCATCCACTCGCGCAAAACCAGTGCCAGGAAGTACTTATTGACCCTGACTTTGCGGCGCATCCGACAAATCCAATCTTCTATACTCGTCGATAAAAGGATGAATTCCAAATGCGTGCTTCGAACCATTTCTGCCGGCATCTCTTGAGAAACCAACGGAAGTACTCCGCCACCCGGTTGTCACGTTCCGGCACGGCCTCGTACGAGGAGCGTACTTTTCAGCTACTTTTCACTGAAATCGAAAATTGGATCGACCAGGTCTCCATAAATCGAGGCGGTACGACTCAGTGTGCACGCTATAAAACGGTCTGCTAACTCCTTATCCTAGTGTAGGCTATGCAGTAATTCATTTTGCTGGACAGAAAAGGTCATCCGGCTTTGGGCGGGTGATTGCGTTTTGTGTACCTCACACTCACTCGGCCACAGCCTTTTCTAGGCAGGTTCCTCATTGCGGGCATCGCCGATAGACTGTGCAAAACTGAACAGCGGACGTTTTTAGAATTGGCTACGATGCGTATGTTGACGGCGAGAAAGAGCGCTATTGACCACAAGCCTGGGCGGGATTGATGGTCCATGCCAACTTTCTCGCCGTTAATCGTTTGCCCCTGCAACCTCGCAGTGTTCTACTCAGGTTTTTGAGTGCACTGACAATTACAATGAAAAATCCTACTTTCCTGACAAAGGAAACACTTCACTTCTGATTGATACAATCGCCAGTATGCTGTAGCAAGTTGATCTCGAGGTCGGATCAAGATGTTACGTTTGAATTATCTTGACTACCCTTGAGAGCCGTTCCGGCGGCAAACTTCCGACCTGGGTGCGGCTCCATGCGCCGAGCTCCAGATTGTAGCACGCAACTTTCCCCAACCGCGACGCCGCACGAAGGACACGGAACCGAGCATAACTGTTCGGGCGTGAGTTCAGTTCTTTCCACGTGGACAGTATGCAGAGTCTCGAGACGAGAGTCTGCTCCATTTTGAACACCGTCAAAAGCGGTTGCAGGTAACTTGGGCACTGAGTTTCAGTGTCTTGTCAATTCTCAGAGGGCGACGGTAAGCTTTCGATCGATGGTCCACATCTGTAGATCCAGATAGCCTCAACAAAAAAGACAGCGCCTAACAGTTTATGGTGGGAAAGCAAATTGAGATGGTAATTGTACAGATAGTCTTACACCAGAGCGACCGGCTGTGCATAGTGACGCGAGAGGGCGAATGCATCGACCGGAAGATAGGAATGATTGCGCAGGGCCCAGAAGATCAGAAAAAGTCCAGTCCTACGGATTGCTAGTATCACGAGCTCCTTTTTTGATAGGAAAGCCTCCGATTGGTGTCAACCTGTAAACGTGGAACCTGGAAGAGTGCGGAGAATCTGACTTGATTGGCTCGAAGCCAGCAAATTCCCGGTTAATCGTGCTCTGCGTCAGGCTCATTTCAAGTCCATGCTCTTAAGGATCTGATCAAAACGTAGATCTGCGCGGAGACGCTCCATGTCTGGCCAGTGTGGTGAATTAATCAGCATGGGATCGCGGATTTGGAACGCTTCATACGCGTGGGTCATCGCCTTCTCCGGCTCCCCCGCGGCAGAGGCTGCCATGGCCAGATGAGTTGGCGACATGTAGGCGCGAACGGCGCGTGCCATCAACTCTGCGTAAATCGCGGCAGCTTCTGCGATTTTCCCGCAGTCTGCAAAAGTGATCGCCAATGCGGACATGGCAAAGACATGACGGCCAGAAATGGCAAGCGCCATTTCGCCCACTTCCACGGCTCTCTCAAAATCTCCGCAGGCATGATAGGCCGATTGCAGTGACCAGTAATTAAAGAAGGAGTCCTCGAGCTTCACTGCAAGGGTCGCCGCTGCGACCGCTTCCGGTCCGCTGCCACCATGGCTAAACGAAAAGGCCAGGGTCGCGTTTGCGTAACCAGAGAGAGGGTCAAACTCAACGCACTTCCTGGCCTGGATCACACTCTCCTTAAAGCGTCCCCTGACCCAGAGTAAATAAAACAGGGAGTACCAGGCGAGGGCCTGGAGATATCGGGGATTCAATTCCAGCGCTCGAAGAAATTCCCGCTCGGCCTTGGACCATTCCCATTCAAAAAGATGAGTGCAAGCAAGCGCGCAATGTACCTCTGCAAGGGAGGAATCCAACGACACTGCGCGTGTAGCGGCCTCCTTTCCCTTGGCGAGAGTGGTTTCCGGGCGCTCAAAGCCATATAGCGCGAGCATATTCCGCGCATCTGCAAGACCGGCCCAAGCCAAGGCATACTTAGGATCCAGGGCAACAGCGCGCTCGAAGCATTCCACTGCGCGTCGAACATCCAAGCCTCTTCGATAAAGCAATGCGCGGCCCTTCAGATAGAGTTCGTAAGCCTCGAGATTGTTTGTTCCGGCCCTCACGGAAGGTTGTTGGCTGCCCTTCAGCGAGACCTTCAGCCGGTCGGCAATGGAACCGGCGATCTCGTCTTGCACTTCGAAAATGTCCTTCATTTCGCGGTCGTAACGCTCGGACCAGAGATGATAGCCGTCGGCAATATTGATCAACTGGGCCATGATCCGGAGACGATTGCCAGCCTTGCGAACACTACCTTCGAGGACCGTTCGCACATTCAGTCGCTCTCCGATAATGCGCAGATCGACGTGTTTGCCCTTGAAGGAAAATGCTGAAGTCCGAGCGGCGACGTGGAGGTCATCGATTTGCGCCAAAGCGTTGATGATCTCCTCGGTGATACCGTCGGCGAAGAAGTCGTTTTCTGGGTCAGAACTCAAGTTGGTGAAGGGAAGCACGGCGATGGACGCGCTCGTAGTCGTGGAGGATGACACAGCGCCGCTCGCACCTGCTGCATTTGCGTCGCGCAACTGGTACATGGCCTCGCGGAGTCCACTCGCAGACGCGTAGCGCGCGCCGCTCTCCTTAGCAAGACATTGCCCGAGAATCCGCTGAAACACGGCGGGCAGATCGGCTCGAACTTCGGTAATAGGTTTGGGGGAATCGCGAAGGATCGAGGACATGAGTTCCGCTGCGGTTTCGCCATGAAAGGGACGCTGGCCGGCGGCCATTTCATAGAGCACAATCCCCAGCGAGAAGATGTCCGTTCGATGGTCCAGTCCGCGGCCGTGCAGCTGTTCGGGAGACATGTAGGGCAGAGTTCCCATAACTGTACCTGACTGTGTCAGAGACAGAGTGGCAAGTTCTGTCTCCGCCTCAGTAGTCTCACCGATCTTGGCCAAACCAAAATCCAGTACCTTCGCGTGGCCAAGTTCGGTTAAAAAGATGTTTGCCGGCTTAATATCGCGGTGAATGACATGTCTCGCATGTGCAGCGATCAGGGCATCTGCAATCTCGATCCCGATCCCCAACAGCTGATCCAGTTCAAAAGGCTTGCCCATGATGTGTTTCAGAGTTGTGCCTTCAAGATACTCCATGGCAATAAATGCTCTCCCATACGCTTGGTCGATGTCGTAAATCGTACAGATGTTGGGATGATTCGATGCGGAAGCGGCTTGTGCTTCACGCTGAAAACGCGCCAGAGCCTGAGAATCCTTGGCAAATTCGTCTGGCAGGAACTTTAGAGCGACGAATCTACGGAGCCTTGAATCTTCGGCTTTATACACAACACCCATACCGCCGCCACCAACTTTCTCGACGATGCGATAGTGGGAAATGGTCTGGCCGATGAGCGAGTCAGAATCCGCCATGGTGCGGTCATCTTAGGTTGCGCCCCAGAGCAAGTCAACGAAGGTAATTCCAGGTAATTCCAGCACGAAGGTAATTCCAGCTGAAGTCCCGATTACCGGAGAAGTCCTATTAAAGCAGCAACCGAGCCCAGGCTATTATTCTGAAATGTGACTGCCATGCCGAACACAGACACCAAGACCCCGCTCCGGACGGGCTCCCTGCGATCCCTTATTCGATGGCTGGTTATCGGCGTGGCGCTTCTTTGGTCGCTTGCCACGCTACTCCTTGTGGCCACCCGGTGGATCGACCCACCGACAACCGCGGTGCACATGGAGCGCCGCTTGCAGGCTTGGATTCACCACACGCCGTATCGCGAACGCTACACATTCACTCCGCTCAGCCAAATCTCGGTCGATCTCCAGCACGCTGTAATCGCCGCAGAGGACGCACACTTCTACCAGCACCATGGATTCGATTGGCACGAGATCCGAATCGCTGCCGAAGACGATTTGGAAGGCGAGCGCACTCGCGGAGCTTCCACCATTACGCAGCAACTTGTAAAAAACCTGTTCTTTGGAACGGGCCGCTCCATCCTCCGCAAGGGCGCCGAGGTCACGCTGGTACCGGTGGCCGAATTCGTCCTTGGCAAACGGCGCATTCTCGAGATATACCTCAACGTGATTGAATGGGGCCCTGGTATTTATGGCGCAGAGTCGGCGTGTCGTTACTACAACGAAACCGCAGCCCGGAATATCGGCCGGCAACAAGCGGCACGGCTCGCTGCAATTCTGCCGGCTCCCCTGAAGCGACGACCCGAGCGCATGAATAACTACAGCGCGATTATCCTCGAGCGGATGGGCCAAATGGGTTGGTAGTCGTGGCGAACAGGATTACCAATGCGGCGGCTTTTATTTCTCTCGCGCTGGGTTCTGGTCGGATGGTCACCGATTCGGAAATTGCTCTCTCCACAACAAAGCAAATAGCAGGAACCGACGCGACACCATGCTTGAGCTACCTTGGAAGATCAGTATCGCTAAATGCGAGTGAGCCATCCGCCCCCGGTTAACTCCACCAAAAAGTAGACGCGTCTGCCAGCAGGCATTAAGATGTTGAGCAGATCTTATGCGAAAAAGAGCTTGGTTTGCGGTCCTTTGTATTGCCCTCCTACCGGTCTTCCTTTTCAGCCAAGAGCAGCAGAATGCTGCCGTGATCTCCGTCGATGCTTCGCACCCGGGGGCGGCGATCTCCCCATCCATGTACGGCATTTTCTTTGAAGACATCAATTTCGGTGCCGACGGTGGTCTATATCCGGAGCTGGTCAAGAACCGGTCGTTCGAGTTCGAGGAGCCGCTGACGGGATGGCACGAAGTTCTAGGTTTCAGCGCCAAGGGGCTCGACAACCCGAAGGGCGAACTCGGTGTCCACACCGAAGACCCGCTTAACATGACCAATTCGCACTATCTCAGCGTCCGCGTTTACGAACCGGGGTATGCCTTCTACAACACGGGCTTTCGCGGAATCGGGGTTGCAAGCGGCGCTGAATACCGATTCTCAGCCTATGTGCGGGGCACTGGGCCGAAAGTCATTCGTGCCACCATTACCGATGAGAGCGGTCACGTTCTTGGCAGCGGAAAGCTGGAGGGATTCGACGAGCGTTGGAAGAAGTACGAGACCGTTATCCGAGTGAACGCGACCGCACACCGCGCGCGGTTGAATTTCATCGTCGATGAAACCGGGCGCCTCGATCTTGACATGGTCTCCCTGTTCCCTGTGGACACCTGGAATCACCGTCCGAACGGATTGCGTAAAGACCTTGTGCAGTTACTTTCCGATCTGCACCCTGGATTCCTCCGCTTCCCCGGTGGCTGCATCGTTGAAGGCCGTCTCTTAGCAACCCGATATCGCTGGAAGACTACGGTGGGTGATATCGCTCAGAGACAAACCATGATCAGTCGCTGGAACGATGAATTCGACCAAAGGCCGGCTCCTGACTACTTCCAGTCGTTTGGCCTGGGCTTTTATGAATACTTCCAGCTTGCCGAGGACATCGGCGCAGATCCGTTGCCGATCTTGAACTGTGGAATGGCGTGTCAGTTCAATTCCAGTGAGACAGCTGCGCTCAGCCAACTTGACGAATATGTACGGGACGCGCTCGACCTGATCGAGTTCGCTAACGGCCCTGTGACCTCTCCGTGGGGCAAGCTGCGGGCAGATATGGGACACCCCGCGCCGTTTCATCTCACTATGATCGGAGTGGGTAATGAGCAATGGGGGCCGCGCTACGTAGAACGCTACAAAGTGTTTGCGGCTGCTTTGAAATCCAAGCATCCTGAGATCAAGCTTGTCGTTGCCGCCGGGCCTGCTCCAGCCGGCGAGCCGTTCAATAGCATGTGGTCCACCTGGCGACAACTTCACGCCGACATTGTGGACGAGCACTACTACATGGGTCCCCAGTGGTTTCTCTCGAACACCGGGCGTTATGACAACTACGACCGTTCAGGACCAAAGGTCTTCGCAGGCGAGTATGCTGCCCAAAGCGTCGGAACGACGAGTGCTGAAAATCGCAACAGCTGGAAGACCGCAATTTCAGAAGCTGCCTTCATGACCGGCCTCGAGCGCAACGGCGATGTTGTGCAGATGGCCTCTTACGCCCCGCTGCTGGCGCATGTAGATGCATGGCAATGGAAGCCGGACGCAATCTGGTTTGACAATCTGCGTTCCTACGGCACGCCAAACTACTACGTTCAGCAGATGTTCGCCAGGAACGCCGGGACGCGCACTGTGCCTGTCACACCCCAGGCCGACGGCGGACTCTATACCAGCGCGGTATTCGACGAGCGCACCAATGAATTGATTTTGAAAGCGATCAACTACTCGCCAACTGCGAGACCCGCAGAGATCAGGCTGAACGGCATGCATCCGTCTGGCACAGCAAAAGTCACCACTCTGGCAAGTGCTGACCTGGCCGCCGAAAACAGCTTCGACTCTCCAATGGCCGTATCCCCCGAGTCCTCAACCCTTGAGGTGAAATCGGGAAGCATTCCGGTACAATTGCGCCCCTACTCAGTCACCGTGTATCGCATCCCTACTCGGTAGTAGCTGCAAGGCCAAAGAGCCGAGTCTCTTCGTGGGAGAAATCTCCGAGTTCCTGGATATTGTCCGTGAACGATCGATACTGCATTGGTCAAAGCCATCCCTCAAACCAAAAAATGAAACCGCAATGCATTCCTTGTTGCTCCTCGCCGCGGCAACAATCAGTTCGACATATCGAAATCCTGCCATCGCCTTTGAAAACCGATACCGCTCCGAATAGTGCCTCAGGAACGTACCAATCCTAAGTATGGATGAACCGTACGCTGCCGTATGTTGACAATTGCGTAACGCGGAATGCTTTCGCCTCTCGGCCAACCAGAGAAGTGACTAAACTGAATGTAGTCGCGACCAGAAAAGCCACCACGTGATCTTCCTGGCAGGTTTCAATTTCTTGTTCCCAGGCTAGCGGTGAATTCCAGCGGGCATTTCCATAGCCCGGTACAAAGATGGAGGAAGACATCTTGAAAAAAGCGCTATGCGCATTGGCAGTATGGTCTACCCTGTTCGCTATCGGGCTGAACGGGGAACATCTAGGGACGCAAGACGGAAAAAAGCTACTAATCGGTTTTTCCATCGAAGCGATGAAGGGTGAGCGCTGGCAGACGGACTTGGATTCTTTCGAAGTGCGAGCTAAAGAATTAGGGATGGAGGTCATTTCCGCCGACGCTGACGGCGATGATGATCGTCAGTTCAAACAAGTAAATGACATGATCAACGCGGGCATAAAAGTACTGGTGTTATTGCCTCACGATTCCAAAAAGGCTAGCCGGATGGTCGACGCCGCAAAGTCGGCCAATGTTAAGGTCGTCAGCTACGATCGCCTTGTTCTAAATAGCGATGTCGATCTATACGTAAGTTTTGACCGTGTAGAGATTGGCAGGATGCAAGCGGAATACTTAGTAAAGCATGCGCCTAAAGGAAATTATGTACTGATCGCGGGTTCTCCAAATGACGAGGGGGCCAAAACTCTGCATGATGCGCAGATGGAGGTGCTACAGCCATATATAGATAGTGGCGACATTAAAGTAATTGCAGATGGGTATATGAAAGATTGGCTGCCTTCCGAAGCGTATCTCTTCATGCTGAATGCAATCGCTTCCTCACAGGGCAACATCGCTGCCGTTCTCGCTTCCAATGACGGAATGGCCGGAGGAGCGATTCAGGCCCTACGGGAACATCATCTGGCTGGCAAAGTGGCGGTTTCGGGACAAGATGCAGATTTGGCAGCGCTTATATTCATCGCCGAAGGCACGCAGGCAATGACTGTTTACAAACCGGTTAAGACTGAAGCCGTGAGAGCGGCGGAGGAGGCGATTCTGCTTGCGAAGGGTGAAAAGATAAAGTCAGATGGGACAATGAGCAATGGCAAGTCAAACGTGCCTACCCTAATGCTGCGGCCCATTCTCGTAACGAAGGACAACATTAAGACAACGGTGGTCCAAGACGGGTTCCAGAAATTAAAGAGCATTAACCAGGCCTTGCCGGAAACCCAACAGATCAAGTAGTCCGTCTGATTGCGCCCGGACGTCCTCGATGCCTTGTTATCGGCTGGTTCGTAGAAGCCCAGTATTCGGCACTACTCACACCATGCTATCGGCTGTTGTTCGCACAAGCGAAAGTCGGGGACCGAGTAGCGGAACGACTCAGGAGTTGCCTTAGGGAGTGTGGGAGTTCGGCCAGACGCCGATTACCTTCTCTAACGCCATGGGCCGCGATTATTCACCGGGAACCCAGAGAATTCCTTCGAGTACATACCTTCACTTTTTCCTGGAGGCAGATAGGGACAGAGCGCCGAGATATTCAAGCGCTGAGGAGAGACGCGAGGGTATTTTCTTTGTACCTATTCTCCCCTCCTACTTTTGCAGTGCGCGGAGTTCTTCGAAGGCAAGGGTATAGTAACGACCACTGCACCCTTGCCCAGCGACGAACCGGCTAGTAGCAATCGAGTTTGCTAGAAGCGGAACTGAATGCCAGCTTGATAGCGGAAGTTGCTCTGGTTGTTGTTGCCAGCTGTAAAGCTGTTGCCAAAGCGAGTCAGAATATAGTCAAACTCCACTGGCCGGATGGCAATTCTCGGTGTGACCGGGATGTCGATACCTCCGCCAATGATAAAATCAAACGCATTGTTGCTCGGGGCTTTGCTTAGGGTTGTGCAGCCAATAGAGGTGCAGTCCTTGTACAGATTCCCGTAAAAATTGCTGTGAGCTCCACCGAACAAAGCCTCGACAAATGGCTCGAAATGCTTCGTGCGAAATTTCACGATCGGACCAATGTTGTAGGTGAACAGGTTGCCTTGAACATTTAAAACGCAGGTACTCTCACTCTGGCAGTCGGCTGGAGGTACGGTAAATGTGTGCGTGTAGCTGCCGTAGCCCTCAAACTCAGCCACGATGCCGATGTACTTGCTAAAGTAAAAAGCGCCTGAGCCACCGCCCCCGTTTAAGGAGAACGTCGGGATGATGTTGTTGTTTTGCGGATTAGCGTGAATGTAAGAATAATTTCCCGTGACCTCAATCTTGTGGTCTTCCTGCGCAAACAGCGTCGTTCCAAAGAGCAGAACGATTCCTAGGATTAATACACTTCTGATTTTCATGCAAATCTCCATTCTCATTTAAAGTGTCTGATGTTTCCCTAAACTAAGGTCTGAAGTCCCGGAGCAGTTCGAGGAGGTGGAGGGAGCTCTTTCCAAACCACAGACGTTCTACGATGCATCAAGGTTAGCCGAGAACCGGCACTACGGGAACTGTCAGTACTAACAGGGGGGCCTTCTCGGCCGTCACCGTCCAAGTGGTTACTGGGCAGGATTTGCACAGTCTCGCGAATTATAAGGACTTTTCTTGCCTGAAAGTGAAATTCACTGATTATGGGAAGTCCATGTCGAAAGCGTAGATCTCCGAAGAACTAATATCGCGAACAGAAGTAGGAGAATCGCCCGGGCCGAGGGTGGTCCAGGGAGCGCCTCCGAACTGGCCCGGAAAGAACCGATAAGGTTTCAAATCCATAATCCGTTCGAGTTTTGCGTTGCTGATGCGCAGTTTGTAATAGCCGGGCTGAGCGGTGGTGTTGGTATCGAAGTAGACCGACGAACTGTCGCGGGACCATGCAAGGTATCCAATATGCTCTTGCATTTGGAAAATCTTTTTCCATTTCTGCGTTTTGGTGTCGTAAAGCATCATGACTACATTGCCGTGCGACAACGCGACGATGTATCTCCCGTCAGGCGAGCAGCGGGGAGCGAAGAAGCCTTCGGAACCGGGAATACGGGTAAGTTGTTTCGATTTGAGGTCATAATTGCCGATGTAGTTTCCGCAAGCCCGAATGTTGTGACCAAACACAATGACGGCGCCATCCGGGGACCAACTGGGGTCGGTCTCGGCATCCTCGCTTGCATTGATCGGTTGCGGGGATCCACCTTCGAGTGAGGTGATATAAACACGCCAATTGTTACCCGGAATCGAAGCAGAGCAATTACTCCGCGCGGAAGAGGTCAGACTGAGCGACCTTCGCGACCAATTGGGCAGACTGGATATAACGCTGGAAAACGCTAGTCGCAGAGCAGACGGTAGCGTCCAGTAGCTGCCCGTTCCGCTCAGGTGATGATAAATACGGTTACCGGACACCCCCTGAGTCCCGAACCAGATAACGAATCCCGCTAGTTGTGCTAAGGTTTGAGCCGCTAGCGAACGGCCCGGACCGAAAAGTGAAAGTGTCGCAGATAGGAACTATTGGCGAGTTGCGCCGGTCCGTTAGCCAGTGATTCAGCGACATTAGGTCGAAACCTAACGCCGCGCATTTCTAGGAGTGCTCACATCGGGAGACTCGATCGGCGACGGGCGTGATCGTCGCCAATCCTAAAACGGGAGGCCATATGATCAGGATGAGTACAGCAGCGGCGTTGTTTCTGGGCGGACTTTGTCTGGTCGGTGAGGTATTGTTCGCGCAGAGTTCCCCACCCCAGGCTGCACCGCCAGCGGGCGGACAACAAAACGCGTCATCTGTCGATCGAGAGATCGCCATGTTGAGGTCAGACCTGCGCTCAAACCGCAAGCAAGTTATCGCCGCCAATATGAAGTTGACCCCCACCGAGGCGGAAAAGTTCTGGCCGATCTACGACGAATACGTCAACGATCTGGTAAAGATCAACGACGCAAAATACGCCATCATCAAAGAGTATATGCAAAATACCAATATGACTGAGGAGCAGGCCGATAGCATCACCAAGAGGTGGCTTACGGTCGATGAATCGGTAGTCCAACTCCGGCTCAAATACATTCCCATCTTCCGTAAGGCGCTGACGGCCAAAGGCACCGCACTATTCTTTCAAATCGACCGGCGCGTTCAAATGCTGATTGATCTGCAATTGGCAAGTGCTCTCCCCTTAATCGAGCCTTAGCTGCCGGGGCCCCAGAAATGATGTGAAAGGGCCCTTGCAATTACCTAACCGTACGGGACAAAGCAGAAACCACGCCCACGATATTGTGGGCTGATCGATCCTTAGTGGGAAGATAACGCTAACCGGCGGAACCAAGGAATTCCCCCCGCAGTAGATCGGACCACGCCTCAATCAAGTGGGTATCCGTCGCCAAATATGAGGTTAGGGGGTGGGTTCTGTTCATTCGTATCGCAGAGCGATCACGGGATCGACATGGGCAGCGCGCCAGGCGGGAAAGAGGCAAGTCAACAGGCCGACTATCATCACTGCGACAGCCACTACAGCGAATGTCCATGGATCTTTTACTGAGATACCCGAGACTTCGCTGGCGAGGAGGTGAGC
Source organism: Candidatus Acidiferrales bacterium (assembly GCA_963726725.1). Classification (GTDB taxonomy): domain Bacteria; phylum Acidobacteriota; class Terriglobia; order Acidiferrales; family UBA7541; genus Acidiferrum. Next base: position 191,211 of record CAVSDV010000025.1, read on the forward strand.
TCCGACGTAGCTGAGCAGAAGGCCGATTGCGACCCCTGCAGTGATTAGACGGAGACCTGCGGCGAGAACCATGCCGAGGATTGTGGTTGGGTGCGCGCCGAGAGCCATGCGAATGCCAATTTCGTGAGTACGCAGAGCAACGGTGTAAACCATGACACTTGAGATTCCGATGAGAACAAGAAGAAGACCTATGAAGGCGAACGCTGCGAGGGTGACAAGTTCAAATTGTGGACCTCGATAGAATTCTTTCAATGAGCGTTCGAGAGTCCCCGAAGCGGAGAGGACGATGTTGGGATCAATGGCTTCGATTTCTTTGCCTATCGTATTCAAAAGCGTGGTTGGATCCCTGGCAGTTCTGGCCATGTAGGTGCGCCAACTGAAGCCCTGAACAGAATACGGGATGAAGGCACGGGGGAAGAAGCGCCACGACGGACTTTCGAAGTCGCGCATTTTGAAATCGCGGACGACGCCGATGATTTCGAAATAAGTGTCGTGCGGCGCGTCAAGGAAGGTACGGTCAAGGACCTCCAGTTTCACCTTGTGGCCGATGGGGTCTTCGTTGGGAAAATATTGGTGCGCGAATGTTTCGTTGACGACCATGACAAAGCGAGCCGCAGCTTCGTCGTCCTCGGAAAAGAGACGGCCACGAAGCAAGGACATACCGAGGAGTTGAAAGTAGCCGGAACTGCAGGCTTCCTCGTGGGTCTCCCAACGTTCGATGTGAGGCTTGCCCGGGATGATGGTGTCACTAAAATCAGATTGTAGCGGGGGCTCGAGCATGGACTCCGACACAGCAGTGACCCCGGGGAGGGCCTGAAGGCGGTCAAGGATCTGGCGGGTGAGCGCATTTTTCTTTTGGCGAGTGACGTCCACGTCGGTGTTGTAGGCCTTGGGAAGAGAGAGACGGAAAAACAAAACGTTTTTGGGGTCGAAGCCCAAGTCGGGGCGCGTGAGAATGAGGAAACTACGCATTAGGATGCCGGCTCCGATGAGCAAGAGGATGGAGAGGGCCACTTCACCGACAACCAAAGTGGAGCGCAATTTGGTGTGGCGAAGAGTTGCGCTGCTGGCTTTGTTGCTGCCTGCAAGTCGCGGCTGCAAGTCGACGGACATAACGTGGAGGGTAGGAGCGAGCCCGCAGAGTAGAGTGGTAAGGAGGGTGATCCCGACAGCCAGCAAAAGGACGGGAGCATTCATTCGAATAGAAATTTCTACAGGGAGCGCTTGTACGGGAATCAGGGCGACGACAAGTTTCAACCCGAAATAGGCCGTTGCGCAGCCCGCGAAGCAACCGGCGAGAGCCAACACAAAACCTTCCGCGAGCAACTGCTGGATCAGGCGCGCGCGCGTTGCGCCCAGTGTGGACCGCATCGCTAATTCCCTTTCGCGGGTGGTGGCCCGGGCGAGCAAGAGGTTTGCGACATTACTGCAAGCGATCAGGAGTAGGAGAAGGACCGCGGCGAACAATGCGTAAAGAGTTTTCTTAAAACTACCGACGAGACTGTCAAGAAGAGTCTGAGAAACGATGGCAAATCTTTCTGGAAGGGGGAACGCCTCGCTCGGATTTGTATGCTGAACGTGGTGGGCAATGGCGTTGAGATCGGCGGCGGCGGTCTTGACGCTGACGCCGGGCTTGAGACGTCCCATAACTTGACCGCCGCCCTGGTCGTTACCTAGCGGCATCCAAAAATTCCCGTTAAACGCGTTGAAATGCGGAGGCATGATGCCCACAAGGGTGGTAGGCACCCCGTTAAGGATGAAGCTTGTATTAAGAATCTTTGAGTCACCAGCAAACTGAGATTGCCAGAAGTGGTAGTTCATCACAAAAACAGGCGGCGCACCTGGTCGACCGTCTTCGGGTAGGAGCGTTCGGCCGAGGAGCGCGGACACGCCGAGAAAGTCAAACGTGTTAGAGGTTACCAGTTCGCCGAAGGGCCAGTAGCGAATGGTCTTGCCGCTGTCATATTGGAGCCGGACGCCATTGTAGGCGATGGTTTCTTCGAAGACATGGTTTTGCCCGCGGAAGGCCCGAATTTCATCGGGAAGGAAAAAGTCGCGGCCCTTCCAGCCTCCGACGCTCGCGAGATTTTGGACTTTAAAAACGACGAGCCGATTGAAGTTTTTGTATGGGAGCGCATCGACGAAGACGCTATAGATGACGCTGAACATGATGGTGGAAGCGCCGATGCCGAGAGTCAGGGCCAAGATGGCGATAAGGGAGAGAGAGCGGGTGGTTGTGAGGGTGCGAAAGCCTAGTCGGATGTCACGGACGAGCGATTCGAAGAATGGTAGAGCTTGGTTCCGGACAGCTTCTTTGGTTTGTTCGAGGCCGTCAGGTGTAGCAAGGGCATGGCGACGCGATTGCTGCGGGGACATCCCGGAGCGAAGGTTGCCTTCGCAGTGCATCTACCGGGTGACTTGTCAGCTCGTATTGCGATTCGCGATCAAGCTGTTCTGTGTAAAACAGCTTGCGCACACGAAGCCATGCACTAACGAGCATCTTCATGAGTTTCTTTTCTCAGCACCCTCAGTTCGACACCGATCCGAACCGTAATTCTTGTCGCCCATAAGAGGACTCTTGGCAAAAAAAAGACGATACACCGGTACGTAGGGGAAGGCAATTTGCCGCTCCGGTTCGGGTGCACGACATAAGAATCAGGATCGAGTTCTGATAAGGTTTGTGCGGGGTTTTCTTTTCTTATCTGACAGTCTATAATGCCTGTCAGACAGGAGGTGCCCATGACCGCGATCCTAAAAGCACTCCGAGATAAACGTGCTCTGATTACTGCCCGTTTGGCCCAAATCGATGACTTGCGTCCTGGTTTCTTGACTGCCCGTTTCCGTAAGTGCGGCAAGCCCAATTGCCACTGTGTCCAGAAGGATTCCATGGGACACGGTCCGTCCTATTCGCTGACTCATCGAGTCGGTGGAAAGACGGTCACCCAGGTCATTCCTCAAGGCCCTGCCGTCGAACGTGCCAAAGCGCAGATCGCCGAATACCGCCGCTTCCGTAACCTGGTGCGGGAACTGATCGCCGTTAGTGAGCAAATCTGTAGTGCCCAACTGCGAGACCCGGAAGCCATTCCGGCGACCGAGGCTAAAAAAAAACCTCTTCACCGATCTGTTGGCCAGCGACATCGTGCAAGAGATTGAGACCCTGGTGGGGCGCCAAGCGGTCGCCGATCTGGATTTCGAGGCTCTGGAAGTCGCGGTTCGACAGCAGGTTCTGCAACTGGCCGGCAAGGCTGTGGAGCAACGCTTCAACGCTGACCTTTCCGATGAAGTCAGTGCCCGGGTTCGTTGTTCTTGCGGGAGCGAAGCACGTTATGCTGGGCGTCGCAGCAAGCGGGTAGAGAGCGTACTCGGTCCGTTGCGACTCGAGCGCGCCTACTACCACTGCTCCTCATGCGGTCACGGCTACTGTCCTCGGGATGTGCATCTGAGTATAGAAAATACTTCGCTCTCTCCCGCACTCACGCGCATGGTGGGAACGGTCGGTGCCCTGGTCAGCTTCCAGGAGGGTAGCGAGCTGTTGACGGAACTGGCGGGCGTGGCGGTGGATGCCAAGCAGGTGGAGAGAACCGCGGAAGCATTGGGAAAAGAAATCGCCGAAGACGAACGCCATTACACGGAACCTCTCGATACTCTTCCTCTGCCGCAGACCCTGTATCTAGGCATGGACGGAACAGGGATTCCCTTACGTGCAGAAGAACTCGCGGGCCGCATCGGCAAGCAACCAGACGGATCGGCCAAGACCGGCGAAGTGAAGCTGTGTACCATTTGGAGTGCGGAATCGCTCGATGCAGAAGGCACGCCCATCCGCGATGAAGGATCAGTCAGCTACTCGGCGGCCTTAGAGAGCGCTTGGGCAGCAGACATCGCTGCCGAACGTTCTCCTTTCGCCCAGCGCGTCGGACGCGAGGCCCTGCGTCGCCGCTTCGAGCAAGCACCCTGTCAGGTCGTGCTCGGCGATGGCGCTCCGTGGATCTGGAACATCGCGGAAGATCAATTTCCTGAGGCCGTGCAGATCGTCGACCGCTTTCATGCCAAACAACACTTGAGCGAACTTGGAAAAGCTCTGTACGGTCTCACGGCGCCAAGAGCTTTCCAATGGGCGGATCGCCGGAAGGAAGAACTCGACACCGGAAAATTCCAAGCTCTGCTCACGGCCATCCGGCGCCAGGTACCCCGCTCCGAGGACGCGCGCCGTTGCCTGCATTATTTCCAAACCAACCGCAAACGAATGCGCTACCCGGTGTTTCACGCTCAAGGCTTGTGCACTTCCACGGGCGTGGTGGAAGCTGGATGCAAAGTGGCCATCGGTACACGCCTCAAACGCACCGGCATGCACTGGACCGTTCTCGGCTCCAACGCCATCATCGCGCTTCGCTGTGCCAAGCTCAGTGGGCGCTTTCAGGACTTTTGGGAACGCAGAACGGAACAGAGGGCAGCATGACTCATCACTTTCTTGTCGTGCACCCCTCCGGTTCCGACTCCTAATTGCCCCTCCACCGGAATTTTCTCTCAGCGTAATGACCCTACTTAGTAAGTTTTAAACCCCACCGAAGCAGAGTGATTTTCAAAGTGCACTCATTGATCGTGGAACGGCGAGAGCTGGGCCATGTGTTCTCTGGAGAAGACTAATCTTGTCGATGATGCGAAGCAGAAATTATCGTCACGGCTGAAGTGTTTGGACCTGTACCGGGTCTCCACCCGGAGGAGTGAACTTGGAATAAATTCCACGCGAAGCAAGTCCCATGTCGTAACTAGAGCGAAGCAATGGATATTAGACAGCTTGACCCTGACAGGCGAGGAGGTTAGCGTCAGTTAAATCCACTCTCAAAGTTGACGGACAACCATATGAATCCTTCGATTGCGCCGATCACGAACAATGACAACGATTATGGCATAGCCGAAATTCGATCAAACCTGCGCAAACTGGAACGGCGGGATCTGTGGGTATGGGGCAATATAGCGATTATCATCCTAAGCTTGACGGCATTGGTTGTGTCATTGTCGGTTTCGTTCTATTTAAAAGGCGCGAAAACAATATTTGGATGGGATTTGAGTATTGCGGTGCGGGCGCTGGCGGGACTGGTGCTGGTTTTCACCGGGCACATGATTTATCAGCATTTGAGACTTCGAAAGATTCAAAGAGAATTAGCGGAACAGCAGATTGAGGCGGAAGTCTTTCGGCGGCTGGCGATGTTTGACCCATTGACAGGCCTGTACAATCGCCGGTTCGCAGAACAACGACTAAGGGCAGAGATTGCACGATCTGAGAGAAGAGGGCTCTCGATGATCGTCGTATTGATTGACCTGAATAACTTCAAGCAGATCAATGATGGATACGGACACTCAATGGGCGATCAGGTACTCAAAGAATTCGCAAAATGTCTGAGCAGTTCGACACGCGGGTCGGATCTGGCAGTGCGCTGGGGCGGAGATGAATTCATGTTGCTGCTATTAGATTGTGAGCTGAATCAGTTGCCGATAGTACTGGACCGGCTCGACGGATTTACAGTGGAGATGGGCGGCAAGACATTGCCGGTTTCGTTCGCGGTGGGGTGGAAGGCATACGAGCCGGGGGATGGATTTGAAAGTTTGATCGAAGCTGCGGATCGAAACTTGTACAGCAACAAAGCTGCCTCCAGGGCACCGAATGAACCGCATACCTCTCCGGTTTAATCGGATTGGCAAGCGATAATCGTTCGGGATCAATCATTGTTATAGGGAATCTACCGGCATGTGGCCACGTACCCTTCCGCCATAGACAGCCCATTGGCGGTATTCAGTAATCAGAATAACGTGGCTTATTAGTTCGAATCAATGATCCATCGAATCAACATTTTCAAAATGTAGATTGCACTTGGACAAAGCGATGAGGGTTCAAAAACTCAAGATGAATTGACGCTCCAGTCTCCCTATCGTGCTGATGCAATTTGTGCCAGGGACCTTGCTCAGTGATAGCCGGGTCCTGGAATTTATAAAGCGAGTCGGAGGCAGGTAGCAGACAGTTACAGTTGGATGGATGAGCTTTGTGTCGTTTAACCCATGCGGGATAGTGGTTGCGTCGGACAAGCCATGCACCCCTATCGCCGTAACCGATGCTGGCACCGAGGATGAACTGGACTTTGGGTTTCTGCCCCTTGGCTTTGACGGGGGCTGCGCCAAAAACACCGAACATTGCGGCAGCTGTGGTCGAGGTGAAACTTACTTTTCATTCTCTACTCAAGGTGACCTTCCTGCTACTAGTCTTCCTGGCTCAAGAAAGTGCGTAGCAAATGAAGGGTTTGCGGAGCGACGCAAGGCGTCTCAAAGTTTGGGACATGGTATTTCTAAAAGTTCTAAAGTGGCTGTTGTCAAAAGTGGAAAAGCGGTTGTTGGTAGACGTCACCAACGAAAAGGAGATAGCAAAGCCCTGTAGTTCGAACGGAGATGAACTGCCTCTGCATCACTTCAGACCCAGCTACTGTAGATACCTACGGTCTGTCCCCTTGCATTATCCGAACCTCAGTTCCCCGCGGCGGGTTCGCGATACCTTTCGACGATTTCCTGAATGGAAGCGTTTCCCATCAGAAGCGCCGAGGACTCCGCGCCGAAAATCCATTCGTTGAAGAATCCAGATAAATCACGCTTCGAGACGCGCTCGGCAACGCCCTGGAAATCACGGAAACCCGCGGGGCGATCCGAAAATTCTGCCAGGAATGTCCGGATAATCTGGTTGAATTTTTCATCGCCCACAATTTGGTTTAGCACATACAGCGACCACGCACCTTTGGAATAGGAATTCTCACCTAGCTCCTCTTTTCCGTATTCTGCGATGGGAGTCGTCGCTTTGCGGGGTTCCTTCTTCACATCGCTCTGGAAGCGCTCTCGATACCGGGCCATCCGGTCAGCGAAGGCCTTCTGCCCGTCGAATTCGCGCAGGGCGAGCGCTTCAAAATAAGAGGAAAAAGCCTCGTCGAACCAACGCGTTCGTCGCACCTCGGGTTTAGCCTTCGCGTTCCAAGAGTGTCCGATTTCGTGGTAAAGCTCGTGCACACGCTTGGGGTCCTTGAAGGCCGCCGCTGCTTGCAGGATGTAGAAATCGGACGCCTGCGACCCCCAGCCGTCTGGGATTTCAATCACCGTGTAGGCTGTCGTCTTTTTCAGAGGCCCGAACCGAAGAGTGTAGAATTCTATTACGCGCTGCATCTCCTTCAGGAGGTTCCCGGCGCCGCCTTCATCTCCTGGCATCGCGTAAACTACCAAGTTCCCCGTGCCGCTCTTCAGGACCTTGAACTTTGCTGCAGCGATATCTATCCTCCATGTCGGCAATCGACTCGTAAATCGGAACATTTCTGTGTCTTCGCCGACAGACACATCGCCCGACAGGCCTCCGCATGCCACAACCGTACCGCTCGGGACGGTAATCTCCAGATCGTAAGTGAAAAGCGTGTCGTATGCTGCGGAAAGGCTCGGAGAGGACGGCTCTGCAAGCATCGGGTAAGCCAGCGCGTCCGGGCGGAGGAGCGTGTAATCCTCCGCGATCTGATCCCGCACGTAGCCCATCACCTCGGGGTAACCAAAGATTGCTCCGCTGTACTTGAGAGTGATTCGCGTCGTGCCGCCAGGCGGCAACGGTTCGCGCAAGGTGAGCGCCACCGAATTCAGCTGCCAGTTTTTCTCGTCGGACATGGAAACAACCGCTTGCCGGAACGCAAGCGCCTCCCCTTTTTCATCCTCGGCAGCGTCCACAGTGAGCAAACGGTACAGGAGAAAGGGGATTTCGCGCTGTGGCAGGGCGGTCGGATTAGAGAGAGTGATCCGGGCGCTCGCCGACAAATGCTCCTCGGCGGGTTGGATGCGCACGCGCAACTCGTAGCGCGTAATTTTGGCAAGATCCAAACTCGCCGCGCCGGACTTGGGCAAAAATAAGAGACTTATAAGAAATAGCAGAATGACAGAAAACACAAATGCGGCACGCCAACATTGAGTCCGGTTTGCAGAGCATGGCGAATTTTCCACGAATGAGTCCGGCGGCTCGATACCGCAAGTGGCTGTGCCGAAGAACGTAGTCTATATCACCGCAAGAGGTTGTGAAGATGAATTTGTTCGCCAAACACTTGGTAATCATTCAAATGCCGTTACCGGAAATGTGTGGTTCATCTCGTCGCAGTCTCGACCAAGTGCACCACGATTGTTGAGCATACAGAACGTGGGCCCCAAAACCGAATACTATGCGTGCGTTCGATCCTGACTGGTTTTTCTTGGGGGGCGCGGACCGCAGCGAACAGGTTGGTTTTCGTTTTCGGCCTGAGGTAAGCGCCTTTCCGCTTTGTGAACACCTGTGCCCAACGGACGATTGCCTGACCTTCGGTCATCGCTCGAACTTGAGAAATGCCCATACCGCTTCTGTTATCAGGAATTGCTCTCTACAGCGGCATTGCGCACTCGAGGATAGGGCACGGCGGCGTGGAGTTCACGGATAGCACTCCAGGTCTGAGTAGCGGCGCACATGGACAAGTGGTGTAATGCGTTACTGCGCGCAGCCATCGGGTAGTTCAAAGGATTTCGCCTCTTTCTCGTCTGCCAGAAGGGCCTCCGAAATTCTTTTTATCTGCTCCCACGACTTGGGCCCGACGATTCCGCCCTTCAGCTTTTCGAGTCTCTTCCAGCACTGGTCAAGTTTTGGACCTTTGGCCTCACCTCGCCCAATTGCCCCGTTCGCTCGGCCGAGAATCTCATTCGTTATCCTTCTAGTTACTTCGTTCATAAATGGTTCCTCCATAAATAGGTATCCGCACAGGGCTGCGACATTCGTGAGGACCTCTGTGCTGCCCTCTCAACTGATAAGAGAGCCTAGAAGTGCGGTGGCCCGCTTTGGCAACATGTAAGGGCTCAATTGCCCGGAACACCTCGCAAAATCATGGATCTTCATTCCGATGAATCCTTTGAAATGGTTGCCGAACTTGAACGCGGACACGAGCAGCTCGTGCGCCACAACCCGCCCTTTACAAATTGGCCAGGAATTGTCATGTAGAGTATGTCTAGTTGTTACTTCCAGTAGAAGCGGCTAGTCCCAGTTGACAATCAACTTGCTTATCGGAGCAGTGGGTATTGTAGCGGCAGATTTCCGGTCAGCCGATTCTTCAGCCCTTACCCGCTGCTGTCGATTGACCGAAAGACTTAACGGCCGCGGCCTCGTCATTCAAGATGTCGAAGACGGTATATAGTTTTGTAACCTGCATCAGGTCGGTGACCTTATTTGTAAGATTGAGAAGTTTTAGTTCTCCCCCCTGCTTCCGCACCCGCGCGAAGGCAGCGACCAAAGAACCTAGACCCATGCTATCAATGTAATCGACACCGCCAAGATTGAGCAGTATCTGCCTATGACCCTTGTTCGACAGGTCGCAAACCAAGTCACGGAGTGCTGCGCTCTCTTCGCCGAGTTCAATTCGTCCACTGATGTCCACAATCGTGACGCCACCCACTTGTCGAGTACTATTCGTCATTCTCATTGGCAACTCCAGATACAGCTAATACCAGCGCACATACTTCACCCGGTCACAGAGTACCGGTATTCAGTTCTCGATCGGGCCGACACTCGAGAACTAAAACTCCAGGGCATCGCCCAGATCAGATGCGAGATGTCCGACAATTGGCACTTACCATTAAGCTGCCATCACTTCCAGACATACTTACCACAGGGACAGATAATTGTGTCGGCAGGGTCTTTCTTTTCCAAGGATTTCTGACAAACCGGACAATTCTTTTGCCACATATTCGCCTGTTCATCACTTCCCAATCTTGCCCAAACTGAACAAGCCTACATCATTAAGATCTGCCTGGCTGTCCTTTTTTGCACATACCTTCCTGGCCAAGGGATGTTCTTTATTTGAGGTGCCCGCAGTCGCCCATGTGGATACTGTCCGGTTGGCGGTCATAACAATCGCGTTGTTTGCTGTGAGCAGGGTGTCATCCGCCGCAACCTGCGAGCGCACTTGCCTCCTAGAGCAAGCGAAGCAATTCAACACCTAGATGCTCGCGCACACCACCGAAAAGGTCCCGCTTGCTCTTAACCCACAGATCCGTGAGAACACGAAGGCCATCGCACTTGCCGACAGCAAGTGGTTGACCGTAAAGAGCATTCGTTCGGCAGGAGTGTACATCGATGCGATCAAAGGAAACGTGATTGAGCACGTGGCGGCGGAGACTGTCGAAGGGAAGTCGGTCTACATCGGTACACGGCTCAAGGTGATCGATGGGAAGATCACGGAAGTCGAGAGCAACTTCGACGATCGTGCTCATGTGAACGCCAAGTACCTTATTCCTTACGATCCCTTCTTCAACACCATCGTGCCACCTGAAGATCGTTCTACGCGCCAGCAGCTCGAGCGGATCATCACTTCATACTTTCAGGGACTAACAGACCACAAGCCGATCCAGGCAGACTATGACGCGCGTTGCGACCGCTACCATGGCGGAAAACGGGTGACGCACAACCCAAAGAATACGGTTGAGGACAGCGGCGATGTGGGCTGCTATGAGGCCAACCTGGGGCCGAAGCCGTGGGGACCAGCAACCGAAACCCGCATTGCGGTGGTCGATCCGGAACGTGGAATCGTAATTGCCTATTCCCTGCTTTACTATGCCAATAGCGATCGAAGGATGCAGATCAACGAGGTGTTTAAGATCCTTGAAGGGCGTATTCGCTTGATCGACAACATCGGTTTAATGGAAGAAGGAATCACGAGGTCGGGATTCACGGAGTAATCAGACAAGCTCCGTTTTCATACTCAACGAAGTGTCTCCTATTGCATTCCTATAGGAGTCCGGCGTAGTTTATTTCTGTTGGCCAGCAATAGGTCTTACGTGGGAGATCATGGCAGAGAACTCAGTGAAGCGTGGAGCACATTAAATGAACAGGGCTCGCAGCTATTTCATACGGTTATGCAGCCTATTCCGCAAGGAGCAGATGGATCGTGAGCTGAACGCGGAGTTGGCAAGCCACCTGGAGATGCCCGTTGCGGATCGTGTGCACGCGGGGAGGACGCCCGAGGCAGCACCGCGTAACGCGCTGATCAAGTCGCGTGGAGTGCAGCAGGCCAAGGATCGAATTCGCGATTACCGAGGATTCTTGTCATTGGAAGTGGTGGTCCAGGATTTGCGATATGGGTTTCGTAGTCTACGGAACAATCCTGGGTTCACGGCAGTGGCGATCATTTCGTTGGCACTAGGAATTGGAGCCAATACATCAATCTTCAGCTTGATTGACACACTAATGCTCCGCAAGTTGCCGGTGCGAGAACCAGGTCAGCTAGTGGCGCTCTTGCATCGATATCCGGCTCCAGATGAGCCCCACGACAATACTTTTCCTCTGCAAACATACCGCCTCATGCAGGATCAGAATCACGTTTTTTCAGGATTGATTGCTGCGTCTTACCGCCCACTTCATGTGCAAAGGAATGGCGTCGAAGCTCAAATCATCAATGGTGGCTTTGCCGAAAGTAATTTCTTTTCGATTCTCGGACTAACTCCTGCGCTGGGCCGGCTGATAAATGCGGGCGACAATAATTCCAGTGATCCGAATCCGGTTGCGGTCCTGAGTTGGTCGTTCTGGAATAGTAGGTTCAATCTCGATCCATCCATCCTAGGGCAACAACTCGTCGTTGATGGCGTCAGTGTAACGATGATCGGAGTCGCTCCGCGTAATTTTACCGGATTGCAGATTGAAATTGCCCAAGACCTCTGGCTACCACTAGCCATGGCGCCAGTGATCTTTCCATCAGCCCAGGGTTGGAGCGGAATCGACATTTCACTTTTCGGGCGACTGAAGCCGGGAGTCACTTTGGAACAGGCTCGGGCAGAACTGGCCGTTCTGTATGAGTCGACTTTGGATGAGCAGACCAGAATCACCGGCAATCCGTACATCCGAAAATTCAAATTTGAGATGGAACCAGCCGGAATGGGTCTTTCGACCTTGCGCGAGGATTTCGCGAAGCCACTGTTAGTGTTGATGGCGGTCGTAGGCCTGCTGCTGATGATTGCATGTGCAAACATAGCGAGCTTGTTACTTGCACGAGGGGCAGCCCGCGAGCAGGAGATGGCCGTGCGCGTTACGCTGGGCGCTGGACGCCTTCGATTGGTGCGACAGGTTTTGACCGAGTCGTCGATTCTGTCTTCTGCGGGAAGTCTGTTGGGGATCGCTTTGGCGTATTTGAGCACGGGGATATTGGTGCGGATAATCATCGCGTCGAAGCGGATTGGACCGCCGCTAGATCTTCACGTACATATAGATGCGCGCATGGTGGCGTTTACGACTGCCGTCACTGTCTTGAGTGCAGTGGTATTTAGTTTGTGGCCAGCCTTGCGGGCAATGCGCCCAGAGTTGGCATCCTGTCTGAGGCAAACCGGAGGAAGTAGGGAAACAGCATCGAGCCGCCTATTTGGTAAAAGTCTTGTATCGGCGCAAATAGCATTTTCCGTCGTGCTACTAAGCGTAACCATTCTGTTTACTCGTCATCTATCGAACCTGGAACACTTGAACTTGGGTTTTCAGCGCGATCAATTACTACTCGTGAGCCTCGATCCCGTGCATAGCGGACTGGAAGATGAGTCGTTATTTCAGGCATACCGGGAGTTGCTCGCCCGCTTGGAAGCAATTCCTGGCGTCCGCTCAGCTTCCATTTGTGGAGCGACACCGATCTCGGGTGCGGGAGCGAACCAGCCTGTAGTGGTGGAAAGTTACGTAGCGCAACCAGGAGAGATCCGCAATGTTGCAGAAAACTGGGTTGCTCCGAACTTTTTCAGGACTCTCGGCACACCGTTTCTAGCGGGGCGAGACTTTGCTCTCGAAGATCAGGGACGTCCGCGCGTGGTTATCATCAACGAAGCGATGGCCCGTTATTATTTTCCGGGCCGGAGTGCCATCGGGCAATCTATCTCGTTCGATGGAGATAAACAGCATTACGAGATTGTAGGTGTAGTAGGCAACATCAAACTGTATGACATTCGAGAACCTTTTGAGCGTACCGTGTACTTCAACATGCTTCAGGAATCTTCGCCGGGCTCGCAGTTTGTAGTGCGGACGGGCATGGCGCCAGCGGTGATGGCGCCGCAGATACTCCGCGAGCTGCATTCTTATCTGAGGACGGTGACCGTCAAGACGGTGAAAACGATGGACGAGCAGGTGGACGAAACCCTGGTTCCAGAACGGCTGCTCGCTTTGCTTTCGAGTTGGTTCGGCGTAGTAGGCGCGATGTTATGTGCGACCGGGTTATATGGGTTGCTGGCATACACATTCTCGCGGCGAATCAATGAGATTGGAATTCGCATGGCGCTCGGTGCGTCGCCAACTAATGTGGCCCGGATGGTGCTTAAAGATGCATTCGACATGGTCGTTGCGGGCCTGTTAATTGGAGTGCCCATCGCTTTCTGGGGAAAACGCGTGGCTGTCAGTGTATTTGAAGGTTTGCCCGCAACAAGCGTGATCCCGATCGTGATTGGGGCTGGAGCCATGATTGCCACCGCCATGATTGCAGCGTATTTGCCCGCACGAAGGGCGGCGAGGGTGGACCCGATGGTTGCCTTGCGGTACGAGTGAGACTAAGTCCGCCGTGAACTGCTGCAAGTCCTGATTGTCACCTATTATAAAGGGGCGCCGGCTTGAACTAGATTTTGGTCGTTCGCCCAACGTGTAGCACAAGCAACAGCCAGAGTATTCCTATGAGTTGGTCCACGAATACTCATGGGGATTCCACAGATAGGTATGCAGCTGAGTTTTTTGACTACAGTCAGCATCTTGCTGCCATTGGCCGGCAGTTGCGGAGCACGCTCAATGTGGCAGCCAACCTGTAAAGATAGGCGCGCCTGAGCAAAAGGCCCCCAACCGTTGCCTTCTGGCCGGGCGTAGCAGTTGGGGTGGAGGCGGGTCGTACACGTACGGGGAAAGGCGCCCTGGTGACAGGATTACTTCCTCCCTTTGAAGGGAGGAAGGCGCCGGCAAGATCGAGCACGGAGCTCATGTCTGGATGGTAGTGAACGGGTCGGGTTGCAGCGGATGCCGCAATCTGCTGTAGAACTCCGAACTGATCCGGGACATTGCATTGCTCCTTTTTCCTGGCACTCCGCAGCCAAGTAAGGTTGCAAGACTCTAGCCATTCGACGCAGCGTCCCGCAGCTAAACTCCCCTTTGAATTCAATGACTTGGCCTGCTTACTACGGCTACTCGAGGTGGGCCACGTTTGATTCGCGGACCGCTGTCCATAATTTGAACCGCGGAATCAGACTCAAACTCAATTGGCACCACCGTGAAAACCGTGCTGACCGAGGCGCATTGACTTTGTCCTCGGTCCGGATTTTCGTTGGCCGGTTAATCGCAGCGGTGCATGAAGCTGAGGCCCGCATTCCGTTGATTCCCTCCATGGGCGCAGCCGTGAGCTATCTTCTGCACGAGAAAACTGGATCACTTGACCGAATATATTTGAAATTCCGTGATCTTGTTACTGGATCGCAATGGCCCGATCATGCTCCCAGTAAAGCAAATGCACACCGACTCCCGCCTCCACTTGAAGATCATTCTTTGACTCGACTCGGGTCACTCGACCGACAAAACGGCGACATTTGCTCGCAACTCCTGAAACGTGCCGCGGGATGTATAGACGCAGTTCGATTGTTTCTCCAATGCCCAGAACCTGATTGGTTGTGAAGTACACGCCAGTCGTTGAAACGTCGATCGCCTTAGCGAATCGCTCCCCTTGGGCCGGAACATCCATTCGTCTGAATACCAGTCGAACCGGAATACTGAAACGTGGGGCCCTGCGACGGTCGGGTGTGACCATGCTTTCTCCTTTTGTCAGCGGCAATGATTTGTCATACGTATATTTAAATCGCCATGGTGAAAATTGCCATTACGCGAATGGGGATGGCGAATTCCCCTTTAGGGGCACGAATCCTCGTACCTGCAGATCTCTTTTGAGCTACTGATCGCTTGCGACCCCTTGTAGTCCACCTTGCGCAAAACGGAGTGGTTGCAGGTGGTTAGAACGAATTGAAATCCAGATATCACTAGAATCAAAAAGAGAGTCTTACCAATCACTTTCTCAAGAACTCGACCCCGAATCTCCGCATTCCCTCTTCGTTCAGTTTTTCGGCCACGTTTGCGATCTTGGCCCAAACGAAAATTGCTTCCTCCGTCGACGCTTCCAGTGAAAATGGCACGGCAATTTGCAACCGTGCTTCTCGAGCGTAGGTGTTCCTGCTCCGGAAGCTAACCCCACTGCGTGACATATCAATGCACCTGACGACGTCGTCTTCGCGATTCTGCGACTTTACGCATGCACAAAAGGTAACTTTCGCCCGCGCTCTTCGACGTCGTTCGATCCTGGCCATCGAATCCCCCGGCGCTGTCAAATCGCAGGAGTCACTGGTCGCAGTTTCGACCGCGACTCCTATGTTCGATGCAGGAGCACTCTCCGGTTTAACCGCAATCCTCGGCAGCGTGCCCCCAAGCTCGTGCCGTAGCCGCCACATTGTGAGCAATCCACATTGCTCGCAGAATCGCGCCAGTCCCCCCTCAATCGCGCAAATGTCGCGTTCATAATCCCCGGTTGCCAACGCTACGGCGCAACTGCATTCACCGCATTCCATCACCGTATTGACCGATTGTGCTTCGAACTGTAGTTCGTTCGGAAATTCCACCTTCCAGAATTCCGGTGCTTCCTCCACAAACTTCACTCCGTACGTGTAAAACTCTCCTTGCTGGCTAATCTTGCCCACGACACACACTTCTGCCTCGTTGTTGGACCTCTTTTGTCGCAAAATCAGTAACTGCTCAGGCACCAGCTTGTGCCGGGATAGAATACCCGCTCCGTGCATACTCACCATGACCGTGAGTGTATCTTCCGAGAACACCCGGCCACGTTCGTCGCTTCCGAGTATCAGGATTTCTACCTGCATGGGCAACCGACCGACGCGTTGAGCCCTTGGCCTCCCGTCCTCGGCTCGGAATGGAGCTTCGTTTTCGGGTAGTCTCTTGGCTTGCAATTTGTTCATTTGCACAAAGCCAAGTTCTCACGACTGTCAGGTTCACAACATCCCACAACCGGGGTATGCCCGTTCGACTAATGGACGACGACTCCCGTTCGAACCTAACCCCAAAGTGGGATTTTCGAAGTTGCCAGATCGCATGAGCCGTTAACCGAGACGGATGGTGAGCCTTGCGCGCTCCTCCAAACGTTTCCTTCGTTCACTTCTAAACCGAATCATTCCAGAGCTCCTTTTTCCTGACAACCCACAGCTGAGGACACCTTGAAAGCTCTAGCCGTTCGGAATGAATATCGGCTGCTTAACTCACCAATGAATTGATTTGCGACCTACCGATGTGGGCGCTGAGCCTTGATTTGCTGAAGTCTCTTCAATCAATCGCATCGGCAGCGCATGGAAGCTCAGGAACAACACATCCCATTGACCATCGGCAATCGCAAGAAGCTCCCCGTTCTTCTTAGTCCCGCTCATTCGTTGGCGGTTGGCCCGATCTCCGAGCTAATTCCCAAAGGAGATTTGGCAGAATGGATGGCAAGCACTGGAGTGACCGACGCAAGCCTACGCGTCCAATGAGTGGCCCTCTTATAGGCGTGGCAGACCAGCAAGCCGCCCGAAATTAGCAGAGTCACACAGAAAAACAGGAAACTAAACAAAAGCCAGCAGACAAGGACTTCCCGGGCACGATAAAAATACAGGCTCAGTACCAGAGCTCCGACGGAGAATTGTGTTACGCGATGTCTATTGCGAATTTGACTCAATGAGCCCTTCGTCAGTGCGGCTTGCATCGCAGAACTATTCCTAGGAAAAGATGTTTTGGATGGCGAAGGGAGAAATACTGGCCGTTCCAGCCATTCTCCGCAGCCAGGATTCAACTACCTGGCCATCTATCAGGGCATTTTATTGAATGACAATTTCAAAGGCTGTTCCCTTCTATACAGTTCGCTCGATTAAACCATGCGCTCCAGGCCTTTCGCGGTTTGTGAGAAACATTTTCGGGGAGATCGTTTACGGGGATTCCAAATGAAGTGGACGGCGAGATAACAGGGACTTCCCGACCTACTCATACGAGTCAATAATCACTCTGTCTCACCGTCCAGCCACACCTTATGAACCGTACTAGGCCGGTGTTAGTCGCCTCGGTCGATGTCGCGGAGAATATTTCCGCTGGGAGTCGTTTCTCAGCGAAACACTGGCTTCGGTGGCATGCCTGTTATTTTCCGAGAGCCTTCTCCAGTTGTCCGAGACCCCTCTGGACCTTTCCACGAATGTTCTCAACCTGGCCTTCTGTTTCTAACCGGGTATTGTTCGTGGCCCGTCCAAACTTCGCCTCAACTTCACCTTTCACTTCGTGAAGCGTTCCTTCTGCTTTGTCCTTCATACTTCTTTTCATGGATTACCCCCTGGACGTTATTGGCTAGCGAGTAACAGCCAGGAACATTTAATGAATGTGCGTTCAAATGCGCTTCCATGGGCCTTCGCAGCGATCCTGATTAGTTCATCGCAACGCGCCAAGGAAGTACAAGACCAAAGCTACAACCACCACCGTTCCGACTATCCCGAGGCCCCCACCGGTCCCCCACTTGGAATATCCGTAATAGCCACCACCCCCACCAAACAAAAGCAATAGAACTATAATTAGCAAAAGCATCGATTTTCTCCATTCATGATTTCAGATTTTTCAGCACCAACTTGAATGCATCACGGTGGCCCATCTCGTCGTGGCGAATTTCTTCAAAACGATCGGCCACAGTTCTGTCTCCCGCGGCTCTCGCAGTCTGCGCGAACTCCAGATACATGATTTCGACTTCGTGTGACTCACCTTTGATGGCATCTTTCAAATTGTCAGCATCGCTGCCAACAATCCCGGCGAGTTCCGCTTCTTCAGCAAAGTGTTCAAAGCTCTCAACCTTGGCGGTCGTCTCGAACAATTCGGCGAGCTCTTTGTTGCCGTTTTTCCGCGCACGCTCCGCATAGAGCAGGTATTTCACAAACGCAAATGCTTCGCCGTGCATCGCCGTTAAAAGATTGTCCATTGTCTTCTGGTCAAGTGTTCGTCTGGGTGACCGAGTTATCTCATCCGTCGCGGATTCTTTCTGTAGTCCGACCGCAGTATTCATATGAATCTCCTCAATTAAATTGCTTGCACTGATCCAAAACGCGCTTCTCGGTCATTCGCAGCCCAGTGTGATTCACCCCTCACTGGGCTGCTTCATTGGCGTATTGACCTACGAATCGTTAGTTCGCATAGACGCTTAAGGAAATACGATCCTGGGGATACCGGCGGTTGTACAGGTAGTAGCCATCACCGGTGTTGTCGATGTACATGTCATCATTGTCATACCAGTTGTCTGACCAGTATTCCGGCCACGGGTCTACGACGCTGAAGGAAAAGCCACCATATTGGAAGCGTGGATATCCGCCAACCATCGTCACGGGATAGCCGCTCATCCGGAACCCGTGATCTGGCCCAAAGTACCCGCGATAACTGTTCTCCGGAATCTGGTAGCCGTTGTAGCCACCACGTTGCTGCCAGTCACGATGCTCAGACTGCCAATTCTGTGCACGATGCTGATGCCATACCATCCCCCATCCACCAATCTCGCCGCCGCCTACATTGACACTGATCGCGATGCGATCCCGCGGATACCGACGGTTGTGCAGGTAGTAGCCGCCCCCATAGCTATCGACATACACATCGTCGTTCGCGTACCAGTCGTTTGACCAGTATTGCGGCCATGGATCCACCACATTGAAGTAATACCCACCGTACTGGAATCGCGGATATCCTCCAACCACTGTTACCGGGTAGCTGTACATACGAAATGCGTGGGACGGGCCAAAATAGCTGCCGTAGTGGTCCTGCGGGATGCGGTAACCGTTGTAGCCACCACGTTGCTGCCAGTCACGATGCTCGGACTGCCAGTTCGTTGCTCGACGCTCCTGCCAAACACTTCGCTGTTCAACCTGCTGCTGGCGCTGCGCCTGTGGAGATTGCATTTTGACTTGCTGCGGCCGGTATTGCGGCTGCCGATTCAAATTCTGTTGTTGTTGCTTGTCAGCTTGCACTTGTTGTGCATGTTGCTGCTGCTGTTTCTGTTGTTGATCCTGCTGTCCCTTTGCCTGTTGCTGCACGTGCTGTTGTTGCTGTTTGTCGGCTTGCGCTTGTTGCGCGTGTTGTTGCTGCTGCTGTTTCTGTTGTTGGTCCTGCTGTCCCTTTGCCTGTTGCTGCGCATGCTGTTGCTGCTGTTTGTCGGCTTGCGCTTGTTGCGCGTGTTGTTGCTGCTGCTGTTTCTGTTGTTGGTCCTGCTGTCCCTTTGCCTGTTGCTGCGCGTGCTGTTGTTGCTGTTTGTCGGCTTGCGCTTGTTGCGCGTGTTGCTGCTGCTGTTTCTGTTGTTGATCCTGCTGTCCCTTTGCCTGTTGCTGCGCATGCTGTTGTTGCTGCTTGTCGGCTTGCGCTTGTTGCGCGTGTTGTTGCTGCTGCTGTTTCTGTTGTTGGTCCTGCTGTCCCTTTGCCTGTTGCTGCGCGTGCTGTTGTTGCTGTTTGTCGGCTTGCGCTTGTTGCGCGTGTTGTTGCTGCTGCTGTTTCTGTTGTTGGTCCTGCTGTCCCTTTGCCTGTTGCTGCGCATGCTGTTGTTGCTGTTTGTCGGCTTGCGCTTGTTGCGCGTGTTGTTGCTGCTGCTGTTTCTGTTGTTGATCCTGCTGACCCTTTGCCTGTTGCTGCGCATGCTGTTGTTGCTGAGGCTTCGACTGTTGCTGTTGAGGCTTAGCCGGTTGTTCCTGTGTCTGAGGTTTATCTTCTGGCTTCTGTCGTCCGTTTGCCACTGCAGTTAACCCCAGAAGAAGGCAAATTGCTGTCGCATTCAACACTCGAATTGATCTCATCTTTTCATCTCCATTACCCCTTATTAGTGCCCATCTTTACGAATCTCTAAGACGGTTCAGTTGCCGACCTTTAATTTCGATTCCCGAATCACAGCCCTCGGCTAAGCTGTGTATTCGCAAGCTCTATATTCTGGAATACATATGAGAGAACGAATGAAATACGCCAAAAACGCTCAGGAGCCATAAAACCAAGCAAATAACTACCGCTGCATTCAAGATGGACTTAATCGTTCTCTGCATTGGTAGATAGTTGTTGACCAACCAGAGCAGAACGCCCATCACGACCACAACAATGAGTATTTGAAGTAACGGCATAATCCATTGACCTCCTTCTCGTCGCAGTCCGAGACCACCTCTCCCCCAGAAGGGGTAGCCACTGATACGTGCTTGTCGGACATTTTGCTAGGAGACTTTTTGTTGCAACATGGACGTGCTCCTTCGAGCCCGGTCCCTTACTTAGGTCAAATGTTCTGAGGACATATGATCAAACCGAACATAACAAGTTCGTTCGCAACTTGCTGTACAGAACAGAACAGTCACCACATCGTCAATGTCGTGCATTGATGAACTCAACAGAGAGGATCGCATTACTCGGAAATTACATCAGGCAGGAAAGCACCTCTCGGGAAGCTACTAACAAGCGTACTTCATCTGCTAACTTCTTAGACTGAAGCTCCGTTCACCTTCAACATGGGCAGCCGCAATACGAACATTCTTAAATTTGGCAGTGCCCAGAAACAAACAGCGCGCTAGTCGTGCAGCACAACACTGAGGAGGGAATCGTTCACGTGAATTTCGCCATTGTATTGAATAAATCCCAACTTCCTGAATTTGTTCATGAAATAATTTACGCGAGAGCGCGTAGTGCCGATCATCTCCGCCAGCATCTCTTGCGAAACTTTGGGAAGTGTCTTGTGCGTCTGGCCCGGCGAACCGTAGCGCGCCAGCAACAGCAGGGTGCGTGCCAGTCTTTTCTCACTCGAATTGAAGAGCTGGTCTATCAGGTCCGCTTCGACTCGGATGTTTCGCGCCAGCATATACGCGATGAATCGGTCGGAAAACGCGTGTTCCCCGTGGAGCACACGGATCATCTCGTCTTTCTCAATGACGAGCGCGGTGGTGGGCGAGATGGTGGTTGCGGTCACCAGGTAGTTCAACTGGCCTGCGAGGCAACCTTCCCCAAGAAAATCACCCGGTCCAAGAACAGCTACAACAGCTTCTTTACCCAGCTTATTCACCAAGGAAAGTTTGACTCCACCTTCCTGAATATACATGACCTGCCTCGCCGTATCGCCCTGCGCGAACACAATTTCTTTAGCTCGAAACTTCGCTACATGCCTACCGAGACCGGCAGAGTCCAGAAACACTTTCACATCAAAAACAGGACTTCTTAGCAGCGCTTTTTGGGGAGTGCGAGGAGCCTCAGCGGGTAAAGCTCGAGGGGTCATCAGTGCTCACCATAGCACAAAAGCTTGTAGACTGTGCACTACTGCACAGTTCCGATCTGGCCCCGCATCTGACCCAGCTTGCAGTTGGGTTCGAACACGTTGCGTGAATTCCGAGGATAACAGCATACTACTTACGGTTGCTCATAACTCCCCTGACCAATTGGCGCTCATAGAATCCGCCGCCGTGGTCAACGAAGCTGCACCTCCTGAATCGATCCATAAATGGATTAATTTCCTCACTCCTGGGGCTTTGTTTAAATTGCGGTCCTAACCAGATGCCGCAAGCACAATACCATGCCAAGGCCTAGCAGGCCCGCCAGGAAGAGCCCTTGGAAACCAGGTTCTGGAACGGCAACCACTGCGCGCGTCAAGTCGTCCACATCCCAGTCACTGTTGCTGTTGCCATTGCCTTTGCTATGGTTTTCATGGCATGGATTTGCCTTACCATGTTTCGATCCACACTCAAAAGGAGTTTGGCTATGGTCCGATGAATCCGGCCCACAGAACAACGGGATACCAACTCCGGAATTATTTCGGTTTTCAACAAGACCTAAGAATTGCACCACATTTTTCCCGAAGACAAAACCTTACCTTCTATGCAGTGACGCATGTCGGAACTCCGTGTGAGAGATACACTCTACACAGTCCCCTGTAGTGTGGACATTTCGGGCGAAGCAAGACTCCCATCTATGGACCTGTAATCGGCAACAATGTGATCGGCAAAAGCCGGACCAGCGGCAACCAGCACAAATCGCAGGAACGACGAACTTCGTTTGAAAATCAGGACACTTCTATCTATTTCCAGCCCATTTAATTGCTTCCAATGCCTCATTTATATATTGCGTCGCCAATAGCTTCGACTGCCCACTTTTGAACCTTTGCTTCACGCTAGGCGGATTTCACAACTTGAGTGCCCCAAAACAGATTCCAACAGCACCGCAGGTCTTCGATTTAGATGTCTTTTTCTCGATGGATAAAACGGTAAATTGGAGCTCCATACGACAATTGTGTACTTCAACACTAATTAACGAAGTCAGACTCCGGGAAAAGATTCCTCGGCAAGGTCGTAGAGTTCGGCGCACGGAAATCGGACCAACGATTTGTTTCGCATTCGAACTGAATAGCAATCGCTGCCAGGCAGATTGCGCGCTCAATTAATTGAAACTCTCTGGCGGAAGGGCTCCCTCGATCGCAACTGTACATTTCCAAGGATCCCAGCTGTACGTTAGCCTCGGACAAAATGAATTGCGTGCAGAAAGTCGACAACCCGAAATCAACCGCATTTCTGACAATTTCTGAAAGCTCGCATTCATCATCCCAAGGAAGAGAAATAAACGAAATCACACCGCCAATCTGGCAATCGAGAGCACTGCATATTCCGTTCAAGACATCCTGAAGGGGCGCCCGGATGGAGATTGATTGCAGGATATATTCTTCCTCTCGCATCAAATAACCGCTGCGCCCATCAAGATGAGATCCTGGTGTCAGGCTTTGCGAAGCATCACGCTCGCTCAAGCATTGCTTATTCATACGTGCTTCCGCTTCGTCAAAACGCTTTGTTTCGAATCTCGATTCGCGCCAAGTTTAGCGATTGGATCTGCGAATAGCGGAGCGGGACCTTCGTTCGACCTGACCAGACGTGGCTTCAAGGATTTCATGGCATACAGGGCTCTGTCAGCGGCATAAAGAAGTGTCCCAATACTGTCCGCTTCGCGCGGATAACCTGCGATTCCCAGACTCACCGTCAGCGCCGGTGCTTCCGCGTCTTTCTCTAGCATTTCGCAAATCCGCCGGGCTACCAGGGTCGCTGCGGCGATACCCGTCTCCGGTAGGACAACAGCGAATTCGTCCCCGCCATGCCTTGCCGCAGTGTCAATCGAGCGGCAGCAGTCCCGCAGAATCTGTCCCAGGCGGCAAAGTGCGCGGTTGCCAGCGAGGTGGCCAAATTGATCATTAATGTTTTTCAGGCCGTCGAGGTCCAGCAACAAAATCGAAAATTCGCGACCCGTGCGCTTGGAGCGGTAGAGTTCGTTCTGCAAGACCTCAAACAGATGACGATGATTTGCCAAACCGGTCAACGGATCGCTCGCAGCCTGATGACGCAGAAGTTCCTCCAACGCCCGCTGATCGGTGATGTCGTCGACGATGATTTCGCAGCCGTTGAAATGCCCTTCCTCGTCAAAGGCATCAATTCCACTCAACCGCACCTTTAGAACCGTCCCATCTTTTCGCTTCCATTCCGTTTCAACTGGTTCAATCCTGGTGGTCAGTTTTGAGCTCTCGGGCGGCAGCCTTAGCCTTCCCAAATCCAGAACAATCCTCAGGGCGCGGCTCGCCGCAAGAAGCTCCTCTTTGTCGTCATATCCCAGCATCTTTACCAATGTCTGGTTGACGTCGATAAACTTTCCGGAGGCATCGGACCGGAAGATACCGTGCGCCGGATTGTCGGCCAGTGCGCGGTAGCGTGACTGTGAATGGCGTAAGGCGCTTTCCGCCTCTTCGAGCTCGACACGCAGGTTCCTATCGTTGAGGGCACGCCGGACGGCCATAGGGAGCTGGGCAATATTTTCACGCGCAACAGATTCAAAAGTGCCGCGCGCGTTCAAGTCCTCAGACGATTCTGCGACGACTGAGGCCGTCAACAGCACGATCGGGATGGGGCTGTGGGACTGATGGAGCAGTTCGAGCAGCTGCGATTTTTCAAACCTTTGGCTGGGGTGTTCGGCAATAATCACATCATAGCTCCGGGCCAGGAGCAATTCCTTGCAGATACTAAAATTGGAAACAGCGGCAGAACTAACATCGAATTGCCCTTTTTCAAGTTCTTTCACACAGGCTTGGGTTGACTCGGGCTTACAGTCCAGGAAAAGGACACGAACAGACCGGTGTCTGTGCGGTGAAGTAGGCTCGCCATACAGCTTCAACAAATCAGATCGGAGCGCCTTCTGTGCCTGTGTTGCCATCGAATACTACTCCCAGTGACAACTAAATACTTATATGGCCAGCCCGTGGGCAGGCTGGAGAGCGACCCACACCTGAAGTGTGGGCGGCCAGGAATGAAGTGTCTGTCTCGTTTTGTACAACCTACGTAGTTCACACTGCGCAAATGGCACAAGCATGCAGACACCCGGGAAGGGGTAAAATAGTTACCTAATTCAGGCCAACCCCCACTCGTGCAAAACAAGACAGACAAATTCGTATCAGTGACCCAAGATGGCGAACCCACTAGATGCCCAGCCGGCAGGAACGGAATGAATATGACCAATTGCCCATGCTGCGGCAGCCAACAACTTCATCAGTCCAGACGCAAGGGAGCCATCGAAAAAACATTCTTGGCGCTACTGTTTGTCCGACCCTTTCGTTGCGAACGGTGTGATTCCCGCTTCTACCGTATCACCTTCAATACGAGTGCACATTCCTCGCGAACCACGACAACTCCTTAATAGAAGGTGTGCGACCGGCCCGGTGCGGGCAATGAGGCAGATTTGCGTGACCTCCACGGCTAGACGGATTATTCCGTGAAAACGTGTAAGCGGGCATTTCTTGCAAATTAATGTTCAGTTTATTCCTGAAATGCGAAATAATTCCGCCGAGCCATCCCCGGACGAGAAAGGGATACGGTGGGCACTCTTATAATTCCCTTCAAACTTGGGCTGCCGCATTCCCACACGGTGACGAGGCGAGTTAGGACCTTCCTGCGGACTCAGAGAATTTCCGCTCCGCTTCTGGTGAACAAGCAAACGCTTTGTTCACATGTTCAAGAGTTCGCCTGGAATGCTCGTGTCCCGCCTGGTGATCTTCCTTTGCGTGATGCGTAGCAACGGCACGGTGGGAATGTGCGGCAAGTTCGTGGAATTCTGCGGCTCTTTGCTGCGATTCGTTGGGCATGATCTCCTCCCGCAGAAATTGCGTCAGCACTGATGCGTCCTATGACTTGGATTGCTGCTTACTACGAGACACTCGCCTTGCTCCACGGCCAGACGCCAAGAATGCACGGACTCGCGCAGGTGCACGAGACCAAGCAAGTGTCACCGACTCCGCGCCTTCAGCGATTGGCTATGCGAGCCGCTCGCGCAATCTGATTAGCTGTCGCCACGCGGACTGAGTTGGCCATGCGAGGCTTCGCCATTTCTTTCTTCAGGATGGAAATGGCCTCCCTGTCGAGTGCCTTCTTGGTTTTTCTTATGTCCACAGCGCAACTCTGGCATAGAACTCTAGGCGAAACAGTTCAATCCGGAACAGCCCCAGTACAAAATTGAAGTGTCGCGAGAGAACCACCTGGAACGGGCCCTGGGGCGAACTATCCGTTCAATCCTGGTCCGAGTAGCTGGATCGCAGAGTCCGCTGCCCTATGGATTAGCGCATTTACGATCTCCACAAGGGAGTACTCGCAATATTTTCCTGTTCCGCCATCGGGCGCGGAACTTCGGTTCAAACGTCACGCTTATTCCAAGAATGTTTCATATTGCACAGAATCTTTTTGCTTGAGTACCTAACATTGATTCTCGGACCAAGACTTGTTGATCCGACACCCTCAAAGAGGAAAAAGGGACCATGAAGGAAGATCCACGAACTCTGCTACAGATGAGGAGAGTGCACTGCCAGTCTGTTCACTCACAGCAACGCCAGGCAACTATCGCAACACTCAGCGCGAAACTGCGAGAAAGATCACCGGCAACGCTATTTCGTGTGCGCAAAATCCCTGCAGGCGGGGGCACGCGCACGGTCGTTGCTTTACCAATCGATTCATCATCGTAAATTCCGCACAGGAGAAAGACATATGAAAAGCCTCAGATCGTACGCAGCCATGCTCACGCTGCTCGGCTTCGCTACACTTGCCGGCTGCTTCGGAACTTCAACGAAGTCTCCTGCAGTGTCCGACAGCATCCGTCAATCGCTCGATCAAGCTGGCATCAAAGGCATTTCCGTCACTCAGGATCGCGAAAAGGGCATCGTGACACTCAATGGTCAGGTTGCCAGTGATTACGACAAATCGCAAGCGGAAGCGATTGCCAAGTCCTTGGCAAGTAGCCAGGTTGTAGCGAATCAGATTGCAGTAGTTCCCCTGGGCGTGGAAAAAGAAGCAAAGGCGATGAATTCGGATCTCGACCAGGGCATCGAACACAATCTCGACGCGGCATTGATCCAGAATAAGATGCATGACCATGTGAAGTACGAAGTGAAAAACGGTGTGATAACCCTAACGGGGGAAGTAAATTCTCAAAATAAGCGTGACAGCGCTGAGAAAGTGGCCTTGAGAGTCCCCAACGTGCAGCAGGTCGTGAATGATCTGCAGGTCACAAATCAAAAAGCCAGTTCGTCACAGTGAAGAAGCGGCTAGTCTGCCTCTTCCTAAATACATGACAGACAGAATTCCCTCTCGGCCGAACGTAATTGGTTATTGACGGGCAGCTGCTCGAGCTAGCAAAGAGTGTAACAAGGGAGTGTCCACCATTATCTTCATCCCTGCAGCGTTTCACCGTGTATCGGGTGCCTTATGTCAAATCTAACTGCAATTCAAAGTGTTCCAGCTGAGCCAGGCAAGTTCGGTCAGACGGAAAGCCCCCTGCCGTCACTTTCTTCGCCTTCTGAGAGACTTCTCCGTCGAATTGCGACTCTGCTCCTCATCCTGGTCGCGGGATTGCTCACCGTGTTCGGCTACTATGCGAGTTCGATTTGTATCACGATTATTCTCGCCGCATTTCTCGCGATTCTGTTTGATCCACTGGTAGTCCAGCTCGAGAAGATTCATCTGCCACGAGGTTTAGCCGCTGCGATCGTTGTTCTTGCCGGCATGGGCCTGCTGGGTTTGCTAGGTTACGAACTTTACGGAAAAGCCGCTGCCTTTGCAGAAGAACTCCCGATTTACACTTCGAAGATTCAGCAAGCCATCCTGCCGCTCAGCCAAGGGATTGAAAAAGTCCAGCAAAGTGCAGGGAACCTAACCAACGACGTCCAACCAAACAAAAAAGTCACCGAGGTTCGCCTCCGAGAATCCCCCAGCTGGCCCGCATACCTGGTTCGCGGTGCCGGTTCGGTATGGGGTGTACTGATCATCGCTGGTGTGGTCCCGTTTCTGACCTTCTTCATGCTCTCTTCTAAGGAGCACATGTCCACGCGCATGAATGCCTTCTTCAACTCCAAGCTAGAATCGGACCGATTCATCACCAGTCTGAGCCAGATGGTCCGCGGCTTCGTATCGGGCAATCTGATCATTGGCTCCGCTATGGCTCTCCTAACAACTCTGGTTTTCTTGGGCCTTGGAATGCATGGAGCCATCGCACTCGGGATCGCAAGTGGGGTTTTAAATCTTGTACCGTTTCTTGGTCTGATCTTCTCCCTGGCGCTGCCACTCGCGGGGGCCATACTACAGTTCAATACTCCGGCACCATTTCTCATCATTGTTCTAACGGTCTTGTTCTTGCACATCGTATCCGCGAATTTTCTGATTCCGAAATTTATCGCCACACGCGTGAGCATCGGGCCGGTTGCGGCAACGGTTGGAATACTTTTCTGGGGCTGGTTGTGGGGTGTGATGGGCTTACTGTTGGCTGTACCGCTCACTGCCATGGTCAAGCTGATTGCAGACTTGCATCCGTCCCTGTATCACTTCTCCAACATGTTGGCACTGAGGCCGCGTACGATCCCCCGCTGGGTGCGATTCGGTGAAACAATCGTGGAGCGGACGATTCCCTTCTTCCGCAACCGTATGGGAATGTTTCCATAGGCACCAAGATTGGCATTCGCGGACATGCGCCTTATCTCTCGACTGTAAACGCACGCCCAGAACAGACTCTCAGAACACGGTGGGGCTGTGATTGGAGAGACCGAAGATGGGCAGGAACTCTTCCGCTAGCAATGCCTTCTCGGATCAGTCGCTGAAGGATTTTTTCCAGCCATTACAGGCAACTCCGACAGGACTGAAGACGCCATCCTGAGACTTCCTCAGTACGGCGCAAACAGCATGGCCCGGGAGTCGCAATCGCCGGAGTAGTCAATTTTTTCGGTCTCTTCGCAAGCCCCCTCGTAATCATTCTCTTCATAGCCAGCGGCATCTCTCTCGTACTCGGAGAGCGCGCCGGCGGACTGATCATCACTGCTATCGTGCTGTTCAGCGTCCTGCGGATTTCTCGATGGAATTCCAGGCTCGTCACGCGGTGGAGGAGATCGAGAAGTAGATTCCCATTACCGTTTCCGTACTGCGGGTTGGGGCGGGAACAAGAACTGCCCGCACTCGAGTGACGAAGCCCCGGCGTCTGCGCAAAAAGCCCTGACGAGGTTGCCGGCCAGGGGGACACACTCGAGTTGGCTCTCAAAGTCGACGGTCATGCGAGGTAGTTTCTTCAGTACAACCGTAAAACGGAATTAGCACCGGGCAACCAGAGCCTCCTCTACGGTCCGGAACATAGGAAAGACGCGATCCATTCGTGTCAGTTTGAACATGCTGCCCACAGCCTCTGAACTCCCCGCAACCAGAATCCCACCAGCCTTTCCTAGACGCTTTGACGTGGCGAGAATGGCTCCGAGGCCAGAACTATCTACGCATTTCACTTTGGAAAAATCGAGGACAAACGTGTCGTGCCCTTGCTCAATGAGTCTCGCCATCGATTCCCTAAAACTCAATGCACGGTCTGCGCCCAGCCGTTCTTCCAGAATTCTGACTACAAGGTAGTGCCCGCTTTGCTGGATCGTTAGCTCCATAGATTTCTCCTTTCGAAATCGGGCAAGTCGCGGGACCATTTAACTCGCTGCCGCCAGTAAACGTTACGGGCAAATTCGCTCGGGGCCTTGGTACTCAAGGACGAGGAGCGAAACATCGTCGTCAAACTCATCCCGGCCTCGCCACTCGAGCAGTTTTTCAACGTACACACTAGCGACGGAGGAAAGTTCTCCCCGCGCCCCCACTCGGGCACAGTCCATCAATCGGTCTATACCAAACTGTTCCATCCGGTCGTTCAAGCATTCGTTGATCCCGTCAGAACAAAGAGTCAGTCGGTCACCGGGGTACAGTTGCTCTTCGAAAAGATCAAACTCCGCACTGGGAAGCGCAGCGATCGGATAGCCTGTGCCACCGATCTGTCGTGAGCTACCATTCCGCGAGGTGAGAATTGGATTTGGGTGGCCGGCCTGTATAAATTGCAGCTTCCCGGAGAACACATTGAGGACGCCGTAGACCATGGTGAAAAACATATTCTCGTCATTTTGGTACATGCGATTCAGTTCGCCGGCGACGTCATTGGGCGAAACGATCTTGTAGAAAGGATGCTGCGGGGTGGCTCGTTTCAGAATGGAACTCTGAAAGGGGCCTGACTGGAGAATCTTGCTCAGGGAAAAGGAGAGCATTGCGGACGGAATACCGTGCCCGGAGACATCGAGCTGATAGAACCCGATATGTTCCGTGTCCAGGGGGAATACATTGAAGATGTCACCGGCTACCCCATTGGTCGGCCGGAAAACCCAGTCGAAGCGGACCTTTTGCACGGATGCCGGACGCGGGAGGAGGCTGATTTGAAGTTTTGCTGCGGCGGCCAGGTCCATATGAAGCGTTTCGTGGGCTTTTGAAAGAGCTAGGTACGCCTGCGCCAGTTTTTCTTCTTCTCTAGCAATCCTGTCCTGGAGAGAGATCACCCGCTCGGCGGCGTGCAGCCGGGCGAGAAGTTCTTCCGGCGAAGCGGGCTTTATCAGAAAATCGTCCGCACCAGCCCGTATTCCCTCGATGACATCCGTTTTGGAATTTTTGCCCGAACAAAGATTTACGTAGACATAAAATCCGAGTGGTTCCTCGCGGACCTTCTGAATGAATTCGACACCGGTCAGTTTTGGCATCATCCAATCGGTGAACACAATGCGAATTTTTCGTCTTTTGACTAACTCCAGGGCCTCGATCCCATTTACTGCCTCTGTGACCGGGTGCCCCCAGGAACGCAGCAGTCCTTTGAACAAGGCGCGTTGCACGGGGCTATCATCAACGATCAAGATCTCCCGCTTTTCCGACCCAACCGAGGACTCGTGAGAGTCGACTTTGTGTAAGCCAGAATGCCTGAAAGAGCGATGGCTAGCGGAAGCATCGGAAATGGGGAGGGGTTTCAGTTCACATCTCTCTTCCTGATTGGTTGGCTAGGAACAGGCAGATCGCGCCGGACCAGCGAGATACGATTCCGATATAGATAGTCAACATCCGCAGCCCGGACAGGAGAAGTCAAAGGGCAGTCAATTGTCTTGTGAGACTCGATGCTGAAGTTTCCCAAACGACCCTCCCGGGATGCAGGGACCTAGTTTGCTCATCGGAGTCGACCGAAACCCTGTCTTAATGCCATGGTGGCACGTGCATAGCCAAAGCGAGGTGTTGGTAGGGTTGACCTAAGTCGTTGAACAAAAGATCGTTAGCGGAAAGTTCGGAACCGCTTGGTTACACTATCGCAAGGAAAGTCTGGAATCTGGAAGGGTCTGAGATTCGGGGCTGCAGTTGAGTAGACCGCGTTTGGACGGCCCCGTGTGGCAGTACGGACAGAAATCAAAGGAGAGATCGAGCCACTGGAGGATATCTGTTTGGGAGTCTGCCCGTACAAACGCCCCATTCAACATTATGGAAGAAACTGTAGAACCCCCAGGAAGACTACCTTAGGAGCCACCATGAATTTTGAAGTGAGTAAGAACCCGAATCTGGATTACTTCTAGAAGCGTAATTAGAATTAACTGAGAGCTTTGAGAGTTGACGGAAGGTGTTGAAATTCATGTACTCAATGAAACTGATCCGGGAATCTGATCTGCCACAATCATGGCATTCTGGCTGGCAAGCCTATGGCGGAATATCTGCGGTATTTGGCTGAGTAGTTGGCCGGTATCGGCGCGCGCTTCGTGGCTACTGTTGGCAGGCGATTCGGTGGCAACGTGACCGTGAACTGGGTGACCCCGATCTCCGCTTTCCTAGAGCATCTGATTCCAGAGATCCAAGATTTGAAACTACGCCTGGCTGCCGAGCAGCGGACCTGCCATGCGGCTGTTGAAACTGGCGGAAGAAGAAATCTTGCTACGTTCGAGCGTCGCCGGGATTTCCGTTGGCCCGTACTCTGGCTACCACCAAGCGCAAGGACATTACGTAAAGTGGGGCTACCTGCCCGATGGTCGCGGCGTTAGCTACTGCAACCACTAAGTGGGGGCGGGCAAGGACGTGGTGTTTGAAGACGAGCTAGTCTTCTTCCTGACCAAGCTCTTACTACCGTTGTCACTATAAGTAGCTCCGCCCGCAAACGCAACGCTCGCGGATTCATGTCGCATGTGAGACTGCACATCCGCGTATTCGACTGCGGACTTTAACAATCAGGTCCAGATCCCTCCGGAGTTAAGACAATTCGGAGTAATGGTCAGTTGTGGATCAGCAATGAGAAACGCCCAGGTGTCCAAGAAAAGTATCGTGCTCGAGGCGCCTTCAAGACGGGAGTTGTCGACCGAGAACACGACTTCGTCCAGATGACTCCTGGTACGCGCAATCGTACAACTTGTGAGTAGTGCAGTGTCCCGGAATTTCGGAGGTCATTTTCTGAACCGCATACCTTGTTTCGTCGATGGCTTTGCGGCGCTGCAATAGGTCAGATATTTTCGAGCCTCGCCCTTACTGTCCGCTGCTCCCATCACCGTGCTTATCTTCGGTGGTGCAGCGATCTCGCTCAAAAGATAATTTCGATTCGCCTTGACACACGCCCTCCCGAGGGACAGGATCATAGCAAGGATTCGCTGGTAACGGCGAAACTCCCGCTTCTCAGTCCAAATGCAGTTTCTATAAAGGACAAGCTCCGCATCGAGCGCCAACAGGGCAGAACCTATCAGGTTCTTTTTTATTCGTGCGGGGCCCTACCTCCTGTTCGACGTACAGGTATTCACACCCAAGACGCCAGCGGTTTAAAGCCAGATCATTAGTCCCGACTCGCAACATGCGACGAGGGGTCATCGCGTCTATTACAAAGGAGAATCACTATGTCTGAACAAAACAAAACTAATGTCCGTCGTTTATTCGAAGAAGTTTGGAACAAGGGCCATGTGCCTGTCGCAGACGAGCTCTTCGCACCTACTTACACTCACCACGACAATTCGACACCCGATGTCGGTCGCGGTCCCGAGAGTGAGAAGAAGCGAGCGAACCTTTATCGCAATGCCTTCCCAGACATTCGTTTCACGATCGAGGACATCCTTGCCGAAGGCGAAACCGTAATGGCTCGTTGGTCTTGCCAGGGTACCCATAAGGGCGATTTGAACGGGATTGCCGCATCCGGGAAACAATTCAAGATCACTGGTGTGAGCATTGCCCGCTTTACGAACGGCAAAATAACAGAAGGCTTTGTCAACTGGGACGCTTTGGGTCTTATGCAACAGATCGGCGCTGTCCCTGAGCTCGGCAAAGGCAAGGCCGTCGCCACCTCCTCGAGGTAGCAGTCCTTGTTATATGGAAAAATCAGGGGGCCCGATCATAGATCGGGCCTCTCGTGTTTGGCCCTCTGACTAGTTCGGAAGGCTTCCCCCGTAGTGAATCCGCACCATCCTTGCAGGTGGTTTCTTGTGTTTTCCTGTATCTAGTCATATAACTAGATTACAGGAGGTACCCTTATGGGATTCCCCACCAAAGTTCAACTTATCCAGCGCAAGGACAGTCAGCAGTGGTACATCAACTTTCCCTCGGCCGTGGCCCAGGCTATGGAGTTCACCCGCGGCGAGGTCGTCGAGTGGATCGTGGAGGACAAGAGCCGTCTGCTGCTCCGTCGTCGCAAAGTTTCCGCAGCGACGCTAAAAAAAACGAAACACGGCAAGGTGTGATGGCTGGTTGGAATGCGCTGTTCGATCAAGCGCGTGCGGCTTTCGCGCAGCAGCGCAGCTTCGAGCGGGCGCGCACGCTGGGCGTGTCCGCCCTGACCTGTTTGGGCCGACACACGCTGTCAGGCTTGCTCTGTACCACCGGGCAACAGTTCCGCGACTGGTCGGCGGCTTATCGCTTATTCGAGCGCGAGCGTCTTGACGGTGAAGCCCTGTGGCGAGTTCCGTTGCAAGGCGTGCTCGGAACCCTGCCGCCGGCTAGTCCCATCGTGGCATTGATGGATGACACCTTGATTCGCAAACGCGGACACCGCATCGCCGGCACTTCCTGGCGGCGCGATCCACTGGGACCCCACTTTGCCGATAATTTCATCTGGGCCAGCCGTTTCCTGCAGATTTCGCTGGCCCTGCCCGAGCATCCCGAAGCGCTGGTCAGCGCGGCTCGCGCCATTCCCGTTGATCTGCTGCATGCACCTTCACCGCGCAAACCTTCACGCCGCGCCGATCCCGCGGGGCCAGAGTGGCAGAGTTGGCGGGCCGCCTCGTCCGCTTCCGCCATCAGCCGCCGTGGAGCAGAACGCCTCCGGCACTTGCGACAGGCCATCGATCAATTCGCCGATGGTGCATCTCGCTCACTGCTGGTCTGTGCCGACGCCACCTTTACCAACCGCACCGTGCTGCGAGATCTGCCCCCGCGCACCACCCTCCTCGGTCGTATCCGCAAGGACGCTTGCCTGTACGCGCTGCCTACCACCGAGGAGGAAAACCACGGACGCGGCCGTCACCGCTGTTACGGTCAGCGTCTGCCCACTCCCGAACAATGGCGCCGCGATGAATCCATCCCCTGGACCACGGTGCAAGCATTTGCCGCTGGAAACGTCTACGACTTTGACATCAAATTCATCACTCCGCTGCGCTGGAAAAACGCTGGTGGCGAACGGCAACTCTCGCTACTCGTGGTTCGCCCGGTCGCTTATCGGTTGCGCAAAGGCGCCCATCTCAGCTATCGGAACCCGGCTTACCTAATCTGCAGCGATTCCGCCTTGTCGCCCCAGCAAATCCTGCAAGCCTATCTGTGGCGCTGGGAGATCGAACTCAACTTCCGGGACGAAAAAACTTTGCTGGGCTTCGGGCAGCCGCAGGTCCGCAGCGATCCTGCCGTGCGAACCACGGCGACGTTCTTTGTTTTCGTCTACGCGCTCCTGCTGCTGGCGCTGGAAAACTGTCATCTCACGCACAGCCCGCTGCCGCGCCCTCGCTGGCAACGCCTTCGACCGCAACACCCTTATCCGCGCATCACTACGCCCCAGGCCATCTCCCTGCTGCGCGCCGACCTGTGGGCCTCTGCCTTGAGCCTGAAAAATAAAAATGGCTTCGCTGCACTCGATCCCTGTGCAACGAAGCCGATCCTATTCCAAAACAACCTGCAATCCGCTGTTCTCTATGCCTCAGGATAGCCAAACGCGAGGGGCCCGATCATAGATCGGGCCTTCTGTTTGGCTTCCGCAATCCGTCCGTAAGACGCGTCCTCCGAACCTAGAACTCAAATGGCAACCAAAGAGACAGTTAAAAGAGCGGCTGACTCAGCCGAACTTGTTATCGGCTCAGTGCTGTGAAGATCTTGCGTAAGTGCCTGTCGAGAAAGTTAGTGAACGGCTATCCCGCAACTTGGGTACCAGTCTGCGATTCCCGCGGTTGAGCCTGTTCAGTCACAAAAGTTCCAAATCGGTGGACCCCGCTCTACTTTCGTATCAGCACCCGGATTATTGAACAACGGGAAACTCGTCGTGGACGGCATGGAGCGAGTAGGAATTGGCGTGTCGAGAGTTGAATGCGAGATGGAACACTAAGGCTTCAGTGGAATGTCATTCAGATACTTCACAAGCATAACTTCATTTCCCTTCTGGTCATAAATGAGCTCGTCTACAAGTTTTTGGGTGAGCAAGACGCCATAACCGCCCGGGCGCAGGCCTTTCGCCTCACGGTAAGCCATGTGCCGAACGGGATCGTCCAGCGGATTTGAAATCGCGGCATGTTCGATTTCTTCCAGTGCAAAACCCTCGCCAGGATCCTTAACTCGGCACATCACCATATGCTTGGCACGAACGTAGGAGATTTCGACATACTGGTCTGAACGAAAGTGGGCACCGTGCTCGATTGCGTTCATCAGAATTTCCCGAAAAGCTGTCCCCACCGCATCGCTTTCCTGTTCCGGCAAGTCAACGATCTCGTGCATGAATTGCATCAACCGTTCGGCGGTCTTCAAATCGCAGCGAGCCACAAGACGGATCCAATTCGGTGTTGCTGAAAGGACCTCGATTCCGTCATCCCAGCAAGGTGCCTCAGCGGCAGCATGCACCATCTCCGCAAGGGCGGCGAGTGAAAACGGCCTCGAAAAATAACTGAACGCGTGTTCTCCAATAGACTTGATGACATCGGCCGGGGTACTTTCCTCTGTAAGAATAATTAGACGGGTGTGTGGCCTTAAACTCCGAATCCGACGGAGAAGGTCCACGTCGTCCTTCCCTGAAGTTTTCTCGCTGGTGAGAATAAAATCGAAGTGGAAAGCACGGGCGAGGTCGAGTGCCGTCTTGTTGTCCGGCGCATGTCGAACGCTCCAGGTCGCTGGATCAAGAACATCTGCGAGCATCGCACGAATCTCAGGCTCAGGGTCGACGAAAAGAGCATTCCATTGCGACGATGAGCTGCTTCCGAGGTGTGGAGCGGAGTTCATGATTTCTCCAAAATCAAGGCGGACTCGATCGGAAACTGGCCGGGTGGAATTGAATTCGAATCGCCCGCGTCTCGGTGGCGATTCTTCCACCAAGGTCCGCGAGTCTTCACGCGTGACGACTTAAGCCGGCGTGGCACTCGCAGGCTTCGTTCTCTTCGCGAGCAAAGCCATCCTCTGTTCGTGATTCATGGGCTCCCACGGGACAAGTTTCTCGGCAAGCACATCCATCCTGCGAAGCAGGGTCAACTCGATGAAAAGCTCCATAAAATCCAAGTCGCGAAAAACCAGGGAACCGGATTCTCGCATCTTTCCGCTAATCCGTTCCATGTGGGCCGGCATTTCGGTCCAATGTAGACCCGATCGGTGGTGATGACAAAGATGGTACCCTTCGTTCATGAAGTTCACTTCATCAAAGACGGTCACTGTATTTACAAAATAATCCTCGGGATGTTCCGGATCACAGAAGGCGTGCTGCACCCAAGAGGTAATGGCCATGATGAAGTTCATGCAGAGAAGCGGAACTAGCACGAAAACGATCCCAATTCTCCAATCGTAAATAAACACAGCTCCGAAATAAACGAAGTACCGCGTCATTCCCCATAACATTCGTCTTCGGTTTTTTTCATCGCCTCGAGCTTTAAAGTAGGCATAGGGAGCAAATCCCAGGGTCGTCCAAATGTTGTCCGAAAGATACCAGAGGAAATCCAGTGGCCTTGTCCGATCATAGCTGCTCGAATAGGCATTGTCGTCGGGTCCGCCGTTCTCTTTATGGTGGAGGCGAACATGAACCGTACGGCCCAGTTCGGGAAGGTCCCCATACAAATACCCGAGAAAGAATTCGGCATAGCGGCCGAACACCTTGTCGTATTTATCCGAGAAGTACCCTTGGGGCCGGTGTGCTTCCAAGTGTTTGGTGCTGAACATCCTTACAGACCGCTGAAACTTGAGACCGCAGAGGGAAAGATAGAAAGCAATCGCGAGCAGGAGACGAGGTTTTCCTAATACCAGTTGGGTCGCGAAAATTGGCACTGCGGTAAGGCTGAGAGAGACCATGAGTCGCAACGCGGGTGTGTCTCGGGAGTCCCTAAGAACTTCTTCCCCGATCCGGTCGAGGAACCGGTCATAGGTCTGCGATAGAAATTGATACGCATCCCGTA
Source organism: Candidatus Acidiferrales bacterium (assembly GCA_963726725.1). Classification (GTDB taxonomy): domain Bacteria; phylum Acidobacteriota; class Terriglobia; order Acidiferrales; family UBA7541; genus Acidiferrum. The sequence goes on from CAVSDV010000025.1 coordinate 228,266, forward strand.
AGGGGGGAATTCTTCCAAGCAACCTGGCCACCCCATAGCATCCGACAGAAAGCGCACCCACAACCGATATGGCAGCAATGCTTGCCAAAGCTATGAGTACTGCCCCCCCTCGAGCGACGAGTTTCGGTATGGCCCCAAGAATCAACACAAGCCCATCCTTCTTTTGGCCGGTGCCTCTTAGAACGCCCTTCAAATCCGTTACGGTTAACTTGTCCGCAATTTGCATGTTCGTAGTTGTACGAATTGACAGACTTCCTGCGTTCTCACACGCAAAAGGACTTTACACCCAAGCAGAGCAAAGTTCTAGCGTCGAACGATTGGGTCTGACGGACGCATTATAAAAGGGCGCCCGCTTAAAGTAGAAGTTGATCGTTCGCATCAAGGCACTCACCCGACAAGTTTCTCATAGACTTCGAGAGAAGAGCTTCTCAAGACTGTGCAAAAGGGAACATCGCGCTGTCGGAGTAGCCCCTAAGATGCTGCACGGGACAGCGAGGAAGACCGGTATCGACCCGTCAAAGCGAGTCGGACGGCATCCGTCGAATGTTCGCACCTAGAACTACACGGAGATAGATGAATGAAAAAATCACTGATCGTGTTGGCAGTCACGGCCTGTACCATTATCGCGGCGTTAGTAGTCGTTGCACAGGCTCAGAAAGGCAAACAGGTCATCTACGCAACTTCAGCGCAAGGCATTTATAAACCTACGCCGATGGGAGGCGTTTCGATGCAGGTCCTCTGGGGTGACATGGACAAGGGTGCTCATGCGACGTTTACCAAGTTCGTTGCCGGGTACGATGCGGGCATGCATACCCACACGAACGATGTTTCCATTGTGGTCATTAATGGTGCCTATCTGTATAAGGATGACGCTGGCGAAAAGCGCGTCGGGCCAGGAGAATTCCTCTTCGTTCCGGGTGGTCACAAACACTGGAGCGGTGGCGACAAAACGGAAGGCGCACTCTTCTATGAAGAGGGGTCGGGAAAATTCGATACTATCCCTGCAAAGTAGAGTTCGTGACAACAGCCTGGATGTCAGACAAGGCGGACGGCGGTTTCTCTGTTCGACATCTGTTTTCTATGGAGCGGTACAGGTCCAGTTCGGGTGGAAGCAGCGCGGACACTTGAGGACACCACGACTGAAGCGGAGCAGATTGGCGGAGTCTGGCATGTACTTCATTCACTGCTAAAAAACCGGCGTCTAAATCGTGATGACCGGCAGGTGCGCCCAAAGTGTCGGAATTGCTTTAAGTTCCCGCTCGGAGGCTCTTAGCCACGACTCACCCCCGGGTGCCACGCGAAGCGGAACGGCAAAACTAACCGAACATTTGCTTGAGGAGAGCAAGTCTCTCGACCAGATGGTACAACGGGCCATGATTGCACTTCACTTGAAGCGGTAACCCTCCCGCAATTCGAATGGCATTCTTGCGAATGCCTAGGATTGGCGCAATTGCCGACCCGGCACCCGAGAATCTGAGTAAAGAAGCTCTTAGCTTCTCGAGGTATCTCCATAATCGGATTACAAAATGAAAAGAGGGTACAAAGCTTCTCAGACTTTCGGAAGTTGTTGCTTCCGGTCCGGTACTTTGCGGATTTTTGAGGACAGCGTCTCGATGGAAAAAGGTTTACTCAAGATTGAAAGACGCGAATCCGGAACACCTTGCCGAAGGATTTCATCGTCAGTGAAAACTCGCGAGCTTTACAGAGTACATCACCGCAAAGAGAACCAAGCCGTCCGATTATTTTTACGGGACTGGAGAGCGCTAGCAATTCTCTGCGAAATTTCTCGCCGGGTGACCGCTGAAATTTCTTTTCGACGATTGTCGGCCTGAGATCCCTAGCAACTTTTTCCCTGCCTGGGTGCTGCGTGCCCCGATGGGCTTGCCAGAAGCAATCGTCGGTTCGGATCGTTCAAACCGCTCACGGAGGTGCTCACGAGATTCCCCATCAGGCAGACACATGTGGAATCGAACTTTGCGACGGACTCTTCAGGACTCCACCGGTCCGTCATCTGGCTGCTTGAGTTTCCGGTCAAGAATTTCGCGGATCCGTGAGGCCAGAACTTCACGGGGAAATGGCTTCACCAGGATCGCTTGATCTGGATCGGAGAGTCCTTTCCGGAGGATTTCATCGTCGGTGTAGCCGGACATGAACAGGATCCGTAGTTCCGGGTTTTTCTCACGTAGCCTGTCTCCCAGTACGCGGCCGTTCATCCCTGGCATAATTACATCGGTGAGCAGCAACGAGACTTCTGCTCCATGTTTCGCATATAGGCCCAAGGCAGCTTCCGCGTCCCGGGCCGCTAGTACTTGGTATCCCAGCGTCTCTAGCTGTACCTGGGTGAGCTCACGGAGAGCATTTTCGTCCTCAACCAACAGAATTGTTTCTGAACCATGAGCGATATTCACCGCCTGTCGGGGACGTTCCGTGGCCGGCTTACTTTCGACGCGCGGCAGATAAATCTCAAATGCTGTTCCTTTGCCTGGTTCGCTCTCGACCCCGATGTAGCCTTCACTCTGTTTCACGATGCCATAAACAGTCGCTAATCCGAGACCGGTGCCTCTACCGATTTCCTTGGTCGTAAAAAAGGGCTCAAATATATGAGCCAGTACTTGCTTATTCATGCCGACACCAGTGTCCCTAACGGAGAGCCTGACGAACGCTCCCGCCTGTGAACCAAGATGGAGTTTTGCAAACTCCTCGGTGAGCTCGACGTTGGCCGTTTCAATCTGCAGGTCCCCTCCCTCTGGCATCGCGTCACGAGCATTAACTACGAGATTCATCAGCACCTGTTCGACTTGGCCGGGATCCGCCTTGACGAAGCCAAGGTTTGGTTCCAAGCGGATGGCAACTTGGATATCTTCACCAATCAAGCGACGAATCATCTTATTAAGCTGATGGACGGCAGTATTCAAATCGAGGATCACAGGCTGTAGGACCTGCTTCCGGCTGAAGGCGAGCAGTTGTCGTGTTACAGCAGCCGCGCTACGTACAGCAACACGGATCGATTCGAGACGTTTATGATAGACCTCGTTCGTGAGCGTGCGATCGGTTAAAAGATCCGAGTACCCCAGGATGACTCCCATGAGATTGTTGAAGTCATGGGCTACTCCTCCTGCTAGCTGTCCGATGGCTTCCATTTTTTGTGCCTGGCGCAGTTGTGCTTCCAGTTGCTTTCGCTCAGTAACATCCCGGCAGGTACCGATATAACGAATGGGTTTTCCAGCTTGGTCACACTCTGGGCTGCCGAAGATTTCAACCCATCGGACATCGCCACCAGGGTGAACTATCCGGTGCTCGAAATGAACTGGCTTTCCAGATATGAGGAGAGCTGTCTGCTGTTCGACGAGAGCCCGGTCGTCTGGGTGTGTGAAGTGAAACGAGTCTTCGAGAGAAGAATTGGGGGCGTCAGCCGGGAGGCCAAAAATCTGAAACACCTGAGGGGACCACGTCCGTTTGCCCGTTGATAATTCCACTTCAAACAGTTCCAAGCCGGCCGATATTTGTGCCAATCGCAGCCGCTCTTCATTAAGGTGCAGTCCCTCTTCTATCTGTTTGTGCTGGGTGATATCCATGACGGTACCAAACATTCGGGTAGCCCGGCCTGATTCATCGACAAGTTGGCGGCCGCGCGCCCAGATCCAGCGCACCTCTCCGTCTACGCGCCGAATCCGTGTGTCAAATTCCCAGATCCCGCTAGCAACTGAGTCCTGAAACTTCTGGTTTATCTCCGCTCGGCATTCAGGAAGCACGTGTTCAAGAAATTTCTCGTAGGTCCACTCGGGTAAAGGGGACTCGTAGCCAAAAATCTGATCATGGCGCAACGAGCGGTAGGCGGAGTGGTCTTCCAGATTCAGTTCCCACATTCCAGTATCCGTTAGTTCAAGAGCGATTTGTAGACGGTCCTTGTTTTCTCGCAATTCCGTCTCCGCCCGCTTACGCACAGTAATGTCTTGTGAGATTCCATAAAGCCCTATCAGAAGACCCTGGCTATCCCGAATCTGCCCGGTCGATAGAAAAGTGGGAAAGTCCGATCCGTCCTTTCGCCGACTGAGGCATTCGCCAGTCCATCCGGGACCAGCAAGGGTCTTTGCCAAGAGATCCTCACTAAAATGCGGCGGATTGTTCGGTGAGATCACCGTAGTTCCGAAGTGCTTTCCCAAAACCTCCTCATCTTGGTATCCCGTCGCTCCAAGCAGGGCGTGATTCACAGCCAGGATAACACCCTCGGAATTGGTGATCGCGATTAGCTCCGTGCTGTTCTCGACAGCTTGCGCCAAGATACAAAGCCGCTCTTCCACCCGTTTGCGCTTCTTGATGTCGCGTCCAATGCCAAGTAGTCGGCCATTGGCCATGGTCGTCACGCCGAATTCGCCGAGTAACATCGTTCCGTCCTTCCGGCGAAAACGCCATTCACCATAATCGACTTTGCGCCCGGCGAGGTCATCCACTACTTGCCTGAACCACGGGAGCTCTTCTGGAACCAGGATGTCGGAAATGGTCATTCTGAGAAGTTCCTCACGTGAGAAACCAAACATCCGGCAGGCCGCTTCGTTGACTTCCTCAAAATTGCCCGTCCCGTCGGTGACCGTGATGGCTTCGAAAGAAGCCGCGAATATCGATCGGTAGTTTTCTTCACTCGCCCGCAACGCCTGTTCAGCCTCCTTGCGCTCGGTAATATCTTCGAAGACCACCAGTAGACAATCCCGCCCTGCCAGGTCGACGCGCTCAGCGGAGCATCGCTTAGTTGTAACTTTGCATGTCTTGGTTCGAAATTCAATTTCCCGGTTGAGTAGTTTCCCGTGCTTCTTGATGCTATCTCTGGCTGCTTCCCGATCCGCTGAATTGCTCCAAATCCCCAGCTCTATCGTCGTGTGACCAATGATCTCTTCCCGGGAGAAACCGCTTTCACGCTCAAACGCTTCATTGATATCGAGGAACAAACCTTCTTCGAGTGTAGTGATGGCGATTTCGACGGGAGACGAGCGAAACGCTTTTGAGAATTTTTCTTCGGATAACCGCAGCGCTCGCTCCAGGTGTTTTTGTTCGGTGATGTCGTGCGCGATACCCCGCACAATCGGAGTGGCCAGTCCTTCTGATCGCAGAGTATTGTGATATTCCCAAATTCTCCGTTCGCCGCTCTTCGTGAGAACTATCATGAGTCCTTTAACAAACCCCTCTTTTTGGATTCTTTGAAGGGCGTCAGCGAACTGCCCCCTGGCCTCCGGAAGCAAAAATTCACGCATGGGCCTTTCGAGCATCTCCTCCCGGGAATATCCAAGAATCTTGGCCGCAAGTTCATTCACAAAAAGGAATCTTCCATCGAGAGTGTGCGTACAGATCAGGTCGGTCGAATGCTCGACCAGGTCGCGGTAAAATTCCTCTCGTTCCCGCATCCGCGCTTCGATCTTCAGTTGTTCGGTGATGTCATAATCAACCTCAAGTATGGTGATATGCCCGCGCGTGGCGCGGTGCAATGTCCAGGTGCTCCTAACGAAGACCTCGGTGCCGTCCTTTTTGGTTCGCTTCAGCTCCCCACTCCATCGCCCCTCACTCAGGAGACGATGCTTGATATCCGACAGCGGGTCAGGATAGACAGTACGCAATAGCTCGGAAATTCGCTGTCCGACGGCCTCGCGGCTACTCCACCCATAAATAATTTCCGCTCCTCGGTTCCAGTAGATTATTTCCTCTCGCTCGTCACGCATGGTGATGGGCTCAGCCGTCATCTCGAGTAGCTCAAGCTGGGTTTCGATCTGGCCCTTGGCGCGTTGCCATTGGGCATCGATGAGCCAACAGATCAGTCCAAAAGATAGGCAGAAATAGATACCACTGATCCATCCATATAGGTTCGCACCGAATTGACCATAAGGAGGCAGGAAGAAGTAATGGACCAGGAGCGCAGAAAGGAGTGTGGCAAAAAGACCGGGACCGAGCCCCCCGTATAACAGCGATAGCAGGATAGCAATAAAGAAGAACAGGTACGGCGAGTGATACGAGACCGGACGCAGCCATAGCCCTACCATGACACTTAAGGTGACCAGCAAGAAAGCAGCCAGATACCGTAATGCCGCGGGACGCTCCTCCCGGCGAAAACTCCCAGTCTGTGCGAGATTCCATCGCTTGAAAGGACTCACGACGTACTCCTCAACGCCTCCCCAGAGATACGGCCTCCATCTGTCAATGGCCAAACTCTTCTTGCAGCTATTTACGGAGACTTGTATCTTGCTGGAGCAGGCAGAAGGCAGACAATTGTCGTCCCGACAAAACGCGGCTCCAGACCCGGCAAAACATCTCCCTAGACGGAGTACCAAATAATCGGGTGATTCGCCTCGTCGACCGAGAGAGAGTTCCGTGTAAAGAGGCGAGGGGTGGGGAGCTTGAAGGGGTTTTAAGCGGGTCCCCAGGCAGACTGAGCAGACACTCGGACCGGAGAAGCCTAGGACGAGCCTTACGACGTGGTCGAGCAACTTGCATACTGGCTTTCTTGCGGTCGATCTTGGTAATGACCCGGGGAAGGCTATCGAAGGGCGGTCTACTCAAGGAATACTTGCACATCCCCTCACTAGATTATAACAAAAAGTCTTATAAGGCAGGTAAATATCAACGAAATGCGTGAAACCGACAATATGTCTGGACTTCGTCCGGAAAACGGACGGCAATGGCGCGGGCCCAATTCTGAAAGTCGCCGACTTGGCACTTTAGAGAGCTGAAAACAGACGATAACGACCGGTTTGCGTCTGCCAGAAGTGGCCCTGCCCACGCGTTCCGACTGCAGCCCTTACCCACGTCTGCATCTGAGTGAAATGGGTCAGCGAAGCATATCCCTAGTCTATAGAGGTTAGAAGGGTTTGCGGCAGCGTTTTGGAATTGGAACAGTCGGATCGGGTCTGACTTTCTTGACGTTCCATGCACTGTTTCCGGTTGTTTCCGAGGCATGTCGAAATTCAGCATGGAAGGTGGTTCTTTTTTGATCATATAGCGACCGAACTTTCCCCGATACGGCAATTATTCATCCGCGAAGAGGCGTCGAGAACTAGAAAGGAGCGAACATCATTGCGATGCAGTCTGTTTCGTTGACGATCGTGTGCCCAGAGTTATTCCACCCAACAGCTCAGACGGCAACAAATGTGCGGAAATCCAGGAATGTGGAACGAATCGTGCAAGCAATGAAGGATGTTCTGAGCCCGAGCGACGCGGCTCCGCCGGGAAATGCCCAGGCCGAACTTAAGATGTTATTTGCCGCCGGAATTCAGAACCGGGTGGTGCTCAGAAGGGCACAGAGAGAAGAGCTGACGGCGTATTTCTGCGAGCTTGTGGTCCAGGAAAGTGGTCCTGCCCGAACGCTCAACTGCTTTACTCTAGAGACCGATCATCTAGCTCTATGAGGCACGGCTAGGAAGGCTGGTTGAACAACCGGGCATTGATAATGCCGTTCTCAGGCGCGTTCTGAACCAAATATCGCCAATCGGCGAGAGCTCTCCGGCGATGAATTCGCCGCCCATTGTGAGTCACGCCGGGCCCAACGCGCTGCAGGCGAGTCCTGTACCTCAAGGCCCGTAACAGTTTATGCCTGCGCGAAGGAGTTCGGATTCTGTAGCGTTGTAGAGTAAATATTCAAGCTACTCCTTCAAAGATTGTTGGGAGAAATGAGCGACCATGCGCCTACTTATTGCCGAGGCCGATGCGTCTCTGGCAGGTGTACTTCGGGATTGTTTTCAGCAAGAGAATTTCTCTGTTCAGCTGGTTGGCAGTAATGCCGCGCTCGTCGCGCTGGGCGCAGATGGACAATTCGATCTGCTCCTGCTGGATCTGAATCTCCCGGAATTCGCCGGGATAGAATCCCTTGGCAGCTTGCAACGGCGCTGGCCTGCCGCACCGATCATTCTTCTATCAGATACTAATGCCGTCGAAGATCGTGTGCGGTCGCTGCATGGCGGTGCAGACGATTTCATTTCCAAACCGTTCCATCTAGCGGAAGTGGTGGCACGGATTCAAGCCGTGCTCCGACGTTGCCGCCGCCCTCTCCACGACCTGTACGTGTTTGAGGATCTGGAAATCAATCGAATCACCCACCAGGTAAACCGCGGAGGCCGTTTGATCCCGCTAAGCCCAAAGGAATATGCGTTGCTGGATTTTCTATTGCGCAGTCCAGGAAGGCCCGTATCCCGCGCAACGATTATCAAGCAGGTTTGGCGTATGCACTCCGACTCCATCACGAATGTGGTTGATGTCTATGTGAACTATCTGCGGCGCAAAATTGACGCCGGTTCCGACCATCCGTTAATCAGAACGATTCGCGGAGTGGGATATCAAATTGGCGGAAATCATTTTACGCGTTAGGTGCTTGGTCCCTTTGAGTCGCTCGCGATTGTTTCGTGCGTGTTTTAAAACATCCGCTGGGTGAGTGGCTGGCTGGTTTCTATCGCTTCGAGAACGACGTCATGCGAATTGAGGCAACCAAACATGGCGTTGACGCGAATCGGTTGCAGTCGTCATGAAAACATGTAAAAGCTCCACACTTGACGCGATAGATCGGGTCCGGAATGGGTCCTTTCGCGCTGGAGACTAGCTAAAGCGCTGTCTTTCGTACAAACGGGTAGGAGTGGGGAAGGAGATTGTCATGAAACATCTTTTGGCGTTTCAAACTGCAGCTCACGAAGGCGGCTTCGTTGAAATGTATGAAACCGCAGATGGGACAGTGCTGTGGCTCAAGAAAAATGAATCAAACTCAGAAAAGGAAATAGATCCGCGTCTGTGCCTCGACGCTCTGACGCATAGCGCGACTGTTTTCTGGATGGCTGGCCCGGGGATGCACAATTCAAAAACGTTTCGCGATGTCCCTGCGATGCAGGAATGGTTCAAACCAAGTAGACTCAGTTAACGAATCAGAAAACGATCGAACCACCGTCTCTGAACACTTGAGACTATATGGAAATGCCTAAGCTGCGACTGAACAGCACCGAAGCCATCGACAGCCTCATGCTCAACTGCTTTAGAGCATCGCCCGTTTCAGAGAGGGCAGAACTTGAGCCGAGCGAGCGAATCGTCGCACCGATTCGCGTAATTCTGGATCAAGTTGACCAGGAGCAGAGGCTAGCAGCAGTAGCCAGGGCGAACTAACCTGGTCGCTGATTGGGCTACGAGCCCACTTTTCTCCCGAAGCGACGGTAACCTTATATATATGTCTTCCCAGCGCCGTTGCTCGAAGCTCCTGCCGGGCCCCATGGCACCCTCTAAGTTCTTGTCATTCCTACTCTTGTGCTTTAACACTCCAATATTACTCCGCGTGCCAAGCAACATAGTTCCACCGACGGGCCTCGCCGAAATCAGAAGCGAGGGCATCACTACGCATCGTCAAAAAGGAAGCATCGTAGCTGAGCCCTCTAAAATCCTGGAGAAGTGCGATAAAGTTTCAAAGATTCGAGCGAAGGAATGAGTTCTTGTGTCTCGGAGCACCCTTACATTCAAGAAGATCCGTTTGTGCGTTGGCGTTTTGCTGCGACTTCGATAACCAGTGCCGACAAGCCCCGACAGAAAAGTCAAACAGATCGTTGGGTAACAGAAAGCACAGATCCGCGATCAGGATGAAGCGCTGAAGTAGTTGGAGACAATAGGCAAAGATGATTGTCAGGTATTTCTGATCATAGATCTTTGCAATTGTTTGGAATCATGTCGCAGTTTTCTACAAAAACAGCTGTGTCAAGGGCGCGCAAAAGGACGGGTAGAGCCAAAACCGTTCTAGAGAATGGTGTGTGCCCGTTGGGCTCTGAACCGTGGGTCCCTTCCGATCCTGGATGTACTCCTTGAGAAAGATTCGTTTCTATTTATGCTCGTGTGACACCCTTCGGCATAAACAGCCCGACAAGCCCGTATCCGCTCGCAGTCGCGGTCAGTGGGGAAGGATGTCGATCGCGATCAGAGTTATGTCATCCGTTAAGGCGGTGCCGGGAGCCTGTCCCGCCCACCTCCACAATTCACCGATCAAAGCGTCGAGAAATTCCTCTGCATGCTTCCCTGAATTACATTCCAGAAATTGCCTCAAGCGATCGGTCCCGAATTCTTCTCCTGCCTTGCTCATGCATTCCAGCACGCCGTCGGTGTAGAGAAGAAATCGGTCTCCCACCGCGATCGGTAATTCCATCGAGGTATACGTGGCCTCCGCGAAGGGACCGAGAAATAAGCCGTTCTCCTCCAATTCGCAAGCCGCTCCTCGAAGTTTGGACCACAAGAGAATGGGGGGATGTCCGGCACCGCCGCAGCGCATGATATTCCTTTCCAGATCCAAATAGAGATAGCCGGCGGTGACAAAATGACGACGAAACTTACCATGCAACAACTGATTCAATCCGTTCAAGACCCCCGCCGGCTGAAAAGCCTGTGAAGACTGCGTCGAGAGAGCAATCTTCAACATCGAAGCGATAAGCGCCGCGGGAAGGCCATGCCCAGAAACATCCGCAACTAATACTCCAAGGTGTTTCTCATCGACAGAGATAAAGTCGTAGAAGTCCCCGGCCACGGCACTCATGGGAATATATCGAGCGGCTATCCCGAGTCCTGCAAGCTTGGGAGTTTCACTTGGAAGAATCGAAAGTTGAATTTCATGAGCCATCTCCAGTTCCTGATGGACGGCCGACAACTGACGGGATAATTGTTCGCGGGCTTCACGGAGAAGAATGTGCGTCTTGACTCTCGCCTTCACGACAGCATCCGAAAACGGCTTGTGTATGTAATCAACTGCACCTGCTCCAAAGCCCTCGGTTTCGTCCTCGTAATCCGTTCTTCCTGTGAGGAAGATCACCGGGATATCGCATGTCGCAGGCATTGATTTTAGTTTCCGGCAAACTTCGTAGCCATCCATCCCAGACATACTGACGTCAAGAAGAATCAGGTCCGGTTTAGGTGCGGACTGCGCTTCTCCGAGTGCGTTCACGCCACTTGTTGCGGTGCGAATATTGTATTCATCTTTCAAAATGGAATTTGCCAACCGGATGTTAGCCGGCTCATCATCCACAACCAGAAGCAGCTTTTTGCTTTCCATCGCATTCCTTCGTTGGCCATACACTCGGTCGAAGTTCCGTCCTAGCTCGAGGTTGGTCGCGGCTACTCCCGGTCCGCCGGGTGTTCCGCCGGTCCGGTGAGAACTCCCGAGTCCAATACACTCTTCACCTTCTCGATTAACTGTTCCTCCGTGAACGGCTTGTAGATGAGGTTTGTGGCCTGGTCGAGGACTCCCTGCGTGGAAAGGATGGCATCGGTATAGCCGGACATATAGAGGATTCTTGTCTCTGGTCGCTTGGCGCGCAATCTCTCGGCAAGCACTCTGCCGTTTATGCCAGGCATGACCACGTCCGTCAGCAGGAGATGGATCGGATCGTCGTATTTCCCTGCTACCTCGAGGGCATCTTCTCCGTTCTGCGATTCAAGAACCTTGAATCCCTGCCCATTCAGAAGAGAGCTTACAAGTTTCCGCAGAGACTCGGAATCCTCGGCAAGCAGTATAGTTTCTGATCCTTTTTTGGCATCGGGATCGATGGCAGGAAGGTCCGAACCAGGGGTGACAGGCTCCTCCACGCGCGGCAGGAATACCTGGAAGCAAGTACCCTCTCCCGGACTGCTTTCCACCCATATGTAACCGTTGCTCTGTTTCACGATTCCGTAGACAGTGGCAAGCCCGAGGCCAGTTCCTTGTCCAAGTCCTTTGGTGGTGAAAAAGGGCTCGAAGATGTGCGTGATCGTTTCCCGGTTCATGCCGATTCCGGAGTCACTGACGGCCAACTCGACATAACGTCCTGGCTTTGCCCCCGGGTGCTCGCGAACATAGCTATCATCCAATTCCGTATTTGCTGTCTGAATGATCAGTAAACCACCCGTGGGCATAGCATCGCGGGCGTTCACGGCCAAATTCATGATTACCTGTTCGATTTGACCGCGATCTGCCTTGACACTCCCAAGCGAGGATTGCAGATCAATCCGGATGGATATGTCTTCGCGAATCAGTCGTGGGAGAATCTTCTCCATGTCAGAGACCAGCGCGTTGAGATCAAGGACGGTTGGCTTCAGGATCTGTTGACGACTGAAAGCTAGCAATTGTCTGGTAAGTGTTGAAGCTCGTCTGCCGGCCTTTTCGATCTCCTCCGCATACTCGGAAAGTTCCGGAGACGAGTGTAGTTTGCGTTTCAGTAACTGACTGTATCCAATCATGACACCCAGCAGATTGTTAAAGTCATGCGCGATACCACCCGAGAGTCGACCGACTGCTTCCATTTTCCCGGCCATATGCAACTTGTTTTCGAGAACACGTTTCTCCGTGACATCCTCGGTAAAGACCTCGTGGTACACCAGGTCCGCATTTTCATCTCTTACGCGGCGCCCGCGACACCGTACGGTTATCGGTGACCCATCTTTCTTTTGCCATTCCATTTCCAAATCCTTGAATTCATCAAAGGATCGCAGCGATTCACACAATCTCGAAAAGTCTTCGGGATGTCGAAAGACGCCTAGCTTCAGGCTGACCGGCAGCAATTCATCGGTCGAGGAATACCCAAGGATCCGCTGCAGTGCCGGATTCACGCGCAAGAAACGGCCTGCTTCGTCGACACGATAGATCCCGTACGGCGCATCTTCGACGATGGCGCGAAAGCTCGCCTCTGATTTCCTGAGCGCCTCGTCGATCCGCTTTCTCTCCGTAATGTCGCGATTCACGACGACTAATTTCTGGGCGGTTCCGGCAGGCGACTTGATGACACTCGCAGTTGATTCGAGTACCCGCCAGGAACCATCTTTGTGTCGCATCCGATATACCAGCGTTCTACCGACTCCGGTCCGCTTTGCCTCGATGGAGGCATCACGGACGCGGTCGCGGTCCTCTGGGTGAATCTGTTCGAACGGGGATGAGTTCTGAAGTTCGGTCGTTGTATACCCTAAAACCTTTTCATAGGATTTACTGTTGAAGATTCGATTTCCCTCGATGTCGACAACTGCAATCATATCCGCCGCGTTTTCACTGATGAGACGAAACACCTGCTGGCTCTCAAAGAGCCGGCGCCGAATACGGTGGAGCTGCAATTGTTGATGAATGGAGTACAAATCAAAGAGCAGGACTATGCCGATGAGCCCGATCAGTTCCTCCTGTAGTCCAAAGAACAGATCGACAGTTGCCGCGGTCCGCAATAATGGGAAGACAAATGAGATAATCCCGATCGTCAACAATAGAGTGATCGTGCCCGCGGTAGCCCACAAGATCCACTCTTGTTGCTCGACGCGACGCAGGCGCGACGTAACCTCAGCTTCGTCGCCCTCCATCATTCTTTCAAAGCCCGATGCGTCGATCATTCTGCACCTTTTCTACTTTTACCAATACAGCTAATGAGACGGGGTGCTGGCACCACTCGCCGTCCAATCACCAGCTCCTTTCTAGCAACGGCAACCTTTAAAGGGCGCACTGTGTGGTTTGCCGTCGAAAGCCTCGAATATGCCCACATCGGAAATCACCGAGTGAAAGATTCTGGTTCAAGAGAATATGAAAATGCAGGGTTGATTAGCCACCTACCAGAGCCAAGTCCGTCTCCGCCAGTTGATGATTTATGGCATACATGGCGAGCTCCAATCGGCTGGAGACTCCAAGTTTGTCGAAGATGTTTTTCAGATGACGTTTGACGGTCTCTTCTGCGATACCGCATTGCAAGGCGATATCTCTGTTGGCGCATCCCTGGACAATGAAAGCAACCATCTGCAGTTCCCTCGTCGTCAGTCCAAACGTTTTCTTCGGTCGCGGCACCTCGCTGTTCATCAAATCCTGGATGATTTGGACCAGATTGTTCACCGGCTTTCCATCGAGCCAGTACTCCCCTTTGACGACGGCGTGTAAAGAGTTGATGAGCTCGCCGGCAACTGCTTCCTTCAGAACGATTCCACGGGCACCGAGTTGCAGTGCCTCCAAGATTCGTTTTTTGTCGACATCACCAGTCAGAAGCACCGTTCTCGTCTCCGCAGAACGGGCCGTAAGTTCCCTGAGGGTCTCGAGGCCCGGCAATCGAGGCATGGCGAGGTCCAGCAACAGGAGCTTCGGTGACAATTCAGCGATCAAGCGCAAAGCCTCCTCACCATCACCCGCTTCTCCCACTACGTCAAAATCAGGGTGATTCTGCAGGATTGCTCGAACGCCGGCCCGTACAACCGGGTGATCATCCGCGATCAACACACTTGCTTTTTTCATGGCACCCTCGCGATGCGAAACAGTTTTAAGTTCGGTTCCGCTTATTCCTGGCCAACATCTCATCGACAGCCTGCTCGGTTCTCTTAAATGCACTCCCTAGCTCCGCGAGCAGTTCGCTAAGCTCACCAGAGTCCGGGTCTGATATTCCTTCAAGGTACTTACAGGCGGCAGCTACCTCTGCCGCGCCCACCAAGGCGCTACTTCCTTTCAGATAATGGGCTTTCTTGCGCGTGGCAGGTAAATCGCGGTTTCGCCGTGCCATCTCGAGATCCTGGAGTGTTTGCTCTGCCTCGGAAAGATAGGCTGTAAAAATATCTTCCAGTACTTCATCATTTCCACCAATATTCTTCTTCATCGACGAGATGATATGGTCGTCCAGTGGAGTCGGATGTCGTTGCTTTATTGCTTGTCCGGCTTTTTCGATAGCTTCCTCAAGATCGTTGGGACGCATGGGCTTCGAAACAAAATCGTTCATCCCCGAATTCAGGCACTCCGCCCGGTCGTCGGTGGTGGCAGAAGCAGTCATCGCGACTATCCACGGTTGATGAATCTTTGCACTTAGAGAACGTATTCTGCGCGTGGCTTCTCTGCCGTCCATTTCTGGCATCTGGACATCCATCAGCAGAACATCATATTCTCGACGCTCAACGGCACGAACAGCCTCGATGCCGTTCGAGACGCTGTCCGCCCGGTAGCCTAACTTTCCCAGCATCAATCTCGCGACTTTCTGATTTACGGGGTGATCTTCGACAAGCAGGATTCGGAGAGGGATTCGTTCGCCCAAGGTAGTGTCGATCGAGGATATCGCGTTGGTACCTAGTTTGGGGGCGGGAGCGCCGCCAAGTGCCGCGATAATTGCATTGAGCAGAACTTCGTGACGAATCGGTTTTGCGAGTGAATGAATTACCTGCGGTAATTCTCCGAATGACGAATCTTTGCTTGTGCCGATGGGTTCAAGCAGAATGATCGGAATTTGCAACCCTGCTCCGCCCTCGCTCAACCCGGTGATCGAGCGGACGTTTAGTTCCGGCAGGTTGCCGTCCAAGATGATGAGATCAACCTTCCCGTTGCGGGTAGATTGAACAGCTTCACGAATCGTTCGACTCGTGGCAACCTGCATTTGCCAGATCTCGAGATAGTTCCGTAATACAAGTCGAACGGAGTGCCGGTCGGAAACAACTTGAACGCAAATCCCCGAAAACGGTAGTTTGCGCGAGGTGAAACGACGGTCTCCGGCGAGCTTGGCGGCGACAGTGAAATGGAAGACGGAACCGACACCTTCGGCACTCTCTAGCCACATTGTCCCGCCCATCATCTCGGCCAAACGCTTACTGATAGCCAACCCCAACCCCGTACCACCGTATTGCCGGGTCGTCGACGCATCAACCTGACTAAAGGGCATGAAAAGACGATCGGCGCGTTCAGGAGGTATGCCAATTCCGGTGTCCCTGACAGTAAACTGGAAACTATACAATTCACTCGAGACCGGTTGCGCTGCTACGGAAACCAGCACTTCTCCCACGCTTGTGAACTTTATGGCATTACCGATCAGATTCACCAGAATCTGCCGCACTCTCCCAACATCTCCCACGAGCTCAATCGGCGTGTCCGGGGAAATCAGGTAGTTCAGTTCCAGACCTTTCTCAGAAGCCGCAGGAGCGAGCAGCAGGAGAGCATCCTCGATCGCGTCAATGATCAAAAATGGTGCGTTGTCCAGTTCCAGGCTTCCCGATTCGATCTTGGAGAAATCAAGTACACGATTGAGCAATGTCAGCAGAGCATCGCCGCTCGATCGAATCGTTTCTGTATAGTCGCGTTGTTCGGCATTCAACGAAGTACCGAGCAAAAGCCCGGTCATGCCAATAACCGCATTCATCGGAGTACGAATCTCATGACTGATGTTGGCCAGAAACTCTCCCTTCGCTCTGCTGACGGCCTCCGCGGCATCCTTGGCCTTCTGCAATGCGAGGGCGGTTTCCCGTCGGACCGTAACATCCGTAAGCGTGCCCGACGTGCCGATGATATTTCCATTTAAATCAAGGGTGAGCCGGGCAAACACTTCGATCCATCGGGACCCGCCGCTTTTTGTAAGGTAACGCACCTCGTGACGGCAGTACTGCTTCTCGCCTGCAACCAGGGGCGCAAACAGCTCTGCGTTTCTCTCGCGGTCCAGGGGATGGACAAAATCAAGAAACGAACGGCCCAGCGCTTCTTCGGGTTCGAAGCCAGTTATCTCTTTCCAGGCAGGATTCAGAAATGACCAGCGCCCGCGTTCGTCGGTCTGGAAAATGACTTCCTTCACGTTGTCTACAACGGAACGGTAACGGGCTTCGCTTTCCTGAAGCGCATTTTCCACGCGTTTGCGATTCGTAATATCAAGAAGGATTGCCGTGAAACGGAAGGAATCTTCCGTTGGCACTACACCCACGGAAAGATAGATAGGGAATGTAGAGCCATCTTTTCGGCGCCCCAGCATTTCACCGGTGGAAACTGGAATTTTCAGTTGATGATTCATTGCGACAGTAGAAAGATTCGCATGACCTTCGATCGAGTCACCTTCTGGGATGAGCATGCTTACGTTTCGCCCAATCAACTCACCCGAGGCATAACCGAAAAGGCGCTCTGTCGAAGGATTGACAATCTCCATGCTGCCACTCGAATCGAGTGTGATGATGGCATCGGCGGCAGTGTCCAGGATACTGTTGGTGATTGCTTGCGCATTCTGTAATGTTTTGCACTGAGCAGCTAACTTGGCGTTGGCCTGATGCAATGCTTCCTTCTGATCGACAAGCTTGGCATTCAACTTCTTGAGATCAGAAAGGGCCGCCCCCTTCGAGTGGAGCAGCTGCAGGAAATCCCCAAATGGATCGTGAATCGCAAAATCGTTCAGCGTCAGACCTAATTCGCTCAGATCACCCGGCTCCGTGATCCAGGGTGAACACAGGAACACGATCACACCGTAATCCGGAAGGAACTGCATCTGACCGCGAAGTCGAACGGATCCTCCGATCTGGTCGAGAACGAAGTAGAGATCTTGGGCGGCCTTGATCCCCTCGAAATCGGGCGAAATCGCCGGTCGGTGAATACTGAACTGATCGGTCAGCTTTCCCCCGAAGCCTAGATTTGAGCAAAGCCGGGTGATACTTCTCCCGAGCTGCGTGACACGAAGACGGTGGTCGAAGGCAATGTGAAACGGAAATATGCTGGCGAAAAGATCCGGTGAGAGCTCGATACCGTAGGCGTGTGTCATGACCGGCCGCCATCCTCCCAGCTAACAAAAAAGATAGCGTCAGCCGCGCCTGGGTCAGTCGAATCTACCTGCTTGCTGACAAGCTCGGTACTAAATCTTCTCCCTATCCCTCGCAGCAGACCCAAGACATAGGCAGTGCGTCCGGGGCGTTGAGAGGGGTAGTGCAATCGAAGACTCCTGGGAGTCACATCGCTGCAAACCAAGCTCTGAGGTACAAGTTTCCGAAAGCTCAGGTTCACAAGGGGACGACGGTTGGGGAGGTTGTGCAGAGATCTTCCAATTTCCGCTCCCCCGGCATGAATCGGATCCCTGTATTCATTAACGAAAATGTCTGTATTCCCCTGCGCCCCGAGAGGAACGGCGTTCCCGTTATCCGCTCCGTAGCGCTCCGCAGTTATCTGCCGAAGCGGCTTGTAGACCGTGCCATACATGCGGCGATTCTCCCATTCTGCGAACCTGCTAGAACAACCAGTCCTGGTTCTTCTCAAGGAACTGGAATCCATATCTCGGCCGGGCCGATCCGGCAGCCTCAGTGCGAATCAGTCGGGCGTTGCCGACGTAACGATCCTCATGGCTGACAAGGTAAACATCCATGACCGTTCCCGTCGTCAAAACCCCCACGCAGCTACAAAGAAACCCGTCGACGCTGATATTTTCCGTAGTGGCCAGTTCGCACTGGAAGTTTTGCGTTTGGTCGCGGGTAACCAGCTTAATTTTGACCTTGAGTGGAACGCTTTTGTGTACGGTGAACACCATCTCTATCCGCTCCCGCGAGATTCTTGAGCTTACTGGAGCAACCAGTCCTCGTTCTTCTCGATGAATTGAAATCCATATTTCTGCCACGGGGCTCCAGAGGTTTCCTTGCGGACTACTTTAGCCTTGCCAATATAGCGATCCTCTTGACCCGCAAGATAAACATCAAGGACAGCATCAGTCGGAAGAAGGGCGGTACAACTGCAGAGAAATCCACCGGCGCTGATGTTTTCCGTCGTAGCGGACTCTGAATTGATGTTGTGCCCTTGTTCGTGGCGGACCAGCTTGAGCATAACTTTCAAAGGAACTCGCAGGTGGGCTCGCCGCTCGGGCTGCTTGCCGCGCAATTCCTGATTCACTGCCTGCTTGAGGGCTGCAAAGTCCACCGGCTTCTCAAAATAGGCACGTGCTCCTAGCGATTTGCAATGCTCCTTGAACTTGCTCCCCGATTCCCCACTCACGATAAAGACTGGAATCTGCGAGGTATAGCTGACCGAGTGAAGACTCTGGCACAGCTCGAATCCTGAATATCCGGGCATCATCAGATCGAGAAGAATGGCATCCGGCTTATGGCTCAGGGCAAGTCCAAAAGCCTCTTCCGGCTCTCCTGTATCGATGATCTCGTAGGTAGACTGCAGGCGTGTGCGGATCATTCCACGAACCAACGGATCGTCGTCGACTATCAGTAGTTTCTGCATGCGAAACCTCCCGAATACCTTGGCTCAAACGTATAGATCTATTTGGGTACTGCAATCACTCTCGAGGTCAGCGCTTCCTTCAGTTTTTGTGAAAGCTCATTGCGGGTAAACGGCTTTGCAATGAAGAAGCTTCCCTCAGCAAGTTCACCACTTGCATCCAAAACCTTTCCGGTGTAGCCAGACATATACAGCACCCGCATATCCGGGCGCTTCTTTTCCAGTATCTCGGCCAGTGCCCGTCCATTGATGTGCGGCATGACAACGTCGGTCATCAAAAGGTGGATGGTATCCTTGTAGGAGTCACTCAATGAAATGGCATCGGAGGCCTCGGTTGCCTCGATCACTTTATAACCGAGGTGCTGCAGGTGGTGAATGATCAGTTGTCGGAGTGAGACTTCATCTTCGACCAGGAGAATGGTTTCCACCCCGGCGAAAGATCCAGCTGGCCCGCTGGTCTCGTCAACCGGGGCGTCGACGTGGTCAACACGTGGCAGGTAGATCTTCATGCTTGTACCGCCTCCCAATACACTCGACACATCTACGTGACCACCACTTTGTTTTACGAATCCGTAGACCATGGCCAGACCGAGGCCAGTACCCTTGCCACTCTCTTTGGTGGTGAAGAATGGCTCAAATATCCTTGCTTGTGTTTCCGGGGACATACCGATTCCTTCATCCGTTATGGAGAGGCACACGTAGGGGCCCGGTGCAACCACATACGGATAGTCTTGGGCCATCGAATCGCTAATAAGGTAGTTGGCAGTCCGGAGCGTGAGGTCACCACCGTCGGGCATGGCATCCCGCGCATTGACAGCAAGATTCATGATGGCCTGTTCAAGTTGAGTCTGATCGACTTTGATCTGGCCGAGATCTTCGGCAAGAATCTTGTGCAGTATGATGTCCTCGCCGATCAGACGATGCAGCATTTTCTCGAGATTATTGATTACCTCATTGGCAGAGAGGACCTTAGCCTCGAGGAATTGCTGGCGGCTGAAAGCCAGCAATTGTTTTGTCAGAGAACTGGCCTGGCGCGCGGCTCGTAATATCTCCACAACGCTCTCGGCGGCCAAGGTTTTGTCCTGCGGCTCGTCCTGGAGGACCTCCCCGTAACCGATAATCACCCCCAGGAGATTATTGAAATCGTGAGCGACCCCACCCGAAAGACGTCCGACCGCTTCCATTTTTTGCGCCTGCAGAAACTGCTTCTCTAGCAGCCGGCGTTCCGTGACGTCGCGATTTACGATGACAAGTTTTTCCACCTCACCGTGGAGATTGAGCGAGGTGCGGGCAGTCGACTCGAAGAAGCGCCAGGTGCCATTCTTGTGGCGCATGCGATATTCGACGCGTTGTCCGAAGCCCGTCTCGCGCGCCGATTCTGCGGCCTTAAGCACCTTCTCTCTGTCTTCGGGATGAACCTGTTCGATCGAGGAAGTCTTCTTCAGCTCTTCGAGCGTGTATCCGAGAATGCGCTCGTAGGAGGGACTGTTGTATAGCCGGTTGCCGTGAATGTCTATGACCGCAATCATGTCTTCCGCATTTTCTGTTATCAGCCGGAAAAGCTCCTGACTCTCAAGATATTGATTCCTCATCTTGAAAAGTTGAGTCTGCTGGTAGATTGCATAAAGATCGAATAGGAGAACGATGGCGACAAGCCCGCGAAGGACGTGCTCTGCTGGAACTTCCGGCCGCTCAAGCGAGGAACGGAGTACAGGGATAGAGATGGAAATGATGCCAAAAGTCAGCATCAGGGTAACCAGGATGGCGGTAATCCAAAGCGACCATTCCTTGTGCTCGAGATGGTGCACTCGGTCCCTCAGTGTGGCCGCCTTTCGCGATTTGGTGCTTTGGTGAAGCATCGTGCGCTAGGCGGTGAACGAATCCACCTGATCCCGTTCTGCGGCCATCGCCGCGTGGCTGGTTTTCTCATCCAGAGTTTTGCGCACTTGATAGGCAAGCGTGGCCCGCGAAAATGGTTTTGTAAGCAGGTTGCTGGCGCATTCTGAACCAAGATTGAAGTTCAACAGATGAGCGGTGTACCCAGAGGTCAACAGAACCTCGAGTTCAGGGCGTACGCCGACACACTTTGCGGCCAGCTCCCGGCCATTCATGCCGGGCATGATCACGTCCGCGAGCAGCAGGTGAATTTGCAGCGGAAAGTGTTCCATGATGGTCATCGCCTGCACACCGCTGGACGCCTCGAGTACGGAATAGCCGAGGCTTGAGAGAATGAGTTTGGTCAGCCGCCGAAGACTTTCGTCATCATCTACGATCAGAATCGTTTCCCTACCTCGGGGAAGTTCGCCCGATTCGGTACCGGAAAGAGTCTTTGTAACCTCCTGCTCGGCTCGCGGGAAGTAGATGTTGAATGCGGCGCCCCGGCCGAGTTCGGATTTGACGAAGATATAACCGCCGCTTTGTTTAACGATGCTCGGAACCAGGGCGAGATCAAAGCCGAGGATTTTTCCAACTCCACTCGTAAAATCGTGAGGTTCAAAAATGTGCTTTTTGGCCACTTCGCTGAGACCAACACCAGTGTCGGAAACACGGAGCAAACAGTACTCGCCCGGCACAAACCCTGAAATCTCATCAGACGGACTGGTAGCCAGCAGGAGGTTTTTTGCCTCAAACGAGAGTCTTCCGCCTCTTGGCATGGCATCCCGCGCGCGCAATGTCAGACTCAGGATCATCTGTTCTATCTGCCCTGGATCGGCGAGAATGCGCTGCGGCTCTGAACTTCCTTTCACTTCGACTTCAATGTCGTCGCCGATCAATCGGGTGATCACCTGATGAATTTGTGTCAGGCTCGCTTCAAGGTCCATAACTACTGGTTCCCTAACCTGTCGCTGACTGAAGGCCAGAAGCTGGCGTGTGATTGAGGATGCGCGATGCGTGGACCTGCGGATCTGCTCGAGGAAACTGCCCAGCTGTTGGTCTTTGCTCGCCTTATCAAGAGCGAGTTCGCTGTATCCGAGAATGACACTGAGCGCGTTGTTGAACTCGTGCGCGAGGCCCCCCGCAAGCCGGCCCACGGACTCCAGCCTCTGCGCATGCTTTAGTTGTTTTTCGATCTCTTTGTTTTGCGAAATGTCGCGTGCAATCGTGAAACTTCCGACAACCTCACCGGAATCGTCAAGTATCGGGCGGATGCTCAAGCTTACGTACACGGGTGTTCGGTCACTGCGCAAACGCGTGGTTTCAAAATCGTGGACAGGTTCCCCTCGCCGGATTTTCTCCATGAGCTGGGTACATTCCGCCTTGCGGTTGTGCGGAAGAAGAGCCGCCTCGGATTTCCCGACAATCTGCTTGAAGGAGTAGCCGAAAATTCGCTCAGCAGCAGGGTTCCAGCTCTGGATGATGCCATGGACCGTTTTCCCAATCATGGCATCCTCTGAACCTCGAACAATCAAATCCAGAAGTTGCAGCTGCTTATCGTCCTGATTCCGATCGGAAAGCAAATGCGAGCAGCAGCACAAGCCGCACGCCTGGCCATTTTTGGCGTGGAGAATTCCGGTTTTCAGGAAAACCGGAACGGCACTGCCTTCCATGGAAAGCAGCTCACACTCACCCGACCAATGGCCTTGCCCCAGAGTCGAGCGCATTATTTCCTCACTAAGCGGCTCGCGAGCACCGGAGGATACTACCGTCAGTTTCTGCTTTTGAGGGGAGTGCTCGGAGCTGGGAATGTTCAAGGCCTCACGCAAGGACAAGTTGGCGAAGACGATAAAACCGTCCATATCCAATGTGGCGATAAGCTCACCAGCGTTCTCGAGGATCTCCAAGGCAATCGAACCCTTTGTACCGGTGAGTTCGGAGCGCGATGAAGCCTCCGTTGTGGAATTACAGTTTTTAGAATGCCCCATCCGGACGGCCTTTCCTGAGGCGCAATAGGAACTACTGATAGGGAAAGGAAGCAACGCCAGGGCCATTTGGATAGCTTTCAAGACCGCATTCCCTTTCTCTTGCCGTCAAATTCGTACATCTTGAGTCTTGGCAAGTACTTGGGAGCCGGCGAGGACTGCAAATTACTTTCCCGGTGAATGTCGGATGGCCAGAATCAAGGGCCATCACCCTGCCTTTTCGCTCGATAGGAACGAGAGCGTTCCTCCAGATTCTAGAAAGCCTTCAGACCGTAAGGCTTAGCCCCCTTCCAAGCGGGCCTCTTGGTGACTCGCCTGTTTCACCACACGCATCGCCCCTGTCGCCTCCGCGGCCGCGCAGGCCAGGATTGCAACGGAATAGAGTGCAGCTCTAGAAATTTGACATTTTCTCTATTTGACGAAGTTGGTATTTATGAGCGACAGTCGTAGCAAGACCACCCCAGGCTAATTCAGACTGCCGGTGCCCGGGCGCTACTTTACGCGATCCATGTTCTAGGCGTGCGATGACCCGACAGTAGCCATTCCCACAACTGTGTGGCTCGATGAAAGATGAGTAACTCTAACGTTAAAACCGAGATTCAAGAACGCCTTCCGCCTCGATGTGTCAGCACTTGGTTGGATCCAGTTCAGAATTTAATTTGGTATATCAGGCCGGCAAATCTTCCGACTGCCTTTCCCGTACTTTTCCTGCGCGAGTCGGGCAGTTCGCTCGAGAGAATCAGAAACGGAGTTCCAGGCGCCCGCTTCGAGCACCGCGACGGCACAAGGGCAGCCACTTTTGCGGAAGCAGGGAAAAGAGCTAACTGAGGAACCAGGCAATGGCCAGAGACAAGATCCTGGTGTTGGAAGACGAAGCGCAGATGCGCGAGATGATCTGTGCCTTCCTCGAACAGGTGGGCTACGACGTATTACCCGCGGAGAATTGCGAACAGGGGAATCGCGTGTGGCAGTCGGACCGGCCTGATGCAGCGGTACTCGACTATAGCTTGCCCGATGGAAATTCGCTCGACCTGCTGGTGCGTTGGAAAGCCGTGGCACCGGAAATCCCGGTCATCATCCTGACGGGAAACTCTTCGATTGAACTCGCCGTGCAGGCGATCAAATTGGGAGCAGAACAATTTCTGACAAAACCCGCCGATTTGGGTAGCTTGCACAAAATGCTGGAGCGGAGTCTCGAGTCGGAACGCAACCGCAAGAAAAAAGTGGCCGAGGGAATGCGTGAGAGTAGGAGCCTAATTGATCCGTTCTGGGGCAAGAGTCCAGCTATCCGCAGGTTAGAGGAAATTGTTCGCAAGGTGGCCGATGCCGACAGCCCCATCATGATCGGCGGCGAGACCGGCAGTGGGAAAGGAGTTCTGGCGCGATGGATCCACCAGAACAGTCCACGCGCCCAGGAGACGTTTGTGGACTTGAACTGCGGCGGTTTGTCCCGCGAGCTGTTCGAGTCCGAGCTGTTTGGTCACGAAAAGGGGGCGTTCACGGGGGCGGTGCAGACCAAACCCGGTTTGCTCGAAATTGCCCACAAGGGAACGGTATTTCTTGACGAGATCGGAGATATCGACTTCGCTCTGCAACCGCGTTTGCTCAAAGCGATTGAGGAGAAACGGTTTCGAAGAGTCGGCGCGGTTCGAGATCGACTGGTAGACATCCGGCTCATCACCGCCACACATCAGGACATCCCAGCGGCCGTCAGTGACAAGCGATTTCGCGAAGACCTCTATTTTCGAATCAGCACGATTACCCTGTCCATTCCTCCCTTGCGCGAGCGCATGGAGGATTTGCCGGTTCTCGCCGATTGGATTCTCAAGCGTCTTTCCGAGGAAACCGGGAGAGGTCCTTATCGAATTTCCCCCGAAGGACTTGACCTTTTGGTTTCCTACTCTTGGCCGGGAAATATTCGTGAACTCCGGAATGTTCTAGAACGAGGAGTTCTGCTAGGCGAAAACGGCCTCGTTACTCCAAGGGAGCTGGAGTTTGTGAAGTTCCCTTCCGATCTGAGGGCCCAGTTTGCCGAGTCCGGCTCGTTAAGGGCAACCGAAAAGGAACAAATCAAAAGCACACTGGATTCCGCTCGCTGGAATGTGGCGGAAGCGGCCGACCGATTGGGGATTGCACGCAGCACGCTTTATCAAAAGATTAAGGAGTATAGAATCCAGAAGCAGTGAAAAGGGTGTGCGGGAGTAAAGGAATGGGGCGAGCACTTGCCTTGCTTGTCGCGCCGATTCAGGTAGAGGATAGGCCCTCCGGCGGTGGTCTCGAAGGCAACCTCTCCTGAGGACGAGCGCCAGAGGAAAGAGCGAAATTGCCGAACATTCCCAAAACCAAGAGGCAACAAACCCGGCAAATCAATCGAGTCAGATTCGGAGAATGCAATTTCATCTTTTCGCTCGGCGCGGGGCTCTACTCTCGGCCCGACGAGTTGCTGGCTTCGAGCGCATCGCCTTCGCGGTTCGCGCCAACCACAGAAGATGAATCCTGTTGAACAGAGGCTGCAAGTCAGGTGACTCGGCGTTGTCAATGATTGTGTCGGCATGAAACCGGGTCGGCTGGATGTGCTCGATATGCATGGGTCGTACGGTCTTGAGATACTGGGTAACGACGGAACGCACCGTACGACCGCGATCCTGGAGGTCGCGCTCAAGCCGTCTGATAAAACGAAGGTCCGCCTCAGCGTCAACAAAGATCTTCAGGTCCATCAGTGCTCGGAGCCGGTCATCCCACAAAGCAAGAATGCCTTCAATCACCACGATGCTCGCTGGCACAACCAGGCTGTGCTCACGCATTCGCGAGTGCGTGGAGAAATTGTAAATGGGCTTTCGGATGTTCAGCCCTTCCACCAGTTTTTGCACATGGCGGAAAAGCAGTTTGTGATCGATGGCGTCGGGGTGATCAAAATTGACGCGATTTCGCGCAAGTGCAGACAGTCGGGAGTTGTGCTTGTAATAGGAATCGAGATCCAGCACGGAAACGTTGGCTCGACCGAAATAGGAACGGATTTTTTGCGTCATAAACGACTTGCCGGAACCGGTACCACCTGCGATTCCGATGACGATCGGTCTTATCTGCGCCCGGTTGAGCTTCATCGCACCACGAACCTCTTTTCCTGACATCTCATGTGCTTGAGTGTGAATGCAGGCCACCTGGAAGTCTGTACCTCTTTCGAGTAGCGCCTGTCCCGCGCACAGGTGATTTAAAGAGCCCCCGCAACCATGTAGAGTCCAGCTTTAAATCACCAGGTTGCATCACCAAAGGGAGATAGCCAAGAGAGAAAATGAGATCACAAATTGCCGTTGTTTCGCTCGGCTCTTCACTCGACCACTCGACCGGTGCGCAACTTCAAGCCAAAGTGAGGTTGGCCTTGTCTGAAAAACTCTTCCTCGTCCTCGACGCACTGGAACTGGCCTTCATCGATTCGGCAGGAATTGCACAAATATTTGCGGCCGTGAAGCTCGCCGCACGAGCTGGCGGAGATGTTGCCATCATCGGTGCAAACCAGCAGATGAAAGTATTGTTCGCCCTGGTGCAGCTCGATCGGGTCGTCCACATCTGCGCGGACATTGCAATTGCCATGGAACTGCTGAAAGCAGCGGGACTCGAGCCTGCCAGCCAGTTGAAATCCCCGCCGGGGGTTCCCATCTACGTGACACTGGGGTAGCCATGCGCCCACAATCTGCCATCACAATTGCCGTTTGCATCGGCGCCGTGGGGTGGGAGATCGCCGAGCGATACGGCTTCCTTGCTGACCTTTTGCCCCGGCGAAATGCACTGCAAACCGTGTTCGGGTACAGTTCGACCTCGGAACCAACCATCCTCACCGGTATGGCTCCAAGAGACCACGGGCATTTCGCATTCTACACGTACGCACCCGAACGATCTCCCTTTCGTGGATTTCAATACCTTACATGGCTGCCAAACTTTCTCACCAAACGCGGCAGGTCTCGACGGCAGATCAGCAAGTTTGTCGGGCAGCGACTCGGCTTCACGAGTCATTTCCAGCTATACAACGTGCCATTCTCCCTGCTGTCTGAGCTCGATTACACGGAGCGCAAGGACCTCTACCAGCCCGGCGGAATCTTTAAGGGGCAAGCGACTCTCTTCGATGACTTACGCGAGTCCGGCACACCCTTCCATTTGTCTGATTCGGGAAGCGGAGAACGCGAGAATCTTGATGCCGCAAAAGCGTCGATTGGTTCCGGTCGTCCCCGCTTTGCCTATATTTTCCTGGCAGAACTGGATGCCCTTCTCCATGCCCAGGGCACAAACTCGGCCGCGGTCGAACAAAGACTGCGCTGGTATGAGCGGGAATTGACGGAAGTGATTTCAATCGCCAAGAAGCGGTACCAAAAGGTGAGCGTGGCAGTGTTCTCCGATCACGGGATGACCGACATTCGAACCGAGTTCAACCTCATGCGAGTCATCAGGCAGTTGCCGCTCCGGGTTTCAGATGATTTCTTCGCCGTTTATGACTCAACGATGGCTCGGTTCTGGTACAAAAACGAACGCGCAGAGCGAATGATTACAGACGAGTTAGAGCGTTACAAACAAGGAAGATGGCTCACAAAGGCTGACCTAGCTCGATGGGGATGCGATTTCTCAGATCAAAGATATGGTCAACACTTTTACCTTTTAAGTCCAGGCGTGCTTCTCAATCCGAGTTTCATGGGCACGACACGCCATGCAGGTATGCACGGATTTTCGCCAGAGGACAAGGACTCGGTCGCTTTCTTTGCAACCAACGATGCCGCGATGGAGTTCCCACGCGAACTCAAGGATCTTCGCCACGTGTTGACAGCCACCCTGGAGCTGCCTCGGTTGGAGGAGGTGTGCGCGTGAAGACTACCGTGATTGTTCGGGCGTGCAAGGATACGGCTCGGATCCTTGACACTCTTTATCAATGTTTCTCGATATCGAGTTGGGCGCCTCGGCGCTCGGTTTGGGAAGAAATTCCATTCCAGGAGACAGTCCACTATTCCGAGGATATCGACTGGAGCCTTCGAGTCCGTACTGCCCGCTACCGGATACGGTTCGCGTCAAACGGCGAAGTATTTCATTCGCACAGCTACTCCAATCCCCAGTGTCGGAAGCGTCAGTATGGCGAGGGAAAGGCAGAGGTGGTGATCTTTCCCTGGTCCGTCTGGCAGAGGAATCTCCTGCGTTATTCCCTTCCCCCCTTTTGCCGGCAACTCGTTTCAGATTTTCGATACTGCCTGAGTCGGCATGGTTGGCAGGTGGATTTGGTCGCGCCGGCTTTTCGGTATGCGAGTTGAGAGGCCGTCCGGAAGGCTTCCTCGGAGGGCATCGCGAGGCAGTATGACAACTTCAATCTTCGAAATGGAAAAGCATGTTCTTCTTGCGCCAGACGCGTCTGCCGGATTCAACGAACGCCTATGGAAATCTCTCAGCGAAGTTGGCCCTGAATGGGCCTGCTGGTTGTACCAAAAGCCCGGTTGCACGCGGCGTCGCTACCTGCTAGGAAATTTTACTTTGATGTTCAAAGTGATTCGAGAACTCATTCGCTCAGGAAAGTCGGCGGAGGTACTCCCATGAATGCAATCCTGTTATTTCCGAATGAACCAAGAAGCTCGGGTTCCTGGAGTCCGGGTACGGACACCTGTATGCTGCCGGTAATTGATCGTCCAATTCTGCAGCATGTCATGGATTCACTGGCGGATTATGGCGTCAAGCAACTACACGCCGTGCTTCCCTACTACGACGGTAGGCGCGAGAGGTTTCTCGGAGGAGGTTCACGCTGGGGAATGAAAATATTTTACTGGTATGGCGACAAACCAACCGAAGATATGTTCTTCGAAGATCCACTGAGTGAAAAAGGCAAGACCGATCGCTACGTTGTGGCATGGGCTGACTGTTTGCCACAACTTTCCGAACTACCCACCGATGGCGCAAGCTATATGGTCGCGCTCGAACGGTCGACCCGGAATCGCAACTGGTTGTTCCTCTCCGCCACCGATGCAGTGCGCTTCGTTCGCAAACAGGTGATCAACTACGAAAGCACATTGGCAGCTACCTGTTACCTTGATTCGAGTACGCCCGCTCGATTGCTGGAAAGTGAGGCTCTTGTGTTGACCAAGCAATTCCCGCTCACGCAAACGTTTGCCAGGGAATTCAGCTTGGAATCTGGTTGGGAGGTGATGCCTAGCTCTACCCCTCGGCTACCCTGATCCCACCGGTTTATGTCGGCACTGCTGCATGCGTTCGGCGTGACGCTATGCTAGGCCCGCATGCGATCAGCTTCCGACCAGTGATCGATACCTCGCTGCCTACTTCCTTCTTCTTCGCATTCCATCGTGCATGTCCGAAATTGAAACAATTGACCGAAAAGCAAACCGCCGCGCCACGTAGGGCGGCACATTCGAAAAGCTAAGTGTCCTGCTATCAGTGCGTTGTGCAAGTAGCGGCCGAGGAAGCGGTTGGCGGACAGAATGCAATCACTGGACCCGGCGGTTCTGAAGCTTCAGACGTGCATGGAGAAGCTGGGAGTACTCGCACCAGTTTCTACAGCTGCCCGAGATGAGCTTTTCTTCCGTCCTGTACCGGGTCAACTGAGCAGCGGCCAACGGATGGCGGAACCTACCTTCAGTTTCCGGGACAATTACGCCGAAGCGGACCACCAGTGATGAGGAATCGCAGAAGGAGCGACAGCGTGCAACGGCAAACACCTCGTAGCAAAAATCTTCTTTTGTTGGTCGGAGCAATATTATTCGCGGGATGGGAGGTGGGCCTGGCGCAGTCTCAGGTGGCTCGGCAGACAAATCAAGTCGAACGCAATGCAAATGCAAGCAAGTCGTCCCAAGTCTTGAATCCCACGTCCGCTGTCCCTCGAACACCTGGATTACGCATGAGAAGCGTGACCGCTGCCCAGCGCAAAGCGGCAGCAGCGCGCGCCGCGGCGCGCCGGAGCGCAGCCGCTGCGCACGCGAAAGCATCAAGCCTTGTCGCCCCTCCACAAAACGCGCCTCGAGCAGCGGCAGCACCTGGAAAATCCGGACTTCCAATGCCGGATTACTTTGGAACAATTCCTAACTATGCCAACAGCCCAGCACCGACAGTGACCGTGGATCCGATTACCGGACTCACGACAGTTTCCGGGGGAATCCGGAAATTTGTCGATACGCTGCCTGGCCTCGGACCTGCTAACGCGAACTCACTCGGCCAGTACATTCCGATAGCGGTTCCCATCACAAATCCTGATGGAACCCCGAAGTATGCAAATACCGATTACTACGAAATCGGTGTCGTGGACTACACGCAGCGGATGCACTCGGACCTACCAGCCACGACGCGCCTTCGCGGTTACAAGGATCTCAACCCCGTCGCGGACCAGCAAGCCCATTACCTCGGTCCATTCATCATCGCCAAGAAGGACCGCCCGGTGCGTATCCTGTTCGAGAATCAACTTCCCACGGGTGCTCTCGGTAATCTGTTCCTACCCGTGGACACGACCATCATGGGCGCGGGGCTTGGGCCCGACGGAGTGAGATCTTACACGCAGAACCGTGCAACGTTGCATCTCCACGGTGGTAACACCCCGTGGATCAGCGATGGTACACCCCACCAATGGACCGTGCCGGCAGGAGAAAACACCCCTTACAAGAAGGGCGTCAGTACCCGCGATGTTCCGGACATGCCGGCTTCCGGCGACGGCGCGATGACTTACTACTACCCAAACCAGCAGAGCAGCCGATTGATCTGGTACCACGACCATTCCTATGGACTGACACGACTGAATGTCTATGCAGGTGAAGCCGCAGGCTACCTGTTAACAGACCAGGTCGAGGATGGTCTGATTGATTCGGGCACGATCCCAGGTGCGGGAGAAGGAGTCTACCGCTATGGGATCCCTCTGATCATTCAGGACAAGACCTTTGTCCCAGGCCCTGCCGCGCTTGCTGCGGAAGACCCCACCTGGGATACATCGAATTGGGGGGGGACAGGTAACCTCTGGTTCCCGCACGTATACATGCCAAACCAAAACCCGTCCGATGAAATGGGAATTAACGCCATGGGTAGATGGGACTACGGACCATGGTTTTGGCCTCCCTACACCAATCTGACGCACCAGCCGATAGCTGGAACCGGATCGAACGGGTGCCCGGTCGGCGTGACATGTCCTGCAACTCCGAACCCCACCATCGTACCGGAAGCCTTCATGGATACAGCCATGGTTAACGGGACGGCCTATCCGGTCCTCACCGTAGCACGCAAGGCTTACAGGTTCCGCATTCTGAACGCCTCGAACGATCGGTACCTTAACCTGCAGTTGTACTATGCAGATCCGGCTCGCCCAACAGAGATCGCCATGGTTCCAGCAGTAGCAAATGCGGTGTCCAACTGGCCCGCGACATGGCCGACCGACGGAAGAGATGGAGGAGTGCCAGATCCAAACACTGCGGGACCTGCCATGGTACAGATCGGTAATGAAGCAGGATTTTTGCCTGCTCCGGTCGTGCTTCCCAACACACCCATTGGCTACAACTATAATCGCAGAGATATCGTGGTTCTGAATGTCACCAATCACACACTGTTTCTCGGGCCCGCAGAGCGAGCGGATGTAGTGGTTGATTTCTCCCAGGCTCCCGACGGCGCAAAAATAATTCTGTACAACGATGCTCCCGCACCGGTGCCGGCATTCGATCCTCGCATTGACTATTACACGGGCGACCCGGACTTCTCAGATACTGGCGGCGCACCGACAACCCTCGACGGGTATGGCCCGAACACTCGGACCATCATGGAGTTCCAAATCTCGGGTGGATCGGCAGCCGGGGCATTCAATCTGGCGGCACTACAGGCAGCGTTTACTTCCACAAGCACCACTACGGGAGCGTTCGCCGGATCGCAGCTACCTCCACACGTTCCGGAAGCGGACTATGGCGCGGCATTCAACGCGACTTATTCCAATAAATACGTAAAGATCCAGGACACAGCAATTACCTACACTCCCGCCGGCTCATCTACGCCGACCACCTTGCCGCTTCAACCGAAGGCGATCCAGGAGTTGTTTGATCCTGAGTATGGGCGCATGAACTCCACTCTCGGTGTGGAACTTCCAAATACAAACATCACCATCCAGACGACAATCCCTTATTTTTACATCGATCCTCCAACAGAGATTTTCAAGAGCGGAGAGACTCAGGTCTGGAAGATCACCCACAACGGAGTTGACACCCACGCCATTCACTTTCATCTGTTCGATGTGCAACTGCTCAATCGTGTTGGGTGGGATGGCGCGGTACGTCCGCCCGACCCGAACGAACTGGGTTGGAAGGACACCGTGCGGATGAACCCACTGGAAGATGCCATTGTTGCCTTGCGCCCGATGAAACAGAGTCTCCCGTGGCCAATTCCCGATAGCATTCGCCTCCTTGATCCCGCGATGCCGGAAGGTTCCACCATGGGTTTTACGAACGTAGATCCCCTTGGGAACCCGATCCAGGTGGTCAATGTGCTGACCAATTTTGGATGGGAGTATGTTTGGCACTGTCACCTCCTGGGCCACGAAGAAAACGACATGATGCGGCCAATGATCCTGCAGATTCCGCCTGAAGCGCCCAGCAATCTGACCGGGGTGTCAACATCGAAGCCCTCCCTTCGGATTCAGCTCACCTGGACAGACAATTCGGCAAGTGCGACAGGATTCACAGTGCAGGTAGCCCTAAACCCCGGCTTTACCCAGGGCCTCCGGCAGTTCTCTGTAGGGCCGAGCACGGGAACTGGAGCAAGCGTAACGTACACGGACACCTCAGTCTCGGGGAATCAAACCTATTATTACCGGGTGCTGGCTTTCAGTCCGAACGGCGCATCAGCGTGGTCCAACACCACTCAAGTCGGGCTCGCGCCGCACGCCACAATCTTGCCCACAACAATTGCATTCGGGAACCAGTCCCTGAATACAAATAGCAGCGCTCAGAGCGTAACGTTGTCAAATACGGGTACCGGACAACTAGCGAACATTAAATTCAGCTTCAGCGGAACGAATGCTGCCGATTTCACAAAGACTACCACCTGCGGTTCCACCCTTGCCGCAGGAGCAAGCTGCGCCATCCTTGTGAC
This sequence comes from Candidatus Acidiferrales bacterium, assembly GCA_963726725.1. Taxonomy (GTDB): domain Bacteria; phylum Acidobacteriota; class Terriglobia; order Acidiferrales; family UBA7541; genus Acidiferrum. The sequence continues at coordinate 261,134 of CAVSDV010000025.1, forward strand.
GTTCCGGCCGGCCGCTCTGGGGGCACGGGTCGCATCGCTCGTCGTTGCCACCAATGACCCCGTAAATCCGCAATTGAGTGCGGCGCTAAGTGGGACCGGAGTTGCTTCCGTTCCCATTCCACAAGCCCCGACAAACTTGACGGCAACTGCAGCGGGAACCTCGCAGATTATTCTCCGGTGGCAGGACCGCTCGACCAATGAGAGCGGATTCTACCTCGAACGAAGCACGGACCAGATCAACTGGTTCCGCATTGCGACACTGGCGGCGAATGCCACGACGTACACAAACGTCGGACTGAATCGACGGACGACCTACTGGTACAGAATTCAGGCCTACAACGCGAGTGGCGCGTCAACTTTCTCGAATACCGCGAGCGCGACCACACAGTAGAGGGAAGGTCAGAGTCAGGTCGGGAAGAAATCCCTGTAGTCAGGAAGAAATGAAATCGAGGGAGAGTCAAATGAAGGCGAGCTTGGCAGCAGTTCTCATACTAGTTGCATCCTTCCAAATCGGCTGTGGTGGAGCAGGGGGGACACCCCCAACTCCACCACAACCCCTCGCTTTCACCAGTACACCGCCAACGGCAGCTCTAGAAGGGCAGATCTACTCGTACGAGATCAGGACGACGGGCCCGGCCTCTGGACAGATTTCCTACCAGCTTGTTTCCGGACCGGCAGGCGCGGCGATCACCGGCACGACTCTGGCATGGACACCGGTCGCCGCCCAGGCACGTTCCAAAAATAACTTCTCAATCTCTGCAACCAGCGGCGGGACTACCGTCGAGCAGGGTTGGACAGTGGCGACATCAGGGAACGTACGTGGGACTGAGGTTGTCACCTATACGACAGACTCCGGGGATTTCCAAGTACCGGAGGATGTGACGCAGTCACCAATTTCGGCGAGCATCCCGGACGGAAAGGGCGGATTTACAATTCAGACAGGAACGGGTACTACCGAGGGTGCGTTCTCCGTCACGAATATACCGGAAGGCTACTACTGGCTGAAGAACACGTCGCAAACGAGCATTTGGACACCCAGCAGTCAGGTCGATCTTGGAAGCGACCGTCTGGGTCGACAAGCGACCTCCCTGCCTTCCTACCCGACGCAACTCAGGCTCGAGCTAGAAGACCTGCATCCTTGGCAGTCTGGAGATCGCCAGCAACTATTCGTATCCAATACCGGCACACTCCTCGATTATGAATGGAGTGAGCAAGGGCTTGCGGCGGGCAGCACGTCACTGGACGAACAGATCGTCTGGACGAATCCGCTGACGGCGTCTTCAGCAGGGGACAGTGTGTATGTGACTCAACTTGTGTCGACGCCGACTCTGCCCGGCTTCGCGCTCCAGGTCGTCGAGAAGTCCATAGGTCCACTTACGCTTGAACAATCCGATGGCACCGAATTGGAGTTGGACGGAAGTTTGGAGGAAGCTCCGATGGGCTCCTCTTTCCGGGCTAACTTTCGCGGCTCTTCGTTTGCGCAGCTTATAGCAGGAGTGAATCCAGCGGGTGTGGCAGACTCCACCTACTTTTATTTAGATGTCCAGCCGGGAGGACCTGGGAAGGGCTGGATTGGGACAACGCCAGACCTGGTCAGGTTTAGCGGATATAACAACCCGATTAACTCAGATCTGGATTTGGGGGAAATCGCTTACCGAAATCCTTATCCATCGGGTTGGGTGGAATTCCTTGACTATATTCACTACGTTCACGTGGACTACACAGCTCCCGGGGCGAGCGCAAGTACACGTCAATATGGATATCTCGAATTGCAGACAACTTCCCTGCCAACAGTGGACAAACCGGCCGATCCCCTGATCGGTCCGGCCAATTCGCCGAAGATCAATGGGGTGAGCTTTTTCAACAACCAAAGCGGAATCGGCACAAACCCAACTCTTACCTGGGCGCCTCCTACCGTCGGCTCACCGACGGGCTATGTGCTTGAGGTCGTCGAGCTGTACACCGATGGCATCGACTCGCTGACCGAGCCAGCCGGAACTCTGTACACCAAGAGCACAACCATCGAGCTGCCGCCCGGGTGGCTAAAATCTGGTGGTAGCTACTTTTTTCGACTGATGGCCATCAATGAACCGGGAGTCGATTACGAGAACGCGCCTTTCCGGCAAACGTTCCCCAAAGGTGTTGCTCAGTCTCTCTCCGGAGTGATAACTCCCTGACCGTCGTCAACCAAGCTGTTGAATCTTCCGATCAGCATTCGCTGCCTCAAGCGGGTGTGGCGCTGCGGGCGCAATCCTGGGCTGGTCGCCGGGTGTAGCTCCTCGGTGGTTATCGAGAGCGGCATACACAAGAAAATTGGCATGTCCGAGAGGCCCGGCAATGACAGCTGTGCAATAAACCCCTGCCAATGAAGCCGTAGCTTGGAGAAGTTAATTCATTCTGTGCATCTCGTGTGTTCGTGGAACGTCTGGTCGCGCGCTGGATGAGGAATTTTCCATTCACCGAGGGCGTTACCGAGACATGGAGTTTCTAACCAGGGTCGGTCGTTTTCTGTTTGTGGCGCTTGTAAGACTTTCTCCCGCAGTGTTGACACTGATAAGGGCGAACGTCGAACAGTCCGCAAAACAGGCGCTCAAGCGATCCCCGCCGCTCGACTCGGAAAATCGTTTCCTCGCGGCACCAGAGGCAAGTGAACCGATTCCGGGATTCCCTTTCTCTCGTCTTCTCGGAGTCCATAAGGCATCTCTAGTTAGATGGTACTCAGTCCTTGTCCTCGATAGTGACCGATCGAGATGGCAGCGTACACAGAATCCAGAATAATTTTGCACCGAAACCAGAAGCGAAACGTTTTACGTAAAATTGTTCTCATCCCCGTGGTGCATACCCATGAAGACCTCTCTTGTAATGCCCCGGCTAGCAACGAAGCGACAGCCAGATGTTCGTGGAGTGCTGCAACTCACTGCGGGTTGCTTCTGACCAGCGTGATGGAGCTGCATGCATGACAAACGGCGAGAGACGTCGGTTGCTACGCTCGAATTCACCGAATCACTGCGCGGACCCGCCGAGTCAATCAACATGTGCGCCCCAGGGGAACTCGTCACGACCCTCTGTGAAGTTCGTGCATCAAGCAGTCGAAGCCAGCGCCTTAGGAACGTCGACCGCGTCTATCTTCTACCATCGTCTCTGCCAAATGAAGTAGCAAAGCCCTGTCGGCAGCGGTCATGTGGGACAGTGCATGCTGAATCTTCAGGAATATCCGAGATCCTTTTCCGTGAGATGCCCAATCCTGCCACTTTGCGTCGGGAGGAAAAAAGTTCTCAAATGGTTCCTCGAGTTTGTAAAAGACCTGGTAGATCGGTATCTGCAGTGCCTGCGATACCTTCTCAAGGGTCTGAAGTGCGGGAACGGTGTGGTCATTTTCTAATCTGGAAATATAACAGCGCCGCAACCCAGTGCGCTTCTCTATGTCCGCCTGCGAGAGTCCCTTGGACTGCCTGATCTGGCGCAACCGATCTCCAAGGTACACGCTTGCCTCCAACCAATAATGTTGGCTAGTTCGGTATAGGGCACTTTCGTTATAGCTATCGTACTATATAATATTGCATTCTTAAACATGTTATCCCGGCCATGTCAGAAGGCATGGGACGGTCAAGGCCCCCGCGAGGGGCGGTTGGCCCTAACGGACCTCGGCATGCACGGTTTAGACGCGACGGGCCCCGGCGTTCCCATCCAGAATCTTCCGGATCCGCGATGCCAATGATTCACGAGAAAATGGTTTAGCAATCAGTTCGTGATTCGATTCCGAAACGCCGTGCCGCAGTATTTCATCGTCCGTGTAACCGGACATAAAGAGAATCGGCAAGTCCGGTTTGCTCTCTCTCAGTCTGTCCCCAAGGACCCGGCCATTCATGCCGGGCATGACCACGTCGGTGAGCAGGAGGGCAATTGTCTCCGCATGTTCGGCAAACAGGGCCATCGCCTGTTGGGAGTCTTCTGCAGCAAGTACCCGGTAACCCAGGGTCTCTAGCTGCTCCTGCGTGATTTCTCGAAGTGCGTGCTCGTCTTCCACCAATAAGATGGTTTCCGAACCCCAGGAAAATGCAGCCGGCTTTTTTGGCCCCTCGACAACTGGCTTCCTCACTTCACGAGGAAGATAGATCTCAAACGTTGTTCCCTGACCGAGTTCGCTCTCGACCCAGATATAGCCTTCACTCTGTTTCACGATTCCAAAAACGGTGGCTAATCCCAACCCGGTTCCCTTGCCCACTTCCTTGGTGGTGAAGAATGGTTCAAACAGGTGAGCCAAAACCTCTTTATCCATTCCCGTACCCGTGTCCGTAACCGAGAGTTTCACAAAGGCGCCGACTTTCGATCCTAGATGACTTTTCACAAACTCAGGATTGAGCGATACGTTTGCCGTTTGAATGGACAATCTCCCGCCATGCGGCATTGCGTCGCGAGCGTTCACCACCAGATTCATCAGCACTTGCTCCATCTGCCCTGGATCGGCTTTCACGGAATCAAGTTCAGGTTCTAGTGCAAGAGTGACTTCAATGTTCTCGCCAATCAGGTGCCGAAGCATAGTGTTCAGCTGCTGCACGGCCAAGTTCAAGTCCAGAATCACTGGCTGCAGGATCTGCTTGCGGCTGAAGGCAAGCAGCTGACGTGTCAAAACCGTCGCACTCTCGACGGCGTTTCGAACCGCTTCAAGGCGCTGCTGATGGATTTCGTCGGAGATGTTCCTGTCGGTCAACAACTCGGAGTAGCCCAGTATAATGCCCAGCAGATTATTGAAGTCGTGGGCAACGCCAGCAGCCAGGTTGCCTACGGCTTCCATGCGCTGCGACTGGCGAAGCTGCCGCTCGAGAATCTCTTGTTCCGTGGTGTCCCGCACAAGCACCAATACACACTCGGTATCCTGAACTTCGAGGCGCTCTGCAGCCACCTGAACGCTTCGCTTCACCCCCGACTTCGTGCGCAGCTCACAATGGAAATCGCGAACAGGCTGTCCGTCTCTGAGCAAGGCCACCATGCGCGCGCGGTCCTCTGGATCCGCATACAAGATAATTGATCCTTTGCCAATCAGCTCTGCGAACTCATATCCGCTTACCCGCGTAAGCGCTTCATTCACATCGAGGAAAATTCCATCGGTTAGAGTCGCTATGCTCATGCCGATGGGACTTGCATGGAAAGCTTTGTAAAAACGGGCTTCCGCACGTATTTTCTCTTCCTCCGCATGTTTGCGCCCAATCACTTTCGCCACGTGCGAGGAAATGTTTTCGAGCATCTGCAGATGCGACTGGTCGTATGTTTTCGGGTTGGTATAGTGCTGGACCGCCATGACCCCGATAGCTTTCTCGTCAATCTTGAGTGGAACGCCCAGCCACACAGCCGTGGGCTTGCCGCTCGTCACGATTTCACCTCTTTGCCGCAACACCAGTTCGGCTGAGCTATCGAGCAGCACAGCCGTGCCCGTGCGTAGAACATAATCCGTGCGTCCTCGTCCGGATCTGCGCTTGTTGAGTGGAATATCGACCATGTCAACGTAGTAGGGGAAATTTAGCTCGCTGTTCTTTTCGTCATAGAGGGCGATGTAAAAACTATCCGCGGGAACAACGGTGTTGATGATTTCGTGAACGCGCTTGTACAGCTCCTCCAGGGTCTGCACCTGGTCCGCTGCCACAGCGATATCGAATAACGCTTGGCGAAGATTATCCTGCCGCTTTCGATCCGTGATGTTTTGGGCAATTTCAAAAGTCCCAATCACCAGACCTTGACTGTTCCGGATCTGACCTGTGCTCAAATAGATCGGGAACTCCGTGCCGTCCTTGCGACGTCCCTGACATTCTCCCCTCCAGCCCTCTCCGGAAATTGTATTCAGCCGGATTTCTCGACTGAGGTTCGGTGGATTGTTGGCAGACACGAGGACAGATCCGAAATACTGGCCAATAATCTCGTGTTCCTCGAACCCGGTGGCCTCTAGAAGACCGTGATTGGCAAAGTTGATGCAACCTTCCGAATCTCCGGTGGCGATCAGTTCCGCGCTGTTTTCAACTACCTGAGCCAGGCGGGAGATTCGCTCTTCCGCACCCTTGCGCTCGGTAATATCCAGCTTGATCGCGATAAAGTGGGTGATCTCTCCGGTCTGGGCACGCACCGGAGTGATGGTCATCTCCTCCTGGTAGAAACTTCCATCCTTGCGCCGGTTGAACAATTCTCCCTGCCACCGTTGACCGGAGAGGATCGTATCCCACATCGTTTTGTAGAAGGAATCCGGATGTTGCCCGGACTTTAGCAGGTTGGCGGACTTGCCGACTGCCTCCTCTTTGGAGTAGCCGGAAAGGGCTTCGAAGGCTGCATTGACCCAGATGATTGTGCCGTCCCGCTTGCTGATGAGGATGGGATTGGCAGCAGCTTCAAGGGCAGCCGACTGCAGCGCACACGCGTCTTCCGCCCCAGATGGCCTGGGTGCAACTAGGCGTTCTGGCCGATCTTTGTGCAAACGTGCTACCTACTAAATAGAGCGCGGCGGCGGAAAGGGCGAGAGGATCCGGAGATAGCTTGGACACTTTCCGATGCCCTATTATAGCTTCACAACTATTCATTATAGTCAACATGACGCGTAAGTATTACTGGTGATCGAATATCAATATTTGCTTCCTTGTGCCAGGGCTTAGAACCGAAGCATTAGTTCCGCGTTTTTTTTCGTAGGAGTTGCGCGACGTGTTCAAAATCAAACGGTTTTAGCAAGGTTTCATGAGCTCTTCGGGGAATCGAAACCATCGCACCTTCGAGAATAGGAGAGGCGCTGATGAGGATTCTGAGGGCCTTCGGCTGACAATGGAACATGGCATTTACGAGTGTCAACCCATCTTCGGCCAGGGGCATTTGCAGTTCGGTGATAAGGGCATCGCAGGGATTCCTGACGATACTCCTGAGCGCTTCCGCCAGATTCACCGCAGGGAGCACTTCAAACCCTTTACTTTCAAGGACCTCCTTCATCATGTGCAGAAACGGGAGATTGCTGTCGACTGCCAGAACCCTCGGACAATTCAAAAGAGCGCTCCATCCTCTGAGATATGCACCAACCGGCAGTCCCCTCGAACACACATCTCAGCGGTCCCTGAACGGACATCACAGTTCTGCCATGCAGCTTCGAGGAAACTTAACATTTTGGAAGAGAATACAAAGTGACCGGGGTCACGGCAAGTTGTACATTCTGCATATACTTAGTGTTATTACGTTGTTAGTAATCCTTCCGAGCCACAACAGAGGCTCGAGGGCTCGTTCCGTCACAGATATGGAGTCTTCTGGGTCACAGGAATAAGGACGCGCCAATCGATCTCTTTGACGCTCGAATAACAGGGGTTTGCGGCCGCGTGCCTTCTGAGGGGAGTGACGGTGGCGTCAAGATACACAGCCTCGGCATTCTGTCTTTGGATTTTGGTAAAGCCCTTGAGCGAAAGACAGCAGACGATCCTCCGAACTACCGGGTCAGGAAAACTGTGATGGACCCTCGCCGGTTACCGTTCGTGGGGTTTGCCTGTCTGCTCACTCTGCAAATAAGGATAAAAGTAGTGACGACAGGCACGACATAGCCCGTGAGAGACTCTACCGGGATGTCCAGCAAGAAAGCGGGGGATCCAATCCCAAACCGCCTGCTTATCCGAACCGACACGCAGGGCACGCCGACAATGACAGCAAATCGTTACGATCCCATGTTCGTTGAGGTAATTGAATTGCGCGGCGATCACCGAACCATCCATCTCATGTTGCTCCTCAATTCGAAGCGAATTTTCAACCAGCAAGCACGCGAAGGACAAAGGCAAGATTCGCATGTGGAAAAGTCGGTATAACTTGGCGGACGAACACTCATAATCGTGCTCCCAGATATCCCCCGTCTTCTGCACTTGCGCAAATGCACTGGAATAGAACTTCTGCAAAGGCTCGGGGACGTCGTCTAGAACCGCCCTTCCGAAAACCGCTTCTCTACTGAGGTTCTTTCCATCATTCTCGGCAGCAAACTGTTCCCAGGCAGGATTGCAGTAAACAATTCTCAGCCCGCGTCCGAGTAGGTAGATCACTGCCGGATCCGTTTCAAGCAGGGAGCGCGACAGACCCGTACCCTTGAGTACGGCGTCTAAATCAAACTGAGCGTGCATAGGTGACTCGAGGATGAAATTAGGACTGAGCTGATTCGGGGATACCGTTGCGGAAAGCGATTGGCAATGCGCATGGAATGCGCTTTGTTTTGCTTGGCCATTCCCGGCAGTGTGGCATTAGGCCGTTTGTTCGGGGACACAACCCGGACACAGGTGCAGTGGTTAACAACACAAAACCGGATGGCCTCGATGAGTAGCCGCAGTAGCTGAAAGATAGATCTATAGGTTGCGACCCTCTGGGTTTTGCAAGTAAGAGATCCAAGAACCTTCATAGCAAACCTTCTGACTCCACGCGTTCTGGTTGGAGCAGGAAAGAGAGAACCCGGCGGGCTGTCGGCAAACTGGCACTCTGAAAGTTCCCATTCGTTAACTCAGCCGAGTCTGCGCCGGAGCACGCGGCAACGACGAAGAATCTTACGCCGGCTGCTGACCGGGTTACACCCATCTCCCACACCAGGGTCCCGATGTAAACGCAAAACGCCAGAAAAGCGATGGCGACAAATCCAAGCGTGAATAGCGCAAAAGCAGCGACCAACTCCCGCACGAAGTAGCACTGTGCCGAAAGTCCAACCACGAGAAGCCACCACATCCATGTTCTGTTGTTGTCCTTACGTTTCATGTTGTACCCAATTGCTTTGAGACAAGCAATCGATCCTTTGCTGAGCTGCAAGCCAAGCTGCTCACTGTCCACACTGGCCATTAGACAGCAAACAGGTCAGGGCGCATATCGTGCGACCGGGTAACCGTAATCCCCTGTCGGGGGCAGCGAGAGACCTGCTTCCTCGGAGTTGTACCAGATTCAGGAAACCAGCTTTGGCTGGCTTGCTCAGAGGAACGGTTGCCGTCCCTATCCTGGGAACAGTGCTTGCTTGTCCAGTAAGCGCAGGTGACGGTTACTCGCGAGCAACCCTCCTAGAGGGATTCCTCATAATTGGGGAATGCCGTTAGGACTTAAGCTGCCGCAGAAGCGAACGAAATTTGGGTCAAGCTATGGTTCCCAATCGCACCCGCAGGCGAACGTTGCCGGATGATTGCGATATCCCGGCTGCATATGGTTCGCAGGAGTCGGGTAATTCAAGATGCGGCGATCAATTCCCGAAACGTGCCTATGGTTTCGCTAAGCGTTTGGCTTTGGCGATGCTCGCATTTGCTGTGACTGGTGCCACTGGCAATGCCTGTTTCTGCAGCGTTCCCAGAAATAGGCTATCCGCATCCGCGTCCAGCCAGAAGAGTTGTCCCCCGTTTGCTTGATAGAGAACGACCTGGTTGTTGACGGGGGCAAGTCCTGCGACGGAGGTGACAAATGGGTTCGGAGCCATGATGGTGTAACGCCCGGCATTTGTAGTGTCAGGAACTACGGTTCCAGAGAAATTGACTTCGGGAATTGCTGGGTCGCCGCCGAAGAAAGAAGCGGGATCACTGGCTAGGCCAGTGCCAGTCAAAACACCGTTCGCGAAGGAACCCTGCCCAACGAAGTCGTATTCCCAACCTGTGGAACTCGAACCAAAGAATGCTTGCGCACCGAACGCATAGTTGCCAGCCAGGCTGGTGGTTGCGGTGTCCGTTCGCGGAACGAATAGCCCGCTGCCGATCACATTCGTGTCGAGGTCGGTGATCAGGCCGCCGCCGAGTCCGCTTATGGTGTTATTTGGGTCATTGAGATTCAGGTGCGGATCGGTCAGGTAGATGCCGAGTTCGCTGACATCTCCCAAAACATCGGCAGCTATCGTCAAACTTCCGTACCCGGTGCTTGCGATGGAATACGTTCCCCGGATCGCAGCGCCGCTCTCGACCGTACCTTCTTCGTCGTTATCGGCAATACCCAGAAACGTGCCATCGCTAGGAGTCGTGGTAAACATGCCGGCGGAAGCATAAAGTCGGCCCCACGAATTACTCATCACTCCAAAGACGGAGCTTCCTAGGGAAGCCTGGTTGAACATCCCGGCGCTTGCACCCTGGCCATATGCCGAGCCCAAGCCTGAAACTTCCGCATCGACCGCGATGATGCGAACGACTTCCGAACCGACGATGTAATAGTTGAGCGTAGTTGCGAGCCCCGAGCCCGTTACGGTTCCGCGGCCGAATGAATCCGGCGCTGAGATGGAAGCCGTGAACGAGGATCCACGTGTTACGGTTCCCGCGATGGCGGTGTCGAGAACTCCGTTTTGAACGGCATTCCCATTGACCGTAAACACCCCTCCACTGACGCTTGCCTCGTAGTTGGCGTTTATACCGGAGATTGTGAAAGAGAAAGCGCCGTTGAGAGATGCGGGAAGTGTCTGCAGGTCCATGCCACCAGTTGATGTGCCAGTTCCATCGAACTGGATGATCATCGCGTGCTTTGGGTTCACAAATTGCACACCGAGGGTTTCCGTACCGTTCACTCCAAGTAGTGCGTTGTTCGTGATCAAGGTGAGGGTGCCCTGCCCGGTCACGGAATCTACGATGAGGTTTCCTCCCGTGATGGAATCACCGGAAGGTTCGGGCGAGGTGTAACCATATCCGTCATTGTAATCTTGAACTCCGCCAAGAACTCTACCGGTCCCATCCAGGTTGATCGAACCCGCGAGGGCATAGAAATTCCTACCGTCCACGTCGTTACTCTGTTCGAGCCCACTCAGATAGAACGAAAACTGTGCTGGAGTATTGGTCAGACTGAAGCTGGCGGAAGACCCTACTCCAGGGACAGTTGCTGTCACGAGGTACGGGCCACCGACAATCGAATTCGCTGTAAAGTCCGCCGACGTGGCTATCCCGCTGGCGTTCGTCGTTGAAGTGTTGGTTCCCCCAAGGAAAGTGCCGCTAGCACCGGTTGCGGGAGGCGTAAAGGTAACAGTAGCGCCAGTCACCGGATTGCCTCCTGCGTCAAGGACGGTGACAACCAGAGGAGTCGCAAAATTTGCGCCGAATCGCGTGCTTTGCGCTGCTCCGTCGGTAGCGGTGATGGAGGCCGCCGTGGCCGACGCATTCGTCAAGCTAAAGACGGCCGTGTTTGCCAAACCGGAAACCGAAGCGGTGACCGTGTACGGCCCGCCGACGGTCGTATTTGCCGTGAATATTGCCGAAGTGGCTACACCGTTTGCATCGGATGTCGAACTGTTTACTCCGCCGGCGAACGTACCGCTCGCCCCCGTGGCTGGAGCGGCAAAGTTGACGAGGACTCCGCTCACCGGTACTCCGCTTGCGGTGACTGTTGCAGCAAGAGGAGCTGCAAACGCGGTGTTGATTGTGGTGGTTTGGGACGACAACCCTTTCACGGTGATTGAATCAATTGTTTTTTGTCCGGAAGAATTGCAGCCCAGTAAGGCTATTGCAACTAGGATGATTCCGTAGAGTTTGCGGATCATGGCTTCCTCGCAGGTCGCTGCTCGCCGAACGTATTACCCGAAATTTTCCGGATTTGGTGGTTCCGGCGGCGTAGCTGATTCTGTCGCCTCGGGGAGTGAATCTTCTGGCCGTGCCTTCTTTGCGTCCAACCCTGATTTTTGACCAACTGGAACGGTGCATCTCCTCCGCCCAGTCCATCACACGGGCCGCCAGAGATTCCGTAAAAGGCGATGTAGGAATTGTTCGTACCGTCGTTGGGGCCATAGGCCGGAAGGGTGTAGCCATCCTCACCAACTGCCGCGGGCAAAAAACCGTCGGCGTTCGTCGCATACGCGTTAACCCATAACCTGGCTCCATTGGGGGCAATGCCGTATAGTTCAAAGGCCTCACCAGACTGGTAAGAAACACCCTCGGGCATTCCCGCCTGCAGAGTTACAGAACCACCGAAACACACAGCACCGAGCGAGCTCTTAAGATTTGGTGAGCTGACCGTTCCGCTCAAGGTCTTGTCGGAGTTTGTGGTCAACGAGAATGTGGCGGGAACTTCAATTTGAGAAGCCCCTCCCGTTCCCTCGTTCGGAGCCTCGAAGGAACCTTCATACGTTCCACCCAAGTCAGGGAAGAAGGTTGCCACGAAGTTGCCATCCGGTGTGCCGGTGCCAAGGCTACCCTGCGTGCAGCCGCCCGATGATCTTTGATAAGTTCCGGTAATGAGTGTGGGTGAACCGGACTGGCCCGGCATGAGTGCGCCAGCAAACACATACTGAAACGTGCTCAAGTCCGGTTGCGTATCCGTAAACGTTATCGACACATTTCCACTGGCATCGATGGAGCTGTTGGACAATGCGATATTTATCCATCCATTTCCATCGCAGGCAACCGTGTGCGTCGTAAATTGCGGAATGAGTGACAGGGTGGTGCTGCCTGAGGTCTGCAGGAGGTAGGTACTGAAGGTCGATGGCCCCATCAGAGCGACCTGACTATCCAGATCTCCCGAGGTTACGGCGAACTCCCATCTGCCTTGGATATTAGGAGCCTGGGAGCCGGTTGAGGAAATTGTCAGAGTCGCGTTCACAAAGGCGAAGTTGTAACCGGTTGCAGCCAATGTTCCCAATGCCGCGACGATAGGATACCTGCCGGCAGTGGATGAGATCGTAGCTGTGGTGCTCAAACTGGGTGTGCCAGTGACTACGCTTGGCGTATCGCCGTTTACAAACCCGGTGATCGCGTAGGTGAATGTTGGGTTCGCCACCCCGTACAAACGGGTCGCGTTCAAAGCGGTAACAGTCAGTGTTTGGACGGGCGTGACCACAAAGGCCAGCAGGGACGAAGAACTGCCCAGGAAGTTTGTGTCACCCGCATAGACAGCCTTTAGACTGTTTGTGCCTGAGGGCATACTGGTGAGTGTAAGGGTGGCTACGCCAGATGAGTTCAGCGTCGCCGTACCAAGCGTGCTTGGTCCATTCTCATTCGCTTGATTCTTGAATGTCACGGTCTCGCCGGTGGTGGTCAAACTACCATCCGTCGATGGGCTCAACGTTGCGGTCAACACCACGGACTGTCCGTAATTGCTTGCGGTTGGATTTGCAGTTAGGACGAGGGTGGTAGTCACCTGCGTGGAGGTAAGTGAGACGGTACTCGAAGTCCTAGCGGCAAAATGGCTGTCTCCCGGATAGTCGGCAGCGACCAGATGCGCGCTTCCCGACCCTGGAACGGATACGCCTGTGCTCACCGCGCTGGCGGTTTGTGTTACCTTGCCCAGCAAGACACCCGCTGTATCGTCAGCATCATTCGTGACCGCTACGTCTGCGAGGTCATCGCTGCTAAAATCCCCTGTGGCCACACCAAGAGGAGTGATTCCCGTGGCATAGGTGATCTGGGCCTGAAAAGTTCCATCTCCGTTGCCTTTCAGTATGCTCACGGTGCCGCTACCACTATTTGTAACTACCAAATCAGCCTTGCCGTCCCCATCGAAATCGCCGACCGCTATACCCTGAGGATTCGCGCCCACTGTGTAATCAACCTTCGATTGAAACGTGCCATTGCCAATTCCCATAAACACACTGACACTGCCGGACCCGTTATTCGCCACCGCCATATCCAGGTGACCGTCGCGATTGAAATCTGCAATTTCAACCCCATAAGGGCTGGTTCCCGTCGTGTAATCAACTTTCGTTTTAAAAGATCCATCTCCATTGCTAGCCAACCAGCTCACGGTGTTGCTGCCGGCATTCGTCACTGCCAGCTCGAGTTTTTCGTCCGAGTCGAAATCTCCCACGGCTATCCCGCGTGGATGCGTGCCCACGGTATGGTTTGTTATCGATCCGAACGTGCCACTCCCGGAACCCAGCCGGACGCTCACCGTCGCATCATCGTAGTTCACGATGGCAAGATCGAGATTACCGTCGGCCTTGAAGTCACCTACACCAACAGCAGTGGGATGGTGCCCTGTCGAAAAAGTGACCTGAGTCTGAAAGGTTCCATTGCCATTGCCTTTCAGATAACTCACCGTGTCGCTCCCCCAGTTTGCGACCACCAGGTCGAGTTTGCCGTCCGCCGTGACAAAATCTCCGACGGTTATCGAGATCGGATTGGTTCCCGTCGCGTAGTCCACCTTGGACTGGAAGGTCCCATCCCCATTTCCCTTCATGAAGCTCACGGTGTTGCTCCCGTAATTCGCCACTACCAAATCGAGCTTGCCGTCATTGTCAAAGTCTCCCACCGCAACGGCCTGCGGATGATCACCAGTCGTGTATGTGGATTGCGCCGCAAGACTGTCCGTCCTCGTCGCCGCTCCGAGCGCTGCCGATCCCAACACGTAATTGCCATTTGTGGTATCAACGAACGACACGCTACCTGTGGGCGTCGAAACCAAACTGTTCTTGCCCGCTACAGTCCCAGTCAATGTGTAGTTTCCCGCCACACCAGAAGGGGAAATGGCGGCCGTAACTGCGTACGTCCCTGTTACCGTCAAGGCTTGTGCCGAAGAGGTACTTCCGCGATTTGAAGTGGTGGGGACAAATGCCGCCTTGTAGCTGTGGCTCCCGATGCCCGGGACGCGCTTTATGATCGCGGTCCCAGCCGAAGTCAATTGTGCAGTCCCGATGACTGCGGTGTCCGTGCAATACGTCGCTGATGCATCGCAGAACATTACCAATCCCATGGTGACTGCCGATGGATTCGTCACTGTCGCCGTGAATGTGACTACCGTTCCCGCACTCACCGTAGAAGCCGAAAGAGCCAGCGTTGTCGCTGTAGTCGTGCCAGAACCGTCTGCGCGTGCCTTCAGCACAAATAGCAACCCCAGCAGACCTAGCACGATGACTAGGATGTCTCCCAAGTAGCGATTACGACGCGATGATGGATTTACTGTCTGCTGCAGTGAACCTGTAGTGGGCATCATGTGATGTGGATCCTTTGCGAACGGGATTTGCTTCAAAACGATTTGAATTACCCGTCCGGATGTGTCCTACCTGCCGCGATCAGAGCGAAACCTTCCTATGCGTCGAGCGTGTTCCAACCGCTTTAATCAAGGTCGTGTTAAAACTCAACTCAGCAGGCGAAGACCTGGGCAGATATCGGGTCGGAGCGGACCGGACCCGCCGATAGTGCTAAAAGGCAATCGGGGAGCCAGAATGAAACATGGCGAGAAGTGTTGATTCAACAACAGTTAGGACGCTTGGCGGATAGCAACTACATCCATATTCCACCATATGGACGCGCGCGTCTGGAAACCGGACGCAGCTTGGCCAGGATCCGGCAATGCTGCGCATTCGAGACGCTTCGACTTCTCCCTGGGCCTGCGGTGAGCTCAATGACCTGCTTTAGTTTTCGTTCAGTCCCCGGCACACGGGCCTCGAGCCTCACAGGGAAACGATGTACTCGTCCTGTTGGTATTTCATTCAATCACGGAGCAATTTAATGAACCCATAACGGATAGTAATTTTTTGGGGATTCTTAGCCTATGTTTGGAGCAAAGCGGAATTAGGATATTCAAATCCATAGCTGGATTGAGCATTTTGCATTAGCCTCTTCCCTATCTAAAGTAAATAAACGCTTTGCATCGAGAATAAGACGGCTGGGAACGGCACTTATCACGGGCTCTGAATGATTGCTGGCGAAGTATTTTTTGATAGCGCTCACTCCCTAAAGAGCGACAATCCCCTGGGAGTACGGGGACGGAATCAGCGTAGGTAGGGCAGAGTGATGTCTACTCTGAAAGGCAAAGGAGTGGGAATCAATGTCAAACATTTCCCGGGTCAAGCGTTTTCCTAGTCGCGACGATTTGCCATGAGCAATCTGCGCATTTCTAAACTGAGCGTTGCCATCTTGCTCCTCAATTTGCCGCCCGGCCTTTACTCACAACAGCTGCCTCCCACGATCGGCGTCAGACCGGGCAACAAGCTCACCACCTTTGAGAATCTCTACTTGCGTATGGAATTCGACCGGGATGTGAAGATTTCGGCACTGAAGCCGGGAGAGGTCATCGAGGGAAAGCTAGCAAGAGACGTCTATTCCGAATACAAACAGCTATTCCCTGCCGGCAGCGTGGTTCGTTTGGCCGTGGATAAGCTGGAGCAACGACGAAGAATTCCGAACGACCATTGGCCCTGGGTGATCAGTGTGTTCACACCGCGCCACGAAAAGTATCCGACATTCCAGTCCGCGAAGGTGCGATTGCCCCAAGGCGAAGAAGTTCCGCTTCGGGTGTCGTTTGTGTCGATAGGCCGTGATAGAGAACTGCATGCGAAATCGAAATCGAAGAACCCAGTTAGCCGTCCTGAGAATTCCGGAACGGGTGACGCTGACGTAGTGTCGTTGGTAAAAGACGGAATCAGAGAGCTCGGCGCCTTTCATCACGCAGGACTGGAAAGGTTCGCCGTAAATTTCGAGGCTTCGGTGGAAAGCGGCGGAGAATTACTGAACAATCTGAACGAGCAATCTGCTGGATCGACCCGGCAGTTGGTGACCATCGCGGCGGGAACACAGGCCAGGGTGATTCTTTTGGGGAGCGTTAGCGCCTCGCAGAGCCGCGAAGGTGATCTGTTTCAGGCGCGGCTGATCGAGCCGATATTTCATAACTCAGAGGTGGTAATTCCTGAAGGGAGCATTGTGGAAGGAAGAGTGGTCAAGCGAATCCCTCCACGGATACTGAGTCGGTCGGGATCGTTAATGCTCTCCTTTACGGCGTTGCGCAGTGTACAAGGAACCGTCGAACCAATCGAAGCTTCCCTGGCCGGAGTAGAGGTGGACGAGCGATCGCGCACGATCCTGAATGCCGAAGGAGGGTTGCGTGGGGATCGTCCAGGATTGGGGTGGATGGTGATAAACCTCGCAGCAACCGGAGGAATTGCGAAGCTGACCGACGATGGCATACAGCTGGTGGTCGAGCTGATCGTTTCGTCGGCGACCGATGTGTCGACTGCCGGTACTGCGAGGATTGCGGCTGCCTGTGTTTCAGGCGTATTCCTGCTGACACGGCACGGGCGCGACGTGGTTCTGCCAAAATATACGGAGATGGAGATGGTCTTCGACCGACCTGTGACTCTTCTTACGCCTGAAGCAATCCCTGCTACCAGAAGCCCTCGTGGACAGATTGATCTACCCGAGATTCAGCCCGCACGATCTGAAGCGTGGGTCCCCCTGGCCATGGCTTTAACCGACATGCGAACCCAGCCCAACACCCATCCGTACATTCCTGATACACAAAAAATAGGGTCGTCCTACTTGTGCCCAAAACCATAGAAGTAATCGTAAGGGCCCTCGCTGTCTGGCGTGGAATATTTAGTGAAACTGGCGAAGACAACCGTGTTTCCGCGAAAACCCACGAAAACGTCCTGTGATGTGGGAACGGTGGCCTGGGAGGAAAGCCCCGGGGTTCCGGGTGCCGCCGAGGTCGAATTGACGTGAAAAGTGAATACGCCAAAGCAGGGATTTTTCAAGCTGAAAAACGAACCTTGGTTGTAGAGGTTTGCCTGATCCGCGACCGGTGCAAGTTGACCCTCGGCAATCACGTTTTTCTTGCTGTTGCTGAGAGTGATCTGTCCATTGGCGAGAATGACGAGAGTCCCAAGGTCAAAACTGGAACCTATGGATTCGTCGCTACCGTCAGTGCTTGTGGCGCCGAGCTTTTGATACAAAGCGATTTTGTAACTGCCCGCGTGGATTGGGTCGAAGGTGCTCGATACCGTCTGTTCGAAACCGAGAAGTGTATTGTCCGGTCTGTCCACCAGATAGCTCTGTCCGTCGCCAAAAACGTGACTGATCCCACCGTCCATGCCCGTGACCGTAAAGTAGGCCCCGCTGGAATCGTGCACAACAGACGCAGCAGGGACTGTGCCGCTGTGAAATGGAGTGTTTCCAATCATTTCAAACGAAGCGCCCAAGGGCCAATACATCGAGAGAGTTAACTCTCCTGTCGCACTGTAGCTTCCTGAACCGATCTCAAAGCCACCGTGAGTAGTTCCCAATTGGAAAAAATTGAAAGTGGTATTCGCCACAGCATCCATAGATATCGGTGAAGAAGGCACGGCGATGGAAAGTGCCGGAGTTGCTTGCAAAGCTCCGGCTTTACTCGTCATCAGTACCATCAGCTCATCTTCCTGAGACTCGAACCCGCCAACTAGATTGCCTGTTTGGTCATCGAGTTCGTAGTCGCCATCCGCATCTTTGACATACGTCGCAGTGGTCGTGACTCCGGTGGACAGGTCGTTGAAGTTTATAGTGCCGTCATTGGAGTTCACGGTTATTTGCACAAAGTCCCCGGCCGTGGCGGAGCCGTAGTAGGTTTGGACTTGAGCTAACGGAGGGACAGGTGTGCTACTCCGCTCTCCGCATCCAGTTAGGAGTATGGCGGCCAGACAGCAGATAGAGGTGTCGAATCGCATGGTTCAGTGCTCCCGAACAGTAGTATGCACAGGAGGCACCACTGCGCCAGTTCGCCTGACTGTTGACCATGGAATCGGCTAAGTCGTTCAAATACTTCTTATTGAAATAAAAAGTGATCACGTAAACTTGCTCGCAGACTGTTCGAGATTGGTACCCAGGAGTCCTGATTTCATACGCGGGTCTAGAAATACGAGGTTCATGGCACGGTAGTAAAAGAATTGAGCCACTGCGACCACTCATTGGCAAGCGGCGATACTGCGTCTGAGAACTGGCGACTTTGTTGACAAAATCGTTGCAGGCGGACGATGAACAAGAACCAGCGCGAGGCGGGTAGGTAGTAGACGCTGTATCCGCAGGAATCAACCGGTGGGACCTGGATTGCAACGACGTCTCACGGAACCTTGCTGGCTCTCCTTCACGGCAATCAGGCCGATAAGCGGAAGCGGGAAGCAAAAGGGAGATCGCGCGGAGAATTCATACCCTCCCTATTGAGTCTAGATACCGTGGAGAGTACCGGACAGGCATTGGGTTCCTATCAAGTTGAACAGCTTTCCTCCATTTCGGCTTGTGGGCATTTTCCTGCGAGAACGTGAAATTCGCCAGTGGAGATGGGATGGCGCGAAACTGAGCTCGCACCAGCATGAGTGGGAGCGAACTCAATGGTTCTCTTCGAACCGCTCAGACCTCGAAGCAGAAAAAGTGCGACGCAAAGCCTGCGAAATTAGGTGGCGAGAAGGATTGCAGCAACCTGAAGCGCGGCTCTGAGAACTCCACGCCAGCGACCTGCCGGAAGCGGGAGCATACTCGGTATGCGTGCATCGAGAGGATGCTTCGACCGTCAGCTACAGAGAACTGCAGTGCGAAAGGTCCCGAATCAAGATGACTTATATCCTCGGAAACCCCGGCGCCCCAGAAGGCCCAGCGATCGCATTGAGTATCCCGCTCGAGTCCAGTTCACAAGGTAATCTCTGGAGGCTGCTTTCGTAAAACTTTTTCCCTTCACGGAAGTCTTATTTAGCGAGATACTCGCGGCGAAAGGTTGACTAAAATGAAGGACAGAATTGTATTTATTACCGGCGCGAAGGGCGGACTGGGTTCTGTGATCACGCAAACATTTCTAAAGCAAGGTGTGCGGGTTATCGGAGCTTCACGGCACATATCCTCGGCTGATTTCCCGGAGCCCAACTTTGAGGCGATGGCCATCGATTTCACGAATGCCGGCCAAGTACGGGAGGCAGTCACGAAGGTCGTTGCGAAGCACGGCCGAATTGATGTTCTGGTGCATGTGGTGGGGGGATTTGCTGGAGGACAATCCATTCAGACGACCAGTGACGAGATGTGGAATCAGATGAGGGAAATGAACCTGACTGCGGCTTTTTATGTGTTTCGGGAATGCGTGCCGCACCTTCGGAACTCGAAGAACGCAAGAATCGTCGCGATCGGAAGTTTGACGGCGAAAGAAGCGCACGCGAATCTTGGTGCGTATGTAGTGTTCAAGTCGGCGCTGGCCACCTTGGTGCAAACCGTTGCCGTGGAAAATGCGGACGTCGGAATGACCGCGAATGTCGTCTTGCCAGGAACAATGGATACCGAGGCGAACCGACAGGCCATGCCCAAAGCGGACTATGCAAACTGGGTGCAATTACAGGATGTTGCTGACCTGGTGTTGTGGTTAGCCGATGAAAACGCCGGCCATCTAAATGGCATGTCTATACCGATCGAAGGAAAACATGGCTGAACTGATCGCATCCTACATTGTCTACGCGTCTTATGGCTATACGATGGTGGGCGTTTTGTTCGCCGTGGTTTTCGTCTGGCGAGGCGTGGAGAGAGTGGATCATCAAGTGAAAGGGAGTGGACTGGGATTCCGTGCGCTGATTTTCCCTGGCTGCGTAGCTTTTTGGCCGCAATGTTGCGGAGCTGATGGTCGACGGGTTTGCCGGTAAAAACGTACATCAAAAGGAACGCTGATTCGGCGTGAGGAAGGCCAGATGCTCGAACTGGTTCTTGGCTCGATATCGCCGAGAGGGGAGACTCGCACCACGTTTCCCATACATCGGGATTTAGGCGAGTTCACGTTGCAGGGAGAAATTGTTGACCGCAAATACTTCCTGGGAGTGATGGATCCCGGAGAAGGCAAGGTACACCGTGACTGCGCGGTACGCTGTATCAGCGGCGGAATCCCTCAAGCGTTAGTAACGAGCGATCTCGATGCGTCGTCGAAGTTCTTGTTGCTGACTGACGAAATGGGCAACCGCTCAAGAAGGAACACTGCCTTGCCCGTGTTGCACAAACAATGCAGATTCACGGGAAAGTCTTTGCGATGGATGGGCTATATTATCTCTGGGCGGTACCGCAGAGTATCTCCCTACTTCCCTGAACAGGTTGCAATCTCGGAGAATTTGAAAAACAGGTGGTTTACTAAATCGATTTTTCGCCGGATAGTATTCCTAGACTGCGCTAGCAGAACATGGCAGTGAACAGATCCATGGCACTTAATCAAGACAAAAATCAATGGCCCGCTCCAGGCAAGGACAGGTACAGAATGAACCTGGAAATGAAATCCGCACGGTACGTTTTTGTAGTACTCATTTGCTTCAGTGTCCTCAATTCCCGCATATCCGCGCAAACAGCACCCCAAGAGTCTCCCTTTGTCGGGTTCCCTGCCCGCTCTGATCTGGCCACGTTTTCGATCGAGCGCCGCGTGGACGAATTGTTGAAGCAGATGACGCTTGAGGAAAAGGTCGGGCAACTGGCGCAATATTCCATCGGCGCGCCGACCGGGCCGGAAACGAGCCGCAACGACTACGCGGAAATGGCGGCAAAAGGACAGGTTGGATCTTTATACAATCTAGTGGACGCGAAACAGACCAACTACTACCAGCACCTCGCGGTGGAAAAATCGCGCCTGCATATCCCCCTGGTGAACGGGTTGGATGTAATTCACGGCTATCGAACGGTATTCCCTGTGCCTCTTGCCATGGCTTCCACGTGGGATCCACCTGTCGTCGAAAGGGCCGCTCGGTTGGCGGCGCAGGAAGCAAGCGCCGACGGAGTTCGCTGGACTTTTTCGCCGATGGTGGACATCGCACGGGACGCGCGCTGGGGAAGGATTACGGAAGGCGCCGGGGAAGATCCATTTCTCGGAAGCGAAATGGCACGAGCCTACGTGCGTGGTTACCAGGGAAAGAGTTTGGATGCACTAGACAGCATCGCTGCCTGCGCAAAGCACTACGTGGGCTACGGCGCGGCG
The DNA here is from genome assembly GCA_963726725.1 of Candidatus Acidiferrales bacterium. Taxonomy (GTDB): domain Bacteria; phylum Acidobacteriota; class Terriglobia; order Acidiferrales; family UBA7541; genus Acidiferrum. The sequence goes on from CAVSDV010000025.1 coordinate 282,722, forward strand.
GAAGGCGGGCGGGATTACAACACCGTGGAGCTATCCGAGCACACATTGCGAGAATTCTACCTGCCGCCGTTTTATGCCGCGCTGGACGAGGGCGGCGCGTCCATTATGAGCGCGTTTAACTCCTTAAACGCTACGCCGGCAAGCGCGAATCCCTTCACGCTGACGCAAGTGCTTCGTCGAGAGTGGCAATTTCAAGGTGTGGTTGTGAGCGATTGGACTTCCATCGCCGAACTGATAAACCACGGAATTGCGAATGACGGCGCGATGGCCGCCAGTAAGGCACTTAACGCAGGCGTGGACATGGATATGCAGAGTAATCTCTACCACGAAAAACTCGCGGAATTGGTGAAATCCGGAAAAGTAAGCGAGGCGCGGTTGGATGAGGCGGTTCGGCGCGTGCTGCGAGTTAAGTTTGCCCTAGGACTCTTTGAGAATCCCTACACGGATGAAACGCGAAAGAAAGACGGCCCGATCGCTAGCGAGAGTCTACAGCTGGCCAAGACGGCTGCAGAACGCTCGTTCGTATTATTGAAGAACCTGAATGGCGACGACGGGCAGGCTCTGTTGCCATTGAACAGGAAAGACAGCGTGGCGCTAATCGGGCCGCTCGCAGATGACGCGGGAAATATGCTGGGCTCGTGGGCTGGCCGAGGTCAACCTGCCGATGTAGTGACTCTGAAAACTGCGCTAAGTAAAAGGCTTGGCGCAGATCAGGTGAAGTATGCGAAGGGCGGTACGATCCGCGCGGCCAGTGATCAAGACCTCGTGGAAGCTGTCGCTGCGGCAAGGAGTGCGAAAGTGGCCATCCTGGCCTTAGGCGAGGATGCCCCGGAAATGACAGGAGAGGCGGGATCGCGCACGTTCCTCGGACTGCCCGGACGGCAGCAGGAGTTGTTGGAGAAAGTCAGTGCAACGGGTACACCGATCGTGCTGGTGCTATTTAGCGGCAGACCCTTGACGCTTCCCTGGGCGTTTGAACACGTTCCGGCAGTGCTCGAAGCGTGGTTCCCGGGTGTGCAAGCTGGCCCTGCGTTAGTAAACGTGCTATTCGGAGAGACGGTACCAAGTGGCCGATTGGTGGTTAGCTGGCCGCGGACCGTTGGACAACTTCCGCTCTACTACAATGCGTTGAACACGGGTCGTCCGGCGGGCCGGGTTGAGCTGGGCCGGCCACCAAAGTCCGCAGAAGAAAAATATGTTTCGCGATATGTGGACGAGCAGAACAGTCCGCAATTCCCTTTCGGATACGGACTGTCGTATACGACGTTCCAGTACGCGACTCCCCACCTGAGCGAAACCGCTTTGAGCGCGAAAGCGTTAAATGCGATGTTAAGAAAACGGAATTCAGAGCACACATCGGTGATAACCGTCACCGCGGAGATCAGGAATAGTGGCAGAGTGGCGGCAGAAGAAACGGCGCAGCTTTATGTGGGGCTGCGCGGTACCAGTGTCGCAGAACCGGTGAAGTCGTTAAAAGCGTTTCAACGCGTTTCGATCAAACCTGGAGAAACAAAGAGAGTGGTGTTCCAACTGGGGCCCGAAGCGTTTGCCGGATGGGTTCAGGGCAATACGTTTGGGATAGAACCGAGCAAAGCGACGATCTGGGTAGGTGCCAATTCCGCCGGGGAGCAAGGAGTCTCGTTTGGAATTGGTGAGTAGTGTCGTCTTGGTACGCATCCGGGCTTCCCTGTCCGCTTGAACACCGATCAATGGTAACTTACACGAATAAAAGGTATTAGGATGGTTCGCCCACTAGAAGGACTAGCTTAAAGGTACTCTGAAATAGGTACCGACGGGGGACTGCCAACCCGCCTAAACCTGCATCAAAATGTAGCTTATTCGAGTTCCCGGCAGCTTCCGCGGGAGAGAAAGAGTTCTGTGGCCATTCCAGTCCAAGGAAGACCTTCCCGAAGACAATTGCTCAAATGGGCAGGCATGGGCTTAGCGATCGCGCCTTTTGCTGGAAGCAGTGTGTTAGGCAGGGGAGCGAAATCGTCAGGCACCTCCTACGAAGGCACCGATGAAGAGTTGCTCGACGAAATCCAGCGGGCGGCATTCCGTTACTTTTGGAATGAAACGGATCCACGAACCGGGCAAATTAAGGATCGTGCCCTGTTGAATGGAAACGATACGCGGACAATGTCAAGTATCGCGGCCACGGGATTTGGTTTGACGTCGTTATGCATTGGGGATACCCGGGGGTATGCGCGAACGGCGGATATAGCGGTTCGCGTGCGCGCGACATTGCGATTCATTTATAACGAACTGCAAGGTGAACACGGGTTCTATTATCATTTCGTAGACATGAGTACCGGGCAGCGGTGGAGAAGGTGCGAGCTTTCCTCCGTAGACACATCGTTGTTGCTATGCGGAGTTCTGACCGCGCGGCAATACTTTGAAGACGCCGAGATTAACGATCTGGCCAGCAAAATCTATGACCGGGTAGATTGGCCCTGGATGCTCAATAAGGGGTATGCATTTTCGATGGGCTGGAGGCCCGAGTCTGGCTTTATTCGTTCGCGGTGGGATCATTACGGTGAAATGATGATGATCTATCTGCTTGGGATCGGTTCACCGACAAATCCAGTTTCACCGGAGACATGGAAATCCTTCAGCCGGCCGAAAGTGACCTATGACGGGATCACCTACATCGCAGGAAAAGATCCGTTATTCACGCACCAGTATTCCCACGCCTGGTTCGATTTCAGGAACAAGGAAGATGCGTACACGAATTATTTTGAGAATTCAATTCTGGCGACCAAGGCTCACAAACAGTTCTGCCTGTCCTTGAAGAACAAGTTTGGCAATTGCTGCGATGAACTTTGGGGTATTACGGCCTCCGACTCCCCGAAGGGATATACGGCGTGGGGTGGCCCCCCCCTACTCGGACAGATCGACGGGAGTATCGTGCCCTGCGCGACCGGTGGATCAGTGCCCTTTCTATATGAAGATTGTATGCAAGTACTCAGGACGATCCGCGGGAAATATTCGCAAAAAGCATGGGGCTTGTATGGCTACGTTGATGCCTTTAACCCGACGACCGGCTGGTATGACAGTGACGTTCTGGGAATCGACGTGGGGATCACCATGGTGATGATCGAAAACTACCGGACGGCATTTGCCTGGAACACGTTTATGCAGAATCCGGAAGCTCAATCCGCGATGTTGAAAGCCGGATTCCAATACGCCTGAATATCACGCCACGGGACACCGCCCTCTGGCCCATCTCGAGTTTGGTCCTAACTGGCTGCGACCCAATTCCTTGAGATATTCCAACAATTGACAAAGAAACGCAGCCGCGTGGGGCTGTTTTGGGCTACAATCCTGTTTCAAAGGAGAAAATGTGCGTTGGGGTAACGCGCATTTCCCCCGGCAGAGGTTCTACAAAAAATACAACTTGTTGGAGCTGAGGAATCGCCGTAGGCATGAAATCGAAAAGAACGCCCCCTGCACGTAAGAACACTGCAGTCACACTCAAAGCAGTAGCCCAGCATTTAGGACTCACGGCTGGGACCGTTTCCGTAGTCCTCAACAATTCAAAAAGCGCCAAGTCGATCCCGGAGCACACCCGCAACCGGATTTTTGAAGCGGCTCGCGAACTCAACTACCAGCCGAATTTTCTTGCTCGCTCTCTGCGTGTAAGCCGAACCTTTACCATCGGAGTAATCACGGAGGAGTTTGGAGACGCGTTTGGTGGCAATGTACTTAGTGGCATCGAGACGCATCTACGCGCAAATGATTATTTCCTACTGGTGGTCGCCCATCGCCACGATCTGAAATTGCAGCAGACCTATGCCCAATTACTGACATCTAGAGGGGTTGAGGGGCTGATCACCATTGACACTTCTGTGAATGAAGTTCCATCGGTTCCCACGATAGCCGTTGCGGGGCATAAAAAAGTAGAAAACGTAACCAACATTGTGCTGGACCACCGGCGTGCCGCAGAATTGTCGCTTCGCCACTTAAAGGAGTTGGGTCACAAGCGCATTGCATTCTTACGGGGACAGCCGAAGAGTTCAGACTCTTCCTCGCGATGGGAAGCACTTGAGGAGGTGGCACGGGAGTACGACATTCAGATTCACCCGGAACTCGTGCTGCAGATCGAAGGGATGGAGTCGACCCCGGAACTTGGCTATCCGTACGGCAAAGCCTTGATCGCACGCAACATTCCGTTTACCGCATTAGTGGCCTACAATGATATTTCTGCGATTGGAGCGATGCGTGCTTTTCAAGAAGCGGGTTTGCGCGTGCCGGAGGATGTTTCGATCGTCGGATTTGACGATATTTCGATTGCTTCGTTCTCCATACCACCGCTGACCACGGTCCGCCAGCCGCTGGAAGAAATGGGCAGGATTGCCGCACAAACTTTATTGGATCGCATCGAGAACCGCGGTCCACAAATCGAAGAGATTGCCGTCAAGCCGAAATGGATAGCGAGAAGGTCCACTGGACCCCCACGGATCGTCTAGCTCCGCGCGGGGGCGGCAGAACAATTTTCAGAGCAAACAAAAACAACTGAAGCAACGATAGTTTCTTTTTGAAATAGCCCAGGCTTTTTCACCTGCAAGCCGCTCTCGAGTGGTAAACTGTGAATTGAAGAACTACGGACCCCCTCTTCCGCTCCGATCAGGTCACCTGCAAAAGGACAACAACATGCCCCGAAAGATTGAAGTCACTGAGTTAATTCTCCGTGACGCACACCAGAGTCTCTTGGCGACGCGCATGGCTTTGGAGGACATGGTCCCTGCTTGCGAAGACATTGACAAGGCCGGTTTTTGGAGCGTGGAATGCTGGGGTGGCGCTACCTTCGATGCCTGCATTCGTTTTTTGAACGAAGATCCCTGGGAACGTTTGCGGACATTTCGCAAGCTGATGCCCAACTCCCGTCTCCAAATGCTGCTCAGAGGGCAAAACCTGCTCGGGTATCGTCACTACGAAGACACCGTCGTCGATCGATTCGTAGCCAAAGCGGCGGAAAACGGGATGGACGTGTTTCGCGTATTTGACGCTCTGAATGACGTGCGAAACGTCAAGCGTTCCATCGCCGCAGTGAAAAAGGCTGGCAAGCACGCGCAAGGAACCATTTGCTACACCGTAAGCCCGCTGCACACCGTGGAAGGCTATGTAAAACTAGCCAAAGATCTGGTGGACCTCGGATGCGACTCGCTTTGTATCAAGGATATGGCTGCGTTGCTGAAGCCAAAACCTGCCTACGATATCGTCAAGGCAATAAAAGAGAATTTGGGAGAGCACGTGCGCGTTCAGGTGCATGTACACGCCACGACCGGCGTGACCCTGGTTTCGCTGATGAAGGCAATCGAAGCAGGAGCCGATGCGGTTGATACGGCCATCAGTTCCCTGAGCCTCGGGCCGGGGCACAATCCGACGGAGAGTCTGGTTGAGATGCTGGAAGGCACGGAATACTTCACCGAACTGGACAAAAGCCGGCTGCTAAAAATTAAGGAACACTTTGAGAAGGTTCGGCCTAAGTATACCGAGTTTCTATCCAATATTACGGGCGTCGACACGGAAATCTTCAACAGTCAGATTCCAGGCGGAATGATCTCGAACATGGAGAGCCAGCTAAAGCAGCAGGGAGCGGCCGACCGGGTTAAGGAAGTGTTGCAAGAAGTGCCTCTGGTGCGAAAGGTTGCCGGTTATCCGCCATTGGTCACGCCCTCGAGTCAGATCGTCGGGACACAAGCAGTGTTCAACGTGTTGATGGGCCGCTACAAGGTAATTACGGCGGAGTTTGCGGATTTGATGTTGGGATACTACGGCAAAACGCTTGGCGAACGAGATGCCGAAGTCGTGGCGCAATGCGAGAAGCAGACAAAGAAGACGCCGATCATGATGAGGCCCGGCGATTTGTTGAAACCGGAATGGGAGGCATTGCGAACGGCTGCAATCGCGTTGGATGGCTGCGATGGCTCCGACGAAGACATATTGACCGCGGCAATGTTCCCCAAGGTCGCGCCAAAATTCTTCGCGGAACGTAGGAAGGGGCCCAAGAGCGTGGCCAAGGAGCCTGGTGCAGCGACGACTGCAACTAGTGGGACTCCGGCTGCTCCCGGTGCGGGTTCGGTGCGCGAAACGATTGTGTACGAAGTGAAATTAGATGGCAAGACTCATCAAGTAACGGTGTCCCCGGTATAGAGGGCCGATCTCATGAAAAGCATGGAGCAACGCATCGAAGAGTTGCGGCACCGCCGCGCAGAGATAGAAGGAGGCGGCGGTGCGGAACGAATCGAGAAACAAAGAAAGTCAGGAAAGCTTACCGCGCGTGACCGTATTTCCCACCTTTGTGATCCCAACAGCTTTCAGGAATCAGGATTATTTGCTCAGCACCGAGCCACGCTATTCGGTATGGAAGACAAAACGTTCGCCGCCGATGGCGTGATTACCGGCGCCGGCACCGTGCTGGGAAGACGTGTGCACCTGGCCAGCCAGGACTTTACAGTAGCGGGCGGATCGGCCGGAGAGGTCCACTCGAAAAAGGTTGCCGATTCCATGCAGCAATCGATGAAGACAGGCACGCCCTTCGTGTTTATGAACGACTCGGGCGGTGCCAGGGTACAGGAAGGCATTGATTCCCTGTCTGGCTATGGCCGGGTATTTTTTCAGAACGTGATGTTGAGCGGCGTCGTACCTCAGATTTCTTTGATCTGCGGGCCATGTGCGGGCGGGGCAGCGTACTCTCCTGCCTTGACAGATTTCATTATTCAGACTCGTAAGGCGCAGATGTTTATTACCGGGCCCAACGTGATCAAGCAGGTTACGGGCGAAGATGTAACGGCCGAGCAACTGGGCGGCGCGGACACGCACATGGTGCGATCGGGCGTGATTCACTTCATCGCCGAAGATGATACGCATGCCCTGCTGCTGTGCAAAAAACTGTTGAGTTTCCTTCCTGCCAATAATGCCGAAGACCCTCCCGAATTGCCCAGCGACGGAAACGTGGAACCAAATCCTGCGCTCAACAACTTGGTACCGGCAGATTCAAAGCAAGCGTACGATGTGCGCGAAGTGATCGCGAACATCATCGACGCCCGAGATTTTCTGGAGGTTCAGGCCGGCTATGCGCCCAATATTGTGGTGGGTTTCGCGCGGCTTATCGGCCGGACCATCGGCATAGTGGCCAATCAACCTTCGGTGGTGTCCGGAGTTCTGGATATCAACGCGTCTGACAAAGCATCGCGCTTTATCAGATTCTGTAACGCATTCAATATTCCGCTGGTGACCTTCGTGGATGTGCCTGGCTTTTTGCCCGGTGTCGATCAGGAGTATGGTGGAATTATTCGTCACGGCGCGAAGATGTTGTTCGCCTACTCTGCAGCAACGGTGCCCAAAGTCACCGTTATTCTCCGAAAAGCATTCGGGGGCGCCTATCTCGCGATGTGCGGGCGAGATATGGGAGCGGACCGAGTTTACGCGTGGCCCACGGCGGAAGTGGCAGTGATGGGAGCGGAAGGCGCGGCAGAGATCGTGTTCAAGAAAGAGATCGATTCTGCAACTGACAAAGCAGCCAAACGAAAGGAAATGATCGAGAAATATCGAGAAGCCTTCGCGAATCCGTATGTTGCTGCCGGGCGTCGGTTGGTGGACGACGTCATTGAACCGGAATTGACGCGGCGTGTTTTGGCCCAGGCACTAGAATTTCTGCACACCAAGCGCGAATTGAGGCCACCGAAGAAACATGGCCTGATTCCGCTATAGGAACTCAAGGAAAAGCATGGCCAAACAAGCCAATCTGGAAACAGAAATAAAAGAACTCCGACAACGTATCGAAAAGCTGGAGGCGCTCCTTGCCGCATCGGCGCAACGGGAAAAGCAACCGACTGCCCCGCCCCCGCAGATTCGTTCGGAAATCGCGCCCGATATTCTGTTGGCCATATCGGCGGCAGTTGCAGCATTCCTTGGCAAGCGGGCCACGATCCATCAAGTTCGCCTCACAGGTACAACGGCTTGGGCGATGCAGGGCCGCGCAACCGTGCAAGCTTCGCATGGCCTCATCCGAGGGTATCGGTAGCATCCAAGGTGAATGACGAATGAAACTCAAAGTTACAGTAGACGGAAAAGTGTATGAGGTGGAGGTTGAGGTAGCACCAGACCCGCCTCAGGTCCTACCAACTTTCATGGTTCAGGGCGCAGCGGCAACAATCCCCACAGGGTCGCCAGGCACGGCGGCTAGTGAACCAACAGCTGCAGGATCGGTAGCGGATGAAGGTAAACTGTGCCGCAGTCCAATTTCAGGCATCGTGGTGAAATCAAATGTGCGTCCCGGCGAGGCCATCGAAAAAGGGGACCTGCTGTTCGTGCTTGAGGCCATGAAGATGGAAACGGAGATCACTACGCCCGTTGGCGGCAAAGTGGCAGAAGTGCGGGTCAACCTGGGCGACAGCGTAAAGAGCGGACAGGTGGTGCTGGTATGGGAATAGATCCGAAGGAGATACCAGGATTCCTGTTTTTTGACCACGTGGCCGTTTCCGTGAAACAGGGCGATCTGGAAAAGCAGGTCACAGCCTACAAATTGATGGGTTTCACGGAAGTACATCGCGAGGATGTTCTCGGCAAAGACCAAGTGCGGGAAGTGCTGCTGCGCGTCGGCGATGGGCCGAACCTGATCCAACTGCTCGAACCACTTTCCCCAGAATCACCAGTCAGCAAGCAGATGGAGAGAAATGGTGGTCGCGGAGGATTTTCGCATATCGCGTTGCGGGTAACGGATATCCATAAAGCGTTTGCGGATCTGAAGCAAAAGGGATTTAACATCATCGACTCCACGCCCAGGCCAGGCTCGCGGGGCACCACCGTGTTTTTTGTGCACCCGAAGTCTACAGAATCAACCGCGCTTGGATATCTGGTCGAAGTCGTGCAGGAGGGCTGAGAGTATGTGGGAGGAGTTCCCGCCGATCTTTACGGCCGAATGGGAAGCCGCGATTCGTGCGGACCTCAAAGGCGCCGATTACGATAAGAGGCTCGTTTGGCACACCGAAGAAGGAATTGCGGTGCGCCCGTACTACCGGCTGGAGCATTTGCCCGGTACAACGGGTCAGGCACGATTCACTGGCGAATGGCGGACAGCTGCTGTAGCGGACATTCCCAAGGACGCAGTTCGCGGCGACCTGCTGCACGAGCAGGGATCAACCGCGGTGCAAGAAATTGGTTATGCGTTGGCGGAGTCCGGAGGAAAGCAGAACAATTTTGTGTTCGCCATTGGCGGAAATTTCTTTTTTGAGATCGCAAAGCTTCGGGCGGCGCGCCAATTGTGGGCCAGGATTTCTAGGGAGACGATGGTTATCTGGTCGCGCACTTCCTTGGCGAACAAGAGCCTGTATGATCCTGCTGCCAACCTGATGCGGTGCACAACCGAAGCCATGAGTGCGATCTTTGGCGGTTGCGACTATCTGATGGTCGAGGCCGCTCGCTTCCCTGTTCACTTGGCAGAGAGTCTGCCCCGGGTGCTTCGCGAGGAGTCCCGATTCGATCAGGTGTCCGATCCGGGCGGTGGATCGTTTTATATTGAAGCTTTGACGGCCGCAATCGCCGCGGAAGCGTGGAAGGTATACGAATCCGGACTGCACGGCCGAGAGGCGGCCATCGACACAGCGCGTGCGGCTAAAGAAAAAGCAGTCGCACAAAGAAAGCGCACGCTGGTGGGCACGAACAATTATCCGGATCAGACCGAAACGCTGCCGGAAGGGGCAACACTTCCAGGCGCTATCTGGCGGATGGCCGAACCGTTCGAAAAAATACGCCGCAAAGTGGAGAAATCCGGGAGAAGGCCGAGGGTCCTGCTGTTACAACACGGAGATCTGAAAATGCGCATGGCCCGAGCCAACTTCTGCATGAATTTTTTTGGTTGCGCCGGATTCGATGTTCGCACATCGGACAAATTGGAACCAGCAGAACTGGTGGTACTCTGCAGCTCCGATCCCGAGTATTTGGTGCTTGCAAAAGCAATTCTTACCCAGACGAAGGCGCCGGTGTTGGTGGCAGGAAATCCCAAAGAGCAGGCTGCAGCGCTGCGGGCGGCGGGAGTAAAGGACTTTGTCTACCTGGGAGTGAATGCCGTCGAGGTGCTTTCGAAGTGGCAAGAGGCCCTGGCATGAGCCGGCAAACCTGGAAAACGCAAGAAGGAATCGACGTCAAACCGTTATATACGGCGGCCGACCTCGCTGGAATTGAGCATTTGGACTTTGCTGCCGGCCTAGCTCCCTTTTTGCGCGGCCCTTACAGTTCCATGTACGCGATGCAACCCTGGACGATTCGCCAGTATGCAGGATTTTCTACGGCGGAAGATTCCAACAAATTCTATCGCGCGAATCTCGCTGCGGGACAGAAAGGCCTTAGCGTCGCCTTCGATCTTGCGACGCATCGTGGATACGATTCTGATCACCCGCGCGTAAAGGGCGATGTCGGCAAGGCAGGAGTTGCGATCGACAGCGTAGAAGACATGAAGATTCTCTTCGACCGCATCCCCCTGGATCAGATGTCCGTGTCGATGACCATGAACGGCGCTGTTCTTCCGGTGCTGGCGTTCTACATCGTGGCTGCAGAAGAACAGGGCGTGCCCCCGGTAAAACTGACGGGCACAATTCAGAACGACATCTTGAAAGAGTTTATGGTCCGGAATACGTACATTTATCCTCCGGGTCATTCCATGAGGATTGTTGGAGATATTTTCAGGTACAGCTCCGTCAACATGCCGAAGTTCAATTGCATTTCAATTTCGGGATACCATATGCAGGAAGCTGGCGCGACTGCCGATATCGAACTGGCCTACACGCTTGCAGACGGACTGGAATATCTGCGCACTGGGCTCCACGCGGGGTTGGATATCGACCATTTTGCACCGCGCTTGAGTTTCTTCTGGGCCATTGGGATGAACCATTTCATGGAAATTGCCAAGATGCGCGCGGCTCGCCTGCTCTGGGCAAAACTTGTGAAGCAGTTCAACCCTAAAAATCCAAAGTCGATGGCTTTGCGCACGCACTCGCAGACTTCGGGCTGGAGTTTGAGCGCGCAGGACGTCTACAACAATGTGATACGCACAACAGTTGAGGCGATGGCGGCGGCTATGGGCGGAACCCAGTCGTTGCACACAAATGCGCTCGATGAAGCGCTGGCATTGCCAACCGACTATTCCGCACGCATCGCACGGAATACCCAGCTCTATCTCCAAGAGGAGACGGGTGTTTGTCACGTGGTCGATCCCTGGGGAGGCAGCTACTACCTAGAATCTCTGACGGCTGATTTGGCCAAGAAAGCGTGGGCACTGCTTCAAGAGGTCGAAAAGCTTGGCGGCATGACCCGGGCGATCGAAACGGGATTGCCCAAGATGCGCATCGAAGAAGCGGCGGCACGGCGGCAAGCACGCATCGATTCTGGCCGCGAAACCATCGTGGGTGTCAACAAGTACGCCGTGGAGGACGAGAAACAACTCGAGGTGCGTGTTGTGGATAACGCTGCCGTGCGCGAGACGCAACTGGCGCGCCTAAAACAAGTGAAAGAGCGCCGCAACCGGTCCGAGCTGGACGCCACGCTTAACGCGCTGACAACGTGTGCAGAGACTGGGGAAGGAAACCTTCTGGAACTAGCCGTGAATGCGGCGCGTAAACGCGCTACACTGGGCGAAATCTCGTACGCACTTGAAGTAGTATTTGGAAGGTATCAAGCGGTGAACCATACCATTTCGGGCGTCTATTCATCAGAAAGCCGACAAGATGCGGAGTTTCAGAAGGCGCGAGCGCTGACCGAACAGTTTGCCCAAGCGGAAGGACGCCGTCCCCGCATACTCGTTGCAAAGATGGGCCAGGACGGCCACGACCGCGGAGCAAAAGTGATTGCCACGGCATTTGCGGACCTGGGGTTCGATGTGGACCTGGGTCCCCTTTTTCAGACCCCGGAAGAAGTTGCGCGCATGGCCGTTGAAAACGATGTGCACATCCTTGGCATTTCGACGCTGGCCGGCGGACACATGACTCTGGTACCGGAAGTGATTCAGGAATTGAAGAGACTGGGCCGTCAGGATATCCTCGTTGTCGTGGGTGGCGTGATTCCACCGCAGGACTTTGCAGCGCTTCGCGATATTGGCGCTGCGGGAGTTTTCGGACCTGGAACACGCATTCCGCTCTCCGCACAGGAGATATTGCACAAGTTGCTGGAGTAGCGATTGCGGACGCGCCGACTGGCCGCTGAACAATACGTATCTGGAGTGCTTGCAGGCGACCTCGCCACCCTGGCCCGGACCATCACGGTCATCGAGAGTGATCTCCCTTCCGACGCCGATCTCGCTGCACAGATTCTAGATTCCCTCCTACCACACACTGGAAAATCACGACGCATTGGAATCACCGGAGTGCCCGGAGTTGGGAAAAGCACATTTCTCGACAAGATCGGATTGCATATCATTCGCGACCGCGGCGAAAAACTGGCCGTTCTGAGCGTCGATCCATCCAGTCCCATCACTGGTGGAAGCATCCTGGGGGACAAAACCAGGATGGAAAAACTCTCTGCTGAGACAAACGCATTTATACGACCTTCGCCGGCGCGCGGGTCTTTGGGCGGAGTGGCGGGGCGGACGCGAGAAACGATGCTGATCTGCGAAGCAGCCGGATTCAACAATATCTGGGTTGAAACCGTCGGTGTAGGCCAGTCGGAAATCGCCGTTCGCACCATGACGGATTTTGTGTTGCTCCTTCTGCTGCCGGGGGCCGGCGACGAACTGCAAGGCATTAAGCGCGGAATACTGGAATTGGTGGACGCCATCGCCATTAACAAAGCCGATGGAGAGCAGCTAGAACGCGCGCAGGTGGCGAAGGTTGATTACCAGAGTGCTCTGCATCTATTTGCCCCAGGCGCCGGAGGGTGGAATCCGCCGGTGATGCTTTGCAGTGCGAACTCTGGCGCGGGAATTACTGAGATCTGGGATTGCATTTTGAGGCATGAGAAATTTCAAAAAGAAGATGGCTTGCGCGAAGCAATTCGTCGCGAGCAATCGCTGTCCGCCATGCGGCAGATGATTTCCTCGGGCCTGGAGACCGCATTTCGACATGATGCAGCGGTCGCGAAGAAACTCATGCATGTAGAGAAAGAAGTCCGTGAAGGGCGAATGACATCGTTCGCCGGAGCGAAGGCCTTGCTCGCTGAATTTCACTATTCCCCGAAAACGAAGCGAACCAACTGACTGCTTATTGACCCTGGGTCGGATTCGCCCGCTCCGCGAGCGGTACTACGGTGGTGCGTATCCAGGTCTCGTCTTCCCCCGAAGGAACATTTCCAAACAGCCACCAGTGTTCCGTGTGTGTGGTGGACTGTCCGGGCGCGAGGTCAACCACAGGCCCCAATGTTTCGAGTTCGAGAAACTCCGGATTGGCAAAAATCTCAAAGTTGCAGCCGTAATCCGGATACGTGGCGCCGGAAATGAGGCTGGCGCGTTTGAGAAAAAGTTCGCCGGACCGATAGTAGGCGCCCCACTCCGCTGGATTGAGCAGCCCGGTCATTTGTTCTGGGAAGCGACCACGAGGACTTTCCTGCTGCTCCAATTGCAGGAATTCCCGGCCTAATTTCCAGCGAGAGTCTGAAAAATCGGTGAAAGACCAGAGGGTAAGCGGACCAACCGATTGATAATGAGCCTTGTCCATAGCGATCCGCGGAGGAAAAGGCAGGATAGCGCGTCCGCCGGGCCGTAGCACGGTAGGAGTCCAAGGCGCGAGGCGAGTCGCAGTATTCCCGCTATTGATAATCATGTGGGTAACGCTCACGCGCGTGCCGCATTCCGCGAGACGCACTTCCATTTGCTTAGAAAGACCGATCCCAGGCGGATTACTTTCAATGGGTGCCCTGAACAACAGTCCACCGTCTTTTTCGCTAACTTCAAGGGGGACGTTGTCGGGATAATATGTGCTTTCCCGTTCAGGCCATGCCCACAGACGGTGTCCGCCGTAGAGACGGAATTCCTGGCCGCCCACTGAACCGGCCTGCTCTTTAAATTCGTGGAATTGATTTTCACCGTCGCAAAACCCGAAGTGAACAATCCTCGGCCCCACATCGGCCAGGACGATTAGCGTTACCACGCCATTGCTTAGGAAATACGCGCTCTTCCAGCCGTGGTATTCGCCTTTTACAATTCGTATCACGCCAGTTCTTTTGCGAACTTCTGAATTTTCTTCCAAGCCGCAGCAATTTCGTGCATATCTTCCTCGTCGCCCAAAAGAGCGGGTTGGGGAATCCAAATGGTTTCATAGGCTGCGCGATGCGTGTGTGGGTAGGAAGCCTGAAGAAAATCATGCTTTTCCGTGGCTTGCGTACCGCAAAGGCGCTTGCGATATTCACCATTCTGGAAGACATCCATGGCATGGATCGGCGGATAACTGGCTTGGTGGGGAACCCCTTCGGCAATCATGGCTGCAATCAGCCGTTCCACCTTCGCATTGGCATATTTCTTTGCGTCGACGTGAAAAATGTATGCGTACTGACCGTTGCGAGTGCAGCGATCATCTATCTTCTGCGGAGTGATGCCGTCGATTTGCGCGAGAAGTTTGTCGAGCAGGCGTGAATTCTTGTGCCGTAGTTTCGTCTGTTCATCTAAACGCGTCAGCTGTGCGCTAAGGATTGCGCCTTGCCACTCGCTGAGTCGATAATTTGAACCGTTGATATAGTGGCTGTAAAACCATTCCCCCGGCATGCGCCCACAATCGTGGACGCTGCGAGCGTGTCTTTCAAAGTTGTCGTCGTTGGTTACGATGATGCCGCCCTCGCCCGCAGTCATCAGCTTGCTCGATTGGAAACTGAAGGTGCCGGCGATCCCATGAGAGCCTATGCGCCGGCCTTTCCATTCAGTGGCGTGAGCATGAGAGCTATCCTCGACAAGAGCAATTCCCTTCCGTCGTGCGATCGATTGCAACGCATCGAGGTCCGCCGGAGCGCCCCCCATGTGGACAGCGATTATGGCCTTGGTTCGCGGACTGATCGCCGCCTCGGCAAGTCCTGGATCGAGGCAGTACGTATCTCTAGAAACGTCAACGGTGACAGGAAGGGCGCCTGCATAGAGAACAGCACTGGCCGTTGCAACGAACGTGTAATCGGGCACAATTACTTCATCGCCGTGTCCGATGCCCAAGGCTGCCATAGTAACTTCTAGAGCAGCCGTGCCATTTGTCACCGCTATGCCGTGCTTTGCGCCATGAAACCCGGCAAAGTCCTGTTCAAACGCCAGCGTTCTTACTCCGGGAGTACGCCACCAGACGCGGCTATCCAGCACGCCCTGAAGCGCTTGCCGCTCCCGGTCGTCATACTGCGGCCAAATGGGAAATGGTTTTTGCTTAGTTTTCTTACCGCCACTAATGGCGAGTTCGCCCATGAAGAGTCTCCTGACTAGAAATCAATACTGGTTGAATCCCGTGGTGTATCGGAATGCTTCAACATAGTGGCCATCTTTTTTGGGTTGCTCGCTGCGCATCTGTTCCATGGCCTTGGCCTTGTCCCTGGCGTCCCAGTCAGGGCGGTAAATGTTAACAGAGGGTTCAAACTGGCTGACCTGGACCAGTCCCGCTTCAAATTTCAGATTTGCCACGCTGTCGATATTCACAAAATAATTCGCTTCTTGTGGGGAAGGATAGAAAAAATAAAGCTCTGGAACCTTATACGGTTCAAGGCCTTGCTGGAGCTTTTGATTGGGGAAATAAAGCCAGAATTCGGCAGCACGGACGGCATCGATGGTGTTGAAAGCGGCCATGCGGTGGTCACTCTTGTGCCAACGTTCGTACCATTCACCTGGATCGACGCTCATCAGAACGTCAGGACGAATCCTTCGAATGATGGCGGTAGCCTCTTCCGTAAGCTTTGGTTGCGGCGCGTACTCCAACATCCCGTCGTCATAGCCCATCCATATGATATTTTCCTTCGGCGTGCCGAGCATCCCTTCGGAAGCTTCCTGTTCGGCACGGCGGATGTGTGCGAGCCGTTGCGAATTCATGCCGGGGTCATAGGAACCCTTATCGTCGTTTGTATAGACAACGATAATTACTTTGTTGTGATTTCGATTTAGCAGACCGATCGTGCCTCCGGCACCAAACACGTCGTCGTCGGGGTGGGGAGTAAACAACAAAATCGTCTTTCCAGTAAGTTCTTCGAGTCTTTTTGCCGGTTGTTGGGGGCCATCCTGCGATGGAATACCAAAAAGCAGTGGCGCTGCCAGGAGCACGACTGTAAACCACCTCATACAAACCTCCGGAAATTCAGCATTAGTATTTTTGTTATCGAATCATCCACGTGAATGAGCCGAAGAAACTCTGGTCAGTGTCGCAGTTCCCGCTTGACAGTGAACAGTACATGCAATATGAACTCGGTTCAACTGTGTTCTTTGCGCAGAGCCAAGGAGGAAGCGTGTTCCTAGCTAAAGTTCGACAATTTTCCTTGATTCTTTCGTTGGTTTGTTCCTGTGGGGGTGTTGTTGCGCCTGCGGCACGAGCCCAAGTCGATCGTGGCGCCATCGTCGGTGCAGTGAGTGACGCGTCGGCCGCTCGTGTTGCTGCCGCCCAAGTGACGATCACCAACACAGAGACGAATCAGGTAACGCAATCCACCACCGACGAAGAAGGAAATTACTCCGCGCTGCTGCTTAAAATTGGACGCTATTCCGTTCGCATAGAGAAATCCGGTTTCCAGAGCGCCATGGAGTCAAATGTGGAGGTTGGCGTCAATCAAGTTGTGCGCGTGGATATGACGTTAAAGATTGGCGCGTCGTCGGAAACGGTTGAGGTCACAACGGCCTCACCGTTACTCCAGACGGAAACATCGTCACTGGGAACCATTGAAACTACGCGTCGCATCACGGATCTGCCTCTGAACGGTCGGAACTTCATCCAACTCGCCTATCTTGGCCCAGGAGCAAACAGCGGACAGACTGGGTCGAACGTCAGCGGCGGCGTATTTGAAAACGAGCGTGCGAATGAGGCCATTTCTGTAAACGGACTTCGTGTTTCCAATAATAATTTCTTGCTCAATGGTGTCGACAACAATGAGTTCGGACTTGGCGGCATCATCGTGCTGCCTCCACCTGATGCTATCCAGGAATTTAGGACGGAAGAAAACGGGATGAGTGCAGAATTTGGCCGCGGTGGCGCAGCCGTGAACGTGGTGACCAAATCCGGCACCAATCAGTTACACGGCGGAGTCTACGAATTTATCCGTAACGAAAAGCTCGATGCCAAAAACTACTTCAACAGCGATGCACAGCTTCCGTTCAAACGCAATCAGTTTGGCGCTTTCGTTGGCTTCCCAATCCGGAAGGACAAGACATTTCTTTTCATGGACTATTCCGGTTCGCGTTTGAGTGAAAGCGCACCCTTCTTCTCGACGGTGCCCACCCTCGAAGAGCGAAACGGCGATTTCAGCCAGGTACTGGGTCCGCAAGCCACAGATTCAACGGGGGCGCCAATCACTGACGCGCTCGGCCGGCCGGTGTATATCAACGAAGTTTACGATCCAACATCGCTGCGAGCGGTTGAAGGTGGTGCCTTGGTGAGAGACGGTTTTGGATTTGATCCCGTCACTGGGTTCCCAATCGAAGGACAGGCCAACATCATCCCCGAATCGATGATAAATAGTGTTGGCAAAAACGTCGTGAATATTTATCCGCTCCCGACCGACAACACCACTGCCGTGAATAACTATCTCGCGTCGCAGAAACACACCAATAGCCAGAACGCGTTCGACATCAAGTTCGACCACCTCTTTAGCGAAGTGGATCAAATTTTTGCGGCCTACAGTTTTGGGGATATCACCAGTTCACGGCCCGCATCGCTTGGAGATCTCGGTGGTTCTTCCTGCTGCCCTAGCCAGAGCAATAGCCGAGCGCAGCATGTGGGCCTTGGCTATACCCACGTGTTCAACCCGCAAGTGATCAATGATCTGCATGGAGGATATTTCCGCTATGCGGTCAACGCTCTACCGTTCAACTATGGAAAAAACTTAGGTACGGAGTTGGGCATCCCGAATGCCAACCGTGGCGATTTGAACTCTTCCGGCTTGACGAACATTGATGTTTCCGGTGGTACATCACTGGGCGATTCGCTTTACCTGCCTGAACATGCATTCGAAAATATCTACCAGATCGCGGATACCGTTACTGTCGTAAAAGGCAAACACTCTATAAAATTTGGCATGGATTTCCGCAGGCAGCAGCGAAACTTCTATCAAGTCACCGCACCACGGGGATATTTCAATTTTTCTGGCTTGTACTCCGCCGATCCGACCAGCTTTTCGGGTGGAGTTGGATTCGCGGACATGATTATGGGAATTGCGCAGGCGACGGAACAGGATTTCCTGCCGGGGCTATACCCTACTAGGTATTGGGATCTTGCAGAGTTCGTTCAGGACGACTACCGCATTCGGTCGAATTTCACGATCAACTTCGGTCTGCGATACGAGACAACATCCCCGGCAGCCGGTCGCGTGAGCAATTTTGATCTCTCTACAGGAATACTGAATAGCGCCTACGGTCCAACCCGCATCGCGCATGCAGGCGTGCACTTTGACAAGTCGAACATTGCACCGCGCATCGGGTTTGCCTGGTCACTTCCAAGGCACACAGTTATACGCAGCGCTTTTGGAATCTTCTATTCGGCGGAAGCAAATATATTCGACGACCTAGGATTGAATCCACCCCAACTCACCTTTCTACAAAGCACTTACAACCCGGGGGCAGCTGTGGATCCTTCCCAATTGATCAGCACAGGTTTTCCCGCCACCCTTCCCGCTTATGACCCGAACAATCTGCAGGGACCGGTCAAGACGACTGGCGCCACACGCACGATTCCCAAGATCCTGGAATGGAATCTGACGGTACAACATCAGTTTGGACAGAACTGGGTAGCACAGGTTGGATACGTTGGGACACATGCTTATCGCTTGTGGAACCACGAAGCCAGCGATTTGAATCAACCGCTACAGCCAATGGACACAAACTTCTGCGGACCTGATCCATCAAATTGCGAATTTGCCAATTACGGGCGGCCGTACTTCGATCAGCACCCCAACCTGACAGCGATACTGCCGCTCGACTACGCTCAATTGCATCTTCGTTACAACGCCTTCCAGGCCTCACTAAACAGGCGATTCGCAAACGGTTTTAACCTGCTGGCCGCATATACATTTGCCAAAAATCTTGGCAATGCGGACGGAAACGTGGGCGGCTACATTCAGGACTC
Organism: Candidatus Acidiferrales bacterium; assembly: GCA_963726725.1. Classification (GTDB taxonomy): domain Bacteria; phylum Acidobacteriota; class Terriglobia; order Acidiferrales; family UBA7541; genus Acidiferrum. Next base: position 301,936 of record CAVSDV010000025.1, read on the forward strand.
GCACAACCCGAACAACGAGTACGGCCCGGTTGCTCCTGACCTGCGGCACCGTTTGTCGATCAGCTATCTCTACGAACTTCCTTTTGGACGCGATCGCGCTTTCATGAACAGCGCCAATGCAGTTACTGAAGCGATCCTCGGCGGTTGGCAGATCGGCGGAATATTCACACTACAAAGCGGCGAGGCAATTACCGCCACGCTCTCGGGAGACGTGAGCAATACCGGCAGCTTTAGCCCAAGACCCAATCAAGTCCACAACCCATACGACTTCTCCTACATTCCCGATATGCCCACGTTTACAGACGTATATGGGTGCACCCCCAACAAACAAACCTTGCAATGTTGGTACAATCCATTTGCATTCGCTATCCCTGACCTTGCGCCTGGCCAGAATTCCGCTCACCAGTTCGGGAATTCTCGGATAGGCAACCTGCGCGGACCTGACCTGATCGACTCAGACTTTGTTCTACAAAAGAACTTTCACATCCACGAGTCACAAGCGCTGGAATTCCGCGCTGAGTTCTTCAACCTTTTTAACCATCCCAATTTCGGGCTCCCTGGAGGAAATCCCGATTTTCCTGGTGGAAATAGCATCACCAGCACTTCCACCGACAATCGGCAGATTGAGTTCGCCCTTAAATATACGTTCTAGCGGAATCCGGATACCGGAGTATTGTTTTTGAGGAGAGTGATCGTGTCCAAGTTAATCCGGCTTTTATCTTTTTGCTCTGTAGTGTTCATGGGTCTCTGCCCTTCCTTGCTCGACGCACAGACTGTGAAGCTGCACGTGTCTTCCAAGGCGGGAGATCGCCTGTCCGCCAAGCCCGATGCGCAATTCGTGGATTCCAAGCCATCCGGTGTTGCGTTCGAGGTCGACGACACGCTGAAACATCAGAGGATCGATGGCTTTGGCGCTTCCCTAATGGAGGCCGGCATCATGACGCTGAACACTCTCCCCCCCGAAAAGCAAGAAGCCGTGTTGCGTGCCCTGTTTGACCCGAAAGAGGGAGCCGGATACACCGCCATGAAAACACCTCTTGCCGGGACTGATTTTCAGTCTGCTGGCCCGTGGTTCACCTATGACGATACCGCGGGAGACGTCGAACTGAAGAATTTTTCCGTGGAACGTGATTTTGCGCCAAACGGAGTGGGCACCTACATTCTGCGAGCCCGCAAATATGGCAATTTTGCCCTGCAAGCTCCGATTGACTATCCGCCCGACTGGATGCTGTACGACGTGAAGAACCACCAGGACGTGCAACCGCAATATTATCCGGTGCTGGCGAATTATTTCATGAAGTATCTGGAGGAGTATAGAAAGCACGGTATCGTTGTGGATTATTTGAGCTTGTTCAATGAACCGGAACAGGTATATACGAAGATCAAATACCCGGAGATTAAAGTGCTTTTGCGCGACTTCGTTGGCCCTGCATTGCAGAAGTCAGGAATGTCGACAAAGCTGATGATGAGTGAAGCTCCCGAGCGGAATGTGGCCTACGAACGCTACCCCGTACTTCTGGACGATCCAGCCGCACGGAAGTTCGTTTCTGTGGTGGCTTATCACGGTTATCCTTATGATGCTTTTCAGAAAGACTTCGACAAGATCGCAGGGCTCAAAGCAAAGTATCCGGACATTCCCTTCTGGATGGATGAAGTATGCTACGCATACGAAGCCGGATACCCGATGAACAAAAAATTGCCGGTTTATGAATTTGATGATGGCGATGTTTGGGGCAATATGATTTTCAGCGACCTCGAGGCCGGTACCTCCGCGTGGCTTTACTGGAATGCAATTCTAGATGAAACCGGCGGCCCCTGGGCTGTATCACCCATCCACGGGAACCCGGACCCAAATTCACAGCATCCCGTGGTGATCATCAATAAAGAAACACACGAAATCACGTTCACGGGCACCTACTATTATCTGGCCCACTTCAGCAAGTTTGTACGGCCTGGCGCAGTTCGTGTTGAAACAAAAGGAAAAACGAATGGTGTACGGGTGATGACGTTTCAGACTGTCGAAGGGGGGCACGTCGCCCAGCTCATGAATAGCCTAAAGCAGGACCAGGAAATTAACCTTGTTTCCAAAGGGCGAACGCTAAAAGTAAAACTTCCGGCACGATCGATTACTACGGCAACCTGGTAGCCCCCGATTCAGCCAGAGACTACGGAATATGAAAGCTAACTGTATTGCGCTCTGCTTGGCGTTGATTCTTGGCTCTAAAGTCTTCAGCGCGGAACCTCCCTGCCAACTGCGCGCCGGTATCGCCGCTGTCTCCGTAACGCCCTTTGGTCCAAATCCTGAATGGAAAGGTCCGATCACACCGACAGGCGTCTGGGGAGATACATTTACTGACGAAAATCATAATGGACGATGGGATTCGGGCGAACCATTTGTTGCAGATAATTCCAGCGTAACGATCGATCCAAATTCCGGCAAACGTTACACAGGAATCTATCTCGCCGGCTTCGGCAATGACCGTCTGGCCACGGGCAAACACGATGAGTTGTGGGCTCGGGCACTCGTTGTCGAATGCGGCTCAACCCGGGCGGCCATCGTGACGCTCGACCTCATTGGCTATTACACCAAGGCGGGCTACTACGGTTTAGACGAGGCACGGAAACAGATTGATCCTTCGCTGGGGATCAAAGAGATCATTCTGACCAGCACCCACAATCACGAAGGGCCCGACACAATTGGTCTATGGGGTCCCAACCAAGAAACGGATGGAAAGTTTCCGGCTTATTTAAGCTTTATTGATGTTCGAATCGCAAAAGCAGTGAACGAAGCGGCAAAATCCCTCACCCCGGTCCGAATGAAACTCGGATCTACGAATCCCGCGAAGTCTTTATCGCTCCTGGATATGCAAACACGCACGGACGGACGACCACCAAAGTTCTTTGATGAAGAACTTCGCGTGATGCAATTCGTTGGCATCGAAGGCGCAAACAGAAATAAAACTGTAGCGATTTTGGTTAACTGGAACACTCATCCAGAATCGCTCGAAGATGAAAATACCCTCTTAACTTCCGATTTTCCTGGCTCGGCAAGAGACGCGCTGGAGAAAAAATATGGCGGGAAGACAATTTACGTTTCCGGCGATCTGGGGGCCGTGGAAATTGTGGGCGATAACAACCGCAGCACGCGCACCCGCTTTGACGGACGCGACTACCCTGTTGCCGCCGGGAATAAAAATGCGACGTATACGTTCGACCGCATGCAGGCCATCGGCCACGATGTGGCGCGCGCCGCTGAGGAAGCAATCGAGCACGGCGAATGGAGCAACACCGGTCTGCTGGAAATCAAGAAGGCTGAATTCACTGTTCCCATGGACAATGTGGGATACCAGTTTCTGATGCAGAAGAACGTGCTTTCCACTCTTCCGGGTAGTGAGGACAAGAACCATCCACATCTGACAAGCACTATTTATTCCATCCGCATTGGCGACGCACAGATTGTGACCGTCCCTGGAGAATTGTTTCCTGAAGCTTTCTATGGAATCGAAAAATACAGACGTAAGGATTGTCCGCAAGCAGATACCGGTCGCCCAGGCGAACCGACCGTCCGAGATGCCATGTCTGGGCGTTATCGATTCATTTTTGGACTTTCCCCCGATGAATTCGGATACCTAGTCCCGGGTTACGACTTCCGGGCTCCCACTTTTGATCCAAACAAAGGAATGGTTGAGGCGGTAGATGCCTGTGCGACGCGTGGTGTAACTGCGCATTATCACGAGACCAATTCCGCCGGTTCGCAACTTGCAGTGCGTTGGGCGTGTGCTGCCATAACTCTTTTGACTGGTAAGCCAAGTTCCTCCGTGGCCTGTGCATCGACTGAATACACAACTCCGCTGCAGTGACGGCCATTAAATACCGTGCATGATCATCGGCCTATTCTTTGCGGAATGCAGAGTAGAGTAGAATTAGCCTTGAAAAGCCAAGGAGATTCTATGGACCGCCATTTCACATTGTTGGGCGCGCTGCTTTTTCTCTTGTCCTCAGGACGGGTGGCCGCACAAACAAAGCTTTCGCCAAATTGGGAAGAGCTCACCGCCGGAGAATTTCGGGAGGCAATCAGTAGATCACAAGGTACATGCCTCTTGCCTTTTGGGATCCTGGAGAAACATGGGCCGCATCTCCCCTTGGGCACCGATCTCCTCAACGTACGTTATGTCGCCGAACATGCCGCCCAAGAAGAATACGTGATCATTTTTCCCGAATACTTCGCCGGTCAAATATTTGAAGCTAGACACGAACCGGGGACCGTCGCTTACAGCTCTGCATTGCAGTTACAACTCCTGCAGGAAACCACGGACGAGATGGCGCGCAACGGCTGCAAGAAAATAGTCATCGTCAACGGTCACGGCGGAAATGAACACCTGCTCCCTTTTTTTGCTCAAGCACAATTAGCAAAGCCCCACGATTATGTCGTCTATGTGCAGTGGGGCCATGAAACACCGAAAAAGTCCGGGGCAGAGAAGAATGGTCCTGACTGGCATGCCGGCGAAAGGGAAACTTCCAATGTCTTGGTCACGCACCCAAATCTGGTGCACATGGATCGCGCAAATTCTGAATCGGGGCGCGACCAAAAACGCGTCATGTTACCGGACAGCGTGTACACCGGCATCTGGTGGTACGCCCGCTTCCCCAATCATTACTCGGGCGACGGGTCGACTGCTACAAAGGAACAGGGCACGGAAGATCTGCAGGCATGGATAACGACGGTGGTACAAGTCATCAAAGCCATCAAGGCAGATGATGAGAGTTTAAAATTGCAGAAGGAATTCTATGAAAGAAGTGAACGACCATTAGACGCCACGCCTTAGATTTTAATTAGCGCACGCGGCGTAGTGACTCGATCCAGTTGACCAGGACCTCATTGTTGGGTGATTCCAGGTCAAAGAACTCTATCCCCATGCCCACCCTTGGTTTTACGATACGAATAACCACAAGAGCCTCAAACAGTTGAGATTTGCGCGTTAATTTCATCCTTGCTCTGGAATTGAGGGACAGGGGTCTGCTCGTGCAGACAAAGCACCCTCCCAAGGAAAGATCTGAGGTTACGCCTTCCACCTGTTTCCCTGATTCTAATTCGATAAGTACAGCGTCGGCAGCAAAGGGGTAGCGAATGGTGTAACGACGGTCCCGTACTCCCCCAAGACGCGGGGACATGGCAGTGGTGCGATCCGGCATGGAGATGATTTTGCTCAAGAAAGACCTTCGGAATGAGACATACCTGTTCATCTCCCTTGGGCGTCAGGGATGCGATTACCTAAGTTTGGCCGAGCCGCATGACTTTGAAAACCGTCTCGTGGGCCGGATACGCCAAATAGTAACGTCCAATGACTTCTGCTGTATGCCGCTGACGCTGCTATTAGTGGGAAAGACAAATAAGCGGCGCATGGCGACAAGGTGGCTAAACAGGCATGGTACGCTCAAGCGGAAGGGCGAAATTTTGAGTCCCGATTCCATGCGTACAGAGCGAATGCGTCAAAGCGACAGGGTCACTATGCAGCTGCAGGTTGAGGCGTCCTGGACGGACGACCACGGCGCGACCTTAAAACAGCCAGCACATACCCTATTGATCAGCCGAAATGGCGGTGTCATTCGCCTCGTAGAGAAGATCTTTCCCGGCCAGGAAATCATGCTGCATCGCAAGTTGGAAGGCGACCAGACCAAATCAGCCCGGGCCCGGATCATGGCCGAAATTGACCGTGAGCCTGACGGTTTCATTTATGCTGTTGCAATTCTTGACCCGCGCATGGATTTTTGGGAAATCGAGTTCCCTTCACTGCATAAAGCCGAGGAGGCGCTTGCCAGAATGCTGATGGAGTGCAGTTTCTGTCAGCGTCGCGAGGTCGTGTATCTGAATGAGATGGAGTTGAAGTCTTTTGAGATTCGGCGATGTGTGGCCCGTCTCTGTAAACATTGCGACTCTCCCTCGATTTGGATCGAAGCGCATTCCGAAACCAGACTCGATGAGGTTCCATCCTCCCGGGCAGCCATGGAGGAGCGAGTTATTCCACGGCGAAATCGAACCCGAGTAAAAGCAAGGGTTCTCGCTTGCATTCGACGGCGAGGCTTTGAGGAAGAAGTTGCCGTTTGTGAAGACCTGTCCAAAGGCGGAATCAGTTTTCGCAGCCGAAACAAGTATCCGGAAGGGACTCGGTTGGAAGTTGCTGTCCCGTACACTCCGGGGGCGGGAGCGATTTTTGTTCCGATTCGCATTGTATTTTCGCAACCCATAGCCGCTGGACTTTTTCGTCATGGAGCGGCCTACGTCAGGCCGCCCGATTAATCGGCATCTAGCAAAGTAGTTTTGCCTCCGGTCACTTCGCAGCGGCTGTCGCTGTTCCTGTAATTATTACCTGCCAATTGATGATCGCGTTCCACAGCATGCGCTGGTCACCACGATTAAGATCGCGATGCAGCGGATTGAAATTGAATGCAACGACGTGCCCCTGTCCCACCGGCATATCAAGAATCGCCGGCCGGCCAATCAGGTTTGCCTCTCCCCACACTTGTCCGCTTACCAGAATTGGAGTACCAGCGCGAGCACCCCACTCCAGCACAATATTTCTTCTATCCATCGGACCATCCAGGCACGTCGTGCAGTACGCCATGCGCAACCAGCGTCGCGGAATCGAGTAGAGGGGAAAGTTCTGGCGGAAGACATGAGTCTCTACCGGATAGCCGTAAGCGATCGGGTGTTCGGGTATGGCAAAGGTTACCCGCAAATGATCGCCAGGGGTGCGGGTAATCGCTTGCTGTGCGGCCGCAGAGGAATCTGCACCACCGCCTTGTGTGCTACGTGGCACGCCTCCAGAATCTCGGCGAACCCCGCGGATAATTCCACCTTCGATGGGGAGCATCGAGCCACTGCCAAGGGTAATCAGGAGCCCGCCGCGTTCAATAAACTCCTGTAGCTGCGAAAGACCCGGCCACCCAATTCCTCCGGTGATGTCGTCAGATTCCGCAGGAGTGCCATGACTGGGAGTTTGTGCAGTTTTCTTGAATGGCATCGGTCCCCAGGATTTGGGAATGCCCTGAATCTGCTCAGCAAGCTCCAAATCAACATGGCCGTAGAGGAGCACATCAATCTTGTCGCGAAGATTGCCGGCGCGAATGTCCTCGTCACGCAGGTAGCTATAGGGAATCTTGCGCTGATCGAGGGAATATCGGACCCAACCAATCGAATCGGTGTCGGCCCACGGAACCCAGACGCCCAGCCGAGGAGCGCTGGCCGCGTGCAGGGGGACGGCCGGCGCGGCAGTAGTGCTGGAGAAGTCTAGCCCAAGGTGTGTTGCACATTCACGGAGGACTTCGGTAAGCCCCGGTTGCGAAGCAGCAACAATCCAGGAACCAGCCGGATACTGGGTATTGCCAATCGCAAAGGCCCGCTCCGCGATTTTGATCTCGAATTTCGCCATGCGGTAGCGTGCTTCGAGAAGCCCCTCCTGCCCCGAATCTTTCAACAGGTAAAATGAACCAGTACCCTCGATTTTTCCTTGCGGATTTGGCGACTCGGCTAGCAAGGAAAGGCTGGCTTGGCGTATCGCAACATCGGCAGTGGGGATCGCCTGCAAGTGATAGTGGGCGGGTAGTTCCCAGGAGATGTCGTCATACGGCTCGCTCCCGTCCTTGGGGTAGTTCTGCGGAGCGAGTAAATCGACGGCGTAGTTACGGTAGGGCTGATCCAACCGCACCACAAATGTCCCAGCCGGAAAACTTCCTTCCTTTACCAGGATCGGGGCCTGGGCTCGACTCACTTCAATGTGCTGAGCCTGCAGACGTCCGACAAGCTGAGCCACACGCGTCGGGTCACCTTGGTCTTCTGGAATCAGAAATGCGTAAGGTGGTTCGTCAAGACCTTTCCGCCAACTATGCAGACTCTTGGTGTAAAAGTTACGCAGCAGAGTGCGCGAATTGACGGCGGCATAGTCCAGTGCTGCGAGCGCACCCGTTTCGTTGTAGTTCACGTTGTCGCGGGCAGACCATGAAAATTGACCGGAGGGTGCGGGCAGAAGCCTGTACCACTCACGAGAAGTTTCCTCGGGCGAGAGTGCGAGCGTTAAAGTTTCGGCGGTTCCGTTGCCAAAGGTCTCGTACCCGCGGCCGACCGCATTGTGGTTCATGGCGACCGAGTCCAGAAAGAGATGAGCGAATCCTTCGCCGAAATTCCAAGTAGAGACGCCCGGCATGCCCAGCCCTGTCATGGTTTGGACTTCCTGAAAGCTTAATGCAAGAAATTCGCTGTACGTGATGGGATCGATGTTGGGATTGTACGGGCCCGTGCCATTCCATGACATCAGCAAAGGCACGCTCTCGTGCAGATCATGAACGACAACCGGATGCCACTCGTGAAACATGCGGTGTACTGCCTTCGTGGTCTCGTGCGTTTGCTGGTGGGCGTCTCGATTGATATCTACAAATGCGTATTTAGACCAGTAGGGGGGAGATTGGCGCGGAAAAGTATTCCGATCCGTTTTTCCTTTCAAAAACTTGTAGAACCACTCTACCTGCTTGTCACGGCCGTCGGGATTGGAAACCGGATTGATCAGAACCACCAGATTTTCGCGTATCCGGCGAATCATGGGCTGCTCCGAAACCGCAAGCCGGTAAGCCAATTCCAGCACGGACTCGGTTGATCCCGTCTCGTCAGAATGAAGGGCAGCGTTGAAGTAATAGAAGGGACGCGACCCTTCGATTAGCTCGTTGGCAGCCGCGGGGTTAGTTTTCCGAGGATCGGCGAGCGCAGCGTTTGCCAACTTCAAACGCTCGAGAGCCTCAATGCCCTTCTCGTCGGCGATGGCGACCAGAAGAATGTCACGGCCCTCTTCAGAACGCCCAATAGTGAAAACTCGCACGCGAGGAGACGCGGCAGCCAGTGCTCGGCAATAACTGTAGGCCTTGGCGGAATCTACCAACTCACCGGGCGCACCCGGTATACGGCCAAGGAACACGCGTGGGGATGGAATCGTTGATGATGCGGGGATGTAGGAAACCCAAGGAGAGAGAAAACGCGGCTCTGTGGTTGCCTTGACGATGTCCTCGACGGAACCAGGCTCGGCAGTGTCCGGCGAAACGGGAGCCTGTGCGGCAAGAATTGTCGAAGCACAAATGGAAATGATACAACTGAGAATCAGCCGATTTGACATGCGCCTCCGCTCTGGAAAGAACCTATGGCGAAGGGAGTGTACTACAGCCGCGTAAGCGATGCCTTCCCGTGTTCCAAAATAGAAATCAATTAATCGAGCGCATTCACGGTGTCGCGTTCTCGACGGCGACGGTGCAAATAGTGCATGGAAATATTCAGATATACCTGTCCACAGGGTGTTTCGATGCAAATGACCATCGCTTCCGTCTCAACATTCCCTGCAAGGCCTGCATCGCTCATATGAATCTCTGGCGGAAACACCTTGAATCGAAAACCAGCGTCATTTAGCAGTGTGACGGAATTTCCAATCACCATATTGGCCAGTTCACATACTGTTTCGCACACCACTTGTTCACTGGCGGTTACGGGTGATCCCGCGAGCGCGCTGGCAACGCGAACAGCCACTTCAGGAGCCAAATCTAGGATTACGCGCCCCTCGATGTCGCCTTTGATCGCGATGAGCGCAGCTACACCCTTGCGCCGGTAGGTTTCTTCTTCCATGGAGAGATCCACTATCTTTGTTGGAGCTTGCAACGATTCCGCAAAGACAGCATCCGCAGCATTGATAAACGGCTGAATGAGTTCCATTCTCATGTATGGTGTTCTCCCGCGAGCGCGACTGGCCCGCTAGTTGCATTCGGGTCATCCCCCAAGACGTATCGCAGAATTTCGTAAAGGACTTCGGGCTTTACCGGTTTTTGCACAAAGTGTTTCGCGCCCTTCTGCAGCGCCGCAAGTATGTTTTCCTGGTAGCCGACAGAGGAGACCATTACGATGCGCGCATCGGAGTGTTGGCGCACGATCCGCTCCACGGCCTCGATTCCTTCCATCTGTGGCATCGTGATGTCCATCAAAACGATGTCTGCTTTTGTGCGGTTATATTCCGCGATGGCAGTCAGCCCGTCACCAGCTTCTCCGGCTACTTCACCACCAAAGAGTTCGATCATTTTGATCAAATTCTTCCGGGCAAAGACGGAGTCGTCCACGACCAGATAACGGACCGGCTGATTGTCGCTCCGAAGTAGAGGTGCAAACTGTTGCATAACCTTCTCCTTTGGCTCCTCGCGCCCTCAGACGCGGGGAGTCGAAACCGTTGGCCTTTCGTTCTTTTCCACTTTCTCTTGCGCGTCCACCTTTTCAGAACTGCCTCGTTCCGCGCCATAATGACTGATCAAATATTGCCCGAGACCATCGAGCGGAATGATCCTGGATGCATACCCTTTCGAAATGGCCGCCCGCGGCATACCGGGTACGACGCACGTTTCTTCGCTCTGCGCGATGGTGACGCCCCCCGCGGATCGAATCGCGCCCAAACCTTCTGCCCCGTCTTCTCCCATCCCGGTCATTAGAATTCCCACTGAGGTAAGCCCAAATTCCTGCGCTACGGAGTGAAAAAGTACATCCACCGATGGTCTGTGACCATTGATCGGAGGGCCGTCGGACAGGATGACCATCTCGCCACGCGGCATGCGCCGAACCATCATGTGGCGATTGCCCGGGCAAATCAGCACCCGGCCAGCAACCAGTAAATCTCCAGATTTTGCTTCCTGGACGTCCAGCGCGCAGCATTCGTCCAGCCGCCGGGCAAACATTTCCGTAAATCCTTCCGGCATGTGTTGAATAACGACGAATGATGCAGGGAATTCCGTCGGAATCTGCGAAAGCATGTATTGCAGTGCGTTGGGGCCTCCCGTAGAGATACCAATGGCGATGATTCGATTGGGAGGTACAGCCGCTCTCTCACGCTTTTTATTTGGCCGCGGCGGTTCTGGGGTGGCCCTTGGGACAGCGCGCGTCCCACCAGCTCGCTTGGCCACTTTAATCTTTTCGATAAGTTGGGTGGCAACGGTCTCCAGGTGACCGCCGGCTGCATCCTTGGGCTTGGCCACAAAATCGATAGCACCGAGTGCCAGCGCCTTGAATGTGGAGTAGGCACCCTCTTTGGAATGGGTGCTGAAAACGATCACGGGAAGCGGCGCGCTGCGCATGATCATGCGCAATGTCTCAATCCCGTCCATCCTCGGCATCTCCAGATCCAGGGTGACAACGTCGGGCTTCAACTCAGCGATCTTGCGCAACGCGAATGCCCCGTCCATAGCAGTGCCCACTACTTCCACATCTGGATCACGCTCCAGAATCAAGGGGATCAGTTTCCGCATCAGAGCGGAGTCATCTACGACAAGTACTCGAACTCGTTCCATCATGCGATGGCTCCGAGTGGTACAGACCGAGACAGCCGCGAAAGAATTGCAGGAACGTTAAGAATCAAGACAACAGTGCCGTCACCCAAAATGGATGCGCCGCTAACCAGATCGCTCGATACGATCTCCCCTGGTAAAGCCTTAATCACCAATTCTTCTTCGCCCACCATGGTGTCAACCAACAACCCAAACCGCTTTTCAGCAACGCCGATTACGATTACAAAGCTCTTTTTCTTCTTCAGGTTCGCGGGTTCTACGGAATGAATCCCACGAATCGAATTCAAACGCACCAGAGTCAGAATCTGCTCGCGGAGACGCAACACTTCTCGCTGATCGACCCGTTGAATTTCCTGCTCGGAGATTCTTGTGATCTCGACTACGGACGAGAGCGGGACCGCAAACAAGCGCCCGCCAACCTTGAACAGAAGAGTCTGGATACTGGCAAGTGTAAGAGGTACGCGCAGCAAGATAGTTGTCCCTTGACTCTTCGAACTGGAAACGTGAACCGTACCCTTTAGCCGGTCAAGGACAGTGCGAACGACGTCCATTCCTACACCGCGGCCGGACACCTCTGTAACCTCGCTGGCGGTGCTAAATCCAGGTTCAAAAATCAGATTCAAGACGTCTTGTTCCGTCATGCGATCCGCATCGCCGGATTTCAGAAGCCCGTTCCTTACTGCTTGCCGACGGATTAGTTCCAAATCAATGCCGCGGCCGTCATCCCGGATTTCAATGACAACCTGCGTGCCCTGATGGTAGGCATTCAGATATACGGTGCCACGAGCAGGCTTGCCGATACCCAGGCGCTCTTCCGCTGGCTCTATTCCGTGATCGACCGCATTGCGCACAAGGTGGGTGAGCGGTTCAGCCAGGGCATCCAGAATGCTCTTGTCAAGATCGGTATGCTCACCCGCCACTTCCAGCGCTATATCTTTATTGCATACCTTGGCGATGTCACGTACAACGCGGGGAAAACGTCGGAACAGTTGTTCGACGGGGACCATGCGGATCTTCAACACGCATTTGTGCAATTCGTCAAGAACCCGAGACTGGAACGCCAGCGCCTCGGCGAACTTGCCACGAAGTGGATCACGGGCATGATTCACCTCAAATTCCGCCAGCGTGCGATGCAGCATGGATTTGCCGATGATCAATTCCCCGACCAGGTTCATCACTGCGTCGATTCGTGAAGCATCCACGCGAACGGTACTTTCAGCAACAGTGGCGACGGCCGACAAACTCGCCTGCCCCTTTGCGTTTCCGCCATCCATGGTCTCAGGATGGGCGGCAAACTCGGCCGCTTGTGCCTCCAGAATTTCCCCCAGTAGTTCGTGTTCGGCAATCTCCGCCTGCGCAGCATTTTCGATTCGAACATCGGACACTACCGACGGTATCCGGCAGCGGTGCGAGACATGGTCAATTGGATGGGCACTCGCCACTGCCGCTTCTACAATATCGACTTTCGCAGCCGCCAGATTGTCTTCCGGCCTCAAGGCAATCACTGTGCCGCAAGCGTGCAACACATTGCGGACAAGCTGAAACGCTGCGGCGCGCATGGCGCTGTTCGGATCGATGCGTAGCGCGATGTTATATACATTTCCGCCATTCAAAAGCGCTTCGGAAATCATCAGACGTTCGTATTCGCTCCAGCGGAAGGCAGCGGGTACCACAACTGCCGGATCTTCCACGGCTGGGTGTCGGACGCCCGGTGAGTCCAGAAGATTGCGGATCAATGTACGCAGTGAAGCTGGCGAAGGAGGTTCAAGCTGGCGCTGGTAGGCACTCAGCATACTTTCAAAAGTGTCGACGGCCGACAAGACTACCTCGGCGAGCCTAGCTCCCTGTGTTTGCCCAATCTGCAGCGAAAGCACGTCTTCAAGTTCATGAGCAACTTCACTCAACAGCTGGAAGCCACACGCCGCAGAATCACCTTTCAGGGTATGGATAGCACGCCGCAGGCCGCGAAGAAGTTCTTCATCCGCCGGATGCTTCTCCAATCGCAAGCCGGCATCATTGATGGACTGTAATAGTTCCGAGGCGCTCTCGAAGAAGAGGGCGCGCAGCTCAGAATTTCGCTCGTCGGGCAAAAAGCTCAAGAATTCACCTCAAGCCGTTTGTAAGCAGTGCCGTTATTTTCATGAACCATCTTGAATTTTTGCGTCAAACCAAAAAGACTTTCCGCGTGACCCACGAGCAGGTAACCGCCGGGGTTCAAACAATGCCAGAACTTTTCAATGAGGCGCTTCTGTTCCGCCTCGTCAAAATAGATCATCACGTTGCGACATAGAATGATATCGTTCCGGCGCGGCAAGAATTCCGTCTTCAGGTTGTGGAAGTCGAACTGGACCAGGTCTTTCAGCTGCTTCTTCACGGCATATTTGTCGCCGGATTTTTCGAAATACCGAAGTCGCGTAGTGTAATCCACCGGCTCCATCTGAATTTCGGTGTAAACACCTTCTTGCCCCGTGCGTAAACTCGCGTAACTAATGTCCGATGCAACAATTTCCAGTTTCCAGGGGGGCGGAATCAGCGGCTTCGGCGACGGCATGTCAAACGGCAATGGATTTCGCAGATAGTAATAGGCCAGTGCGTCACACACCAGAATGGCGACTGAGTAAGGTTCTTGCCCTGCGGAACACCCCGCGCTCCATACGCGCAGCGTCCAATCGCGACGATCCTGTTTATGGTGCAGGATCTCTTCCAAAACATTTTTTTGTAATAATTCAAGTTGTGGCCGGTTACGAAAGAAACTAGTCTCGTTGACGGTCAGGTTCTCTAGCAGTAGTGCGAGTTCGGCTCTTCCCTCCCGACTGGTCAACAGTCGATAATAGCTATAGAAGGAATCTAGTTGGCAGGCCTTCAGGCGGCGTTGCAAGCGGTCTTTCAGGAAGTGGGAGCGGCGTTCGTCGAAATACATGCCGCATTCCTGATAGACCAGCGTTTGCAATAGTTTCAGTTCTGCTTCTGTAAGCTGAACCTGGGCAGTGATCGTTCCCATACGGGGTGCGTTGAGCCAGCTTTTAGGGCTTCTTCCTCCGTGTCGCCGGGAAGGTTACCTTGACAGCGCGACGGGCTCCGCGGCCTCCTCAAGTTTTTTAAATTCCGGCTGGCGAAGCAGGCGCGCGATATCCAACAGGATTATCAGGCGGCCTTTCAGCTTGCCCACACCGGTAACGTAGCTAGACTCTCCCTCGGCGAATACGGTTCCCGGCGCCTCGATTTCCGAAGGTGGAATCTTCAATACTTCCGATGCCGAGCTAACAATCAATCCCAGTAGTTTGCTTTCGAGCTCAACCACCAGAATGCGATTTCTCTTGTCACTCTGGACGGTTTTCTCTCCGAAGCGCTTTCGTAGGTCCATGACGGGAATAATTTTGCCGCGTAGGTTGATAACGCCCTCAATCGCCTCAGGGGCATTGGGCACCGAGGTAATTTCCGGGACGCGGACGATCTCGCGCACCGACGCGATGCGTACCCCGTACGTTTCGTTCCCTATTCGAAATCCGACAACTTGATAGTCTTTCTCCATGTGTCGCACTCGCGTCAGGACCGGCTTACTTCGGCATACTCGTAATCATTTGGCTCGCTCGCATGGGCGCGTCGCGGGCTTGGGTTGGGTCCCTGTGAATCGCGACGATGGCGGACCTGACCGGCTCGATCGACTACAAATTGATCCATGTTGTCGAGCAGGTTTCGCGACAGTTTGAGCATTTGTTCCGCCGCGGCCGATAGTTCTGTGGAACTTGAGGCCGATTGCTGCACCAATTCACGCATCTTGTCCATGGCCCGGACCACTGCCTGGGCGCCGGAAGCTTGTTCTTCGACAGCCGAACTGATCTCCTGGGTAATTTCCGTCAATCGGTTTGTAGCTTTCGCAATCTGCGTAGAGCCCACAGACTGCTCGTTGGTTGCCGCGCCAATTTCTTGCGAGAACTTATAGACTTCCGTCACCACGTCCGATATCTTGTGAAGCGCTGTACCGAGGTCGTTCCCGAAGCTGAGCCCTTCTTCAACGATGCGCGTACTGTGCTCCATGTTTTCAACTGCCTGCCGCGCTTCGCGTTGAATGCTCTGAATCAAGTCGGCAATTTCCTTGGTCGATTGTGTAGATTTTTCCGCCAACTTTCGAACTTCATCCGCCACAACCGCAAAACCCAAACCGTGCTCTCCGGCACGGGCAGCCTCAATGGCCGCGTTCAACGCCAGCAAATTGGTCTGCTCCGCAAGATCATCGATAACTTCGATAATTTTGCCGATGTCATCGGCGCGGTGCCCAAGAATGTTAATAATTTCCGCCGAGGATTGAATCGACCTGTTCGTGCGATTTAAACCGTCGGTTGTCTTTTCCATCGTGGCAATACCCGTTACCACTTCTTCGCGCGAACGGTTGGCGATATCCAGCAAAACCTTCGCTGTATCTGCGACGCGTTGAATTGACGTGACCATCTGATCGATGGACGCCGAAGTCTCCGCAACACTCGATGCCTGCACCTGGGTGTTTTTAACCACGTTCTGAACGTTCACACTCATCTCGTGCATCGTGCTGGTCACTTCTTCAATCGCCGAAGATGCCTGGACGCTGACCTTCGCCGACTCGTCCGCGGCGCCCGCAACCTGATTCGATCCCGCAGATACTTGTGACGCTCCATCGCGGGTTGAACGAACGATTTGCTGTAATCCATGCGACATGCGCTGGAATGCGTTCCCGAGCGTGTCTCGCTTGGAGCGCGGCGTGACCTCAACGGTCAAATCGCCCTCCGCAACCGCCATCGAAACCGTGGCCATTTCTTTCAGGTAAGCCACCATATTGTTAAACGTGGTGGCCAGCGCGCCTATCTCGTCGTTACGGTGGATATCGATATTCTGATCCAGGTCTCCTGAGTCACCGATTTCCCGGGCTACGGCGATCAGATGTTGCAACGGCTCGGTAATGGAGTTGGCAGTTCGTACGGCGTTGACGCCGATAAAAATCATCGCTCCGATGGTCCCGATCACGATAATCCCGAAGCTGATTGCGCTCGCCCGTGAAGCTGTCCCTTGTGACTCGCCAAGGGCCTTGCTCATATCGGTGTTGGCTTGGTCGAGAACCATCGAAGATTTCGTCAGCCACGAGGACGGATCCTTCTGCAAATAGAAGATCTGCAAGTCGGAGACGGTCGCGTCTCCCGAATCAACCTGGTGGCGTTTCGCCAACAAAGGTTTGGCAAAATTATCAGCCCAGCTTGCTTCCGTGCTTTCCACCTGAATGAGTGCGGTACGCAAAAACTCGTTGTTGGTCTGAGACTGCCCGCGCTTGACCAGGTCGCTGAGCTCCGAAAATCCACGGTTCACCTTGTCCTCATCACGCGGATCGCCGCTCAGAAGGAAGTTATTCAGATTTAGGCGATTTAACATGATTTGGTAGCGGGTAGCCTCAGCCGTGCGCACGCTTTCCAGTGTGGAAGCCGCTTCCGAGCTTGCCGTCCTCGCTTTGTAAATCGTCACGAGGTCCACAACCAGTAGAACGGCGAGGATCGCCAGGATCGTCCCGAAACTTTTGTAAAGCTGCTTTCCAATCGTCATTGCGTCACTTCCTCCACTCCCCATTGCCACATCACAGCGCCAGCCTAGCTCGTTTGAGAGCTAACGTCCCCCGCGACTCATTGATCCTTAAACGTGAACTCAATCACCTGGGTGGTCTCTTCGGGCGCCGGATCGAAACGCCACTCCTTCACAGCATCGAGACATGGCTGAACAAGTACCGGGTGTCCCCCGAGCGCCCGAGTGGATTTCACATGGCCATCCGGGGCGATGACCACCTCGACTTTCACTTTTCCCCCAATATTCATGCGCCTGGCTAGTTCCGGATAGTTTGGATTCACCCTGGACTTGGGCTTCCGCTTGCCTTCCTCCACTACCGTTTGCTGTGCCGTTGTGAATCCCGCCAGAACCAATAGCCCTAATCCGGCAACCAGTTTCTTCCCCCATCCAATGCGAGTCCCCACTTCATCCTCCCGGGCAAGGAAACTATCCCAACGAGGAAAAGGCAAGTCGGATGCCATCGGCTCAGGGGATTTGGAGATCCAGCGAAAGTGCTTCCGGAGACCTGTAACTAATTACAGTGATTAAAGATACTGGAGTAAGAACGCCCGATACACTCACCAAACGCTCAGGCGATACGTCTCACTTGGCCTTCAGGCAACAGGGTCTGGTCTCACGCTGAGACATTTTCTGTAAGACTACAATAGCCTCAGGTAACGAATGCGCATCACAATGAGTATGAGCAATTGACTCAGATTGAGATTGCTCAGTAGCTTGGAGGTGCGTGGCTTCTTAAGTTGAGACACCCGCAGGGCCCTTACCCTCTATGCGTGGACCAAAGATCACTCCTTCGCGCCGTAAGTCGACAGTTCGTACACGGACACTGTCCGGCCAGACCCCCTCTGATTACTCCCAGGAATTAATGAATCTGGCCGTCGCCGCAGCCAATTCTCGCGAACTGCCGGCATTTCTGGCGGGATTCGCGTCCAGAGCGGCAGAAATGCTCGATGCGCAATGGGGCGGAGTTGGTGAGATTATCGGCAACCGGGTGGAACTGTATTCTCCTGTCCAGGAGTTCCCTGCTTCCAAAATTGCCTGGGATTGGCTTTTGGCCAATATCTCCTGCAAGCGAAACGGACTACAAGTATTGCCACTTCCCGAGAGCACGGCCCACTGTGCTTTCTTCCCCATCTATGCAAGCGACGGTGAATTGATGGGGACGCTGTGTCTAATTCGAGAAAAACCGCAATTCTCATCGACACAGGAGAAGCTGCTCACCGCCCTTGCCAGTCACGCCGCACTATCCATGGAGAAAGTCCGGCGTTTCTCTCAGCTCGAACGGTCAAAGAAGCAATGGGTCGAGGACATCGATGCGATCAGCGACTACATCGTCGTTCACGATCAAAGCTGGAAGATCGTTCGCACCAATCGGACACTGGCAACACTCTTGGGCAAACCGCCGGCGGCTTTGGTTGGCGAGCCGATGAATAATTTGAAACACATCGCCGAAACGGGCAGCGCGCTTCCTTGTCCGTTCTGTCAAAACACAAAACAGCTTCGCGAGGAGTATATCGCTACGGCAGAAGGCCGAACCTTCCTGGTTTCTACTTCTCGTGCACCTGGCGCCGTGGAAGAAGAAACTCGCACTATCCACGTTTTGAAAGATATTACCGACCGGCGCGAAGCCGAACGGCGCTACAGGGAGCTGTTCGATAGCATTCAGGAAGGCTTGTTCTTTGCCACACCCGACGGTCAATTTCTCGATGTCAATGACGCCATGGTGCGTATGTTGGGTTACGAATCGCGAGACGAACTATTGCGCGCCGACGTAAGCCCGCATCTATATCCCACTCCTGCCGCGAAGGAACGCTTCGTCCGCGCGATTGCAGAGCGAGGCGCACTTCGCAATTACGAGGAAACTCTAAGGCGCAAAGATGGCAGCTTGCTTCATACCATGCAGAACATCAGCGCGGTGCACGACGCCCAGGGCAAAGTGATTCAGACCCGGGGATTGATGCTGGACGTTACGGAACAGAAAATGTTCCAGTCGCAGTTGCAACGCGAGCGGGATTTCAATCAGAAAATTCTGAATACCACGCAAAGCATGATACTCGTACTCGACACCGCCGGGCTTATCAGCTATGTAAACCGCCGTTGTTATGAGGCCGGTTACAAGGAAGAGGAGTTGATCGGTCATCGACTGGATAACTGGATCGAAGCCTCGCATCGCACAGATTTCGAGGCCGCACTGCAGACTACGGCAATGGGTCAACAAGTGGAAAATCTGGAATTGCGCGTAGGTAGAAGCGACGGAAGCCTGGGCCACTTTTCGATCAGTCTCAGCCCCATGCGAGACGAGTCAGGGCAGGTCAACAGTGTCGTCGTTGTGATGACGGATATTACGGATGCAGCCCTTTTACAGGCGAAACTCGCCCACTCCGAAAAGATGGCCACCATAGGACAGTTGGTCTCCGGTGTCGCTCACGAGGTCAACAATCCTCTGGCAGCGATTCTGGGCTTCACTGATTTGCTGCTCGAGAATCCGGATGTGCCGGAAGCAGCGCGGGAAGACTTGCGCATTATCCTACAGGAAACCCAGCGCACGAAGGAAATTGTCCAGGATTTGCTGAGCTTCGCCAGGCAACGGCCTGCGCAGCGCGAAGCCGTGCAAGTGAACTCCATTCTTCGCCAAACCATCAAATTACGGAGTTACGACTTCTCGAGCCATGGTGTCGAGGTGGTTGAGGAGTTCGACGAGAGTATCGCGCCAACACTGGGTGATGCGCAGCAACTTCAGCAGGTATTTCTAAATATTCTGAATAATGCCTATGACGCCATCCAGGAATCCGGAAATCATGGGCAGATTCGCATCCGCACACGTCGCACCAAGGATGCTGTTGAAGTCGCGTTCATCGACAACGGCATAGGGGTCAGCGAGCCCGAACGTATTTTCGATCCCTTCTTTACCACCAAGCAGGTCGGAAAAGGCACAGGTCTTGGGCTCAGCATCTGCTACGGCATTGTGCGGGCTCACGGGGGAGAAATTCTCTGCTGGAACAACGCGCAAGAGCCTGGTAGCACATTCGTTGTGCGCCTGCCACAAACTTCCGAATCTGCCCTGGCTGCCGCAGCCGCGAAAGAGGCTGCTCGATGAGTTCAGCCATTGAAACACGCGTGGTAGCCCCCATCCTTTTGATTGAGGACGAAGCCTCGGTACGTGCGTTTGTACGCGCCGCGCTCGAACGCAAGGGCTACACGGTCGTTCAAGCCGCCTCGGGCGCGGAAGGAGTCGAATGCTTGCACACAGCACAGTATGCCGGGGTCATTTCCGATATCCGTATGCCCGGGACAATTAACGGCGCTGATATTCATCAGTGGATTCAGAAAAACAGACCGGAACTGGCCAAGCGCATCATTCTGATTAGTGGAGATACGGCCAATAGCGAGACCCAATCTCTGTTAAGAGGCAGTGTCACCCCCTGCATCGAGAAGCCCTTTCGGGTTCAACAACTGATTTCTATTGTGGAGAAAACGTTCGGAAAACCATGAGCGACGATCTGAAAATTAAACTGCTGGTAGTGGACGACGAACAGAGCATTCGCCGGCTGTGCATGACCATCGGCACTTCGTTGGGCTTCTTGTGCAATGAGGCGGAAAGCGCGGAAGCGGCGGTCACGCGTCTGGAGACCGATCCTCCGGATCTCGTGCTTAGCGATTTGAAGCTTCCCAATCAGTCCGGTGTGGAACTCCTAAAACAGATTCGCACTGTTTTGCCGCGAACCGAGATCGCGATCATGACCGGCCACGGCTCCATCGAGTCTGCTGTGGACGCCATGAAACTAGGTGCCTACGACTACATCGAAAAGCCCTTTCGCGTCGAGAAACTCCGCCTGCTACTTCAGCGTATGGCCGAGAAAGTCCGCTTGGTGAACGAGAATGCCTTTCTTCGTGAGCGAGTCAGCGCCGACGAGAACCTGGATGGGATTATCGGCAGTTCAGCGGGCATGCAAGACGTGTTGCGAATGATTTCTCGATTGAAAGATACCCGGACCCCAGTGCTGGTGTCCGGCGAGAGCGGCACCGGCAAGGAACTTGTCGCGCGCGCGATTCATTTCCGTGGCGCGCTCGCTCAGACTCCCTTTGTCGCCGTGGACTGCGGCTCACTGGTTCCCACGCTGATGGAGAGTGAGCTTTTCGGCTACGAAAAAGGCGCATTCACCGGGGCCACTAAGTCCAAATCAGGATTATTTCATGCTGCGAATGGTGGCACCATCTTTCTTGATGAAATTGGGGAAATTCCCCTGGAAATGCAAGCCAAGCTCTTGCGCGTCCTGCAGGAAAAGGAAGTCCGCCCTGTAGGTAGTAACGACCGCATCAGCATCGATGTGCGTGTCATCGCTGCAACCAACCGCGACCTGGAAGCGGCCTACCGTGCAGGAACCTTTCGCAAGGATCTTTATTTCCGCCTGAATGTGGTGACCGTGCACCTGCCCCCCCTAAGAGATCGTCGTTCCGATATCCCAGTTCTTGTCCACTATTTCCTGAATCGTTATGCTCCGACGGCCCATGTTCAGGTAACTCCGGCAGCCATGAAGAGCCTGTTGCAGTACGATTGGCCAGGCAATGTACGCGAGCTTGAAAACTGTGTTGCCAGAGCATTGACCTTAGGCGACCAGGAAGTAATCGATGTTAAGGATCTACCCCCAGCGATCCGCACAGAAATTCCCGTTAGCCACACCATGACTCCTGAGGATGCGGCATCCCTTTCCACTACCGCCCTCGCGGAAATGGAGAAAATGACCATCTTGCGCGTTTTTGAGCAAGCCCATGGTGACAAGGCCCTCGCAGGAAAGATGTTGGGTATCAGCCGTGCCACTCTCTACCGCAAACTGAAACGCTACAACATTCCACCACGAGGTAGCTCGCTGGACATCGCAGAAGAGTCTGAGACCCACACTATCGAGCGCTAGAGGCGTCTCAGCAGAAAACCAATCGAGTCAGGTTTCGCGACTCTGGGTGAGACACGAACGTTTCAGTCTGAGATTCATTTGCCTCCCTGCCGCGGAGGAACTTTCTAAGCCCCCTCATTTCTTATACTTCACCAACCACCCTGCAAAGATCTGTTTTGGCGCTCTGCGTGCAATTTCCTCTGTGGGGCGATACGCCTTCGCTCGATGTCGGGTGTGTCTTAGCTCTACGTCGACCCGATTTGACTATCGCGGATGGAACGAGTTGTGCTGGCAGTGGGGTAAACCACGGGGATGTCACTGATTGCAGATGAACGGGGATGCGCCGAGCAGTTAGCCAGGTTTTTTCCGGCTCTCCCAGCAACTCGCGTTATGGTTCGCGTGCAATCCTTGCGGCCGGGACGCGAGAAGTTGAGAGAGTCAACGGTCCTCGAATTTGCCTCGGGCCAGTGCGCCATCTTCATGACCGCCTTGCCGTTGGAATTTGATGAGAGCATTCAACTCGTCAGGACCAAAAATGAGCGTCCACTGAAAGCTTCCGTGATCGCTCTGCAGTACCACGAAGGACTCAAAGCAGTGGCCGTGCGATTTACAGATGGCACCTGCGACTGGATGATGCAGCCGTGAATAAACTGATTACAACCTTGAATCTCCCAGCACCGCCCAAGGCCGATAATTCCAGGAACGTACAATGGGAGGAAAATCGGTCTGTTTTCCCAATCTACATTGCTCTTGCCAAGCACCTGCAGATTGAGATTCCGTTTGCGCAAAACAAGCGCGTGTTACCGGAGAAAGCCGAGCTCGAACTGTTCACCCAGGTTCACACCTGGCTGAATGCCATGGACCAACAAGTGATGGTCCATCAACTGCGCCATCTGTTGCAGATGACCACATTGAATGCCAGCGAGAGCGGCCTCCGCGCGCTAATCATGCGCCACCTGAAAAAACCGGGCAAGACGCTGACCGATCGCGACAAGATTGACTTCCTTCTTGTGCAATATTTCGCTCTCTGCGCTCCAGCCAAGATTTTTCACAAACAGATCGAGCTGACCGATGTTGCCGTTGTCATGAAACCTGTTTTTGGAGAGGTCAGCACAGAGCCCCTCTCCTGGTGCGAACCCCTCGAAAAGATGATTGTCGCCCTTCGCTCGTTCAAGGGGCTTCGCGATATCCTGAAAACGAACTTCATCGAACAAGGCCGCAAAGTTAAGGAAACGGCCGGCAACATGTTCTACGATCCTACGGCGCTGCTGGCATTTGTTCGGTTCAATTTTCTTCTGCGCCGGACCCTGATCGAACTGATGCACGCTGACCTGATCTACATCCGCTCTGGCATCAATCACCTCGAATCAGCCGGTGCCAAAACCATCGATTGCCAGTCTTTTGGCCTCACTTCAGCCGAGACTGTCGCGAAGGTTCGGCAATATGCTGATGATTGGAAGCAACCCTTTCAGAAGGAATACACGGAACGCTCTGTAAATCAGGCCTTCGACAAGCTTCTTTCTCTCCGCTCGGATATCGAGCGTGCTGTTGAAAAGGTTCTTGGGAAATCCATTGAGTCCGGCACAAATCGAACAATTTCGACAAAGCCGGAAGCGACGGTCACATTGCCAGGGTCCCTAGGAGATCGCACGCTCCCGGTTGCCGCCGACAAACCGGAAGAAACCGTTCCTGATCTGGATTTTGAGACCTGCATGGAGCAGATTTGGGAGCAGTTGATTTCTGCACCTCCATCTCGAGGCCGCTCCATGACCACAGTCAAAGTCGGCGGAGCGCGCTTGCTGATGTCCTCGTGGGAAGTAACTGCTTTCGTCAGTGAGGACGGTTCTGCTGCGGAAGATCTCCGACGCGCTGTTGTTGCGCGTGCCATGGTGACTGCGGCCACGGAACAGTCCAAAGCTTCTCCATCTTCAACCAACCTCGCCCGCGTTCTGCCCATCGCCCGTGTGGAAGTTTCCCGATTACAGGAGCGCGTTGAAGTTGCCAAGCAAGCGAAAGACACGGAAGCTGCCGTAAATCTGGGCATAAGCACGAAGCGCTTGCTTTCTGCGCTGGACGAAGCCGAAAAACTTTAGTTCCCTGCCCAGATCCGCCATCTCCAGGGATACACCACGGGAGCCATGCTTTTGAGAAATACAAGCGTTCTGATCCTTACCGATGACAGTGAATTCGCGCGGCTCCTGACTGCCTGCTGGCAAACCGAACGGCAGTTGCCGGGGATTTCTGTCCTGACAAGTGACTTGTGGAAAGGCGGCGTGAACTTTACTCCCGATTTAATCGTTATCGGGCCGCTCAAGGACGAAAAGCTTTCCGGCATTCTTCAGACTCTCGAATCAGGGACTGCCATCATCATTTGTGCGGCTTCCGAAAATAAGGATTTTGCAGCCCTTCGCAAACGTTATCCACGCCTGCTGCAGGTTCCGCTTCGAGAAGATTGGACACAGATGGTCCTGTTGCTGGCTGGCGAATCCCTTCGACGCACAGAGGCCCTGAAAATTGCCAAGCAGGCGGAACGTAACGCTACGATGAACGCCAATCAAGCCGTACTCGGCCGCTATATGATCGACATGAAACATAACGTGAACAATGCCCTCACCTCTCTCCTCGGTAACGCCGAACTACTTCTCCTGGAACCCGGACAACTCTCGGCGCAGTCTCTGGCACAAATCAAAACCATTCACACTATGGCGTTGCGCATAAATGAAATTGTGCAGAGATTCTCATCGCTGGCAACCGAGATGCGCGACGCTGAGACGCCTTCTCAAGCTGAGACGGAAGAGCGCCAACTTCCTCAATTCATCCAACGCTAAGGGTCGCGTCAACCACGATAACCCGTGTACAGTCAATCAGTTAAGTGAATTCGACAACTCTTGAGAATCTTCCCAAAAGCTGGCCGCTAACGTGCATTTTTCTTCTTTGGAGAACTACGCGGAGTAGATTCTTGTGCAGAAAAAAGTACTCATTGTCGACGATTCGCCCGCGCAAGTGAAGCTGATACAGGGGCTTCTTGAGCCGGAAGGTTATTGGCCGGTCGGCTTGAACGACCCCAAGCGCGTGGAAGAAATGATCGCCATCGAACGCCCAAGCCTCATTCTTCTCGACGTGGTGATGCCGGAACGAAATGGTTTTCAAATTTGCCGTGAACTAAAAGGCAGCGATGCCTTCAGTTCTATTCCCGTCATCCTGGTCACTTCGAAAGACACGGCCAGCGATCGCTACTGGGGTCAGCAGCAAGGGGCGGACGGCTACGTAACCAAACCATTTACCCGGGAAGATCTTTTGCGTGCGGTACGGCGTTTTGCATAGGGAGTCGAAAGAAGAGGTATGAGCGAAGAATTTCATCTTGCGGCACTTCCCGCTGATGCGGAGATGGGCGAACTGCTTGAGGCCCTCGGTCCGATCACCGAGCGTCCGCCCGAATCGCAATATTGCGTATTTCGTAGTGGACGCGAGCGCTTCTGCCTCCCCGTGCTGGATGTGGAAGAAGTTGTGGAATGGCCGCTCATCACTAGATTGCCGCTTTCACCGGCTTACGTTTTGGGTATTTTCAATTTACGCGGTGCAATTGTTCCGTTGATCGACATCGCCTTGACCGAGGGACGCCGCACTGGTTTGCTGCCAAAGCACGTGGTTGTCGCTTCTCTTCGCGCCGAGGGCCAGCGCGATGAAATACGCATTGGTATCGCCGCGGATGAAGTGGTTGGCACGTATTCCGTGATCGACGCAGAGGATTTGTTGGAGCAGGCACCGGAAAACGTGCCTCACTGTATTGGCATGTTGCGACACGAAGACAGGTTGGCGCTAGTCATCGATTTGCGCCGTCTGTTGGAAGTCTATCCGGGGCCGAGTATTTAAACAGTTTTAAAGAGAGTTTGGGAGGTAGGAATGAAATCGCGACTCAGCAGTCAAATTTGGACTTTGGCGCTACTCACCGGCGCAGGTTTTCTCCTCGTGGTGGGACTGGCCGTCAGCGCGGGGCGCAGTGCTAAAGATGGCGGTCTGCTTGATGCGATCGCCACCCCGTCGGGAGCTGGAGCCATCGTCGTGGCCTTTGCCGTAACGATGATCCTGGCATGGAGACTCGGCAGCGCCATTCTTTCGCCGGTCAGCGAACTGGCCGCATTCTCGGAACGCCTCGCTGCGGGAGACTCCAAGGCTCGCGCCGATGTCGGTTCGAACGACGAGTTCGGCTACATCGCGGAAAACCTGAATCGCGCCGTTGCTCGCGTCTCCAAGGCTGCTAACAACCAGGAAGCCACGGAATCGCTGCAGCGCAGCATCACCGACCTCCTGGCCGTGATCAACCAGGTTGCACGCGGCGATTTGACCCTGCGAGGCAAGGTGACCAACGACGCCCTCGGCAACGTTTCCGACTCCATCAACTACATGCTTGAGAATTTCACCAAGGTTCTCGAACGCGTCCGCAAGGCCGCTATGGAAGTGACCGCCTGCTCCAACAACATTTTGGTGGCTGCCGACGAGATGCAGGCCGGCGCCACACAACAGGACCAGGAAATCACCAACACGTCGAGTGCCGTGGAAGAACTCACGGTTTCGATGAAACAGGTATCTAACAACGCCGAGGCCAGTGCAGAAGCCGCCCGGCGAGCTCTCGACGCCGCCGAACAAGGTAACCGCGCCGTACGCGACACTCTGGATGGCATGCAGCGCATTCGTTCTTCGGTGCAGGCCACTGCAAAGAAAATTAAATCGCTGGGCGATCGGTCCCTGGAAATTTCGGAAATCATCAACGTGATTAACGACATCACGGAGCAGACCAACCTACTCGCACTGAACGCCGCCATTGAGGCAGCGCGCGCTGGTGAAGCCGGCCGCGGGTTCGCAGTTGTTGCCGATGAAGTTCGTAAGCTTGCAGAGCACTCACGCAGCGCAACGAAGGATATCGCGGCACTCATCAAGGCCATTCAGGCAGAGACAAACGAAGCTGTGGTTGTCATGGAAGAAGGAACAAAAGAAGTTGAATCCGGTGCAACGCTGGCTGATCAGGCCGGACGCGCACTAGACGCCATCTCCAGTGTGGTTCGCCAGTCGGCCGAACTCGTGCAAGAAATCTCTCTCGCCTCGAAGCAGCAGGTGCGCGGTACGGAAGGTGTGGCGCACGCAATGCAAATTATTTCCAACATCACGCGACAGACTTCGCAGGGCACACGTGGCACGGTGGCCACCGTCAGCCAGTTGGTGAAATTGTCGGACCAGCTGAACGAAGCCCTTGCCCAATTCCGGGCACAATCTAAAGCAAACAGCGGATCTACAACGGAAGATTCGCAGCACCCCGTCCCGGCGGGCGCTTTACGGTAATGCAGCAAGTTGCTCCGGTGAATTAACGGGAGCGAGAGCGGGACGGTTATGAGCCACGGGGCGGTACACAGTTTGAGCGACCACGAACTTGGCGAGATCCGCACTATGATCGAAGAGCGGACAGGCATTCATTTCGACGAATCGCGCGAGAGGTTCTTCTCCAGCCGCGTTCGTGAACACTTGCATGCCAAGGGTTTTCGCCATGGCAACGAGTTGGTTCGGTCGATCCGCAAATCCAATGTGGAATACGAATCGCTCCTCGAGCGGTTATTGACACAAGAAACTTCATTCTTCCGCTACCCCGCTGTATTCGATGCTTTTGAAAAAAGAGTCTTGCCGGAGCTTCACGCCAAGAAGTTTTGGAAGAATCCCCGCACCCTCCGGGTATGGAGCGCTGGATGTTCGACTGGCGAAGAGCCGTATTCTGTTGCCATTACAATTGTCGACACCTTGTCGCTTGCCGATGCCTGGAATGTCGAAATCCTTGCCACCGACGTCGGCCGTCACGCTCTTAAACATGCCGAACGCGGTATTTACTCGGGCCGTAGCATCTCGAGCGTAAAGGAATCGCAGCTCGCTGCTCATTTCTCTCCTGTCAAAGATGGCCATCAGGTGAAACCTCGGCTTCGCAAAATGGTCAACTTCGCGCAAATGAACCTGGCCTCACCCGTTTATCTGGGCCGCATGGATCTGATTTTCTGCATGAATGTTCTGATCTATTTTTCCGAAGAACGCCGCGGCGCGCTCGTCCAACGTTTCTATGAAGCATTGGAGCCTGGCGGATATCTCTTCCTCGGGCATTCCGAATCCATTTCCAAGATGACCGTAAAATTCCAGGCAATCGTCCTGGGCGACTGCATTCTTTATCGCAAGCCGCTCGCGGAAGAATTGCAGAAACCTGAACTCGTAGCGGAGGGCCGAGCGTGAGTACTCCCGACCGCGAAGCCGTTGAGTTGTTCCTCCAGGAGGCCTCGGAGCACCTGCAATATTTGCGGGAATACGTCAGTGTGCTTCAGGACGTTTCTCCGCGTCACGAGGACATGGAGCGGCTTTACATTGCGGCCCACACGCTGAAAGGCACCTCGGCCAGTTATGGCTTTCCCAGATTCTCTGAAGTAGCTGGCAAGCTCGCTCATGTCTTTCAGTATGCTCTGAACGCACCCCTTGGCGACGATCTGCATGGCCCTCTCACCGAATTTCTTTCTGACGGCATTTCCTTGCTGGAAACCAGCCTGATTGAAATCAGTGATACCGGCGAAGAGAATGTCGAAGATGTTGCCGCCTTCAAGGAGCGCTATCGGTTCGCATTCCCGGTAGAACCACCACCTCTCAATCTCTCTGAAACCCAGACCGAGCTGCCTGCGCTGGAACCACAGTTTTTCTCTGAACCCGCCGAGCCCGCAAACACAGGCCTCACCGGTTCTTACTTCGACGCTTTGCCAGCAGATGACGAAGTGCCTGACGAAATTCACGAATTTTTCCAACCGGAGGCCGAGGAGCATCTGCAGGTCGTTGGCGATTGCCTGCTCTCACTGGAGGGCAACAACAATCCGGACGATATCAACAGGTTGTTCCGGGCCATCCACACGGTGAAGGGGTCTGCAGCACAGGTGGGCCTCCGCCGGCTTGGTGCGATCGCTCACCGGGTGGAAGATCTTATTGGCAGGCTGCGTGATGGCGCGATTCAGCCCTCCCCCGCCGTGGTCGATCTCTGCCTTGCTTCCGTTGATGTTCTGAAGAAGACCTTACATCGCGAGTGGACCGACGAAGCGGAAATGCGCTCTGGCGTGGATTCCCTGCTGGGGCGCATTGCCACGTTCGCCCCGCAGGAAGTGGAAGAAGAGCAAGTGGTTCCCGTTACCGACGAAAACGTTGCCGCAGATCCTACTGCCCTGGCAACCACGGAACGCCCTGCCGCGAAGACAGTTGTATCGCAATCTTCAAAGCAGGCCGTAGCCTCGAAGTCCGTCCGCATCGCTTTAGGCCGGCTCGATCGCATGATGAACACTGTCGGCGAACTGGTCATCAACCGCACAAAAATGGTCGGCCGCGTTGCCGAACTCGAAAAGCTAATTGACACCCTGAGTTTTTCCAAGGAACGCTTGCAAGGTAAAGTCAGCGAGTTCCAAGACAAATACGAATTCAATCGCATCAAGCCGATTCAACCCGGAACCTCCTGGGCTAATCGCCAGACGCAACAGATGTTAAACAGCGCCGCAGCGGGCGATGGCGGCCTGTTCAACGACTTCGGCGAGCTCGAAATGGATCGTTACGATGATTTCAACATCCTCTCCAGATCCATGACCGAAATATCTGCCGACGTGAATGAAGTTCTTTCCCAACTGGAAAGCTTCATCGGGCGCGTCGAGGGTGACATCGACGAATTCAGCAAACTTGCTCATCACCTCCAAGACGAGATTACCGCCGCGCGCATGGTGCCCATCGGTACCCTTTACTCCCTGCTTTCGCGCACGGTTCGCGACGCCGCAAAGTCAGCCAAAAAGCTGGTTGAACTCGACCTCTCCGGCAGCGAGACCGAGCTCGATAACAACATCATCCAGCAGATTTCCGATCCCCTCGTCCACCTCGTTCGCAATTCTGTGGCACACGGAATCGAGCGCTCCGAAGACCGTCTAAACTCTGGCAAGTCTGAGCAGGGCAAAATCCTGCTCCGCGCCTACCACCGCGGCAATCATATCTACATTGAAGTCGAGGACGACGGACGCGGCATTGATTACGAGCGCGTAAAGCAAAGCGCCATCGAATCCGGCCTCGTTTCACAAGAAACTGCGGGCCGCCTTACCGAGCGCGATCTACGCGAAATGCTTTTCCATCCAGGCTTCTCAACTGCTTCCACGAAAACCGAGCTCGCAGGTCGTGGCGTCGGCCTCGACGTGGTCCGCTCCAACTTAAATGCTCTGAATGGCGAAATAGAGGTACAGAGTACCGCCAATCTAGGAACCAAATTTACGCTCAAGGTTCCGTTGACCCTTATCATCTCGCCGGCTCTTTTCGTTCGTTGCGGCTCCAGCCATTTCGCCATTCCTCTGGCCGTGGTGGAGGAAATTCGCCGCATTCGCGCCGATGAAATCGAAGATGTCGGCGGTAAGCTCCTGACCAAGGTACGCGACGTCGTTACAGAGGTCGTGCGCCTGGATTCCTATCTCGGCCTGCCCCCGCTGGAACCCATGAACGGATATTTCCGGATGGTCGTTGCCAATGCCGGCACGCGACAGGTAGGCGTTGTCGTCGAGGAAGTTCTTGGGAAAGACGAAATCGTAATCAAAAATCTGGGCGAATATCTGCGCCGCGTCAAACTGTTCCCGGGCACCACGATTGCTCCCGATGGCAGCTTGATTCTGCTTCTCGATCTAAATCGCATGGTCGCCACCGAGCCGAACGAGCGCAAAGCGATCCAGGCAAGCGCCAGCGCCGCGCGCGTCTTTGCGCCGGGTTCCGCCGCGATTGCCCAAGGTTCTATTCCCACTGACGCTATCGATCGTGTCGAGCAGGAACGTGTGATCGTGATCGCGGACGACTCCATCAGCGTTCGCAAATTCGTTGGACGTATGCTGGAAAAGAACGGCTACCGGGTGAAACTTGCCGCTGATGGCCTGGAGGCTGCGGAGCTTGTAGCGCAACACGGCTGCCACCTGGTCATTACTGACCTCGAAATGCCGCGCATGACCGGTTACGAATTGATGGCACAACTGCGGCAAAGCCCCACAACGCGGCGAATTCCCGTCATGGTCGTAACTTCGCGGGCAGGCGCAAAGCATCGCGATCGCGCCTTGAAGGAAGGTGCCACATCCTTCCTGACCAAGCCGGTTCAGGAAGATCAGCTCCTCTTTGCCGTGGAGCAACTCATTGGGACGGAGGCGGCACGGCCTGTCGTGCCGGTTGGGTAGACGAGCCATGGTTACCGCCACACAAAAGAAGTTTCGCGTGCTCGTCGTGGACGATTCCACCTTCATGCGCAAGGTTCTGGAGTCTATTTTCAATTCTGACGAACAGCTTCAAGTCGTCGGTCATGCCAAGGACGGCCGCGAAGCGATTGCACTTTCGGAATCTTTGAAGCCCGACGTCATCACCATGGACATCAATATGCCTCACGTCGACGGGCTTCAGGCTACCGCCCATATCATGACCACTAACCCGCGTCCTATTGTCGTTGTAAGTTCGGAGACGAAGGAAGGCGCGACCAGCACGTTAAAAGCTCTGGAACTGGGCGCAATCGAGTTTGTTACCAAGCCCTCCAGCGGAATTGATCTCGACATGCAGAGTGTCCGCGAAGATTTGGTGCGAAAGGTTCGCATGGCGGCCAAAGTTCGCGTTGTCCGGACCGCTTCGCGCCAGGCCACCGTCGTTCAGTCCACAACAGCGGCTCCCGCCAGGCAAAATCCCACGCCTTCGGCTGTTTCTCCGGCAGCCCCATCTGCCTTCAGTTCGGATTTCCGTTTCCCGGTCGTTGTGCTAGCCGCATCCACCGGCGGCCCGGCAACCATCATGCGGTTGGCGCCCGGCTTCACCCGCGATTTTCCCGCGGCTGTTTTTCTCGTTCAACACATGCCTGCTTCTTTCACCACGCAATATGCCGTGCAGCTCGCAGAGTTCACCAATATCCGAGTGAAAGAAGCGGAGCATGGTGAAGCTGTTCAGCCTGGCACACTCTACATTTGCCCAGGAGGGCAACATCTTCGCGTCACGCAAACGGGCCGCATCCAGCTCGACTCCACTTCTGGTCGCATTGAAGGCTATCTCCCCAACATCGACGTTACACTCGAATCAGTCGCAGCCTTTGCCGGACCCATGAGTATCGGTGTGATCCTCACCGGTATGGGTGGGGATGGCGCGCGCGGCGCGAGGCAGATCAAGGCTGCTGGTGGTGTCGTGTTCGCCCAGGATGAGACCACGTCCGTCATTTTCGGGATGCCTGCTGAAGCGATCAAAACGGGTGCCGTCGAACAGGTGCTGGCCATTGACGATGTCTACCCCGCCATTGAAAAGCGTGTACTTGGGCTCAGTAAACTCTCGCCAGCGGGAGTGCGCTGATGCGCTTTGAATCGACTCATAAGCCAGCCCCGGTGCGCAGCGAGCAGATCATACTTTTTCGCAGCAGCAGCCAATTATTCGCGATCTCGTCCTCGTCTGTGCAGGAAGTCCGCAGCGTGGACAGCCTGGCCGGAGTCGCTACCGAGCTAAGCGAACCAAGCGTCCGCACCGTGCGCCACGCCCTGCGTCGCGGTGAACGATGCATCTATGTGGTCAACGTCGCACTTCATTTTGGATTGAAACCCTCTCCCGCTGCTCTGATCTTCTTGCTCCGGAAATCGCGTGTGGCATTGTTGTTGGATGGCATCGAGAAAATGACCACGATGACGCGCCTCCAGGCCTTACCAGTTGCATTCTGCCATGAAGAGCGGCGTTGGTATCGTGGATTAACCGTGTTGGACCAGAACGTTCTGCCTGTCGTGAATCCGGACGGTTTCCTCTCGTCCGACGAATTATTCTTACTGGATTTGGCCGCCGAAAAGGCGCATCGCGGACCGGGGCCACCGGCAGTTACGCCAGAGATTGGACTGGCTCCATGACCTGGACCGACCAAATCGATTCGCATTCCTGCGTACTCCTGCGCATCGCGGAACGCACCTTTGCCTTGGCTGCCGATCAAGTTGCTGAACTTGTCGCACCCAGTCGCGTCTTTCGGTTCCCAAACAACACCAAGGAACTGGATGGCGTGATTCTCCGTCGCGGACGCGTAGTCCCCGTCTGCGATCTCGCCGAAAAGCTTACAGGAAAGCGTTTGACGTCGCGGCGCTTCTATTTAATCGCCTGGCGCCAGCAGGCTTCTTCCCGGGAAACTGTCGCACTCCCCGTGAGTGGAGAATGCGAACTCATTAAGACCGATCTGACTCCCGCTGGGCCAACGGACTCGCCACACGTTGCCGCTTGGCTCTCTCACAATGGCGAAGTTGTAGAAGTTCTCAATCTCAACGCGCTGACGCCTGACATTATTGCCGCCAAGCCTTCACTCGCTCCAGATCCCGGCGTGGAAGTGCGCGCATGATTTTCCCAGGCAAACCCGCAAAGATCTTGCTCATCGACAGCAATGTTCTTTTCGCAAAGCGCCTGGGCGATGCCCTGAAACGCGAGGGCTTTGAGGTCATCTCGACGACCCAGCCCACTTTTGCTCTCACCACTCTCGAGTACGACACTCCATCGGCAATCGTCTGCGCCAGTAATATGCGTGAAATGGGCGCACTCGAAATGGCAAAGCTCGTCCACGCTGACGCCAGGAATGCCACGCTTCCAATCATTGCCATGGGCGACGGGAGTCAGCGCGCCTTGATGGAAGCCTTTCAAGCCGGCTGCGATGACTACATCGATCGTCATCTTGCGCCCGCAACGATCGCCAACCACATTAAAAACATCATCATCAGCAAGGTTGATGGCTTCCAGCCTACGCAGATGTTGGGCCAGGCCGACACTAGCCTGAGCGGAAATCTCACGCATCACGACCTGACCGGTGTCATGCAAATGCTACAGCAAGCTCATCAGACCGGCGCATTAACCATCAACGCCGGCGAAACCGACGCCGTCCTTTTCTTCGATGCTGGACAAGTGACTCACGCAGAATGCGGTTCCCTGTTTGGCGACGAAGCCGTTCTCCACATCCTCAAGAATTGTGTGCAGTGCGGCAATGGCGTTTACAAATTTGTTTACGGCGCAACTTCGGGTCAACGCAGTGTTCTTCGTTCTGCAACCGACCTGATGCTCGACGCCATGCGCGAATATGACGAACACGTTCGCGACAATACGGATGAGTTGGCGGATAAGGAGGCTCAATGAGCGAAACGATCGCTATGCCACCCCTTGGCAATGTTGAAACCCGGCATGTGCCCACTGTTTATTTCATCGATGACAGTGCCACCATGCGCGAAGTCATCAAGATCGCCTTCCGTCGCGAGAGCATTAATGTCATCACCTGCGCCGACGCGTCTTCCGCCCTTTCGCAATTTGAAGAACATCCTCCCGACGTGGTCATTACCGACGTGATAATGCCCGATCAGGATGGCTACTCCGTCTGCAGCCATATCAAGCAGAGTCCGCAGTTTGGAAAAACACCAGTAATCTTGATGTCGGGCGTAGTTAATAAGAGTGTCGCCGATCGAGCCGTAGCCGTGAAGGCCGATGAACTCGTTCGTAAACCGTTCCAGCCGCAAGAACTAATTGGCAGAGTAAAAAACCTTCTGGGCCAAACGCTGCCGATGTCTCAACCGAGTTCGCATGAGGATCATCCCACTTCTATTCCATCACTGAACAGTCTTTTCGCGGCCCCGCCATCGCCGCCCCCGGCCCAACCCAAGATTGTGCCGCCACCGCAGGCCATCGCCACACCACTATTGCAGGAACCTAAAGCGGCCGAGTCTGTGTGGCCTCGCGCTTTGGCGGAAGCTTTCCTTCAACAGAATCAGACCGCACATCAACAATCTTCTCAGGCAAATTTGCAGTCGTCGGCTCGCCCTCCGGCCGCCAATCCTGAAGCGCAAAAACTGCGGGCTGAAATCGCTCGGCTCGACTTGCTCATCAAAAAGCTACAAACCGAGCTCCAGATCGAACGCCAATACAACCAGGCACTTGAACTCCACGTCCGTAACCTCCTCCAGATTGACTGAGGCCCGATTACCAAGGAGGGTGCATCCCGTTTTGGCCATTCGTCCAGTTGACGCTTGTACCCGAATTGGATAGCCTCACCTTGCGCTAATTCCCTGCCAGCAAGGAGTTCGAGGGATTGTATGACCGATAACCAGCAGAAACTCCTGACTCGTCGTGCATTTGCTCGTCGCGCCGCAGTGTTTTCCGCTTCGGCAGCACTCATCACCGAAAGTTCCCTTCTTAGGTCAGCTACGTTATCTGATCCTTCAGCACAACTACCTGTCGACCTGCCTAAGCTCTCCCCCGAGAGCCAAGCGGAAGCAGAAGCCCGTTTCCAACTCGTCCTCAGCCGCCATGGCTCACGCCTGAACGATGAAGACAAACGCAATATCAAGGCACTTTGCTATTTTTCCCAGCCCAGCCTGGATCACCTGCGTGCCTTCTCCCTAAAAAACAGCGACGTGCCTGCTCTCTTCCTTAAGCCAATCGTGGAGCGCGAAAAGCCTCCCCAATCGTACCGCCCCGCAACTGCTCCCGTTGCCACCCCCAAACACTCTTGAAGGAGTGCTAATGCTCGGACCTTCTGTTCTGTACGAATCGGTAGGCGAACTGGCTAAGAAGATCGAAGCAAAGCAAATTTCTCCCGTTGAACTGACAGAGAGCTATCTCGATCGCAGTGAAAAACTCGGACCAAAATTAAATGCCTTTGCACGCCTCACTCCGGAGCTCGCTCTCGATCAGGCACGTTCTGCGGAAAAGGAGATTCATCGAGGGCACTATCGCGGGCCACTGCACGGCATTCCTTACGCCGCCAAAGATCTCCTTTCCGTAAAGGGAATCCCCACTACTTGGGGCGCCAAGCCATTCGCCGATCAGGTCTTCGATTACAACGCCACAGTCATCGAGCATCTCAATCACGCCGGTGCGGTGATGATTGGCAAGGCCTCCATGGTCGAACTTGCCGGCGGCATGGGCTACATGTTTGCTTCCGCCTCCCTCCAGGGTGAGGGTAAGAATCCTTGGGACACCAATTGCTGGACCTGTGGTTCCTCTTCCGGCTCAGGTGCCATTGTCGCCGCGGGTCTGGCCGCATTTGCCATTGGTACGGAAACATGGGGATCCATCATTTGTCCCGCGGCGTTCTGCGGAATCGCCGGATTCCGCCCCACTTTCGGCCGCGTCAGCCGGTATGGCGCCATGGCCTTGGCTTATTCGATGGACAAAATCGGGCCCATGGCGCGTTCCGCCGAAGATTGCGCTCGCATTTTTGCCGCGATTGCCGGCCACGATCCGCTTGACCGCGACACACTCACCATCGATAAAGCCGCCTTCACCTACTCTCCATCCGCTGATCTGAAAGGCCGCGTATTAAGAGTTGGTTGGCTCGGCAACGCCTGGAATCAAAAGGATTATGAGCCATCAGTCGCCAAAGCCATTGGTGTTGCCCACAAGGCTCTCCAAAAACGATTTCCAGGAATGCGGGAGATTTCCCTCCCTACTGGTCCATGGGAAGACGCCGCAAATGTGATCATGCAGTCCGAAGTCGCCTCCGCCTTCTCATCCTTGATCGATTCTGGCCGCGTCAGTGAGTTGGCGGATCCCATGGGGCGTATTGGCGGGTATGTCAATCAGACGGTTTCCGGTGCGGATTACACAACCGCTCTGCGCGTACGCGAAATCCTTCAGCAGGATATGCGGACTCTCTTCGATTCCCACGACGTATTGGTCGCGGCCTCGCAACCGGTGCCCGCTACACCGCTTTCTCTAAACCTATTCACGGGATTATCATTCCCAGATCCACTCGGTGCCATCGGCAACTTGTGCGGCTTGCCTGCACTCTCTGTTCCTTGCGGATTCACCGACAAAAAATTGCCGGTCGGTCTTCAATTCGTTGCCAGGGCTGGCGACGACACCGCCGCACTCGTGGCGGGACGCACCTTCCAGCAAGCCACAGACTGGCACCGCAAGCATCCGAACTTCGCCTAGGCAGCTCAACCGATTTTCTAGATTTGTCTTTTTGTGTGGGGAAAAACGCCTTCAGAATTTGGCTTTACTTCCGAGCATTTCTCGAACAGTCTTCAAAAGAGCAGTCCTGCTGAATGGCTTTGTCAACAACCTCACGGAAGGATCTGCGTCCGCCATTGCCGTGGCCGCGTGTTCGCTGTAACCGGACATAAACACGACGCAAATTTCCGACTGCTCCTGCTCTAACCTCACCGCCAACTCTTGCCCTGTCATTCCTGGCATCACCATGTCGGTAACCAGCAGATCAATTTTCCCGCGATTTTCCCGCGCCAGCTGCAACGCTTCAACCCCATCTTTTGCCTCAATTACGCGGTATCCGCCGGACTCTAAAAATTGTCTCGCAATTTCTCGAACATCCGTTTCATCTTCCGTCAGTAATATTGTCTCTGTACCGCGAGGCACTTCAGTCGTCGTCCTGGGGGCACCGGGGTGGTCCACTGCATGATCCACACGGGGTAGATAGATCTTGAAGCACGTACCCTTTCCCACTTCGCTGTAAACCCAGATGAAGCCGCCGCTCTGTTTCACGATTCCATAGACCGTGGCCAATCCGAGTCCCGTGCCTTTTCCCTTTTCCTTGGTGGTGAAAAATGGCTCAAAAATGTGCGCTTGTGTCTCCGCGTCCATTCCGGTACCGCTATCTGATACAGCCAGCTGTACGTAGGGACCCGGCTTCATCAGTGGATGGCTAATTGTGTAGGAGTGATCCAGGTCCGCATTTGCCGTCTCAATCAAAAGTTTTCCGCCGTTTGGCATGGCGTCGCGTGCGTTAACCGCCAGATTCATAATCACCTGTTCCATCTGGCTGGCATCTGCCCGTATTGCTCCGAGATCGGCAGTGGTCCTGACCCCCAGTTCAATGTCTTCACCAATCAACCGCGGCAACAATTTCCCCATCTCATCCACAACCGTATGCAAACTGATTACCTGCGGTTGCAGCACCTGCATTCGGCTGAACGCCAGCAATTGTCGTGTAAGCGCCGCAGCCCTATCTGCTGAACGATCGATCTGTTGTATTTTCCGTGCAATGTGCTCCGTGGGTGGTATGGCATTCAGAAGCAATTCCGTGTGTCCTTTGATCACCATCAGCATGTTGTTGAAATCGTGCGCCACCCCGCCTGCCAATCGCCCCACTGCTTCCATCTTCTGCGACTGTCGCAACTGGCTTTCCAGTTGCTTCCGCTCTCCCACGTCTTGAGCCACTACCAGGCGCACGCGTTTCCCCGCATACACCAGTTCGTGCGAAATAATTTCAGCTTCAAACACCCTGCCGTCGCGGCTCTGGTGCATCCAGATACCGTATTCCTCAGAGTCGGACTTCATTCCTCGGGCGTAGGCAAGTGCTTTTTCGCGTTCGTTTTCCGGCCGTATCCCGAGAATGCTCATATTTTCGAATTCGTCATGTTCGTACCCATATAGCTGTACCGCAGCATCATTCACCCGCAGAAATTTCAATGATTCCGTGTCGTACAACCACGTTGGCAATGGGTTATGCTCAAATAGTAGCCGTAACATGGATTCGTTCCGGCGAAGCTCCTCCTCGGCGCGACGCCGTTCAATGGCAAGCGCGATGTGACCACCTACGGAATTCAGGAACTCCAAATCCCGTTCATCGTAGGCATTGGCATTGCGATAGTGTTGTACCACCAACACACCAATCGTTGCGGTTGGTGTTTTTAATGGCACTCCCAGCCATGCCGGTGACGGTGAGCCCACCAATTCCACTTCCCGTGCTTCGAACAGCAGATCAAATTCAGCTTGAGGTATCAGCTTGGCTTTTCCCGTACGAAATACGAAGGCCGTGCAACTTCTCCCAACTTTTTGGGGAGGCGGAGCGGCGTCAAACTCATCCGCAAAAAAAGGAAACTTAAAAGTGTCGTCTTCGGGTTGATGCAATGCTACGAAGCAATTTTCGGCTGGCACGATACGTTTTAGCGCCGCGTGGATTCGCACCAATAGCTGATCCAGGTTCGAAGTCTCGTTGAGCGC
Organism: Candidatus Acidiferrales bacterium; assembly: GCA_963726725.1. GTDB lineage: Bacteria > Acidobacteriota > Terriglobia > Acidiferrales > UBA7541 > Acidiferrum. Next base: position 340,770 of record CAVSDV010000025.1, read on the forward strand.
GTGCACTACGTCCGCAATTACCTGCCGCTCTTCCTCCATCCTCTGCTGTTGCGTTACGTCCAACCCATTCAGCAAAATGCCTTCCAGTCCACGTTCTTCCATACGATTCCGGCAAGTTAGTTCAAACCATCGCCAGGATCCGTCCCTGCAACGCACGCGGCATCGTTCTGTAATTGAGGTAGACGCAGTAGATGCTACTTCCCGAACGCGTTCCCGGATCCGCTCCACATCCAGAGCATGAACAAGGTTAAGCAAACTCCGGCCCAGGAGTTCTTCCGGACGATACCCTAACAAGTTTTTTGTGGTGGAATTTGCAAAGTGAATGGTTCCATCCACTCCGAGGATGGAGATCCATTCGCGGGTAGAATCCAGCAGAGTTGCAAGTTGTTGAGCCCCAAGCTGTATACCCGGCTCGCTGACCAGTTTCTGTGCCATGGGTGATGCTTCACACGCCAGCTTGTGTGAGTCACATTCGACCGGCGGATCGGGCGGAAGCCTCCGAAGAACGAACGTCTATCCAAATTCACTGCTCGATACTTAATTCACATACTTCTGGTTCTACACTAGAGAATTTCCACCCCAGCGTAAATACTACTGCCTCACCAAATTGCCATAACCACACTGTCCGAACGGACAGGTAGCGCTGCCCCCTATGGCTTGTCCCCCAGGCTACTCACTCGCCCCGGAGTCGCTGCTGAAGTGATTCGAGACTCTCTGCTATTTTGATTCTAGTGCACAAGGTAAGCGCTGAAAGCGATCACAATTCCGACAAGACCCAGAAAAATTCCCGTATACCAGAACGCTTTTTTCTTGGTTAGCAAGGTGAACGAGCATAGTATCAGCGCAATTTCTAACACCACTTCCCCGGCTTCAAAGCGATCTCCTCGCTCCGCCACCTGCATTCGTTCTTTTTTCAGCTTTTCTGCCTCTTTCTTGGCCTCTTCCTTTTCTTCGCCGTATCGTTCTGCCTCCTTCAAGTACTTTTCATGAAGCGCCGCCGCCTTTTCTTTGTCCACCGGTGTCAGCGTCGCAAATACGTCCGCGCCCGTTTGCATCCCGTGCAATCCGCTGTTTTTCGCCTGAAAGAATGCCCACTGGTCCGCCTCTTGCGTCTGTAGTAGCAATTCTTCTTTCGAAGCCCTGTGCCCCAGCAGCGTCACCAGCGCTAGGAGCACCGCAAGGATGGAAAGAGTCACCGTCACTGGCATGATGTACGGATTTTCACCGTGGCCGCCATGGCCACCGTGCCCTTCTAGAACTTCATGCATGGTGCTAGGACCCCTTGGATGTGGTGAAGTTTGTTGCCTGACTGGAGACCGTGTGAAGCGCTTCTTTTGCAGCCGCTATCGTTCGATCAATGTCGGCTTCTGTGTGGCAAGACGAAACAAACGCCGCTTCAAACTGCGATGGTGCCAGAAAAATTCCTCGATCAAGCATTTCTCGGAAGAACCCGCCATACATCTTGGTATTCGAGGTCTTGGCCTGTTCGTAATTCGTCACCGCATTCGGCGTAAAGAATAACGTCGATAATGATCCGATGCTGTTAATTTGCGCCTTGATCCCGACTTCACCGAAGGCCGCGCGCATCCCCGATCCCAGTTTCTTGTTCAGCGTCGCAATCCTTTCGTACAAGCCGGGTTTTTGCAACTCATGCAGGGTTGCGATACCCGCTCTCATCGCCAATGGATTTCCTGCCAGAGTTCCTGCCTGGTAGACCGGGCCCAAAGGCGCCACATTGTTCATTAACTCCGCGCTTCCGCCATAAGCCGCAACGGGAACTCCCCCACCGATAATCTTCCCCAGCGTAGTCAAATCGCCGCGTGTCCCCAGCACATCCTGCGCTGCGCCATTCTTCAGCCGGAACCCGGTGATCACTTCGTCCATGATCAGCAGAGCGCCGCTCCTCCGCGTAATCTCTCGCAATCCGTACAAAAATCCTTCGCGCGGCAGCACTACGCCCATATTCGCTGCAACCGGTTCAACAATCATGCACGCAATCCTATCTTTGTATTTCGCAAATACCCGCTCGACCGCTTCCAGATCGTTGTAGGGCACATTCAACGTTAACTCCGCCAGAGCCTGCGGCACTCCTGGACATTCAGCGATCCCCAAGGTGGCTAGCCCGGATCCCGCCTGCGACAAGAAGCTATCCGCATGTCCGTGATAGCATCCCGCAAACTTCACGATGAAATCTCTTTTCGTCACGCCGCGCGCCAATCGCACGGCACTCATCGTCGCTTCTGTCCCACTGGATACGAATCGCACTTTTTCCAGAAAGGGGATCGCCGTGGTAATCAACGTGGCAAGCTCCACCTCCAATTCCGTGGTTACGCCAAAGCTAGTTCCCTTTTGTGCCTGATCTGCAATCGCCAGGGCGACCGCAGGATGCGCGTGCCCCAGCAGCATCGCTCCCCATGAACAGACGTAGTCGAGCAAGCGATTTCCATCCGCATCGTATAGATACTGCCCGCTTCCCCGTTCCACAATCAACGGCTCTCCGCCAACCGATCGGAACGCACGGACCGGGCTGTTCACGCCACCCACCAGTACTTTCTCGGCCTTTTCAAATATTTCGCGCGAACGGCGTCGCTCGAGTTTCGTCCCCGTCTGTGTCGCACTCATCCCGGCACCTTTACCCTATTCTTTTAGCCAGCGCGCCGCATTCTTCGCGTGGTACGTCAAAATAATTCCCGCACCCGCCCGCTGAATCCCTGTCAAAATCTCCAAAGTCACTCGTTTCTCTTCGATCCAATTATTACGCGCCGCCGCCTTCACCATCGAATATTCCCCGCTGACATTGTAGGCCGCCACCGGCACATCGAACCGATCTCGTACCATCCGAATGATGTCCAGGTACGGTAGCGCAGGTTTGACCATCACCATGTCGGCACCTTCCCCCAGATCCTGCTCCACTTCTTTCAATGCTTCCCTGGCGTTCCCCGGATCCATCTGGTAGCTGCGCCGGTCGCCAAACTGCGGCGCCGATTGTGCCGCTTCGCGGAACGGACCGTAAAATCCAGAACAATATTTCGCCGCATAGGAAATAATCGGAATGTTCTCAAACCCATTGGAATCCAGTTTCCCGCGGATCGCTGCTACCCGTCCATCCATCATGTCCGAAGGTGCCACAATGTCCGCACCAGCCCGCGCGTGTGTCAGCGCCTGTGATGCCAGAATCGGCAGCGTCGGGTCGTTCGCGATCTCTCCGCCTTCAATTACTCCACAATGCCCGTGATCCGTATATTCGCACAGGCAAACATCGGTAATCACGATCAACCTCAGCTTTGCCTTGCGAATTCCCTCGATTGCCTTAGGGACAACTCCGTCGGCCGCCAGTGAACTTGTCCCTTTTGCATCCTTCGCCTCGGGCAGCCCAAACAATATAACTCCCGGTATGCCCAATGCCTCAACCTCCCGGCACTCTTCCACAATCTGGTCCGCGGACTGCTGGTAGATTCCTGGCATCGAACTTACTTCCTTGCGCAGTTTCGAGCCCGGGCAGACAAACATCGGATAGATGAAACCAGCTGTACTCAATCGTGTCTCACGCACAATTCCACGCAGCGCTTCTGTTCGCCGAAGCCGCCTGGGCCGATCAATCGGGAAACTCATCCTTATTTCGCTCCTGCCGGCAACCCTTCCCGGGTGCCTGAGAAATATTCCGTTAATGCACTCACCACCGCTGCCGCATGAACTCCTTCAGACACAACCATTTTTTGGACTGCCGCCTGGCGCAACGCTTTTGCCGTCACCGGCCCAATTGCCGTGAACGCCACACTGTTCGACAAGATCACGAATCTCGCCCCGCCCACTAAGTCCTGCATATGGTGCACAGCCGATGGACTGAAAAATAAAATTGCATCCGCGCCCTTCTTAATCTCTGCCAGATGCTTTTTATTCTCGTCCTCGGTCGGGCGAATTGTTTTATAAGCCACCACTTCCGTCACAACAGCCCCGAACGTGCCCAAGGCTACGACCAAATCCTTATTCGCGCGGTCACTGCGCGGCAGCAACACTGCTTTGCCTTTAACAAGTGCAGACAGCTCCTCCGCCAGCGCCACTCCCTGATGTTTTTTCGCAACATACGTGACTTCGAGGCCAGCGTTTCGGGCTGCTTCCGCGGTAGCTGGTCCCACCGCCGCAATCTTTAGTTCTGCAATTGCTTCCGCCAGCGGCAGTCCAATCACATCGCAGCGGTCCTGCATCGCCCTCAGTGCGTTCTGGCTCGTCAAAAATATCCAGTCAAACTGCCTCAAATCTTGCAACGATTGATCGAGCAATGCTGGATCGTCTGGCGGGGCGAATGCCACCATGGGCAACGGAACGGGAATCGCTCCGTTTTCGCGCAAGACCTTCACGATGGATTCGCTTTGCTCCACCGCTCGCGTGATCACAATCCGCTTTCCTCTCAGAATTTTACCGGTTTCATCCACGCGCTTTATTTACCTCATCCAGAATATTCCGCGCTCCGCCTTCCACCAGCAGTTGCGCCATCTGCTCGCCTAGCTCTGCAGCCTGCTCCGGTGGTGCCACCGCACGGTGTCGTACATATTGCAGCCCATCCACCGAGCACACCACTGCTTCCATCACCAATTCTCCTCGCTCCAATCGCGCCCAAGCACCAAGCGGCACCTGGCATCCACCGTGCATTGCAGCGAGCAACGCCCGCTCTGCAATAATTGCCGTGCGCGTCTCCAAATCATCCAACCGGGCCAGGGTTTTTCCGGTCTCCTCATCTTTCACGCGAGATTCAATGGCAATCGCTCCTTGCCCCACTGCCGGAAGCGAAATCTCCGTGGAAAGCGCCTCGGTAATCTTTTGGCTCCATCCGAGACGGTCGAGACCCGCCTTTGACAGTACGATGGCGTCGTACTCTCCGCTCTCTACCTTGCGCAGCCGCGTGTCCACGTTCCCGCGCAATTCCCGAATATCCAGATCCGGCCGGAAGTGCCGCAACTGCGCTTGCCTCCGCAAACTGCCTGTGCCCACCCGCGCGCCGTGCTTAAGGTTTGCCAACGGCGTTCCGGTATTCGAAACCAGGCAATCCCTCACGTCATCGCGCCGGCAAACTGCTGGAAAGAATAAGCGCCCAGGAGTGTCCGTGGGAATATCCTTCACGCTGTGCACCGCTAGGTCGACACTCTCCTCAAGCAGGGCCTCTTCCAATTCTTTGATGAAAATTCCTTTCCCGCCAATTTGCGACAGCGCCGACTGCTGCATCTTGTCACCAGATGTCTTGATAATCACAATTTCCGTTTCTACACCGGTCACCTGAAACAGCTGTTTGCGTATAAATTCCGCCTGCCAGCGCGCCAGAATGCTTCCTCTTGTTCCTATTCGGAGCGGCTTCACGGTTTCTCCCGGTCGGATAGATATAGATCCCGTATTGCTTCGACGCTCTGAATCTTCTTGCGCAATTCTTTTTCTGTGCGCAAACGTTCTGCCGGTGCGATCAGCAACTGCTCGATCAACTCGTCCATCATCTTTCCGATATTATCCCGATCCTCGGCCGTAAAGTGATTCATCCCGCTCAATTTTTCCCGTAAATAAGCGGCGCGCCTTTCCTTCAGGCTGCCCCTGAGCGTATCCAGGACGCCAATCAACTCCACGCTCGCCTGCCAGGAAATAAATTTCCCGACGTGCTCCTCCACCAACGATTCTGCCTTGGGAACTTCGTTCTGCCGCGCACTGCGATTCTGCTGCACAATCTCCGTCAGATCATCCATCGTATACAAGTACGCGTTGTAAAGGTCCGCCACGGAGGACTCGATGTTGCGTGGCAATCCCAAATCCATCAAGAACAATGTTCGGTTGCCGCGGGCCGCCATCGCCTTTTCAATCATCGGCCGTGTCAGCAATGCATCCTGTACTCCCACCGCCGACACGATCACATCGGGCAACCTCAGCGCTGCATCCCACTGCCCCCACTCAATTACCTTTCCCTTATACTGTTGCGCAAATTCCTCGGCCTTTTCCTTCGACCGGTTACTCAGATACAGAGTTCCTATATTCCGGTCGCGCAACTGAGAGACAACCTGCTCGCTGATCGTCCCTGCACCGAGCACCAGTGCCGTGTGCTCATTTAACTTTCCAAAAATCCGCTCGGCCAACTTAATTCCCGCCGACGCCACGCCCATCGGACGGGTGCCCAACTCCGTCTCCGCGCGAACCCGTTTCCCGATCTCCAACGCCGCCTGGAACAACCGGTTCAGCACTGGGCCGGTCACGTGCCCTTCATGCGCACGCAAATAAGCCTCTCGCACTTGCCCAAGAATCTCCGCCTCACCCAGCAGCATCGATTCCAGTCCCGCGGAAACCCGGAACAAGTGCCGCACTGCGTCATGATCGTAGTGGTGATACATCGAAGGATTCAGGATGTCGGGCCGTACAGAGTGGAACGAACTCAAAAATTTGCACAGCGCTCCCGCTGATTCACGATTCGCCGTGGCATGCACTCCATAGACTTCGCTTCGATTGCAAGTAGAAAGCACCAGAGTCTCTTCCAGAATTCCTTGCGCGCGCAGTTCTTCAGCCGCCTTCTGCGCCTGCTCCGCGGAAAAAGACACCTTTTCCCGCACCTCGACAGGCGCTGTTCGGTAATTCAGGCCGACTAGGACAATTTCCATGCTGCTAATTCGCGCACTCCTATAGGAAACGGTGGTGTTGCGACAAAAACAGATTCACCACCGTAAAGCTCAGCACCACCAGCACAAAATTAAAAACGCACAACCGGGAAGCCCGGGCCCCACGCCAGGCAGTCGTTCGTGCCAATCGGAAATAAATCGCATACAACAGCAACACCAGCAAGGTCACCAGATACTTAGGATCGAATGAGGGGCCACCCGCCTGTCGACCAAGCGCCACATACCCCAGCGCGGTCCCCGCGGCAATCGTCACCAGCCCCACCAGCACACTTGTATGGCTCATGCGTTCCAGCAAATCCAACGCGGGGAAGCGCCACACCACTTCACTCAGTTTCCGCGTCCGCAACAGCCGCTCTTCCGCCAGATACATCAGACTCAGCACACACGACAGGGCAAACGCCGAGTAAGACAGAATGCTGAGCGTTACATGCAGCGCAAACACCACGCCCTTTGCCGGAATTGGCGAGCCAGGATGGTTCGGCACTACATAAGCCGCAAAATAGAACGCCAGAATAATCGGGACAACGAATGCACCTACAGTCCTCTGGCGGTGATAGATTTCCAGGCACAAATAGGTCACCGCCAACAGCCATCCAAACAGTGACATCGATCCTTGCAAATCGTGGTAGGGGACCGTGTGCGTGCCCCTGGCCCTCAGCAGCAGTGACACGTAGTGCGCCGCTAACCCCAAGAACATCAACAAGGTGGCGAATCGTCCGGTAAGTTCCTGCCCGGTATACAAGTACCTCGTATACAAGCCCATGCTGAGCAGATACGCCAATACGGTGATCATTACAAAGGTGTGAGTCATCGGCTCGATCCACGCCGATCTGGGTCAGTGCGAGAGCGCGCTTCTTCCCAGTTTGCGGGTTTCATAGGATATTTCGAGTATAGCTCAATCCTCTGCCACTCGCAGGGAACTACCCGCCACCGCTGTCGGCTGTGCTGAATTCATAAAGCCATGCAACGCATTCCGTCAATGACAGCCGTCATCGACCCTTCTAAGCCACCTCGAATATCCCTCACGCAGCACGGGCTCTGCGTTCCTGGGGCAATGCTTCGCATGACAGGCAACTTCATCCCGTTTTTGCTATTCTTTCCTTACCATATGAGCCATCAGGCCCTTTCGTTGACCCGCAAAGACCTGTTCCTGCGCGCTTGCCGCTGCGAACCTGTGCCTCGCCTCCCCGTCTGGATGATGCGCCAGGCCGGTCGCTACCTCCCTGAGTATCGCGAAATTCGCGCCAAGCATTCTTTTCTCGACGTATGCAAGACGCCGGATCTGGCCGTGGAAGTCTCCCTGCAACCCTTCCGCCGTCTGGACGTCGATGCCATCATCATCTTCTCGGATATCCTCATTCCCGCCGAGGCCATGGGTCTCCCCTTGGAGCTTGGTGACGCCGGCCCGAACCTTCCCGAACCCGTGCGTACCGCCGCAGACGTACAAAAGCTTCGCATTTTCGATCCGGAAGTCGAAACCGGCTTTCTGATGGAAGCCCTACGTCGCACGACGAAAGTAGTCGGCCCCGATGTCCCCGTTCTAGGTTTTGCCGCTTCCCCCTGGACGCTGGCCTGCTACATGGTCGAAGGCAGAACCAAAGAAGGCTTCGCCACCGTCAAAAACTTCCTCTACAGCGAACCAAAGGTTTTCCGCGAACTGCTCCACAAGATCGTGCAAGCCACCATTCTCTATCTCAAGGCGCAGATCGCCGCGGGTGTAAGTGCGGTGCAACTTTTCGACACCTGGTGCGGTGAACTCACCCTCCAGGATTACATCGAATTCGTCGTGCCCGCCGTTCAAGAGATCATCGCAAGCCTCGGCACCTCGGTCCCCATCATTTACTACAGCAAGGCCTCGCATCACCTTCTGCCGGCAATTGTACGGGTTGGTGCCGACGTCCTCAGCGTGGACTGGCGCATTCCGCTGGCCGATGTTCGTAAACTCACCGGACCGAAAGTCGCGCTTCAAGGCAATCTCGATCCAGCCGTTCTATTTTCGTCACACGAAAAAATTCGCAATACCACCCTCGACATCGTTGCTGAGCTTTCTGGTCATGGCCACATTCTCAACTTGGGCCACGGAATTTTGCAGCACACCCCGGTAGAAAACGCTCAGCTCTTCATACGTACGGGCCAGCAAGCGGTTTTCAACCTTTCCAGTTCGCCCGTATCGTCGCGCCTCTGAGCGCTTGAGGAGGTTGCCCCTTGTCAGTCATGAATCCGAGCATCATGGAGATGCGTCAGGAACTATCGGTCGGCGAACAATTCGTTGTTCGCTACAATCGCCCCGGCCCTCGTTACACCAGCTACCCTACCGCTCCCGTGTGGACCGAGTCGTTCGGGCCGAAAGATTTTGAAGCCGCTATCGCTGCCGCCGACAAAAAACGTTCTCCTGTTTCTCTTTACATGCATCTGCCTTTTTGCGAGAGCCTCTGCCTTTTCTGCGCCTGCAACGTAGTAATTCAGAAGAACAAAGGTGTAACGCCACCTTATCTCGCCATCTTGAAAAAGGAAGTTGATCGTATCGCCCATGGCGTCTCACGCGATCGTCACGTAGCTCAATTCCACTGGGGTGGCGGAACTCCTACCTATCTTTCGCCCGAACAGATTGAAGATCTCTTCACCTACACCAAAGAGCGCTTCACTTTTGCTCCTGACGCCGAAGTCGGCATCGAAGTTGACCCTCGCGTCACCACTCCCGCTCACATGGAATCCATTCGCAAGATGGGTTTCAATCGCCTCAGCATGGGTATTCAGGACTTCAAGCCCGAAGTCCAACAAGCCGTTCACCGCATTCAACCTTACGAACTCACCCGCGACCTCATCTCCCTGGCGCGCCAGCTCGGCTTTGACAGCATCAACGTGGATCTCATCTACGGCTTGCCATACCAAACCGCCGACAGTTTTGCGCACACCGTCGAACAAATCGTGGGGCTCTCTCCTGATCGTATCGCTATGTTCAGCTACGCACATGTACCCTGGTTGAAAAAGCAGCAGGGTTCGTTCGTCAAGTTTCTGCCCGAAGGCATGGCCAAGTTCGATATCTTTCGCAGCGGCTTGCTGAATTTCATGGAGGCCGGATATCTCTATATCGGCATGGATCATTTCGCCAAGCAAAATGACGAGCTAGCTGTCTCGCAGCGCAACCGTACCCTGCATCGGAATTTTCAGGGCTATACCACCAAAGCTGGCGCCGACCTGTACGGCATGGGGATCACCGCCATCAGCGGCATCCAAGACACTTACGCGCAAAACTACCGTGATATTCCTACCTGGGAAAAGGCTGTCAACGAGAATGGCATTGCCACCATGCGCGGATATCGCCTATCTGCCGACGATATCCTTCGTCGCGAAGTCATCAGCCGCCTGCTCTGCCACACCGTGATCGTCAAGGACGAAATCTCCAAGCAGTTTGGCATCAACTTCGACGAGTACTTTGCTCCGGAACTGGAACGACTCAAAATTCCGCAAGCCGATGGGCTTGTCGTCCTCAACGAAAGGGAAATTCGAACCGCGTGGCTGGGCCGGATCTTCATTCGCAACCTCGCCATGGTCTTCGATCCGTATCTCGAAAAGCAGCAATTGGATTCCAAACCGTTGTTTTCGAAAACGCTTTGACGCGGCAGACAGTATTCATGGCCACAAAAATCCAGGCATTTGTCATCGGCGCCGGAGTTTCCGGCCTCGCTACCGCCTACGCACTACAGAAGGCTGGCGTCTCCACACTCATCGTTGATACAGCTTCGCGGCCCGGCGGTGTCATCCAATCCGTGAAGCGTAACGGCTACCTCCTTGAATGCGGTCCGCAGAGTTTCAGCGGCAACGCGCATATCACATCCCTTTGCACGGACTTGGGCTTGCTTCCCGATCGAGTTCTCGCCGATCCGAAGGCCCCCCGTTATGTCTTAATCGACGGCACCCTCAAAGCCGTTCCCATGAGTCCTGCCATTCTCACTTCCTCGTTTTTCAGCGGTGGTACGAGAAGCTCCATCGTTCGAGATATCCTTGGCACCGCCCGCGGCCCTGAGCCAGACGAATCCGTAGCCAGTTTCACCCGCCGTAAATTCTCCAGCACCCTTCTCGATCACCTGGTCGGCCCGTTCGTTTCCGGCATCTATGCCGGCGATCCGGAAAAACTTAGCCTCCGCGCAGCGTTTCCCATTCTCTATGAAGCGGAGCAGGCTTCCGGCAGCATCATTCGCGGCGTGTTCAAAGTATTGAAAACGAGAAAAGGCAAAAGCGAGGGCGATGGGGGTCCGCGCGAGAAACCTGTCCTGCAAACCTTCAAAGAGGGAAATGAGAGCCTCATCCGCGCCCTCGCCCAAGCATTGGGCGACCAACTAACTTGCAGCGTCGAGGTCTTATCCATCGAAGCGCTCGAGCCGGGACGCGAACCGCAAGCCCCACGTTTCCGCATCACGCAACGCACGTCAAAAGGTCAGGAAATTATCGAAACCGAACGCCTGGTCCTCGCCACGCCCACAAACGTCAGCGCCAAGCTTCTGGCTCCCATCGACCCCGCCTTCAAATCCCAATTGGCTCCCGTTGAATATTCTGGCGTCGCCGTTGTCTCCCTTGGCTATGATCAAAAAGACGTCTCGAATCCGCTGTCAGGTTTCGGCTTCCTCGTTCCGCGTTCCTCTGGATTGGCAGTTCTCGGCACCGTCTGGAACTCTTCCTTGTTTCCCGGGCGCGCCCCAGCTGGCCAGGCCCTGCTTACGAGCTTTGTCGGTGGCGCCACCGATCCCGATGCCATCCGCCAATCGCCCACTGTACTTGCATCTAAAGTTCACGCTGAACTAAAAGCAATCCTCGGCATCCATCAAGAGCCCGTCTTTAGCAACGTCACGGTTTGGGAACGCGCTATCCCGCAATACAATCTTGGCCACACCGCGAGACTTGCCGATCTCAACGTCACCCGCGCCAAATTCCCCGGCCTCTACTTATCCGGCAATTTCCTAAATGGCCCCGCCATCGGCACCTGCATCGAACACGCCCTGCAAGTAGCCAAGGAAATCCGCATCAGCTTCGCCAACTGACTCAGCGGGTAGGTTTAACGGGAGGTCTTCTTGAGCAGCGGGTCGTTAGCGATCCGAAGCATCTCTACCAGCGGTCTACAATAACTCGGTCTTAACTCCTCTTAGCTAGCCGGTGCGCCAACCGGATCTTCCTTCTCAATGCCGCTTCTCTCCATCGCCGCTTTTCTTCTGCCGTCTTCAAAATCAATGGCGGCACCGTTTTCGGCTGTTTCGTAAATTCATCGATCGCGACAAAAGTGACATACGCGGTAGTCGTCTGCTTCCTTTCTCCGGTTAGCAAATTCTCTGAAAACACTTCCACCCCAACTTCTAGCGAGGTGTTAAACACTCGATTCACATGCGACTTCAGCATCACGATCTCGCCCAGGTTAATCGCATTCTGGAAATCGATATAGTCCACCGATGCCGTTACCACATAACTGTTTGAATGCCGGCTCGCCGCCATGGCCGCCACGATGTCCACCATATGCATAACGTGTCCGCCGAGCAATTTCCCAAGCGCGTTGGTTTCCGCGGGCAACACTACCTCAGCCATCTCTGATGCCGATGCACTTACCGGCTTGCCTTTCACTCTGTCCTCCATCTTCTTGAATGAACCTGGTTTCTTCATCGCTCTCCTCAGAGAACCTTCCAGCAACTTAACACGGCAAAAAGATCCCTGTTTTCGTTAACCCGCTTTCTCCACGTATAATACCCAAGACCATCATGACCGACCCAGGTAAAGTTCGCCGCCAAAAACTGGATGAATTTCTCGCCGAGAATCCCAACGACGCCTTCGCGCGTTACGGCATTGCGCTTGACTGCTTCCGGCAAGGTGAGCTGGAGGTCGCTGACGCTCACTTTAGAACACTTCTGGTAAACAATCCCGATTATGTTCCTGCCTATCAGATGTACGCACAAATGCTCGCCCAAAACGATCGTGTCGACGAAGCCAAATGCGTCCTTTACAAAGGCATCGAGTCCGCCATTCGTCAGGGCAACCAGCACGCCCGCTCGGAAATGGAATCGCATCTGGCAGACATCGGTTAACCGTTTGATCGATTTCGTGCAACCCTGATTACTCCACCCCTATGCTTCTCCCTCTTGCATTAGTACCCTGCTTGGGTACAATGAATCGCGCCTTGGGTCAAACACACTTTCATGGAAGACGCGTGCAAACTCTCTCTCGTCCAAACGATAAGCTAAGGATCGTTGAACACTATGATGTCGTCAGCCCTTATTACCAGGCGCTGTGGGGCGAACATCTTCATCACGGCTTCTGGCGCACGGGTGACGAATCTAAAGAAACCGCCCAAGTGCAACTGATCGAGCATCTCGCTGGCCTCGCCAACATCGAAGATGGTTCGGAGATTCTCGATATCGGTTGTGGCATGGGCGCCACAAGTCTCTACCTCGCCAATCAATTTAACGCTTCCACCATCGGCATCACCATTTCTCCGGTCCAGATAGAAATGGCCACTAAAGCCGCGGAGGAGACAAACCTTGATTCCACCTTTCTCCTGATGGACGCCGAGGCCATGTCCTTCGATAAGCAGTTTGACCTTCTCTGGTCCACCGAGTCCATCTCTCACTACCACGATCGCAAGAAGTTTTTTGCTGCGGCAGCCAAGCTCCTCAAACCAGGCGGCACGTTTGCCCTCACCGATTGGTTTAAAAGGGAGAACCTTTCACCCGAGGAGACCGGCAAATTTATCGAACCCATTGAACACGGCATGTTCGTCGAGCTTCAAACGATGGATGAATACCAATCCTTCCTCACTTCGAGCGGCCTGCAAGTCACGCATCGCCAGATTCTAAACAAGCACTGCGCAAAGACCTGGGATATCTCCCTCGACATCATCAAGCGCAAATGCTTCTGGGATCTCGCCTTGCAACTCGGCCCCCAGTTCCTTACTTATCTAAAGGCTTTCCATGCCATGCGCGCTGGCTTCGCTTCTGGAAATTTTGTCTACGGCCTGTTTGTCGCTACCGCTCCTTCGGCTGTCGGACTGAAATAAGTGCGTTGTTTGTTCCACTCCCAGCCGCATTTGGTATTATTCGGGACAATCTTATGCCGTCGGATCGCATTCCACTCTTTCCTCTCAACGTCGTGCTTTTCCCCGGCGAACAGCTACCTTTGCACATTTTCGAACCGCGTTACCGTCGCATGGTTCGGGAGTGTCTCGACGATAAATCTCTTTTCGGCATGCTGCTGGCCATGCCCAATGGCGTTGTCCACGTCGGCTGCACCGCGGAAATCCTTGAAGTTCTCAAATCCTATGAAGATGGCCGCATGGACATCATAACCGTCGGTCGCGACCTCTTTCAGGTAGTCGACATCCAAACCGACGATTCCCTCCTTCGCGGCGATATCGACTATCTTGAAGATCGCGAATCCCTTCCCGACCCTGCCCAACGCAGGCAACTCATCGAACTGTATGAAACCTGTCATACCATTCTCTATTCCAGTCTCCCCAAAGACCTCGAATCTCCCCTCTCCAACCAGCTTTCCTACTCCATTGCTTCCGCTCTTCCTCTCGACCTTCTCTGGAAGCAGCAAATACTGGAGCTTCGTTCCGAAGCGGAGCGACAGGAGCGCCTCGTCGCGTACCTTCGCGATTGGGCCCCGCATCTACAGAAGGAAGAAGGATTGCGTCAACGCACCAGCGGCAACGGTCACGGCTTGAATTAGGTTGTTCACCGTTCACGGAAAACTGCATCAAATACATGTGAGACCGTTGGTCTTGCGGATTGAGGGCCCATGACAGCAACCACATCCATTTATCCTTCTTCGGGACATTCACGTCCTAAAACAATTGGCGAATGGAGGAGCATTCCTGATTTCGACGCGCATTGCACGTCCATTTCTGTCAAAAATGAAATTCGCCGCAATCTTCTTCGCCGCATCGAGCGCAATGAGCCCCTCTTTCCCGGCGTCCATGGCTACGAAGACAGCGTCATCCCCCAAATCGTCAACGCCCTTCTATCTCGCCACAATTTCATTCTTCTCGGCCTCCGTGGACAAGCCAAGAGCCGCATACTCCGTGGTCTAATCCAACTTCTCGACCCAGAAATCCCTGTGATCACGGGTTGCGAAATAAATGACCACCCTCTGCGACCTATCTGTCGCTCTTGCCGGGAACGCATTGCCGCAGAAGGCGACAACACTCCGATCGCCTGGATGCCCCGAGATCAGCGCTACGTTGAAAAACTCGCCACACCCGACGTCACCATCGCCGACATCATCGGCGATGTCGATCCCATTCGCGCCGCTCGGGGAGGCCGCGATCTTTCCGATGAACTCACCATTCACTATGGCCTGCTCCCTCGCGCCAATCGCGGCATCTTTGCCGTCAACGAACTTCCCGATCTCGCCGGTAAAATTCAGGTCGGTCTATTCAATATCATGCAGGAAGGAGATATCCAGATTAAGGGTTACCCGCTCCGCCTTCCCCTCGATGTCCTTCTCGTCTTCACCGCCAATCCAGAAGACTACACCGCGCGTGGAAAGATCATCACTCCCCTTAAGGATCGCATCGGCGCAGAAATCCGCACCCACTACCCGGCGACCGTTCAGGAAGGCATCAACATCACTGCCCAGGAAGCATGGGTCGATCGGAACGATTTCATCAAGGTCGAAGTGCCCGACTACCTTCGTGAAATCGTGGAGGAAACCGCATTCCAGGCACGCGACGACAAACGCATCGACAAGCGCTCAGGCGTCAGTCAACGCCTACCCATTTCCACACTCGAAAATCTGGTGAGCAGTGCAGAACAGCGCGCCGCTCGCACCGGTGAAAAGCTTGCCGTCGCCCGCGTCACTGATCTTTATGCCTCTCTCCCTGCTATCACCGGGAAGCTTGAACTCGAATACGAAGGCGAGCTTAAGGGTGCCGAAACCATTGCCCGCGAACTGATTCGTGGCGCCATCGGCCGCGTTTTTAGTAAGCATTTTTCCAATGTGAATTTCCAGCCGGTGATTCAATGGTTTGAGCTTGGCGGCGAACTTAAAATTCCCGATGTCATTTCCTCCTCGCAACGCTATCAGCAACTTGCCAAAATCCAGGATATTTTCGAGCATATCGACAAGCTCGGCGTTACGAATCGCAAAGACGGGCCCCACGCCACCGCCGCCGCTGAACTCATTCTCGAAGGCCTATGGGCTCATCGCCGTATTGGCCGTAGCGAGGAACGTGGCTTCTATGCCGAGAAGCAGCAACGCCCGCAAGAACCACGGGAATCTCCAAATCGTCAGCGCCGTGGTTACAACTGAGGCGCATTCTGCAACAAGAAACACTTTTTGCAGTGAGGGCCATCAATGAAAGTAATCAAATACGGAAAATACACCGGAGAGCCAGCCGACGTCATCGATCTAGACGAATTGATGAAACGTCTGGGTGACTTCTTTCTGCAGAGCGGATTCGAATCCCAATACTATGGCCTGTCCGAATTCGATGCCGCCAATTCCATGGAGGCTCTCCGAGAAGCCATTCTTCGTGCCCTACAGGAAGGCGACCTGATTCCTGACGATGCCCTCACTGAGGAAATGCGCAAGATGCTTGAGGATCCTGGCGCACTGAACAATAAAGAAGTCCGTGACCTGATCCAAAAGCTGGTCGATCGCCTCTCCCAGGAAGGCTTCATCAATCCGCAGCAACCTCCGCAGATCACACTTCCTCCACAGAATACTCCGGGCGGCCAGCTTGGCCAGCCCCAGGACAATTCCGAAGCGCGCTTTGAAATTACCGACAAGGCCATCGACTTCCTCGGTTTCAAAACGCTAAAAGACCTTCTAGGCTCACTCGGCCGCAGCAGCTTTGGTCGGCACAGCACTCGTGATCTTTCTACCGGTGTCGAATCCGGCGGCGTCTCCCGCCCCTACGAATTCGGTGACACCATGAACCTAGACATTAGCCAGACACTTTCCAACGCGATTCGCCGCGAAGGCGCAAAAGTTCCTCTCGACATGCAGTATCGCGACCTGATGGTTCATCAGTGCGAATATCAAAGTTCCTGCGCCACAGTGTTACTGCTCGACTGCAGCCATAGCATGATTCTTTACGGAGAAGATCGCTTCACGCCCGCGAAACGTGTGGCGCTCGCACTCTCTCATCTGATCCGCACGCAATATCCCGGCGACACACTTAATCTCGTTCTATTCCACGATTCCGCTGAAGAAGTTCCCCTCAGTCAACTCGCTCGCGTTCAGGTTGGCCCTTATTACACCAATACCCGGGAAGGTCTTCGCATGGCACAACGAATCCTTCTCCGCCAACGCAAAGACATGCGCCAGATCGTCATGATCACTGACGGAAAGCCTTCTGCTCTCACTCTCGATGACGGCCGTATCTACAAGAACGCGTTCGGACTCGATCCCTTCGTTGTCGGCGAAACTCTTCAGGAAGTAAATAAGTGCAAGCGCGCCGGAATTCTCATCAACACCTTCATGCTTGCCACCGATTACAGTCTGGTTAATTTCGTTCAGAAGATTACGGAAATGTGTAAAGGCAAAGCCTACTTCACGACTCCCTACAACTTGGGCCAGTATCTTTTGATGGATTACATGCAACGTAAGACCCGCACCATCCACTAACTGAAAACCTGATTCGTCGCAGCAATTCTTTCATGCCCAAGTAACGCATATCATCCGCAATTCGTTGCCTTTTTTTGCGCTTTAATCAAATCCAAATCGTTACATTAAATTATTTTCTCTCTGCCATTTCTTTTTTCCGTGATTCAGAATCGTTTTTTCAGCAACATTCTGTAACTTCTGAACGTCAAATAACTGAGACAAGAAGAACCTCCGCAGTATGGCGGCACACGCATCGGCCGTCAGCGACGAGGAATCCTAAAGGAGATGTATATGAAAACGTCGAGGATTATTACCACTCTATTTGGTGCTTCGCTCTTGTTCGCCACGGGGGCTTTTGCACAGGAAAAAAGTACCTTAAAACTCACAGACAAGATCAACGTTCAAGGTACCGAAGTTAAACCTGGAACGTATGATGTTGAATGGGACGGTTCCGGCCCAACCGTCCAGGTCAGCATCCGAAGGGGCAAGAACAACATCGTCACCGTTCCTGCCACTTTGGTCACGAAGGAGGAGGCGAACGTCAGTGGCGGCTACGGCGCCAGGAAAGAAGCTGACGGTTCCCGCACGCTGTTCGCCATCTTTCCGCAGGGGAAGAGAGTCGAACTGGAAATCGCAGACAAACCGACATCCACCGCATCCGCTAAGTAATTTCCCCGGCAACTCATGCATCGCAAATCCCTTGGGTCGGTGCGCCCGAGGGATTTGCGTCTCATCTTGCATTTGTAACGCCGGCGCTTATGCCGGTACTTTTGGTCTCTTCCGTGTTCAAGCCGTTGAATGAATTGAAACCACCATGCAAACTTCACTTTCTCGCGCTACTCCCGATGCCTTATCCTAATCACAATAAACCTTTTCCGAACAGCTGTAGAATGGGTTGATCGGAACAAACACATGACTAACCTTATTGCTGGACAACCTGCCCCTGAATTTTCTCTGAAAGCTTTGGGTGGCAAGGAGCATTCCTTGGCTCAACTGCTCGAAAGTGGGCCAGTCGTGGCTGCCTTCTTCAAGATTTCCTGCCCCGTCTGTCAGTTCACCTTTCCATTCCTGCAACGACTCCACGAGCGGTTCCATGACTCCCACATTACTTTCGTAGGAATCTCCCAGGACGATTCACGGCCCACGCTCCAGTTCAATAGAGAGCACCGTGTGAGTTTCCTCACGCTTTTGGACACGCATCCCTATCCCATCTCGGATGCGTACGGTCTCACGAACGTACCCACTATTCTTCTGATCGAGCCAGACCGCACCATTACCACAATCTGCATAGGTTTCGGCAAATCTGACTTGGAAAATATCGCCCTCAATCTGGCCGAACGCAACAAAATTGCCCGGACACCTTTATTCCGTCCAGACGAAATCGTGCCCGCTTACAAACCCGGGTGAGGCAGCAAAAACTAGACCCGGTCGGGTCTCTCTGGAGAAAAGTTCAATACGCCACGCAAATCCCTCGCGTTTGTGTACTTTGGGTGTTCCACTCTTACTTTTTGGGCTGTGTGTTTTCGCTATCTGCCAACCCTTGCGCTACTCTTACTATTCGTCCGCGAGCGTACTGCCCTTATGTTTCTCCGGCTTCTTCCTCTTGTCCGGAATAACGCGCGTCGATCCCGGAGTGAGTCCAATTTTCCGCGCCAGCCGACGCGCTTCTGTGCCCTTGTCCAATTTCTTTTTCTTCCATCTCGCCATAGCCACCTAGCTTATCTTCGAAACAATCTCTTGAACCGCGCGGTGCCCCTGGTCAATCGCTTCGTTGGTGTACGCAAATACTCCCGCATCCGAGTTCGCGATATGAATTCGCCCGAACGGCTTTCGTCCAATCTCATGCGGGGCTTGCCCCTCTGGCCAAACCGGATCGTACAACGAATTGTATTCGTAGGAATATCCGTGCGGCCAGCGATTCACCGTGATCGCCTCGATATCCTGTGCCGCGTCGAAACCGCCTGGTCCCAGAATGCGTGTCATCTGCTCCCGAATATTCCGTTCAAAGCCCGCAAATTCCATCCCTAACAAAATCGCACGTCCTGTTCGTTGCTGTTCACGCGCCGTTTTTCCTGGCCCCACCGGAACGTACTGCAAATGCACCAGGCATGGTTCTTCCGGAGATTGTGGAAACTTGTACTCCCCCATGCTGACGGGAAAATCCAGATCGACAGCCCCGAAAAAGCTCCCCGGGCATCGTGCTCCGCGAATCTTCAATTTCTCAAACGCTTTCCAATTCCTCAACTGTACGTTTGTATACGCCAGCGGAACTTTCACGTTATAGGCCAGTCCCGATTTCTGCGCCTCTGGCATTTCTGGGCACATGTAAGGAATCATCATGTTCCAGCACGCCAGGATGCACTGGCTTCCTTGCACCGCGTACGACTTTCCACCTCTCACGTAAGTCACCTCTACCCCGCTGGCCTGCTCTACCCCACCCATATTCTTCACGTGCACGACTGTGGAATTCAGTCGTATGCGTGTCGCCGAATCCTGATCATCCAGTTTTGCATAATCAAATCTCGCGACCACCACATCTTCCATGGTATTCCCCGGCGCAATTCCAGGAATCATTGCGCGCACCAGCAACCGCGGGACGGAAGCAATTCCGTCGGGAAAATGGTAAATGTATGGTTCATCATCCCGGCGTGTCACTTCCAACCCGATCCCCGGGCCATCCGTGTCCTTAATTCCCAAACCCGCAAATCCAGGCTCCGATGCGAATCCCGCCATGTCCCCGGCTGGAATTGCATCAATTCCTACGCCGTATAGTCCGCACATGGATGTCTGTAGGTAGGTGATCACCCCCGGATCCACCTTCGCATTCTTCAGCAGATAGTCCTTATAGCTTGTCTTCGCCAGATACGCTTTCTTCGCGGCAACGCTCATTTCCGCGAGGTAGTCAACTCTTTCCGTATGGATCCGTAACAGATCCTTTTGCACCGCCGCTGATAACGGCGTTTTCGCCAACGCCTCCGCCGAAATCTTTCCCGTCAACCCGGGCACTAAACGGTCCTCTCCAAAAGTTTCCTTGTCGAAAAACACTCCTTCGCTTAAGCCTCGCGTTGAATAATATTTCTGGTCGTAGTATCGATCGAAGCGCTGTAGTTCGATTCCCAATTCCATGAACAGTTGCTTCCCTGCCGGGCTATATAGATTCGGGGACGTTATCGTTTGCGTGCCGCCATAGCCAATCAACGTCCGGCTGGTAGTGTGAAACTCATTCCTCTTTGCGTGCCCGCCAAAATCATCATGATTGTCCAGCACCAATATTTTCGCCGCTGGTCCAACTGCCCGGCGGTAAAAATAAGCCGCCGAAAGTCCGCTGATGCCTCCCCCCACGACAATCAAGTCGTAGGTGTCTGCCTCCTTTGTAGCAGTTCCCCATTTCTTTCCATCACGCATTTGGTGTGCAACTTCCCACGACCCGTCGTGACTTCCCCGCATTCCCGTTTTCTGCGGTGGATAATATCCTGGCTGGTTCTGCTGGGAATATGCTTCTTCCGTCCCGAACCAGGCTTCACTCGATATCACACCGGGAGCCAGAAGCGCTCCGCCAATTGTCAGACTTACTCCATTCAAGAAGTCGCGCCGCGTTATATGCCGCTCCATCCCCAGTTCGCGATCTCGTTCCGAAAGTTCTTTGTTCCTCATTCTGCCGACAAACGTTTTCTTCATGAACTGCTCCTCATCTCGAAAAAATATTAGCTCACTTCTCCAACAGCACAAAATGGCTGGCTCAAATCCGAGAGCAGCCCGGTCACTCCAATTGTGAGGTCAGAGCATTACCCCCGACCGATCCGTGCCGAATGTCTCGCTTTCGCCTCGTTGAGATTCCGTCCGTGTTGTGAATACAGCGAGTAGGCCCTATCAATGAGGGGTCCATTCGCGAAACTCCACTCGCCGGCAGCTTGACGTATCCCCGTTCACCACGTAACTTGGTTTTAGTGCCGAATCTAAGCCTTTTGCTCCGCCGACCATCCTATCTTCGGCACAAGATCTCTTCGATCCTGTTCTCGTGCATTTCTCTTGTCGCATGGTGGCTGCTTCCCGATTCTCTCTGCACCGAATTGCGCGCCGCCCCACGAAACGCCGCGACATCGGTCGAAACCGACGCTATCCACTCCGACTGCAAAATCATTTACGTGGGTTTTGTAGGTGCACTTGAAACTTCCAATCACAAGCATTCGGGCGTTGTTCAGATTCGTGACACACTCCGAGGCGCGGATTTTTCCGACGTTTGCGCAAGTTCATTTATGCCCGTTTCCTGGACTTCTGGTCGTGATTGGATTCTCGCTCACTTTCCCTCTCATCCCGGGGTCTTAACCGAATCAGAACTGGAATACGCACCGCGCATCATCCTAGTGGGTCACAGTACAGGTGGCTGGGCCATGCTGAGCGTTGCCCGAGATCTTCGCGACAAAGGTATTCCCGTCGAACTAACCGTGCAAATCGACAGTGTCGGAGTCACCGACTACACCATCCCCAAGAACGTCTCCACTGGCGCTATATTTCATGCCTGGGACGCTTTGATGTTTATGACCACGAAGCATGTTCACTTGGAAGATCCGTCGCACACCAAGGTCGTTGCAGACGTTCTCGTAAAAGACGCCTCGCACCTCTCCATCACCCGCGACCCGCGCATTCGACGATTGGTTTTGGACACCGTGAACCATCTCCGCCAACAAATAGCCGCTCTCCCCGCTACGGTTGTGCGTTAACTGCCCTCGAATTTCCCCTAGAAACTAAATGTCAATTGCAGATCGATTCTTCGGTTGGATGTCGAATCGCTATAGGGCCTTCCTGCCAATCCATTCGATTCTCCAAAAAGTGGCGAAGTCAGACTTCCGATAGGCGTCGCCAGGTTCACATTGTTGAAGATATTTCGGACATTCACTCCCAGCGTCAGGCTATATTTCCGGTTGGAAGAAATTGGTGGTCCACCTGGCCCCCCACCCGGTCCGCCTCTTCCAGGACCTCCCGGACCTCGTCCAAAAGTTCCACCACCCATTGGCCCGCCGGTGCCCGCGCCTGCACTCGCGCTTTCAAGCTGTGGTCCGAAACCAAACGTCTTGCTGAACCGCAAGTTCAGCGAGAAGCGACCCGGCCCCTCTCCGTAATTAATCGGAATGGGAACAAAGCCCGGTCCAGGGGTGGCCACATTGAAGCATCCATACGTCGTCGCATAGGTTGCCGTTGAACAAGACGGCGCAAACACGGGCCGCAAATTGAATTGGGAATCCTGGTAAGGGTCCGTTCCTGTCGTGATGTTGAACGGAATTCCCGAACTCGCAATCAGGAACGGACTCACTCGGATTCCTCTCATCAACAGGATCGACCCTCCCATAAATACCCGGTTGCGTATGTCCTGAGTTGCCCTTCCATAATCCTGGCTCAAATCATATGGATTTGACGGAAAACTACCCGCACCCGAGGTATTGCTGTTGTAGTAGTTCAGCGTGTAGTACCCGAACAACGATACGCGCGTTCCGGCCCTGATGCTGCCATTCACAATCAATTGGTTTTGCTTGAATGCCCCTTCCGACTGGTACTGATAAATATTGTTTTTCCCATCCGGCCGATTCCCTGTCTCGGGATCCGCTGGATTCAGGTTATTTGTATAAAACTGGTGCACTCCCCGGGAATTCAGATACGTCACTGCAATGTTTGCATTCTTGGTGATCTGTCGTTCCAGTGTGATCCCGGTTTGCAATGTGTACGGCGCGCGCAGATTCGAGTTGGTTTGATAAATGGTCTGTGCCGTTCCGAGCGGCAATTGATCAACTGGTGGGATATTGTTCAGATAAAAAGTTGGATTTTGCACCTGGTAGCTTACTTGCGTGACTCCGTTGAAGCGCTCTTGCTCCAACACCTCCGTGTAGAGAAATCGGTCATAGAAAATTCCGAATCCCGCGCGCAACACCATCTTTGGCGCCTTTTTACCGTCGCCGCCGATACCCCACGCCACACCTACTCGCGGCGCGAAGCTCGCCTTGTCGCTGAAATCATTCTGCGTTTCAAAGCGCAGCCCGTAGCTCACCGTCACGTTTGGTCGGACCTTCCAGTCATCTTGCGCGAATATTCCACCATCCACCCACGTCACCTCCGAAGTGGGAGTGCCGGCCGTCTGCGTGTAATATGTCGGCAGCGCCAACCCTTCCTGGAACTGTTGATATTGGTCAATACTGTTGAACGAAAACTGCCCCGTGAAATTCGTTAGCGAAGAATTCGTGTCCTTGTTCACGCGCAGCCGTCCGCCAAATTTCATCGCGTGCTTCCCGTAATTCTCAAACAGCGTGTCCTGCAGTTCATAGCGGTCCAGAATATCCTTCTCTCCGCCCCCTCCACTCCCATTCCCTGTGAATGCGCCATCCACCTTCACAGTCGTCGCGGGGTTCACCGGTGTTGTCTGGGTATTTTCGCGTATAAACTGGAATCGCACTTCATTTATCCGATGGGCTCCAAAAATCTGCGTGTCCGTCAACTGGAACGTCTGTTCGGTGGTCAAATCGTTCACGCCCGTTTCCGCGAGATTGAATTGCCCAACGTCATCGTTCTCTTCAGTGTTTCGAAAATATTGATAGCGCGCAGTCAACGTATTATTCGGCGACAACTGAAAGTCAAAGCGCGGGCTCAGGTTTGTCCTCGTCTGCGGATTCGCAATCGAGGCGCTATACGGCACAATTTGATTGTCAGCGTTTAGCACCGTCGCACTCACAATTCCCAAATTTTGGATTTGCCGCCGGTCAATATTGAAAAAAAAGGACGTCTTCTTATTGATCGCCCCTCCGATATTTCCGCTGTACAGCTCCGAATGATAACTAGGCGGCGAAGTCCCCTCCGGCACCACTTCAAACGGATTGCGCGCATTGAACGCCGACGAATTGCCATTCACCGACAATTGTCCGTGCAACTTATCCGTCCCAGGCTTTGTTAAAATCTCCACGCGCCCGTAACCCAATTTGTCGTACTCTGACGAAAATGGGTTCTGATTCACTCGGATTTCCCGGATCGAGGCCTTCGGCGGCAATTGCCCGCCCGTAAATCCATCAATATAGATTTGTCCGCCATTCGGTCCGGCCGATGGACCCGCCAGCGCCTGCAATTCGCTCTGCAGCTCATCCGGATCGTCCGAAAGCGCATCCAAGTCTTTTCCTTGCAGCACGATGGTGTTTGCATTGTTCGATGGGTCCACATTCACCTGCGTGCTCGAATCGTTCACCAGCACTTTTTCCTGTTGCACCTGAATGCTCATTTGCACATCAACGCGCGCCGTCTGTCCCGCCGTTATTACCACTCCCGGCTTCGTAAACAAAGCAAAGCCAGGTACTGTCGCTTGAATCTCGTACGTCCCTGGCGGCAATTCTTTGAACTCGTACGTCCCATCCTTCCCCGTAGTCGCGCCCTTCGCATCTCCCGCGCTACTGGTCGCCAGTACTGTTGCTCCTACGATCCCCGCGCCAGATGGATCGCTCACCAACCCTCGCAAATTTCCCGTCGCGCCCTGCCCCATGACTGGCCCAGTCGCACAGAAGGTCGCGATCAGCGCGATACACCACCTGCGTAAAATTCCTTTGCTGTATCTCTCGATCATTCGGCTTT
This sequence comes from Candidatus Acidiferrales bacterium, assembly GCA_963726725.1. Classification (GTDB taxonomy): domain Bacteria; phylum Acidobacteriota; class Terriglobia; order Acidiferrales; family UBA7541; genus Acidiferrum. The sequence continues at coordinate 365,606 of CAVSDV010000025.1, forward strand.
ACCGGTTCTTTCAATTAGATTGGATTCTGTAGCGCGTCGCCCTTTACGGTGTGCCGGTATCGCCAGCACCGCCGTTGCTCAGGCTCCATGGCGACAGAATCGACGCCGCTTCGCCTTGTGACGAGACTTGCAGAATGGGCTCGACTCCGCCTAACAACCGTATTGCTACAACTTTTGAATCGCTTTCACCAGATGTCGCTACAATCACCACCGCATCCCCTTTCTGAAACTCGCTCAGTGGCGTCGCGGGCAATCGACTCAGCAGCTGCTGCAGATCTCCTCCACCCCCGCCATTTCCACCGCCACCACCGGCATTCCCCATTGATCCGCCAGCGCCTGAAGTCGAGCTTGCTTTCGCTCCAGATGCTTCATCGGGCTTGCCTGCCGTTCCATTTCCCACCGTGGAATCACTCGGTGTTCCCTTCAATCGCATCGCAATCCGTTGCGCCATCGGCGCCGGTAACTTGCGCACTTGCGACTCTGCCGTGATCCTCACTTCCACCGGTTTGTTGTTCGACAAATCCGTCACCGTAATGGTCCCCGCGTTGGCGTCCACAGCCGCTACCGTCCCCGCGATATTCCGGAACGATCCGGCAACAATTTCATCCGCCGCTAGGCTGCCACCGTCTTCGCTCTTCATTCCTCGCGCGCGCAATTGGTCGCCGGGATGAATGTCCGTCAGCGAACTCGGCTTTGCATCGTCAAATTTTACCGAACCCGCCGCATACCTCCGGACAATCGTCGTCTTTCCCGCGTGCACTTCCACATCTTTCTTTCCCGCCACCGTCATCGTTCCCACGATCACCACGCCGACCCCTGCGTCCACACTCTTCACCAACCCCCCGATGCCCTTGCGCTGCCATTCTTCTCGCTCTCGCGCCTGCTTCGCTGCCAGGTCCTCTTTCTTCATGCTAATGATCGTGCTTGCCACAAACATCCCTGCAGTATCTCCCTGCTTGCCTCTGACCAAAATGCGGTCGCCCGGTTGCAAATCGCTGAACTGTATCGGTGTCGCCTCCTTCAAATCTTTTGATCCTGGTGGCACGCGCAGGAACTTTACGTCTCCCCCCGCCTGCACTTTGATCTCCGTACCCACCTCGTTCGTCAGGACAATGACTCCGTCAGCGATGCTCTTGATCGTCCCCACCGCGGGTGGCAACTTTGTCGAAGTTCCCGATGGTGGCGTTGTCTGTGCCCATCCCCTTGCCGGTAACAGCCACATCGCGCACATCACCAATTCAATCGCTGTGCACGCGGTCATCCTTAGACGGCTCTTCATCACACACCAGCTCCTATCCACTCTTCCCATCCACAACTTTCGAAGTTCCCCAACATGTTGAAGACATTCAACTTTGCAGTTTTGGAGCGCCTTGGAAAGGTCATTTCTAAGACGTTCCCGCTACGAACATTCGGTACAGTCCGTTTTCCTCAACTCTTCCGGCCGGGTGAGTGTCTGACACGGATCTTCTTTTGGCGGTAAGACGGTTTGTAAGCGACGCAACGTAGAAGCCCAATTTCATCTTCTTGCTGCCACAAGTAATTTAACTGTCGCTGACACTCGGTTACCTACCGCTTGCTTTGCATCCTCCCTGAATACTGTCATCTTTCGGTGGCCGAGACTCCCAATTCTGCTAGTAGACTAAGTATGATGAATATCCAAGTGTCCGAGGGGATTGTTTCGACATTCCTAGCAGAAGCTGCCAAATTGTCTAAATTGAAAACAAAATTGAAAACCTGCCCAATACTTGAGTTTAGAGATGACCACCGAGTGACCGAGTCGTCCGATCTTCTCAGGCCAAACTAGACTGCAGACTGATCCATTACGGTTCCACGAATGAGGATAGGAGGCAACTATGAGTTCCATCGCAATCAGCTCGATTGTGTTCGGGTTAGTGTTCGGAGGTGCGTTGCTGGGGATGTTTGTTCGCACCGTTTTGCCCCAGCATCATCTGAGTGATGACTCGAAAGATGTCGTAAAGATGGGGATGGGCCTCGTCGCTACGATGTCTGCCCTTGTTCTCGGTCTGCTGGTCGCATCGGCAAAAAACTCTTTTGACGCGCTGAGCAATGACATGACGGGGGAGTCAGCTAAGACCCTCCTGTTGGATCGAACGTTGGCGCACTACGGTCCCAAGACGAAGGAGGTGCGCGATCTGCTCCGCAGTTCCGTGGCGGGTGCAATCGAACAGATGGAGCTGAAAAAATCTCCAAATCCCACGCAATGGGCGACATCAACCCGCGAGATGGACTCCCTCTACGAAAAGATTAGGGGGCTCTCGCCGGAAGATGACAGTCAGCGCTCAATCCAGTCCGAGGCGCTGAGCATCCTGAGGGGGATCCGAGAAACGCGGTGGCTGATGTATGAGCATGAATCCACATCAATATCCATGCCTATGCTCATTATCCTCTTTTCCTGGCTTATCACCCTCTTCATCAGCTTTGGCCTCTTTGCCCCTGCCAATGGAACCGTGATCATTAGTCTGTCAGTATCCGCACTCTCGGTATCTGGCGCGATCTTTTTGATCCTGGAGTTGTACGCGCCGTACGATGGGCTCATTAAAATATCTAGCGCGCCCCTACGTGCCGCTCTAGCGCAATTGGGCAATTAGAGCAGGGATTGGTAGATTTCTTGATTGGTCGAAATTGTTGACACGTGTTCCGTGCTTACGATTGGGTTGCAAGCTAGATCCAAGTCTGCTTACCGGTTCCCGGTACTTGACAATCACCAAGACCCGACTCTGTCGTCACTACAAATGCCCAAGCGGATTATGGCATTGTAGGCCGTGGTCAGAAACTTGCAACAGCCGCAGTTTCAGTCGGGCACGTTTCGAATATGGGCATCAGCCGCGCAATTTCCAAAGCTTGCCTCAAGTTTGGGCCGAGATTACAAAGCTTGAGGCCTCCGCCTTTGGCTTTTGTTTTTCGATGCATTTCGATGAGTGCGCCGAGGCCCGCGCTATCAACAATATTGACTTGCTCCAGATTAACGACAATCCGTGTGGCGCCGGATGCGAGGAGATTGTCGATCATGGTACGCAAACCGCTGCTCTCCTGTCCGAGCACGAGACGCCCCTTGAGCGCCAGAAGGAAGATTCCATTCATCTCACGCTGTGTTATTTCCAAAGGCATCGTTTGCCTCCCCAAGGATCATTACGCGAGTTCGCGGATGCAATCCATAATAGCCTCCGGAGTCGCGATACCAAACCGGCTCTCAGAAACTTCACATTGGATCGCACAACCGATCGAGGGAACACTTCTAAGGCGGAGACGACACGTATGAGCCTTCGCACCGTTTTGAGAACCGAAGGCGTCGTGTCCACGTGGTTCTCTATGCTTTACTGTTTGTCGAGCACCACAACGTTGTGAACTTCCTTGCCTTCAGCATTCTTGCCGCGCCACGTGGACGTCCGCGTCTTTCCGTCGTCAGATACTTTGCTCGTAACGGTCATGACTACCTTGCCGTTTTTCTTTTGCACGACTTCCACTGTGTTTGCATCGATCCGCTTTACCGAAATGGTGTCTGCATTTGCGATCCCCGTAACTGGGTAGTCTTTTCCGTCAAACTTCGCGCTGTACTGTACGTGCGTCGGCTTTCCTTCACCGCCCGTCCCGGTTGCCTCCAGCTTGTAGCTGTTTTGATCGGACTCAACGATGACCGTCAGACTTTTTGGTGGTGGCCCTGGACTATACTTCGATTTGTCCGCGTTGAGCTTCCATGTTCCCGATGACTGATCGGCTGATGTGGTCGCTACAAACAGCGCGAGCGTAGCAAGTAACAACGTGATCGCAAACCCAGAAAATCTAATATTTCGCATGTGGTTGCCCCCTAGCTGAATCTTTAAGATAGCCCGATTGTACTCCTTATGTTCTCAATTGCATAAAATGTCCAGCACTTCCTTGAAAAGCGACAACCTGACTACTGCTGACTGTTTGATTGTGCTACGCGCGGAAGCATGGCAATTTGGGCTAATCTATCGAGTGGAAAAACGGTGCCCCTGATCTGCGTGGGCGAGAAGACCGTTTTCGCCGAAGAGGATGATGGGGCACTCCCTGGGCGCCCGGTGGTTTGTTGACGCGATTGATGAGGAAGGAATAGCAGGCTTGCTTATTCGGCGAATGAGCATGGGATTCCGTGATCTGCGGGCAAGGCTTTTGTTTTGGGGATCGTAAGCATGCAAACGAATCTGAGAGCTGCTCTGCTTTTGGGGCTATCGGGATCGGCTTCGCTGGGATGCGCCCAACAGAAGACCTCTTTGCAGTTGAACAGGCCGTACCATTGCAGCAACGGGCTGATTGTTATCTTCACGCGTTGCGTGCTGCAAGGGGGAAAAGAATATTGCGCGTTCAAGGTCGAGCAGAACGAACAGTCTGCTTTTCAGGCCCCGGACCCGGGTGAGCGATTAGCGGCGGGAGTGAAGTCCTACTCGACAGAGGCGCCGAGCGTGCCAGCCAACGGAGCGATCAAGCCGATGCTGCGAACAGAAAAAACGTTCAAACCTGTCCTCCGCCAAAACTCCACACGAGGCGATTCTCGTCCATGTAACATGTTACACGGCGTCTTTATATGTTATTGATTTCACATGCGCTCTTGATTTTGGCGAGGCACAACCCGCGAAAAAAAAACACCAGTAGAATTACTGTCAGTATCTTCATTTTTCCTCCATGCCGTGTCGGTGCACGCGACGTTTCGGCCTTAGGCCTCCACCCCGAACAATGCAAACAAGGCCTTCTCAACTACCGTATCGAGTTTTCCTGTGACAGGGACGAGTTCTTCCTGGTTTTCGCCGCCAGCGTAACACCACTTACTTTCATCTTTGGCAAGTCTTACCCGAATGAAGTAGTAGAACTTGATCGGCTCTTTCCCTTTTATCTCCGCTATTCGTTGAGCGGAGTCGAAATCAACAGTGAGTCCACTTGTTTCTTGCCCGATTCTAAACACGCGCGACTCTTCGTCAGTGAATCTGCTGCCTAGCGAATCCATACAACCAGGTTCGTGGTTAACTTCGCTGATCTGATTGTGAAACTCGCGTGCTAAACCTTCTTTCAAGAGCGAAAAACCTTTGTCGAGGAGTTCATCGTGATTACCCTGCAGAACCTCGGATTGGTGACCTTTTGCCCTGCGAATATGACGCGCTAAATTTTTAGATCTTTCAGACATTAGGCCCTTTCAGATTTCACAAAGGAGGCACGAGTGTCGAATCCAGTTGCCAAATCCTACTGAAGCCTGGCTGTCCTCCGGCCGAAAGCACGGCTCCGCCAATGGCTGTAAGAAAACAGAGGGCAAGAATACTCTTCATGGTGCCTCCGAGAAGCTCGTCTTCGTTAGGCTTTTTTGTAAAGACTTGCCTGATAATTCTTCATAATTTTCTTGTTTCGACTTTTTTTGCGCCATGTCAAATCTTCGCGTCGATACGCGGAAACAGCGGTAAGAAGTACCAACCCTGACAGATCATAAGCGCTTGGGCGGATGACCCCGTCCATTCAATCAACTCTATCGTACTACGATATATATGGCGTGTAAACGCAAATTCTTTCGCTTGAGCTGGCGATCCGCACGTTAAATGTCAGCATGATTTGCACATCTGGCCCCGGTACCTTACTGCTTGCCGACGGCCTCGTTTCTTTCACCATCGCGTGCCCTTCGATCGCGATCGGCGGGATGTTCTTTTTAATTTTATATGCGCGGAGACGCAAGGATGGAATGTGTTGGTTGCTCATCCGAGCATCCGTTTCACGGCTTTGAGAAGGATTTCCAGTTCTTCTCCCCCACGGAAACGAATTCCACGCCCATACCACGGCCCGGTCTTGTGTTGCGAACAATGGCCGGCACTTGAATATGACCCTCGGCTAACGAGAAATGCAGTTCGAGTCCTGTCCCAACCGGCACAGTCTCATGCGAAGCGATGTAGGCACCTGTGACGCTGAAGTCCTCTACACGAGATGTGACGCTGCATTTTCCAAATTTCCAAGAAACCCACATGCCAGTTGGGGTGGAGATGCGCTGGTTTCTCCTTCTCTCAAGATTCGAATGTGGGCTCATCTTTTCACTGACAAAGCCATTTGGGTCATTGTTCATCAACCTGTACCGGGTAGTTTTTCCGTCTCCATCGCGCCTGCTGCTCAGGTAGGTATTTGCTCTTTTGCACGGGTTATGACAACTGTTTTCGCATCGAAGCTTTTTGATCCAATGAAAGTTGGTTGCGCGATACTGAGCAGTTATCTTATTCACCGTGATAAAACATTGCCCTTGATTACGAGTTAAAACAAGGACCAGCTTTCTTGGAGCCCCAAACCGGTCAAACGTCCCATTCTTCGAGTTGTTCTCCGTCCGTGGTTGATAAATATATCGCTGCGCGATACAGGGAGCAAGGCGGTACACCAAGAGTAAAGGGCTAGGTCCAACTAGGGTGATGCGACAGTATCGAGACCATTTCGTCGTACTGTCCGTAGTTATCTTTCCGATCAACCTGTCACTAGGGGGGCGGATTCGTGAAGCCGTCAACTGAGCGATCTTATGATGCGAAAAAGCTATTAGGCATTTGTTGCCACAGCGCCGGCTTATTCTAACGGGGCGTTGATTTGGCGATGGATATCAAGAATTCCAGATATAGTCACAACGTGAGTCCTCCTTCGACTGCTCCAACAAAGAACTCTCCACGAGGAATGACGGCTGTCGGTACCTTTTTAGTTTTCGGCGCCTTCATGGCATTTCTTGCTGGGGTCACCTTAGCTAAGCCAGGTACATTTCTCGATAGAATATGGATGCTGAATCCGCGCGCGTACAGTCGGATGGCGCCTTCAGGTGGAGCCTTGGGAGTTTCATTTACGTTACTGGCTGGAGTTCTCTCCGCCGCAGAGATCGGCTGGTTCAAGTACCGCCATTGGGGATGGCGGTTAGCTGTGGCAGTAATTGCAACCCAGATTTTCGGCGACTTTGTTAACGTCTTCTTTGGGCAGGTGATAAAAGGTGCGATAGGAGTCTCAATTGCCGGTGCGTTGCTCTTTTATCTATTGCGACCAAAAGTAAAGGAATGCTTCCATGTAGGCGAATCATCAAAATGAGGGTCCACAAGTCCAGGTAGGTTTTGACAAATGGGTGCCGAGAGTTACCCTAACTTCTCCCATAATCTATTGCCCAGGGCTACCGGACCGGAATAAATGCGATTCAGGTAAATGCGCTTGCGGTTAGCAAAGTCCGAAGTCATCCTAGATCTATGGACGCTGAGCACGGGAAGAGATTAGTCGCTGTCTTATGCGTAGCTGCAGCAACTGTCGTCCTGATGACAGTGATTGCTTTCGAGCGAGGCCGGACGCCCCATCTCTTGATGCCCATCGTTCTTATCTTGGTGCCCTGCGGCTTCATCTTGTGGAGCATTCGCAAGGGTGCAAAATAAGGGGAAACCATTAGCTGCGTCTTTCAACTCAGTCTCTGCCATGTGTGCATGATCGGATACAAACAAAAGCGCGGACATTTAAGGTCAGAGCGTGGGTTCCAGCTGGTGGGGGATATCAAATCCCGCTCCCCGTTCTCTAGGGTAAATCCGGCATATACTGCCCGCCTCTTCTTGAGTTAAAAGAAGATCAACCGAAACTTTCCTACGCCAGAAAGTAAGGTGCAATGTGCGAATCCTAATTGCCGATGACCATCCTGTTGTCCTAAAAGGAGTGCGCGCAATATTGGAGGCTCGAAAAGACTTGGAGTTATGCGGAGAAGCATGCAACGGTAAAGAAGCCATTCAGAAATCCCCTCAATTGAATCCGCATTTAATCATCCTCGATATCACTATGCCTGTCCTCGATGGGTTCAGCGCCGCTAAGAAAATCAAAGAGCTGCTGCCGAAAATTCCAATACTTATGCTCTCAGTTCATGATGGACCACATTTGGCTAACAATTCGCAATTAGTAGGTGCCCAGGGATTCGTCACCAAGAGTCAAGCTGGAGAAATCTTACTCACCGCAGTGGATGTGCTTCTGGAGGGCGGAACTTTCTTCCAGAAAAGTGACTATTAACCTACGGAAGCTTTTAGGCCATTGTAGACAACATTTCCATTTGTCGAGCGACCATTCCAAGGAAAGTCTCGAAAATGCACTTTTCGGGGATATCTGGTTTTTGTGCGCCAAATTGGTCTCCCCCCTCTAACCGAAATTCGTCATTGAGCAGCGCATTTTGAATTTTTTCGTGGGCAGTTCGTTAGGAAGTCTTTGGCTTTCAACAAGGGCACTCGAAAATTGGGTGTAGTGAAAACCTACCCCCTTGTTTGCCTACTGCAGGCGTGACAGATTGCTTGCATGTTCCTGCGAAAGATTCGCATCCATAAAGATGGGAAGGAACACGGATACTGGTCGCTGGTGGAAACCATTCGAACGGCGGATGGTCCGCGACAACGCACGCTCTGTTATCTCGGTGAACTGAACGATTCGGCCTATGCGCGTTGGCAGAAGACCGTGGAGGTCTTCAACGAGTATGGGGAGAGCACTCAACTGAAGTTGTTTTCCTCCGAAGCAGAAGCACCGGAGGATCCGAACGTAGCCCGGGTGCTGGTGAAAAAGGTTCGCGTCGAGCGCACGCGCCGATTCGGCGACTGTTATCTTGGGCTGGAGTTGTGGAAGCAGTTGGGGCTCACGGAGTTCTTTGCACAGCATCTCGATGTGGACAGTGCCGATGTAGCATGGTCGCGTGTAGTTGCGGTATTAGCGATCAATCGGCTATGCGATCCGGGCAGTGAGTTGGCCGTGGAGCAACACTGGTATCTGCTACGCACGAATCTGACAGTAAACGGTGCTGCAGATCTCTGGAAGAAGTACATGCAGCTGACGGAAGTGGAAGCGGCCTTTCGTACCCTGAAGAGCGAGTTGGCTATCCGGCCACTGTTCCACCAACTGGAAAAGCGCGTGAAGGCACACGTGCTGGTAGCGTTTCTCGGTTATGCGCTGCAGGTGACGCTCAAGCATCTGCTGAAGCGGAGTGGCTCAGAGTATTCGCCGGCCGAAGCGCTGAAACGGCTGGGAGAGATCCGCAGGGTCGACATCGTATTGCCGACGGTCGAAGGACGCGAGATCTGGCTACGGCGTATCACAAAGCTCGATGACCCGCAGCAGAACATTCTTCACCAACTTCAAGTGCAATGGCCAGAACTGCTCGAGCCCACTCAGATCTTAAGATGTAGTGTAAACTCAGCCATAGCCTAAACTGATTTCAAAGGACTTAACCCTCTCTTAGACCTCTCAGTGACGAAGATGGGCTAAGTGAATTCCAGGCCGACTTCGCCTTCCTGCTTGGAACCAGCTTTGCCAACCCAGACGACCCTACAACGCGGGCAACTAGACAAGCTCTCATCTAGAATCAGTTCGACAACTTGGCCCCGCCTAACTCGAAAGCCTCCACGCACCCGGTAACCCTCACGAGAGGAATCAAGGAGAAGGCACGGAACTCTCTCTGGGTTACGGTGTAGATTGATGACTAAACTTGCTCGGCGTTTGGAAGCCAGCCGATTTGATTTTCTTACTTGCATGTACCTGCGGCCTCAACCGAAATGTGACTCACATCATAGAGAATTACCAGCACGCCTGCGAGCGAATCGTCCCGATGCAGGGGCAGCGCATAAACGTGCATCGGCTTGCCGTCAATGTTTTGGAACAGCCCAAACCCGCTGTTCGTACGAACAGCTTCAAAAGCGGCCGATGGAGAGTTTAGAGAAGCTACTGACAAGCCGGCCGTGATGGCCAAAAAACGACCGCGCGAGTCGTAGACTGCTACGCCGCTCAATCGCTCCCTATTCCCGAACCGCTCCACGATCCGTTGAAGGCTTTTCGTTGACTTGGCGTCGAGCAGGGGTTCAATACTCTCCTGAAGACTTTCCGCTAGTATCGCGGCTTTACGCTCTGTCTCCTCGTGAAGTCGGCGCTCTTCCTGGCGAACTTCCAAGTACGAGAAGATAAAGGCAACTAAAGCAACTCCGATAATCAATGAGAAGATCAATCGTAAAGTACTTCTCATAAAACTCTCGATGGAGTGCACTGCCAAAGCAGATTACATCGCCCACAGTAGTGAGCGCGCCTTCGTATAAGCGGCGCTTTAAATGCCGTTTTTGCTTGCATTTACAGACATATCGTAGCACGATACAGACAGCGATACTCACATGTTCGTCTACCAGATAGACTCCTGGGACAGTCTGCGCGAGAAGATCGATTACCGATTCTTGCTCGAGTAGCGTTCCCGGCTTCCTGTGACCGAAGAAGTCCAGAATTCGGTCTCGAAAGTGAGCAAAGCGGAACGCAAAGCTGAATTGGAATCGATTGCGCAGGAGTCCAAAGACATTTGGAGAAATGAACAGGCCAGAGTTGAAAGCAGAGAGATTGGTGTAGCTTCAGCAATTTACCGAACCTAATTTCTAAGGAGAATAATCGTGAAGAAGCAGCTGGTAGCGGTGTTGGTAGGAATGTCTTTTCTGTCCTGTCCGCAGCTCGGGGCGCAGGCAACTGCTGGTCAAAAGACGGCGGGGCAGAGTTCAGAAACTATCTCAGATCAGGACATAAAGTTGTTGAGGAGTGACATCAAATCGCAGAAAAAGCAATTGATAGCGGAGAATCTCCAATTAACACCTGCAGAAGCGACAAAATTCTGGCCAGTGTACGATCAGTACCAGGCTGAGTATGCGAAGATCGGCGATGCAAAGGTTGCACTGATCAAGGACTACGCACAAAAGTGGGGTACGATCACCGAAGAACAGGCTGTGAGTTATCTGAAACGGTCTCAAGACATTGAAGACTCGGTCATCCGGTTAAGAATGAAATATGTTCCCATCGTGAATCAGGTGTTGCCGGGGAAAAAGACGGCAACATTCTTTCAGTTGGACCGCCGACTCGGTCTTCTGTTGGATATACAGCTGTCATCGCAGATTCCGTTAGTGCAGAGTCAGGTGAAGTAAAGGCAAAAACATATGTGATTTGATTCATTTGGTTAGAGGCTATGAGTCGTTGAAAACAAATGGAGGACCCGTCGGCGCTTCTACCGGCGGGTTTTTATTTTACATTAATTGAAGAAGACATCAATGCGTCATGTCAGTACGCCGAGGGTATCCAAGAATGAAGGAAGCTGAAGAGCAACCTACCGAGATCTGGTGGAAAGTGCCATCTCGACAGTGGAGACGATTATTACAGGACCGTGAGGAACAAGTTTTTCTCGTCTTGACGCTGTTGATCGGCGCACTAGTGGGCGCCATCGTTGTTGCCTTTATCCTGATCACGGAGCGATTTGGCGCGCGACTCTACCCCATAGGTGGCGCTGCCTGGCGTCGACTATTGGTTCCAGTTACGGGCTCCCTGGCCATGGGCTATCTGTTATTCCGGTACTTCCCGGATGCTCGCGGCAGTGGCGTTCCGCAAACAAAAGCTGCCCTGTTTGCCCGAGAGGGTCACATTACGTTCGGCACGGTATTAGGAAAATTCTTCTGCACGTCAGCTACATTGGCAAGTGGGATCCCGCTTGGACGCGAGGGCCCGGCAGTTCAAGTGGGGGCAGGAATAGCGTCGGTGCTGGGTCGAAAGTTGGGATTGCGCCCCGAAAAGGTAAAGGCACTCTTGCCGGTGGGAGCAGCAGCTGCGATCGCTGCTGCATTCAACACACCCCTGGCGGCAGTGTTGTTCGCCCTTGAGGAAGTCGTTGGGGATCTTCATGCCCCGGTGCTCGGCTCAGTTGTACTGGCCTCGGCAACATCCTGGGGCATGTTGCGCCTGTTGCTTGGGAATGATCCTCTATTTCAAGTGCCGCAATACCAACTCGTGAATCCGCTGGAACTTGTTGTATATGCCATTCTAGGAGTTGCCGGGGGACTGGTGTCGGTGGCCTTCACTAAACTTCTTCTCGGCATGCGAGCGCGTTTTCTGCGATTCCCCAGAAAGACCCTATGGTTCCAACCACTAGCGGGCGGCTTGACGGTTGGCATAATGGGCTGGTTCGTACCCCAAGTGCTAGGTGTTGGCTATAAACATGTCGGTGAAGTGTTGAACGGCAGGATGGCGGTCAGGCTGATGGTCCTGCTGCTGGTCCTCAAGCTTCTGGCCGTAACAACCAGCTATGCCTCAGGCAATGCTGGCGGCATTTTCGGGCCTAGCTTGTTTCTAGGGGCAATGCTGGGTGGAATCGTCGGCAACGTTGCGCACGGTTTACTGCCTACGTATGTCGCGGCCCCAGGGGGCTATGCACTTGTCGGCATGGGAACAGCATTTGCCGGGATCGTAAGGGCGCCGATGACATCCGTCGTCATGATTTTTGAGATCACGCGCGATTATTCGATCATCGTTCCGTTGATGATTTCGAATCTAGTGAGTTTCTTTATCTCGTCGCGGCTACAACCGAAACCCATCTACGAGGTTTTGGCTCATCAAGATGGTATTCATCTACCGAGCGACGAGACACGTCACCCGAAAGGAGGGCATCAAGTGGGCCAACTGATGCGTTCGCCGACGGAGACTTTGTCGGCGATGCTTCCCGTAGCCGATGCTCTCCAACTAACACTGACCAGTCGACAATCCTGTTGGCCAGTGTGCGATCACCGTGGTGTCGTGGGAATGACGAGCAAGCGCAGACTCGAACGCGCACAGAAAGAGCACGGAGCGTCCATGCTGCTTTCTGAGCTTATCAGGCCGCAAGCGTTTCCTCATCTTCACGCCGATCAGTCATCTCACTTGGCCCTAGAACGCATGGGTAAATCTGGATTCGATCTCTTGCCTGTTGTGAGTCGCGCGGACATGCACAAACTCGAAGGTGTAGTGCTCAAGCAAGATATTTTGGATTCCTATGGCATAGGCACAGAGAATGAAGACTAATAGTTACTTCGAGTTGACTTTCGGCACATGCGTTGAAGACAACTAGAATGGTGGATCGGAAAATACTCACTTGAAGTGATTCGGGTCAGGATTGGAAGAATCTGTAAGGACATTTCATGGTCGACCGCAGTGCATCCTGCCTAGAGTGCACCGCTTTGTGCGCTGGCACTGGATCCTCATGTTCCCTTTAACCCGATTAGTAAGATTGGTCCCCGTTGGTTCTTTGACAGTTGAGCAGTCTAGCCATCGACCTGCTGAAGCTTATTTGCATCGTGGTCCCTCGTGGGTCGAAGCGGGGCTAGGCCGATCGCGGAGCTCCGGGCGTTCAATAAATCATCCATCGCCAATATCTTCGTGTGGTAGGGTTGACTGGGCTAAAGAAAATGCCTGTCCGGCACAGTTGTCTCGAATAGTTCACCGCAGAATCAGAGTGCAATATCTCCTATCCGGCGTTAAGTTTGGACTTTCACTGGAGCCCCTCCATGATCCGCTTCTTAACAAATCTGAAGCTTCGAAGAAAACTGATGATCGCGATGGTTCCGCTGGCGTTAATGGTGGCCTTGGCGGGACTCTATGCAACCTTCCAAATCAAATCGATCGATTCGAAATATGGCGATTTGCTAGACAATGACGTCAAGTCATTGCAGACGGTCAGCACGCAGCGGTCACATTCGATGCGGTTTGGCATGGTGTTGTACAACTTGATCGCCGAGAAGGATCGTGAGCGCGTTCGGGCACTCGACAAAGAACTGGACACTGTACAAGCGGATCAACAGGTTACTTTGGCCGAATCCCTTCGGCAAAGCCCCAGTCGCGCTGGCGAAATAAAAGCAGCAGCGGCTTTGTTCGAGAAAGCCGTAAACCGTTCGCGTCCCGTTCGCGTGGAAGCCCTGGCGGGTAACCACGAGAGGGCTATGGATCTAATGCGCGGAGGGGTTGATGCCGAATTGTACCAAGCAAGGCAAGCTTCCATCGACTTGGTGGACGAGCTGCGAAAGTCCGTCGACCAAGAGTCCAACGACCTTACGACCCAGACTCACCGCGCCATTATGATTACTTGGCTGGTCATCGGCCTCGGCCTGTTTTTATCGTACGCAGCTGCCTTCTATGTCATACAAACAGAAGTTGTTCAGGAATTATTGACCTTGCGCGGCAGCATTCAGGACCTTGCCGATGGCAAGCTGGATCAATCCATCCCTTATTTGGATCGCCGGAATGAGATCGGCGAAATCGCCCGAGCGCTACAAACGCTCCAAAAGGGCGCCCGAGAGCGTGAAACGCAGGGGTGGGTGAAGGGTGAAGTAGGATCGCTGTTGCGAAGCGTCCAAGCGGTTCAAGATTTTGGAGTGTTCGCCAGCACTCTGTTTTCGCAGTTGTCCGAATCCATCCCGCTGATCTACGGCGCATTGTATGTCACGGACGAAAGCCAGAAGCGATACGTCCGTGCCGGTGCATTTGCAATCAGCGATGCGGGGAGTCCGCGTGAATTTACACTCGGCGAAGGATTGGTAGGCCAAGCCGCTGTCGAGAAGAGAACGCTCACCGTAATCGCAGGAGATGAGGTACAAATTACCGCCGGCATGGCGACAGTGAAGCCAACCGAATTGCTGTTTCTACCTGTGATCAACCAGGACTTCGTCAACGCTGTCATCGAACTGGCTCCCGTTTCAGCACTAACCGAACGTCAGCAGTCTCTCCTTGATGCGCTTTTGCCTTCCCTCGCCCTCAGTGCAGAAGTCTTGTCGGGAAACATAGAGACCAGAAAACTCCTAGAACGAACACGGGCTCAAGCTGAAGATCTGGCCGCTTCGGAAAGGCAGATTGGCCGACGGAAAGAGGAACTGGAGGCCATCAACCAGGCGCTAGAAGCAACTGAGGTGGAACTTCGAAAAGCGAAGGAGGTAGCGGAGGAAGCCACCAAGATTAAGGCGGATTTTCTTGCAAATATGAGCCACGAAATCCGCACTCCGATGAATGCGATCATTGGCATGTCCCATTTGACGTTGAGGACTGAACTCAATCCTAGGCAAAGAGACTACGTGCGGAAGATACAAATGTCCGGCCAACACCTGCTGGGCATCATTAACGACATTCTGGATTTCTCGAAGATCGAGGCTGGAAAATTGTCGGTCGAGAATATCGACTTCGATCTGGAGAAGGTGCTCGAGAATGTGAGCAATCTGATCTCTGAGAAAGCTTCAGCGAAGGGGTTGGAGCTTATTTTCGACATCGACCCGGCAGTCTCGACGCAATTGAAAGGCGACCCGCTGCGTGTCGGTCAAATCTTAATCAACTTCTGTAACAATGCGGTGAAGTTTACAGAGAGCGGGGAGATTGTCGTAAAGGCGCAGGTCCAGGAAAAGGATGAGACTGGGCAGTTGGTTTGCTTTTCGGTGAGTGACACCGGCATTGGTCTGACTGAAGAGCAGATGGGGCGGCTCTTCAAGCATTTGAACAGGCAGATGCTTCCACCACGCGCGAGCACGGCGGAACAGGGTTGGGTCTCGCGATTTCCAAGCGACTGGCGCAACTAAT
>CAVSDV010000026.1:0-36060 GCA_963726725.1 Candidatus Acidiferrales bacterium
CTGCTTCAACGCCGGAAACTCGCTTGTCGTTCCGTGGAGTTTGTCGGTGACGGCAATGGTCATGCTTTTACCGTCAGAGCCACGGTAATTTTGGTGACGCTGATCACTTTGCCATCGCGTTTATCGGTTTCTTCGAAGGAGTTCTTTCCCATGCGCTTGACCGAAACGCTCGTGATGCCGGGATCGCCCTTGTAGGGTGCCTCGGTGCCGTCGAGTTTCGCGCTATAGGACGCCCCGGTAGGAGTGTTCATGCTGAGGGTATCGCCTTCCAGCTTTAGCGTCACGAGAAGGGCGTTGTCCGACAGGTTATACACTTTTGACTCGCGCCAAGAGCCGGAAATCGCGTGCGAATTGGCAGGTCCTTTGGCAACTCGAGTAGCTTCGCCCTTGCCCGAGACGGGGGCGGCATTGGTGTCACTGCTGTTGGAAAATTCGACGATCAACGTGTTGCCATCGGGTGAGACGGTCCATTTGGAAGTAGCGACGGTCTTGCCATCTATCTTGTCGGTTTCCTCGATGGAGTGATCGTCGACTGTCTTGATGCTCATGGAGTTATAGTAGGGTTGTCCGGTGACCTTTTGGTCCTGGCCATCAGCTTTGACCTCAAAGGGGGGAACACAAGTCTTGCAGTGGAACATGTCGGCTTGCAGCAGGTAGACGTCTGGCTTCCTGGGCAGTTGGGCTTTGCTCATGTCCACTTTCCACGTACCGTCGAAGGCACTCTGCGCCATCGCCGAAACAGGCATTAGGAAAAACAACAGCAAACCAATCCACAGCAGCTTTTTTATTGTTTATCCCTCCGTCGGATCAGTTTCCGATTCAGATTTGACCCAGGGAGACATGCGGGAATATAGCACTTTAACAAGTCCCACGATTCAAGTCTTTCCAAGAGCACAAGTGCTCGCAGGAAAGTTAGACGAATCTTCAAGTTGAAGGGTACATGTTGGGTGGAGTGCTAGTTGGGTCTACCCAGCCAGGAGTACTGCCACGCCGCCGAGACGTTCTGGTAGTTGCCGCCAAACCGGATATAGGTGCCAGTGCTGTAGCTGAATTTCAGAGACTGGTGCTTGGCGATGGGGACCGCAGACGGTGCCTCCGATGCGGGAGTTCGTCTGACGGGTGAGGGGGTTTTGCACACCGTTCACACTTGTTTTCCCGCCGAACCAAAAGTTGCCGTCGAGCGAAGCCCAGAGACGCGGGCTTGAAGTCGTAGCTCAAGTGCCCTTCCAAGGCCCCAATCGGGTTTTGCGATTGCGACCTGGTGCCCGGAAAGTAGGCGTTGCGCGACCAGAACTCGGGATTCGTGGTGAAGAACCACACTCCAAAGTATCCATCGAGCATCCAATTGCCCCAGCGTTGGGAGTAGCCAAATTCGGGTTTGAAGCCCCAGCGGTTGGCGCCCCAGTTGATCAGCTTCGTCGGGTCGTACTGACCGGTCGGAGCTATGCACCTTGAGACTGGCGCCCAGCAGGACTCTTCTGCCTCCATTTCACGAACTTCTGCGCTGGCATGGCCGGGCCACCCTTCAGGTTTACGGAGAAGCGATAGACCGAATCCAGAAGACCGGAACGGTAAAGGTGCTGCTCCGCGCCGAATGCCGTCCCCTGGAAGTTCCCCACTGCGTACGGCAACGAAGCCACGACGTTGGCCGAGCGGCCAAAGAAGCTGAACGAGTGATAGTAGCTGAAGATCGGTACGCTGTATGTCCCCGTGGCGCCGCTAATGGGGAGCGCGCCATTGAAGTTAATGCTGCCGTCATAGAAGGACTAGGTCAGCGTGATCGCATTGAAATGGACCGGAGTGATGACGTAGGCACGCGGAGACAGGTCCTGGCCATGAATCGTCTGCAGGGGACACGCTGCAAACACCGCCGACAAGACAAGTTTGGAAAAAGTTCGCATCCTTCGATCACAACCTCAATCGTCAAAAGCTTAAGTGCTGCCAGTAGAACCTTAGTAGGATACACCAACCCCTTCCCGTTCTTCCTGCGAGGCCTCCAATCGATCTTCCCCATCTTCGAAGGAACGCGCGAATCGCAGCTTTCAATCGCGCGTACCGGCATTTAATCAGACTTGAGGTCACACGTTTGCAATTCGGTCTCAGAGAGATTACGCGGCCCGCTGTGATTCCTATCCTTGTTGCTCATTTCCCGGCAGCCTATACTAGCGAAAGAAATTAGCCATGTTCGCTGAATTCTTACGGCGTTTTTCACCGATGGAGACCATACGCACACATATCCGATCGCGTATGGACCCAGGGAATACCTAAGGAATTAAACTGAGGGATAAAGTCTCGGCGTGGAGGAAGATCATGCTTACGGCGGAACTGCAACGGTTAGATGATGCGCGACAGGAAAAACTCCCTTGGAAGAAGTGGGGCCCCTACCTCAGTGAACGGCAGTGGGGCACGGTTCGCGAGGACTACAGCGAGAATGGTGATGCCTGGAATTTTTTCACCCACGATCATGCCCGCTCGCGCGCCTACCGCTGGGGTGAGGACGGCATCGCCGGCATTTCCGATGATAAACAGCACCTCTGCTTCGCGCTGGCCTTGTGGAATGGCAAGGATCCGATTCTCAAGGAGCGGCTGTTCGGATTGACCAACAGCGAAGGTAACCACGGTGAGGATGTGAAGGAGTACTACTTCTACCTCGACAGCACGCCGACGCATTCCTACATGAAGTATCTCTACAAGTACCCGCAGGCGGCTTACCCTTACGCCGATCTGGTCGAGACGAACCGACGTCGTTCCAAGGACGAAATGGAATATGAGCTCCTCGACACAGGAGCCTTCAAGGACAACCGATATTTCGACGTTTTTGTGGAATATGCCAAAGACGGTCCGGAAGACATCCTGGTCCGGATCACCGCAGCCAACCGCGGACCAGAGGCGGCAGAACTACATCTTTTGCCGACACTTTGGTTCCGGAACAACTGGGCATCGTGGATTGCCGAATCAAATCGGGCCCCTAGGAAACCAAACCTCAAGCAGATCCTGGCACCGGCGGGCACGAGTGCGGTTGCTGCGACGCATTCGCTTCTGGGTGAGTTGATTTTTTCCTGCGAAGGCGACGTGCCGCTGCTCTTCACCGAGAACGACACGAACCACGAACGGCTTTTCCCTGGGCAAAAGAACGAGAGCCCCTACGTCAAAGACGGCATCAACGACTGCGTGGTGCAGGGCAACCAGGGACGCGGTGAACCCCGCCAAGCAAGGCACCAAGGTCGCGGCGAACTACCGAGGTCAAGATCGATGCTGGTCAATCCAAAGTGATTCGCCTGCGGCTCTCCAAGAGTTCTCCAGACCAGAAGCGCGAACCCTTCGGAAAGCAATTTGATGAAATCTTCGCAAACCGGCTTCGTGAAGCGGATGAGTTTTATAAGTCGGTTACGCCTCCAATCGGTGAGTGAAGATGCAGGCCAAAGTGATGCGCCAGGCTCTCGCTGGCATGCTCTGGAGCAAGCAGTTCTTCTTCTTCGACGGTGACAACTGGCTGGACGAGCACCACTCCAACCCGCTCCATACCGGATTTCGAAATTCCCGGAACTCTGAGTGGTTCCACATGCTGAACCACGACATCATCTCCATGCCCGACAAGTGGGAATACCCATGGTACGCGGCCTGGGACCTCGCCTTCCACACGCTCCCGCTCTCCATCGTCGATCCCGATTTCGCCAAGGAGCAGATGGAGTTGATGCTTAACGCCCTCTACCTGCACCCCAACGGCCAGATGCCTGCCTACGAGTGGAACTTCAGCGACGTGAATCCCCCGGTCCACGCTTGGGCGACATACTTTCTGCACAGGACTGAGCAGGCCCTGCACGGCAAGGCGGACCTCGATTTCCTTAGGACGACGTTCCGAAAGCTCTTGCTGAACTACACCTGGTGGGTGAACCGCAAGGACCGTTTCGGCAAGAACGTGTTCGAGGGTGGCTTTCTCGGCCTCGACAATATCGGGGTGTTCGACCGCAGCGCGCCACTTCCCACCGGCGGCCACCTGGAGCAGGCGGACGGCACGGCGTGGATGGCTCTTTTCAGTCAGAACATGCTGGAGACTCGCGTTCGAGCTCGCCCTCCACGACCCGACCTACGAGGATATGATCGTAAAGTTCGCCGAGCACTTCTACTACATCGCCTCGGCCATGAACAAACCCGGCTCGGACGGGATGTGGGACGAGGAGGATGGTTTCTACTACGACCTGCTGCGGCTCCCGGATGGCAGCGCGACACGGCTCAAGGTGCGCTCGATGGTGGGACTCCTTCCCCTGTGCGCGACAATTGACGTCGAGGCTAGTATGCGGGAGCGCATGCCGAGGGTAATGGCGCACATCAACGAACGCCTACGCCGGATGCCCGAACTCAGCAAGACCATGCACCCCACGGGCCCGGGACACTTCGGCGTGGCCGAGCGGGGGATCATGGCTCTGGTCAACCCGGAGCGGCTCCGCCGGATCCTGACGAAAATGCTCGACGAAAACGAGTTCCTTGGCCCGTATGGCATCCGCTCGCTTTCCAAGTTCCACGAGCAGCATCCGTACATCCTCCATGTCGGTGGCCAGGACTACCGCGTGGACTACCTGCCCGCGGAGTCGAACACTGGCATGTTCGGCGGCAACTCCAATTGGCGCGGACCAGTCTGGATGCCCGTGAATGTGCTCATCATCCGGGCACTGCTGAACTTCTATTTGTATTATGGCGACAACTTCAAAATCGAATGCCCCACGGGATCCGGAAAGCTCATGAACCTCTTCGAGGTGAGTAAGGAGATCTCGAGCCGGCTCACCCGGATCTTTTTGCGCGACGCGCAAGGCCGACGACCCGTCTACGGCGGCACGGAAAAGTTCCAGAGCGATCCATTCTGGCGCGACAACATTCTCTTCTATGAATACTTCCATGGTGACAATGGCGCCGGGCTGGGCGCCAGTCATCAGACCGGTTGGAGCGGACTCGTTGCCAAACTCATCGAGCTTTACGGCTTCCTCGATGCCAAACGAATCCTGGAACTGGGCAGAACGTCCGCGTTCACGGATAAAGCCCGCGCCGGTGGGTAAAGAGATCGGTAGGTTGCAGCCGAACGGCAAAAGCACGATGTGTGTCCTGAGGCCAAGAACTTGACGCGGCGACGCGAAACTATCGCCGCCTCGCAGAATTGCACGCGAATGATGGTCGACTCTGAGTGTGATAATCCAATTTCACTTGCCTGATAAGCGGGCCCGCCGTAACTAGTTCGAGGAGACTTTTTTCGGTAGCAGCCCGTCTTTCTCCATCTGCTTTGGAACTTCTTTGACAAGGCCATCGGCGATTTTCTTCGCTGACTTCGGATTGAACGACTTGCCGAGCGAGCCGCCCCTACCGGTGGAGCAAACAAAGAAATGGGGTCGCCTCCCAGAGCGACCCCTACACGAAGGTTTTTCGTTTGGGACCCCTTTTTGGGGCACGCTACCGCCGCGTAGCCCGGTCTGTTGATAGCAACTGAATTAGGGGCGGAACCCCGATGTTTTAGCCCCGCCCCTTCTAATTCAGCTTCCGCTTTCTTTTTATTGTGCCGAAGCTCCTGCAGCCCGTTCCTCGAGCTTGGTCTCGACCAAGCGCCGGACTAGACGGCGGTTGCGTTCTGCGAAGGCGAGCTTATCTGCCAGACAGGTCTCCAAAAGTACGCCCACACCGTGATGGCCTGCCAAGTCAGCTGCTGCAACTAAAACCTCATACTCGGCCATCCGTAGGTGTGCGAGATGGTTCAGTTTTGCCAATACGAAGAGACGCTTGGCAACTGGGGATTGGATCTCAGCTACTTCTTTGCGGAAATCCTCCAGGAAGGTTTCTTGTAGCTGTCCACTGGATGTTCCCGGCTTCTCGCCGATAATACGGAAGCATTCGTCGAGTTTGGCGAGAGTCTGTTTGGATGCGAAAGCCCGTGCTTCTATCGCCTCCTTGATCTCGGGTTCCTCAGCGTGCTTACCGATCTCTTGATAGATGGTCGATTGACGTTCGGTCCTATTTCGCACATTGCTAAGCAACATCAGGAAAACTTCTTTCGGGGTTCTTACTGGCATTGTCTTTCTCCATTCGGTGAATTTCGGGCCGGTCTCTGTTACTTGATTACGCCTCTGGAGGCACGATAGCAAGCTGTCAAAACTACTAGTATGGATTTGTTGTCATCGATCATCTGAAATCGTAGTTTTCCGAACTCCCGCCGGATCACGGCATTTGAATTGCTTATCGCTTCGGAGATAAGGATCAGCATCATCCGCCGCACGTCATCCGCATCTTCCCGTATCTTCGTGTGTGCTGTGGAGCTTGTCGAGTGAAGCTTCACCTCCGCTCTCACTCATTGGGGCGCTCCGGCCGGTTCTCCGGGCCCGTGCGCCAGGGCAGCTAGGGAATCTTGGCCGGTTCAAAAAATACGTTTTTACAAGATCGCTAACATTTGTGCCGCGGACACTCCGCGGAGATTCCACGGTGGATATTTTCGACGGACTACTGAACCGCGCCCCCGAAGCCCCCATTAAGTTGAATCCCTCGCTCCCTTCGCAGATTGAAAACATCGTAAATAAAGCACTCCAGAAGGATCCGAATCTCAGATACCAAGACGCTGCGAAGCTGAGGGCTGATCTGCAGCGTCTGAAGCGCGACCTGGAATCAGGGCGCGTGGACGCCGCGGGTTGTGGTCCGCAAAAATTCGATTCAACGGTTTTCAACGCAATGTAACATTGTTACATTGCGTTGAAATTCTGGGGAATCATAGGCGAAATAACAATTCGCCAGAGTCAGGGTCGAGTGGAGTTAGACAAGCTTGTGTTAGCTTTTTGGGCGGGCCGGCATCGACGAGAGTTGTTGGAGTTGCTGGACAGATTGAATCCCAGAGATGTCCGGTTATCCTGCGTCACAGGCACCCCGATGCCCCACGCTACTTCGGCTTCCTCCTGCCGAGGATGCCGCCGGTCTTTTCAGTGGCAGATTTCTGTATCGCACCTTTTGCAGCGTCACCGGCCACGCTCCCTATCTCTGGAACAAACGTTGGGTTCGAAAAACCTTCGTGTAGGGGTCGCTCTGGGAGGCAACCCCATTTTTTTGTTTGTTCCACCAGTAGGGGTCGTTTGGGACCCCTACTGGGGCAGGCTGGGCCGGGTAGCCCGGTCTGTGATAGCAACTGAGTTAGGGGCGGAACCCCGATGTTTTAGCCCCGCCCCTTCCCATTCAACTTCCGCTCTCTTTTTATTGTGCCGAAGCTCCTGCAGCCCGTTCCTCGAGCTTGGTCTCGACCAAGCGCCGGATTAGACGGCGGTTGCGTTCTGCGAAAGCGAGCTTATCTGCGAGGCAGGTCTCCAAAAGTACGCCCACACCGTGATGGCCTGCCAAGTCAGCTGCGGCAACTAAGACCTCATACTCGGCCATTCGGAGGTGTGCGAGATGGTTCAGTTTCGCCAGTACGTAGAGACGCTTAGCGGCTGGGGATTGGATCTCAGCTACTTCTTTGCGGAAATCCTCGAGGAAAGTTTCTTGTAGCTGTCCAGTGGATGTTCCCGGCTTCTCGCCGATGATACGGAAGCATTCGTCGAGTTTGGCGAGAATCTGCTTGGACGCGAAAGCCCGTGCTTCTATCGCCTCCTTGATCTCGGGTTCCTCGGCGTGCTTACCAATCTCTTGATAGATGTTTGATTGCCGTTCGGTCCTATTTCGCACATTGCTAAGCAACATCAGGAAAACTTCTTTCGGGGTTCTTACTGGCATTCTCTTTCTCCATTCGGTGAATTTCGGCTAGGTATCTCAGTTGACTACACCTCTGGAGGCACGATAGCAAGCTGTCAAAACTACTTAGTATGGATTTGTGCCGCGGACACGGAGGCAGGTACTTGCGGGATTGCAATCGCTGACGATGACGAACCCCTCGCCAAAACATGCTGCTGTGGTTTTGCAAGATGAAATAATTCCGTGCAAGGTGGAAGCCAACACATGAGAACCGCTGGCCGCGGTCGCCGGTTGCTCTCGCAGCCCAGTCGACGATGTCAGAAATGGATCGGGAAATCGCCGAGCAACGTTTTGCGCACTTTGACGCTGGAATATGAACGGTGTTCCTTCTGTCAGTGATGGTCGAACGGCCGAGGGAGGCGTAACCTATGGTCTGGTCGCGATGAGAGCGCCGCCCAATGTATTTGCACCGAGTCGGTGATAAAGTTCCGCCGATCTCGAAAGGCGCAGAAGATGAACAAAGAAGGCAAGTAGAACCGGTTGTCCGGGTTGTCCAATTCAGAGCCCCCCTCAAAAACCTAAGTGATTGTGATGCCGCACCTTATCTTAGATTTTTCCTCGTTCGCAACGAGGAGGCCGGGGGTTCGAATCCCCTCTCGTCCACCATTTCTCAAAAGGACACCCATGTCTTAGACCCCTCAAATGACGCAACTCTTGCTGATCCAACAGTTTCGTGACACAGACTCCTGCACTTGGAAGTACTCGTCGATTGTGCGACACAGAGACTCCCAATCCTCCAAGTCCAAGGCGATTGTCGGTACGGTCGCCAGTTCATCGACGAGATCTGCGATCAGCGTGCCACAAGAACGCGGACGGAATTCTCGGTAATCACACGATTCTTGGCACGTCATTCTATTATTTGGCGAAGTAGGAATGGCCATCGCCAGCTGGCGCGGCCATCCGAATCCAGATGATGGCGTAGCCAACGTCGCTACAAAACTTCAAACATCATTCGTTAGTTTCGACAGATCAGCATGAGAGGCCCGCTATCGTGGGCCTACGATTTGTCTGTCTATTCGCTCGGCACAATTGCCGCGAGAATTTCGGTGCTCGTGCGCTGGATGCATTCAAGCGAGGAAACGAGAGTTTCCTTGTCTCCTGAGTAGAGCTGGATGTAATCGGCGGAGTTCTGGGCCTTCAATCCGATCGCTTCGCAGATCACGAAAGCAACAGCCTCGGCCTCAGTCTCGCGGACACGCTTGGTGGTTTCGCCGCGTCGCTCCGTGAAGTGAAGGAGGCTATGCGCCACCTCGTGGGCCGAGACTATTGAATTCCTCGGCGGCGGATTGTCCCGGCAAGGGCGCGATTTTCTCGGCGGTGCACTGGCCTTGCGCCGGATAAATGGAATCCGAATATTCGAGTTGGACGTCGCGTTCTGTGACGAACTGCCTTAGCCACATTTATCGGTCTATACGCCGTTGGGCACGACGGATGTTCAGCACCCTACAACGTTTGAGCCTCATGACCAATACGAGACTTGTCCGTTTGATTCCGAGCAAGAGGCCAAGAAGCAACAAACGAAAACTGAAGATGCGTTGCGCAAGAACGGCAAGCTCTGGATACCCACTCACGAATTCTCGTCCAGAGCCGTATATCTGACCCCTTACGCACGTGTGATTGACTGCTACACGCCCGCGGTCCAGAGCTCGATCTTTCACTTCACCACCGTCGTTCCAACAGCCCGCAGCTCTGTCACGGCCTGTTTGATCCGTTCTGCCATTGCGGTCTCGGCAAGTGCTAGATAAGAGCGTGGGTCGTAGGCCTTCTTGTGACCGACCTCTCCATCCACTTTGAGGACACCTTCATAGTTCTTGAAAAAGTGTCCGGCGATGGCGCGGGTGAAAGCATACTGCATGTCGGTATCGATGTTCATCTTCACGACACCATAGTCCAGGGCTTCGTGGATATCGCCCAGCTCCGAACCCGACCCGCCGTGGAAGACAAAGTAAAAGCGTGCCTCTTCGCCGTATTTGCTGACGACAGCATCCTGGCAGTCCTTCAGGATCGAAGGCTTGAGCTTGACATGGCCGGGCTTGTACACGCCGTATACGTTGCCGAAGGTCGCAGCAAGCAGGTAGCGGGCGCCTTTTACGGCGTTCAATCGCCGCGCGACCTCCAACGTGTCCTCGGGTGTGGTGTAAAGTTTCGCTGCTGCGCTCGCCCTAATGCCGTCCTCTTCCCCGCCCACGACTCCAGCCTCGATCTCGAGGATCAAATCGCTCTTCCGAAACCGTTCGATCAGCTTCACGGCAATGTTGAGATTTTCCTTCAATGGCAATGCACTGCCGTCGAACATGTGACCGTTAAAGAGGTTTGGCTTCCCCGCTGCTCTGCGGCGCTCGGTCTCCTCTACCAGGGGGATTACAAAAGAGTCCAGTTTGTCAGCCTGGCAGTGGTCTGTATGGAGCGCGACGCAGATCGGGTACCGGTCGGCCACGCGGTGGACATGTTCAGCGATCGATATAGCACCGAGCGCCATGTCCTTCACTGCAGTGCCCGAGGCGAACGATGCGCCGCCAGTCGACACCTGAATGATTCCGTCGCTCCTGCTCTCGGCCAACCCTATCAGGACCGCGTTGGCCGTAGTGAGTGAAGTTACGTTGATGGCTGGATAGGCGAACTTTCCCTTTCGCGCCCGATCAAGCATCTCAAAGTACTTAGCAGGGTCCGCTACTGGCATGGATAGCTCCGCGCGACGAAGATAAGTCCGATCCCTGGAAATCCGATTGAAGGCTTCTGATCTTAGAAAAACGAAACCCAGCCTACTACTAGGAGAATCCCTAGAACTAGTTGCTTTGAACTCGACTGCCATCTAGAAATCGATTGGTGAATAGCAGTGTTCCCAGCGAACTTTCAAATCTCCGAAGCTAGGGATTTCCCTAGCTGTTCTGTAACCCAACCCCATGCAAGATTTACCTGTCTCAATGGAGAGAATACAGAACAGCGACCGAGTTCTTCGACAGAAAGAGAGGCCAACGATGGCTACTACAGTTCATGCCCCACTGACTTTGAGCGCATTTGGAAAGGCCCGCTCGACGGTGTCCGGCGCGCCTTTGAATGCGGAGGAGTTGCGAAAGACCGACGCCTTTTGGCGCGCCTGCAACTATCTAATGCTTGGCATGATCTACCTGCAGGACAATCCTTTGCTTCGCGAACCCCTGAAGCCTGAACACATCAAGAATCGCCTTCTGGGTCACTGGGGATCGAGTCCAGGTCTGGCATTCGCTTACATTCACCTGATGCGACAGATTAAGAAGTATGACCTGGACATGATCTTCCTTGCTGGACCCGGCCACGGTGCCCCAGGCGTTCTGGCGCCCATCTATCTGGAGGGATCGTATTCCGAGGTTTATCCCGAAAAGGGCGAAGATGAGGAGGGATTGCATGAATTTTTCAGACAGTTCTCTTTCCCTGGCGGAATCGGAAGTCATTGCACGCCCGAAACACCGGGTTCGATACATGAAGGCGGTGAACTTGGCTACGTGCTCTCTCATGCTTGTGGCGCCGCCTTTGATAATCCGGAGTTGATTGTCGCTGCCGTAGTAGGCGACGGGGAAGCGGAAACAGGCCCGCTGGCCACCTCCTGGCACATCAATAAGTTTCTGAGTCCCATCCGGGATGGTGCAGTCCTGCCCATTCTCCATTTGAATGGCTACAAAATTAACAATCCAACCCTTCTGGCGCGCATCACCCACGAGGAACTCGAGAGTCTTCTACGCGGCTATGGCTGGACGCCTTACTTTGTCGAGGGCTCGGATCACGAGAGCATGCACCAGGCGATGGCGGCAACAACGGAGCATTGCGTTCAGGAAATCAGAAAAATCCGGCAACAGGCACGCACTTCCGGAGTCGCAGAGCGGCCGCGCTGGCCGATGATCGTATTGCGCTCCCCAAAAGGCTGGACCGCTCCTGGTGAAGTCGATGGTCACAAACTGGAAGGATTTTGGCGCGCCCACCAGGTGCCGATGGCCGACGTGAAGAAAAATCCTGAGCGCCTGCACGAATTGGAAGCCTGGATGCGCAGATACAAGCCGGAGGAACTGTTTGACCAGAAGGGCAAGCTGCATGCCGAACTAAAGCAGATCGCTCCCACCGGCACGCGCCGCATGGGATCAAATCCCCATGCGAATGGCGGTCACTTGAAGCGCGATCTTCGCCTGCCGGACTTTCGCCAGTATGGAACAGAGCTCGAAAAACCCGGCGTGATCCAGATGGAGAATTGCCGCCCGCTCGGCGCCTTCCTCCGCGACGTCATGAAAGCGAATATGAACAATTTCCGAGTGTTCGGCCCGGATGAAAATACTTCCAACAAGCTAGATGCCATTTACCAGGTCAGCAAGAAATTCTGGAACGCCGCCGATTTTCCCGAGGACATGGATGGCGGAGAACTTGCCCAGGACGGCCGAGTCATGGAGATGCTCAGTGAGCACACCGTCGAAGGCATGCTCGAAGGCTATCTGCTCACTGGCCGGCATGGGTTTTTCTCCTCGTATGAATCTTTTATCCACGTCATTGATTCCATGTTCAACCAGCATGCCAAGTGGCTCTCCATCTGCAACCACCTGTCGTGGCGGGAAAATATCGCCTCTTTGAATCTGCTGATCACCTCGACGGTTTGGAGACAGGACCATAACGGCTTCACACATCAGGATCCAGGGTTTCTCGATGTGGTGGTGAATAAAAGTGCCGATGTCACCCGAATTTACCTGCCCCCCGACATCAATTCCCTGCTTTCGGTCGCCGATCACTGCCTGCGCAGCGAAAACTATGTGAACGTGATTGTTTGTGACAAGCAGATGCACCTGCAGTACATGAACATGGAAGAAGCCATCATTCATTGCACAAAAGGCATCGGCATCTGGGATAAGGCTTCCAACGACCAGGGAAGCGAACCTGACCTGGTTATGGCGTCCGCTGGAGACATTCCCACGCAAGAAGCACTGGCCGCGATTGTGCTTTTGCGCGAGCAATTTCCGGATCTCAAGATTCGCTACGTCAACGTGGTGGATCTGTTCAAATTGCAGCCTAAGCAGGATCATCCGCATGGGCTTTCGGACCGCGACTTTGATTCTCTCTTCACCACGGATAAGCCAGTGATCTTCAATTTCCACGGATATCCATGGCTCATTCATCGCCTCGCCTACCGCCGGAAGAACCATGAGGGGTTCCATGTACGCGGCTACAAGGAAAAGGGCAACATCAACACTCCCCTGGAGCTGGCCATCTCAAACGAAATCGACCGTTTCAGCTTGGCGATCGATGCCATCGATCGTGTTCCCAAGCTTCAGAAGATCGGCGGTCATGCCAAAGAGAAATTCCGCAATCTGCAGATCCAGTGCGTGAATTACGCCCACGAACACGGGATAGACGAGCCGGATGTGGCGGGCTGGACGTGGCCTTACTAGAAACATCGAAACGCAAGCGGTAACCCGTTCGTGTCGAATAGCTATATGAACATCCTGGTACTAAATTCGGGAAGCTCCACCCTAAAGTTCCAGTTAATCGCGACCGATATCGATCGGATTGCGGAGGACCGGGACGAGCGCTTGTGCCGCGGACAGATCGAGCGGATCGGCGGAGAAGCGATCATCGAGGTTCAGACGCGCGAAGGTCCAGCGTAAGAAGTTCACAGCCTCACTTCCCGACCTCTCGGCGTCATTGGAATACCTGGTGCGGTGGATAGTCTCCGACACATCTGAAATCTCTGAGGTCCGGACGCTCGCCGATATTCATGCCGTAGGAAATCGAGTGGTTCACGGCGGGGAATTATTTGCAGAGTCCACCCTGATCGACGATGAGGTACTAAAAGGAATTGAAGAATGTATCGATTTAGCGCCCCTGCATAACCCGAACAATATCAAGGGCATTCTGGCAGCTCGACAACTATTCGGTCCCAACCTACCTCAGGTTGCGGTTTTTGATACCTCTTTCCATCAGTCGATTCCCGAGCACGCGTTTCTCTACGCCGTGCCTTATCACTTGTATCGTCGACATCACATTCGGCGTTATGGGTTTCATGGCACGTCACACCGGTATGTCGCGGACCGCTACAGGGTCTTACGCGCATTGTCTAAAGAACAGACCCATGTGGTAACGCTCCACCTTGGAAATGGCTGTTCCGCTGCTGCCATCCGGAATGGCTGCTCGATAGACACGTCCATGGGCATGACTCCTCTCGAAGGGCTTGTCATGGGAACACGCTCCGGCGATATCGATCCTGCGATCGTAAATCTCGCGGCCACGAAAGAAGGCCTTTCCACGCATGAAGTGGAAGCACTTCTGAATACTCAATCGGGGTTGCTGGGTGTCTCGGGGCTAACTAACGACATGCGCGTGCTGTTCCAAGAACTGGAGAAACAGGACGACCGCCGGGTCCGGATTGCGATCGAAGTCTTTTGCTATCGCGCCAGAAAGTACATCGGAGCGTTTCTTGCGTGCATGGGTGGCGCAGATGCAATTATCTTCACCGGAGGGATCGGAGAGAATTCGCCGGCGATACGTCAACAGATTTGCCAAGGCCTTGAGTGGGCTGGTTTGAAGTTGGACAAAGGTCACAATGAGGCGGCGGTCGGGTTGGAAAGGCAGATCACTACGGACGATTCCACACTACATGCATTCGTTATCCCAACCGACGAAGAACTTCTTATCGCACGCGATACGGTCCATTGCATTTTGGGCAAACCTGGGCAACATCGAGCGGCAGCCGCCGAGAACTCCGGCGTGATGGAGATGACGCATTGAAAAACGATCTTTCCATAGTCTATCTGGCGAGACACGGTGAAACCGCTTGGACCTTGTCGGGCCAGCATACTGGGCTGACTGACCTCCCACTCACCGAGCAAGGCGAGCGCACGGCTCGGCGACTCGGTGAACGTCTCCAAGGGCTGACTTTCGCAAAAGTGTTCACCAGTCCATTACAGCGCGCACGCCAGACATGCGAGCTGGCGGGGCTTGGCGTCGTGGCCGAGATCGACCCTGACCTCGTCGAGTGGGACTATGGCAAATACGAGGGCCGCCGGGGCGCCGAAATCCGCGCGGAGCGCCCGGACTGGAACTTGTTCCGCGACGGCTGCCCCGAAGGCGAAACGCCTCAGCAAGTCAGCACCCGTGCGGACCGCGTCGTTAGCAGATTGCGTGCGATTCCGGGAGACGTACTGGCTTTCACAAGCGGGCATTTCATGCGGGTATTGGCGTCGCGCTGGCTCGGGCTCGAATCGACAGCGAACAGCAGATATTTCATGTTGAGCACGGCGAGCCTCAGCGCCTTGGGCTACGAAAACGATCTCTCCCGGCCGGTGATCCGATTCTGGAACGACACTCGCCATGTGGACATTGAGCCCGAAGTAGCAGCGCACGCACGTCCGTGAAGATCGTGAAGCGAACGGATCCCGTCCAGATGGCAGGTCAATTTCAGAAAGGAACACTCCGATGAGGACAAAGGGCATCGCGGCAAGCGGGGCAAAAGCAGCGCTGGAAGATCCATCCAAACTTCTCAGACAATATGGGTGCGGCCCCATTCAGTTTATGGGGACCGACGGGCTGTACGAACGGCACCTTCTCTTCGACAATGTCACCGACGAGAAGTCGATTGGCCCGCGCGAGCGCTTTGAAGCTATCGCGCGGGCCATCCGAGATGTGCTTTCGCAGCGATGGGCGCTCACCGAGAAAACATACGAACAAAAAAATCCTAAGCGCGTCTACTACCTCTCCATGGAATTTCTCCTCGGCCGCTCGTTGGCCAACAACGTCACCAACCTTTTGCTCGATCCGCTCGTGACGGAAAGAGCGAAACTAAAGAGTGTTGATTTGCTCTCCCTGCTGGAGCAAGAACCGGATGCGGGGCTGGGAAACGGAGGATTGGGACGGTTGGCAGCATGCTTCCTTGACTCCATGGCGACGATGCAACTTCCGGCCATGGGCTATGGCCTGCGATACAATTTCGGCATCTTTAAGCAGTTTATCCAGGACGGCTGGCAATACGAGCAGCCGGATAACTGGCTGCGGCAGCCGGATCCGTGGGAGGTCGTTCGTCCACATGAGAAAGTGGAAATCAAGCTGAACTGTTCCTTCGAGCTGCATGAGGGAACTTTGCGTGCGATTCCCAACAAACCATCCACGTTGTACGGTGTCCCGTTCGATCGCCCCGTCGTGGGCTATGGCGGGAAGACCGTCAACACACTCCGGCTGTGGGCCGCGGCCAGCCCGGATTATTTTGACTTCCAGCGATTTAGCGGCGGCGACTTTGTCGCTGCACTTACCGAGACCCTCGCCGCGGACAGTCTAACGCGAGTGCTGTATCCCGACGACAGCACGAGCATGGGCCGTGCCTTGCGCCTAGTCCAGCAGTACCTTCTCGTGGCCTGTTCGCTCGCAGACCTCGTGCGGCGTTTCCGCCTCAGCAACTCAGATTGGAGCGCTCTGCCTGAGAAAGTCGCCATTCAGCTAAATGATACCCACCCGACCCTAGCGGTCCCGGAACTGATGCGCATCCTGCTGGATGAGGCACAGCTTGAATGGAACCAAGCCTGGAATCTCACGCAGCAGACGCTCGGTTATACGAACCACACGCTACTTCCCGAGGCTCTTGAGAAGTGGCCTGCTGCATGGTTCGAGACCATGCTGCCGCGGCACCTGGAAATCATTTACGAGATTAATCGTCGCTTCCTCGATTCAGTCCGCGGCCGCTTTCCTGGCGATGAAGGGCGCATAGCGCGTATGAGTCTGGTAGAAGAGGGCCCACAGCGCAACATTCGCATGGCTAATCTCGCGATCGTCGGCTCGCACAGCACCAACGGCGTCGCTGCGATTCACTCCGAATTGCTGCGCGCGACAACTGTCAAAGACCTAGCTGAGATGTTTCCTGAGCGTTTCAACAATAAGACGAACGGCGTGACGCCACGGCGCTGGCTACTTCTCGCCAATCCCCCGCTCGCGGCCACGATCACCGAAGTCATTGGCGATGGCTGGATCACCGATCTCGCTCAACTGAGCAAACTCAAGGGGCTTGCGGACGACCACGGCTTTCGCGACGCAGTCCGTCAAGCGAAACGCAAAGCCAAAGTACAGTTTGCCGATTGGCTCAAGGTAACGACGGGGCAAGCCGTGGACCCCGACACAATTTTTGATTGTCAGGTGAAGCGCATTCACGAGTATAAGCGGCAGCTGCTCAACGCCCTGCGAGTCGTCGTGCTCTACAACCGGCTGAGGGAAAATCCGAATGAGGAAATGGCACCTCGTACCTTCCTGTTTGCCGGCAAGGCAGCACCCGCCTACCGGCTGGCCAAGCTGATCATTAAGTTCATCAACAATCTTGCTGGCTCGATTGAAGGTGACCCGGCGGTGCGCGGCCGTCTCAAGGTGCTTTTTCTGCCGGATTACTGCGTCTCCCTCGCAGAGCGGCTGATTCCTGCGAGCGATGTGTCCAATCAGATCTCCACTGCCGGCTATGAAGCCAGCGGCACGAGCAACATGAAGTTCATGATGAATGGCGCGCTGACGATTGGCACGAGGGACGGCGCGACCATCGAGATGGCGGAGGAAGCAGGAGAGGAGAATTTCTTCTTATTCGGTTTAACGGCCGCACAAGTGGCCGACAGCCGTGGCTGGTACAACCCACACTGGCACTACGAACATGAACCGGAGACGCGCAGGGCGCTTGACACGATCTTCTCCGATCATTTTAGCCGCTACGAGCCCGGTGTCTTCGAACCGCTACGCGAAACGCTGCTGACCGGCGGAGACCACTACATGCACCTGGCGGACCTCCGGTCCTATCTCGAAGCGGACCAACGGTTGTGCGAGTTGTATGCCAATCCGCATGCATGGGCTCGCAAAGCCATTTTGAACATTGCGAACTCGGGCAAGTTTTCGAGCGACCGGACGATCAAGGAGTACGCGAGGGACATATGGAAGGTGGAAGCATGTCCGGTACCGTAAGTGCGAAATCATTAATCGGTGAACCGAAGAAAAAGAGGGCGATCTCCCCTCTCGCAGGAAAGTTGGCGCCGAAAGAGATGCTGGTGGATGTGGTGCGTCTAGAACGGGAATACTTCGAGAGGTGGTCCGACGCAGCAGATCCGAACCAACTGGTCAACTTCGGACCGAGCGGTCATCGAGGCTCGCCGCTGGACGGTACCTTCACCGAAGCGCATATGTAATGCCTGGTGCTGGCAGAGAGGATGACGGAATATGGCAGTCGAAACTCAGCTGATAAACCTTCCGCCCTTCCCGCAGGATTATCGGGCTTCCGGTGTCCTCCTGCACGTCACCTCCCTCCCATCACCCTACGGCATTGGGGATATGGGACCGGCAGCATTTGCGTGGGTTGACCAGCTGGCCGGAGCCGGTCAGAGCTGGTGGCAGGCCTTGCCATTTGGTCCCACCGGGTACGGCGACTCTCCCTATCAGGCCCTGTCATCCTTTGCGAGCAACGGGTTGCTCATCAGCCCAGAACTCCTGCTCAAAGATGGATTGCTACATGAGAACGCATGCAAGGATTCACTATCTCTGTCAAGCGTTGTCGATTATGGACGGGTCATTCAGTTCAAGCACCGATTGCTCGACCAGGTTTGGGGTAACTTCAGCGCTGGCATCCGAAGAGACTTGCGTGCTCCGTACGAGCGGTTTTGCTACCTGCAGGCGCACTGGCTGGAGGACTATGCACTTTTCCGCGCTCTAAAAGAGAAGTACCCAGGCATCTCTTACCGTGAGTGGCCGACGGAATTAGTTCAGCGAGTTCCTGCGGCTATAACAAATGCTCGGCGAGAGCTGTCGAAGCTGATTGATAAAGTCCGTTTCGCCCAATTTTTGATATTTCAGCAAGCGCAGCAACTCAAGGAGTATGCACATTCGCGGGGAGTTGGACTGATTGGTGACCTTCCGTTCTTCGTTTCGCCTGATTCAAGCGATGTGTGGGCGCACGCTGAACTGTTCATGCTCGACGAAGGATTCCGTCCGCGATTCGTCGCCGGGGTGCCTCCTGACTATTTCAGCGAGAACGGACAACTGTGGGGCAACCCTGTTTATGATTGGGATGCCCTCCGCCGTACCGGCTTCCGGTTTTATATAGATCGCTTGCGTGCTCTCCTTGCTTACGTGGATCTGATTCGATTAGATCATTTCCGTGCATTCGCTGCGGCATGGCACGTACCTGCAGATGCACAAACGGCGCGGACAGGACACTGGATGCCCGGTCCTGGCCCAGAATTCTTCCATGCAGTACGAAAGGAACTAGGTACTCTACCGTTCATCGCCGAGGATCTCGGACTGATTACACCCGACGTTTGCGCACTACGCGATGAGTTTAATATCCCTGGAACAAGAGTACTCCAGTTCGCCTTTGATGGAAGTCTCGATAACCCTCATCTGCCCGTGAATTACTCAACCAACGCGGTCGTGTACACGGGAACACACGATAACAACACAACTCGAGGATGGTTCGAAAGCCTTTCCGTACTGGAACGTGAAAGAATCCGCGCTGTGTTGAATCGACCCGACTGCGAAAGTACTAAGATCGCAGAAGAATTAATACGAATGGCATGGTGTTCTGCTGCTGCATTGGCGATCACTCCGTTGCAAGACTTGCTGAACTTGGGATCCGAATCGCGAACGAATCTGCCGGGTTCTTCGACAGGAAACTGGAGTTGGCGGGCGCCGGAGGACTTGCTAAATGGTTCCACCTTAGAGTGGCTTCGAAATTTGACGGCCACTTCGAAACGTGCGCGCGGATGCCAGGGGTCATTGGCGGCAAGTGCGGAGGCGGCCAGATCGTGAAAGGCGGCGCGGGACTCCCGGTCCGGTTTGGGAGAGGCAAGGATGAAGGTAACCACTCTTATTCTTGATTTGGACTCGCTGAATGCCAGGGCGTACACGTGAGCTATTGTCTTCTGCTGGTGAACCATGCCTCGATCGCAAGATGACCAAGAGCAGATGTTCTCAGCTGCAACGGATACTCTCGCGCAGTCACCCCGTCAAGTGGTGACCTTACCTTCCGCGAATATCGGGCAAAGCGCCCCCTTGGGCGCCACGGTCTTTCCGAACGGTGTGAATTTCAGCCTTTTCTCCCGCAAAGCTTCGAGTGTGGAACTCTTGTTCTTTGATCGCGAGGAGGACGCGCTGCCTTCCCGCGTGATCCATCTGGATCCCGCCACGAACCGCACTTACCACTATTGGCACGTCTTCGTGGCATCGGCCCAACCTGGTCAAATCTACGGGTATCGAGTTCATGGACCATTTGATCCCGACAACGGTCTACGCTTTGATCCAGGCAAAATTCTTCTCGATCCGTACGGCCGAGGCGTAATCGTCCCTAAGAACTACGACCGTGACGCAACTTCCAGAGGAGGGGACAACACTGCAACGGCGATGAAAAGCGTGATTGTCGATCCTCAATTATATGATTGGGAAGGCGACAAACCCTTGAAGCGCCTGTGTTCCCAGACTATCGTCTACGAGTTGCACGTTAGAGGATTTACTCGCCATCCCAGTTCGGGAGTACCTGAGAAAACTCGGGGTACGTTTTGTGGACTGATCGACAAGATTCCATATCTCCGAGACTTGGGAATCTCCGCGGTGGAACTTCTTCCCGTATTCCAGTTTGACACCCAGGATTGCCCTCGGGGCCTTGTCAATTACTGGGGATATGCGCCGGTCTCGTTTTTTGCCCCGCATCGGGCCTACAGCTCACGTCAGGATGCCGTGGGACCGGTCGACGAGTTCCGCGATATGGTCAAAGCACTGCATCGAGCCGGGATCGAAGTCATTCTCGACGTCGTGTTCAATCACACGGCCGAAGGGAACCATAACGGGCCCACGATTTGTTTTCGCGGACTTGATAACAGTGCGTATTACGTACTCGAAAAGGATCAGGCGCGCTACGCCAACTACAGCGGGACCGGGAACACACTCAATGCCAATCATTCAATCGTCCGGCGCATGATCCTGGATAGTCTCCGATACTGGGTGGAAGAGATGCATGTGGATGGATTCCGATTCGACCTTGCATCAATTCTCGCCCGTGATTCCCGCGGCCAGGTGATGCACGATCCTCCCATTCTTTGGGATATTGAATCAGACCCGGTTCTCGCGGGGACGAAGATGATCGCTGAAGCATGGGACGCGGCTGGACTCTACCAGGTCGGGAGCTTTGTCGGGGACAGTTGGAAAGAATGGAACGGGAGATTTCGCGACGATGTTAGAAGTTTCTTTCGCGGAGATGAAGGCTCGCTAGCACATTTCGCTGATCGATTGCTAGGTAGTCACGAGATGTACCGCCACGAAGAACGTGAGCCGGAACAAAGCGTAAATTTTGTGACTTGTCACGACGGATTCACTCTCAACGACTTGGTTTCCTATAATCGTAAGCATAACGAGGCAAATGGCGAAGACAACCGTGACGGCGGCAATGACAATCGAAGCTGGAACTGTGGCTTCGAGGGCCCGACGAATGATCCTGAGATTGAGAAACTTCGAAACCGTCAGGTGAAGAATTTCCTGACCGCCACGCTGCTCTCTCTTGGTCTGCCGATGTTCATGATGGGAGATGAAGTCCGCCGAACGCAGTACGGGAATAACAACGCCTACTGCCATGACAACCAAACGAATTGGTTCGATTGGTCCCTTCTGACGAAACATGCAGAGTTACTTCGGTTTGTGAAACTACTGATCGCGAGAAGATTGTTAAGAGACACTGGCCCTGAGCGTAAACGCACGTCATTAAATCAGCTGATCGGCGGCGCGACCAAACACTGGCATGGAGTAACGCTCAATCAACCTGATTGGAGCAATCAATCGCATAGCATTGCCCTAAGTGCTGAGTTGCGAGGGGAAGGTCTACTAGTCTACTTCGCCTTTAATGCTTATTGGGAGCCTCTCATCTTCGAACTCCCACGGAGGGAAGGGGGAGAATCATGGAGGCGGTGGATCGACACTTATCTTGAATCGCCCCAAGACATTGTTCCCTGGGAGGACGCTCTTATTGTTTCTGATTATGCGTATCGTCTCGGGCCTCGGTCTGTCGTCGTCCTTTGGTCGGGCTTCAGCGATGGAGTCGATATCCATCGGGAGAAACACGGACGCTAACATTGGATATACGAGTCGGCAGTGGGTGCGATGCGGTACGCCGAGCTGCTGAGCCCGGTGAAGCATCGCAGTGCGCAGGCGCAGTTACACCTGACGGAGATCCGTGCACGAGCGGTACTGGTGAGCGCGCGAACCGCCCTGGTAAATGCCGCACGAGGATTGGTGAAGTCCTACGGCGAGAGGATGGGCAAGTGTGGCACGCAACAGTTCAGTCGGGAGACGGCAAGTGGATTGAGCATTGGATTGCGCCAAGCGTTAGAGCCACTGTTGCGAGAAGTGGAATCGTTAAACGAACGCATCCAGGAATACGATCGGCGGGTTGAAAAGATGGCCAGACAGACGTATCCGGAAACGGCGTTGCTCAAACAGTTGAAGGGTGTGGGAGATCTCATCGCCACGGCCTATGTGCTGACCATCGAGGACCCACATTGCTTTCGGAAGAGTCGCGACGCGGGATGTTTTGTGGGCTTGCAGCCTGGGCGTAGGAACTCGGGCGATAGCGAACCACAGATGCGTATCAGCAAAGAAGGGGACGAGTATCTACGGACACTGCTGGTACAGGGGGCACACTACATTCTGGGACCTTTTGGAGAAGACAGTGATTTGCGGCGCTGGGGGGAAAATACCGAGTGCCACGAATAACGCATGCAGACGCGTTCCGTTTTCCATCATTTTCCAATTACAAGGGTTTTGGTTTCAACTAAGTGCCGCCAGTTCAGCGTGTTAGGGTTTACTAGAGGAAGCTTGGGAAGCTTGTAGTAAATAGTCACACAAACGCACAAATTGGCGGCATTTTGTCGTTTTTCCAAGTTCTCAAATGGATTCCAATTGGAGCAGTCAGACAGAGATTCCCCGCACCTATTTTGCGGGCTTTGTAGAATCCGGAAGAAATATCGTCTTAGCGGTATCCGTAACGACTGCGGTGCTGGCCGAGATGAGCCATCGTTAGGCTCCAACCCGACATCCAGCGGGACTTGCCGTGTTGTACCTCGATGATAATGTCCCCTTTTGTCCTCGATAGAAATGTCCCCTTAATAGGACCTCCAGAAGGAGGTCACATTGGGGCGGACAGAGATGAGCAAGCGGGAGTTGGGAAGGATCGAGGTGCTGGCGCGGGTGCGAAGCAAGCAGCTGCAGGTAGTAGATGCGGGGAGGCTGATGCGCGTGAGCTACCGGCAGGCGAAGCGGCTATGGAAGCGGTATCGAGAGGAAGGTGCCAAGGGTCTGAAGCACCGCAGCGCGGGACGGCCGTCGCATCGTGCTCACGAGCCGAAGTTTCGGCGGAAGGTGTTGCAGTTGGTACGGAAAAAATACGGCGGGCTGGTGGGCGAACGGTTTGGGCCGACGCTGGCGGCGGAGCACTTGGAATCCGAGGATAGGTGAAGGTCGATGCCGAAACGCTGCGACGCGGAGCACTTGGAATCGGAAGGATTGCTGGAGTGCGGGAGCGCGAAGCGCTGCGAACCCATCCGGCGGCGGCGCGAGCGCAAGGAGGGCTTTGGCGGAGTCGATGCAGTCGATGCGCGCAGCGGAGAGCTTTCGACAGGCGGTGGCTGGAGGGGCTTTACAGCGCTGGAGCGGCCCGGAGGAGGTGTTTGATCGACATGATCGATGACGCCACCAACACGACGTGGGCACAACTGGGTGAGCAGAGACGATCTGGGCAAGTGGCCGATACGCTGCGCGTGTGGATCGAGCGCAACGGGGTGCCGCTAGGCGCTGTACGTGGACTGGAAGAATCTGTACAAGCGGCCGGCCACGCGCGGCGAACGCTTGCGCGGAGAGGAGCCGATCACGCAGTTTGGCCGGATGTGCGCGAAGTTAGATATCGCGGTGATCGCCGCCAGTTCCCCGCAGGCGAAGGGGCGCGTGGAGCGGGTTCAATGGCACGCATCAGGACCGCTTGGTGAAAAAACTGCGGCGGAAGGAGATCAGCAGTCACGAACACGCCAACGTGTAACTATGCCGGAACACAACCGGCGTTTCGCGCGGGCGGCCGCCAGTCCGGACGGACTATCACCGTCGCGCGCCGCGCGGCGCCGAACTGGACCGAGTTTTCCGGCTCGAGAGCGAACGCACGATTAGCGAAGACTGGGTGGTGCGCTACGACAACCGGTTTTTCAGCTATGTGCGAAGGGCGGTACGGCAACATCGCCATCGAGTATCGAGGCCGCGCGCTGCGGGGGAAGGAGATTCCGGCACCCCGCAAGCCGAGTGGGGAGGTCCAGCGGGCCAGTCAGCCAGTTCCGCCGACGGCCAAAAAGAAGTGGGTGCCGCCAGCGAATCACCCGTGGCGAGAGGCGACTCGCCGAGCGATGGAGAAGC
This sequence comes from Candidatus Acidiferrales bacterium, assembly GCA_963726725.1. Lineage (GTDB taxonomy): Bacteria > Acidobacteriota > Terriglobia > Acidiferrales > UBA7541 > Acidiferrum. The sequence continues at coordinate 24,154 of CAVSDV010000026.1, forward strand.
GCGTGTCCAAGGAGGCCGTCGCAACCCGGCCGTTGTTGGCCTGGCCCTCCGCTGCGCCCTAAACGCTCCGCCCTTCGGGCTCCGCAGGACTGCGCTCCGGACCAGGCCAACAGGGCGGCCAAAAACAGGGGATGCTGTAGGTCGACCGAGATAGGAATCGTGGTTCCTAGGACACCCTAGCGCGAAATTCTTCGAGGAAAACGGGGATCGGGCACAAGGAAAGAAAAAGAGGGCGAACCAGAACACAAAAAGGGGACATTTTAAACGAGGTAATGAAGGGGACATTTTTAAAGAGCTTTGACACCAGCGGGACTTGCCGTTGACACGCCAGCGCGAGAGGACTAGCCTAGCGGACAAAGGGCAAGTCCAATCAGATTCCTGTCTCAAGGTTTCTTAGGTCCCTATTATAAAGTCTCTGTTGTTGCTTCGGTTCTCAGACCCACGTACACACTCGACGTAATGTGAAATGTCTTGCCCTTGAAATGGAGGTTTGCGATGAAAGCCCTTACCTTCGGTTGTATTTCTGTCGTCGTTTCGTTGAGCCTCTGCTCGTTCTGCTCCTCCGCCTCTGCGCAAGATGACCAAATGGATAAGCAGCAATCCGAAATCGCACAAAAGGTTGTGACCGTTTCCGTGAAAGTGAATCCTGGCGAAGTGGCGGTCGTCTCAGGGGGAAATCATGCCCTTCCGCTGATGGAGGCAGTGTCGATCGAGGCCTCCAAGGTTGGTGGGCGAGTTGCTCCCATACTCGTCACCACCGAGTCCAACGCTTCGATGCCGCGGACCTCTCCGAGCAGTACTTGGGACAAGCGTCGCCCATGATCGAATGGCTGAAAACCATCGACGTATGGATTTCTACCCCTGACACAGAGGATCCGAAAGTACGTGGCATTCTCGATGTCGACCGTGCTCATGATGGCAGGCACTCTGCCGGTCCATCTGTCGGGCTTGCGGTCACCCGACCATGCCACATTCGAAGATCAGCGCGCAGGCTTCAAAAGTGCCGTTGTTGAGACTGCGAAAAACTGCTCGCGGAGTCTGTTGAAACTTGAAGAACGTGCAACGGGTACATTCCCATAGTCCAACCTATCCCTACTGCTTCTAACCATGACGATGCGGGTGATAAGGACAAAGGAAGATCCAGCTACAATGAAATTTACAGTCCAGAAGTAGTACCAGAAACCCATAGGGGGTGACCAACTTTATGATTTTGCGATAGCGCAGATATGTCGTACAGAAAAGTTACCTACGGTCAATTGCAGCCGCGGCATAGTATCCGGTTTATTTGCCGAAGGGCAAGCTAAATGTATTTGTGCGATCTTTGTGCTTTCGCATGTCGAAATGAAGGACTGAGGAGCAGCAGATGAAAAAGCTGGACGCGATTTCTTCGGAACGGTTCAGAGGCCAAGTCGCGCTCGTTGTAGGCGGAGCCCAGGGGATTGGCAGAGCGATTGCCATTCGGCTGCGGCGGGAGGGCGCCCATGTTGTAATCGCGGACATCGACCGTGCCAAGATGGATATCGTGTCCCGCGAAATGGCGGAAGCAGGAATGAGTATACAGACTGCAATTTGTGATGTTCGCCGCAAGCGACAAATAGAAAGAATGGTCGCAGACATTGCCCGGCGCCATCGTCGAATCGACATCCTGATGTATGTCGCGGGTGTCTGCAAGAGTGCGCCCTTTACCGAAACCGGTGAAGATTTGTGGGACTGGACGATGGAAATAAATTTGAAGGGCGCATTTCTGGTGGCGCGCGCGGTGGCGCCGCATATGATCAAAAAGAGGAAAGGCAAGATGATATTTATGGCCTCGACCAACAGTTGGGATGCAGAAGCTGAAGTTGCACCATACAACGCTTCGAAAGCCGCACTATTCCTTTTGGCCAAAACTCTGGCGCGGGAACTGGGCCACTACGGCATACAATCGAACGCCATAGGTCCCGGATTGATCCGAACACGTTTGACGGTGCCCTTCCTGAAAGATTCCAAATTCATGCGGAAGTATAAAAACCTGATTCCCGCTGGTAGGCTTGGATTGCCAGAGGATATTGCCGGACCGGCGGCGTTTTTGGCGTCGGCGGACGCGGATTACGTAAATGGCGTCTTGTTGTTCGTTGACGGTGGGCAGTTGGCTTGAGAGATAAATTCGCGAACATCGGTACACGAATTACTCTCCTTGACTGAATATCTGGGCAGGGAAGCTTGCAATTTTTTGACCCACAGGAATTAGTGCGATTGCCGCTGCGAAGACCGCCAAGAAAGACGCATGGGAGGCTGGCCGAAGAGTCAGAGCGATTGCTGCAACCGTCTTCATATTTTCTCCTGCGGGTGATACAGCCTGAAGGGACTTGACAGGATCAGACTCCCCCTTTCGTGCGAGTAGAGGATAAGCCTGGAAAGTGCGGTGTTCCAGCTATCTTCACTGATGCTTGGTTGGATTCCTGGAGAAGCGCGCCCAAAATCATCTGATTTTGGGCAAGCGAAACTGACGAAAATTGAAGGTATAGAATCAGCTACTTGCGGAGTCAGGAAACATGGGGTTTTTGGGCAGGCTTCATCGCAACCTAGGCGGCTCATCCAAGGGAGCCGTATGCATAGACGCGCCCGTACGGTTCTGGTGCAGCGAAGCTAGCTGCTATTCCAATGGGTGAAAGTCCCATCGACAGAAGTGGTCCCGAAGCTGTCGTAGTTATATCCAGCAGTGAGGAGGGTGACCGAATCAGGGAAAGCCTGGGTGTAAAAGCTCCTGTGGCTGGGAGAGATCCCGGTCAGATCCGTCAGAGGGGCTAGCAACCGGACAGGCCGTAGCGAATGCGAACCAGTAAGCCCCGAAATACGGGCCCTGCTTGAAACGGATGGCAGGATAAACGGGAGAGCCGAGCCGCTCAGAACTCGGTGAAGGCCAATGTTGGAGTCGGAAGTAAACGGGATTAGTACGATTCCGATCTCCCCGGGGACATAGGGGACGGCATGTCTGGAAGGAATAGCAAGCGAAAGCTCGGAACTACTCGCGGGTCGCCTAGGCGCTCCCGCACAGCGAAGGCATCGCGTATAAGTTGCAGAGACGACGAAATCGCGGTGTGCCTGCGAGTAGGTCGGATGGGGCCGACAAGCGTTGATGGACCGGGACAGAATAAACCGGACCGGAGCGAGGGCCCCTGGGGCGGAGTAGAACCCTACTCCAATGGCGGCACACCAAACAGTCTTCGGCCCGACACAGAGCGGGACAACCGATTCGGACTACGAGGTGCGCGAAGGACGGATGCAAACCGTGTCTCAGTTGGTAAATGCCGGGAGCAGGCTTGAGCCAATTGATGCACTGGGAAGGCACCGTTTGACATGCCAGCCTTCCAGCCGTACTGGGGAAAACCCGCCGTACGGAATGATAGGGGGGATGGGGGAAACGTCGGCATCATTCGAAGCCCGCTACGCGCCACTGTCCTACCCGACTGCCGGGGGCAATCAGCGATGGTCGTAACTACCGCGTCGCCTAGCATTATTTAACTTCGTTGACTTGCCTTCTAGCGCAACCTAAGATGAGCGCCAAATGGCGGACTCCTCATCGCTCATCGGCCAAACCATCTCGCATTACCGCATCATCGAAAAACTCGGCGGTGGCGGTATGGGTGTGGTGTACAAGGCTCAGGACACGCGCCTCGACCGTTTCGTCGCGCTGAAGTTCTTGCCGCAGGACGTTGCTAGCGACCCTCAGGCACTGGCCCGATTCCGCCGCGAAGCCAAAGCCGCATCTGCACTGAATCATCCCAACATCTGCACGATTCACGATATCGGCGAACAGGACGGGCAGGCGTTCATCGCCATGGAATATCTTGAAGGCGTCACGCTCAAGCACCGCATCGGCGGTCGCCCTATGGAGTTAGAGACTCTGCTCTCGGTCGCTATCGAAATTGCTGACGCTCTCGACGCCGCTCACTCTGAAGGCATCATTCATCGCGACATCAAGCCAGCCAACATTTTTGTCAGCAAACGCGGTCACGCCAAGATTCTCGATTTTGGCTTGGCAAAAATTGGCTATTTCGCCGACGGTGTCTCTGGCATGGCAACGGCAACAGGGGAAGAATTGCTGACCAGCCCCGGCACTGCACTAGGCACGGTCGCGTACATGTCGCCGGAGCAGGTGCGGGGCAAGGAGCTGGATGCACGGACGGATTTATTCTCGTTCGGGGTGGTCTTATACGAAATGGCGACCGGTGCGTTGCCTTTTCGTGGGGAAAGTTCTGGAGTTGTATTTCACGCCATCCTGGAACGACAACCAGTTCCTGCGGTGCGACTGAACCCAGACCTGCCGCCGAAGCTAGAAGACATCATTAGTCGAGCACTGGAGAAAGACCGAGAACTACGGTATCAGCACGCGTCGGAAATGCGTTCCGAACTGATGCGTCTGAAGCGGGATACAGATTCAGGCCGAATTTTGTCATCGGGGAGTGGGGCAGTTCAGGAACCCACTGCAGAGCCTACAACTCGCTCGGCGGCGGCTCCGCCGTCAGCAGGGCTTGCCTTGAAGCGATATATTGTTTTGGGCGTTTGCGTCGCACTGTTGGCAGCAGCCTTTGCGGCGTATCACTATTGGTCCCGCTCGAACACTCCGAACGCCCCCCCAAAGATTACGCAAATCAGCCAGTGGAACAAACCGATGGACGGCGCGAAGCTATCTCCCGATGGCCACGCCGTGGCGTTTGATTCACCGGTAGGCGGCATCTTGCAAGTGTTCCTGATGCTCACTTCTGGCGGCGAGCCTCTTCAGCTCACGAGTGACGAAGGCGACAAGAATGTGTACGCATTTTCGCCAGACGGGAAAGAAGTCTATTATGCGAGGTCTTACGGCCGCGATGAGGTATGGGGGGTGCCGACGCTCGGTGGGTCTCCCCGACGTGTGGTGTCTGGCCGGTTTACGATTCCATCGCCGGATGGCGCATTCATTTATTATTCGAAATCTGATAGCAGCGGGATTTTTCGTTCGGGAAAATCCGGACTGAACGAAGAACTCGTCTACAACTCCGAAGGCAGTGACCTGTCCTTCCTCCCGATGCTGCTATTTCCTGGCGGCAACGAATTGCTCGCTGCCGGTTTTCCACCGAACCTTGGACCCAACTTCCGTTTTTACAGCATAAACGTGACTAACCATAAGGCAGTTGATTTAGGTCAGGTATCCGGGAATCCTGAAGTCGTGTGGGCCGACCCAGGGAAGTCCGTGCTATTCAGCCGTACGATAAACGGGCTGACGAACATCTGGAGTTACAGTTTGCAAGGTCGGAGTCTGACGCAGATTACGTTTGGAACGGGACCCGATTATTCTCCGATGCCGGACCCAGGGGGTAAAGGGATTTACTATGTGAATGGCAAATCCTCCGGGTTCCTGACTGCTTACCACGTTCATTCAAAGGAATCGACTGACATCGTTTCGGAGGAGGCAACTCAGCCCATCATCTCACCGGATGGGAAGCGTGTGATGTACATCACGCTCCCCGCAGCCGATAGGAGCGAACTCTGGGTGTCGGATATCGATGGGGGCAACAAAGTGAAACTCGCATCGGGAGAATCCTTGAACACTGGGACTTGGACGCCCGATAATTCTCACCTGTCCTTTTGGGAAGCCGGAACCAGCGCAGGCGAGAAAGGATACATCGTCGGGGCTGATGGCAGCGGTCTTCGTCAGCTCCCACGGACGGGAGATAATCTCCATAATTTCGTATGGAGCCCTGACCAGAAATTCGTCTACGTGAATGCGGGGGAGAAGGCGGACCCGACATTCAACGTTTGGAAGTGGAGCGTGGACAGTTCGAATCTGGAGAAGGTCGTTGACGACTGCGGCTTTGTTATGGATGTTGACCCAAGCGGAAAGTACTTGCTAGGTGTCATACAATCTGGCGAAAAGGTTGGAATCTACCAGGTCTCTATCTCCGAGAGGAAATGCATCGCATTGCTCCCCGGTACACTAACATCCAATCCGACTTTTGCCCGGGATGGCAAGTCATTCTTCTATTCAATTACCTCTCGCGGTGAGGTCACGATTTACCGTCAGGCATGGAAAGACGGTAAAAGCATCGGGTCGCCCCAGGTCGCGTTAAAGGTCCCCTTTGCTCTTCCCCTGACTTACGCCAACGGTAACGACGACGATTTTTCCAGAGACCTTTCCACAATCGTCTATGCGCGTCCCGGCGGTCACGCCGACCTCTATCTTCTAAGCCAGAAATGAGTCCGATTGCCATGCAAGGCGACACCGCTAAAGCTGAAGCGGCCTATCAGGATTTCCTCACGCTGTGGAGGACGCCGGACCCTGACATTCCGATTTTCATCGCTGCAAAAGCCGAGTACGCGAAGCTGCAATAGCTATCTGAGTCGCGTAATCGGAGATGTGAAGTAGTACTTCACATTGACCAGAACGGCGTATACCAGTCCTATCGGTCTGTAGGGTTACTGTGTGACGCATATCACAAGTTACCCCTATGGATTCGTCCAAACTGGCAAGCAGGAGCTTGCCGTGCCCACGGGTGCAGGCAAGTGAGAAAATTAGAAAATTAACTTTTGAAATGTAGCGGAGCATACAACGTCAGGCCCCTCTGATTCCACTCTGGGCAGCCATAGGACGGTGTCGCTCAAGGAAAGTGAGGTCACTCACTCATGTCCCACTCGCGAGAGCCGGTCGCAGCTGAAACGCCACAATTCAACACGTGCGGCTCGACCAGGCTCAACAAACTCCGAGCCGAACTCGCTCTTCATTTTAACGGACTGAAAAACATCGACAAGCCTGTCCTATGGACCTTCCCTGATGTGGTGGTCTGCACCGACTGCGGCGAGGCCAACCTGCACCTCCCACCACACGAACTCCAGTGGTGGGAACAAGACGCCCAGCGTAAACAGACCCGCGTCATAGCTGTTGACCCAATCATAGTTCAAACTTGTCACGCCTGCGGCTCGACCGAACTCCGCACGTACAGCAGCGAACTGGCTCTCCATGCTCCGGGCCGAGGAAATCTCGACAAGCGCCCCCTCTTCCTGTTCCCGCAGGTCTCCTTCTGCCGTGATTGCGGTGCCGCACGATTCACGGTCCCAGTGTCCGAACTCCACCCCTGGCTCAACGAACTGGACGCCGTGTCAAACAGTTACAGTTTCTGGGAGTTGATAACACAAAGTTGGTAACAAAAAATAGGAAGTATGTTGCGGACTAGGGATTCACCTAGTGGTTTAGGAACGCGGCCAAGTCTAAAAGTTTAAGCACAGTCGGTGCATCCAACGCCGAGTCCAGGCCTTGAACTCAGTGGACGGACTTCGGGGTGTTTGTAGAGGGCAAAGTGAACGCGACGCTAAAGAACGGTGTTCTGGAGTTCACCATGCCGAAGGTTGCCAAGGCCCACGCAATCCGCATTCATCCAAAAGCCGCCTGAAGGATGAAAACGATCCGTTTGGACGGGCAAAGGTCCGGTCCGACAAACGCTTCCGGCAAGGCACTGACGTTTTTTGCCAGGCATTGTCTCGGCTGGTTGTTGCCGCGACGCTGGGGTCAGTTTCTATTGAGGTACAATCTCGATTGCGCTTACGGTTGCGTAGTACTGGAGGGGAACGAATTCCAGCAGGAGCTTGCCCTGTGCATCGGGTTCCAAGCCCGTAATTCTGCGTACGAGTGGACGGCCCTCACCGGCCTGCTCAAGAATGTTGATGTCACGCAGGACGAGCTTGCGATTGCAGAACACATTGAACAGGCGGGACGTGGTAGTGGGATGGGCGGAAAGCTGCCCGTGATCGGCAGAGTGCAAGTGGTGTTCGATGAAATGCAGGGTCGCAGTGTACTTGCCGGGCGTCACCGGAATCGCATATGAAAAATATCCCCAGCGTTCCGTGCCGTAAAGTTCGGGGTCATCCGTGCCAATCGCGGCTTCTTCAGTCGCCGTGAACTGCCCACCTCTAAAGTACATGTCGGCGCTCCACCAGCGACTGTCGTTGGAATAGTAAGGGACATCTCTGGCCACGATCCGGACTGGCCGGATCTGGCCGCGAATCCCGGGCAGGAGTTCGATTGCGGACAACATGCCCAGTCCGCCATTCACCGAGGAGAAGCCCAGATGCAGCAGACCATCATCGGCGGCACTGATGTCGGTAAAGACTTTGACATCGGCGGTTCGCGCGCCCGCTGAGTCAGCGATCACGTCGAAATTGCTCAGCAGCGGTTTTCCATTCGCAGTGACCGTCATGATACGGCTGCCCTCCCCGCCACCGCCCGCATTTTCCGGCCCATAGAAGGTCTCAGCGAAGTGCAAGTGAAGTTCGTAGATCCCAGGCGACAACGGGATGCTGTAGCTGAAGTCACCCTGGCGGGTGTTGCGATAGATGGCGGGATCCTGGGTGCGCCAGATGTGCTGGGTGGAGTTCTGCACGGGGCGGCCGCCGGTGAAATGCGAGTCCGGGCCCCACAGCTTGCCGGAGCGGTCGACATAGCTGTGAGTGACGCCTGCCAGGATGCGGATTTCGTTTCCGACCGGCAGGCCAATAGGAGATTCAGGCAAGACTGCGACGGGGCGAGCAGAAGGCACAGACGCGCGTGGACGGAACCTGTCCTTTCCCAGGTAGAGCAGTGCCGCCAGCAGTGTAAGAAGGCCGATAGGCACGAAGAGCAGCCACGTGCGTCGCGCGCGAGTAGCTCGGCCCGCCGACGATGACTGCACGGTTCTCGCGGCTTGAATGACCGCGGAAGATACAGGGGGGACCTCTACAAATACAGGAATGTACTGCCCAACTGGGACGGTAATACGCATTCGGTTGCCGGCACCCTCTCCGCTGTAATACTCGGCAAGACGCTTGCGGAGCCGGTTGGCCTCCACTCGCACGATCGAGTCGACGTCCTGATCGAAGGAGTCGGGGCGCCCAAACACGTCTACGGCAATGGAGTACTCCTTGATCTGATCACCTTCGCCGGCGAAAGTCCTTTCGCAGAGATGGGAAAGCAAATGAGTCAAGGTCGGTGAGCGTACAAACAACGGCGACTGAAGTACGGCTTGGAGTTCAGCGCGCTTCTTCTCCAGAGTTGTCGACTCTAACAAAGTCGAAGCCATGGTTCCGAGGCTCCCTAACCTCCTTATACGCGGGCACCAAGAGGATTGCAGTGATATCCGGCCTGTAACGGGCTTCATTCCGATACGCGCGCGAGTTACATGTCCTGTTAACCTCGCCTGGCGTGCAGCACGGTTGCTTTTTGATCGCCTGCAGCCTGTCTTCGCAAGTCATTGATACTAATGGAGATCGGAACCGTTTCACGAGCAGAAAAACCCTAATGTAGCGAAGCGGTAGCCTATGTAGCCTTGTTCCGCACACGGCCTTGTGTCAAAAGGGAATCAGACTACGGAGGCAGATGAACTTGTCAGGCAGAACACATAAAAGGTGGCAGGGACACACTCCGAGGGAGGTAGATATGCGAATGCTGAGATGGAACACGATCGTCATGGGCATTGCGCTGGCCCTTGCCGGCCCGGCTCTGGGGCTGGAGGAGGTAGAGCAGCGGGTCGTTGATGTGAAATCAATGACCGTCGCCGAGTTAGAGAAGGCCGGCGACGCATGCCGAGCGCAGAAAGACTATGAACATGCCATTCAATATTTTCAGGAGGCAGTGCGCAAAGACAAGAAGAGTGCAACGCTCCGCAACAAGTTGGGAATGGCGGAACTGCAGGCCGGCGAGACAGTGCAAGCCCGCATCGATTTTGAAAAGGCAGCTAAGCTGAATCCTAAATTCGCGGACGCGCTCAACAATGTGGGTGGGGTCTACTTCATGCAGAACAAGCCGGGTGCCGCGGCCAAGTACTTCAAGAAAGCGGTGGCGTTGGACGAGACTCGGGCGACATTCCACGTGAACCTGGGTGCGGCGTGGTTCAGTCAAAAGAAGTTCGATCGCGCAATCAATGAGTACACCCGAGCTCTGGAGTTGGATCCGAAGGTTCTGGAGCATCACGCCAATGTAGGCGGTACTGCCCAGATTGCAAACCCAGAGGAGCGGGCGAAGTACAACTACATGCTGGCGAAGATCTACGCTAAGCACGGCGATGTCGACAGCTGCTTGCTTTGCTTGAGAAAGGCCAAAGAGGGCGGTTATCGCGATCTCGCGAGTGTCTATAAGGAAGAAGAATTCAGCAAGTTGTGGGGTGACGCGAGGCTGGCGCAGGTGGTCCCGCCGCCGGTAGCGAAATGATCGGGTTGACCGAAATCACCGTATCGTAAAAAAGGGGCCTCGGGGCGCCCTTTTATAATGTGTCGGGCATGGTACGAGAGCTAAGTTCACGTTCCTGAATGTGGTTGCCCATAAACATCTGAGTCTGTTGAAAAACTCAGTCACTAGTGCAGTGTCCAACAAATGACTAGACAAATAGAATGGGTTGCTGTATCGTGGATTCATGCCTCAATCCGCTCCTGTCGTGAGTCTCAGTATTGGTGATCAGGAAGAGATTCATGGATGGTTGACAGCCCATGGAACACCACAGCAAGTGGCACTGAGGGGCCGCATCGTGCTGGCCGCAGCGGAAGGGCGTTCTGACAACGCCATTGCCCGTGAGTTACAGATGAACCGCCATACCGTGATTTTGTGGCGGACTCGTTTCTCTGAGAAGGGTGTCGGCGGTCTGTGGGAAGTTGCGCCGGGGCGGGGGCGTAAGGCCACGTACAGACCGGAAAAGATTAAAGAAGTTCTCGACGCCACACTGCAAAGCAAACCCAAAGGCGCGACTCACTGGAGTTGCCGTTCCATGGCGGAAAGCCAAGGAGTCAGCAAGTCCACGGTCAGCAACATCTGGAGCAGCCATAATCTCAAACCGCATCGGGCGAAAACATTCAAGCTGTCGCGCGATCCCCGGTTTCTGGAGAAGCTGACGGATGTCGTCGGCCTGTATCTGAATCCGCCGCAAAAGGCGCTGGTGTTGTGCGTGGATGAGAAGAGCCAGATTCAGGCTCTGGACCGTACGCAGCCGGGATTGCCGATGAAGAAGGGGCGTTGCGGCACGATGACGCACGACTACAAGCGCAATGGCACGACAACGTTGTTTGCCGCACTGGAAGTGTTCGCAGGGACGTGTCATCGGACAGTGCTACGAACGACATCGTCATCAGGAGTTCCTGAGTTTCTGCGCCGACTCGATGAGGAGTTTCCCGGAGACGTGCCATTGCACCTGGTGATGGACAACTATGGCACGCACAAGCATCCCAGCGTGCAGGCCTGGCTCAAACGACATCCTCGCTTCATCCTGCACTTTGTGCCGACCAGTTCCAGTTGGCTGAATCTGGTCGAGCGCTGGTTTGGAGAACTGACTTCAAACGCGTGCGCCGCGGCTCGTTCTGCCAGCGTCGAAGAACTACAGAATGCCATTCGGATTTCTTGACGAACTGGAATGAGAATCCGAAACCTTTCGTTTGGACTGCTACCGTTGAATCGATTCAAGCCAAGCTCGCTCGCTGTCGGCAAACACTGGAACAGATTCAGCCTGGCTCTACCCTGCCACGTGCACGAAAGAGAAAGAACATTGTCCAGTTAATTCTTGGACACTACACTAGCAATTCGCAGAAATTGGATCGCACCAGGAAGCCCCAAAAACGATCTTCTCGCCTCTCCCAGACATTTTCCATCTCCCAGTTTCCCTTGTTCTTCGGGGAAACCGACTTTTTCAACAGACTCATCTGATTGTGGGCAAGCTTCCGCGCGAATTGTGGGCAAGCGAAAATCGTGGATTGCGAACCTCAATTTCGATGGGGTTTTTGGGCATGTTCCGCACCGGGGGATTTTGGGCAAATTCTTCCTCGTATCCAGCTGAGCAGACAGGTGATACGGAGGAGATTACCGGACATGGCGTAAACCAAAACGTCGCGCACATGATTGGGCGAGCGCCTGTTCCATCCCGACCTCGGCTCATTTTA
>CAVSDV010000027.1:0-85010 GCA_963726725.1 Candidatus Acidiferrales bacterium
GCAAGTCGTAGGCCAAGAACAGAAGCGGGCGAGTTACTTGTCGCGGCGCTGCTCCATGATGGCGCGCATGGCGGAACTTGAACCGGGAGCGCGCTTCTCTCGCCAGGCTTCCAGGCGCCTGCAGGTTTCTTCGATCCCGGCAAAGAGCAAGGGATTCTTGAAAGCGGCGCGCCAACTGGGAACGACGGAGCGCATGCGATCCCAGACGACCCAGATTTCGCCGTTGTTTTCAAAAAAAAGTTCGTCGTTGATCATGTTGCGGTTTACGATGCTGGCCACCATATCCCAATAGCTGATGACCATGCGGATGTAGGTGTTTTCCTGACTGCCCTGAGGATATTTTTGCATTAACTCTTCGGGCGTGGCAGCGCGGAAGTTTTCAACAAACCAGGCGCGCGCCTCGCGCAAGCGAGGTTCCCGGCGAAGGTCGTAGAGCCGGAGCATCAAGTTCACTTCTTCATAGGTAACCTGCGACATAGAGGATTCTCCTTAAACGGAAGCAGGGGGGGCGGGCGAGACAGTCTCCCGTGCCCCAGGATTCACCAGTTCCAGACGTTGAACGCTGGAGAGCGGGATACCCTGTTTCTGAAACTCGAGCTGAATACGGCGGCGAAGTTCGCGCGAAACATCGTCCTGACGAGATGGTGCGGTACGAACCTGGATACGAACGGTGGAAGCGGTCTGATCGTAGGACTGCAAACCGAGAATGCGCGGACCATCGACCAGCGCCTGCGACCAGGAAGCATCGTTGCGTAGGTCGGCCACGGCGGCTTCGAGTGCCTGTAATGCTTTTTCCTGCGGCACGAGTGGAGAAACGCTGACATCAACGAAGGCCTGCGACCAATCGCGGCTGAGATTGGCGACGGTGCGAATGTCGCCGTTCGAAAGAGTGACGAGTGCGCCGCGCGTGTCGCGAACAACGGTGCGGCGCAGGGTCAGGTGCTCGACGCGGCCGAGCGTGTCTGCGACCTGGATGGTGTCTCCCACGACGTATTGATCTTCGAGGATAATATAGAAGCCGGTGATGATGTCGCGAACCAGATTCTGCGCGCCGAAACCAACGGCCAGGCTGGCGAGTCCGGCAAGCGCGGCAACGGGTGTGACGTTGATGCCGAATTCCTGCGCGGCGGTGAGCAGCGCGACGGTCCAGACGACTTTGCTCCCGGCGCTGAATACCACTCCAGCGAGCGTGCGCGTTTGCTGCTCGCGGGCCTGCGCGGCGCGTGTCTGGGTTGCGGCCGGCTTTATAATCAGCTTAGAGGCGATACGCAAAAGCCGGTTGAGGAGCAGGGCGACAAAAAAGATGATGAGGAGATGAAACAGGTTTGTAAGCGTAAATTCAGGAAGATGCGCGAAGTAATTGGACATAGCGAGTGCCGGAGGGTGAGTATAGCATCGGTGGGAATCGGATGCAGGTCGTGCGACTTTACGTTGCCGAGGGTGAGCGCGGGAGGATGGGGGAGTTTCCAGAGGAGGCCAGATGCATACGCGGAGAAGGTTTCTCAGAGGGGTGGCCGTAACGGGAGCGGTGGGGGGCCTGTGGGGTTCGTTGCGGGCTGCGCAAATTCCAAAGGAGATGGGGGACAAACGCCCGACGCCAGCGCAGGAAGCGCCTCCCGACAATCCGAATATTCCGTCGCCCGAGAAGCGGGCATTGGAAGCGAATGAGAAAGACATCAAGAAGAAGGTGGATCAGCTCTATCAGTTGGCAACGGAACTGAAAGCCGAAGTGGACAAGACGGATTCCAGCAAGGTGCTGTCGCTGTCGCTGCTGAAGAAGACGGAAGAGATCGAGAAGCTGGCGAGAGAAATTCGGAACCGGTCGAAGGGGTAGCGAATGAAAAGGAGTGGCGGGAACAAGAAGTTATCATAAAAGGTTTAGGGGGTCGGAGCTTTGGCTCCGACATTAAGAGACCCCAAAACCGGCTTTAGCCCTGAGGTTCCCTGATGCAAACTCCATTTATGAGATAAGGTTTGGAAACAGTGGCGGAGGGTAGCGGGACAAGCTAAAATAAAAGCGTTGCAAGCAAAGTAAGTCCACTGCGCGCCCGTAGCTCAGCTGGATAGAGCGCTTGCCTCCGAAGCAAGAGGTCGGGCGTTCGAATCGCCCCGGGCGCGCCACTTTTCCCAATAAAAATGCGGTTTTTGGACGATCGTTCCGCCACTCGGCCCTCAGTTTTACCTTGGTTTTACCTTGGGTCCGGGGTTCCACAACCATCCGCCGTTTCCGCCGATCCAGAGGAAACCCGATTCGACGCGGAATAGTGGCTCTAGGGGCGCGCGAGGCGGGCTCTTTGGCAATCTAGAGGGTGCGCGCCACCGATACGTGACCTGCCGTCTGTGCGAATTGGTTTATTGCTGATATCTTAACTATACAAACCCGATATGATTTCACAACGCACAGTTGCCCGCCTTCAAGGTCTTCTTGAATTTCTCTTCACCGAACACAGAAGGAATCCCCAATTGTGGTCTTGGCATGAATTGAGATTAGCGCTCTACGCCGAGGGCGTGGACCACAATTGGCTTGAGTATATTTCGCAGGAATATTTCGGTAACCCCCACCGATTCCTCCCCCTCATCTTAGATGGAACGATCCCAGCGTACCTTACCCGAAACGACGGATGGGGACAACCGGAACCGAACGACGAGGACCGAGTTTTTGGTCAAGCATTAATCGCTACAACAGTCCAGGTCGTCGCCGTGCACGTGGCCGCGGTTCGGCTTGTCGCTGGACCGCAGGATCTCTTAGACGAAGTCGTGGCAAGTCTTAAATTGGATGGGTATGACCTCGTCGAAGGGAAAGTGACGCCCACTGCAATACCAGGGGTGGATCTACAAAAGGAAGGAGACTACCTTCTCGCCCAAATCCGGAGGATCGGCCCAGGCAATCTAGAAGAAATTCGTCATCACTATGATGAAGCGACGCAGACTTATTTGAATGGAAATTGGGGTGCCAGCGCAGGCGAGAATCGTAATTTCTTAATAGCATTGCTTCGTGGTCTCCGGGAATTGGCAACGACGAAGGGTGGCATCCCTCGCTACAATCAACAGGGCAAAGACGGGCCACTGATTCACGATTTTCACGCGATAGGTATGCTCACGGATCACGAGAGGGACGCGGTTTTACACGTCTGGGTTCTTTTGTCCCATGCCGGTCCGCACGTCGGTATTAAGGAAGAGGAAAGTGCGTTGTTGGGACGAATTCTTGTGCTAGGTATGACTCGGTGGGTCTGTCTCAAGTTCGAAGACTGGGCCGCGAAAGGTTTCAAGAAGGTATAGTAGAACCGGGACAATCATGCCCGATACACTTCAAAACGATAAGGCCATTAGTGCGCGGAGCATGCTCCTCACAACAATCGATGAGCGCGGACAACTACA
Source organism: Candidatus Acidiferrales bacterium (assembly GCA_963726725.1). Taxonomy (GTDB): domain Bacteria; phylum Acidobacteriota; class Terriglobia; order Acidiferrales; family UBA7541; genus Acidiferrum. Next base: position 3,379 of record CAVSDV010000027.1, read on the forward strand.
CCGTAGTTAATGCAACTTCGCGTATTCAGTTTTCGCAGCGATGAAAATAGGAATGTCAGGGTCGGCGTCTTTCCACAGCGTGAGGAAATCCTGATAGGCCGCCTTGGCTGTGGCACTGTCACCTTGCATTTCATAAGAACGGGCAAGTCCTAACCGGGCCAACGCGCCCCACGGAAAGTTCCCCACCAGTCCCCGATGGTCAATGAACTTCTGAAATTCCGCTTTCGCTCGATTCCCATCGTGCAACATAAGGTAGGCTTCTCCACGCAAGTAAACCGGGCAGAGGACCACTGTGATATTCATAGGTTGCGGTATGGTTGGTAGGCCGAGCTCGACAGGCTTGGTCACCTGCAGTAACTCGACTGCTCGGTTCGGGTCTTTGCGTTCCAAAACGATGGCCGCTCTAATGGTTGGTAGCCAATACCGCTGTACCATTGAGTCCACTGGTAATGTCATGTCAAGTTCAGAAGCTAGCTTTTCTGCCCCTGCCGTATCACCTGACCGCGCTAAGGCGAGTGCCGCCATCGCCCGCACATCTCGGTTCGGGGCCAGTTTCACTGCTGCGTTGGCTTCGACCCGTGCCTGCTCGCGCAGGCCCGATTCCACCTCCCGCAACGCCGCTGCAGCTTGATAAGCTGCGGCGCTCTCTCTGGCATCGTTGTGCTGGGCGGCATCCATTGCTCGACGCGTGAGCTCGTGCGCGTTCTTTAGCTTCCCGTACCATCCCTCCGTGTTCGCTTGTGTATTCAGCAGCATATTTTCTACACCCGGCTTGCCCACGGCAGCTGAGACCAACTGCGTCATCTGAGCGGCATCGCCCTTCAGAAACGCCAACACGTAGCGGCCCTGTAGTTGGTACTCGCTTTCCATCTTGCGCTGCTCTTCCTGCTTATACACGGCTTCCGCTTCGTCCAGCCGGTTAAGGACTCTGTAGGTAAAGGCGAGGTCAGCATTGTTGCCCGCAGAATCTGGATACACTTTCAGCCCCTTCTGCAATTCCACCAATGCCTTTTCATAGTCTCCCAACTCGGCGGACATCATTCCCAGAAACTCGTAAGAGAGGGGCTCGCTTGGATAGGTCTGTTGCAACCATTCGAGGGTTTGCGCCCCCTTCTCCAGTTCTCCCGTCGCCCAAGAGTAATAACTCCCCTCAATGATGGCTCGCTCTTGTCCGCTTACCTTTTCCCTCAAGGCATAAGCCTTGCGTAAATACTCTGTCCCCCGCCCAATTTCGTTGAGGTCAAAATAATTGAGCCCCAAGAGGGCGAAGGCCATAGCAAAACTCGGGTCGAGTTCCACGGCCTTCTCGAAGAATGGGCGTGCGGCTCTGGCCCCTTTCGCGTCCCACGTCTTTATTCCCCGGCTGTAGGCATCCAAAGCCTCAAGTGACGGGGTAGTTACTTCCCACAGAGGAGTGACATGTTTTTGTACCGAACTCAACGACTCACCCAACTTGCTCCTCAAGCTAACCGCTGCTTTGTCCAGAGCGTTGAGCACCGCTTCTTTGTTCGCTGCCCGTTCCTGCGTTTCGGCCAGCACATCTCCTGTGTTGCAGCTCACTGCCTTCACGCCAATCACGTACTGACTGCCCAAACCCGCAATCGAGCCGTTCAGCATGGCCTTGCTGCCCGTGCGCTGGCAGACCTCGCGTGTAACTTCCGGCGTCAGCCGGTCCCCGGCGGGACGACCCATCAACTTCAAGGTCTGGTTCACCCTGCGGTCGGAAATCAGGCTCAGAAATGGCGATTGCTCAAGCTGTACCGAAAGTCCCTGCTTCAACGTGTCATCGAAAACCGCATCGCCGGTCTTGTTGTCGAAGTCGGAGAGGACAATGGTGTCCTTGTCTGTGAGCTTTGGAGTCTGATGAAAATAGAAATAACCGCCTGTAGCGAGCACCAGCACTACGACTGCAATCGGTACACCAACTTTCCAGTAGGGTCTGATGCCCTTCGAGGTTTCAGCTCCAGTCGCCGCTAGAGTCATCGCGGACTCAGTGTCGCGTTTCAGTCGCTGCAAATCCGCGCGAATATCAATAGCGTGTTGGTATCGCAGGTTGCGGTCTTTCTCCAGTGCCTTGTTAATGATTTGCTCTAAGCCCGAAGGAATGTCTGGATTCAGCTTAACGGTTGGGGTCGGTACTCGGTTGAGAATCCCATCGAAAATAATCCCCGATGTCTGGCCTCGAAATGGAAGTGTTCCCGTGGCCATCTCATACAGCACAACGCCGATGGAGAACAGGTCTGTGCGCGCATCTAGCTCCTTGCCCGTCACCTGCTCCGGCGACATGTAGGCAACTGTTCCAATCGTTGTACCGGGGCTGGTGAGATGTTGCTCATCGATACTCTTCGTCTCCGTCCCATCATCCGAAGTCTGGTTAGAGGACCCTGTCGAGGCAACTTTTGCTAGCCCGAAATCGAGGATTTTGGCGTGGCCCCGGTCAGTCACAAAGACGTTGGCGGGCTTGATGTCTCGATGGACGATTCCTTTGGAGTGAGCAGCGTCGAGAGCATCGGCGATTTCAATACAGAGATTCAACAGTGTTTCCGTTTCCATCGGACGGCCCAAGATGCGGTTTTTCAGCGTTGCACCCTGCAAATACTCCATGGCGATGAACGCCTTGCCCTCGGCTTCGCCAATGTCATAGATGGTACAGATGTTGGGATGATTCAACGCTGATGCCGCTTGCGCCTCTCTCTGAAAACGCGCCAGCACATGTGGCTCTTTCGCTAAATTGTCAGGAAGGAATTTCAGCGCAACATTACGGTGCAGGCGGGTATCCTCGGCCTCATAGACAACACCCATCCCGCCACCGCCCAACTTCTTGACGATGCGGTAGTGAGAAAATTCTCGCCCAATGAGAGAGTCCAAGGATTCGGACTGGTTCGGCATGGGAAGTTCTCCTTCCCAATTACCCTCTGGCGCGAATCATAATCCTGCGTCCTGTAATCACTGCGTGATAACCGTCACAGACACTGGTCCCCGGGAGAGGGCCGCTTTGTTTACAAAGCCCATACCGTCACAACCAAGTGTCTCGACGATGCGGTAATTCGAGATGGTTTCACCGATAAGTGAATCAGCACTTGCCATGGCAGCACATTTAATCTTGCGCGAGGAGGCAAGTCAACGAAGACAAATCTAGCCTGCGTCCGACTTGGCCCACATTGGCTCAGCGGTGTGACCGTCGCACTTGTCCTCCCTTCGCCATCAGAGTATTGAAGTCGGTTAGAGTATTTCGGGCCAAACACGCGCTCAGGCCACCATATCCCAATTGCTCTCATGTTGGAGGTGAATATGCCTCACAAGAGCATAATTCTCCTCGGGGTAGCGGGGCTATTCCTTGGAGTTTTATACACAGGCCAACGGATCGAAGTCATACGGACCAACCTCGTCACACCAAACAAGGTGAGTATTTCTCAGAGTCAGCCCCACTCCGACCAGCAAATATACAAAGACAATTGCGCTGCTTGCCATGGATTCGATGGAACGGCAAAAGGACTTGCAGTGCCATTTTTCGAAGCGCCGCCTCGACGAATGAGTCAAGGCTTCTTTCATTTATTAAACGAATTTCAGGAGGTAAAACTCGTTCTGATGCCTCGCCAAGTGCAGCCTGCAAGAACTCTTCCTTCCTCTAGGCGGCCAACTCCAGATTAATGAGTTCTAATCGGAAAAGTGATTCTAACTACCCGGCAGCATGCCCGAGTTGTCAGAAGAACCGCGGAAGCGACGATTGACATTGGACCGACAGCCAGCGCGATCCGAGCTTGACACCTGTAACTTGGGGCCATATCGTTTGCGTAATTCAGCATTGAATTTGGGTTTCCAACCAGAAGGACGCATTCATGAGACGGCGAATGCAGCTTCGCGAACCAATCGGCGTGGCGTTGGAAACCTTGCGCGCGCACAAAATGCGCTCCTTCCTCACTTTGCTCGGCATCATCCTTTCGGTTTCCACTCTTATTGTCGTTATCGCGTTGATTTCTGGCGTGGACCACTATATCGCCGATCGCGTCGCCAATCTCGGTTCCAATGTATTTCTGTTGACTAGATTTCCCATCATTACCGACGTGGATGAGTACGTGAAAGCCAATCGCAGGAACAAAAAGGTGACCTGGGACGACTATGAATCTCTGCAGCAGAATTTAAGACTGCCTTTACGCCTTGGTGTTGAGCAGCGAACCTCCGGAAAAGTTCGCGCGGGCTCGCAAAGCTTGGAAGACTGCAGCATCCGTGGTGTCACGGCCAATATGGGTGATATTGATATCGTGACACCCGCATACGGCCGCTACATTTCCAGTGGCGATGACCAGAGCCGTGCGCTGGTTACCATGATCGGTAGTGACCTGGCGGTCAAGCTATTTCCCAACGTCGATCCCATCGGCCGTGAACTACTCATCGACGGCCGGCCATTCCAGGTCGTTGGTGTCGCCAAAGCGATTGGCTCGGTGCTCGGCCAGTCGCAAGATAATTTCGCTTACATCCCCATTCAGACCTATTTCAAGATCTACGGCGCCTACGACGGAATTTGGATCAACGTCCAGGCCCGCGGGGCGGAATGGATGGAACGGACCCAGGACGAAGCGCGTGCATTGATGCGCGCCCGTCGCCACCTGTCTCCAAATGAAACTGACAATTTCGGCATTTTCGATTCCGCGACGCTGATGGATCTCTGGAAGAATCTTACCGGCGTCATCGCCACCGCCATGATTGGAGTAGTTTCCGTCTTCCTGGTGATTGGCGGTGTGGTGATTATGAATGTCATGCTCGCCGCCGTCACCGAACGCACTCGCGAGATTGGCATCCGCAAGGCGCTGGGTGCTCGCCGCCGTGACATCATGATGCAATTCCTGGTCGAATCCGCTGTGATGGCAGCCGTCGGCGGCGCAATTGGTGTTGCTCTTTCCTACGCCATCTCCATCTTGACCACCGCGACCACCTCTGTTCCGATGTCTGTGCCGCTTTCCGCGGTCCTGATTGCCGAAGTGATTTCCGCTGCCGTTGGTCTTTTTTTTGGGGTATACCCTGCAAGAAAGGCGGCTAGCTTGCAGCCCATCGAAGCCTTGCGGCAGGAGGTCTGAATCCGTCAAAGATCGTCATGAGCATGAATATCAGCGAAAACGCCCGGATGGCTCTCTCCACTCTTCGAGAGAATAAGATGCGCTCGTTTCTAACGGTGCTGGGCGTGGTCATTGGTATTACAGCTCTGCTCTCGGTTGTCTCCATTCTTGTGGGAGTCTATGGCAATGTGAATGCCTACTTGAGCGACTACGGTCCAGAGACGTTGTTCATCTTTCGGTTCGATCCCGGCATCCATACGGGGCGGCTCTCAGCTGAAGAGCGCGACCGCAAACCTCTTAGCTTTGAGGATGCCGAGGCCATCAAGGAATTTTGTCCGGCCGTGCGAACTGTTACCGCCAGCCTATATCCGCGTTTTGTCGAAGATGGACCCCAGCGCGGACCTGTTACTGCACGCTATTCGAGCAAAGAAGTTTCCGGCGTGGACTACAACGGTACACTTCCGTCTACCGAAGAAGTTTTTAATTCCCGGCCGCAACGCGGACGCTTCTTCAGCGATGCCGAAAACATGCATCGTGCGGATGTCGCTGTGATTGGTGCGGATATTTCCAAGACTTTGTATCCAGGTATGGACCCGCTTGGAAAGCCCATCATGGTCGATGGCATTTCCTACGAAGTAATAGGAGTTCTTGAACCGCGCAAGGGTGGCTTCGTCAAGGATCAATCTGCCGACAAAGCCATCATGGTGCCGTATCGCACCTATCGCAAGCACAACCCGCAAGACGACGAGAACTTCGTCGGCGCCAAGGCTTATCCCGGGCAAATGGCTGAAGCCGAAGACCAAATTCGCTCCGTGTTGCGCCGTCGAAGAAACGTGCCGTACAACAAGCCTGATAATTTCGGCATCTCCAGTGCCCAACAGATCGCCGATCAGTTTCGACAGATCACCGCTTCGGTGGCTCTTTTGATTTCTGTGATTAGCTCCATCGGTCTTCTGGTTGGCGGCGTGGGAGTCATGAATATCATGCTCATGTCCGTCACTCAGCGCACCCGCGAAATCGGCGTGCGCAAGGCAATTGGTGCGCGCCGACGCGATGTCATCTGGCAATTCCTGACCGAGGCAATTGTGCTTACTGGCGCGGGAGGCGTGATTGGTGTGTTGTTGGGCGGTGCCATAAGTCTTCTGATCAACCTTGCAGTACCCAGCTTGCCCTCGTCTATTCCCCTGTGGTCTATCATTTTGGCAGTGGCTGTTTCCATGAGCGTCGGTCTGTTTTTTGGCATGTATCCTGCTATCAAAGCGGCACACCTCGATCCGGTTGATGCCTTGCGTTACGAGTAAGCGAGCCGTGATTGAGTTACCGTCGAGTTTCCTGAGGCGATCCTATCCCTGCGAATCTCTAGTGCACGAGTTCTCACAGCCGCCACTGAGTCTCCTCTGACAAGGAGCTTAACTGTTGATGAATGCTTAACGGAGTCGATCAACCCATGTGCTGGATCGCAGAGTCCAGGTCCTCCGCCAATGGCACCTGTGATTGCGGTGGCTCGCGAACTGCCTGTACTACTTCATCGATTGTGGGTGAGTGGAGCGGTGTACGAGCCACTGCACAACAATCAGATGGTGGTGCGCTCTGTGGCTTAAAGAGTTTCGATCTGAACAGTCGTGCTCGACTGCCGAGTTTATGTGAGTGCCACTAACTCCTGGCCCAAATCTCTCTGAAAGGATGGGAGGAGGTCGAATATCAGGTAGCAGCACCTACTGAAACCAGAACCCCCAGCATGCACCGAGCAAGAATCGCTCAACAACAAGTGCGGAGGGAAGGATGGCGAGAGCGGCGGCCGACTGGATCGAAACAGACTCAAAGAAGAAGAGAATGAACCCATGTGTTGACACTGACCGGCCTTCTCATGGAAGGGATTAGCGGCGTCTTCTATCTTGGGTGGTCCCGATGGACCGTTTGTTACTGCCCTCTAAAAACAGCTCCTTCAATCCTGACTGGTTTCCACGAGGAAACTGTCCATCCGGCCGGGTACTTGCAGTGGACATACTCGTGGCCAGTGCTTGCGGCGAAAAGTGGACGGCGTTGAAATGGAAGTATCATGAAAACCATAAACTTGGCTTTCTTACTTGGATTGTTTGTTCTCGGGGCTTTCTCGGGACTGTGCTTTGGGCAGCAGCCAAAAGTTTTCAAATGGCTACCGGCCAATGACGAAAGCCTGAGGCTGGACCCGGCGAACTATCATACTGGGCGCAGCTATCACCCTGGCTCGAGTGGCGGGAATATTCACGTCGATATCAAGGCGGAAAAGCCGGTCACAATTTTCCTGGCGAGCGAAGACGAATGGAACGCGGCAATGCAGCATCCAGAGAGGCTTGTCAATTTGCGTCAACTCTGTTTGCGCGAGCATGTTTTGGAAACCACATATCTCTGTGATTTGCCTCCCGCTGCCATGACGCTCGTTGTTCGCGACGAGCGAAACAGCCCCGACGCAGCAGTCTTTGCGGGGATCGGGTCGGTGTTGGACCCTAATGAGAAGACGGATCACGCAATGGCTGTGGGCATTGCGACAGTCCTGACGGGACAAGGTTCGGCTACGCATCGTTTCTATGCACCAAACGATGTACATATCCAATATTACCGTTGGGATTGCGTGGAAAATTGCATCCAGCCGGAGTATCAGTGGATTCGTGAAGTCAAAGAAAAGTATGACCTTACTTCCTTTCTGAAAGTTTATGGGGGTTTCGTCGCTGACCACGATGGCGAACAGATCAGCATAAAAATAAAATCACCAGTGCCGATGATCGTGGCGATGTTGCCAGCGCAAGCCGCGGGCCAATTGCACGGAAAACCGGAGACGCTAGAGACAGCGCTCGAAAGCATACCCTGCCAGCAGCGAGGAGTTCAGTCTCTCCAGTTCGAGTGTACTTTCAATGTGGCTGATGGCCCCCAGTCGCTTATCGTTGTTCCGGAACCGGGCGCGAATGTACCTAATCACAAAAGGGCTGAAATTGAGATGCTTGCGGCGAAATGTGTGGCGAACTGCCCCCTGCTCGAAGACAAACGATAGAGGTTAACGCGCATACCATCCAAGTGGGCACTAGTGTGCTGTCCCCTAAATAACTGAGCTCGGTAGCAGATGTGATTGCATTGATGTTGCGTGACTTAAGGCGTGGAACTTATCGAACTTATTTTCGGGACACTGCACGAGTAGCTACCTGTCCGTCTCTCCAACTAATTGAGAGTTGATCAAATTTCCTCAGAGTACAATGAAGCACGCAATTAGCGAGTTTATACCGGCAAATACTTTCTGCGCTCAGTACTTTGGGCACTTGGAGGACTAGTAGCCAGATAAGCGTTAACTTATCAGTTGGCTCGCAGCCCCCTGACCGCTTAGCTAATTTCCTCAAATGCTTTGTAGTTTGCTGGATCACAGGTCAAATTCTAGAAAAGCATTGCGAATCTCCGCTCAATCGAACGCAATCGAATTAACGCCGATCACACTTTGGGCCGACTAGCCGGGCGTCTCAGGCAAAGGGGAGACTACGAGGGCAATAAAGATGAACGGAAATTTGTCGAACATCAGAGTTACAGGCCGAGTGCTTTCAGATCGTCCTTCGCCTGCTGCTCCGCGACTTTTGTGGCTTGCTTGGCGTTGGCATCCGGCTTCAGTTGATGGATGGCTTTATGCAGTCCCTGCGCTTTCTCTCCATCAGCCACCTTGCAGCCGGACGTATCCGCACTCGTGTGCACACCAGTCACGTCAGCGCGGAGGCAATTGAAATCGACTCCGAGATTGTGGCTTGCGTGAAGGACAGCAAGGCATCCATCCAACGCCGTGAACGGAGCACAAGCGTCGGTGGCGGTAGCGTTAGCGGACAAAACTCCTTGGGCTCGCAGGCTCGGGGTGAGTTTTTTCTCCAAGTCGCTTCTGTTTCCAAACGCATCGGTTGAATTCTTGGAGTCTTTTTTGACCCACCTGATCGGATTAATGGAATGTGAGGAATCCTGCGCGGCAGAGGCCGCACCAACGCCCGCGGGTCCTTGCGCCGCGGCCCGTTCCGCAACCGCCGTCAAAGATAGCGAAGCACCGAGAAGCAGGATGGCGTCAATGAAAAGTACCTTTTTCATATGTGCTCCTTCATTCTAGATACCTAACAATAGGAGGCTGCCGGACGTGGCCACACACTCAGTAGGCCACAGCGAAGACGCAGCCAAGAACCGAGGTGGGACGGTACTACTCCAATCGGTCACGCTGACCTTCCGAACAGGCGGGGATGTTGGCAGCAGTGCGGAAAGCATGCAGATTATCAAAGAGCGAGTCGCTACGCGCTGGGAAATCTTAGTCGATCTGGGATCAGCGACCTGGTAACGCCTGATTGATTCGACATCTGAAGTGCAAGTGTGCTGTGCCAGCAGGGTCAGCCGAACCTCTACATCGAGTGCGAAACCTCTATCCCGACTCTGTTTCTCAAGCTTTGTCGACCCTTTTCGGGCACCTGCTTTCGCGCTAAACTACTAAGGTCGCACAAGACGCCGGCCAAGTGTGCCCCGGTTTACCACCAGTTTTACTACGCGAGGAGAATTCCCCATGGCAGTCGATGTGGTCATGCCCCAGATGGGCGAAAGCATCTTTGAAGGCACCATCACCAAGTGGCTCAAAAAGCCCGGTGACAAGGTGGAGCGCGACGAACCCCTCTTTGAAATCTCCACCGACAAAGTTGACGCGGAAATCCCTTCCCCTTCTGCCGGTGTCCTGCAGGAGATCAAGATTCCCGAAGGCCAGACCGTGCCCATTCAAACGGTTGTCGCCGTGATTGATGCAGCTGGCTCTGCCGTGGCCGCCGCACCTGCTCCTGCGGCAGCCCCCGCGAAACCATCGGCTCCGGCTGCAGCCCCGGTCGGTGCGAAACCGGCTGCTCCTGCACCGCAAGCACCGCCGCCTCCGGCCGCTGTCGCTGCTTCGCCGGCGCCCGCCGAAACATCATTGGCCGCTATTTCACCAACTACTTTGGAGCGCGTGCATTCCTCGCCGCTGGTTCGCCGCATGGCCAAGGAACACAACATCGATCTCACAACGATGGAGGGTACCGGCGCGGCCGGCCGCATCACCAAGGAAGATATTGAGTCCGCGATTGCCGCGCAATCCGCGGCTGCGCCCTCCGCTGCTGCAGCAAGTTCCGCCTCGGCACCGGCTACCTCGCGCCCCGCGCCGCCACCTACCGCCCCGGCACCTTTGGCCGGTTCCGGTGCGCCCGCCGTGCATGGCAGCCAGTATGTGCCCGCGTTGCAGATGGCTGTGCCGCGCGAACGCCTGTACTTTGGCGATTACGAAGTACAGCCGATGACCACCATGCGCCAGAAAATTGCCGAGCACATGGTTGCCTCCAAGCACGTTTCGCCACACGTCTATTCCGTCGACGAAATCGACATGACCAAGGTTGTCTCGCTGCGCAACAAGTCCAAGGAAGAGTTCGAATCACGCTATGGCACCAAGCTGACCTTTATGCCGTTCTTCGTGAAGGCGGTGGTCAACGGTTTGCGTGCCTATCCCACGTTGAACGCTTCGCTCGACGGCACCAACGTAGTGCTTCACAAGGAGATCAATATCGGCATGGCCGTGGCGCTTGACGGGGGCCTGATCGTGCCGGTAATCAAGAGCGCAGACGAAAAAAATATCCTGGGCATTCAGCGCAACATGAATGACCTTGCCGAGCGCGCCCGTTCAAAGAAGTTGAAGCCCGAGGAAGTTCAGGAAGGCACATTCTCGATTACCAATCCCGGCGTGTTCGGCGGTCTGTTCGGCTTGCCGGTGATCAGCCAGCCCAATGTCGGCATCCTGGGACTGGGCGCGATTGAAAAGCGCCCGGTGGTGATCAATGATTCCATCGCCATCCGCTCGATGTGTTACGTCACGCTCAGCTACGATCACCGCGTGGTCGATGGCGCGGTGGCGCACCAGTTTTTACATAAAGTGAAGGAAACGCTGGAAAACTGGTCCGAGCCTCTGCTGTAAGAAATTGTTGAGCTCGCAGTTTTGAGCATTAAGTAAAATTGAAATGTATTGTTGGTAGCTGAGAAGAACTGAGTTGGCCGTTTTTGTGTCGGCAATGTGGGGTTCGCCGGCAACCGCATCTCATCTTTGACACTCCCAAAAACACAAAGGCCCACTCTCCACGCAGTGGGCCTTGTCATGCCAATCTTAGTTTCTTGCGAACCGGCCGCTCAGCGCCGCTTCTTTTTCTTGGCGGGCTTCTTGGCGGCCTTCTTCGGCTTGGCTTTGGCTTTCTTGGCCGGTTTCTTTGCAGCCTTCTTCTTGGCTGCTTTTTTCGCCGGCTTTTTGGCCGCAGGTTTGGGGGCCGCCTTCTTTGGCGCCGCCTTCGGTGCGGGCTTGGCCACGGGTTCCTCTTCGCCTTCTTCGGCTGGCTCGTCTTCCACCAAGAGGATCTCTTCTTCTTCTACCACGGCGTCGCCGCTGGTCAGTTCGTCGTCATCTTCCAGGCGTGACAGCTCGTCGTCTTCTTCAAATTGATCTTTCTCGAATTCCATACGTTCCTCCCCCGGGGGCAGTTCCTTACCCTTGGTTCTTGGCACAATCCACCAGCCGGAGCAGATTTCTCTCCGTCCCTGCGAATTTGTTATCCCACTCTGCCGTGGTTGTCAAGAGTTCTGCGCACGCCTGTCCGAAATTTAGCGCCAACTCCTAACTACACTCCGATTTTGCATGGGAAAACCTACGGTTTGGCCGCGCTGCTGCCCGCTGCGGGCTTCTTCTTCGTGGACTTTTTACGCGAGGCGCTGGTGGTGTGCACCTCCGGTGCTCCACCCACGGTGTAAATCCTCAATACCATTCCCCGGCTGACCTTGGCGCTCTTCAGGCCGTTCCACTTCTGGATGTCCTGCGAGGTGACGCTGAATTGGTCCGCCACCCCTCCGAGTGTGTCACCCTTGCGAACGCGGTAGCGCACCAGGTGGCTCTTGGTTTCCTCCACCGGACGGGCTGCCGGGATAATCAGTTTTTCACCAGGCGTTAGCCCTTCATTGCGGTCCAGGTCGTTGGCCTCGGCAATCGAGACTGCCGTCACCCGGTATTTCTTGGCAATCGAGGTCAGCGTCTCGCCCGATTCCACCCGGTGCCGCCGCCAGCTTACCCACTTGTCCGCCGGGATGTCCGCAATCTCCGCGGAGAACTTCTCCGACGTCCCCTTCGGCAGGTGCAGCTCAAAATTCGGGTCATCCGGGGTAATCATCCGCAGCAGGGATGGGTTCAGCGTGCGCAACGTGGCCACATCCACGTCGATGGTTTCCGCCACCAGCCGCAGGTCGATGGCCCTGCCGGGCTTCACCGTATCGGTTTCGACCGGAGTGTCCGGTTCTACCACAATTCCGTAGTGCGCGGCATCCTTGGCAATCAGTGTAAGCGCGAGAATAATCGGCACATAATTCTGCGTCTCCCGCGGCAACACCTTTCGCTTGTACAGCTCCCAGAAGTCCGCATACCCGGTCCGTTCAATCCCCTTCTGTACATTACCCGGCCCGCAGTTATACGCGGCAATTGCCAGATACCAGTCGCCGTACAATCCGTAAAGATCACGAAGATGTATCGCCGCCGCGCGCGTGGCTTTCTCCGGGTCCACCCGCTCATCCACCCACCAGGTGCGCTTCAGGCCGTACTCATTCCCGCGCCACTGCATGAATTGCCACATGCCGCGCGCACCCGCCCGCGACAACGCCAACGGCTGGAACGCGCTTTCCGCTTGCGCCAAATAAATCAGGTCCTGGGGAACGCCTTCTTCCTTCAGCACCCGCGAAATCATCTCCTGGTATTTGCCCTTGCGCCGCAACCCGGTTTCGACGATCGCTCTTCCTCGTGGTGTCTGGAAAAAATTCAGGTAGGAAACCACCACATCATTCACCGTCAGCGGCAGGTCGTGCGACATGCTCTTGGCCGCCACTTCCGCGCGTTCCTTCAACTTTGGATCGACCGGAAAGGTCATCTCCGCCACTTCATCGATGGCGGCAGGTACGGCGGGTGCCTCCGTGAATCCATCTCCCGCCCGGAACGCCTGCAGTTCGTAGGTGTACACCGTATCGGTCACATGATGGAACAGCTCGCTCAGCCGTGGATCGCCGTTCGGGTCATACCCGCTCTCGAGCATCCAGTCCACCGCATCGTCAAACTCGCGTCGCGCCGCTTCCAGATGCCCGGCCTTGTAATTGGCTTCGCCTTCGGCAAATCTAGCCTTCACTCGCACCAGCAGGTAATCAATCCCGCCCGGAGCCGGTTCTTGAAGGGAAACGTAGGAACCGAACGGTACGACTGGCGGGGGCAGCACTCCTACCTCGGCAATTGCTGGTTCCTGCACTTTTGCCGGGGTACGTGAGGGTGCCTGTCCCGGCACATGAGCCTGCACCGGCTTCTTTCCGGCATCATCGCAGCCACACAGCAGCGCAGCCAGCGCCAACCCGCACCCCAACCGGTTCCTAAGATTCCCCATCTTCGTATGGTATGAAGCCCCTCAGTCCCCGGTCAACGCTTTCCGCTGCCCGCTGGTAGCCATCCTCCACCCCCCGGTACCCCTTTGCAGCCGCAAACTCCTGCTCGACTTTCCACCCGCTTCGCGCCAGCATCCGCTCTAGCATTCTGGCCCCAGGCCAACACGCGCCTGTATCTGAAGGAGGTATCGCATGCCAAGGAATCGATGGTGGTTCGCTCTATGTTTTGGGTTACTACTCGGTGCGACGCTTCCGGCCCAGATGCAATCGCCCGCCCCCGCCGGGAATCCCGCGTTCGAGCAATTGAAATCGCTTGCGGGTACCTGGGAAGGAAAAATACCCGGCGGCGCAACCGCAACACTGACCTACGAGGTCGTATCGAACGGCAGCGTGGTCATGGAACGACGGAGGCCTTCGAGGGAGCCCGAGATGATCACCATGTACTCCCTCGACGACGCATGCCTGTTGGTCACCCATTATTGTTCCGCTGGCAACCAGCCCACCATGCAGACGGATCCGGTAGCGGCTGCGGCTGGCAAGTACGAATTCCATTTTGTCCGCGTTATCGGAACCAAGACTCCGGATGAGGGCTACATGGTGGGGCTCACACTGATCCTTCCGGACAAGGACCATCTCACACAGATCTGGACTTTCACCGACAAGGGCAAGAACAATTCCGAAACGTTCAACTACACCCGCAAGTCCTGATTGCCGGGCTCCCCGGACAACAAGAAGGTGGCCAGATTCGTGTTGTCATCCCGACCGAAGCGCCACATTATCTGTGGCCCGCAGCGGAGGGATCGTGGCAAGAATTCAGACTGCACCTCGGCCGCTGTGACCAATTGCGACGTGTCGGTTACGCCGCAACGCCTTTGATCAACTTCCGTGCCGCCAGCCCGAACATCAGCCGGCTGATGCCGGTAATCAACAGGTTCACGCCAAGCAAAGTCCCGATGGCCCACACGGAACTCGACGGCCAGTGGAACCAGATCAGCCCGCCCAGCAGCAAGGTGATCAAACCATTGATCAGCAGCCACGACGATCCGCCACTGCTCCGCGTTTTGAAATACGCGATGATTTCCAGAACGCCTTCCGCCAGGATGATTCCCGCCAACAACAATGTCAGCGTTCCCACGCCCATCAACGTGTGCGTCAAAAAGTAAAACCCGCCTGCCAGATACACAATCCCGATCAGCACTTGCCAGATCACCCGGCCCGCGCCGCCGCCTCCAAACGCCGAAACCAGATGCGCCACTCCTCCAAAAATCAAGAGCCAGCCGACCAGCAGCGCGACCGCGACGGCCGCCACCATCGGCTCTGCAATCGCGAGAATCCCCAGAATAATGAACAGCACCGCAAACCCGATAAACCAACCGGTAATCTTTTTCGCCGTTTCGGCCGGACCTCGCAGACCTTGCGCCGGATTCGCTGTCGCCATCGCACACCTCCACTCAGATTTTTAGTTCGTTTTGCCGCAAGAGTGTCTTCCCCCGCGGCCTCACTGTCAGGGCGGAACCGCGCACATTCTATCCTTAGTCGTCGCTTTATCTCCACAATTTCATTTAGCAGCGCCCCTCCCCCCACTTCAACATCTGCCTTGGCGCCAATTCCTGGACGTCTGACTAGTTTGTTCGGCAATCACTCGCGTATACTTCAACGCGCCAGGCCCAGGAGCACTTCAACATGAACCGTGGACTATTGACCGGAGCCATTGCGATCTTTTTCCTCACACTTTGCGCCGCGAGCGCCACTCTCTCCGCCTCACCTGCCGATGAGGAGAAGCCCCTTCGCGTCTTTTTCATCGATGTCGAAGGCGGGCAAGCCACTCTGTTCATCACCCCCGACGGCCAATCGCTTCTGATCGACACCGGTTGGCCCGGCAACAACGGCCGCGACGCCGATCGCATCGTTGCCATCGCCAAGAAAGCCGGCCTCTCGAAAATCAATTACGTTCTTATTACCCACTATCACGACGATCACGTCGGCGGACTTCCGCAACTTGTCGCACGCATTCCCGTGGACACCTTTATCGACCATGGCGATAATCGCGAAACCGGAGATGCATCGACTACTGAAAAATGGAAGGCCTACCAGGATTTGCTCGCCACCCACAAATTCAAGCGCCTCACCGTGAAACCCGGAGAGATACTGCCGATCCTTCGCATGCATGCTACCGTCGTCAGCTCCGACGGAGCTCTTCTGGCATCCCCATTGCCAAGCGCAGGCGATCCGAATCCAGCCTGCAAAGACTCCGAAACGCGCCCGGGCGACCAGACCGAAAATCCCCGTTCTCTCGGCATTCAAATCACCTTCGGCAATCTGAAACTAATCGATCTCGGCGACCTCACGTGGGACAAGGAAATGCAACTGATGTGCCCGGTCAACAAATTGGGCAAGGTTGAGGTCTACATTGTTTCCCACCACGGCTGGAAGGAAAGCGGCAGCCCCGCATTCGTTCACGGCCTTGAGCCGCGCATTGCCATCATGGATAACGGCGCCAAAAAGGGTGGCTCGCCTTCCGCGTGGGATATCATCAAGCATTCTCCCCATCTCGAAGATATCTGGCAGCTTCATTTTTCCGTCGAAGGCGGCAAGGACTACAACACCGCCGAAGAATATATCGCTAATCCCGACGGCCCCGACGCTGCCAACTACCTCGAACTCAACGGCAACACCGATGGCAGTTTTTCCGTCTACAATTCCCGCACCCAAAAAACAAAACACTATTCCCGCTGATTTTGCCTCAAGATGTAGACGCCGGGCTTCACCCTGACCAGCCGCGCCAGTCTCTTTCCGCGGGCCACCGACCGTACCGCTGGCTTTTTCCCAGCGCCATCTTTCGTTTCGCTCCCAACATCACATTCCATTTCCCTCCAAAAGTGATACTCTCTCGCTGTTCCAACCAGTCCGCATAAAACTTATGCCGGTTCCACGCACATCCAATTCGCAATGTTTCAAAAATTCTCCCAGAGGAGAACGCCAATGAACAAACCGCAATCGCCATTTTCCGATTCGATCTTGAAGCCCATCACCCGCCGCAATCTCTTGCTGGGAGTATCTGCCGCTGCCCTTGCCGGTGTCCTGGCCAAGAATTCCTTGGCCAATGCGCTCGCCAACTCTCAACCCGCTGCGGCTGAGATCTCCAAAGCTTTCCCCGCCAATTTTCTTTGGGGTTGCGCCACCGCCGGTCATCAAGTCGAGGGCAACAACACCAACAGCGATCTCTGGGCCGTGGAACACCTCCCCGGCAGCTTTTTCAAGGAGCCCTCGGGCGACGCCTGCGACCACTATCATCGCTATCCGCAAGACATCAGCATGCTCGCCGACCTCGGCTTTAATACCTATCGCTTTTCTCTCGAATGGTCGCGCATCGAACCAGAAGAAGGTTTCTATTCTCGCGCCGAGCTCGATCATTACCGCCGTATGCTCGCCACGTGCCACGAACACGGTCTGAAGACCATGCTCACCTATTCCCACTTCTCCATCCCGCTCTGGTTCGCGAAGAAAGGTGGGTGGGAATTTGCCGGCGCGCCCGATCTTTTCGCGCGCTTCTGTGGAAAAGTAACCAATCATTTGGGCGACCTGATCGATTATGCCTCCACCTTCAACGAACCCGACATTCCGCAGTTGCTCAACTGGTTTAATCTTCCGGAAGCGCAAGGCAAGAGTCTCACCGAAATGTTCGCGCAAAATCTTTCTAAAGTTCGCCAACAGCTTAACGCTCCGCAATTTTCCGGACTCTTTCTGACAGCCGATCCCAAGAAGACTCGCGATGGCCTACTCGCTTCACACCAAAAAGGCAGAGCGGCCATGAAGGCTGCTCGTCCAAATTTGCCGGTGGGTTTCAATCTCGCGATGCTCGACGATCAACCCGCTCCGACGGACAGTCACGTTGCTGAAAAACGTGCAGACGTCTACGGCCCCTGGCTCGAAGTTGCAAAGCAGTGCGACTATCTCGGTGTGCAAACCTATTCGCGCGCTATTGTCGCCAAGAAAGATCTGCCTCCCGCAAAAGGCGTGGAAGTTACTCAGGTTGGCTGGGAATATTATCCGGAATGCGTGGAGCACGTAGTTCGCTACGCCGCGAAGGAAACCGGTGTGCCCATCTATGTCACGGAAAACGGCATCGCCACCAACGACGACACGCGCCGCGTTGCCTATTACCTCGCCGCTCTCGCGGGGCTCAAGCGCGCCATTGACGATGGCGTCGACGTGCGCGGCTACATCGCCTGGTCCTTGATGGACAACTTCGAGTGGATGTCCGGTTTCGAGCCCAAATTCGGACTCGTTGCCGTTGATCTCGCCACGCAGCAACGAACCATCAAGCCCAGCGCTACAATCCTGGGCAACATCGCTCGCAAGAATTCTCTGTAACCTGACACGCACCGGGTGCCGCACTCTTCGCCAGGAAGGGCGTGGTTTTTAATTATTTTTGAACTCTTCCATTCCGTCCAACGCTACTCGAATCGCAGCGCGACTGTCGGATCGACTCGCGTGGCTCGTCGCGCTGGAATGTAACAAGCCGAAAGCGCCACAAATGCCAATACTGCAGACACGGACACGAACGTAACCGGATCCGTGGCACTCACCCCGAATAACAGATTGGCCATCAGACGTGTCATTCCAAGTGCGCAGAGCAAACCGATGGCTAATCCCACCACGGTCATCGTCGCGCCTTCGCGCAGCACCATGCACAACACGTCCGCACTTTGCGCTCCCAGCGCCATGCGGATCCCTATCTCTTGTGTTCGGCGTCCCGCGATGTACGACACCACTCCATAGATCCCCACACCTGCCAGTAACAGCGCCAGACCCGCGAACACGCCCAATAGAATCATTGAGAATCGCTTCTCCGCGATCGAATCGGCAATCACCTCGTTCATGGTCTGTACGCCGAAAATCACCTGTTCGCTGCTCATTTCCCGATTTGCCGAACGAATGGATGCAACTACAGTCGGCGGATTTTCCGAACGTAGCAATACTCCCAATCCCGATCCTGCCTGCGACATCGCTTCGTCCGGCAATTGCATGAACGGGGTGTAGAGTTCGGCGCGTAACGTTTGCTTGTCGTCCGTGTCCAAGCCCCATTGCTTCACGTGCCCCACCACTCCCACGATTTCCGTCGTTTGACCCGAACGGTTCAAATGCAGCCGCTTGCCAATGGGGTTTTGCCCGGCAAAAAATTTGTTGGCCAGCACTTCGTCAATCACGGCCACTGACGGCGCATGTTCGTTGTCGAGTTCGGTGAAAAATCGGCCACTCAACAACTGGATGCCCATAATTTTCCGGTAGTCCTCCCCAACCACGTAACTCAGCGCCCAATTCATTTCATTCTCGCTTTCCGGTTTTGGCTGTCCATCGATCCAGAACAGCCACTCGTCATCGGAGAGCAAGGGAACCGCCCCCCAGGTATAGGCCACACCATCCACGCCTGGAACGTGGGCAAATTTCTCCTGCACTTCGCGCAGCGATGACCGGCTGGCTTCCGGGCTCCTATCCTTCATTGTTGGTGGCAGAGAGAAACCAAATGAAAGTACTTTACTGGCTTCGAAGCCTGGATCAACTTTCCAGAGCGCGCCCAGCGTTCGGATCATCAAGCCAGCGCCGATCAACAGGATCAAGGCCAAGGCCACTTCTGCCGCGACCAATGCCCCCTGCCCTGCATGCCGCGTCCCGCCTACGCCCCGCCCGCCTTTCTTCAACATTTCCTGTGGTGCGTTTCTTGCTGCTTTCCATGCCGGTGCCAATCCAAACACTATTCCTGCTACGGTTGATATCACCGCCGCAAAGGCCAGGACGCGACCGTCTACTCCTACTTCCTCCGCTCTCGGCAGCGTACTTGGTAAGAGACGCAACGCAGCCTGCGTCCCTAATGCTGCCAGCAACACCCCGAGTCCTCCACCGATTGCCGCGATCAGACTGCTTTCCGTCAAAAGTTGACGCAAAATTCTTCCCTGGCCGGCTCCGAGCGCTCCGCGGATGGCAAACTCGTGCGCGCGATTGCTCGACCGCGCTAGCATGAGGTTCGCCACGTTCACGCAGGCGATCAACAGTACAAAGCCTACAGCTCCAAACAACACGAATAGAATCGACTGCAAATTTCCCAACGTCCACTTTCCCAAGGGAATGACCGCAGCCCCTACGCCTTTATCCGCCTCCGGGTACGCCGCCGCCAAATTTTCAGTTACCCGTTTCATATCCGCTCGTGCCTGCTCGATGCTTACTCCGGGTTTCAGTCGTCCTATCGCTCCAATTCCGAGTCCCGCCATTCGGCTCTTCAAGAGCGGATTGTTCCATTGTCCAATCGGAACGTACACCTCTTGCGTGCGCAGCGTCCCCATCAGATTAAATTTCGCAGGGATCACGCCGACGATCGTGTACTCCCTGCCATCGAGAGCCAGACCCTTTCCAATTACATCGTTCGCACCTCCGAACTTTCGCCTCCAGAATCCGGCCGTAATCATCACCGTGGGCGCTGCCCCGATGCGGTCTTCACCCTCCGCGAACGTCCGACCAAGGACAGGATTTACATGAAGCTGCTCGAAAAATCCCGTACTGATGTAAACCCCATCCAATTGCTCCGCATCTCCCATCCCGGTCAAGATGAACGACCGGCCGCCACGCATCAGTGCCATCGAGGTAAAGCTCTGATTGTCTTTCTGCCAATCCAGGAAATTGGGATAGGAAATCGATCCCGTCGCGAAGTTCGGTTTGCTCTCGCGCAATGCCACAAGTTGCTCTGGATGTGGAAACGGCAGCGGCTTTAGTAACACTCCGTTCACTACGCTGAACAGTGCCGTATTCGCTCCGATTCCCAAAGCCAAGAGCGCTACTGCCGCTGTGGCGAATCCCGGATTCTTGCACAGCATGCGAACCCCGTGCTTTACATCCCCCAGAAAATCTTCAATTGCCGGCCACCGCCAGACTTCCCGGCTGTCCTCTTCCGCGAGAGCCACGTTTCCAAACGCCCGGTGCGCTGCGGCATTCGCGTCTTCCCCGGACATGCCTTCCGCAACAAGTTCCTCGATCTTTTCTTCCAGATGCTCGCGGATTTCTTTGGATAAATCTTCACTCATCTGCTGTCGCGCGAAGAGTTGCTTGAACCAGTTCATGATTCACCTCGCGCCAGCACCCGCGTAATTCCGTCGAGCATTTTCTCGAACCTCGATACCTCCCGCTCCAGGTGTTTTTTGCCGGCCGTAGTCAATTTATATATCCGCACACGCCGGTTCGTCGCCGAAATGCCCCATTCCGCCTTGACCAACTCTTCTCTCAGCAATCGTTGCAATGCCGGATACAGTGAACCTTCTTCAATCTGCAGCAGGTCGTTCGAAGTTCGTTTGATGTTTTGCGCCAGAGCGTAGCCATGAAGTGGCTGCCGCCGGAGGGTTCGTAGAATCATCATCTCGAGTGCGCCCGGGAAAAGGTCTCGCTGTTCTCGTTCTTTCATGGGTTCCAGATTCTCCTCGCGCGGCGTCTGTACCTGGCATTGCTCTAGGCATAGAGCAAAATAGTATAGACACGATTCCCCGTGGTCAACCAGTATTTGGAAAGTTCAGGTGCCGCACCTTTTGCAGGAAAAAGCGTGGATTTTAACTTCGGGCATGCCCTTGGAAGGCCCGCCTTCCGAGGCGGTCCTTCCACCCGAATTCGCTGCCATGTTTTCGTCTGAATGCGGAGACGTGTCTAATACGCTCCGCGCTCTAGAGCATCGATGAATACCAGCAACGCGCCCCAATGATAAAACGCGTCGCTGCTCTTCACGTCGTCGCCGACTCCCAGCATCGCGTTGTAGTTTTCGTGCACATGCCGGTTCTCTTGCCATTCCTTCGAAAAAAGCGTCTTCGATTTTTCCACCACCTGCGTTCTCGCATCGGCAAACTCATAGTTGCGCAAGCCGAGATACACCAGAAAATTCATTGGCCCCCAGATCCGCCCGCGCCAGTATTCTTGATCCTTGAATGCTGCTTCATTCCGTGGAGTCGCCGGGATGACAAACTCTCCCCAGAATTCCTGTGGGTTCATCAAGTGCTCACCTACCATGCGCTCAGCTCGTTCCTTCGACGGTACCTCGGCCAGCAATGGATAGAAATTCGTGGGCGACAGCCGCTTGTCTAGCTCGCCGCTGCGCAGATTCTTGTTGCGATAAATCCCGGTGGACTCATCCCACAGCTCATTCAGGCTTTTCGCATATTTCTGCGCTCTTTCGTGGAGCTCCTGGGCCTCCGCCGTGCGTCCCAACTCTTCCGCAATTCGCGCCAAGGCAGTACAGTCGGCAACATACAATCCCATCAGCCCAACATCCGCCAGTTCCATCACATGACGCGAGCTGTCATAGGGCGCGTCATCGTACATCGGAGAATTGTCCAGCCCGGATTCGAATCGCGCGCCTTGCACTGTATTTATCGTCGCATCCGCGTGGCTCCACGCTGCGTCAAACGGAGTCGATCCCCACGCCAGATAGCCCTGAATATCGCGATTAGCCGCCCACCAGCGATTCCAGCGCAACAATCCATCGAACGTGTCACGCAAAAACCATTTCTCCTTATATTTTTCGTAAATGGCGAGAACCGCCAGCGAACCAACCGGCGGTTCCGACCGGTCGTAGCTGTCCCAGCCCTTCGCGCGCGCGTAGTTCGGCACAAACCCCGACGGCGTTACCGAATTCACCATCTCAACTGCATTGGCGTAGGCCAGATCGCGATTCACCATCCCCGCCATCCACGCCGCGAAAAAATTATCCCATTCGAAAAGAACGTATCCGCCAAAGCCCTCGTTCCAGCTACGGCTCACCGGCGACATCACGCGCCCGCGCTCGGGCTCGTAAATCGTATTCCAGCCCATCACTGACTCGATCACATCAGCAACTTCCGCCGGCGCTCCAAATGTTTTGATCTTCGCGTTGTAGCGAGCCTTTCCTCGCTCGATCATTGCCTGCACTTCCGCCAGCGTCCGCTTCCCTCCGGTGCTCAGGCCCACCGCTTCAGACAGTTGCACCGCCAGATAGGGGCCGCAGCATTGCACTTCACCATTCGCTTCTGGTTTCCCGGTTGTGCTGATGGTGAATTTTCTCCCGCTCGGCAAATTCACCTTGATGCCGTCCGGCGCCTGGCGAATTTCTCCTGCCCGGAACCACAGCATCCCCACTTGAAAGATCACCGTTCCCAGTGTCGGTTTCAGATTCTTGTCTTCCAGCGGCGTGACCAGATACACCAGTTCGTCTCCTTCGGTCGCGCTTTGCACCTTTGAGGACAGCCCTCGATATTCCAGCGTCAGTTCCGTGTAGCTTCCATCGATCAGGTGTGGCCCCGGTGTGACTTTCGCTTCCTGCTGCCCAATCAACGCGCGCGTCAGATACGAATTGCCGAACGGCAGGCCACGGTCGATGCGGATATTTATCTCCACGCCTTCCGGCAGCAAGACTTGTGAGAGCACCGTGTGTGTGTCCCAGTTATTCCACCCACGCGCCAGGCGCGCCTGCGATTGCGCATACTCTGCCGATGCCGCCTTGCGCTCCGGCGAAGCCAGCGCAGTTCCCACGCTTACGCCCAGCAGCGCAACCATCAATGCCAGCCAATTGCGCAATCGCATCATTTCGTCCTCGCACCCGCTATTTTCTCGCCGATAATAACACCCCACCTTCCGCCGGTGTGGTGATTGTGGTTCACTCCGAATCCTGAATTCGTCACAAAACTCCTCGCCAGCTCGGTGCTATGATGCCAAAGGATTTTCGGGAGGCTGAAATGAAATTGCTGTCACGTGCGTTTGTACTAGTCGTCGCTGCGTTGCTCCTTTTTGGAGCGCCTGCCTTTGCCGCCAGCGACGAGCCGCTGCGTGTGGCCATTGCCGGGCTAGTTCACGGCCACGCGGAAGGATTTTTCGAGAGCATCGCCCATCGTAAGGACATCCGCATTATGGGAATCAGTGAGCCGGATCGCAAGCTATTCGATCAATATGCCAAACAGTTCAACCTGGACGCTTCGCTGTATCACGCCGATCTCGATGAAATGCTCACCGCCACCAAGCCGCAAGCCGTGCTCGCCTACTCCAACACGTTCGATCACCGCAAAATTGTCGAGACTCTGTGCGAAGCATCATGTCGCCGTGATGATGGAAAAGCCATTGGCTGTCAGCGCCGCCGATGCGCGCGCCATCGACAAAATCGCCCGCGACGCGAAGATTCCGGTGTTGGTCAATTATTTCATCACCTGGGTGCCCAAGCAATCACGCGGTTTACGACGCAGTCCGCAAAGGAACGATCGGCGATGTCCGCAAAATCGTCGTGCATAGCGGCCACGCCGGCCCCAAGGAAATCGGTGTCGGTCCTGAATTTCTCGGCTGGCTCACCGATCCAAAACTCAATGGCGCCGGCGCGCTTTATGATTTCGGCTGCTACGGCGCGGATCTTTCCACCTGGATCATGGAAGGCCAGCCGCCCCTTACTGTCACCGCCGTCACGCAGCACATCAAGCCCGATGTCTATCCGAAGGTCGAAGATGAAGCCACCATCATCCTCACCTATCCCAAGGCGCAAACCATCATCCAGGCTTCCTGGAACTGGGGCGTCGGCCGCCAGGATATGGAAGTCTACGGCAAGACCGGTTACGTGCTGACTTCCGGCGATGGCAACATTAAAGTGCGCGCGACGGAAAAAGCGCAGGAACAAACCGAGTCCGCGCCAAAGATCGCCGCTCCTGCCGATGACGAACTCAGCTACTTGCGCGCCGTGGTTCTCGATGGTCTCAAGCCTTCCGGTTTGACTTCCCTCGAAAACAACCTCATCGTCGCCGAAATCATGGACGCCGCCCGCGAATCCGCCAACACCGGCAAAACTGTAAAATTTGCCAATCCATAATCAGCCAATCAAGGGGTCGGAGCTTTAGCTCCGACTTTTCCCGTCGGAGCGGGTGTCTCTGCCTTGAACCCCGCACGTTCCATCCCCCGCTGCGCTTCCGGGTTCTTCATGAATGTATCCCACACAAAGGAAGTCCGCGCGTTCTCTGCCATCACCATCGAAATTCCAATGTCGATTCCCACAACGTCCGTGTCGTACCAATCCGTGATCGGGTTAAACGCGTCCACGAACCCATACTGCGTCCACGCTTTTGATCCGTAGCGATCCTTCATCGTGCGCAAGACGCGCATCGCTGCTTCCGGCAAAAACGGCAACGAACCCGCGGCCGCACACGGCACTACGCTGCCATCGATCGGCCCGGTGGCCGGTGGGCCGCCCCATGCCACGTACCCTTTTGGCGAGTCCGATGCCGTAATGCCCCACAAGTCTTCCGTGTAGGTTGGAAATCGCCCGGCCAGATCCAGGCAAAATCGTTTGTGCGCTTCTGTGGCGCGAATCGAATTCTGAAAGTAGTTCGTATACTTGTCTCGTTTGTTGCGGAAATCAAACCAGGCTTGCGAGTATTGGTGTATGAACAGCGGTGCATACGATCCGATATACCGTATGCCATCGTATTCAAATGTAGTGCGCTTCCACGCGTTCCAGGCTTCCGGTGGCAACGCGTGCAAAGACGAGCCCAATCCCAGCAGGTACATCATCATCATTTCGCTGTAATCGCCCCA
Organism: Candidatus Acidiferrales bacterium; assembly: GCA_963726725.1. GTDB lineage: Bacteria > Acidobacteriota > Terriglobia > Acidiferrales > UBA7541 > Acidiferrum. The sequence goes on from CAVSDV010000027.1 coordinate 28,464, forward strand.
GCGGTATTGCAGAAAGCCGCCTTCCGGCGTCCATCCATGCGGCAGTATGGGCGTATCTTCCGACAGCCAGTTCCAATCCACGCGATTGAAAATCTCCAGTGCCAACTCGCTGATCTCCGAATGCGCAAAATGCTGCCTGCACATCAGGACTCCGCACAGCAGGATAGCCGTGTCCACGGAAGAAGCTTCCGAATCCCACAGTCGATCGCCGGTATTGATATTGCCGAAGTGATAGAAAAATCCGCGATGATGCGGCAATTTCTTCCACAAGAAGCGCAACGTGTTCAACGCGCGCGATTCTGCGGCTCCGCGCATCACAAATCCACGTTTCTCTCCGATGCACAGCGCCGTCAGCCCAAATCCTGTAGCCGCAATGCTCCCCAATTCGTTGGTAACCGGTTCGCGTGCGTGGCAGCGGTCCATCACGATACCCGTTTCCGGATGCGCCTGCGTCCAGAAATATTTGAAACTGGCCTTTTCCAGATCCTCAAGGAGTCCATCGTCGGCGGGAGAAAAACGGAAAACACTCTGCGGCGCGGGAGGTGCGACGATTTTCTTCCTTCGCGTCTGCGCAAACGCTAAACCGCCCCAGCCGAAAGCGGGCAGCGCGGCTCCCAGTCGAGCCATCTGCTTCAGCAGTTCCCGGCGCGAAACCCGGCTCGGGTGCATACTTGTCTCGTCCATTCAATTAATTATAGTCACTCTTCGTATCCGGCAATCACTATATCCGCCACAGTTTCGCGCTTTTCGCCCCGTCCACCACAAAACACGAAATCTACCCTGCACTCCGCATTGATTTCAATTCATCCAACAGGTAGTTTGAAGTGGAGACATGACCCGCAACCGCAAGATCGCGCTCGCCGTGTTCGCGCTATTCGTCCTGGGCGGCGCACTGGGTGCCGCCCGGATTATCATTGCAAACGCAATCGCACTCGGCCCACGGCGCTTATCGGCGCGGTCCTGAAAGATGACAAGGATCCCCATAAACAATCCCCGATCGCGAATGTAGAGATAACTTCTCCCGAGGACCTGCTTCAAAAAGAGGCGAAGTCCGATTTCTCCGGCACGTTCCGGCTGACGTTTCACCCCGGTGTAAAACCCGGGCAGCCCGTCAGGCTTGCGTTTCGTCATCCCGATTTCCAGCCCCTCGACGTTACGGAGATCCTCACCGACAAACTGGCTGTCGTTCGCTTGACCCCGCTTCACGGCGAAGTGGAGGCCAAACTAAACGAAGCGGAAGTGATTATCGGCAACGTGATGGTGCGCTATTCCACGGAAGCTACGAAGAACGAAAACATCGGCAGCGCGGTGAAGACTTTCCAGGTTGAAAATCAGGGCAACATTCCCTGCATGGAGCGCCTCCCCTGTTCCCCCGATGGCAAATGGAAAGCCGCGTCCGCTTCGGTTTCCCTCGATGCCGGCGAAGGCAACGTCTTTCGCGATGCGCGCGTCACCTGCATCGCCGGCCCTTGCCCCTTTACCCGCATCGATACCGACGAATTTTCCCGCGGTGGCCGCACCATCAAGGTTTCCGTGCGCAATTGGTCCGATACCACCACGTTTTTGTTTCAGGCAGAGGTCTTCCGCACCCAACTCGACTCTATCGTCCGCACTTCCTACCCCGTGATTTTCGGCCGTTCCATGAATTTCACGCTGCCCTCTTCCGCCGAAGGCCCCAGCCTCGAAGCCGAAATGAACGGCACGCTCATCGTCTATCCCATGGGTCCTTCTTCCGATCTCAGTTGGGCCAGTTGTGAAGTCCGCGTAGAAAAAAATCAGGCCAAAGACTATCGCTGTGAACTAAAAGCCGGCTTCCGCTTCCGCTAATCTGTGGCCAGGGTCATTCTTTTTTGCATGCTGGAGGCTGGGTTCCGACAATGGAACTCCACCGGAGGGGCTTCAGCCCCTGAGGCGGGTGGCCTTGCCCCCGAACTGAATATTTCCAACTTCAAACTTCTAGCCGCGCTTCCGCCCCACCCCCCATTGACCCTCTCTCCCACTCCTTTTACCATTCTGTGTATGCTGCGTTCACCCATCGCTGCTCGTGGATCTTTGACCGTGCTTAGACTTCTGCTTCTCACTGCTCTCTCCTTTCTGCCGCTCGCCGTTTCCGCGCAAACCATGGACGACATTCTCGAAAATTACGTAACCGCGCGCGGAGGCTTGGCCAAGATCAAATCGATTCAATCCGAGCGCATTTCCGGCACCATGGTCTTTGCGCCGGAGTTGCAGGGCCCCTTTGTGATCGAGCGCGAGCGCCCGCTGAAACTCCACATGGAAGTTACCGTCGGGCGGGGCACGCTGATCCGCGTCTACGACGGAAAATCGGCCGGCTGGGTCTACAATCCGTTCGGCAGCAATCCTGGCGTCCAACCGATGACGGAAAATGATCTGCGCAATATTCTTGATCAGGCCGATTTCGAGGGTCCGTTCATCAACTACAAAGCCAAGGGCAACACGCTGGAATTCGCCGGAAAAACCACCGTCGAAGGAAAGCCCGCCTACAAGATCAAGCTCACCAACAAGAATGGCGATGTCAGCTATTTCTCGTTCGATGCGGCAACCTATCTCATCATTCGCTGGCAGGGCACCAGCAAGACCAACGACGGCAAAGACATTAAGTCAGAAACGTATTTCCGTAATTATCGCGAAATCGATGATGTCATGTACCCATTTCTGATCGAGTCCAGCAGTCCCGATACTGGCGAATCGCAAAAAATTATCGCTGACAAAATTGAAATCAACGTGAACATCAGCGAATCGCACTTCAAGAAACCAGTTGTGCCTGGCGACGAACCCGGAACGCCTTCATCTCCACCGCCGGCCGCCACGCCGCAGAAGCCAAAGTAAAAAGTATGGCGCCGCGCCCTCCCGGCCTTTGCGTCGATTGCATTCACGCGCGAGTGATCGAATCCGCAAAAGGCTCCAGCTTTCTGCTCTGCAAGCTGTCGGAAATAAATTCCGCGTTTCCGAAATATCCGCGACTCCCGGTTCTCGCCTGCTCCGGGTACATCCGAGCATCTTCTTCCTCGAGTTAGCAGTGGTGCTATTTCCATCGTGGGTATTTATCTGCATTCCCTGCCGAGAGAGCCTCGGATGCCTGGTCTCTTTCCTCGCTCTATCCTCTTGTCTGCCGCGCTGTTCTACGGTTCATACGCTTCTGTATTCGCAGAGACTCCCGGAGGTAGTAGCAATCCGGGGGTATTCGGGTGGGCTGCTTCTGAATTCACGGGGAGAAGTAATTGGCTTGAACTCGCAAAAGCTCATCAAGAAAAAAGTCGATGGGAGTGGATTTGCGCTCAGCACGAGCGATCTGTAAGCCGTGCTTTACCGCTTCTATCCGTCCATCGCGCCTGCTCGATCGACAACAATCACTGACCTCTCAGGTAAAGCGAGTGTTGCGCCAGAAGTCAGTCCCACGGCGGCTAGCGCTTCGTTCCCGGTGATGGCCAGTTCTTCGGGACGATCAGAAGATGCGGCAATTTCGTCGGTGCCAGAGGCGGCGGAAATTTATGTCGGCGGAAAATTCTACAGCAATACTCGCGCCACGGGGAACCTGTCGGCCGGTTCGCGCACGATTCTGTTGAACTCGGCAGGACTGCCGGATTATTCGCGGACTAGCGAGGTTCCGAAGGCTTAGAAGCTGACAGTGAAGGCCGTTTTTGAGCTGCCGCCATCGTAACCGGCCCGGAGCTTGAGGCGTCATTGCTCCGGGATTTCCGGTGTGCTAGCATCGGGCCGAAAAGAAGAGCGGACCAGGGAATTTTCGATACTCCTTCGCCCCGCTTCGCGGGACCCAGGTAGGGCCGCGCTCTCCTTCACCAACATCTCGCCAGGCGCCGGCCCGCGCCTGAGTTTTTCATCGGCGGACCTCCTCCCGGTGACCTAGTTGGTCACACCTGCGAGGAGGACTGTAATGAAAATCTATCCCACCAAGGACATCAGAAACGTTGGCATTGTAGGCCACGGCGGCACCGGAAAGACGCAACTGGTGTCGTCGTTATTGTTTACCGCCGGAGCAACGCCGCGCTTCGGGAAAGTTGCGGAAGGCACAACCACGACGGATTGGGATGAAGAGGAAATTCAGCGGAAGATAACAATTCAAACGGGAATCGCGCATGCGGAATGGCCGTGCACACTGTGCGGCGGAAATAACGTAAAGATCAATTTTCTTGACCTGCCCGGTTATTCGACCTTCATAACGGAAACAAAAGCTTCGCTAATTGCCGCGGATGGCGTGCTGATCACCGTGGATGCGCATGTTGGCGCCCAGGTGACCACGGAAAAAGTGTGGGATTACTGCGCGGAATACGATGTGCCGCGGGCATTTGTATTGACTTGGATGGACCGCGAGTTGGCAAGTTTTGAGAGATCGCTGGCATCGTTGCAGGAATTGTTTGGGCGAACGGTGGTGCCGCTGCAGATGCCGATTGGCGCGGAAAAGGGATTTCGCGGAGTGATCGACCTGGTGGCCATGAAGGCACATTTCTACACGCCGGATGGCGATGGCAAGGCGACGTTCGATCATATTCCCGATGCGTTGCTCGATGAAGCGAAAGAAGCTCATGAACGGCTGGTGGAGCTGATCGCGGAAGGCGACGATGAAATGATGGAGGAATTTTTCCGCGAAGGAACGATTCCCATTGAGGATCTGATACCGGCAGTACGGAAAGCGATCGTGACGGAAAAGATCGTTCCGGTGCTGATGATTTCTTCGGCGCGGAACATCGGGAATGCCAGCTTGCTGACGTTTTTGGCGGATGTTTTCCCACATCCCGATGAGCATTCGCAATTCGGTTTCACCGAACCACACGGCAAGGGCGAGCGCATCGACCGGAAATACGACGATAGCCAGCCGCTTTCTGTGTTTGTGTTCAAGACGCTGGCAGACCCATTTTCCGGACGGATCAATTATTTCAAGGTGAAGAGCGGCGTGCTCAAGAATGATGCAACGTTGCAGAACTTCAGCCGGAATATTCCCGAGCGCTTCCAGCACGTCATGGTGGTGCAGGGAAAACAGCTAACCGAAGTGCAGGAATTGCACGCAGGGGATATCGGCGCAATCGCCAAGATCAAAGAGACGGTGACGGGCGATACGCTGGGCGATAAAGCGTCCACCATTTATTACGAACCGGTAAAATTGCCGGAACCTTCGATTACGTTTGCGGTGGAGCCGAAGACGCGCGCCGATGAAGACAAGATCGGCGTGGCGATTCACAAGATCATGGAAGAGGATCCGGCGCTGCGTTTTTCGCGCGATCCGCAGACGAAAGAATTTCTGCTGGCGGGCAACGGACAGCAGCACGTCGAGGTTGTCGTAGCGAAACTGCAGAAGCGCTACAACGTAAATCTGACGCTGAAGCCGCCGAAGGTACCGTATCGCGAGACGATTCGCGGAAAGGCGGATGCGGAAGGCAAACACAAGAAACAGTCTGGCGGGCACGGACAGTTTGGCGTGTGCCGTGTGAAATTTGAACCGCTCGAGCACGGGAAGGGCATCGAATTCGTGGATGACGTGTTTGGCGGCGCGATTCCCCACAACTGGATTCCGTCGGTGGAGCGCGGGATTCGGGATGCGGCGGCGCGCGGCTATCTGGCGGGTTTTCCGGTGACTGATTTCCGCGCCACTCTTTATGATGGCAAGTATCACGATGTGGATTCTTCGGATATGGCCTTCCGGATCGCTGGGTCGCTAGCATTTAAAGAAGCGATGAAAACGGCGAAACCTTCGCTGCTGGAACCGATCATGCATGTGGAAGTGTTCGCGCCAGATCAATACTCGGGAGACTTGATGGGCGACCTGAGTTCAAGACGAGGACGAATCGAGGGAAGCGAAGCACGGGGGCACAACGTAATCGTGAAAGCGATGGTGCCGCTGTCGGAGATGCTTTCCTACGCGACGAACCTGACATCGATGACGCAAGGGCGTGCCAGTTACTCGATGGAATATTCGCATTACGACTATGTGCCAAGCGAGCTGGGCGAGAAGGTCATCGCCGCGCACAAAGCGGCACACGGCGAGGCGTTGGTGGAAGAAGAGGCGTAAGGCGAGAGCCATTTTCGCCGTACCGAACAACTGGTCGGTCAAAGCCGGTCGCCACATAGGCAAAGCAAACTGAGTGGGGGCACGATACATCGCAGGGCTGTCCAAATTAGGATGGCGGCGGTGTTAGGAACCTTGAAAAGATTGAGACTTTGAGTGCAGAGAGCATTAATTTGTGTTCAGGTTGGGTGCCTGCTGTCCTAAAGAGCCAGTTTAAATTCCAGAATCAACTGGCCGTCATGCAGGCCGTCCAAGGCCGGAGGGGCTGGGAACGGTTCATCCAGCCAGGTGTGCAAATCGCGGTAAACAAAGAGTTGTTGGCGCAGCAGCGCGACTAGATTGGATAGTGACCAGCCGTAGCGAGCCCGCAGTTGCAAGTATTTCAGCAGCAGTATGGCGATCAGTGCTGTCCAAATTTGGATGTGCAGTGCGTTGGCGCTGGTGCCCACGAAGGTTTTGATGCGTAGGTGCTGCTTCAAATAGCGGAAGAAGACTTCGATCCGCCAGCGTTCTCGATAGATTTGCGCGATGGTGCTGGAGCCAAAGCTCAAGTGGTTGCTCAGCAGTACCAGGACTTCCTGACGTTCCTCAATCCAAACTTCGACACGACGGAATCGCGCCGCTTGCCGGTAGTGGTGGCTGCCCAGCGATATGATTTCCTCTTTGAGGATGTGGCGATTTCTCGGAATAGGGCATTGTTCAAGAACACGGTAGTGCGCGTCGTGGCGCAGGCGAGTCACGAAGAACACGCCGCTATCGGTTAGCCGTTGCTACCACTGGTAGTCCACATAGCCGCGGTCAAAGACCAAGATCGTGCCTGGAGCAAACTGAAATTCACGCGCTACTTTCACCTCCGAGGCTTTTCCTTCGGTGATGACCGCATAGCACGGCAGATGTCCATCGTGGTCCAAAACCAAGTGCAGCTTCGCCGCGCCTTTGGTTTGCTGGTATTTTGCCCAATCAAACATGGTGGCGCAGAGTTCGATGATGGTGCCGTCGATGCTCAGCAGTGGATTGCGAAAACGGAAACCGTGTCGCGTGCCCGCCGCCTGCTGACAACGAGCAAACAAAATACCGAAGACCTTCTGATACAACTGCCAGGGTCGGTGCTCATTGGCATAGGCGAGCGTGGACTTGTTGGGCGCCTGAGGAACGCCGAGATGCTTCAACTTGCCTTCACAACCCGCGAGGCCGCCGCAAATCTCACGCAACGAACGGGCTGGCCCCAACTGGCAAAACAGCATCGCAACGAATTGGCCCCAGCAGGTAAATCCGCGAGCAGGACGCTCGGCGCGGGTCTCTCGAACAGCCTGTTCAAATTCCAGACGGGGAAAGAACTGCAATAACTGAGAAAATATGCTGCATACTCGGTTCAAGGCGGAATCTCCTGTCCTTAGCGTTGGTTCTTGTCACGGAACCCAACCTAAAGTAACAGGTCTTTCCGCCCTTCCTTGAAAACCTAATTTGGACAAGCCTGCGATACATCGTGCCCCTACTTTGCGTTTAGAGCGGACAAGAGGGATTGACGGGCGGCGGAGATTTCCGCGCGGGCTTCGTTGATACGTTGGGGAGAGGGGATGGTGTTCTGGGCGTCAGCGCAGAGCTTTTTGCGAGACGGTTCCAGGGCCTCAATGCGAGTTTTGGCAGTTGGGGGAGGCTCCTGCAAGGCCGCTTGAATTCCAAACATATATTCGCGAAAGCTGGCTATTTCTTTTTTGCCAGGGGGGATGCAACCGGGAGTGGATGATTCACCGGTCATCGATTCGTACAGGGCAACCGGGTTCTTGGAGTCGAGAAGTTCTTGAAAAAATACCTCTGCCCCCGCTTCTTCCACCCCCCAAGTTGCGGCCCAATCAAAGCCGTCCTCGGGAATTGCCATGACAGCTGCTTCGAGACGTTTCTTTTGTGAAACATTGAAACGGCCGTGCTGCAGTTCGGCGGCCAGAGCGTGGAGGTTTGTCATCATGGAGCTTCTTGCGGTAAGGGCAAAGACGAGGGAAGCATTGCGGGCGAGGTCCTGCGAGAAACGGAGCCCCGCGATCCAGCGGTCGACGGCGGCATCGCTGTGACCGTTGGCCAGATCGCGCATGGCTTGCAGGGAATTCAAACGGGCCATGACGCTGGCACGGGGAACGATGGCCATAGACGCTTCCGGACCGCGGCGATACTCGAGCCCCCAATCGCAGTCGGGTAGAGAGGTAGCGCGCAGAAAGATGCCCAGCGCGTTTTGATTGGGATCGAGGATCGCCGCCAGCTTTGTCTCGTTCCAGGCGGCTTGCCCCGTGACAGTCTTGGTCATCAAGTCGAGGGTGGACTTATCGGCAGGAGGATCCTTGATTTCGGCAAAGGCCTGCCAGTAGCGAAGGGCGGCGTTGCGTGTTTCTGGCAGAGGTTTGACCTGGGCAGAGGTTCCCGCGGCCCCCGCAAGTAAGAAAAAGAAAAGCGTGAATAGTCGTGATTTCATGACGGCCTTCCTATTCGGTAGTAAGAACGCGTAGCGAACTTTGTTCACCCTGCGGATCGCGCAGCACATATCGCGACTGATTCAGCAAATAGAGATCAAAATCGCGGCTGTCAGAGAGAGCCAATTTAGTCAGCGCCATTGGCCCAATTTGCTTTGGAGGCGGGGAAGGAACCGAATCCTGCGACGGAATAAGCGCAATCTGGGGTTCGGGAGCGTTCGAACGAAAGGCCAAACAGAGGCTGGTGGTAGCACTGATGGCGAGCAAGGCCGCGGCAGCAAAACGCTGCAGCCAGATGAGGGATGCCTGTGGAGGAATCTCAAGCTTGCGAACGGGCCGCGGCTGAAATTCGGCAAGATAGTTTTCCAGTCGAGAGTCGTTGTTAGTCATGGCAATGTGGACCTCATGGAGTCACTTCAGCAGGGCGCGCAATTTGTCCAAGGCGTAGCGATAGCGAGAAGCGACGGTATTGAGCGGTGTATCGGTGGCTATGGCGATTTCCTGCAGGGTCATGCCGCTCCAGACACGAAGGAAGACGGTTTCCTGCTGCTCGGAAGGCAACGCGCACAAGACTTTTTGCAGAGCGAGCGTCTCTTCGGGTTTGGACGCTGGTGATGAGTGGGTCAGCCATGTTTCCTCCTCCGGCAATTCCACTTCGTGTTGGCGGTTCCGCCGCAAATTCAGAGATGCGTTGCGAACAGCGCGATAGGCGTAGGCCAGCGGAAATTGCGGTGCTGGTTCCTCAAAGCGCAGAAGCCGCAGGAAGACCTGCTGCACGACATCTTCCGCGGAGGCGAAATCCAGTCCACAGCAACACGCGTAAGCCGCGAGCGCGGGGCCGTGCCCTTCGTAAAGAGACTGAATTTCAGCGACCGCGATCTTTTGCGTTGGCAAAGGCACCTGCTTGCCCGTGCTGTGTTCAAAGGTATGACACACGAAAGGGGGGTTTTTGTCTAACAGTGAGAAAGAAAAACCCAAGAAGGGCACGAAGTATCGTGCCCCTACAACGGCGAAGATTCAGGCGGCGGTGTCAGGCGGCTTCCGCGGAACGGTGAATGATCAGGATAGCTTTGGCCAGAACATGCCGGTGTGGGATTGGTGTTCGGCGAAACTGTGGCCGAACTCTTGCAGGAGAAAAGATTCTTCACGTCTGGCTTTGAAATAAAAGGTGACATAGAGAATCACGAAGCACAGGAGATCGCGGAGTTGGCCGCGAATCATGCCGGTACCGATTGCGCCGAGAAGTATCCCGGTGTAAATGGGATGGCGGATGCGGCGGTAGAGGCCCTTCCGGATGAGTTCATGATCGTCTTTGAGAGTGACCATGCCGCTCCAATTGGTGCCAAGAGAGAGACGTGCCCAAATGGAAATCGCCATGCCCAAGCGCGGTGATGGCAACTCCAAGCCACCATAGTAGAGGCCTGTTTGGGAGAAGAGGAACAAACAACCAGGGAAATGGCTGGCCGCGGCCGAAGAGAAGCCGAAAGGCAATGAAGAGAGGGACGAGGTGCAGAACGCGCTCGAAGGGGGTTTCGGTGCGTTTCACCTTTTTTGTGGCGAAAGCCATAACGATCCAGACGAGGGCGAGAATCCACCAGAGGCCGCGGGCCAGTTGCATGGCGAGTTCCGGCGACATTTGGGTGTGAGGCAAATTTTGCTAAGATGCGCTGCGTCGCCCGATCTACGTTGAAAGACATTCCTGACCGGGTCAGAGCCCGGTACCTACAGAATCTGTAGGGGATAAATAGAGCACGAGCGCTGGCATGAAAGCCAGCGCTACGTGGACTGGCGCACGTCGCAGGGAGTTCTTGGAGGGGAGGTGATTGCCACGATCCCTCCACTGCGAGCCACAAAAGGCGCAGCGCTCTGGTCGGGATGACAAAACCCGGGACAGTTGAGGCGACCAGCACAGTCAGGAGTGACAGTGACAGGAGCATGGGAGGGCTGCGCCAAATTGGAGGTTGCTGGGTAACACGAGAGGGAGAATACTCTTGGCATGAAAAAGTCCAAACAGGAGCGCCACACGCAAACCACGGCGGTACACGCGGGGGAACCGTTAAAGCACGGGGTCGGGACTTCGGTGACGACGGAGATTGTGCGTTCGTCGACGTTTACATTTTCGTCGAGCGACGAGATGAAGAGGTGGGCGGAGGGAAAAAGCCAAGCGTACATCTACACGCGCTATGGGAATCCGACATTGACGGTGGCGGAAAAGAAGATTGCTGCGCTCGAGGGCGCGGAAGCGGCGGTGGTGACATCGTCGGGAATGGCGGCGATTTCCAGTGCGCTGTTAAGTGTGCTGAAGAGCGGAGATGAATTAATTGCATCGGCCCAACTGTATGGCGGGACGTACCGGTTGATGAGGGACGTGTTTCCGCGCTGGGGAATCACGGTGCGGTTTGTGGGAGCTTCGCTGAAGGGAATCGAAGGTCTGGTCACGTCAAAAACGAAGTGCCTGTACGTGGAGACGCCGACAAATCCTACCTTACATCTGGTGGATTTGCGGAAGGCAATTGGGTTTGCGAAGAAGCACCGGCTGATAAGCATTGCGGATAATACGTTTGCGACGCCGGTACTGCAAAACCCGCTTAGTCTCGGATTCGACATGGTGGTGCACAGTGTGACCAAGGGACTTGCGGGGCATTCCGATTTACTGGGCGGAGTTGCGGCAGGCAAGAAAGAGTTTATAAGCAAAGTGCGACAGATGGTGATTTACCTGGGCGGGTGCATGGACCCGGAAGTGGCGTTTCTGCTGATGCGGGGAATCAAGACACTGGGCGTGCGAATCGAGCGGCAGTGCCAAAGTGCGTTGAAGGTAGCGAAATTCCTGGAAAAACATCCGAAAGTGGAGCGAGTGCATTATCCGGGACTGAAATCGCATACGGATTATGCGCTGGCGAAACAACAGATGCGCGGATTCGGATCGATGCTGGCTTTTGATTTGAAAGGTGGATTGCCGGCGGCGTGTAAATTCTGTGACCGGGTGAAGCTATTTTTGCTTGCGGTGAGCCTGGGCGGCGTAGAGTCGCTGGTATCGCTGCCGATCTACAGTTCGCACTACCGCATGAGTGAGGAAGAATTGCGGCGCGCGGGAGTGAAACCAGGCACGGTACGAGTCTCGATTGGACTGGAAGACGCGGCGGACCTGATCGAGGATCTGCAACAAGCGCTGCGATAGAGTTTTCACGAAATTATCAGCTCCTTAAGCGACGGGCCCTCAGGCCAAGGAAGTTTCCGCAGGTGCCTGCCACTCTTCGCGTTCCTCGGGGAGCATGGACTTCACGATGTCTTCCAGTTCGTGAGAACTTTTCACGTGGTCGGGATAGTTGTGCGCGGTGAGGTCGAACGAATTACCGTAGTGCGAGCGAACGGCCTGTAGCTCTTCCTGTAGACGAAAGGCGATGCGCTTGGCATTGAGAGTGTCGGTTTCGGGAAGAACGATGCCGAAAAGATCGTCGGCGAGGCGATAAATGGAGTCGGTGGGACGCAGGCGCTTGGACATGGATTTTGCGGCGTCACTGAGTCCGGCATTCTGATCATTCTGCGAGGCGCGCGGGCCGGGCTTTACCTTGATGAGCACGAGAGAGAGAGTTTTCTCCATGGTGAGGGCGCGGCGAAATTCCATCGTGAGGCGATCCCAGAAATATTTCTGGTCAGGCATGGATTTGAGCTGATCGGTGCTGGCCTGAATCTGGAGTTCGACGTTGCGCTCGAGTTCGGCGAGGAGCTGATTTTTGATTTTGCTGAAAGAGCGCTGGCGATCGAACAGATAGATGATGAAGAGAACGGTGATGGCGCAGAAACCGAAGAAGGCGGAGCGCAGGGTCCATTCGTTGCCTTCGGGATGAACGAAGACCATGGGATACATGAAGGCAGCGAGGCCGCCCGCGAGCACGAGAACGAAGACTGCAGAGAAGATGGTGAGCTGAAGACCGCGCCGGTCGAGGCGATCGAGCTCCTGGCGATTGATCGTGGGCATGGGCACCTATCGAGGCAACTGGCCCTATAGCTGGCCACCTGGAGTTGCCACTCGTATGGGAAAGTTTGGGATTTGCAGGTGTGGGGAGCAATAGGAGCGGGGTACTGGTGTGATGAAAGAGGTAGTAGGGAGGCCGGACGTTGATTTGCAGCTTATTACAGGGGTTGCCCCGCCGGATGGGAATTGTCCTAGGACGAGGAACGCTCCCATGGAGGAGGGATCTTAATGGAGGCCATGCCAGCGGCGGTGGCGGCCTGAATGCCCAGATCGGTGTCTTCAAAGACGAGGCAATCTTTGGGGGAGACGGCGAGTCTGGTGGCGGCCATGAGGAATGCCTCCGGGTCGGGCTTGCTCTTCTGGTAGTCGCCGGCGCAAACAAACGTGTCGAATTTGTCGAGAAGGTGAAGTGAAGTGAGCGAGGCGGTGACCGATTCCTTTGTGCTCCCGGAAACGACGGCAAAGGGGATTTGACCGTGCTGGGCTTCGATGTGCTCCAAAACTTCGGGAACGACTTTGAGCTGCGGAAGCAGTTCGTAGAAATAGATTTCTTTTTTGTGGGCTACCAGTTCAACGGGCATATTGAGGCCGCGCTGTTGGTTTAGCGTAGAAATGATTTCGGCGATGGGCATGCCGCCCCAGGCGTAGAAAAGCTGCTCATCAAAATCGCAATTCCATTCGTCGAGGGCTTTTTTCCAGGCGACGTAGTGTAGAGGCATGGAATCGGCGATCGTGCCGTCACAGTCGAACAGGTAGGCTTTGAACGGGCCGACTGGCAATTTCAGTTTCATGGGCGAAAAGTTTTCCTCTATTTCATTTTAAGCTACGACACGAGGAAGGCGTTAATTGCGGGTATCAAATGACGCGCCGGAGCGGTGAAGCCGGACGGCGCTTGTGAATTGAATCACTGGAGTGCGCAGAGGAACGATGTACAATTCGGCTTCGAGGGCGGTCCGGAATCGGGGACTGCCTGGAGCGGTGATGAGCGACGAAACGAAGTTTCCGGACCCGAAGCAGGCGTGGCTCAAGGTTTTGGAGCGGCTCTATCATGAAGACCATATTCTCTATGCGCGGATGAACAATTTCTCGACGGTGCAGGCGTTTCTGGCCACGGCGCTGGCGTTCACAACTGCGGCTACTACGACGGCGCACAACATCAGTTTGATCGTGACGCTGTTTGGGCTGGCGCTTTCGCTGTTCTACATTTCGCTGGGGTTCCGCGGAGTGCGGGTGATTCAATTCTGGCGCGCGTATTTGCGATTGCTGGAGTCGATTCCGGGGGTGACTTCGATCGACTCGCATTTATCTGAGTTTTACCGATTGGGGCATCGGAGCGGCCCGGAGGAAACCGTGTTGCCGTTGGCGTCAGGGTTAGCCATAAAAATTGAGACTTCGTGGTGGGCGCGCAGGTCGGTGCACGATCAATTTCCGTGGTACCTGCCGGGATTTTCGGGAACGATGTTTATCGCGGTGGGCATCCCGGTGCTGACGACAACGTTTTGGGTGCTGGTGTTCTACGCTTTGTTTTATCCAAATACCGATATGCGATGGCTGGTGCTGCAACTCGCGGGCGGACTCTTCCTGGTGTTTTTGTTCCATCTGATTGTAGGCCGGTTGATTCCGGCGCCGATCCGGGAAGGGCAGTCGCGACCGGTGCATGTGGATGATCCAGGGTCGGAAGGCAGATAGAGTCAGGACAGAGTTTCCTAACAGTCCCTAATCGACGGCTCCAACAGAACTAAGAGGAACTTGAGTTAAAGAATCGCAACAACTCGTCCGGCATAATCCACGAATTGGAGTTTGTACTCTGAACTGCGCAGTACGACGCTGTCGGAAAGAGCATGAAGTGGATGAGAATCATCGGTGGTTGGCTCGATTCTCTGGACCTGGTCAGCGATCAGCAGTTCCGCTTCCTCCACTGTGTGTAGCGGTACTTGACGGGAGCGGTCTCCCAAATGAACTCGGTGGACTCTAAGCGTGACCTGCCATTTGGCAGTCTCCGATCCAGTAATGAAATATGTGCAGGTCACTTCAGTTCCATCGTTGTCAGCCCGCCGGACCTTTAGATAGGAGAGGGCATGGGCTTGCCAGCGCTGCCATATCCAAGCCCTGGCTTTCGCTCTCACCAGTTCAGAGGACTGCCCCCGCAGTTGAGTCAGTGGTTTGCTTGTTTCATATCCTGAAAGGTCACGAGGGATTTCAGCACCAATTAGCTCAGAAGAACGCCGGGCCAATTCATAAGAGTGGCCGTTGAATTGATATTCGAGTGTATCGGCATATCCGCCGACTACGGCACCCAACTGAATATCTCTGAGACCTTTGGTTCTGATCTGCAGCACCGCTAGACCGAGAGCAATCTCGCTGAGGATGAGTGTGACCCCAGAGGCAGTCTCGCGTAATACCCAAAACTGAGCCGTATTCGCTCCCACCAAACAAGCGTTCGGCGATGGCTCATCCGGTGGAGTATCGGAAAGGCGGTCGCCCGGTAAAACAATCAAGTCGCGTTCGCTTGGACCACTCAAGTGTATCTCCGAGGCAATAAACCACTCAGCGGGGAGCAGTTCGGGCGGAAGATTCTGACTCTCCAGGCAAGAAGCAACTCGTTCGTCTTTGCGCAAAGTTCTGAGCGCCGCCACGGAAAGCCTGACTGGCCGTTGGATTGGCTCGATTTCCATCTCATAACTGAAACTTGATTGTTCTCTTCGACTGGGATGAGATTGCCGAGTGTGCTGGGCTGGCAACATATGTGGCCCGGTCAGCACAAGCACCAACAAGGTGAACAAGGCCTTGGGAACGGAGAATACTACTTCTATTCGAGTTAACTTATTGAGGAAACAGGATTTGCTTGAGATGCTCATACCATCTGGGGTAGCGAAATTGCTCCACCCTCCTTGGTCTGCTCATTCTCGATGCGATTCGAGTGCCAACTCTCAATTGACGGGCCGCTTCGGAAGGCGGTTCCTACTATAGGAGTTCACTTACCGTCTGGTTTGGGTAAGGCGAAGGCTAGGTAGATGCCGCCTGACGGGGACTTGGGATCTTTGCCGCCGCCTGCGGCAATGACTACGAACTGGCGGCCGTTGATCTGGTAAGTGGCGGGTGTGGCGTTGCCGGCGAAGGGGAGCGTGGTTTCCCAGAGGAGTTCGCCGGTGGATTTATCGAAGGCGCGGAATTTTTTGTCGAAATTGGTGGCGCCGATAAAGAGCAGACCTCCGGCCGTGACGACGGGTCCGCCGTAATTTTCGGTGCCGGTGTTTTTCATGCCTTGGGCAGCCAGTTCGGGATATTCGCCGAAGGGAATCTTCCACAGATATTCGCCGGTGTTGAGATCGATGGCGTTCAGTGTGCCCCAAGGAGGGGCTACGGCAGGATAACCATCAGGATCGTAGAAACGCTTGTAGCCGGTGAGGTGATATTTCATGACTGGATCAGACGGCGCGGAAGATTCGAATTCCTGGGATTCGCCATTGGCGAGAAAGTCGAGAAGCCCGGAGATCTGGTCGTCGGAGAGATTGGGAAAGCCGGGCATGCGGCCCTTGCCGTTTTTGATCGTGGAAGCCATGGATCTGGAATCGACACGCGACGTGATTCCAATGAGTGACGGAAATGCGGGAGGGGAGCCTGTGCGATTTTCGCCGTGGCAGATGCCGCACTGATGCAGATAGAGAGCGCGAATGCCGGAAGCTTTTGTGGAATCGGCGAGGGCGCCGGTCCAGACGATATCGTTGGCGTTGATGTAGATGACGGAGGTTTGCGGATCGACAGCGGGGCCTCCCCACTCTGCGCCTCCATCAAAACCGGGAAAGACGACGGTATCTTTGCCAACGGTGAGGGGGGCGAACTGGCCGGCGCTGCGGAAAGAGCGAAATCGTTCGAGTGCCCACTGGTGGATTGCCGGTGTGCGGTTGCTGAGAAGAGTTTCGTCGAGTTGCTGGCGAGAGAAAGGTGCGGGCTTGGCGGGAAGGACTTGTTGTGCGGCAGCAACTTCACCGGGCATGTCGCTGGGCGGGTAGGCGCGGGATTCGAGAGGAAACAGTGGAGCGCCCGTGACGCGATCGAAGAGGAAAACGAAACCCTGCTTGGAAGTCTGTGCAACAGCATCGATTTGTTTGCCGTTGTGGGTGACGGTGAGTAAGGCAGGAGGCGAGGGGAAATCGCGATCCCAAATGTCGTGCTTGACGCCTTGAAAATGCCAGAGGCGTTCGCCGGTTTCTGCGTTGAGGGCCATAAGACAATTGGCGAAAAGATCGTCGCCGAGGCGATCGGCTCCATAGAAATCGAAAGCGGCGGATCCCGTGGGAACGAACAGAATCCCGCGCTTTACGTCGAGAGACATGCCGGCCCAATTGTTGGCGGCGCCGCTGGATTTCCACGCGTTGGGTGGCCATGTGTCGTAGCCAAATTCGCCGGGATGCGGAATGGTGTGGAAGGTCCATCGCAGCGCGCCGGTGCGGACGTCGAAGGCGCGAACGTCTCCGGGAGGCGCGGGAAGCGTTTCGGGATTACGTCCACCGACGATGAAGAGATTTTTGTAGATGACGGGCGGACTGGTGAGATCGACGGATTGTGCCGAGGCGGGTTCGCGGCCGAGGCCTTCGCGGAGATCGATGCGACCCTCTTTGCCGAAGGTGGAGATGGGCTTGCCGGTGGCGGCGTCGAGCGCGTAGACGAAGTTCATAACGCCAACGAGGACGCGTTTGTCTTTCCCCTCGGACCAATAGGAGAGGCCGCGATCCGGTTGCGTGCCTTTGATGCCGGAATCGAACTGCCACAGAAGTTTTCCGCTGGCGGCGTCGAGGGCGAAGATTTTCTGCGTTGGCGAAATTCCAAAGAGTACGCCATCGATGATGATGGGGCTGGACTGCAGGACACCTGATTCGTGGGTGTCGAAGCTCCAGGCGAGTTTAAGTTGCTTCACGTTGGTGCGATTGATCTGAGTAAGAGAGGAATAGTGTGTGCCTTCGGGCGATCCGCCATAGGCAGGCCAGTCCTGATTTTGCGCGTGGAGCGGTTGAAGGAAGGAAAAAGAGGAGAGCGATGCGGCCAGTAGCGCGATCTTGGTGAAGAGTCTCATAGGTGTTTAGGTGGCAACAACGAAAGAAGAATCGGGAGCAACATAGCCGTACGCCATGCGCGGCGTATTGAAAGCAAAACCGGGACTGCCGTGTTTGTCGAGAAGGATAATGCCGCCAGTTCCCTTCCCGCGCGCGGCGAGGAGTTGCACGGCTTGCTGCGAGGCGAGCATGGCGGAAGAGTTTGCGAGGCGAAGAGAATCGGTAGCGGTTTTGGCCATAACAATGCGCATGATGGCTTCGCCGTAACCGGTGGAAGAAGCGCCGCCAGTTTCGGAATCAGCGTAACAGCCGCAGCCGATGAGTGGAGAATCGCCAACGCGGCCGGGAAGCTTGCAGCATATGCCTCCGGTGGAGGTGGCGGCGAAGAGGCGGCCGTGCTGATCGATGGCAACGGCGCCGACGGTGCCCTGATCGTGGCCACGATGATGTTCGGCAGCGTGAGAATCCTTGCTGCAGGAGAGCCAGGCTTCGCGTTCAGCCGGGGAAACGAGATCGGCGGGATCGCAGAGCGGGAGATTGTTGGCGGTGGCGAAACGTTCGGCACCTTCGGCGATGAGCATCATGTGCGAACAGCTTTCCAGAACTTTGCGTGCGAGGCGAATGGGATTTTTGATGCGATGGAGGCCGGCCACGGAACCGGCTTTGAGAGTGGCGGCTTCCATGACGATGGCGTCGCATTCCACCTGGCCATCGAGATTGAGATGCGAGCCAAACCCGGCGTCGAAAACAGGATCGTCTTCGAGGATGGTGATGGAGGCCTCGATGGCGTCAAGGGCATGACCGCCAGATTTGAGTATGGACCAGCCGGCCTCGAGAGCGCGGCGACAGCCGTCTTCGCAAGCTTCGATGGCGTCATCGGGAATGTCCCAGGCACCACCATGAACAATTAAGGAGGGAACCATAAAGAAGGAGAATTGCAGAGGAGGAAGAGTTTGTCCAGTTGGGAGAGGTCGTGACAGATCGTGAGGTGGAAGACTCTAATGTTGGACGAGAAAGCAGGTTAGGCACATGCAGATAGGGATAGATAGTTTTGCAGCGGCGATATCGGATCCGACGACCGGGATAACGTTGCGGCCCGTGGAGCGGATGCAGAATTTGCTGGCGGAGATGGAGTTGGCGGATCAGGTGGGGCTGGATGTTTTTGGCATTGGGGAGCATCACCGGGCGGAGTTTCTGGATTCGGCGCCGGTGGTGATTCTGGCGGCGGCTGCGGCGAGGACGAAGAATATCCGATTGACGAGCGCGGTCACGGTGTTGAGCGCGGCGGACCCGGTGCGGGTATTTCAGGAATTTGCGACGCTCGACCTGATTTCAGAGGGACGGGCGGAAATTGTGGCGGGGCGCGGATCGTTTGTGGAGTCGTATCCATTATTCGGATTGCGGCTGGAGGATTACGACTCGCTATTTGCGGAAAAGCTGGAGCTGCTGCTGAGGATTCGCGAGAACACACACGTCGATTGGACCGGAAAGCATCGCGCGGCGTTGACGGGGCAGGATATCTTTCCGCGTCCGTTGCAGAATCCGCTACCCGTGTGGGTGGGAGTGGGGGGGACGCCGACATCGTTTGTGCGAGCAGGAATGCTGGGGCTGCCATTGATGGTGGCGATCATCGGTGGCGAGCCGGAACGGTTTCGGCCGTTGATTGATTTGTATCGCGAAGCAGGAAAACGCGCGGGTCACGCCCCGGAACAGCTGAAAGTTGGCCTGCACTTGATTGGTTTTTTGGGAGACACGACAGAGCAGGCAGCGGACGATTTCTTTCCGGGTTATGCGCACACGTTTACGGAGATCGGAAAAGAGCGGGGATGGCCGGCGAGTACGCGTAGGCAGTTTGATGTACTGCGCGGACCTACCGGAGCGTTGATGATTGGAGATGCGGAAACGGTAGCGACCAAAATTGTGTATCAGTATGAGGAGTTGGGTGGAATTGATCGCGTGACGTTTCAGATGGGCGTGTCGACTCTCCCGCACGAGAAGATGTTACAGGCGATTGAGATCTTGGGAACGGAAATGGCGCCGCTGGTGCGGCAAGAGATGGAAAGTCGAGAGAAGTAAGAGAGAGGAAAGGGGAAGAGATTTCATGCCGAGGTCCCAGAGAGTCGGTTGCAAATGAATGCAATCTCGCGGTCCTGGGGCACAGCAATGCCGTGACGCTGCAAAAAGAGGGAATTCTGACAGCTCCGATCATTGGGACCCACACGAAGAACTGAGGGGTGGAGGCCCGCAAGTTCAGATGGAGAGTGGCGTCCCCACGAATCACAGTAAGCACACAGCGAGGAATCGCTGTGCCGGCAAAAACCTTAGATGAAGAAGTCGAGGGCAAAAAGGAGCATGCCGAGGAAGAGCAGGAAAGCGCCCCAGGAGAAGCGGCGGCGTGGAAGTTGTACTACGGTTTGAACGAAGCTGGAGGGTATGACGATCAGGCGCGATTCGCCGCGGCGTTCGTAGAATGGGCCGGAAGGAACATAGCGCGAGAGATTTCTGCGGAATATAGAAACTTCATTTTCGAGCCAATAGGAAAATTCCTGCCGGTGACGCCAGCAATAGATGGCGCCGGAGAGGAAGACCAAATAGCCCAGGCAGGTCAGAAACCCCAGGGATGTGCCAGAACCCCAATAAAACATGCGACCTCA
Organism: Candidatus Acidiferrales bacterium; assembly: GCA_963726725.1. GTDB lineage: Bacteria > Acidobacteriota > Terriglobia > Acidiferrales > UBA7541 > Acidiferrum. Next base: position 48,653 of record CAVSDV010000027.1, read on the forward strand.
ACGGGACGGGAAGGAGAGTTTACGCGTCTTCGTGAATGGTGACAAGCTTAACAATTTCAAATTCTTTTTGGCCTGCCGGGGTAGCGACCAGAACTTCATCGCCTACCTTCTTATTCAGTAAGGCACGGCCGATGGGTGAAGTGGTGGAGATGAGCCCTTTTTCGACGTCGGCTTCCTCGCTGCTAACCAGCTTGTACTCGACTTCGAGGCTGCGCTGCAGGTCCAGGACGACAAGACGGGAACCGTAACCGGCGCGATCTTTGGGAATGTTGGTCAAGTTGAGCATACCGAGGTCGCCCATGCGCTTCTTGAGATTGCCGATTTTGGCGTTAACGTAGCCTTGCCGTTCCTTGGCGTACTTGTACTCCGCGTTTTCAGAGAGATCGCCATGCGCACGGGCAACGGCGATTTCCTTGGGAAGATCGACGTTCAGCTCATGCTCGAGAGCGTCGAGCTCCTGCTGCAATTTGGCCTTAATTTTGGCAAGCGGGTCAGCCATAGTTTCCTGCGTAAAGAAAAAGTATGCGGAGTCCGGCAGGGCCGAACTCCGCTACAAACATTATAGAGGGGAGTGAAATCGGGAGACAAGAGGAGATGGGGTAATTGTTAGGAAAGGTGGGAAAAAGAAGGGTTTACGGGGTCGAGGAAGGGTGGTCAGTAGACCTTGAGCGTAACGGACTGCGACCTGGTCTTGCCAGATGCATCGGCGATGGTGACGGTAAAGGTCGTGGATTTTTTGGGTTTAAGCTCGATGCAACGGGAGTGCGAGGGCCAGACTTCGGCGACGGGAGGGTCGAGCGTGACAGTTTTGGCGTTGGCTACATCGTAGCAGAGATGCGTGGTTTCTCCCGGACGGACTGCGGAGGGAGAGAGGTAGAGGCCGCGAATGGCGAGTTCGCTGCCACCCAGTTGCTCGATGGCGCGACGATCAGCTTCCTGGCGGATGGCGGTTTCCTGGCGTTTAATGCGATCGTCGAAAGCGCGCTCCGTGAGATAGCGCTCGAGCATTACGCAGAAGACAAACGCGGCCACACAGAGAATTAGCGCGCCAGAATAGAAAAAGGGATTTCTCCAGTGAGATTTGGAAGGGGCGGTTGTAGGCGAACTCAAGCGACTCTCCTAACGTTCAAAGGATAATTCAAGCCGGGAAAATGGCAATCGAGCGTTCGCCGAATCAGGAGCCGATGCGGGGCGAGATGGAGGGTATTGTACCGAATCCTCGAAATAGAGGACATTACGGTTCAAGGAATGTTGGTTTGCCTACTTGGCGGCTTTGGCCCTGCTGGATTTTTTGGCCAACGGCTTCGCGCCATCATCGAGGCGGTAGATATCGAGAAGTTGCAGACGCGTAGCATCGAGACGCGCGGTGATGAGATTGGCGAAACGCTTGAGCATCTCGTAACCGAGATCATGATTTTCCTCGCACTTGGCGCGGAGGCAGTTCGCGTCGAAAACGAGAGCCTTGGTGCGCTTCAGCGCGCGGGCATTGAAGTGCCAGCGGTATGGGGGTGAGACCCAGGACCAGCCGAGAATTTCTCCCTCGCCGACAGTCTGCATGTTCGTCGGGCCACGCTCGGGAATGTTGAGTTCGATGGAGACGGCGCCTTTGCGGATGAAATAAAACTCGTTGGCAGAATCACCTTCCAGGACGATGAATTGACCTTCGGGAAATTCAACATTCTTGGCGCAACTGATGATGAGTTTCATCTGCGCTTCCGGGAATTCATGGAAGAAGGGATGTTCTCTAATGACGGATTCGAGGGAGTTAATCATTTTAAAGTTTCCTTCAATCGCCAGGTAGGCGAGCCGCACGTAAGGCGGATGTAGTGTCACTACAATAAGTACACCCGGGGGTCAATGAGCGCAATCACGTCCGTCACAAGAGGAGGTGATGTAACCGCCTGATTCCAGTGCATTTCCAAAACACCGGCGATTTAGTGAACAGGGAAAGCGCTGATCTTGCGGATGGCTTGGCCCTCGGTAAGTTCGTAGAGGGCATCCGCGGGCAGATCCGGGAAGGATTGGCGAAGACCGCTGGGCCAGAAGACCTCGACCTTTTTGATGAGAGCATCGGCGCCAAGGCCGAAATGAAGGCGAGTGTCGTTGGTGGAATTGTAGCTGCCACCGCCGCGCACTTCGTCGATCTGGATGAATTGGGAAGTGGTGACGGTTACGCGCGCACCGATGGCGGCACGATTGCTTTTTGAGCCGATCAGACGGAAAAGAACGCGGTGGTTGGAGTTGTCGGTGTCGTTGAGAAAAAGCGAGGGAGGGCCGGCAGCGTTAAACACGACGACGTCGAGGTTGCCATCGTTGTTGATGTCGCCAAAGGCCGTGCCGCGGCGGGAGAGAAGTGGACCAGCGTTGAGGCCAGAGGGACCAGCAATCTCTTCAAACGTGCGGTTGCCTAGATTGCGGAACAGCAGAAGCGGTTCGGCGTAACGGACTTCACCCGGAAGAGTGTCCATTAACGAACTGAAATTTCCGTTGGCAACAAGAATGTCGAGCCAACCGTCGTTGTCGAAGTCGGCAAAGCCAGTTCCCCACTTGACGGGAGCAAACGTTGAGGGGGCGATTTGTGCGGGAACGGCGATGTCAATGAAGAACTCGCCACGATTCCAGTAAAGGCTGGCGGGCTGATTGCCGAAGCGCGTGACAAAAAGATCGAGCCGGCCATCGTGATCGAAATCGCCGAAATCCGCGGCCATGTTGCCATAAAACTGACCGAAGGGGCCGAGGCCAGTACCGGAGGGGATGCCGACTTCTTCAAAGGTGCCATCCTGCTTGTTGTGATAGAGAAAATTCCAGCCGGAATCGTTGGTGACGAACAGGTCGGGCCAGCCATCATTATCGTAATCGCCCCAGACAACCCCCATGCCATGCAACTTGTGAGGGTCGCTGAGGCCGGCTTTTACAGAAACATCCTCGAAGGTGCCGTCACCGCGATTTCGGAATAGAAAATCGTTTTCCCCCTCCATTGCGTCGGGTAATTCAACCAAAACGCCCTTGTAGCCATTTGATTTGCCGGGCTCTGGAAGGTGGTGGACGTCGGTTTTCACATATCGCGAGACAAAGAGATCGAGATGCCCGTCGCGATCGTAATCAGCCCACGCGGCGCCAGTGCTGAAACCGCCGACCTCGAGGCCCGCTTTCCTGGTGACGTCTTCAAACTTGCAATCGCCCAGATTGCGGTAGAGAACATTGTGGCCGTAGCCGGTGACGTAGAGATCGGGGAGACCGTCGTTATCGAAATCGCCCACGGCGATGCCCATTCCCCAGCCCTTGGTGGTCAATCCCGAAGAAGCGGTGATATCGGTGAAATGGAGTGTCGGAGATTTCGCGTCCTGGTGATAGAGGGTGAGCATTGGAGCGCCACCCTGCAGAAACTGTTCGATGGAGGAGTCGTTGACGACAGCGATATCGAGTTTTCCATCGCCATCACAGTCGAAAAGAGCGATGCCGCCGCCGGCCATGGTTTCAAGAACATAGCGGCGCTCGGGGGAAGAACGGGGGATGGTGGTCAGGCCGGATTGCGCGGAGACTTCCCGAAAATGAGATTTGGAAGCGGACGGAGGACTTGGGTTGACTAAGGAGGAAGTGGGAGAAGCCGATGAAGTAGCTGGGGAGGAAGTAGTTTGAGTCGGGGGAGGAATGGGATTGGAGGATTGCTCGGAGAGGCTCGCTGGCCGAGGAGGAGGCAAGCGATGAGCCAAGAAAGGCTAGCGAGAGTGCGGAAACGGCACATGAATGGACCGATTCTAGCAAAAGAAGGGCGTGTCGGCGGTCACAAGTGCTTGAGAAGAACAAGCGGATAATAGCCGTGACTGCAGTTAGGGCCGAGTACCGTGACGGTAGTAACAGGACCAGGTCAGGTGCTGACGCCGCAGGGCCGGTCTGCGAAAAGCCTCAACAAAATCGATATATGCTAGAAGAAATTTGAAAATAGCTGTTGACAGGCCCGATGTGGCAGCGTAGAAAAAGGCAATAGTATTAAAAGGTTATGACCCAGGCCCCAGCTAACGGTCTTCAGTTTTAGCCAGCGGTCCAACGGTGCGGGTCCTCGGTGCCGGATAAATCAAGTGAATATTTCGGGGGTGTAATTGTGGCCTTACCAAGAATTTTGAATTTGGCATGTTCGGAAACGAAGAACATCGTCAAGAGTTTTCTAGCCATCGCCGTACTGGCGTTGGCTGTTTTGCTGATTGTGCAGCCGATGGCGAATGCACAATCGCGATTCGCGACGTTGAGCGGAACGGTTCGCGACGCCAGCGGCGGAGCAGTGCGCGGCGCGAGCGTAACCATAAAGAACGAAGCGTCGGGCGAGACACGCGTGTATTGGAATCGAACGGAGATGGATTTTTCGCGGCGCCGACGTTGCCCGCGGCCACCTATGAAGTGACGGTGGAAATGAAGGGATTCCAGCAGTGGATCGGCAAAGGCATCCTGCTGAACAGCGATGACAGCAAGACGCTACAAATCGATTTGAAAGTGGGCGCTGTCACGGATTCCGTGGTGGTGGAAAGCAGTGTCACGGAACTCGCCGTGGTGGATTCCGGCGAGAAGTCCGCGTTGATCTCGCAAAAGGAACTGCAGCAACTTACGCTGGTCAGCCGAAACGCCAGCGAGTTCGTGAAGTTGTTGCCGGGCGCACTGCTGTCGCCGACGAACGGCAAGAACCAATCGAATTTTAGCGGCCAGGTGGTGGGAATCAACGGGTTCGTTCCAAATGGTACGAACGCCGGCGGACTGAGCGCGGCCAACATCAACGGCCAGGCACTGAACATTACGCAGGACGGACAAAACGTATTTGATCCGGGCGCCGCAGGGAGTGCGACTCCGGTGAATCCCAACCCGGAAATGATCTCAGAAGTAAAAGTGTTGACGTCGAACTTCACGGCAGAAAATCCGCAGGGACCTGTGGTCGTAAACACGGTTACCAAGGGTGGCGGCAGCACGTTCCATGGTTCCGCTTATCTGGACGTGCGCAATTCGGCGATGAATGCGGCCGATCACTTTAACAAGGAACAGGCAATCACTTCGTCCGACGGGACAAAGACCTATCCTCCAGGATTCAATCCGAAGCCTCCGAGCTCTTACTATTATCCGGGCGCCAGCATCAGCGGCCCGGTAATCATTCCCGGGACAAACTTCAACAAGAGCCGGCAGAGGTTGTTCTTCTTTGAAGCCTACGAGAATTACCATCAGAATCCCGACGCAGGTGTTGAGCGGGCCTTCGTGCCGACAGCAGACATGCTGAACGGGGATTTCAGCGCACTGGCTACCACTACGCGGAGTGGGGCGGTTTGCGATGGGAACGGTGCCGAAGTACGCCGAACGCGGCGAACTGGCTGGGCATGGCGGACCGCCCGGGTTGCGCGATTACGGGCGGAGTGATGAATTCGGGATGCATCGACCCGAATGGACAGATTTTGCTGAAGAATTATTTCCCGGCACCGAACATACCGCTGTCGGAAATCGGGCAGACCGGCGGGTTCAACTACATCGTGAACTCAAACGCGCAGCAGAATTCATGGCAAAACGTGATTCGCGTGAGATTGGGTGATCAGCGACAACACGAAGGTATATGGTTCGTGGAGCCGCCAACGGGAAGCGGCCGTGATGCCCTACGGATTGTGGAACGGCGCATGCGACTGGTGCGTACCGTCGCCGAGCTCAGTGGTAGGAAATAATGGATCGGATTTCGTGACGGCGAGTCTAGTGCACGTGTTCTCGCCAACGATGACGAGCGAAACGCGGTTTGGCTACACGAAGATCAACTTCCCGACAACCCCGACGGACCCGGGGAAACTGCTTCGGTCAGAAGCTGGATTCCCTCTGACAGGCATTTTTGGCAACCCCATGATGCCTGCCGAAGTGACCTGGGGACAGTCGCTGCCAAATGCGGGTGACATTGGTCATGATTATCACCCAACAATGCTCGCAGACAAAGGCATCCCGAGCGTTTCCGAAAACCTGACCAAGGTCATCGGAACACACACGGCAAAGTTTGGCTTCTTCTGGCAACACACCTATAACACTCAGGACAACTGGGGCCAGTACATGGGCGCAATCAGCCCCAGCCCGTGGGATTCGCCAACAGGCAACAACTATGCAGACATGCTGATGGGCATGGGTACAGGCTACTATGAAACGGCTTTGCCGCCTCCGACCAGCATTGCGCAGAACATCTACTCGGTCTATGCGCAGGACGACTGGAAGGTCACCCGGAGACTGACCATTCAATACGGGCTCCGCTTCGAACACTACGGTAAGCCATACGCACCGGTGGACAACGTCGGCATGGCCATCTTCGATCCGAGCAAGTACATTGCAGCCTCAGGTCCGGATGCCAACACCGGTATCGCCTGGCACAAGATGGATCCAGCCATTCCGCTGTCCGGCACGCAGAGCCGGTTCTTGTATTTCTCTCCGCGTGTAGGAGCAGCCTACGATCTATTCGGCACGGGCCGCACGGTGATTCGCGGAGGGTGGGGCAAATATCGCTCTTACGACTCCGTCCAGAGCAACAACTACACCGGTCCGGCAGGAACGGCGTTTGGCTCCGTGTCGTGGTCCTGTGGAGCACACGATGCAGCCTGCGCAACATGGGAAACGATTGATAACTTCGCGCGGCCATCGCCGGTTAATTATGGCGAATCCGGCCTAGGACCCGGTCTAAAGAGCGTCAACGTTACGGACCCGAGCAACAGCGAGCAGCCGCTGGTTACGACGTACAGCGTTTCGATCGACCAGCAACTGCCGTGGAAGTTGAGCACGGAGTTCTCCTATGTGGGGAACCAGGGCAAGTTCTTCCAAATCCAGACGGCCCAGGGCGGCATCAATGCGATTCCCTTCGGAACGTTGACGCAGTCCGACGTTACCTGCAATATCACGCACGACCGCGTGCCAGCAGTTGTACCGGCCGTATTCGAACTACCAGAATATGCAGGAGGCCCAAACGCTCGGCAAGTCTCGCTACGATTCGTTCCAGGCTTCGGTCAAGCGGTCCTATGGCTGGCTCACGTTGCAGGTGAACTATACGTGGTCCAAGACTATGGGGATCTATACTTGCAACGGCGCCACTTGTAACGCGCTCACAGACGCACTGCCCAATGGCGGAGTGAACTGGGCGTACGGAACCTCAAATCTTAACCGGCCGCAAGTGTTGAGCGCGGCTTACGTGTTCAATCTGCCCAGCATGAAGGGTGGAAGTTCCTTTGTCCGTGGCGCGGTGAACGGATGGCAGATCTCCGGTGTTACGCAAGTGGAGAGCGGCCAGATGATCATCAACAGCGCCGCGGCCCAGAATTTTGGGCTCACTCAGGGCGGAGCCAATCAGGACAACGTACACCTCTTGGGCACGCCGGACATAACTATCTACCCGGTACTGCTGTGCAACCCGACATCTGGGCTGGCAAAGGGCTACTATGCCAACCCGAAGTGCTTTGGGCCGCAGCCTTTCGGTAAGCTCGGCAATGCAGGCATGCCATATATCGGCGGGCCACTGTATTGGAACAGCGACATAAAATTTACCAAGACCTTCAGGGTCACGGAACGGCAGAGCCTTGAGTTCCAGGCTTCGGCTTACAACTTCATGAACCACGGACTAACCTCGTACACGCAGAGCGACAGTAACCTGAGTCTGCAGTTTAACGATCGAGGGCAGGTCATCACGGGAACGGGCTGCCCGGCAACCGGCGCAGACTGCAATGTGCAGAGCACGTTTGGAAAAGCGACGCATCACGTAGGAAGCCGAATCATGGCGTTCGGCGTGAAGTACTCTTTCTAACTGAATCACAATACGCACGGGGTGGCTGGAGACGGTCACCCCGTGTATATTTCTAACCATGCTCGCTGCGCAGGCCTTTTTCCTGATTTTTCTTACGACCACGCAGGGTGCCCCCGCCAAGACTGCTTCAAATTCATTCGAATCAATCGCGCGACAGGCCGAGGCCGCGAAAAGCTCGAATCGCCTGAACGAGGCCGTGAAATTGTATTCAGAGGGCGTGCGAATTCGTCCCAACTGGAGCGAGGGGTGGTGGTCTCTCGCGAGTGTGTACTATGAACAGGATCGATTCGCGGAATCGCGAGCGGCCTTTACTCATTTCATAAAGCTGGTTCCGAATTCTGGTCCGGCGTATGCGTTCCTGGCGCTGTGCGAATACGAAACGAAAGACTACGATCTGGCGTTGCGACATTTTGAGGCGTGGTCAAAGAGCGGAGCGCCCGGCACGGATGCGTTGATCGATGTGGCGGGCTATCACTGGGCACTCGTGCTGACGAAAAAAGGACAGTTTCAGGAAGCGCTGTACCTGCTGGCGGCAAAAGCAAAAAAACTAGGCGTGAGTCCGGATCTGACCGAAGCGATGGGATTGGCGTCGTTACGGATGGCGAATCTCCCCATCGATTATCCGCAGGAGAGACGCGAGTTGGTATGGCTGGCGGGGAAAGCGGCTATTTACGCCGCAGTACAGGATACAGAGCGGAGCGAAGAGTATGCCCGGCGGTTGGCCGAGCGATATCCGCAGACCAGCAATGTGCACTACTTTCTGGGCACGCTGCTGGAGTTTCGGAGAAAATTCCCGGAAGCGTCGCTGCAATACGAAGAAGAGCTGAAAATTTCTCCGCAGAGTGCGCCGGCGATGATCGAGTTGGCGATGATGAGACTGCGGACATTCGAGCCGAACGTGGCGTTGCCACTGGCGACGCGCGCAGTCGAGCTTGAACCGAAGAATGCACGGGCACGGTACGCACTGGGCAAGAGCCTTCTTGATCTGGACCGTCCACGAGAGCAGTGTTCCTGAGTTAGTGGAAGCAAAGCGACTGGCACCGCGCAGCGGACTGGTTCGAGCGGCGCTGGCACAAGCGTACCGGCTGACGGGTCAAATGGACGCTGCAAAAAGCGAGGCTGACGCGTATTTGAGGTTGAAGGATAAAGAAGAGGTTCTGGGTCCCGTCGCAGAAGCAAAGCCGATGACGGGCAAACCGAGGAGCCGTCCGTGAGAGGATGCGCGAATCGACTCGGACTTTGCGCAGTGATGTTGTGTCTGGCTGTTACTGCACGAGGGGCCGCTACTTCAGGGCAGGCGAAAACCAGCACGGGGCAGGGCACGGCGAAGAGATTTGAACAGGTACGTGATGAAGCCAATCGCGCGCGCGAGGAAGGCCGCGATGAGGAAGCTATCCAGAACTATGAAAAGGCGCTTGCGCTGCAGCCAGAGTGGAAAGAAGGCCGATGGTTTCTCTGCACGCTGCTCTACGAGAAAGAGCGCTTCCCGGAAGCGCAGGATGAATTGCGCCGGTTTGTGGCCGACGAGCCGCAGACGGGGCCAGCGTGGGCGGTCCTGGGAATGAGCGAGTATCAGACACACGAATACGCGAGGGCGTTGGATCATTTGAAGCGGGCGATGGGATGGCAGGAACGCAAAGAGTTGTCGCAATCGGTTTACTACTTTACGTCAATACTGCTGAGCAGATTCGAGCAGTACGATGATGGAATGGCCTTGCTTTCTTCCATGGTGAAGATCCGGCAACAGTCTGATCTCTATTTGGAACCGCTGGGGCTGGCAGCGCTTCGTCTTCCTTTACTTCCTGCGGAGATTCCTCAGGATCGCCGAGATCTGATTCACATGGCGGGACTAGGATTGTTGTCGATGCCAACCAGCGGTTTGCCGATTCGGACCGGCTATTAAGTGAGATGGTGACTACTTATCCGAACGAGCCGGGGGTGCATTTTTTGTACGGGGGGTACCTGATGGATGTGCGGCCCAGTGACGGGATTCGAGAGATGCAACGCGAGCTCGAGATTTCACCTTCTCATGTTGGAGCGAGACTCCGGCTGGCAGAAGAATACGTTAAAGAGCAGAAATTTGAGGAAGCATTGCGGTTCTCTGAGGAGGCGGTGAAGTTGGAGCCAAAAAACGCAGCGGCGCACATGATGTGGGGAGAATCGCTGATGGCCAGGGGAGACGCAGAAAAAGGAATAGCGGAACTGGAACAAGCAGAGAAGATAGCGCCAGAAACGGTGAGAATTCACTGGGATTTGCTGCGGGCATACGCAAGCGTTGGCAGGAATGCGGATGCAAAGCGGGAGAAGGAAACGATTGAAGAGATCACTCGACCAGAAACCAAACCCAAGTCCTGAACGCGCAGGAATCCAAGTCCGCAGCAGGGTGCTGAGAGGTGTGGTGTGTGCGCTGCTGGTGTTATCTGGCGCAGTGAGAATCGGATTGGAAAGTGTACGTTCGGACGAGCCTGCAAAAGGGGCGATCCATTTCACGTTTCAGCCCATTCCATTTTCGCTCGACAGCAATGAAACGCCGCAGCGGCACGCTCCGGAAACGATGGCGGGCGGAGTGGCGGTATTTGATTTTGACAACGACGGGAATCTGGATATTTTCTTTACTAACGGCGCGGACATCAACACGTTGAAAAAGGATTCGGCAAAATATTCGAATCGATTATTTCGGAATAATGGGGACGGAACATTTACGGATGTGACGGAAAAAGCCGGACTGGCTGGAACTGGTTACGATACGGGGGTGGCCATCGGAGATTACGACAATGATGGGTACGAGGATATTTTCGTAGGGGGCGTGTACCGGAACACGCTGTACCACAACAATGGGAACGGGACGTTCACGGATGTCACGGAGAAATCGGGAATTGCGAAACTGGACAAGGAGTATGGGCCAATGTGGTCCGTGGGCGGCGCCTGGGTGGATGTGAACAACGACGGATTGCTGGACCTGTTCATCGTAAATTACATGAAATGGGATGGGAAGCACGAACCGCCGTGTAACGTGAACGGAAAAGCAGAATATTGCCATCCGAAGTATTACAAGGAACTGCCAAACCAGTTGTTCTTGAACAAAGGGAATGGGCAATTTGAAGACATCTCTGCAGAGTCCGGAATTCGAGCGCATTTGGGCAAGGGGATGGGCGTGGGAATTGCAGACTATGACGGCGATGGGTTGCCGGACATTTTTGTAGCGAATGACAAACTGTTCAATTCGCTGTTTCACAACAAGGGGAAATTGAAATTTGAAGAAGTAGCGTTTGAGGCGGGAGTGGCGCTTCCTGAAGACGGAAACCTGATCTCCGGCATGGGCGTAGACTTTCGCGACTTGAATAATGATGGATGGCCGGACATTTCGGTTGTGGCGCTGTCTACGGAGACCTTTCCGCTGTACCAAAATGATGGGAAGGGCGCGTTCGTGGAGATCACGGCGAAATCCGGAATGGGGCTACTGAGTGGGCAAATGTCCGGCTATAGTCCGAACATCGCGGATTTTGACAACGATGGATGGAAAGATATTTTTGTGACGCGAGGAGATGTGCAGTCGCCGAATATGGCCGACCGCCATGCCATCGATCAATACAACTCGATATTTCGAAATCTGGGCGCGAGCGGAAAATGGGCAGCGCTGACGGCAGAAGCGGGATTTGCGGCACAGCCCGCGCGGACGGCATCGCGGATCGGCTTATGGAGATTTCAATCACGATGGGAAGCTGGACATAGTGGTTACAGCGTTGAGCGCGCCGGCAGAAATCTGGATGAATGACACTCCGAACGCGAATCATTGGCTGGAAATTGCGCTGCAGGGGACGAAGAGTAATCGAGATGGGATTGGAGCGAAGATTCGAGTTACTGTCGGCGGAAAATCACAATTCAACTGCGTGTCAACAGCCTCCGGGTATGCCTCGAGCAGCGCGGGGCCCGTGCACTTTGGGTTGGGGGATGCGAAAACGGTGGATGAGATTGAGATCAAGTGGCCATCGGGGACGAAACAGTTGTTGAAGAATGTGCAGGCCGATCAGGTGCTGCACATTAAAGAATCAAATCAATAATCAGGGCTTGGGACGGAGATCGGTGTTGCGCGATTTTTCGTTGAGCTGCAGAACGATTTTCTGCTCGCGGACGCTATCCTGCTTGAGGTTCAGCTTGGAATAGAGCGCGGCGAGTTGTACGTGTACCTGCAGAAAATCAGGCCATTCTTTTTCGAGCTTCTCGAATTCCACTCTGGCTTCAGCGAGTTTGCCCGTTGCCGCGTGAAGGGAGGCCACCTGAAATTGCGCTTCCGGAGAAGCAGGGCGCAGGCGAAGAGCGAGCTCAAGATAGGGCTGCGCCGCGCTGTATAGGGCCCTGTGCCGGAACGTACTGCCAAGATAAAGATTAGCGAAGAAATCGTTTGGGTCGAGCTGCAGAGCTTTTTGAAACGCGTCCACGGCCTCGTCCTCCCGTTCGTCACTTAAGAGGGCACGACCGTAAAGGGACCAGGCATCGGCGAGGTTGCCATTCAGTTGAACAGCTTTCTGAAGAGAAACGGCAGCAGCTTTGAAATCCTGTGCGGCAAGTTGGGCCTCACCCATCAGAAGATTCGCCTCGGCGGAGTTTCCCGTTTTCAGGATCGGATCGATGACAGCTTCGCCGTGGTCGATTTGGCCCAGGCGAATGAGAGCTACGCCAAGCGCATAGTCCACGGCGAGATCGTTGGGGTTGGATTTGTAGACCGGATCAAGCAGCGTAACAACATCTGCATTTCGACCGAGCCGGAGATAGCAATCCGCCAGCAGGTACAACGATTGCTGATTGCCATTGTGAGCGGCTCGGAGCTTTTCGAGTTCGACGGAAGTCTGTTTGAAATTGCCCTGTTTGTACCAGGCTAGGGAGAGATTTAGAAGGACCACGGGATTGGCGGGATCGATCTTCGCGGCTTTTTGGTAGGTGTCGATCGCTTCGGAATAGCGTCCGCTGCGGGCGAGGGCAACACCCAGATCGGTAAGAATGGCGACTGAACCGGGCTGGAGTTTGAGGGCTTGCTGGTAGAGAGAAATCGATTGTGGAATGTCGCCGCGGTCAAAGCTTTTGCTGGCCTGCTGATAGAGTTGATCCGCCGACTGCGCAAGCACTGGAGAAATGGCGCACAACCAACCCAGAAGAAGTAGCGCACTTCGGCTGACGTAGGAATGGAAAAGGCGATTCATACCCAAAATAAAGAGTACCGCACTCTGGGCGGGAAATTGTTTGGGGAGTTAAGGATGAGTTGGACGACCAGGGGAATGATATCGGCGACTGATCCGGGGCGAGGACGCGAATTTAGAGTTGTGAGAAGATGACAATCGGTTTGGGCCGCGGGGGTATGTTGCGTGAGCAAGCGTCAGAAAAAAGCAGAATCGACGGCAGGAGGGATCAGCAGGCGCAAGCTGCTATCCATGCTGGGTCAATCGATGGCTGCTTACGGAATCTTTCCCGCGCGCAAGCTGTGGGCCGCACCTTCGGAGGTGGCGCCAATTAAATTTTCGCTGAAGAACTTGCCGTTTCGAGTGGAAACCGATGAGACCCCGAAATATCCACATGCTCCCGCGACCATGGCCGGCGGCGTAGCTGTTTTTGATTACAACAAAGACGGGCGACCAGACATTTTTTTCACGAATGGCGCGAATATCGAGTCACTGAAAAAAGACAACGAGAAATTTTCAAATCGGCTGTATCGGAACGATGGAAATGGCGTGTTCACGGATGTGACGAAGGAGGCGGGCCTGGTAGGAACCGGTTACGACATGGGAGTGGCCGTGGGAGATTATGACAATGACGGGTATGCCGATATTTTTGTAGCAGGCGTGCATGGGAACACGCTGTATCACAACAATGGGAATGGAACATTTACGGATGTGACCGCGAAGGCGGGGTTGGATCGATGGAAAGATCCGAAGTATGGCCCGTTGTGGGCGACGACAGCGGCCTGGGTGGATGTGAACAACGACGGGTTGCTGGACCTGTTCGTTGTGAATTACCTGCAATGGAACGTCGAGACTGAACACTTGTGCGGGCCGTCGACGGCTTACGATTATTGCAGCCCGAAATTCTATGAGGGGCAGCCCAACCAACTTTTCCTGAATCGAGGAGACGGAACGTTTGAAGATGCATCGGAAGAATGGGGGATTCGCGGCCTAGTAGGCAAGGGGATGGGGATAGGAGTTGCGGATTATGACCTGGACGGACGAGCCGATTTATTTCTGACCAACGACACTTCTTACAACTTTCTTTTGCACAACACCGGCAAGAGATTTGAAGAAGTCGCGTTCGCGCAAGGGGTTGCGTTGGTGGAGGACGGAGAGTTCGTTTCCGGAATGGGGCTGGATTTTCGGGATTACAACAATGATGGTTACCCGGACATTGTTTTTGCGGCGCTGAATAACCAGACTTTTCCAATTTTCCGAAATAAAGCAGGCAAAGGATTTGAGGAGGTGACGTACCCAAGCGGAATGCGGCAGTTGAGCCGTCCGATGGCCGGGTATGGCGCGGGATTTTATGATTTCGACAACGATGGATGGAAAGATCTGTTCGTCACGCGCGGACACGTGGAACGCATCGCGAAGCCTGGCATGGATATTGAACAGTACAACACAGTGTTTCGAAATATGGGTGCAAGCGGAAAATGGCAGGCGTTGACGAGCGAGGCGGGACTGGAGGCTTCGGGTTTAGCGCGACACCGCGGGTGCGCGTTTGGAGATCTGGACGGAGACGGGCGGATGGACGTCGTGGTTACGGCGCTAGGCAAGGAAGCGGAAATCTGGATGAACCGGACGGAAGGCGGCGGCCACTGGCTGCAAGTGGCGTTGGAAGGAACCAAGAGCAATCGGGACGGGATTGGAGCGCTGCTGAAAGTAGTGACCGCCGCGGGCGTTCAGTTTAATCACATGACGACGAGCGTAGGATACGCGTCGTCGAGTCACGGGCCGGTGCATTTCGGACTTGGGAATGAGTCGAAAGCGAAACTAGTGGAAATCCGATGGCCGTCGGGAATTGTGCAGACGCTGCAGGATGTGACAGGCGATCGAGTGATCAAGGTGAAGGAAGCGGAAGGAAAGAAACCTGCGACTTGATACCGCGCGAATGTGCGGTGAATGAATGGTTTGTTCAGCGCTGGCCCGCCCGCCGAATTACGAAAATCTGTGCAAAGGAATCGGGGAATCGTCTACAATCAGCCAACGATTGCGCCCGAATCCAGACTTATAGCCGTGCTCTTCTTGAGGTACTCCGAAGAATTTTCTGGTTTCGTATTCGAAACGAAGTTTGAGAGACAACCATGAGCCTGAATTCGAATCTGTTACGAAGCACTGTTGTGGCAGCGTTGGGCGGATTGCTGTTTGGATTCGATACAGTTGTCATTTCCGGAACCACGGATGCGCTGACACAGCTTTTTAATCTAACGCCCGCAACGCTGGGGCTAACGGTTTCCAGCGCGTTGTTCGGAACGATTATCGGAGCAATGACAGCGGGCATTCCCGGAGATAAGTACGGCAGGCGAGACAGTTTGCGCGTGCTGGCCGTGCTCTACCTGGTTTCGGCAGTCGGTTGCGCGCTGGCATGGAGTTGGGGGTCGCTGATTCTGTTTCGCGTTATCTGCGGCCTGGCCATCGGCGGATCATCGGTGCTGGGGCCGATGTACATCGCAGAAATCTCTCCCGCGAAGTGGAGAGGGCGGTTCGTCGGATTCTTTCAGTTCAACGTGGTTTTCGGAATATTGCTGGCATACTTCTCGAATTACGTGGTTGGATCCATGGGGTTGGGAGCGGCCGAATGGCGCTGGAAACTGGGAGTGGCGGCGATTCCGGCGGCGGCATTCTTTCTGATGCTTTTCTTCATACCGCGAAGCCCACGCTGGCTCGTGAAAAAACAGAGAGTAGAAGAAGCCAGGGGAGTGCTGAAGCTGATTGGAGAAGAAAACTACGAACAGGAATTGCAGGAGATCGTAGAGTCCATTGATGCTGAACACCATCTGGGTGACGAGGCGCTCTTCACGTGGAAGTACCGGTTGCCGATATTTCTAGCGATCACGATTGGACTGTTCAACCAGTTAGCGGGGATCAACGCGATTCTGTACTACCTGAACCATATATTTGCGAGTGCGGGCTTTAACAAGGTGTCGTCGGATCTGCAATCGGTGGCGATTGGTGCAACGAATCTGGTGTTTACGATGATCGCGATGACGCTGATCGATAAGATCGGCCGGAAAATATTGTTGCTAATCGGTGCAGTGGGGACGGCAATTTGCCTGGCGGGAGTGGCATGGATATTCCTGACGAATCAGCACCAAGAATTGCTGGTGTGGCTGCTGGTCGGGTATATCGCGTTTTTTGCGTTTTCGCAGGGAGCGGTGATCTGGGTGTACATCGGAGAAGTATTTCCGAATCGCGTACGCGCCAAGGGGCAGAGCCTCGGGAGTTCAGCGCATTGGGTGATGAATGGGATCATTGCGCTAGTGTTTCCGGTGATGGCGGCAAAATCGGGCGGATATCCGTTTGTGTTTTTCGCGGTAATGATGGTGGTGCAATTCCTGGTGGTATTGTTCTTCTATCCAGAGACGAAGGGACATTCGCTCGAGGAATTGCAGAAGAAATTAGGGATCGCCTGAGGGCTTGAACGTTTGGATGATTGCCGCAAATCGTGCGATGGACTAGTGTTTCGCGGATGACTTTGCAAGAAAATCGAGAACGAGAGTCTGCCGAACGATTTGGGATTGATCATTGCCTGGCGGCAGAGTCACTGTCATCGTTTCTGAGTCTCTGCCCTTTGTAATGTTTCTCTCCAAGTTTGACAGTTCGATTCCATTGAACAGCGAAAGATCGTAGGCAATACCTGGCAAGCCCTCCAATTCCAACGTGAGTTGCGTCCGCGCGGGATTCCACGTTTCGGAAAGAATACGGAGCCCTTCGCTTTGATGGCCGAAGGCTGGAAGTTTCGATGCATACGAGATGGCGAAATCGTTCTGGTAGCGAATGTGAAGCGTATTCATGCCGCGAGAAATGGGGAATTGTGTGAGAAGGTGCTGGTCGCTGTCATTTGGTTTCATCCGGAACGGCAGGCGATGACCGTTGAGTTCAACACCCAGGACATCGGCGCGCAGGCTGAGCGCGGGTTGGAAGAGCAGTGTGCAGGGATTGTCCCCGGCCGAATACACTTCCAGGACCATTTCTGTCGTGGAGCGATGGAACTTCGCGTCGACCGCACAATTCCCTGCTCGAATATTTCGCAGCGCGTAGGTGGACCAGTCGGCGGGAAGTGATGGAGCGAGGGTGATGGTGTGGGCGACCCCGTCGGACTTCAAACCGAACAAGCCTTTGAGCATAGGGCTGACAACCATCGCCGCGGACCAGATCTGATGAGGTGAGCCGGTCGAAAGACCCTGGTAATAATCTCCCGAGAGGACTTCGGTGACGTGACCTGCGGAACCATCGAGCGACAAGAAGCGCATTGGCACGGAGATTTTGCAGTGCGGGATGCGGTTGGTGGTAATTGTATTCCGCTACGGAGGCCCATCCAGTAAAGAGAGGCCAGACGGAACCAAAGTGATATCCGCCGGCGCTGTAGTTCGCCGAATGATTGGAAATGATGCGCATGCCCCAGTCGGTTGCGTGCTCGAACGAAGCCAGTCGCGAAATAGTCTGCCTGGATCGGGCAGGATCCAGCACGTTAAACCACATAGGGACGGTGGCGAGAACGGTGGGTTCGACGACCTGCTTGTTTTCCTGGCTGAGGGCAAAGGAGTAGATATTCTGTTGTGCGGACCAGAATGCGTCGTCGACCTTTGTGCGCTGCTTAACGAAGTCATCGGCGAGAGTCTTTGCTTCGGTATCCTTGCCAGACCATTTCGCGAGTTCGGAGAGAGCCCGTATTGCTTCGGCGCCGACTCCGCTCTGGTACAACTCTGATCTAACGGGTAGAAGTGGCCCGCCTTCCACCCAGCCATGACCTACGCCGAAATTTCTTGGAAAGCCATTTTCATCATAGGTGGAACGAAGGAATTCATAGGCTTTCGAGAGACTCGTCCAATGCTCTCTGGCGAAAGAGACATCGCCGCTGGTCCGGACGTAATCTTCGACAGCAATCAGGAAAAGGGGAGTGGCATCTGCGGAGGCGGTGCCGTAGGGATAGTCCTTAAACCAGTTCACCAAAGTAGCGGTTTGCGCAATTTCGTGGGGGATTCGACCATTATCCTGCTGCACTCGGATGAGGAAATTCAGAGCATCCTTGGTACTCGAAAAGTCGCCTTCGCTGTTGAGAGCCAGCGTTGTCCATTCGGCATCGCGGCCAAAATACCAGGCAAAACCCGGACGCTGCGACTCACCAGACGTGCGATAGCCGGCAATCAGCCCCGTGCCTAGATAAGGATTCGTGACCATACCCTGAAGGACACTGACGCGCGACCAGTCATAAGCCTGCTGAAGTTGCCGATCGGGAAGTTCGGCGCTCAGGGTGCGTTCGAGATATTGCGAATAGAACGCGGCGGAGTCTTTCTGAAGCTGGAGAACATTCTCGGTGAGTTTTTTGTAGGTCTTTTCGGCTTCTGCGGCGCCGTTGATGGAGGCGGCCAGGACAAGAACCTTAGTGTCCTTGCCATGCAAGGTGACGCCCAAACGCATGCCAGCGTAAGAGGAAGAGTTGTAGTTGGTGTCAAACTGCTGGGCCGAGAGTGTGGCAGAGGGGGAACCCAGGAGTCCGGCGAAGAGTTTATGATCCGCACCAAAGACGACGGCGTGAAGACGAGCGTCCCAGGAGGAATAGGTGGCGCCAAGGGCGGCGGGCCACTCGAGCTGGAAATCGGGGTGAAAGCTAGCCTCGATTTCGAGAGGCTGTTCGGTTTCGACGTCGAGTTGGATGATGGCGCCGGGTTCATCAACTGGCGCGAAAAATGTTTCTTTGACGCGGAAGGTATCGCCGGCGTAGAGAATTGTCGTCGATTCCGGACGGACGGTGATGGTGCGAGCGAGTGTTTCTGCGGCGAGAGAGCGATTGTCTGTGTGGAAGGTGAGAGAGAAATCGCGGAAGAGCTTAAGTGGATAGACCCATCCTTCGACTCGTCCTGACTCATTGCCAAAAATGGCAGATTGCTTTCCCACGGAACAGAGAAATTCCCAGGTGTGGACAGGCCGTGAGATTTCCAGCGACGGTTTGGTTTCGGGCGGAGCGGCGAGAACTGAGACAGTGAATATTGATGGGAGCCAGGCGAAGGTGAGAAGGATCGTAACGGCGCAGATCGAAGTTGCTTTCATAAGAGTCAGTCCTTGAACGAGGTTAGTAGCGCGCGCTTCATTTGAACAGAGTGCTCTCAGCTGCAAATGGATCTGCGGCGGGGACAAACTGAACAGGCAGTTCCGTCAAGAAGGTTTTCAGCCAGCGGGCGCATTCTTCCATCCCTGGCTGTTCCGAAGGAATATGACTTAGAACAATGAGGGCTTTTTGTTTGCCCTGGGAGACGGCGTCAGCGACGTATTCAACAGTCTCCCATTCGCGAGTCTCTCCGAGAATCAATACTTGGATGTCGGGACGTTCGAGCGCGCCCGTTTCCCGGGCAAAACCGGCGGCACCCGGGCTGAGAGCGACGCGCGTGACTTTCATTTTTCGATCACCGACGACGCGGATATTTGCGATAGTGAGTTTGGTCTTCAGATAATCGGCGAGTTCGGAGACGGTTGTTTCCGGAATCGAAAAGAAATAGGGATTTGCCGGATCCTGAAATTTTTCCCATGCGAGGTCGTGAATAACGCCGGCTTCAATGCCGTCTGGCGAGCGGCGATGCCAGTAATCGTGAAAACGCCAGATGACCAGATGATGTTGCTCGATGAAAGCGCGCTTTTCCGCGAGGACAGGATCCTTTTCTTTCAGAGGAAGGTCATCAGGCTTGTCGAGATGGCTGTAGAAAGTGGGTTCGTGCGTGATGATGAGATTGTCTCCGGCGGTGACAGCACGTTTAAGCACATCCATGGTGGCCATCATGGTGACGGCTATGCCGGTGACGGGCGTATCGGGATTGCCGGCCTTGAACGTGTCTACGGTGTTCGCGTTCCAAGGCAAGCCGACGTGAAACTTGATGCGATCGATCACTTGTTGGGCGGTGACGGGGGAAGTCCCGGGAGTCTTCGTTTCCTGGGCAATACAACCGGTCGCGGTTGCGATGATAAGGAAGAAACTGACAACAAGTTTTTTCATGATTTCACTTCCCCAACAACGAGTGTGAACAGCCGGCTTGGATTATAACGCTCACGGCAGATTCCTCGACAAAATTGAACATGGCGATTGGCGGAAGATATCAGTAGAATCCGTAAACTTTTTGACGGATCGCTTCGTATTCTCAATAGCAACTGTGGGCAGCCTAAACGGCGGGACGGTAGACCATGCAACTGACGGTGGAAAATCTCAGCAAGAACTATCGAGGGAATGTGCAGGCCTTACGAGGCGTGCGCATCTCGCTGCGCCCCGGCGTTTTAGGGTTGTTGGGGCCAAACGGAGCTGGGAAATCGACGCTGATGCGAATTCTGGCGACGGTGACGAGGCCATCGTCCGGACGAGTAATGTGGAATGACAAGGACATTGCACAAAATCCCGATGCGTTGCGAAACGTGCTTGGTTATCTGCCGCAGGATTTCGGTGTTTATCCGAACCTGAATGCGCATGAGTTTCTGGAATACCTTGCCGCGGTGAAAGGTATTGGAGCTGATGCGGCGAAAAAGCGAATTGGCGAGCTATTGGATCTGGTCAATTTGACGGAAGCAGCAAAGCGCCCGCTGGGTGGATATTCAGGCGGAATGAGACAACGTGTCGGAATTGCACAGGCTCTATTAAATGACCCACAGCTACTGATCGTGGACGAACCCACGGCCGGCCTCGATCCGGAGGAGCGCGTGCGGTTTCGTAATTTGCTGTCGGAATTGTCGGGAGAGCGAATCGTGATTCTGTCGACGCACATCGTGTCTGATATCGAGGCGGTAGCAACGCAGATTGCGATTCTGGCGCACGGGCAATTGCTGGCCCATGACGCACCGGAAGGTCTGCTGGCAAGGATGTCGGGCAGAGTGTGGGAAATGGTGGTGCCGAGTGCGGAGTTGCCGGCGTTGCGGCAAAAGTATCTGATCAGCAGCACGGCGCACCGAACGGACGGAGTGCATGCGCGAGTGGTATCGGAAGTTGTTCCTATCGAGGATGCACGACCGCTCGAACCTTCGCTGGAAGATGCGTACCTGGCAACACTGGCGGCAAAACGAAATGGCGACCTTGCGGGTGCGGCCGCTTGAGTTCCCTTCCTGCTATTTACGCGGTGGCACGCGCGGACTTTCTGCAGCGAATCCGCACGTATAGTTTTTTTCTTACCGTGATATTCGCCGTATTGCTCGGGTATTGCGCCGCGACCGGCAAGGTTTCCATCCATCTGGACGATTTTCGAGGCGTGTACACCTCGGCGTGGATCGGCACAATGGTGGCAATGGTTACGACCACGTTTGTTTCGTTGGTTGGTTTTTACATCGTCAAAAACGCGATCGAACGAGACAGGAGAACGGGGGTGGGCCAGATTCTGGCGGCCACGCCGATATCGAAGGTCGAGTATACGTTGGGAAAATTTCTGAGTAACTTTGCAGTGCTCACCACAATGGTCCTGATCTTGGCCATGGGCGCAGTGGCCATGCAATTTTTTGCGGCGGAGGACACACACTACGATTTAGTGGCCTTGTTGTTGCCGTTTCTGCTTCTGGCGATGCCGACTATGGCGTTGACGGCGGCAATCGCTGTTCTCTTTGAAACGCTACCTCTATTGCGCGGCGGAGTGGGCAATGTTTTGTGGTTTTTTGCGTTTTGCTTTGGCTTGGGGCTGCCGGAGATAACTGGAAAGCGGTGGATGGATTTGACCGGGCTGATCACGGTAGGCGACAGCATGATGGAAGCTGCGCGAGCGGCCATCCCAGGATACAAAAGCGGATTCACGCTAACGATTTCACCGGGGCAAGTGCAAGTCGCGGAATCGCTACGATGGCAAGGTGTTCACTGGACAAGTGAAATTATTGGGCTCCGCCTGTTGTGGCTGCTGGTCGCTTTTGGACTTGTGATCGTCGCAGCGGTATTTTTTGATCGTTTTGATGCCAGCCGATTCGCGATTCGGAAGAATCTGAAAGCGGCGACGCTTGTGCCGTTGGGGGTTGGGGAGATGTCCCGGAATTCGGGAACGTCGAGTGTGGCTGTGCACCTTACACCGATCGCAGCGAATGCACGAGGTGGAAATTTTGGCCGACTGTTTGTTGCGGAGCTACGGCTCGCATTGCAGGGCGTGCGATGGTGGTGGTTCGTGGTCGCGGCGGGGATGCTGGTGGCGGAATTTATTGTGCCGCTTGGTGCGGCTCGAGGATTTTTGCTGGGCACGGCATGGCTCTGGCCAGTGCTGATCTGGTCGGCTATGGGGACGCGCGAGGAGCGATTCGGCACACGCGCCTTGCTCTTTTCGTCACCACGGATTCTTGTACGGCAACTGCCTGCTTGCTTCGCGGCGGGTTTTTTCATCGCGATAGTCACGGGCGGAGGGATTGCGATCCGCCTCCTTCTGGCAGGGCAGACAGGTGCGCTGGCGGGATGGGTGGCGGGAGCGTTATTTCTTCCGGCGATGGCGCTGGGCCTGGGAGTAGTATCCGGAAGCGGCAAGGCCTTCGAGGCGATTCTGGCGGTGCTGTGGTATGTGGGGCCGATGAATCACACGCCGGGACTGGATTTCACGGGAGCGAGCAGCGGCGCGATGGTCGTACATGACGCCATGATTTACGGGTTGTTGAGTGCTGGATTTCTGATCTTAGCTTTTCTTGCGCGTGCACGGCAATTAAGGTCGAGCTAAGTAGAGCTAGACTTCAAGGACATGCCATCGCTGAGCCGCCCCGCGCGCAACTTTTTGTGAGGACGGTGAATCGAATGAAGGCTAATCTGTAGTTCCAATCGAAACGCCAATTGCGGATTGCTTTCAAGTCATGAAAAAACCATACATTCTTGCACTGGATGACGATGCTGCAGTTATCCGGGCTGTGGAACGCGACCTGAAGTCAAAATTTTCCTCCAGCTATCGCGTTGTGGCGGCAGATTCCCCCGAAAAAGCCATGGACCTGGTCCGGCAACTCACGGCCCGCGGCGACCGGATTGCACTTTTTCTGGTCGATCAGCGTATGCCGCAGCTGAGCGGAACGGAATTCCTGATGGAAGCTCTTTTGCTGCAACCCGACGCGCGACGGGTGTTGCTGACGGCCTATGCGGATTCGAATGCCGCGATCGAGGCGATCAACAAAGTAAAGCTGAATCATTATTTGATGAAGCCTTGGGAGCCGCCGGAGCAAAACCTGTACCCAATTATTGCGGACCTGTTGGACGACTGGAATGCCACCAGCCGCGAATCGTTTGACGGTATTTATGTGGTGGGAACCCGCTGGGCGCCGAGCACGCACGATTTGAAGAATTTCCTGGCAAAAAGTCAGATTCCCTACCGGTGGATAGAGCCGGGATCGACATCCGATCCGAGGATTCAAGCGGCGGCGGGAGAAACGCCGGCGGATCTCCCCGTAGTGATTTTTTCGGATGGGTCAGTCCTAAGGAAGCCGACGTTGCCGGATGTTGCCTCGAAGCTTGGGCTGACGACAACGCCAAGCCGAGAGTTTTACGACGTCATCATTATTGGAGCGGGTCCAGCAGGATTGGCTTGCGCATTGTATTGCAGCACGGAGGGATTGCGGACAATTTTAGTCGAGCGGGAAGCCGCGGGTGGACAGGCAGGATTAAGTTCGCGGATCGAGAATTATTTGGGATTTCCCTCGGGGTTGAGTGGGGCAGATCTTGCCCGCCGAGGAGTTTCTCAGGTGAAACGGTTTGGAACGGAAGTTCTGGCCCCTGTGCAGGCCGTTTCCTTATCGGTGGATGGCGAATACAAAGTGTTGAAACTCTCGAACGAGCAGGAATTGCTGGGGCACAGCGTAGTGATTGCGGCCGGCGTGCAGTGGCGGCGGCTGAATATTCCGGGAATGGAAAAGCTGACGGGTGCAGGGGTGTACTACGGGGCGGCAAACACGGAGGCGTCTTCCTGCAAAGGCGAGGACGTTTACATTATTGGTGGTGCGAACTCTGCGGGGCAGGCCGCGGTACATTTTTCGGAGGTGGCACGTTCCGTAAAGATGCTGGTGCGCGCGGACTCGCTTTCGCGATCGATGTCGCACTATCTCGTGGAACGGATCAAGACGATCCCGAATATCACCGTAGAACCGAACACAGAAGTGATCGAAGTTCATGGAGACGACCGGCTGAGCGGACTCACGATCCAGCATCATGACAGGAAGACGACGGAAGAACGGCCAGCGGGAGCTGTTTTCATTTTCATCGGTGCGGAGCCACAAACGGAATGGCTGGAAGGCACGGTGTGCCGGGATGCAAAAGGGTTCCTGGTTACGGGACGAAATCTGCTGAAAGATGGAAAGCGGCCGCCCGGCTGGTCACTCGATCGCGATCCTTCGCTGTTAGAGACAAACGTGCCGGGCGTGTTCGCGGTGGGAGATGTGCGCGACGGCGCGGTACGACGAGTGGCGAACAGTGTCGGAGAGGGATCGATTGTGCTCTATTTCATCAACCAATACCTGGCGAATCGTTGAGGAGACACCATCATGACGGCTGATTTCTGCAAACGACTGACGCCTGAAGAGTTGTCACGAATTCCACTGTTTGCCGACGATGACCGAGCGGCGCTTGAATGGCTCGCGGAGCATTTTGAAGTGCGCTGTTATCAATCGGGCGACCTGATTATTCAGGAAGGAACGCCCGCAACAGAATTCATAGTGGTACTGGAGGGGGAGTTCCATTTCCGTCGACCCAATGACCCGTACTTTCCGGTATTTGTACGAACGGCGGGGCAACCGACCGGAATGCTACCGTTTTCACGAATGAAAGTAATAAGAGGACGTGGCCATGCAGTCGGGAGCACGAGGATCGCAGCGATGCCCGGTTCGGACCTTCGCGAACTGGTGTATCGAGCGCCAAATCTGGCACAAAAACTTGTGGCGGAAATGACAGATCGGACGCGCGAAACCGTGCAGTCGGAAGAACGAACGGAAAAGATGCTGGCGCTCGGAAAACTATCGGCAGGACTGGCCCATGAGTTAAACAATCCTGCCTCGGCAGCGGTGCGATCCTCGACGCTCTTAGGTGAAACGCTGATGCGCCGGCGTCGGGAGTCAATTGCGATGAAGGGCCAGGTAATACCACCGGAGGCGCAGGCTATCATGAATAAGATCGGCGAATCCATCGCGGAATGTGGAGTGGGTGTAGAGAAACTTGATGCGCTTACGAGAACGGATCTGGAATCTGATTTAAGCGATTGGCTGGAAGAGCGAAAGCTGCCCACGGAATTGGCGGGCGATCTGGTTGCAGCAGGTGTAACCGCCGAAAGACTAACGCCGCTGGAAGAGATTCTGGGGACTGAAAATTTTGCGCACGGGCTTCACCTTTTGGTCTCTGACCACCAGATCCTTTGTCTGACGCGCGAAATTCAGGAAGCAGCGCGGCGCATATCTGATCTGGTACAAGCCGTGAAATCGTACTCGTACATGGATCAGACGCCGTTGCGCGAAGTAGATGTGGAACAAGGAATTGATGTCACGCTGAGAATGTTCCAGCACCAACTGAAACATGGGTTTGAGGTCAGGCGGAAGTTTGCGGGGAACCTTCCGAACATTCCGGCGAACGGCAGCGAGCTGAATCAAATCTGGACGAACCTGATCGACAACGCCATCGGGGCCATGAAATCGGCTGGCAACGGAGAGAAAATCCTGCAGGTGTGCACGGCCCTTGAGCCGGGCATGATTCTTGTGGAGTTTACGGACAACGGGCCGGGGATTCCGGCAGAGATCAAAGGGCGGATTTTCGATCCTTTTTTCACGACGAAACCCGTCGGAGAAGGGACCGGGCTCGGCCTGGATATCGTGCAGCGGATAGTTCGGAATCATCAAGGGACGATACGGGTTGACTCCAAGCCCGGGCGAACGGTTTTTCAGGTGCGATTGCCGTTAGCACGTGCGGAATCGGTTCACTCCTCGAGTGTCAGAGACGTTTCATCGTAATTCGAAGAACCAGCGCAATTGTCAGAAGTGACAGTTTCGATGTGCAAATCCCGAGCAGTGCGGACTCCCTGTTATCGCTTGCATAACTGAAATCTATCAACGAGAATTCAGGCCATTGCCAGGTGGCGAGGGAATCAGGGGAGAAATGAATGCTCCCTGAGCACCTATCCAGGAGTCACCGAATTGACCCGACTAATCCTCAGCCTGATACGCCCTTATCGCGGCACATTGTTTCTAATCCTGATGGCGATGCTGGTGGAAACGGTTATGAGCGTGGCGGCGCCATGGCCGCTGAAAATCGTGCTGGATAACGTTGTAGGCTCACACAAACTACCCTCGTGGCTCGATCATGTGCTAGAGCCGATTCTGAGCGGAACCGGGAAAATGCAGATTGCGGCGGCGGCCGCGATTGCGGCGGTATTGATCGCGGCGCTCGGCGCGTTGGCTTCCTACATCGCAAATTACTACACAACCAGCGTGGGCCAGTGGGTGGCAAACGACCTTCGTATTCGCACGTATCACCACCTGCAGCAGCTCTCGCTCCGATATTACGACACACATCAGACCGGTTCCCTGCTGAGCACGATCACCTCTGACGTGCAGACGATTCAAGGTTTCGCATCTTCCGATACCTTAGGAATCTTGGTAGATCTGCTGACGATCGTGGGCATGCTGTTCATTATGTTTTGGCTGAACTGGGATTTCACATTGATTGCGGTGGCCATTACCCCGTTCATGCTGTTGCTGGTCTCTCGTTTCAAGAAAGCGGTGAAGAAAGCGACACACGAGGTACGCAAGGAGCAGAGCAAGATTGTGTCCGTGGTGGAGCAGGGGCTCCAGTCAATGCGGGTAGTGAAGGCCTTTGGGCGGCAGGATCTGGCCGAGCAGAACTTGAAGAAAGCGAGCGAAGCTACCGTGGAAGCGTCACTGAAGGCGCGACGCGTGAAGGCGCTGCTTTCACCGATCGTTTCGGTCACAGTCGCGCTGTGCACGGCCATCGTGTTGTGGCGAGGGTCTGCATTGATTCTGGCGGGAGCGATGACGGCCGGGGCGTTGACGGTGTTTCTTTCCTACCTGAGCAAGTTTTTCAAGCCCGTGCAGGATTTAGCGAAGATGACCAATTCCATCGCACAAGCGGCGGTGGGCGTGGAACGGGTGCGAGCAATTTTAGATGCGGATACGGTGATTCCTCAGCGCCCGGATGCGAAACTACCTGCAACGATTAAGGGCGACATTGAATTCGAGCATGTCGCGTTTTCCTATACTAGCGATGCGCCAGTCTTAACCGACGTAAGTTTTCATATTCAGCCTGGGCAGTTGGTGGGAGTAGTGGGACCTACCGGAGGTGGAAAATCGACGATCGTCAGCTTGATTCCTCGCTTCTACGACCCGACAGCCGGCGCCGTGAAAATCGATGGTGTGGATATACGGGATTATCACTGTTTCGCGATGCGAGACCAAATCGGCTATGTGTTGCAGGAAACCGTGCTATTTGAAGGAACGGTCCGAGAGAATATCGCCTACGGACGAAAGGGCGTGACGGAAGAAGAGATTCAAGCGGCTGCGAAACTGGCGAACGCGGATGAATTCATCGCAAAGATGCCGCACGGGTACGACACGATTGTCGGAGAGCGCGGAGATACTCTCTCGGGCGGACAGCGCCAGCGAATCGGGATTGCGCGCGCGGTGATTCGTAACAATCCAATCCTGATTCTGGATGAACCGACCGCGGCACTGGACACGGAGTCGGAACGTCTGGTGATCGAAGCGCTGGAACGGCTGATGAAGGGGCGGACGGTGATCACGATTGCGCACCGGTTGAGCACCATCCGGGATGCGAACAAAATCATCGTCCTGAAGGGCGGCGTGGTGGCAGAGGAAGGGACGCATGACGAATTGTTGGCGAAGGATGGGGTGTATGCTGAGCTTTATCGCATACAATTCAGTACGCCCGCGGCCACACCTGTAACGCCGCAAAAGACTGATTGAGACATTGAGATTGGGGGGTACGCATAGAAATGGGCGCTTCAAGAAGACTGATTGTACTGCCGGATGATTCTGCCAAACCGATACTGGAAGTGATCGCCGAGGCGCAGAAAACACTGCGCGTAAAGATGTTTCTATTTTCTGATCCAGCGCTGTTAAAGGCGGTGATTGCGGCCAGCCATCGGGGTGTGAAAGTGCGAGTGATGTTGAACCCGGCGCGACGCAGCGGAGAATCAGAGAATAAGGAATCGCGAAAGCATCTGGAAGCTGGCGGGGTTCATGTGATGGACAGCAATCCCGCTTATGACGTGACCCATGAGAAATCGATGGTCCTGGATGACACCACGGCGCTGGTATGCTCACTCAATTGGGCGACAAAGAACCTGACAGAGACGCGGGACTATGCTGTGGCCACTTCGCACAAGCATGAAGTGGACGAAATAATCGAGTGTTTTGAAGCGGATTGGGCTCGCAAGCCATTCAACGTCGATCAGCATTCGCACTTGATCTGGTGTTCGGGGAACGGACGAGAGCGCATTGCAGAATTTATCGACGACGCCAAGGAGTCTATTTTTCTGCAGAATGAGCGGTACCAGGATGCGGTGATTATTGAGCGCCTGGTCCGCGCGGCGCGGCGTGGCGTGAAAATCCACGTGATGGCGCGGCCGCCCCATAAATTGAAGAAAGAAAAGCTGGTGGAAGCAGTTGGCGGATTGCGGATCATGGAAGATGTGGGAATCAAGATTCACAAACTGAAGCATCTGAAACTACATGCCAAGATGCTGTTGGGTGACCATAAACGGGGAATCGTAGGGTCGATTAACCTGGCCCCGGGAAGTTTTGACAGCCGGCGTGAATTGGCGATCCAGGTGAAAGATGAGGATGTGGTCGACCGCCTGAAGGAAATTGCACACCACGACTGGAAGCATTCACATCCGTTGGATTTGACGGACGAGGGATTGCTCGCGGAGTTCAAGAACCACGAAACCGAAGGCGCGGGGAATCTGGCACTGCACGGGGATGACGACGATCACGAATAGCCGAACGACCAGCGGACACACGTAAAGCAGGCGCAGAATTACAGATTTACCGGTAGGCTCCCACTGCCTTCCTGTCAGTTTCACCAAATTACAGAACACCGCACACCAATTCTTTGAAACCTGTGCCGCACGGGGCGATTGCATTATGCTAAGTCGTGCTCAGCTGATGCCAGGAAATTTGCAGCGACGAGTGCAACCGGCGTCGATCTGAAGCAATGGGGCGGTAATCGGTGAAACTGCGAACAATCCTTATGGTGGCGTTTGGCGGCCTGCTGGCGCTGATGGTGGTGGCGGGCGTGGATGCACTGCGGTCTCTGCAGCAACTCGACAGCATCGAGCGAAAAGTGAATCAGCAATATTCAACCCACAGTCAAGCGCTCACGACCATCCTGATCTCCGTGCATGTTTATCATGATCAGATGGAACGTTATCTGATGGATGAGAAAGGGGCGGAAAGCCGCGGCGATGCCGCTGACGTACAGAAACGGGGCGTAGAAGTTCATACGGCTCTACTGACGTATCCCGCAGATGCCGACCCTGAAGAAAAAGCGTTGGTGGCAGAGATCCAAGAAAAAGTTCAGGAACAGGAAAACTCGTTTGCGGAATTGATGACCCCCCATTCGGGAGAGCGTCCGGACGAGAGGCAGCAAGCCTTCCGGGAGCAGATGATGCTGCGGCGTGCGTACATCCTGCAAGTCACACGGAACGTGTCTTCCTGGAATAACAGGAAGCTTGGGGAGGCAACGCAGTCATTGGCCGAGAGTTTCAAGAACGTGCAGACCAGACTAGTGACGATGGTGATTTTGTTGCTGTTCGCCGGGCTGCTTCTTTCACTGATTGGCGGGTTTTATATTTTGCGACTGGAACGGCAGGGGCGCCGGCGCTACGAGGCCTTGATCGAGAATCGGCGTGAACTGGAAGCACTCTCGGGGAGGTTGGTGGACGCACAAGAAGAGGAGCGCCGCGCGATTTCCCGAGAGCTTCACGACGAAGTGGGCCAGACCTTGGGTGCGTTGTTAGTGGAATTGGGCCAATTGTCAAAATTTGTGCCTACGGAAGACAATGTGCTGCAGGGGCAAATCGGGCGAATCAAGTTGGCAGCGGAGACGGCGGTAAAGTCGATTCGTGACATGGCACTGCTCCTGCGGCCCCCGATGCTGGATGACCTGGGATTGGTTCCGGCGCTCGAATGGCAGGGCCGAGAAGTTTCTCGACGCGGCGAGATGGAAGTGGATGTTCACGCGGACAATGTTTCTGAACAACTACCCGATGAAACCAAGGTGTGCGTTTACCGGCTGGTGCAAGAGGCCCTCAATAACGCTGCGACACATTCAGGCGCAAAACACGCCAAGGTGACCGTTAAACAAGCCGGCGACACCATCACCGTCGAGGTCGCGGACGATGGACACGGCTTTGCGGCAGAACGCGTGCGAGGAATGGGCATTTTGGGAATGGAAGAGCGAGTGAAACGCCTCGGCGGCCAGTTGGCGATTCGGTCCGACGCAGGAAGAGGGACGACCGTGAAGGCCGAGTTGCCCTTGCATCGCGGAGGGATGGCCTGAAGCATGAGAAAAATCCGAATTATGCTGGCGGATGATCACAAATTGATGAGAAGTGGGCTGCGCGTGCTGCTCGAGCAGCAAGGCGATCTCAGCGTAGTTGGAGAGGTTTCGGACGGACGGGAAGCCGTGGCACTTGCAGATTCACTGAAGCCAGAGGTGTTGGTTATGGACATCGGCATGCCAAATCTGAACGGGATTGAAGCGGCGGCACAGATAACGCATACCCATCCGGAGATCGCTATCGTGATGCTGAGCATGCACTCTGATGAGAGCTATGTTTTGCGGGCACTGAAGGCAGGAGCGAAGGGTTACTTGCTGAAGGATTCCGCAGAAACGGATCTGCTTAGGGCGGTGCATGCGGTCGCCGAAGGTAAGTCGTTTTTCAGTCCGGCGGTGAGCAAAGTGTTGCTGGACGACTATGTGCGGAAGCTGAAACGGTCTGGGACGGAAGATCCCTATGATTTGCTGACACCGCGGGAGCGTGAAGTTTTGCAGCTGGTGGCGGAAGGCAAGTCGAATAAAGATGTGGCACAGATCTTAAATTTGAGTGTGTATACAGTAGAGACACACCGTTCCAATATCATGGAAAAATTGAATTTGCGTGGTGTGCCTGAACTAATCTTATACGCGGTCCGCAAAGGCATCATTTCTTAGGCTTAAGGGCGTTTTTGCCGTACTTCTGACGCCTTTCCCCGGCAATACCCAATCGACGGCGCAAAGATACCCACTGGCAGGGAGAAGCGGTGGTCTGCCTCGGCGCGTCCTAGTAGGTGCGAACAAACTACGCGCACGGTTATCTCGCAGGATGGCTGGATTGCGCAGAGGAATCCAAGGACGGACAAATGAACAAAATCTTTTCTTCAATCAGTTCCCGGCCCGCCGCACTCGCTCTCGGATTGGTATTGGGCGTTGCTGGATTGGGCTTTGCACACACCATGCAAAGGGCCGCAGCGAGCGGGAAGACCGGCAGTACGGAAAAAGCTGCGGTAGCGAATCCACCTGCAACGTTGAAACTGGCTGAGGTGAACGAAGGCTCAAGTAAGACTACTTTTGCCCCGATTGTGAAAGCAGTGTTGCCTTCGGTGGTGAACATTTCCTCGTCGAAAGTGGTGAAGGCGCAGGGCATGGAGCAGATGCAGATGGACCCGATGTTTCGTCAGTTTTTCGGCGATGAAGGTGGAAGATTTAACGTACCCAAGGACAGGCGCGAAAAGGCGCTAGGCTCGGGCGTGATCGTCAGCCCGGAGGGATACGTCTTGACGAACAACCACGTCGTTGAAGGCGCGACAGATGTAAAGGTAACGCTATCGGATAAACGTGAACTGCAGGCGCGTATTGTGGGCGCGGACCCGAAGACAGATGTGGCCGTGCTGAAAATTGAGGCAGACAACCTGAAGCCGCTGACGATCGGCGATTCGTCACAAGTGGAAGTAGGCGATGTAGCCATCGCGATTGGCGATCCATTTGGCGTGGGCCAGACGGTGACCAAGGGGATTATCAGCGCGAAGGGGCGTGGTGGACTTGGCATCGAGGATTACGAGGATTTTCTGCAGACCGATGCACCGATCAACCCGGGAAATTCCGGGGGAGCGCTGGTAAATGACCGGGGCGAACTGATCGGCATCAACACGGCGATCATTTCGCATGGTTCCGGAGGCAGCCAGGGCATCGGCTTTGCGGTGCCGGCGAATCTTGCGCGCCAGGTGATGGACCAGATTCTGAAGAATGGGAAAGTGGTCCGCGCGTACCTGGGGATACTGCCGCAAGACGTGACGCCGAGCATGGCGAAGGCGTTCGGCGCGAAGGAAGCACGCGGAATTGTCGTGGGTGATGTAACGCCCAGCAGTCCAGCCCAGGAAAGCGGCATACAGCGCGGCGACATCTTGCTGGAGGTGAATGGAAAGCCCGTGAGTGACAGCAACCAGTTGCGCATGAGCATCTCGATGATGCCTCCAGGAACCAATGTGAAGCTGAAGGTTGTTCGTAACGGAAGCGAGCGTGACGTCAACGTAAAGCTCGCAGAGATGCCAACCGAGACCGCCAAGCTGAACTCGCCAGAAGACGGCGAAAATCAGGCGCTCGAAGGGGTTGAAGTGAGCAACTTGAATCCGCAGATTGCGCAGGAGTTGAATTTGCCGGCGAGTACGACGGGCGTTGTCGTATCTGGCGTGGACCCGTCCAGCAAGATGGCGGATTCCGGACTGCGCCGCGGCGATGTGATCCAGGAAGTGAATCACCAACCGGTGAAGAATACCTCTGAGTTCCAGAGCGCACTGCGCAAAGCCGGAGATGATCCGTTATTGCTCGTCAACCGCGGTGGGAGGACGTTGTTCATCGCTGCCTGATCGCATCAACCCTGCTTCCAAACGGAATCCTGATGCCTGCCGTGACAGGCGGGCATCAGGAAGGAAGCACCGAAGGAATGCGTTGACGAAGGATGGGTCTGGTGAGCAAAGCAAAGAAAGACGAAGGTTGTGAGCTATGAGTGAAAGAAAAGAAAGTCTAAAACAACAGGAATTGAACAGAAGTCCGAGAGAAATCGGCGAAGAATTTGGGCAGGCGGAAACAGAAATGGAGTGGAAGTTGGAAGCACTCGACGAACTCTTCACTCGAAGTCAGGACCACCCCGAAGAATTTCACAGGATGTATGTCAAACCGCTGCTGGAAGAGGAGCTGAGCCTGGAAATGGCCTTGGAGCTCCTGGTGGCGGGAGTATTCCGTCCGAACTAGAGTAGTCCCTGTAGCAAGCTCCCCGCGAATTACCGAGACTTCCATGAAAATTAGGTTTAGGCAGCATTTCCGTAATCGTTCTCGTTGAATCAGGCAACTCAGCGGGTGTTTTCGGAAAAGCCCGAGAAAATCGGCGCGGTTTCTCCGTTTGCGGTGCGCACTGGTTCTCGTCCATCAAAACGATTTTGTGCGGTTCTTTCTTAAGGCACGGGTGACGAAAAGATGACATTTAGCAGCGAGAATTTGCTTGACATGAATTCATAAAAATAATAGAACGGAGCTACCGTTAACGTTAACGGTAAGCATTGGGGTAACGTGTAAGGAAAGCTTGCCGGTGGGCAAGAGGGGTGAAAAATGAATCGAAGTAGAGCTACGAGTGTTTTAGCACGCCTGAATTCCAATAAAGTGTTCAATTTGAAGTATTTAGCAATTCTGGTGGTACTGCTAGTTGGACTGCCATTTCTAGCATACGGCCAGGAAGCCACGATCGTTGGTACGGTCACTGACCCAGCAGGTGCAGTGGTCCCCAACGTAACAATCACAATTACCAACGTTGGCACGGCACGCGTTCACGTCTTCCAGACAAACGATGCTGGCCAATATGTGGCACCTAGCCTTCCGATCGGGCAATACAATGTGAAGGCGGAAGCAGCCGGATTCAAAGTCGAAGAGTCTCAAGGCGTCGTGCTGAACGTCAACGATAGAGACCGCGTTGACTTCCAGATGAAGGTCGGCACGAAGTCAGAAACCGTTTCCGTCGAAGCGAACGCCATCCAGGTGCAAGCCGACAGCAGCGAACAGAGTTCGCTGGTCAGCGGGACGCAGATCTCGCAACTCGCCACAAACGGGCGGAGTATCTACACCTATGTAACCTTGACTACAGGGGCTTCCAACCTGATGCCAGACTTTCAGGCACCGACGCCGGTAGGTTCAAACAGCAATATCAGCTTTAACGGAAACCGTCCCGGCCACAACCTGTACCTCCTTGACGGCGGCGAAAACTCGGATCGCGGCGGAGCGGGCAGTTCGAGCATCATGCCTTCCGTGGACGCAATTTCCGAGACGCAGACTCTGACTTCGAACTACACGGCTGATTACGGACTGTCTTCGGGCGGCACGATCAGTTCCGCGGTAAAGTCCGGCAACAAAACGTTCCATGCATCGGCTTGGGAGTTCTTCCGCAACGACGCGTTGGATGCGCGGAATTTCTTTAATACCGCCGCCCAATCCGGTAGCCGAACTGCGGTACAACGTATTTGGCTTCAACGTCGGCGGTCCCGTAACATTCGGGAAGCTGTACAACCCGAACAGGACCAAGACCTTCTTCTTTTACAACATGGAATGGCGCAAGATGATTCAGGGCCAGACCCTTAACCAGACGGTGCCCTCGGATACCGCCCTACGGTGGAGACTTCACCGAAGTCTGCCAGTGAACGTGAAGGACGTTAATGGTAACCCCGATCCCCAACTCAGGGCTGCCCCCCGTGCGTGAATCAAGTCTCTCCCGCAATCCAGACGCAGTTTGCAGACGCCGGCAGGCGCTTAGCACGTTGCGACGGTTCGGCCTCCCTGAAACGACGCGGCGCTAAATCCGGTGTTCGGCCGTTTAACGGCAATACGATTCCAACGGGTCTGCTCGACCCAAACTCTCAAGCGCTATTGCACGCAGGCGGTAAGTACGGAGGCATCTTCCCCGCACCGACGAATGGAACGCAGTTCCAGGGCGGCAACAACGTGCCAACCGACGTGCGTGAAGAAGTTGTCCGCATCGACGAAAACGTGAACGATAAGTTCACCATCTTTGGTCACTTTGTCGCGGAACAAATTTCGCAAAATTACGGCACGACGATGTGGAGCGGCGACAACGTACCGTCGATCTCGAACACGTTCGGCAATCCGTCTTACGCCGGCGTAATTCACACCGCCTACGTCATCAGCCCGACGTTGGTTAACGAGGCGTCATTTAACTACAACGGAAATCGCATCGCTATTCTGCCTCTCGGTTTGGTTGGCGCACCTGCAGATTTCAAGTTCAACCGGTTCTTTAGCGGCCCGAACGTCGACAATCGTATACCTTCCATTAACCTGAATGGCGGCACGGGAACGAACTACACATCGAACTGGACACCGTGGAACAACGTTGCGGACGACTATCAGTTGCGCGATGACGTGTCCTGGACTAAGGGACGCCACCAACTCAAAATGGGCGGCAGTTGGGCAATTTATAAGAAAGTCCAGGACTGGTTCAAGAACACGCAGGGTGACTTCAATTTCAACGGTTCCTATACCGGGAACGACTTTGCTGACTACCTGCTCGGTTACGGCCAGGGCTACAACGAAGACGCGGTCAAGAGCAGCGGCCACTGGAACAACGTTTCCTGGGCACTGTACGTACAGGACAACTGGCGCGTTACGAACCGGCTCACTCTGAACCTCGGACTGCGCTGGGACGGCATTCCGCACACCTACGAGGCGAACAACCAGATGGCCAACTTCTATCCTGGCCTCTACAATCAAAACAGCCAAGCGGTTTTCGCGACTAATCCTGACGAGTCAATCAACTACAACGCTATTTCTCCGGATAGCCCGGGACTTGGCCCCAGTCCGAATCCGATTCTTGCAGGTCAGTCGTTCTACCTGAACGGTATCGGGATTTGCGGTGTCGGCGGAGCCCCCAAGGGTTGCGTGAATGATGCTTGGGCGAACTTTGGACCGCGTCTCGGATTTGCCTATGACGTAACCGGCACCGGCAAAACCGTAATTCGCGGCGGATACGGCATCATGTACGAACGCATCCAGGGCAACGACGTGTACAACAACGCCGGCACAGTTCCCTTTGCGGCGAGCGTCGGCTTCAACAGCGTTTCGCTCTCCAATCCCAACACCAGCCTCCAAACTGGCCTGACACTTCCAGCGTCGATCCCGGTGAACAACATCACTGGTATGGATAAGAATAACTATGCGTCGCCGAGAAGCACGCAGTTCAGCTTGGGCGTCCAACAAGCAATCGGGAAGTCGGTACTGTCAGTGTCGTATGTTGGCACCCAGAACCGACACCAGAACTATTACAGCGAGACGAACTTGCCGGATCCAGCGCTATTGCCGGATTTCGTGACGACCGGCGCGGGA
>CAVSDV010000028.1:0-33882 GCA_963726725.1 Candidatus Acidiferrales bacterium
TCTATATCTCCTCGCCTCCACATTCGATCCGGACCGAGATAGGGTCGTTCCGGGGATCGCGCCTCGCGGTCCGCGCGTGTTGAATTTCGCGCCGATGCTAGTGCTGGAGCAGTTTCCCCTAAACGACCTCGTTAAAGCGCTACTGCACGCGGCGGAAGAAACCATGAACACCAAAGTCGAGATTGAGTTCGCCGTTACGTTTCAAGAACGTCGGGGGGAACAGCTGCGGACAAGAGTGGGATTTTTGCAAGTTCGTTCCATGGTAGTTTCCGACCAAGAGATAGACATCAAGGACGAGAAATTTGCTGACTGCCATATCGTTGTTGCATCGGATAAGGTGCTGGGCAACGGTGCTGCCGATGATATTCAGGACATTGTCTTCGTGCGGCCCGATAACTTTTCTCCGATGCACACTCCTGCCATCGCGAAGCAGCTGGAATTCATAAACCGCGAGCTACAACAACAACAGCGACCCTTCCTGTTAATTGGATTCGGTCGCTGGGGCAGTTCCCATCCATCCCTTGGTATTCCTGTCGACTGGAGTCAGATCTCCGGCGCGCGGGTGCTCGTCGAAGCGACGCTACAAAAGATGAATGTTGAGTTGAGTCAGGGCTCGCACTTTTTTCACAACTTAATGAGTTTTAAAGCATGCTACTTCATGGTGCACACGGGCGCGGACCGTGGAATCGATTGGGATTGGCTAAACCGGCAAACCATTGTGCACGAGACGGAATTCATCCGCCATGTACGACCCAAGGAGAGCTCTCGGTGCGCGTCGACGGACAGCGACGAGGAATAATCCTGTCGCGGACAATCCAAGCGAGGTAAAACGATGAAGGCAGACGAAACCCAATTTGAGACGATGCTCCACGCTCTGCAAGAGCGGGCCAAGGAATTGAATTGCCTATATCAAGTGGGTGAGTTGGTCAGCCAGTCAAGCCGACCTCGAGGAGATTTTCCACGGCATCATAGAAGTTCTGCCGCAGGGCTGGCAATACCCACATGACTGTCAAGCACGGATTATCTTTGAAAACATGGTTGTCCAGCCGCCAGATTTCCAACGCACGCCTTGGATCCAGACGGCTAGCATTGTCGTGCAGAGCGAAACGGTCGGCACAGTGGAGATCTCGTACCGTCAAGAGACGCCGAAATCGGACGAGGGTTCCTTTCTAAAGGAGGAGCGCAAGCTCATTGAGACGATTGCCGAGCGAATCGCGAGCGCGGTCACTCAAAGACGTCTGAAAGCCGCGTTTGAGGGGTGGGCGACTGCGGATGCAGCAGTAACAGCTCAAGGGGAGTGGCGAATAGTGCTCGAGTTCCTACGCGACACTGATCCCGCCCTGCTGAAACGAATTTCCCGTAAATTGATCAATCATTTGAGTTGGAGTGGCGTCCAAGAGGCGAAGGATCTCTTGCGGGGCGGGGCAGAGGTGCTTGTCGAGGCAGGTCTCTCAACGGACGAGAACCGACCTTTGCCTCAAAACCTTTCCAGGAATTGCTGACTTGACGAGCCAAACACTGCGGATCGCCAGCGAGCACTTAAGCGAGACCGAAATACTGACGTGTGTGACTCGATGGATCAAAGAGGACAAGGCCAGCTTTCTAGTGCGGGCTTTGGAAAACCAAGACACTTCTCTCGGGGAGATCATGGAATGTCTCGAGCGATACCGTCACATCGGAGTCGAGGAAAACGAACTGTCGCTCTATACTCAGAAAGGTCTGCGCGTATCACTGATCCGCCGCTTCTTTTCCGAAAATCTCGAGTTCATCAATGTCGCCAAAAAATTTATCGAAGTTAAGGATTTCTACGATCTGCTCGGTAGCGTCATCTTTCCACCAGGCTGCCACGGTAAGTTGGGCGGGAAGAGTGCGGGCTTATTCCTGGCCAAAAAGATTATAGACAAATCGCCTGAGGCAAGTGCCCTACTGCACGAAGTCAGCGTGCCCAAAACGTGGTACCTCACGTCCGATTGGATTCAGAGTTTTGTGCACCACAACGATCTGGAGGACGTTCTCAACCGGAAATACATGGACACAGACCAACTGCGACAGGAATACCCGCATCTAGTTGCGCTGTTCAAGCGTTCTTCATTCCCATCTGAATTTGCCAAGGGACTCGCGCTTGCCCTCGACGATCTCGGTGATGTTCCCCTGATTGTTCGCAGCTCGAGTTTGCTGGAAGACCGTGCAGGATCCGCTTTCTCCGGCAAGTACAAGAGCCTGTTTTTGGGCAATCAGGGGACTCGGGAAGAACGTTTGGCTGCACTAATGGATGCGATCGCGGAAGTGTACGCCTCAATCTTCGGCCCGGATCCCACCGAGTACCGTGCCGAGCGAGGTCTGCTGGATGTCCACGAGGAAATGGGCATCATGATCCAGGAAGTTGTGGGCCAGGCCGTTGGCAAGTACTTTCTACCTGCATGCTCTGGAGTTGCGTTCAGCAATAACGAGTTCCGCTGGTCCGCCCGGATCAAGCGAGAGGATGGACTCATACGAATGGTGCCTGGGCTCGGAACACGCGCTGTGGACCGCATTGCTGATGACTACCCCACGCTGATCGCGCCAGGCCAGCCAAGCTTACGGGTCAATGTGACCGCTGACGAAGTGCTTAGGTATTCACCCAAGCGAGTTGATCTCATCAATTTGGAGACCAACGCCTTCGAAACTGTCGAAGTCGCCGAGCTGCTTCTCCGTGCCGGCACTATATTTCCACAGATTCGCAATCTGCTTTCGCTCGTGAGTCACGACCGAATCGAGCCAATAATCGGACCACTGCCGGATTTCGGAGTTCAGGATGCAGTCTTCACTTTTGAAGGGCTGATTCGAAAGACCCCGTTCGTTACCCGTATCCGCGAATTACTCAAATTGCTGCAATCTAAACTCGCTACACCGGTTGACATTGAGTTCGCCTACGACGGAAAGGATTTTTATTTGTTACAATGCCGACCCCAGAGCTACGGCGCCGACGCGGTTCCGGTCGCGATTCCGCAGAACCTGCCGCCCGACAGAGTCATTTTCTCCGCAGCACAGTTTGTGTCGAACGGAAAGGTTCCGGATATCACCCATATTGTGTATGTAGACCTCGAGGACTACAGCCAACTTCCTGATCCAACTGCGATGCGCGATGTCGGGCGTGCGGTCGGCAGACTGAACAAGCTATTGCCAAAGCGCCAATTCATCCTGGTTGGGCCCGGACGCTGGGGCAGCCGCGGAGATATCAAGCTTGGCGTCCCGGTAACCTATTCTGATATCAACAACACGGCGATGTTGGTGGAAGTAGCGCGTCAGAAGGGAAACTACCTTCCGGAACTCTCCTTTGGCACACATTTCTTTCAAGACCTGGTGGAGGCTTCGATCCGCTATTTGCCGCTGTACCCGGACGATCCGCCAACGATGTTCAAGGAATTGTTCTTTCTACGGTCCCGCAACGTGCTTCAGGACTTGCTCCCCGAATTCGCGCAGATCGCGGATACGCTTCGGGTTATTGACGTGCCGATGCAAACAGGTGGATTGATTCTGCGAGTGCTCATGAACGCAGACTTGGACGAGGCAGTTGGATTCCTGTCGTCGCCGCAGAAAGAAGCGGATCAATCGAATCTGAGACTGACGTAAGTGATCGAGGAACGGATGAACACTGGCGTTGGCGATTTCGCATGGCACAGAGGATCGCGGCAGAACTTGATCCGCGGAAGTTTGGTGTGCTGGCTTTTTACCTGATTGGTAGCACTAAGAACGCCACCGCAGGACCGGCCAGTGACATTGATATCTTCTTGCATTTTCAGGGAAGCGAAGAACAGAGCAAAGACCTGATGCTGTGGCTCGAGGGATGGAGTCGGTGCCTCGGAGAAATTAATTTCCTACGGACTGGCTATCGTACGGACGGTCTGCTTGACGTGCACGTTGTAACTGACAGGGATATTACTGCACGATCGAGTTTCGCAGTTAAAATCGACGCTATTACGGATCCCGCGCGTAAATTATCTATGATGGATTCACAGGTCTGAACTAAATTAATTCGCGCGTTGCGACTTCGGGTGACTCCAGGTCAAATCGGACAAGTGCCAACTCGGGACCATCGTGAGCACCGTTAATGCAGGTCGTTCGACCCATGTGGATTTTCCAAACGCCAGTTAGCCTTGTCGACTCGTGGACGTGGCCGTGCAACGTCAGGAGCGGTTGTCGTACTTCGATGAACCGTCTGACGGCGATGCTGCCGACGTGCAGATCGAGGGCGACGTGCTCATAACTTTTCCCATCAAGGGCGGCACGGTCCAATGGAGTGTCGTAGGGCGGTGTATGAAACAGAACAACTGCACGATCGAGAGGATCTTCGCCGGCCAGTCTTGCCAAGTCTAACTGAATTGTTCCCCATTTAATTTCATTCGCATCCACCGGCATACTTCTGTACCCCTCTTCCGGAGAGACGCAACCGGGTGGAACGTACCGGGAAATGTCGTAGCGTTCCCAGTCCTTTAGCATGAATGGTGTCGGTGGAACGCAGGCAAAACCGTAGATGGGAACGCTCCCAAGCAGAATCTTGCGTTTGTGTATGTGCTGCCACAGATCCGAGGCTTGGCCAATAACGAATCGTTCTTCCTCGCACCGCGGGTCATCGTTACCCAGAATGAGAAAGATGGCGGGGTAACTTTCACCCAGTGCGTCTCGCACTTTCGTGAAGACAGGGATTAGATAAGAAGAAACAAAATCGTCCCTCGCGGCACGAAGTGGAGTTCGAGAAAAGGAGCCAGAAGCGAGTAGTTCTCCGCCGAGAAATACGGCCACCGGGCGGTCTCGCACAATGTTGGCGAGAAGTTTCTCGTACCGCTGGGTCTGACCGTGCAAATCTGTAGCAAAGAAGCAGGTGGTCAAGCCTCTGTCCCTCAAATGAACGGCTTGATATCCATGGTACTCGGATTTTGGTTTTCAGCTACTTCCAGAGAAACACCTACTTTGGCCCACGATGGCTCATGACCTCAGTTCGCCCGAAGTCAGACTTCCTGGAGCTGTAATGAATACGATTTGAAAGCAGACAGCCTTCTACGGCAATTTTTAGATCTTTAAATGCGACGGGTTTTTCAAAATAGTCTGCCGCTCCCAAGTTTAGTGATGTGAGGTAGCAGCGCATCTCGTGATGACGGGCCAGAACTAGAATTTGCGTGCGGCTGTCTGAAGCATGGAGACGCTCCAGGATTTCACGTCC
This sequence comes from Candidatus Acidiferrales bacterium, assembly GCA_963726725.1. Classification (GTDB taxonomy): domain Bacteria; phylum Acidobacteriota; class Terriglobia; order Acidiferrales; family UBA7541; genus Acidiferrum. The sequence goes on from CAVSDV010000028.1 coordinate 5,201, forward strand.
CTTAAAGTAGGGCCCGCCTTGATCCACAATTACTACGTCGAATGTCTCCTTCAGCAAGTGAGAGCTGGCTTTTTCATATGACGAGCTTGAAACGACTTCATGCCCCATAGATCGCAACATGTCTGTATATGCGCCCAGATCGTGGAGGTCGGTGTCAACCAGGAGCACCCTTCCCACCATTGGACTGTCCAGCGGTGAGCGTTGGTGCTGTTCGTTCATTTGTAAATTCATCTCTCACCTTCCTGATGATCTAAACCCAGCTAAGCAAGCTGGGCCACTCTTTGTGAATTTAAAAATACTAACAAGGTCAAGTCGCCATCTAACTGACGATATGCGTTTTAAGGACTGTTCCCGGGCGCTTCGTCGCTTGGCCGGACCCCCGCTTCCGGTTATTCGAGCCTCCCGGAAAGTATCGGACTGGCATCCAGCACTTTGGGCACTGAACTCCGGATGACGTTTCAGCTAGAGCTGCCAACAACGGCGTGAGGGCATGTCCGCATACAGGGCAATTCATGGTCCCTCCTTTATTCGCCTGATACCGAGTATGCCCTCATCATACGCCCTAGCTTAAATGTTAAAAAGTAGAAAAAACACTAAATAGGATTAGATAATCTCTAATAATAGAACTAGCCTTGGAGTCAGCACAGTGTGTTGGTCAATAACGAATGGTCTGTAAGATCAAATAGGTTTGCGAAATTCAGTACCGCTCGTCCTGAAGAACACTTCATGGCAGGAGTGAAAGATGGAATGGCTCAATTTTCATCACCTTTTCTATTTTTGGACTGTCGTGCGTGCGGGAAGCATCACAAAGGCTTGCGAAGAACTCCGACTAGCTCCCCCGACTGTTAGTGCTCAACTCAGAGACCTGGAGGATCATCTTGGTGAGAAATTGCTGACGCGTTCTGGGCGAAAACTCATTCCCACGGAAATCGGCCTAGCGGTGTACAAAAGAGCCGAAGAGATATTTTCTATCGGCAGGGAAATCGTGGATACCGTTAAGCAGCGCCCCACTAACCGACCCCTGCGCCTCATAGTAGGACTCGATGACGTCGTCCCCAAAGAAATTGCATATCGTTTGATTGAACCAGTCTTTCGGCTCGATACCTCGGTAAGTCTTCTTTGTCACGAGTCCTCACTGGAACGACTCATAGCGGAATTGGTTCTCCACGAAATCGACGTAGTCCTTTCGGACGCACCAGTCACGCCAAGCCTGAACATGCGCGTATACAGCCACTATTTGGGTGAATGCGGAGTTGTATGGATGGCGTCCAAGCCTCTGGCAAAACTCTATCGCCGTAATTTTCCGAAGTCGCTGAAAGCGGCACCGATTCTTCTTCCCACGAATGACACCGCCATTCGTAGGAAGCTCGACCAATGGTTTGCAACTGTGGGAGTTGAACCGAGAGTTATGGCGGAATTTGAGGACTTCGCCCTCATGCGTGTATTCGGGCGGGAAGGTACTGGTGTGTTCCCGGTTCCTACCACTCTTGAGCGGCAGTACTACACGCAGGACAAGGTCGTCAGGCTCGGAACTGCTCGGAACATATACGCAAATTTTTATGCAATCTCGGCCGCGCCGAAAATAACACACCCCGGAGTAATGGCCATCTGTGAATTCGCGCGTCGAGAAATCTTCGCGTGAAACCAGAGCAGAGGACTTTTGCACTACCGGCTCCGGGGACATTAGGGAAGTCAACTCCGCCAGCACGGGTTTGCGGCAGCGTCCTTAGCGGAGTCATTTGGAGCCTTGCTGGCGGATGTCGCGGACGCTAACTCAAGCGAAACGCGGAACCAGGTCGCGGTGCTCCAGCGGCTCGATGACTGTGGCAGCGAGGAGCACTGCATCAGTGCTTGCCCTGAAGACGCGATCAGGCCAACGCTGGGACGACGGGGGTATTTTAGTCGATGCCCAAATGCCCTGCCAAAGCGCAGCTATGGGCTAGTACCCATTTGTCCCGTTTGCGCTGACTCTCAGACCAGTATTCTTGCGTTAAGGGGCATACCCCTTCTTCTGCCATTTGCCAGTCCTCGTGATGACGGCACTTGACGCGCCCCGCGCATGGTGGGATGAAGGAGGTGGAAGCAGGTTGTTCAGACGGCCTCATTTGGAGGACATTATGCGGCACTTCCATTCAATTCACGTGCCCCACTTTCAGCATTTTTCTGTGCACAGCGCACTCGTCTCGGCGCGCGACAAGTTGGGTGCACACAGCATCGAAATCACGATCACACTTGTGACCCTAGTCGGTCTATTGATCGCCTTGACTTTTTGGGCCGTCGTAGCTCGTTGAGAGAGATGCCGCGACTTGTATCGCGGATTGGGCGCAAATAGGCGCCTCAGGGGCCCGGTGGATAGTGGGAACAACCCGGGCCCCTTTTTCTTGTCTGGCGATGGGCCTAGGTTTCCTCACCACAGAATTACCTTGCAACTCCCCAGTCGCGGACCGTGCGAATGAGTACTGGGATGGACTTGTCCGCTTTCGGCGTTTGGACGTAGCCGCCCGGCGGCGGACGCTACGCATGAGCGAGCGGAGCAAGTGATTGCCAAGCGGTTTTGATATAAGTGTAGGTCACGATTGGGGAGGAGGTGCTCCAGTGACCCCGCCGGCGCTCGAGATCTAGGTTTCCTCACCACAGAATTACCTTGCAACTCCCCAGTCGCGGACCGTGCGAATGAGTACTGGGATGGACTTGTCCGCTTTCGGCGTTTACGAGGACCTCTGGGCTGTAGGGTCGCTGGGTGACGCCTATCACAAATTACCCCTTTGGATTTCTCTACACTGGCAAACAGGAGTTGCACGAAAAGAAAGCGCACCCAGCTGAAATTCGGAAATTCGTAGCTCTGGAAAGTAAGGTCGCCCATGTCCCACGCGCGAGAGCCGGAAGCGACGGCCCTTTCCGCAGGGACATTTGTAGTCCGCGCTGCTGCAATGAATGTGCAAATCAGTACAGCCCTCCTCCCTCCCAATGAATCTCAACCACATCTCCGCGCTTCCAGTTCTCCTGCAACCACCGAATCGCCGCGTCTTGGTCCCTGCACGGCATACAAGTCACGCGCCCGTCTGCGTGCTTCAAAACCGCGACCCGACGCCGCGCAGGCACGCTGGGCACGGCAGCGCTTCGTAAAACAGTTGATAGAGCGGGCACTCAAGAGCTCGCGCAATCTTCTTCAACGTCTCGATGGCTGGAACGGTATGGCCATTTTCAACGCGGGAAATGTTGCAGCGAAGCAGGCCCGGGCGTTTCTCGGTGGCGTCGGAGGGTTCTATAGCTTGTTGGAGGCCTTACAGAATCCGCGTCATCCTCAACACGAAGAACTCCTCGAATGGGTGGGTGAAGAATACGATCCGGAAAAATTCTCCATCGAGGCTATCAACCGGATACGCATGGAAGAAAAAAAGCGAGTGGCTCGATCTTCGGGCTGAAAAACGCGTCGGAGTTGTGGCTTCTGGGCGCGAGTCCGACACGCCAGGCTCATCCACACAGGCTTGCCGAAAGGACACCACTGTCAGCAGGAGCAGGTAGCTCATGTACTGGCCGGCACCGGAACTTGGTCATCCGCTTATCAGTCAGTTGTTTGTGTGAAATGCGGGCAGCACTTTGACGTGATGCTTCCCGACCTGATTATCGGCGGCCCATTTCTTCCGCCGGACATCTCCTCGCCACGATAAGCGAGGCGATCCGTTTTATTGGGCTTCAGACTTTTGCCGATGCTCAACTGTCAGCGAGATTCTGTCGCAGGTTTTCTCATTGAAGATGAGGTATTCACCGGGTTCTGCCGCTCCAAGTTCCTGAACCCGCGCCTCCGCGTCATCAAGAGTCATTGTCGCCCCTAGCCAACGTATTCGCCCTTCTTCATCCTGAAGATATCGTATTGTGGAATCACGAAAGTCCTCCAGTCGGAAATTAAGTGCATGGTGCGAAGTGAGCCGGAGGAGGAATCTAGAAGTTATACGCTAGCAAGCCGCGTCATCGCGGTATCTGACCGCAGTCACCTACTAAAATTATGGCTTCATCGATTCCAATCGCTGCGCAAAATATTGAAGGTTGCAATCGGATAAGGTTCGCGGGCGGTGCCGGAAACGTGTCGACGATCAACGCACGTTCGTAGTCTTTCGGTCAGCGCTTCGTGCATCAAGTCCTTGGCCTTTGAACCTCCGCCAACTTTCGCATACCACATCTAGCCCCCTATTTAGTCGCGCTGCCGATAACCCGTCTCTGTTCGCTGATGCCGTGCGGTTCGGGTGATCCTCAACGTCCATTGCCTCCGCGTATGTTGACCATCGCGCGCCCTTATGCTTTTTTGTGTGTGAGGCCGCTGCACAAGGGTAAGCGCATGCAGTTTGGAGTACATCCCAGTGTGACGTGAGTCGCTGAGGGGACTCAATGGTGGACAGGATCAAGTTGCAAGACTGTCTGTCCTCCGCCAGGAGGCTGATTTTGCCCGGGAAGTTCGGCTCGTAGCCGCTCAGTTGTTTCTTGCGCGTCTACGACCGCAATCGCCGCAATGTCCACGATCTCCTCGACTTCCGCTCCGCGTTGCAATACATGCACGGGTTTCGACATTCCCATCAGGATGGGGCCGATCGTCTCCGCTCCACCAATCCGCGCGAGCAATTTGTAGCAAGCGTTGGCGGAATTCAGATCCGGAAAGATCAGCACGTTTGCTCCGCCCTTCAACCGTGAGAATGGATAAGTGCCTTCGAGGATTCCCGTGGTTACCGCCGTGTCCGCCATCATCTCTCCGTCAATCATCAGTACGGGATCGGCTTTGTGCACCAGTTCCGTTGCGCGGCGCACTTTCTCAGTCAATGGATGCAGTGTGCTGCCGAAATTCGAAAACGACAGCATGGCCACACGCGGTATCACGTTAAATCGGCGAGCGGTTTCCGCCGCAGAAAGGGCGATTTCCGCGAGGTCTTCAGCGTTAGGTTCGATGTTGACGGTGCAATCTGCGAGGAAGAATAGGTCGCCTCGCCGCGTCACAAGTGCGTACAATCCGGAGACCTTGTGCAGCCCCGGCCGCGGTTTGATCACTTGCAAAGCGGGCCGAATGGTGTCAGGGAAGTGCTGTGTTTCACCGCCTACCAGGGCATCTGCATCGCCCAGATGCAGCATCAACGATCCAAAGACATTGCGGTTGTTTATCAGTTTACGTGCTTCTGAAAGAGTGATCCCGCGGCGCTGCCTCAGTTGATACAGCGTTTCGATATATGCTTCACGCCTCGGCCACACGCCGGGATCCACAACTATGATTTTTTTCAGATCCACCGAGAGATCGGCTGCTTTGGCTCGGATTACCTGCGTATTTCCGATCAGCATAGGTTGCGCGATTTTCTCCTCTACTAAGATATGGGCCGCCCGCAAGATCTTTTCATTCTCGCCTTCGGGGAACACCACGCTTCGCGGCTTCGTTTGCGCCTTGTGAATGATTAACCGCATCACTTCGTGGGCTTTGCCAAGAAGTTTCTCGAGCCGTTCGCGATATTGATCAAGACTTACGGGTTCCTGCGCCACACCAGTTTCCATCGCCGCTCGGGCCACCGCCGACGCCTCCCAGACCAACACGCGGGAATCGAAGGGTTTCGGAATGATGTACTCGGGGCCGAAACGAATGCGATCTACGCCGTAAGCGTGACACACTGAATCGGGCACATCTTCCTTGGCCAACGCTGCGAGTGCCCGCGTGGCCGCCAACTTCATTTCCTCGTTGATTGCGGTGGCGTGCACGTCCAAGGCGCCGCGGAAAATAAAAGGGAAACCCAGCACATTATTCACCTGGTTCGGATAGTCCGAACGTCCTGTAGCCATGATGACGTCCTTGCGGGCCGCCAACGCATCCTCATAGGAGATTTCTGGATCGGGGTTCGCCATGGCGAATACGATTGGACGTGCCGCCATCGTACGTAGCATCTCGGCCGTGAATGCACCCTTCACGGAGAGCCCGACAAGCACATCCGCGCCTCTCACCGCGTCGGCGAGCGTACGTAATTTGGTCTTTTGCGCAAATCTCGACTTGTACGGATTCATCCCCTCTGCCCGGCCTTCGTACACCACGCCCTTTGTGTCCGCCATGGTGATATTTTCTCGCTTCACTCCCAAACGAACATAATGTTCTGCGCACGCAATTCCCGCAGCTCCGCTGCCGTTGAATACGACGCGTACGTTCTCGACCGATTTGCCGACTATCTCTAAGGCATTCAGCAACGCCGCACCAGAAATAATTGCCGTGCCATGTTGGTCGTCATGGAATACGGGAATCTTCATCCTCTTTTTCAAGGTCTCTTCGATGTAGAAGCACTCCGGCGCCTTGATATCTTCCAAGTTGATGCCACCAAACGTCGGCTCCAACAACTGGCAAACCTTGATCACATCGTCTGGATTTGTCGAATCCACCTCAAGATCGAATACGTCCACGTCCGCAAACCTCTTGAACAACACTCCTTTCCCTTCCATTACTGGCTTTCCAGCAAGCGCACCGATGTTCCCGAGGCCCAACACTGCCGTTCCGTTTGAAACGACGGCAACCAGATTGCCTTTCGCCGTGTACTTAAAGGCATCGCGAGGGTCTTTCTGAATCTCCAGGCAAGGCTGGGCAACGCCTGGCGTGTACGCAAGGCTGAGATCGCGTTGTGTGCGACAGGGTTTTGTCGGAGATACTTCAATCTTTCCCGGGCGCGCTCCAAAGTGATAAGCAAGCGCCTCTGACTCTTGTATGGTCATATTTGTCCTCCAAAAATCGGTTGCGGACCGCGATGAGCCCGTGCCCAGACTTCAGGCGTGTCCAAACCACAGCTGCGCGTAAAGGCTCCATCCCAAACGCTGAAGCTCACTTGACGATGGCAGTCCGTTTTCGGGGAGCAACCGGCCTGTCCTGAAGTGTCTTTACGTACTCGCTAAGGTTGCGAATACGCTCCTCCGTCACCGTTGGAGGTTCTGCATTCATGGATTTCAGCAGAGGCTCCCAGATGGGCATGTAACCCTGTCCCTTGAGCGGTTGTCCTGTGCCGTGACGTAGGACCTCGCACACCCTTTCCCCGGGGTAAATGCCGTGGTTGCTGCGGGCGAGCTGCGTCAAGTCGGCCGGTCGCACAGTGCAGTAGCGCGCGGAAAAACCTATTCCGCGCCCGTCCTCGCCGTGGCAACCGGCGCAATAGACCGCGTACATCGCCTTGCCTGAAGTAGAAGTGATGAACAGAGAGAAGATAGAGGAGTCTCTGTTACCGGGCGTGTCCCTGCTGACGACCGAGGGGACGTAACCCGGAACCGCGAACAACAAGCAGGATATGGCGGCGTTGGCACAACGAATTGCCTTTACCATAACTCCCCCTAGATGCAGCTAGAACCCGGGGCAGGGGATTGCAAGGGCAACGGTCACTCTGTTGAGTGACGGCCGACCAGCTTTCGATAAGTTTTGGGAGATGTGACCCACTAACACTGTGTTGGGAGCCCGTTAAAACTGCGTTGAGCCTGAATTCTTTGGACGAGAGTCGAAGGATCGAGTCCCAGATGGTCAGCCCGGAGCCTGACGTACTAGGCCGAGTTCACGACCTTTGCGGCCTCCATCAGTCGTTGGAACCGCACATCGGAATGCAGGATCGTAAATTTCGGATCTTCGTGCGCGAATACGAACCAACTACAATGTTCCGTCTTCGCGGTCTCCAACCAATTCAAGGCTTCCACACGATCATCTAGCGCGGTGTGGATGACCGCTATCCAATATGGGCTGAAGTAATGTTTTCTCCGCAGCGAGAGCAACGAATCTAGAATTTCCGTCGCGCCCCCTTCATCGCCCCGGCACGCCAGACCGTATGCCAAGTGTGCCTTCGTCAGGGAACTGTGGTCCGATCGCTCCACCGCGGTGCTGAATTCCGTGACAGCGTCGTCAATCCGCCCCAACCGTTCCAAGACCATGCCAGTGGCTGCGTGGCCCACCCACAGGGAGCCGTCCAATTCCTTGGCGTGTTTGAGTTGGGAAAATGCCCCTTCGTAATCTCTGGCGTAGTACAAGGCCCACCCCAGCACAACTGCTGTATAGGCGGAAAAGGGGTCCAAATCACAGGCGCGTTGTATCATAGCAACGGCATCTTCGTGCTTCCCAAGAGCGGCCAGAAGTTGAGCATACGCTCCTAACGCGAGCTGGCATCCAGGATCAATCGCCAACGCCCGCACGAGAGCCGTCTTCGCGGCATTCCAATCATGTTCGTAGAGCAGATGGTAGTAAGCCAGTGCAGTTCTTGTCTCGGGCAGATCTTCAATTTCTGAAGCCCTGTCTACGCAAGATTTGATTTCGGGAAATGCCTTTTTTGACGCGACTATTCCCATTCGCGCCTGCACACAGTGGGCGTTTGCCAACGCGGCCCATGCCATCGCGAATTGCGGACATTCGCGAACCGCATCTTCGAAGAGAGGAATGCTTCTCTCGATCGCACTCTCGGTGAGTCGAGAGAGTAAGTGCGATGCCTGCAGGTAGTTTTCGTGTGCGGTTGGAAACACGAGTTGCAAGTGCGATGGGCGCAAGGGAAATGGGATTGACCGAGCGACAGAGCGGGCAATCTCGCGGCTGATTTCCTCCTGACCAGCGAACAGGGTATCGGCAGGCACTGTGTAGCTCTCCGCCCAAAGACAGGCCTGGGCGTGGCAATTCAAGAGTCTAGCGGTGACTCGCGCTTGTCCACCGGCTCCGGAAATGGCCCCCACGAGCACATAATCCGCCGCGACCTTGCGGCAGAGAGAGAGGGTGCACTTCCCCTTGGGCGAGCGTTCCGTTGTGAATTCAGGAGTGATGATGACGAATGGGGGATCGATCCTCCGCAGCTGAGTGATCACCTGCTCCGTCATCGACGGAGCCAGGGAATCCGACTGTGGCACCAAAAAAGATTTTAATGGGAACACGGCGAGTCTGGGCCGGCCTCGTGTTGATGTCGACTCTGATTCCAAAGCGGCGAAGCCATGCACCGCCGCGATGAAACGGTACCCGTGACTGTCAACTGTTTCAATAAAGTGTGGGTGGGTTGCATCGTCCTGCAACGCAGCGCGCAGCCTGCGGATGGCCACGTTGAGGCACAAGTCTCCCTCGATAAAAATGCCGGGCCAGACGGTGCGGATGATCTCGCCTCTTGATACCAGTTGTTTTGGATGGCGAAGTAGGAGCGCGAGTATCTGGAAAGGTTTGTCTTGAAGGGGAACACGCGCGCCGTGGCAGAAAAGTTCTCCTGTAGCGATATCTACTACGAACTTTCCAAACCGGAGAGTATCCGAGTTTGCCGGACCAACCATAGGTCCTCCGCGCCTCGACCGGAACTCCCTATCAAGCTGAGTGTAGCGCAGTTACAAGGCGATGGCGGCTGGAATCCTTGCCGGTGTCCTGGCGGACAAGAACGAGCGCGCGAGCCCTCTCTTAGGTAGTCCAGAGGTAAGCGATGGATAAGTCCCGGGTTATTGCGACAGGCAGATACTGTATAGCGGATACCGTACAGCCGATCGCATCGCACTTCAGGGCCTGAATCTGCCGTGGTGATCGGTTGGAGTCTTCCTGTCACGCCCGGCGTGGACGCCGTCAGGAAAGTGGCGGAATGAACCCGCGGATGCTGTTCCATTGTGGTGAGAGAGTCTCCTCCGTCTTGTGCGGTATTGAGTTGGATTGGACCCCAAAGGTCCCCAATATCGGAGGTGGTTGATGCTGCGCGAGGCACATGCAATTTGGAAAGAAGGACCTTATACCGGCGAGGGCGCAATTTCTACTCCGGGCGGGATTTTGACCAATTCGAAGTACAGCTTTGGGTCGCTCACTGGTCTGGAAGCTTGCACTTCGCCCTGCGAAATGCTCGCGGCTGCTATCTCTTCCAGCATGTCGAGGATGGTTGCCGTGGAAATGGCTAAAGTTGGAATCAGACCCCTCCAGGTTGAAACCGACAGTGCTCTGACGCTGGACCATGTAGGCGAGGCTCTACGAATTGTTGGGGCGACCCTCAAGATAACCGCACGGACCCGCGATTCCGAGTTCGGCAGGTTCGACGAGGCGGTGGAATCGGCTCGTCGCGATTGTCCAGTTTCCAGCATTTTGAACATCGACATCCGGTGTGAAGCAAAGGTGGTTCCGGCGGCTGCGCACGCCTTTGTCTGAGACCCGCCCGAAACCACTTTGGGAACTAGTAGGCGGTCCTTGTTGGTTCTGATTAGCCATAAGCCACCTCAACGAGGCGTGAGCGGAGCTTGCCTGACGCCATCGGACTTTTTTCTTCGCAGTAACGATCGTGGCAAAGCTTCAACCGGCTGATCACGAGATCAAATGCCTGTTCCTTGAGCAGAGTGCAGGCTTGGCTACACGAAGAAGCATATTGGCGGTCCGCACCCCAGCAAGCTAAGCGTTGAGCAATCTGAGAGTGTTGGTTTAGGCTCTCACCAACAAGAAGAATCTTGATTGTCGCCACGATGTTGCCTCCACAATGCGACGTTAGTTTATTTGCTAATCACAAGGCCCCTTTTACTTCGACTCACTTTTGCCCTTGGCCTGCGCGGTCTTTGGCATCCTGAGTTCGAGAACACCATCCTTCAGCGTTGCCGTTGCCCTTGCTGCCTCGATTTCTACTGGCAGATTGACGACTCGAAGGATTTCGTTTGCGCACTGCTCTTTATAGACGGTTTTGGCGCTCTTCTTTTCTTCGGTTGATTCTCTTTTTCCGCTGATAGTTATCCTCTGAGGCTCAACGCTCAGTTCCAGCTGCTCGGCTTCAAAGCCCGGCACTTCAGCGTGGACAGTCAGCGTGTCATCTGTTTCGGTTATATCCAAATGTACGGGGTGAAGCAGGTCCGTCTCTGCCCTGAACCAGTCGTCCAAGTCGCGACCAAACAGGCCACCGCGGCCTTCGAAAAGCTGGAAAGCGCGACTCGCGATGGCTTCCTGGAGATGGTTGATACGTTCGAACAAGGTTTCGGGTTCGACCAATCTCAACGATGTCGTGGCCGGCGCTGGAATCACCTCTTTTTTAACTGCTGTCGCCTCCCTAACCATTTCCTTTCCTCCTCTGTGAAATGTGACTACCGGCCGCAAAGGACAACAAAAGTCTCGCAGCCTAATCAAGCACCTTTGTAGTCGTTCTGTCCCACGGAAGTCTGTCAAGAAGTTGACACATCTTAAATTCGACGAGAGTGCCTCGGAAATTGCATTTTGGCCAGTTGTTCGCGATTTTCTGCTCGAGGGGACGAACTTTATTTGCATACCAAAGTGCTTACAGGGTGGCTTGAGTCTTGTTACGGGCGGCTCTGTGTTGCTAAGATTCGCCTGCATAAAAATCGAATTCGTGAGAATGACAGGACTGCCGTATGAAACCGACGAAGCACGTTGCATTTGATGTGGAATCATTTCTTAAGTCTCTTGGAGTAGTGGCAAAGGTTAAAGATTTTCGTGAAAACGAAATCATCTTTTCTCAGGGTGATACGGCCAGGAATGTCCTCTTCATTCGGAACGGTAGCGTCAAGCGTACTGTAGTGTCGCATTCTGGCAAGGAAGCGGTTGTGGGTATTCTGGGGCGGGGTGATTTCCTGGGAGCATGGTGCCTGTCAAATCCCATTCGCATCGCGACGGCGACGGCGATTCTACCGACAACCGTACTGATGATCAGCAAAAGGGATATGGTTCGCGCGCTGCATGCGGACCATATACTTTCTGACCGTTTCATAGCCTATCTTCTTAAACGAACTGTAAGGCTTGAAGAGGATTTGGTCGACCAACTCTTTAATAACAGCGAAAAGCGATTGGCGCGCGTGCTCATGCGCCTCACTCACTTCGGCCAGCATGAAAAGTTCGAAACGGCTATACCGAAAGTGTCCCAACAACTGTTGGCCGAGATGATTGGCACAACGCGCCAGCAGGTCAACTCTCTAATGAATAAGTTCAGAAGACTAGGCTTCCTCGACTATAACGGTGAACTGAAAATTAATCGCTCACTTTTAGGTGTAATTCTTCGCGACTAGGACTTCGCTGCCGTTGATCACGAATCCACGTCAGGACGCGATTGCGTTACGAGCCCAAGGAAAATGCCTACTACTGTCCAGAAGAGAAACCGCTGCAATATCGAGGTCAGGCACGCGGCAGTCGGGGGAATGTCTATTGTTCGACGAAAAGAGCAATGCCCCGGTGTCCGCAGAAGAAGCTTTGTACCCCAGGTCTCAGCCGGAGACTATTTGTTCATTGGGAGGAGCCAGCGCGACAAACAGCTCGCCACTTGGCGAGTACGCCCGCGGAGACACTCGCGGGTTGGCCGCGACGTTTTTTAGTCTTCATCGTGGATTCTCCGAAGCATCGGAGGCATATTCTGATTTATCGCTGAGGATTCCGCAGGTGTTGCGACGGGCAAGCCGTTCCAACCTTTCCACTTAGTGAGTTTTCCTTTTTCGCGGCCCAGTGGCACGGGACTTGCAAGTCCCCGGACGTAGTGCAACTACTCATCCTCACAGGGAGTGTCCTAGTTGTCAGAGAAGAGGGGCCCAGCAGTGGCCACAACCAATATACTCGCTGCAACGACGAGAAGAATGCGCCTTCTGACCCGTTGGTAGGCCTCCCGGAACTGATTGAAGTCGCGAAAGCAAGGGCTGCAGGAAGTCAGATGGTTCAGCCAGGGTTCGGCCTGCGCGAGAGGCACTTTACGGGACGCGATTCCCCTGAGAAGCTCGGAGCCGGGACAGCCAACGCGCTCAGGATTTGGAAACTCCTTGAGCAACCCACGACCCAAGGCGTCCAGAGCCCGCTTCTCTTCCTTTGCGGAATATCCCTTATCGCTCAGAACCGCTCGCCTCATAGAGAATTCAGCTCCCCAATTCACCAACACGCAACGAAAATCATTCTGTCCGTTGTGAGCCGGAATTTGTCCTCTTTAGCACCCTAAGCAAATTCTCTAGGATTTTCCGATCCAATCCGCACCCATCGAGATCCTTGACTAATCGCCAGCCCGGCACACAGGCCTCACTTTGGAATCGTAGGGTTTCCGGCAAGAGTGTGCTCTCCTTGATGAAGATGGTGCCTCGCGTGATTTTGTCTGGCATTTGGCGTCTCGCTTGCGTTTACAGCGCCACGTTGTTCGGCGGCAGCTGGTGCTGGTGGTTAGATGTTTCTGTTGTACTCAATCTTTGTAACTGGTCGTCCTTCAAGCCGCCTTCCTCACGTCATCTCTCGATGCACCGATAGCGCCCTGTTTGTTTTCCAGCGCCTTCCGCAATTCTCGAATAATTTCACCAGCCACATAGATGGGTGGTGGGACGAGTGCCCTCCGTGTCTTGGCTCTCATTTTGTGAACAAATGCCTTTATTTAGGTCCTGACCCAATCGCCCTTTGTTTTGGCATCGTAGCCATAGTCGCAGACGCCACAACACCAAGGCACACCCGGCTCGGCATCGATATTCTCTCGGCGATACAACCACTGGTTGTGTCTAGGGCACTTCACGGTGTTTACGCCAGGCTCGTCGACGGTGTACGTGTGGCCAGGCATTCCCATGAGCATGTTCCGCCAGATTCGTACTTCATTACATGATTGTCGCGGTGGCAAAGCGATTTCAAATGGCCGCTCAAAACATCTGCTGAAGCGATCGTCATAAAACTCCTCCTAAACAATCACTTCGTGGCAACCGAACCAGAAGCTGTCCGGCGCCGTAGTGTAATCACACTGCCTGCTTGTCGCCGTTGGTTTATCACCTAAATTCGCACGAGCTCGAACGCAGCATTTCCAGAGAATCGGAACAGCGCATGATTGTGTTCACTGTTTAGCGTTCACAAGCATCCGCGGTGTAAATAGGCCAGCGTTTAGTACGATCCTCCCATACCCCCGCCATAGCCTCCTGCACCGGCCGCAACCGCCTTTTCTTCGTCCTTAAAGTCGGCGATCAGGACTTCTGTGGTAAGCATCAATGAGACGATGGACGCGGCGTTCTGGAGTGCGAGACGGGTGACCTTCGCTGGATCAATCACACCGTCCTTGACCATGTCGCCGAACTCACCGGTCTCCGCGTTGAAGCCAAAGTTTTCCTCCTTCGATTCGCGCACGCGTCCTACGACCAGCGCGCCTTCGTGCCCGGCGTTCTGGGCGATCTGGCGCATGGGTTCTTCGAGCGCTCGCTTTACGATGTTCACTCCGATGGCTTCATCATCGTGGAGCTTTAGCTTCTCGAGGGCCGGCAAGCAGCGCAAAAGAGCAGTGCCGCCGCCGGAGACAATACCTTCTTCAACGGCTGCACGCGTAGCGTGCATGGCGTCTTCTACGCGAGCCTTCTTCTCCTTTAGCTCGGTTTCAGTTGCCGCACCCACCTTGATGACCGCGACGCCGCCAACCAGTTTGGCCAGGCGCTCCTGAAGCTTTTCCTTATCGTAGTCCGATGTAGTCTCTTCGATCTGCACACGGAGTTGCCTGATTCGACCTTCGACTTCGCTGGACTTGCCGGCGCCCGCGATGATCGTGGTGTTGTCCTTGTCGATGGTCACCTTCTTGGCGCTGCCCAGTTCCTCGATTTTAACGTTCTCGAGCTTTAAGCCGAGGTCCTCGGTGATGGCCTTCCCGCCGGTGAGTATGGCAATGTCCTCGAGCATGGCCTTTCGGCGGTCGCCGAAGCCGGGGGCTTTTACGGCAGCGCACTGCAGGGTGCCGCGCAACTTATTCACGACCAGTGTGGCCAAGGCTTCGCCTTCGACGTCCTCAGCGATGATCAGCAGCGGCTTGCTCATTTTGGCTGTCTGCTCAAGCAAGGGTAGGAGGTCCTTCATCGAGCTGATTTTCTTTTCGTGGATCAAAATGCGAACATCTTCGAGCACGCACTCCATGCGCTCTGGATCAGTGACGAAATACGGTGAAAGGTAGCCACGGTCGAATTGCATGCCCTCGACTACTTCCAGTGTAGTCTCCATCGTTTTGGATTCCTCGACGGTAATGACACCATCCTTGCCGACCTTCCTCATGGCTTCGGCGATGATGCTGCCAACCTGCTTGTCGGTATTGGCACTGATTGTGCCGACCTGCGCGATCATCTCGCCCTTCACCTCGCGGGAGAACTTCTTGATCTCTCCCACGGCAACTTCCACGGCCTTATCGATGCCGCGCTTGAGGGCCATCGGGTTCGCGCCTGCGGCCACCGTTCGTACACCCTCACGGAAGATTGCTTGGGCCAGCACGGTCGCAGTGGTGGTGCCGTCACCCGCCACGTCCGAGGTCTTGGACGCAACCTCGCGTACCATCTGTGCACCCATGTTCTCGAGCGGGTCCTTCAGCTCGATCTCCTTTGCCACCGTCACACCATCTTTTGTGATAATAGGTGCCCCGAACTTCTTCTCGATCACCGCATTACGCCCCTTCGGGCCGAGCGTAATCTTTACCGCGTCAGCAAGAATGTTGACGCCGCGCAAAATCGCCTGACGTGAATTCTCACCAGTTACAATTTGTTTTGCCATAGAACTTCACCCTCCTGGGTGATCGAACTTTCCACTCCATCCAATGCGTTCGGATGGAGTTGCTACTACTTCTTGCTGGATGCTGATTTGGTCATTCCACTAACTTTCGCCAGAATCTCCTCCTCACGGAGGATCAGGTACTCCTGGTCGTCGATCGTGATGTCGTTGCCGGTGTATTTGCCAAACAGGATCCGGTCGCCCACCTTTACGTCGAGCGGAACACGATGCCCCTTTTCCACTTTGCCGGCACCGACAGCGATTACCTCGCCCTCGTGAGGCTTTTCCTTAGCCGTATCGGGGATGATGATGCCGCCCTTCGCGGTTTCTTTCTCTGCTAGTCTGCGTACCAGGACACGGTCATGCAGGGGGGTGATATTCATAGTCATTTCTCTAGCCTCCACATATTCACTTCTCTAACACGCCCAAGATGGCTTGCTATAACCTAATGCGAGAACTACGGATGAAAAGTCTTCAGGTTCTTTTGCCGCGCCACTTCGAGGTCTTTCGTTTCTTTCTTCTGACGTTCCGCTTCTCTTTGCGGCCCCTCTTGCTTGTCGAGTTTCACGGCTTCGGCAATGGCAAGTTCAGCTTCTGCATTCGCCCGCTTCGAATAGATGACGAGCCCAAAACCATCGGTGAAATAAGACCGGACAAGATTGAAGGAATATTGTGAATCTTCCCACGACGCAACGAGCTTTTGCCGCACTTCATATTGCCCGTTCGTCGTGGAACCACCTTCCGGCACAACATTTGTCGCCTGACCGTATTCCTCCGAAATCGCCTTCATCATATCCAGCGCGGTGAGCCCTTCCGTGGAAGCGTGGTCGTAAGTCACAGAAATCTTGTAGAGTTCGTCGTTGCAGAATGAGAAGAGAATTTGTTCGACGCTATCAGGCCGGGAAGAAGACCCGGGAGAAGTCGGTCGCCACCAAGTGAGTTCCTGAATCAACGCTGGACGATCATGAATTAACCTTACGTCTGCTGACTTCTGGTCCGTGTGCTTCAGCACGATAGCCACGTTCGCTCCGAGTGAAAAAGCACGGTATTTAGACAAATCCTGCGCGCGGAGCATTGGGGCGGTAAGAAGCAAAGCAATAAGGCAAAGGATCGAACTGCGCACCGCTTTCATTTTCATATCTCCTACGAACTCCTAGTGCAGCTCCTCGCCCTGACTAATGAATACTGCACTCGCGCTAGGTTCATTAAGGTGAGGAGGTTTGCTTCCCCCGCATGGGACCTCCGGCCGTAACAGCGCATCCGCGGCCCGTTCCCTAATTTTCGTAAGCACTGGAATCTGGTTGCTCTTGCGTCTCCCCTCTGCAGGACAACTTGAGGGGCGGACTTAGCTGCCCCCTTTCCAAACAAGGATCTGCCGGCTTCAGGCCGTTGCGGCAGCGGCGATCTTGTGGAACGTCGAGTTAGCGACGTCATAGGTCTCAACCTGAGGAGCTCCCTCAACTACCGTGGCGAGGATCTTTGTCACTTCTGGGTAAGTTCCGCGGTCGGGAAATGCTGCTTCCGCAGAGGTCACTTGTTGGTTTGTACTTTAGTGGGGCACGCACGTCTGTGACCGGGGTCACCTAGCGTTGCCCTGTTGGACAGTGGTTCCAGAAGCAGAGGCGGCTTTAAACATCCCGAATTGATTCTCAGCTCCCGATTAACCCTGACTGCGTCTTCGACGCGTCACTGGTGCCATAAACTTGTCCAAACCGATTTGTTGATTCCACAGAACTTATCAACAAGTTTATGGAGAGTACTTACGGGTAAAGTTGCTTCTAGTACTGATGTTAGATTTTTACCGTGCTAGTTCTCGTGATGGCGGCCCTTGACGCGCCCCGCGCAAAGTGGGAGGAATGAGCTATAAGAGGTTCTTCAGACGGCTCGTTTGGAGGACATTATGCAACGCTTCCATTCAATTCATGTCCCCCGCTTTCAGCATTTTTCTGCGCGCAGCGCACTTGTATTGGCCCGCGACCAATTAAACGCCCATGGCATCGAGATTACGATGACGCTTGCGATCCTGTTCGGTCTCTTCATGCTGTGGACTTTTTGGTCCGTCGTAGCTCACTGAAACAGATGCCGCGACTCGTGTCGCGGGAGAGGCGCGATTGGGCTGTGCCTCGCCAAAGTTAAGAGCGCGTTTTAAATCAACAACATAGAGAAAGGGATGTAACAATGTTGCATGCCATGCGGTTTGGCGAAATAACAATTCGCCATAGACAGGAGAACAACAGGGCCGTAAAGTGTACTTGATACTGCGATGCAGTAGCCTGAACCCGTGGCGGGATGCGAATGAGACCGCGAGACGGGAGCTTCACAGTCTTTTCAGGACCTCCTTTCAACGCGGTAAGCCAGCCACAGATCGGATGACAGCAAAGTGGGAAACCGGAGCACAGTCGGTAACGTTCCCTTGGAACAGAACCTATATCCGTTTCTGATGGGGTCTGCGACCACTGCGGAGAAAATTAAAGCCGTGCAAACGGGGCTGGAGAGCGCGGACGGAAAACTCTGGCGGGAAGAGCTGGGGAAATGGGCGGCGCAGATGGTGCCAGTCGAACTTCTGGTACCCGAGGTTCACCGCGAATGGCGTCCCCTGGTTCGCGAGGGGATCCTCTTCGTGGTTTCCAAATTGTCGGTTTACCGCTTGGCTCCCAAGATCGTGGAACAGATGGAATTGGGGCCAGAGATATCTGCTGAAGTGCGACTGCTGCGGTTCATTGCGAAAGTGCCCGGCCTGCAGAAGATCGGTCAGGTTTTGGCGCGGAATCGTCATCTCCATCCGCGATTGCGGCGAGCACTGATTAAACTCGAAAACGGGATCTCCGACGTGTCTACGGAAGAGATCTGCTCCATCATTGCGCAGAAATTGCAATCGCAGATTGACACTTACGGAATCAAAGTTGAACCGGCCATCCTTTCCGAAGCGAGCGTTAGCGCGGTAGTCGCCTTCACTTGGAAGAACCCTGCTACACGGCGGCGGGAGCGTGGCGTCTTCAAGGTTCTGAAGCCACACATCCCAAGCTGCTATGCAGAGGACATGAAAATCCTGGGACAGCTTGCGCAATATCTTGTTCGCAAGCACCGGACGGCAGGGACCCATCTGGGCCGTCTGGCGGAGACACTCACAGAAATCCGGTTGCTGCTGGAACGCGAAGTGGATTTCCCGCGCGAACAAGCGACATTGGCTAACGCGTTAAGCGAGTATCGTTCGCTCCGTGGAGTGCGCGTACCGCAGGTGATTCCTCGGCTCTCGACGGCAACTATTACGGCACTTACTTTCGAGGAAGGGAAGAAAGTGACAGATGTTCGTGTAGTCCCGGCCAAACTCCGATTGAGCGTGGCCGATCGTTTAGCGAGAGCGTTGCTGGCCGTTCCTGCACTTTCCCGCGAGAAGAACTCGATCTTTCATGCTGACCCGCACGCTGGGAATCTGTTGTACGACAGGCGACGAAATGAATTGGTCATCCTAGATTGGGCGCTGACTGAGCGACTAACCAGGAGGCAACGGAAAAATGTGGTCCTGCTGGTGCTCATGATGATGTTGCGTGACGCGGAAGGTATGGCCAAAGCGATTGAAGAATTGTGCCAGTTGCGCGCCGCTGGGAATCGAGCACAAGTTTGCGACATTCGTAAACACATTGATCATCTGCTGGATACATTGCCGCTAACGGAATTGCCGGGCCCGATGGATGCCATGCGGCTACTTGATAAGATCGCGCTCGAAGGGATCCACTTCCCCGCGTCGCTGTTGATGTTTCGAAAAGCGTCCTTCACACTCGAGGGCGTGGTAGAAGATGTTGCGGGAGCCCGAGTTCGACTGAACTCGCTGATGGCAAATCACACCCTAGCGAATTGGAAAGACACAGTTGCCTGTCTATTTTCACTGCTTTCGGTTCGCGATTGGGTCGCGCTCGATTGGAGCGCCCTGACATTCACGTCCCGTGTGAGTGCGAGAACTCTGCTTCGCCCCTGGCACTGGCTCCGGGGTCTCGCCACAAACGCCGGCGCCGCGCAAAATTGGAGTGCAGACCCCGTTCGCCTTATGCGCCCGCCCGTACCAATAAGTAACTGATGAAGCATTGTTAACTCCTGGTAGGTCGCTTATTACTGGCCAATATTCTTAATCACACTCCTAAAAGCTGGAGGCGAGAAGGGTTATTCTCTTTCAGTTGGATTTTTGTTTCAGGAGGAAGGAGCTCCGCTTCCGGCTCAGATCTTGGCAGGTCAATGCCGGGGCAGAGCTCCATGAAGTACGATTCTGTTTATCCCATTTTCTACACCGCCGCACAAGCTCGAAGCGGATTGGGCCGCGAGCTGCGCCGAGGTTATTCTGCGGCGATGCCCAGCGTGTGAAATTGATTCGATCATCGGCCACGGACGCCGCCGCAAGCAGGCGCATGATGAGCATCACGATTGGATTGGCATTCGTCGCGGTCGCTGTCCCGGTTGCAAGAGGACCTTCACCTTCCTGCCGCTGCTTTCTCTCCCGTACTGCACTACAGTGTGCTGACGCGCTTTCAGGTATGGCAGCGGCGCTTTGTAAAGTCCTGCTCCTGGGAAGAGGCAATGCCTACGCTCAAAGATCCTAATCGCTTGCCCTGTAGTTCGCCAAATCGTTGCCCCGACATGAAAAGGATTTCTTTCTGTTCGGCGCGAGCTTTCAGTTTGAGATCGTAGGCGATTGGTCGATCGGCGAACCATGCTCGCAAAGAAACATAAGCCGCGCCACAGATGGGTTACAAGAAAGAGAGTTTGGCCTCCAGAAGAATGGTTCCTAACTCTACGCTGCCACTGCATAACGATGGTGCAGCCCGCCGAGTCTCGGGAAGGATTTAATCTTGCTCTCAGCCTTAGAGCGAATTGCCGTAGGCCGACCTGCTGGTGTGTCCTTCGCGAGTCCAAGATGCGTTCGGTCTTCGTGGTAGTAGAGAAGGTAGGAAGACATCAGGCGTTTGAGATGCCGCTCATTCAGGATGATCACGTGGTCCAGCAAATCGCGTCGGCAACTTCCTACCCAGCGCTCCGCAACACCGTTCTGCCAGGGACTGCGAAAGGCCGTTCGAGTTGGCTCGCTTCCCATGTCCCTCACAGCCGAAACGACCTCGGCGCCAAACTTTGTGTCGCGGTCGAATAGCAAGAATCTGTGCGGTTGTTTGTAGGACCAAGCTTCTCGCAGTTGCTGCACAACCCAGAGAGCATGGGGATTTCGCGTGACATTGAAATACAGGATCTTCCGCCGGTCGTGGCCGATGACGAAAAAGCAGCGTGAGCGTTGGGACGGTAAAGAAGTCCATCGCGGCAATGGCCTCGCGATGGTTTCTGAGGAACGTCAGCCATCGCTTCACGGGATCTGGATCTCTCGGAGCTTGCCGGATCCATCGCGAGACACTCCTTTCCGAGATATCGAAACCCAGCTTGAGCAATTCACCGTGAATGCGCGGCGCTCCCCAGGTCGGATTCTCGGCAACCATGCGGAGGATCAAGGCGCGAACCTCTTTGCTGACACGCTTGCGTCCTCCTACTCGTCTGACTCTGGAGATCCAGGACCAATACAAACGAAACCCGCACGATGCCAGTTCACGACGGTTCTAGGAGTGACCAATACGAGAGGCTTCGTCCACCCGGACCAGCACGTCTTCAACGCAACCCAGAACAGCTTGTGCAGGGCCGTCAATCGACGGTGAGGTCGTTGCGCGTGCAGAGCCAGCAATTGCTGACGAAGAGCGAGGTTTTCAAGGACAAGGTTCTCCCGGGAACGAAAAGCGCTGACCATCGACCCGAGGAGATGCCGGAGCGACACGTTCATGCAAGAATCCTATCGGAAAACTTCGAATCGTGCCTTGCACCAAGTCATTTATTTTGTGGGTGTACGACGTTTTGCGAAGCACAACCTTCGTCAAGGAAACAGCAGCTCCAGCCAAAGTGGCTTTGAGAAACGATCTTCGTGATAAGTCATCGGATCGGAAGGACTTGTCATTTGTGGCGGAGTGTATCACACGATATTTTGCGAGTAGATTACAGCTCCCATTGCGATTAGTAATGGGAAGTCGGCTAGTGTAGAGCTACCAAGTTCTTGGATTCTGTTGGGGTATTACGGCCTGGGGTGCCTCAAATGTCCGGCTGCGTCCTTCGTAACTTCAAGTCCGAACGTGTTGTGGCAGAGCTGTTTCGCACGCTCGATGTCGTCGAAAAGATGGTGGACGAGAGGGGATTCGAACCCCGGCCTCCTCATTGCGAACGAGGGAAACGCTAAGCTAACCCAACTTCCACGGCAGTCGGCGTGATTTCGGGGAAAACCGTGGATTCGCTTGCGCAAACCCGTTTGTTTGCACAGCGATCTTTGGGCAGTGGCTTAAATAGTGACTAACGTTGTTACGATTCTTCTTGATTTTACCGGCGTGCTCTGCTATATGTAGTGGCCAATGTACATCCGGAAATCGACGCGGTCGTACAAAGGCAAAACGTACACAAATTATCTGCTGGTCGAATCCGTCCAAACGCCGAAGGGCCCCCGTCAGCGCACCATCTGTTCTTTAGGAAGCCTGGAACCGGCGCCCGCGAAAGATTGGTTGGGACTGGCGCACAAGCTGCAGTCCTCCTTGCGCGGACAAGCCTCCCTGCCGGAGTCTTCTAGCGGAGTGCAACCGTGGCTGGAGAAAGCGCGCCACAGAAATAGCAGTGCCACATCCGAGGAAGACCAGTCCGGATCGGCCATCACCGTGGTGATCGACCAGATCGATGTGGAGCAAGCGCGTGAAGCCGGCCCCGTGCATGTCGGACACCAGCTCTGGCGCCAACTGGAGGTGCATTCCATTTTGCAGAGCGCCGGACTTTCCGATCGCGCGTGCCTGTTGACCGAGGTGATGACGCTGAACCGGTTGATTTCTCCTTCTTCCGAGCATGCCATGCCGAATTGGATTCGTCGCACGGCCTTGGGAGATATCTTGAAAGAAGATTTCTCCCAGCTGGAGGACGAGACGCTCTACCGCAATCTGGACCGACTCCATCCCAACCGTGAAGCTATCGAGCGTGCGCTGGCGGAGAAGGAAAAGACGCTATTCAACCTGGACGACACCGTTTATTTGTATGACTTGACCTCGACGTATTTCGAAGGTCAGGCCAAAGGCAACCCGCAAGCGAAACGAGGATACTCGCGGGATAAGCGTCCGGATTGCAAACAAGTGGTGGTGGGATTGGTCCTGGATCGCGACGGGTTTCCCAAAGCCCACGAAATCTTCGACGGCAATACGCAAGATCGGTCGAGTCTGGACCAGATGCTGGATGTCCTGGAAAAGCGGATGGGCCAGCAGCCGGGCGCGACTGTGATCGTGGACCGGGGCATGGCGTTTGAGAAAAACCTGAAACAAATCCGCGATCGTGGGCTGCATTACCTGGTGGCGGGACGGCAAGCGGAGAGAAACCAATGGTTCGATGAGTTGGAGAACGACAACGGCTGGGAAGAAGTCCGCCGGGAACCTTCACCCCGCAATCCCTTTCAGAAGAAGAGCCGAGTGGAAATCAAACGCCAACAGAAGGGCGAGGTCGTTTACATTCTCTGCCGCAGCGAAGGCCGCGAAGAAAAGGACCGCGCGATTCGCGAAAAGCAGGAAGCCAGATTGCTCGTCGATTTAAGGAAGCTTCAGCAACGTGTGGCCCAGGGTCGGCTGAAAGAGGAAAAGAAAATCCAGCGATCCATCGGTCGATTGCTGGAGCGCTATCCGCGGGTGGTGCGTTATTACGAGATCTCCTATGATGCCGCCCACCAGAATCTTTTCTGGAACGAACTGGCCGATAAAAAGGCCATCGCCAAGAAACTGGACGGAAGCTATGTTCTCAAGACGGATCGGCAGGATCTGACGGCGGATGAAATCTGGCGCACTTATATCCTGCTGACGCGCGTGGAAGGTGCCTTCCGCGACCTCAAGAGCCCGCTGATGGAGCGGCCGATTTTTCATCATCTGAAGAACCGGACCCAGACCCATATTTTTCTCTGTGTCCTGGCCTACCATCTGCTGGTGGCCATCGAGCACCGCTTCCTGCAGGCCGGCCTGCACACCTCGTGGGCGACCATTCGTGATCAACTCCGCACGCATCAAGTCGTCTCGATCGTTCTGCCGGAAGACCGACTCGGCCGCGTACTGAAAATCCGCAAGGCCACCATCCCTGAACCGGAGCACCGCCAAATCTACGCAACCCTACGCATTCCCGCCGCGGTCATGCCACCCGTCAAGACTTGGCACGAGAAGGATCGTAGTGACGAAAAAAATCGTAAGTTATAGAAAACAAAGCATCAGTGCCTGAAAAGTGTGGAAGTTGGGCTAAGACGCGGCAGTGCAATCACTTAGCGTTTTTAGTGAGGGCCAAGTTGGCATACTTGGCATACCAGCTAGAAGTTCAGGATACATCCGCGAAACGGGAGAATGTGAAGGCGGCCGGAGGGCGTAAGTTCTATGAGGTGGCGACCGCTTTCAACACAAGCGCCTGAAGCTAATTATAAGGCCCGTTCGATAGGCTTCTCCATTCCCCGAATTGCCTCCGGGATCATGTGGCGCCTTTCTTTCATGATCAGCACAGACCGCCCTTGCGATTCTTGCGTTTGGCTTGCAGTTGGCCGGCCGGGCCCCCGCTATTTAGGAACTTCATTTCGACCAGCCAACCCAGGAGTACCGCCAAGCGAGAGGAATGTTCTGATAGTTTCCGCCGTAGTTGATGTACGCGCCGTTGTTGTAACTGATCTTCAGCGATTGATGTTTGGAGATGGGAACCGCGGCTGTGGCCCCGATGCGCGAGTTCGTTTGTTTCGTTTTTGGATTTGGGACTCCGTTCAGACTGGTCTCGCCTCCGTACCAGAAAAGCCCCGGGAGCAAGCATGTTGGTCAGCGGAATATCCTGCACCGTGAATGAGAGGAACACCAGGGTGAATATCGCTGCAAGCTTTGAGCCAAGTCATTCATTTTGCGGGTGTACGACGTTTTGGCGAGGCAGTCGCCTCGCGGACCTCTTTAGAGGCTAACGCTAACAAAGAGCCAGCCCATGCCTTTACACTGCATACACTGATTATTGCGGTCATAACCTGTGGTTTCGCACGATGGGCATTCGGCCCAATCTTTCTCACCGATTGCGCTCTGATTTATTCCCGTGCATCTATGCGTGCTAGACATGCGCCCGCATTTCCCATTGGCCAAGATAATGTTATGGCCGGCCGTTCCACAGCGTGTACAAATTGTGACTGGTTTAGGGCGCTTCATGCGGTTGGACACTACATTCTACCACCTCAACCGCTTCGTCGGGGAAAGGGCGGCCCGATTGAGGGCCGCCCCATTATAAAGTCAGAATTCTGTCAAATTCCGCCGAATCGGTTGCAACCAGTGGATAGGATAGCGCCCACGTGGAGCATCGGTCTGTCTACAATTGGACAGTCCGCCGTTTCGATAGAGCCCCCGATTCCCATGACCACGTCCATGAACGGACCGTAGCCATTACCCCCAAGGATTCTTGCTGCTCCCCATCCAACGGCCTGTCGATACCGAAAATGTCATGTGGCGCGAATGCCTTCAAAATCAGCGACCAACAGCTCGATCCGCGCTAACTCGGCGACAGAATGTAACAATGTGACATGTCCTGCGGTTAGAGAAATGACAATTCGCCAGCCACACCTCGAAAAAGCGCCCGATGCCATCGACATGCTTTTCACCGGCGGAAACACCGGCAAACTCATCGTGAAAGTGTGAAGCTGAGCAGAACAGAAGACAGAAAAAGGACGTACGCGGAAACTCGAGAGCTGTAACAACCGCTCGAAAGCGATAAAGTTACTGGAATTTGCGAAGCGCCTCAGTATGAAGCCGCTGAGTTAGCGCGAAGGCGGCGGGCCCGGCGGCATTCCCGGTGGCGGAGCGTTTTTCTTTCGTTCTTCGTCCATGCGCTTTAGGAATTCTTCGAATTTCGGCAATTGTTCCGGAGTCAGGATGGCGCGCGTTTGGTCGCGGCTCTTTTGGCGTTCCTGATCCAGGTCGGTTTCGAGCTGCTGGGAGTGTTTGGTGCGGATGGATTGGAAGTCGATGTGGATCTGGGTGAGCAGCAAGTCCATTTGCTGCCTCTGCGAGTCGTTGAGGCCCAGCTCACGGGTCAGTTGATCGAGCCGTTTTGCGTGGCGTTCCGCATCGCTCATGGGAGGCGGGGCGGCCGCGACCGTACCGCGGTGGCCGTAGAAATATCCGAAGACGCTGCCGAGCGCCATGCCAAGAACGAAAACGGCGGCGACCCAAAACGCAGCGCGGCGCTTTGCGGTGTTCTCATTCATCGGTGCTGCTTCTCCGCAACGCTCGGCAAGAATTCGTCATCGGTATTGGATTGCGTGGCAGTATCAACGAGCGGATCGCCGGCGATGTCCGTGGCCACTGACTTCGCAGTGGTGGTTGCGGTCGGCATAGTCGGGGGCTTTTGGTACAGCCAGGCGCTGGCCAAAAGCAACGCTATGGAGGAAGCCCAAGTGAGGCGCGCAGCAAGCTTCGGCAGAAAAGTCCAGGTGTCTGCCGCGCGGCTGAGCTCCGCCTTGCGCGCCGCGATCGCGGCCATCACCCTCGGAGCAAACCACGGTCCAGCCGTTGCAGCGTAGGAGGGCAATTCCGCCAGGAGGGCGCGCGCCGCAAGAATATTTTCCGCCGCCGCGCGGCAATCCGCACACGCGGCCGCATGCTCTTTCAGGGCAGCAGGTGCCGATGCCAGCAGCTCCGGCAATTCTTTCGCGTTCGGAGCTGCGCTGGCCGCGTCCTCGAGCTGCATCTGAAAACCGCGACATTCCGCTCGGCGCTTGTGCAGAAAATTTATCATTTCAGACTCCTCTATTGCTCTGCGATGCGGCTAATCTGCGCTTCTGTCAAAATCAAAACATCTTATAAACCGTTCCGAGTTTTGCATCTCCACAATCATTCTCCACGCTTCCTGACTTTGTTCACAATCCTCCGGCGCGCGCGGAAGAGCCGCACCTTCACCGTGTTCGCGTTCAAATCAGAAATTTGCGCAATCTCTTCGACCGCAAAGCCTTCGACTTCGTTCAGAATCAGCATCATGCGGTCGCGTTCGTCGAATCCTTCCAGAAGCCGCTCAACTCGTTCGCGGGCTTCCATCCTGTCTCGCACATCCGGCCCGCCGCTGTTCTTCCCTTCGGCAGCAATCACCTGCTTGGCTTGCTCTTCGCTCAAGTCCGACTCATAAACCAGGGGCCGGACTTTTTTCTTTCTCAGCAAATCCCAGCACTCGTTCACGGTTATTTTATACAACCAAGTACTGAAAGCTGCCCGCTGATCGAACCGCTTCAGCGAGAAATACGCCTTCACAAAAACCTGCTGGGCGATGTCTTCGACGTCTTCGCGACGCGGCAATATACCGCCAGCAACCGCAAACACGAGGTGCTGATGCCTTCGCAGGAGCTCCTCGAACGCCTCCTGGTCTTCAGCCTGTGCCCGCCGGACAAGCTCCCGGTCGTCCGCCACGCCTGATGCTCTGGCGCCAGGCGGTTTGGCACCACCGTACCGGCGGGTGCACTCAAGGGCTCTAGTTTAGGGACGCGTGGCATGTCCATCCGGTTACGTCTAATGGAACTTGGTTTCCCTCCCCCACGAGACTGCATTTACGCCCGTCACATGGTCCAGAAGGCGCGTGCCGAAATCGAACGGAGATCGGCCGGTACGAATGGCACTGGTGAGGTGTAGTTCGCCAAATCGTCGTGCGCCACATTAAAAGGATTTCTTTCTCCTTGGCGGAGGTTCTTCGGTTTGGGATTGCATGCTGATTCGTCGATTCGCGAAAATGCTCGCAGAAAACGTGGACTGTGCCTTGTGCCTCTCGAAAATCTCGGAGTGTCTGAGCGGAAGGGAATTATTTCCCCTCTGCAGTTCATGGGGAATGTTCTTCCCCCAGCCGGACCACGAGGGTAAAACCGTTGGCGGCCCTCGTTGATTGTTGCTGATGAACACAATTCGCATGATGCAAGCGTGTCAACGGAGCAGAGTTCAGACGCAAATTGCAAAAGGGCCAAAGTGAGAGGTAGTGCGTAACGTGGTGGATTCGGACTCTTTCAGGCAGCCCGTCGTTCGTAGCGGTGGTGCAGTCCGCCGACCTGCGGCACCACCATGACGGACCCCATTTCCGGAGGTTGAATCGCTCGTGGCTCTGGTGAGTCCTTGCCCAACGAAAGATGCGTCCTCGATCGGTGATAGTAATCGAAATACGACGTGAGGATTCGTCGTAACGAGCTTTCATGGAACACGATCACATGATCGAGGCACTCACGGCGAACGGATCCAATCACCCGTTCGACATAGGCTCGCTGCCAAGGTGAGCGCGGTGCAGACAAAACTTCGCAGATGCCCAGGCCTCGCACCTGTTCTCGAAATTCATCGCCAAAGATCGCATCGCGGTCACGCAGCAAGTAACGCGGAAGTTGGTCAAAGGGAAAGGCCTCGCGCAGTTGCTGTCCCGTCCACTCCGCGGTCGGGTGGGCGGTCACATTGAAGTGCAGAATACGGCGCCGATCATGGGCCAATACCAGAAACACGTAGAGGACCTGGAAGCGGATGGTGGGCACGGTGAAGAAGTCGATGGACACCAGTTGCTTGGCGTGAATATCGAGGAATGTGCGCCAGGTTTGAGACGGGGGTTTGCGGGAGCGCACAATGTATTTGCTGACACTGCTCTCACCGATGTTGATGCCGAGTTTGAGGAGTTCGCCATGGATGCGAGGTGCACCCCAAGAGGGATTCTCCCTGCACATCTTGCGGATCAGCGCTCGGATCTCGGGCGAAATGATGGGTCGTCCGGATTGGCCGCAGCGCACCTTCCAGGTCCAGAACAGGCGAAACCCGGCACGATGCCAAGCAATGACCGTTTCTGGCTTGACGATGGTGAGCGCCGAGCGCCAGCCACGCCAGAGGCGAGACAAACAGATCCACAACAGGCGGTCAGCCGAGGTCAATTTCATGCGTTTTGCAGCAGCTCTCCGAAGCACACGGATTTGGTGACGCAGAGCCAGGTTCTCGAGCTCAAGGGCAGCACGCGAACGGAAGATCGAAGACAGAGTAACGAGGAGTGTCATAAGAGCAGTGAGCATCGACGAAATTATGAACGATGTAACTCTCATCCGTTCAGATATTTCGAGGTTCTCGAGAGGTGACTGGGACCTATATTTTGGCACCGAATCGATTTCCCTCGGCTTCCGCTAGGAGCTCATTTTATTCGAGAACCCGAGACA